>NZ_RXMA01000001.1:0-146564 GCF_003966125.1 Azospirillum griseum
GGTCGGACACATGGATGCATCCTATCGACCGTCACTACGGATTTCACTCTTGCACCGGAAGGGCCGTCCACACATGGACCCGGTCGGCGAGACAGCCGAGGTGGCGGGTTAGAGCAGATCGCGTTAAATCGGAATCGATTTCACGCGTGAATCGGCTCGATCAATGAAAGCTTAGAGCGCCGTGCTGAGCCACATTTTAGGCACAGCGCTCTAGTGCGTCAAATCTAGCGCAAAAACATTCGGTTGCGGCTGGACCCCGATCCCCCAGCGGCTACAATCCTGGAATGTGGTTGAATCCCACGCCGCAGTTGCGGCTGGACCCCGATCCCCCAGCGGCTACAATAGAGAAGGAGCTCGTCGCCCTGCGCAAGGCGTTGCGGCTGGACCTCGATCCCCCAGCGGCTACAATGCAGAAAAAGAGCGTCGGGCCGAATGGCGCGTTGCGGCTGGACCCCGATCCCCCAGCGGCTACAATAAGAAATGTGCGGAAGCACAAGACGAGCCAGTTGCGGCTGGACCCCGATCCCCCAGCGGCTACAATCGTCGGCGCGCTCTTCATGGACATGGGGACGTTGCGGCTGGACCCCGATCCCCCAGCGGCTACAATTTCCACCCGGTGGCGGTCGTGACGTTGGCGGTTGCGGCTGGACCCCGATCCCCCAGCGGCTACAATGGCGCTGGTCGGCATGCGCAACGCCGAGCGGTTGCGGCTGGACCCCGATCCCCCAGCGGCTACAATAGGTTCCCGGATAACGCGTTGATGCAAAACGCTTTATCCGGGAATTTTTCTGTGGGAAACCGCTGATCCAGCCCGCTACAACAGCTTGAACTGTTCGTGTTTCGCGCCGGGTTCTTCCTTTGTTCGCGCTTCCAGGCACACCATGGTCTGGTATTGGCGGTCGGTGAAGGTCAGGATTTGCACCTTTCCGCGCTTTGGCACGTTGGATCGGATGCGCCCGATTCGCGCCTCGACCTGCGGGGCACCGGCGCAAAAGCGCAGGTAGACGCTGAATTGCGACATTTCGAACCCCTCGTCCAACAGGAAATTGCGAAAATTCGTCGCTGCTTTCCGGTCGGATTTGGTCACGGTGGGCAGATCAAACATCACCATCATCCACATGAGACGATACGCGCTGAGCGCCATGCGCGCCTCCCTTGCCACGGTGAGCGGGAACGAGATCCAGCGGCAGCGGCGACAGCGGCAGGTCCAGACCCTGCCGTTCGCCCAACAACATGTGCGCCAGCGACGAGGCCAGCCGGAACAGGCAGGTTGCCAGCGGGGTGACTCCGGCCTCCGTCCGCAAATCCTGGACCAGGATGCCCGCCAACGCGCGTTTGGTGTCCCGATCCACCGCCAGGCACCCATCGGCGACCAGCCGATGCACGAGCAGGTCCACCAGCGGCCGGAACGGTTCCATCAGATCATCAACCAGACACATGGGGTTGGAGCGGTTGGAATGCTTCAGCCCCAAGGTTGGGTGCAGACCGGCGGCGGCGACCGCGCGGGCCGTGCCGCCGCGCAGGACGGCGTAGCCATAATTCAGCAGACCGTTGATTCCCGGCTCGTCGCTGTCGCGGCGGAAATCCGCCCCGAACAGCAACGGCCAGTAACGGCGCGCCGCCTGCGCCTCGATGTTGTCGGGATCGCCGGAGCGCAGTTTGCGGGCCAGCTCGGCAAAGGCCCCCGACGGCTGGCCCAGCGCCTCCAGCACCGCACCCTGGTTGCGCACCTTGGCCCGGGCGATGGCCTGCCACAGCCGGTTCTTGAAGGCGTCGGTGGTGTCGGCCTGCGCCCGCATCCGTTGGGCCTGGACATGATGCCCGTCCACCGGCCACAGGATCGCCGCCGGGCTGAAGTTCCGCCCGCACAGCACCACCGCGCATTCCCGTTCCAGCAGGGCCAGCAACAGGTTGTTGGAATAGGTCAGCCCGTGCGCCGAGCCGATCAGCACGGCGATGTCGTCCAGCGGGACGCGGCCGATTTCCGCGCCGCGCGTGGACACCACCATGAATCCCCGGTCGAGCGACAGATGCCGCCCGTCCTCCGCCACCTCGATGACGATCGACGCCGCGCTGCTCATGGGGTCACTCCATCGGGCCGTTGTCGTGGACATACCCCAGCGGATCGACGCCAGCGGGGCGGGCCTGGGCCTTCCGCAGCGCGTCGGGGGAGGCGTAGCGGTATTTGAACGGGTCGTTCTTGTCGGCGTCGCGCGCCTTCAACGCCCCCGCCTCGTGGTGGGCGGCCAGCGTGATCTGCCCCTCCGAAAATTTGACCACCCGCATGATTTGGCGGTCGGGCGCGACGCCCAGCGCCAGCGTGTCGCCCTTGAACAGGCGGAACAGCGGCGTTCCCAGGTCGCCCGCCACCCGCCGCCCGGCCCATTCCAGGAAGGGGCGGCCATCTTCGGCCCGCGACGCCCCGGTTTCCGCCAGCCAGGCCCGGTGAAGCTGGTACGCCTCATAGGTGCTGACGATTCGCCCGGTCCAGCGCCCGCGCCCATCGCGGAGGATCTCGTACCAGGCGTTGCTGTCGCCCTTGTAGAGCTTGAACACCGACCCCGCCGAATCGCGAATCGGGATCGGGCTGCCCAACGTGTCGAGCATCCGCACGCGGCGCACGACGCCCCCGGTCCATTCAAAGCCGCTCAGCGCCTGTTCAAAGCTGCGGCCCTGCGCCGCTTCGCTCTCGACATGGGCCTTCAGCGCGGCCTTGAGACGGTCGTCGCGGATGTTGTCCAGATCCTTGGCGGTCAGGTTCGACAGCGGCTTGCGCGTCACCACCTGGTGCAGGCCGTTGGCCAGGGTGCCGACCGGGCCATAGGCGGTGTCGTTGTGCATGCGGGTTTGCCAGCCATGTTCGGCCTTGTGGGAGACGATGATCCCGCGCGCCAGGTTGCGCACCTGATCGCCAAACGACTCGGTGCTGACCCCGTCGAACGGATCGGGCAGACCATCGAACAGCCGTTCCAGCTCCTTGTTCTCCGCCCGTTCCGCCGCCTCGGCCACGCGCTGCACCAGCCGTTGATCGATGACGCCCAGAACGGCGGCGTCGATGGCGTGGTGGCGGTGGTCGCAACGGTTTTTCAGGTTGGCATCGGACAGGATCGCGTTCAGCCCCCAACGCGCCCGCAGCAGCGCCGTCAAGCGCCCCGGTGCCACCCGGACCTTTTCCAACGGGATGACGCTGCCCAGATAGATTCGGGCGATCTTCGACAGATGCCGGGTTTCGTTGAGCTGGCGGGCCAGAAAGCCCTTGTCGCCGTTGAAGCGTTCCATGGCGTCGGGCAGGAAGCGCCAGCGCTTGTTCTTGGGCAGCAGTTCGGCGCGCGCCAGGATGCCGTCCCAGTCATAGGGGTCCACCGGGGCGACGCCGAACGCCTCCCACGGCGTGCGGTTGCGTTTGAAGCGGTTGGCGGAGCGGAAACAGACGATCTTGTTGTCGGCCCCGTCGCTCAGGGTCTTGCTGAAGGGCAGGATGTGGTCAATGTCCACCTCGCCGTTGAACAGCTGCGCCTTGCCCATCAGCTTGCCGGTGTAAACGCACAGGCGGTCATCGCCGTGCTTGGGCAGCTCCTCCCACAGGCGCAGGCGCAGCAGCGCCTCGCCCTTCACCGGGATGCCCAGTGCGCGCAGCTCCGCCGCCCGCGCCTCGTTCCTTTTCTGGTTCAGCGCCTGGTCCTTCTGGGTCCTTTCGCGTTCGTCGCGGCTTTGCTTCAGGTCGCGCGCCAGTTCGACGACGATTTCCTCCGGCTTGCCCCAGCGGGCGATGATGGCGTTGACCAGCCGCCGCAGCTCGTTCAGCCCGATGTGAACGGTGGGGTTGGGAAAGCGCCCGAGTCGCCGCTCCGGCGGGTCATTGGCTTCGCCCGTGCCAAAGGCGATGAAGCGCTCCAGCGGTTCGCCGTAATAGGGCAGGAAGTCCAGCAGCCGGTCAGGGCGGAAATCGGAGTGATGCAGGCCCACCGCCTCCACCGCCTCGCTGTAATCCAGATGGCGGTCGCGCATTTCCGGCACCACCAGCTCCAGCGCCTTTTCGCTCAGACGGCAATGGCCATCGGGCAGGCCGGGGCGTTCGGCGATCAGGGTCGCCAGTTCCCAATCCAAGCCCAGATCGGACACCAGCCACGCCGCCAATTCCCCTTCATCCTCGGTGTCGAGCAGGCGGCCGACGATCTCCCGCTGGCGCTGGGGGGAAAAATCATGCCAGGCCGCGCCGATTCGCCGCCGCTTTCCCTTCTCCGCCGCCAGCACGTCGGCCACGGCGTCGCCCTTCAGCCGGTCGCGCTTGTCGTCCTCCAGATTGATCTTGGTGTCGGGTGGCAGGCCCAGATCCTTGGCCAACGCCTTGAAGGTCATATCGCCCTTGTGGCACAGCCGGTCGAACAGGCGGGAATGCTCCTCGGCGGACAGGCCCCAGGGGGCCGCGCCCTTCCGTTCAAAGCGCAGGTTGGCAAGCTCCGTCAGGATGCGGAATTGCTGGGCGATGGGCAGCGCCCAGGGTGCCCGCTCCTCCTCCGGGAACAGGGTGCATTTGCCGGGGCGCACCGGGCGCAGCGGGCGTTGGTGGAAGATGATCGACTCGATCCGGTCCCACTGCGCCGCCGTCAGATCGGGGTGATGCGGGGCCTGCGCGGCGCGGATCGCCTGGAACTCCTCCTGCACCAGGGCGCGGTCGGGGTAAAAGCCGTAGGACGCCTTGGCCCCGCTGCCGGTCAGGCGCGCGCGCACCGGCTGGCGGTTCCGGTGCCGCTCCGCCAGCCAGCACCCCAGCGTTTGGGCGTCGGCCTTTTTCAACTCCTCCTTCAGGGCGGAAATGCCGGTTTTGACCTTGCCCGCCTCGGTCTCGTCGCCGCCCGCCTTACGGTTGCTCTTGAAGCCGCGCCGCTGGTTCAAATGGAACAGGGCGCGGCCAAGCTGGTGCGCCGACACCGGCTGTTGCACCGCGCGCGCGCGCAGTTCATAGGGGTCCGTCTCCTGCCGCGCCTTGGGGTCCGTCACCTCCAGCGCCTTGCGCGCGGCCTTGTCGGGCGGCATCAGGCCGCAGGCGATCAGCGTGTTCATCAGAACCGTGCGCCGCCGCAGATAGCGGTCGCGCCGCCGCCGCATCGACCGCGCCAGCCGCCGGTCTGCCGCCAACGATTCCTGGGATTTGGGATCGCGCCCATCGGGAAAAATCCGCACGCCCATGCGCCGCACCCGGCAAGGCTGCCCCTCGCCGTTCAGGTCGAGCAGACAGAAACCGATGCTGTTGGTCCCGAGATCGAGCGACAGGCGGTAGCGGAGACGCTTGGACATGATGGACTTTCCCCCAAGGCTGTGAGAAAAAGAAATGGGCGATGAACCTGTTCCAGAGGTTCATCGCCCATAAGTGGCAGCTTGTTGCCTGCGGCTACGGGTGACGTTGAATCGCCTGAGAGGCGAGTTCACCTCAGCCAGTTCTATATTATGATGATGCGCAGCACGATACCGCCCTCCCTTGTCTCGTCAACAAGAAGGTATCGTGTCGCTGCGTGGGAGTCAATCCCCCCATACTCACATGCCGCCGCTATAAAGTTTGCCTTTGCTTTTCATCAGGCGTGGCATACAAAAAAGCATCATACAGTCGTCCTGCATCCGAGGACGTGAGTATGTTGCGGTCGGACCTCAATTTTCAACCCACTTGACGCGTTGCGCAAGGCATGACATCGTCGCAGTGGAATGACAATTTCCTTGCTTAGCCGCTGGGGGATCGGGGTCCTTCCGTTAACACGTCATGGGGGTTCGCCCCTGATGGCACAAGATGTGCGGCGGGCTTCGGCCCGCCGCGTTCTTTTTGGGGATGGCCCGCCCTGGATCAATGATGGCGGGTGAAGGTGGGATTGCCGGCGCGCCACTGGTCGGCCTTCGCCGTCAGCATGTCGCCGATCGGCTTGCGCAGGTCCGCCTCGCCGGTCGCATCCCACAGATCGGACAGCACCCGGTTGATCTCGACCAGCAGCTCCAGCACCCGTTCAAACGTGATCTGCGTCTCGGCAGGCAGCGCCAGGAACCGCGCCGTCAGCGCCAGCGGCCGCGCCGCCCGGGACAGGTCCGACCGGGACCGGTCCGATTGCGCGGCGGGCGGCTCCGGCGGTGGCAGCGCCAGCGGGGCCGACCGCTTGAGCCGCGTCGTCCGCAGGGCGGCGTCCACCGGCCTGCCCTGGCGCAGGGCGTCCAGGGCGGCGTCGGTCAAGGCCCTGCGAACCCGGCTTTCCTCCACCCCTGCCGCGTGCCGCGCCCGTTGATCGATGGCGTCCAGGTCGGCCTTGGTCAGCGCCGGGGCGGGCGGCGGGGGCGGCAGAGCCTTGCCGCTGGTCACGGCGTCGAACACCTCGACCATGGCGATCAGCAGTTCAACACCCGCCGGAAGGTCGGTCTTGCCACCCAGATAAAGCGCCTGCTTCTTGTTGAAGGCCATCCCCGTGCTCGGGCGTCCACCAGCACTTCCACGTCCAGGTTTCGACGCACGGTGCGTCGAAACCCTTCCAAACCGCTCCAGAGCGATGCGATGGCGCTCAGCCAGTTGACGAAGGTCCTGGACCTTGGCGTACCCCAGGGCCGCAGCCAGCTTCACATCGGTGACGCGTGGCTCATTGTCGATGATGATGATGTCGGTGGTGGTAATCGCGGGCAGCACTTGCCCGTTGTCGCCCATGTCATCCATGGCGATAGCCCCTAGTTCGGCATTGCCGACGGAGGACCACTTCTTAAGGCAGCCCTGGCGCCGGGGGCTAAGAACCTGACTAGGACAGGCCGGAATATTCCCCTTACGGGTGTTGTATTATCCGACCCCCGGCAAAGGGGTATGCACCGGACAGACTCCGGGCATGAAAATAGCCGCATCGCGAAAAACGCGCGGGCGGCCTGCCGCCTAGTTTGGAGGTTCTTAAGCTCCGAGCTGAATAATCGCTCCGCTGGGATGAGGCGTCAAGGGGTGAACTCAACAACGATTGCGCCCTTAAGAGAAGAAATCGCTTTTTATGCTTTAGCCATTGCGTTTAAAATAACCCTCCCGGTGGCAGAAATCCCTTATAGGTTGGATATGACCGAAATAATTTCCCGTATTTTGCAGATGCCGGATGCTTTGCTTGACCGCTCCCCCTCATATATGGCCGCTCTAATCGGCATATTAGCAGCAGTGATCCAAATCATCTTCATGCTTCAAAGAGTTAAGCATGAAATTTTTAGCAAAAATGAATTTTCTTCAAGAAATTCTTCTCATTCATCGAAATTAGAGAAAAGAAATAATGGAAAAAATTTATCCAACAGTGAATTAGATTTTGCAAAACAGAATTCAATTATCGCCAGCTCATATAATAGCGCCCTTGATTCAGGTATAGCAATAAATGGATTAAACACCGATTTAAAATCTGATAATGTTTCTCATGGAAATATTCGCAACGTAAATGGGGGAAATCTTGTAGACGGCCTTGTAATAAGTTATCATCAGCAAGCACTTTCGCAAGCAAAATTTCAATTTTTATTCAGTGTATTCGCGGCGATTGTTGGATTTTTCTACATTCTGTACGCGTCTTCTAAAATAGACGATGCCAATCTTGCGACAACAGCAAAAATAATACCTGGGATTATTATTGATGTTATTGCTGCTATATTCTTCAAGCAAGCCGAACAAACTCGGCAACGCGCCACAGAGCTGTATGATCGACTTCGCAAAGATCAACAGATGCGCAGAGCTGAATCAATAGCCGATAGCATCGAAAATGAACAAATCCGAAGTGCAATCAAAGCTCAGGTGTCACTTCACATGGCCGGTCTGTCACCTAAAGAAATAGATATTATTTCATTTGTTTCGAATCCATATTCAAATCAAAGACCGTGACGACACCCAATTAAATATCACTTCCTTCTGAAATGGAGGAAGTGATCAAGGATTTTTCTTTCAGGGATCGCATCGGCACAGCGCCCAAAACGATCGGCCGCTTGATCGAACGCGGGATGGGTACCGCCTTGTCCCGTTGCGTACTGCTCGATGGGGTTTGCTGCACCGGTGCGCTAAACCTCAGAACCGCGAATGCACTTCAGGTTGGTGCCCCACAGAGCTGATGCCGCATGACAGCCGACAGGCAAGCCCCGGATTTGACCATCCCGGATCTTGGAACTAGATTGTTTCGATCTGGACTCCAATTTGGTGGAATATCTGTTAGCCTTCTCTCCAACGGATACGTGCTTTTGGGGGAAGGCGCGGTGTTGGCGGATGAAATGAGCAGAGCAAGCCTGAAAATTGCGTTCGACGGCCCTGCCATCCATGATGGAACCATGGATGTGCGGGATCTTGCCCCGGCGCTTCTGGCCATTGGCCAGCTCTGCGAAGAATCGAATCGCGTCCTCAACGGTGAACGAATCAAGGCCGCCGTTCTCGTCCGGTCTGATTTCCGCAAGGGATCCTTCGTCGTCGATCTCGATCTTGTGCAGACCCTGGTCGCACAAATGAAAAGCTTCTTGGTTGGCGAGGATGCGACCGCCGCCGCCAACCTCCTGGCTCTGCTGGGGGGCGGGAGCGGATCGGTGGTTGGGTTGATCCGCATCATCAAATGGCTTCGTGGTCGGCGACCAACCCGGTTGGTGATCCTGGAACATGGCGGTGTCCGCATCGAAATCGATCAGGATTCGATTGAAACCAACCGGGAGGCCATCCAGCTGCTGCGGGATGTGGAGGTTCGAAAGGCGGCGGCCGCGCTGATCCGCCCGTTGGAAAAATCCGGCATCGATACCATCGCGTTTTCAGCAGGTGGGCAGCCTCCTGAAATCATCGACAAAGACGACGCATCGTCGTTCGTCGTCCCCTCCCCTGAGGAGGAGCAAATCATTCATGAGGAGCGGAAGGCCGCATACACAATTGTTTCGGTTTCCTTCAAGGACAGGAACAAATGGCGGCTTTTCGACGGCCAGAACACCATCAACGTCACCATGGCCGACGAAAATTTTCTCTCTCGCGTCAATCAGAACGATGTTGTCTTTGCAAAGGGCGACATCCTCGTCTGTCGCGTTCTGATGGAACAATGGCGCACAACCGACGGACTGCGGAGCGAATACACCGTACTTGAGGTCGTGGAGCATCGCAGCGCCGCCCGTCAACTGCCCATGCAGTTCGATCCGCCGACCAGCGACTGAACGCAAGCCGCGACCACCACAACAACAGCGAAGCCCTCGCGCTGGGGCTTCACCGGGCGGTGCCGCGCGGTCAGCGGCGGCACGCCCAGATCCAGGGCGATTTGCGCCCCCGCCCTCATGCCCCCGGCCCTCTTGCCGGTGCCCCATCGGTCCCGGACTTTGGCCGGGTGGTTGGGCAGATTTCGCCCAACGCCTGGGCCGCGAATCGCTTCACCTCGCTGCTGAACACGTAGCCCGGCGTCTGGCCCACATGCCCCGGCGGCGCGCAGGACGGGCGCAGGAACTCCCACGTCACGAACACCCGGTCGCATCGCACAACCCGGCGGATGCTGTCGGGGAACCGGTAGACGCCGTTTTCCCAAATGTCCTCGGGCTTCAGTGGCATGGCTCAGGCCCTCCCGCCGGGTTGGGACCACAGGCAGGCTTGGCCGGATAACCGGGGCTGGGGCTGGACCGTGATCACGATGTCCCGGATCCGGGGAAGCGTGGCCAGATCGTCGGAAAACCGCTGGCGAATCTGGTCGGCCAGGAACTGATTCGGGGCATCAATCCGCAGCACCCGGTCGCCCGTGACCGACACCCGGCAATCCCGGAACCACTGCGCGTGCCGGTCGCGGCCGATCCGCTGGGCGATCAGGTCGGCCAGATCGCGCCCGCCGCCGCCCCTCACGCGCTCACGCGTGGGGGCACGCGTGGGGGCGCGCCCAGGTTCACGGGGTTTATCACAGGGTTTGGCCGACACCGGTGTCGGGCAAAAATCCCCGGTTTTGTCGGCCAAAGCCGAAGGGTCTGTCGCCCAATCAGGGTTTTCCCCGACTCCCCGGTCGCCGACACCGGTGTCGGGCAATGCCGCCTCCGGCTCAGGATCATCCGGCCCGCCCTCCTCCCGTTCCAGCCAATCCAGGCAGAAGCGCATCCGCGCCGCCTGCCCCCGCCCGCCCGGCCGGTCCCGCTCGATCACGCCGCAGGCCAGCAGGGCGGCCCGCGCCCGCTCCACATCGCGGGTGGACAGGGCGGCGTCCTCCGCCACCGTTCCCACGCTGGCCCAGGTCAGCAGGTCGCCCTGCCCGCGCCACATCTCGCGGTTCACGCGCTCCAGCATCACCAGGGCGACCAGCTTGTCGCGCGGCTTCAGCCGGGGATCTGCAAACACGGCAACGCGGAATCGGCCCACGATTTCCCGAAAATCGGCGTGTCTCACGCTCATGGCGCACCTGTCCCGTTCCCGGCGGCTGGCGGCCCGCCGGTGGCAAGGCTGGCGATTTGCGGGCGCACGGATGGGTGGCTGCAAATCAACAGCGGATTTTATTCCTGAATTGCGATACCCTTCGGGACGCGCGCAGGGGTTTCCCGTTGACGGTCAACGGGCGTCGAAAACCTGCGGTGTCCGGAAGGGGTGGCGGCCTCGGCAAGGCCGCCCCCATCAGGGCGGGGCGCGCGGCATCACGGCAAAGCTCCAGGGTTCACCGCCACGACAAGGCGCGACGGCGGGGGACAGAAGGCGCGTCAGCGGTCGCCGGTGGCGATCGCCTGGACTCGGGAAAGGGGAAGCCCGGGCGGCGGCCTGCGCGCCCGCAAGACAAAGGGCAAGGCTTCACCGCCGCGAGGCGCGCCGGTGCTGCACAGACACGCAACGCTCCCGGCCGCGCGGGCGGCCGAAAGCGGCGTGGACCTCGATGTCGATGGGGGCGGCCGGAGGCCCAGGAAAAGCCGCGACGGCGGGCCACGCGGCCAGGCCGTTCGAAAATATCGCGGCATCAGCAAGATAGATCTGGGATCTGGACAGGAATGGTTGGGAAAGGGGCGACGCCCCGTCATGCCCGTCCCTGGACCGGCATCGGCAAAGCCTGCGCGATCACGCGCTGATAGCCCGCCGCACGCCGCAGGAACGCGGCAAACGCGTCCGCCTCATCGTCGGCCAGCTCGGCCAGATCGGCGACGCCATAGCGCGACTGGATTAGCCGCTCGATCTTCGGAACGGTGGGCGGCGCGGACGCGGCAAACGCCTCCCACGCAGCCCGGGCGGCTTGCTGGGCGCGGGTCAGCATGCTGTGACGCCCCCAATTGACCGTATGTCCGGGCAGGCCGTTGAATCGGTCTGATCCTTCATTGTTCCCTTCCCGTTGGCCCACCATTGATTCTTTTGCCCTGCCCCACCCTTCAGCTTGCGCAAATCGCGCGTAACGAGCGATGCTTCCACACGAAACAACCTATGGGACGATGGTTTCCCACGATCATTCGCCCGCCTCACGATTGGTGGGCGGCACGAAATCGGGTGGCACGAGGAGATCGATCTTCATGAGGGTCTTGAGCTTGGGATTCCCGTCGGGTGACAGCACCTCGTCCACGGCACGCCAGTTCAACTCGGCAGCCTTCGCAATCTGATGGCGACTCATGCCAACAGTCTGGAAATAGGAGCGGATGCGGTGAACAGCGGCGCGAATCATTCCCCATGTTTGCGCTTCTGCGCAAATACGTCAAGCCTCTTGAGTGCGCTACAGCGCATTCGCGCAGCAGCGCAAAATCCGTACAATAGGGGTATGAGCACAGTAGAAAACGAACGTGATCGCAGACGCGCCGCGCTGACTCGGTTCTGGGAACAGAATAGGTCCGAGCTTAAGTCCATTCGCCAATGGGCAGCCGCATCTGATCTTGGCTACAATACTTTGAATGAATTTGTTCGAAATAAGAAAAATAAGAACATGCTTGCCGATACATATGAAAAATTGGCGTTCGGCGCAAGCAAGTTACTTCAAAGAGAAGTGACGATACACGAGCTTCTCAATGAGGATGAAAAAAACGATAGCGATGATCCAAGATTGCAGAAAATCGATAGAATTTTAGACTTACTCAAGAGATTAAGCCCACAAGAGCAGGATGCGTTTGAGGTCATTCTTGAGGCTCGCGTGAAAGCTTCGTCTCCTTCATAAGAACTCGCTTCTTCGCAAGCATCTCGATCCGGTCGAGGTCACGATCATCAAGCGCCGACAGCATCTTTCTCAGTCTTGCCAGTCGGCCAGCCTCTTGGCTGGTCTTCTCCACCGCCTCATCCTTCCTTGAGAGGCCCGGCCAGGAACCCGCCCTGGCCGGGCAACCAATCAAGCCGCCAAGCGCTCGATCCAGAGCCAGCAACCTTCCGAGCCGAAGGGAGTCACGCCATCACTCTTGGGGGCGTCCTGATAGTCGGGCATGCTCACGCCGATTTTGGCCAGAGCTTGTTGAGTGTTCTGCCAAGCCACTTCGCGAGCTGGTCCATCAGGCGGGAACGGGTCGTGGGCGATCATCCGCCCCTTGCCGAACAGCGCCTGTCCCATTTTGAAGCAAAAGACATTGTCGAGCAGAAGAACGTGCATCGCCTGATCGGCCGCGTGCGGCAAAGCATAGTACGTGCCGTCGTCGGCACGTTGGGCATCAGCCAAGATTGCAGTGAGATGAGAAAAGCCTGCATCGCGGATCATTTCGGAGTGCCCGAAACGATCGACCATGGCGGCCTTATGCTTCCCAAAGTCAAAAGCATGAACTTCCACAACACTTTCCGACATTCTAACCCTCACTTCCATAGATGAGTGACGCTGGATATACGAGATATAAGCTTTGATAAGCCAACCAAATCAGAAACAGGAAATCCCAGTTTCCTGATTTTCTCTTTTAGATTACGGATTTGAGTGTAGACCGTTACCTCCGTTGTGGATCGCGCCTTGGCGATTTCAGCTGGGGACAAGCCAGCCCCAACGAGCGCTGCAACAGCAGCTTCCGCTGAGCCGATGCCAAGAAGCTGCCGTAAGACGTCAGCATTTGCATGCTCAGGCAGCGACACCACAAGCAAAGCTGTTCCAGAAAGCCAGCCAGAGCTTATAGACATCACACCAGCACCAGAAGAGAACGGCACAACCGCCCTGAAATTGGCATCATCAACCGCACGATGAATCAATAATGGCAAATCAGACACACCAACACCATCAATTAAAAGATCCATTTTTATGATTAATTCATCACTAATATCAATATATTTATAGAACATTTTGTTTGCATATATTATCTCCATCTTTGAGTTTAACAAACAATATCCATCATATGAAAATTCAGATAGGGTATCAATTTTATCAGCATAACGTGAATATTTATCAGTATTTGTCTGTCTAATCTGAATGTCATTGATGCTTTTATTATCAATAACACATGATACATCAATGTCTACTCTGGACTGAACACAGTACCCATCCTGAAAATTTCTATGAGATACAGCCATAATTTCTGTATTATACTTAGCCAACCAAGTCATTCCGCCACATTGGCGCCGGGATATCCTGGCTTGCTCAAGCCACCCCGCTGGATCGGACCGATCTACACGCGCGCCGATCTTGCCAGCGTTCAATAAAAGCCAAAACAAACTACTGTGCGTCTCTGACACATAGTCAGTGACATTAGCAATGCTCCGCTGCCGGGCGCTGACCCAAACGATGCGATCATTATTATCGTATATGATAATTGCAGAGTTTGCGCGCGTCTCTGCATCGACAAATTTTAGAACGTCTTGATTCAACTGCGGGATTGGAGGAGACGATAGCACGCTTTGCAACCTAAGTATCATTCGAACGATTGTTACACTACCATGTGCCTTTCGTATCTGGTACTTAATTTTCAGTATTATGCCAGCGATCAAAGCCGAAGCGCGATCACGCCGCCCGCCATAGAATTTGCGCTACTGCGCATATTTCGATCTTGAACAAATTTGCGTAGTGGCGCAAATTTTTGGCAAGCCATCATGACCCACATGACAGCACCCAACCCCAGAAGCGCGCCAAGCCGATGCAGCAAGAAACATCACCATCCCACCGGCTGGAGCACTTCAACCGCTTACGCAAGGCGATTGAGGCACAATTTGCCACCGGAAAAATCAGCATCGCGGACCGCCAGAAACGGTTGATCGCCGCACGCGACGCCACCGGCATCACAACGCTGCGGACCAGCGAAAGGCAGCCACTTCCCCGCGCGCTAAGCGAGAAAAGCGAACATCGCCGTCGGCAGTCGTCGAATCACCAGCAATACGCTCACAAGACCACCTCCGCCCCGCCAGCAGGGGCTTGCCCAAATGGCTGATGATCGCCCCAGCCCCAACCGGCAGCGTGCAGCGGAACTGCTGCGCAAGCTGCGCACCATCACGGTCGAGGCCGGTGCCACGGAGGCCGAGGCCCTGACCGCCGCCACCAAGGCCCGGCAGACCGCAACCGAACACGACCTGTCGCTTGATGAGGATCCAATCGTTGAGGTGCGCATCCCGATTGACCGCGCGCGCCTTCGCCCCATCGATCGGCTTTGGCCCGCCATCGGTGCGTTTACACAGGTCTCGGTGATCCTGATCCAGGCGCAATCCCTTGAGGTTGTCTATGCGGGTCGGGCGGCGGACACGTTGCTGGCCGAATGGCTGCACGCGCTGTTGACCCGTCACATCGCCCGCGCGTTGGCCGACTTCAAACTCCGGCCGGACTACCGGCGGCGCAAGCCCAACCGTCGCCGCGTCGCCGCCGCCGCCTTTGTCGAGTCCATGACGCTGACCCTCTGCACGAAGCTGTGCGCGCTTCAATCGGCCGACGCCCGCGCCAAGGCCGCAGCGGCGGAACGCTGGATCGCCGATCGCTATCAGAACCTGTCAAGCGTCCGCGCGCCCACTGTCCAGGACAGCCGCGTCGACGCCGCCCGCCTTGCTGGCCACCAGGCCGCCCGGGGTGTGCCCATCAGCCCCCCGGTGACAAACGCGTCCGTCCCACTCCTGCCAGGGAGCCAAGCATGATTTCCGTAAAAGGCATCGTTCCCACAAGCCCCCCAGAATCCAAGCTCGACCGGATCATGGGCTGCGTCCGCAAGACGGCGGCCAAGACCACAACCGCCACGATCACCCTGCGTCACACCGGCATGCCCGCCCGCCGGACGACGATGAGCCTGGACACGCCTTCCTGGCGTCTTCTGGATCACATCGCCCAGATTGAGGGATTGGAGCACCGTGACGCCCTGATCAGCCGGATCGAAGCCGCGTTCTACGGCCGCGACATCCCCCTGACCCACTTGGTCAGGGAGTTCCTGTTAACCTGGTGCGCGGAAGACATCCTCCTCGACATCGATGCCGCCACCAAAGGGGGGCTTGCCGAATGGCACGCCGAGGAAGCCCGCCGGGCAGAGGACACGGCGAAGGATTCACCGCTGCCGCTTCAACGCAGCCGCCTTCGCAACGCCGCCAGGATGCATCGACAAAGCGCCGCTTTGGCGCTCAAGGACCTGTAAGCGGAAGGGCTGTGACAATGACACATCCGCGAGTCGCATCCGATCCGGATCTTGCCCCGACCATCGGGATCGAGCGCGCCGTAACCGTGGGCAAGGCGGCGTTGGAAATGGGGGCCGACCCCGCGACCGTGCGACGCCTGCTGAAGGAAGATGAACTGCGCGGATATCGCCTTGGGAAACGCGGCGTTCGGATTTACGTCTCGTCGATCCAAGCGTATCAGGAACGGCAGAAGCTGGGTCAGAAGACCAAAAGCAGCGCCAGATCCACACCCATCGTGAAGCGCGTCGCGACACCGGCCCACCGCGAAGCCGTTGCCACATTGGCGGAGCTTGGCATCCTTAGGCCGTCTCCGCACAGGTGAACCAGAGCGATGACCATTTTCTTCGACCCGGCCCGCAACCGCTGGCGGTATGACTTCCGCGTGAATGGCACACGCCACCACGGCTATTGCGTTGATCCAGACACCGGCCAACCAGCCGCGAACAAGACCGAGGCGCGCAAGATTGAAGCGGTTCTGCGTGCCTCTGCGCTGACGGAAAAAGCCGCCCCAGTCGCACCAACGGCTTTCACGGTCGCTCAGATGTTCGCCGCCTATGCCACACGCAAACAGGGGCTGAAGGATTGGGCAAACAAGCGGGTCTACGTCGCCGAGCTGATCCACTTCTTCGGATCCGACACCCCAATCACAGAACTGTCCGAACAACGGGTGTGGGATTACATCGCATGGGCACGTACCCAGCCGATCCTGATCTACAAGGGCGGCCCCCGTGCACGCACACCCGAAGAACGGGCCAAGCATTATCACCCGACCGACCGATGCCGCGCCGACGGCACCATCAACCGCTATCTGGTCTCGTTGAGCGAGGCCCTGAAAATCGCCCACACGCTACGGGACGCCAGTGGCCGCCCAGTGCTGCCTGAGAAACCCACGGTGCCAAAGCTGGCCGAGGCTCAGCACCTTCCCCGGCCGGTCTCAGACGAGGATTTGTCCGCCATCGTGGCGGCAGCGCCGCAGCATCTCGCAGACGGCATCCTGCTGGCCCGCCTGATGGGATTCAGGAAAGCCGAGGTGTTTGGCCTCACCATTGACCAAGTGGACATCAAGAACCGTGGCGTGTGGCTGGAGGCCAACGCGACGAAGGGCAAACGGGCGGAGTTCATCCCAGCGAACCCCGAGGCGCTGGAACTGCTGACGCGTCTGGTCGGCCAGGCGCGCCGATGGAAGGTCAGGCACCTCCTCACCTACCAGCACGGCGAGAAGGGAGAACGGCGTCCTGTAAAGAACCCAAAACGAGCATGGCGCACCGCGCTCGACAAGCTCGGGCTGGAGCACCGGTTCCATGACACCAAAGCCAGCTTCGTGACCGCCGTGGCGCATGTGGCGACGGCTGCGGTCACGCAGCAGCTCGCCCGCCATAAGAACTATGAGACGACCAGGCGCTATCTGAAGGTCGCCGATGAGGCTGCGCGCCAGGCGATGGAACAGGCGACGATGACCAGCTTGCGTGTGGGAAATGGCTCGACTTCCACACAGGAATTCCACACGCAAGGCACCACACACGATGATCAGGCCATTGATGCAGGCAACAAAAAAGCCTTGGAACCGTTGGGTTCCAAGGCTTTTCCGCTCTGTTCGGAACTGGTCGGAGCGACAGGATTCGAACCTGCGACCCCCAGACCCCCAGTCTGATGCGCTACCAGGCTGCGCTACGCTCCGTCATTGCCACCGCGAGTGCGCTGCGGTGCAGTTCCGAACGGGAGCCGGACTATAGCCAGAGCGATTTTCCGATGCAACCCTTCGATTACGGATTTTCGCTCTTTTTTTCATCGCGCCCGGCGAGCCGCGCCAAGGCACCGCGCAGCGATTTCAGCTCGTCCAGCACGATCATCAGATCATGGCGCAGATCGCTGGGCAGGCCGGGCGGTTCATCGGCCGCCAGCGCGTCCGGCGGGTCCGCGTCATCGTCGGCGGTGTCGGACTCGCAGAGGGTTGATTCGGCAGCCCCACCCTCCCCCGCCGCGTCGCGCGCCGTCGGCTCCGCCCCCGAATCCAACGCCACATCGTCCGGCGTTGCGGTCCCGCTGGCCAGCGGGGGACCGACCAAGCGGCCTTCGCGCAGCGCGCGTTGCGCGCCCTTGATGGTGTAGCGCTCTTCATAGAGCAGCGCCTGGATGCGGCGCAGCAGCTCCACATCCTCGGGCCGGTAATAACGGCGGCCACCGCCGCGCTTCAGCGGGCGGATTTGCGGGAATTTGGTTTCCCAAAAACGCAGGACGTGCTGCGGCACGTTCAGGTCGGTGGCAACCTCGCTGATGGTGCGAAAGGCGTTGGCCGATTTCATCGCGCGGTCCCTGTGGCGCGATCACGGGCCGGGAGCCATCGGGCGGTCACGCCCGCGCGTTGGCGGCGTCCACCGCGTCCTGCACCTCGTTGATGCGGTTCTTCAGCACATGGCTGGCGCGGAACACCAGCACCCGGCGCGGCAGGATCGGCACCTCTTCCCCGGTCTTCGGGTTGCGGCCGACGCGTTCGCCCTTCTGTCGGACCTGGAAGCTGCCGAAGGAGGAGATTTTCACCATCTCGCCACGCGCGAGCGCGTCGGAGATTTCATCGAGAACGGTTTCCACCAGATCGGCGGATTCGTTGCGCGACAAACCGACTTCCTGATAGACGGCTTCGCTGAGTTGGGCGCGCGTGACGGTGTTCTGGGTCATGGCTCGTCTCCCCCCGCAACCAGTGGGAAAGACGGTAATCCGACCGCAGAAGGTCCGTCAATTCAAAAGCTTGGCAGGGGCTTAGGCAGCGCCACTCTCGCAACGCAGCAATCCGTCGGCGTATGCAAAAGGACCAAGCGGCCCCTTACCAACGGATCAGCGCCGATCCCCAGGTCAAGCCACCGCCGATGGCCTCCATCAGCACCAGATCGCCGCGCTGGATGCGGCCATCGGCCACCGCCTCGCCAAAGGCCAAGGGAATCGACGCGGCGGACGTGTTGCCATGGCGATCCACCGTCAGCACCACCTTTTCCGGCGGCAGCTTCATCTTGCGGGCCAGCCCGTCGATGATGCGGCGGTTGGCCTGGTGCGGAACCATCCAATCGATGTCGGTCGATTCCAGACCGTTGGCGGCCAGCGCCTCTTCCACCACACCCGACAGCTTGGTGACGGCGTGGCGGAAAATCTCCTGCCCGTGCATCCGCACATGGCCGACGGTCTGGGTGGAGGACGGGCCGCCATCGACGTACAACAGATCATACTGCGTGCCATCGGAATGGAGATGGGTGGACAGCACGCCCCGGTCGCTCGAATCGCCCTTGCCGTCATAGCCTTCCAGCACCACCGCCCCGGCCCCGTCGCCGAACAGGACGCAGGTGGTGCGGTCGTTCCAATCCAGGATGCGCGAAAAGGTTTCGGCCCCGATGACCAGCGCCCGCCGGGCCTGCCCACCGCGAATCATGTTGTCGGCCACCGACAGGGCATAGACGAATCCGGCGCACACCGCCTGGATGTCCAACGCAAACCCGCCCGTGCCCAACGCGGCCTGCACCTTGGTCGCGGTGGCCGGAAAGGTGTTGTCGGGGGTGGTGGTGGCCAGCACGATGCAGTCGATGCTGCTGGCCGCGATCCCGGCATGGTCGAGCGCGCGCTTGGCGGCCCCGATGGCCAGATCGGAGGTCAGTTCGCCATCAGCGGCCAGATGGCGGGATTTGATTCCGGTGCGCTGGACGATCCACTCATCGGTGGTGTCCACGCGGCGTTCCAGATCCTGGTTGGTGACAACGTTGGCCGGCAGATAGGTGCCACAGCCCAGAACTCGGGAACGCTTGACCATGATATCAGCCCGCCGCCGCCTTGGTGTCGGGAAGAGTCGGCGCGTCGGCGACGCGGCTCATCTCTTCCTTGATGCGCTCGTTGAACCCGTGCGCCGCCAGATTGATCGCGACGGCGACCGCGTTGGCAAAGCCCAGGGCGTCGGTGCCGCCATGGCTTTTCACGCACACGCCGCGCAAACCCAGGAACATCGCGCCGTTGTACCGGCGCGGATCGATGCGCTGCTTGAACCGTTTGAAGGCCCCGCGCGCCAGCAGATAGCCGATGCGCGCCAGCAGCGAGGATTCGAAGGTCCGCCGCAGGAACTCGGCGAACAGCTTGGCCGTGCCCTCGGCGGTCTTCAGCGCGACGTTGCCGGTGAAACCGTCGGTCACGATGACGTCGACGGTCCCCAGACCAATGTCGTTGCCTTCGACAAAACCGTGGAAGCGGCCCGGCAGCGGCATGTCGCGCAGCGTCGCCGCCGCCGACCGCACCACCTCGTTGCCCTTCATGTCTTCCGAACCGATGTTCAGGACACCGATGCTCGGTTCCGGCAGCCCCAGCACGGCGCGGGCGAAGACAGCGCCCATGACCGCGAACTGGACGAGATTTTCCGGCTGGCATTCGGCGTTCGCGCCGAGATCCAGCATCACGCTCTCGCCCCGCTGGGTCGGGAAGAACGACGCAATCGCCGGCCGGTCAACACCGGGCAGCGTCTTGAGCACGAACTTCGCCATCGCCATCAGGGCACCGGTGTTCCCCGCCGACACGACGCAGGCCGCCTGCCCGTTCGCCACCGCATCGATGGCGAGCCGCATGCTGGATTGGCGTCCGGCGCGCAGGGCAACCGCTGGTTTGGCGTCCCCAGCCACCGCATCGGGCGTGTGGCGGATCTCCGCAACCGCCTTCAGCGCGGGCCGCTGCGCCAGCAGCGGCTCGATTCGCTGGGAATCGCCAAACAGCAGAAAGGCCACGTCGGGATGACGTTCCCGCGCGATGTCCGCCCCGGCGATCACCATGTCGGGACCAAGGTCCCCGCCCATGGCGTCCAGGGCAATGGTCAGGCGCTGGCTCACCGCGAACGAACTCCCCGGTTAGGACGGCGCACGCCCTGGAACATCATGACCCCATGCCACGCGTTGGAAATCAGGCAGCGGTCGCGCCGCTCTGAACCACTTCGCGCTGGTCGTAATGGCCGCAAGACCCGCAGACGTGGTGCGGACGCTTCAGTTCGCCGCAGTTCTTGCACTCGGCGTAGGACGAGGTCGGCAGCGCGTGGTGCGAACGACGCATGTTGCGACGCGACTTGGAGGTCTTCTTCTTCGGAACAGCCATGACCGTGAACTCTCTTGAAGGTAAAAGGCGGCCCGAACAGGGGCCGTCCAACGCGAGCGGCATTCAATAAGGCAAATGCCACCAAAGGGCAAGCGCGAACAACCCGGATGACCTGCGGGCGATGCTGGTCGGCATCGCGTCCGCAACATCCGATCATTCGCGCGGTTTCAACCGTTGCAAGGCGGCGAAAGGGTTGGGTTTTTCCGGTTCTTCCGGGGCCACCTCCTCCTCATCCTCCAGCGGGCCGTCGTCGAATCCCTCGAACACCGCGCCATCGACCTGCGGGTAGGGATCCAGCGCCAGGGACAGATGTTGCGCGGTCAATTCGCCGATGTCGATGCGGTTGTTGTCCATCGGTTCGGGCGATTCGGCGTCCGACAGGGTGGGGTCGAGGTCGATTTCCGATCCCGGATCCTCGATCAGCGATTCCGGGGCGAACAGCGCCTCAAACTCCTCCTCGACATGGGCCGGGACCGAGTCCAACGTGATGATGCAGGTCTGGACCACATCGGCCTCCAGCCGTCCGGCCACCCGGATCATCGTGCCGCCGCGTGTGGCGCGCAGCCGGATGGTGGCGGTCAGCCGTTCGATCGACTCCAGCTCGAACCGGTCGGCCAGGGCCTTGCGCTCCGCCTCGGTGGCTTCGATCACCTCGGTCATCGGGGCGCGGCGCACGGTGTCGGCGTTGATCTTGCGGGAAAATTCCGGCGCGGAATCCGGTGCGTGGCTGGGGGCGCTGGGTTCGGTCATGGCGGAGTCGTCCTTGGAAACCTCATCCGCCGCGCGCCCGCGCGCCGTGGAACGACTCGGGGGCGCAGCGGCTCAAACAGTGACATGCCGCCCCCGGCGGCGAAAGGCAAGGGCAGCGTGCGCGGACCGTGCGCCGCATGGCCCGCTGTCAGAAAACCCTTACACCCCGTCCACCACCAACCCCGAAATGTCCGTGGGAAAGGCCAGCCGCCCAATCAGCAGCGTGTCGAGTGTCTGGACATCCAACCCATCGGCGGCCTTGCGGACATAGGCGGCCAAGGCGGTGAGGTGGGCGGAATCGGCGTTCTGCGCGGTCCCATAGACGTTGTTGTCCAAGGCGACCTCCAACCGGCGGTCATTCGAGTCGGACAGCGCCTCGTCATACGCCTTGATCCGCCCGGCCATGCCGCGCGCCATCGTCTTCACCCGCCGCCCGATGCCACTGTCGCCGACGCCCATCTCCATCAGCGACTTTTCATAGTCATCAACCATCCGTTCATAAAGCCGCTGCGACAGCTTGGCCGCCCGCGCGCCCTGCCCCTTCAGCCGCCGCATGGTGAGGAAACAGTGCAGCGCCACCAGATCGAACCGGCCATCCAGCGTGTCCGGGACCCCAAGGTCGCGGTAGAACTCCACCCGGCGGGCCTGGGTCACGATGGCGGCGAACAGCCCATCCACGGGGCGGGCGGCGGTGGGCGCGCCAACTGCGGCAAACAGCCGCCCAAACAGACGGCCGAAGAGACTGACGGACACGGCGGGCACTTTCCTGGAGACTCGGAGTTTCGTTGACAGGACGAAGGGCCGAATGCGATGGTTCGGCCAGCGTGGAAGCGGCGGACGCGCCTGATGCCCCGTCGCCGTTCCGTAACCGCTGGCCATCATAGCCTGAGCACCATGACAATATCGATTCCTTCCGCGCTTCGTGCCGTCGCCCTGCTGGGGGCCGTGATTCTTCCCGGCTTGGCGGTGTCCGGCTGCACGCCGATCACCGCGCAACGCGGCAACCTGACCGACCCTGAACGCGTCGCGGAGCTTCAGCCCGGCCAGAGCCGTCGGGACGACGTTGCCGCCGTTCTGGGCACGCCGACCTCGGTCGGAACCTTCGATCCGAACGTCTGGTACTACATCGGGCAGAAGACCGAGAAGACCGCCTTCTTCGAGCCTGAGATCGTGGAGCGCCGTGTGCTGATCGTGCGCTTCGATCAGGCCGGTGTCGTGCGCGAGATCAAGAAGCTCGACGAAACCAACGGCCAGAACATCGAAATGGTGGACCGCACCACCCCAACCGCTGGCCGCGAAATGACCTTCCTGGAGCAGATGATCGGCAACGTCGGTCGCTTCTCCGCCAAGGACAGCAAGAGCAAAGGCCCCGGTCGCTGACCGGTTGAGCCGATCAAAACAGCCGACAAAGGGCGGGACCCGCAAGGTTCCCGCCCTTTTTCATGCCCACGCACCCGATCCGGGTCAGGCGAACGTCGCCAAAATCGCCAGCAGCAGGATCGCCACGATGTTGGTGATCTTGATCATCGGGTTCACCGCCGGGCCAGCCGTGTCCTTGTACGGATCGCCGACCGTGTCGCCCGTGACCGCCGCCTTGTGCGCGTCCGATCCCTTGCCGCCATGATGCCCGGTTTCAATGTATTTCTTGGCGTTGTCCCAAGCCCCGCCGCCGGACGTCATGGAGATGGCGACGAACACCCCGGTGACGATGGTCCCCAACAGCATCGCGCCCAGCGCGGCAAAGGCCGCCGCCTGACCGCCAATCGCAGCGATGACCGCGTAGAGCGCCACGGGGGCCAGCACCGGCAGCAGCGAGGGGATGATCATCTCGTGAATCGCCGCCTTGGTCAGCATGTCCACCGCCCGGCCATAGTCGGGCTTGCCGGTCCCGTCCATGATGCCGGGAATCTCGCGGAACTGGCGGCGCACCTCCACCACCACCGATCCGGCGGCGCGCCCGACCGCCGTCATTCCCATCGCCCCGAACAGATAAGGCAGCAAGCCGCCCACCAGCAGCCCGACGACGACATAGGGGTCGTTCAGGCGGAACTCGACCGCCACCTTCGGGAAATAATGGCCGAGATCCTGGACATAGGCGGCAAACAGCACCAGCGCGGCCAGACCGGCGGAACCGATGGCGTAGCCCTTCGTCACCGCCTTGGTGGTGTTGCCCACCGCATCGAGTGCGTCGGTGGTGACGCGCACCTCCTTGGGCAGATCGGCCATTTCGGCAATGCCGCCCGCGTTGTCCGTGACCGGGCCATAGGCGTCCAGGGCCACCACCATCCCCGCCAGCGCCAGCATGGTGGTGGCGGCGATGCCGATGCCGAAGATCCCGGCCTGGCCATGGGCGATCAGAATGCCCGCGCAAATGACCAGAACCGGCAGCGCGGTCGATTCCATCGACACCGCCAAGCCCTGGATGACGTTGGTCCCATGCCCGGTTTCCGACGCCCGCGCGATGCTGCGCACCGGACCGAAGGCCGTGGATGTGTAATATTCGGTGATCCAGACCAGCAGTCCGGTGACACCCAGCCCGACCAGCGACGACACGAACAGATTCATCCCGGTGATGGTCACACCGCCGCTCATCGGCAACGGCCGGGTGAAACCGAACATCACGGCGGTGACGAGCAGCACCAGCACCAGCGACAGGGCCGCCGTTGCCACCAAGCCCTTGTACAGCGCTTTCATGATGTTCTGGTCGGGGCCAAGCCGCACCGCATAGGTTCCGGCAACGGACGCGACGATGCACACCGCCCCGATCACCAGCGGATACACCATCATCAGGCGCACCAAACCGCCGGAAAAGACGATGGCCGCCAACAGCATGGTGGCAACGATGGTCACGGCGTAGGTTTCGAACAGATCGGCGGCCATCCCGGCGCAGTCGCCGACGTTGTCGCCCACATTGTCGGCGATGACCGCCGGGTTGCGCGGATCATCCTCCGGAATTCCCGCCTCGACCTTGCCAACCAGATCGGCCCCGACGTCGGCCCCCTTGGTGAAGATGCCACCACCCAAGCGGGCGAAGATGGAAATCAACGACGCGCCGAAGCTCAACCCCAGCAGCGCTTCCAACACGCGGCGCGCCTGTTCGGGATCGCTGACCGAATAGACCAGGGTCAGCACGCCGAAATAGCCGCCGACTCCGAGAATGCCCAAGCCAACCACCAGCAGGCCAGTGATGGCCCCCGCCTTGAAGGCCAAATCCAGCGCCGGGGCCAACCCGCCGGTGGCCGCCTGCGCGGTGCGGACGTTGGCGCGCACCGAGACGTTCATCCCGATATAGCCCGCCAGCCCCGACAACACCGCCCCAATCAGAAAACCGACGGCGACCGGCAGGCCCAGGCTGACCGCCAATATCACCAGCAGAACCGCACCGGCCAACGCAATGGTGCTGTATTGCCGGTTCAGATAGGCGCGCGCGCCCTCCTGGATCGCGGCGGCGATGGCCTGCATCCGCTCCGTTCCCGGTGACGCGGCCATGACCTCCTTTCCGGTGCGATACCCATAGGCCAGCGCAAACAGGCCACTGGCGATGATGACGATGAACGCTAAAGCCATCGCATCCCCCAAATTTTAAAAAGGGTCCGCCCGAGGCATCGGTCTCCCGCAAAAGGGCGCGGAAGGGCCGGGCGCAAATCACATGACGGAAAGGATGCGCGCGCTCCCCACGCTTTGCAACCGTCGCAGGAGCAGGAAAAGCGCGGCGAATTGGCCGAGCGACCCCGGCCTTTCGTCAGAGACCATCCCCCCGGATGGGTCACAGATTGCGTTGAACCACCGCCTGCACCAGCACATCCACGATCACGCCCGGCCCCATGACCTTGGCCGCCGCCTCCATCAGTTTTTCCTTGGCCGCCGGAATGCTGAACAACGCGCCCTTCATGATCGACTTGTCGTCCAGCCCGCCATAGAGCGCGGTGCGGAACGCGTCGTTCATGCGG
This sequence comes from Azospirillum griseum, assembly GCF_003966125.1. Classification (GTDB taxonomy): domain Bacteria; phylum Pseudomonadota; class Alphaproteobacteria; order Azospirillales; family Azospirillaceae; genus Azospirillum; species Azospirillum griseum. The sequence continues at coordinate 25,282 of NZ_RXMA01000001.1, forward strand.
ATCTGATTGGCCTGGACCATGGGCTGCTTTTCCACCACCACCTCCATCGCCACCACGACGGTGACGATCTGCTCGACCCGGGTGTTGCCAATCACCGGCATGATGATGGGGGCCAGGCGGACAAAGGCTGTGGGTGGCTTGGGCGGCGGTTCCACCTTCTTCGGTTCAGCCCCTTCCTGCGGGACCAGATAGGTGTTGTAGATGTGCCAGCCGCCAAACGCCGCCCCGCCCAACAGCAGGATGCCCAAGACCAGCACGATCAGCGACTTGACCACAGGCGACACCCGGATTGGAGAGCACGAGACCCGTTGGCGGGCGTGCGGCAGCCTGCCGCGACAGAGCTTTCGATTGTCTTAAATGGGCGGTCTGGGCGATTGCCCAAACCCGCTTTCTCAAAAATGATCCCAGCCGCGCCGGGCGAGCGTCAGCGGCGCGCCCTGGGCATCGCGGACGGTGACAACGCCCGGCGGCCCATCCACCAACGCACCGATGGCGGTGATCGGAACACCGACCTCCGCCGCCAGCGCCATCAGGTCGGCGGTGGCCGACTCCGGGGCGGAGAACACCAGTTCGTAATCGTCGCCGCCGGTCAACGCCTGGGCAAGGCGCACCGCGTCCCCCCCGATCACCGCGCGCGCGGCGTCGGACAGCGGGACCGCCGCCGCGTCGATCCGGGCGGCGCAACCGGACTCGGCGCACAGATGGCCAAGGTCGGCCACCAACCCGTCCGACACATCCAAGGCCCCGCTGGCCAACCCGATCAGGCGGTGCCCCAGCGTGGTGCGCGGATCGGGACGGCGCAAACGGCCCAACAGATGGGCGCGGGCCGCCGGGTGCACCCCCGGCAAACGGCCATAGGCGATCTCCAGCCCCAAAGCCGCGTCGCCGATGGTCCCACTCACAAACAGCCGGTCGCCCACCCGACCGCCCCAGCGCGGCAGTGCCCGCCCCGCCGGAACCAGACCGAAGGCCGTGACCGACAGGGTGATCGGCCCACGGGTTGACACCGAATCGCCCCCGGCCAGACCGATGCCAAAGCGCGCCTGATCCGCCGCCAGACCGGCGGTGAAGGCGGCAAGCCACGCCTCATCGACCGTGCGCGGCAAGGCGGTGGTCAGGGTGTAGGCCAGCGGCTCCGCCCCCATGGCGGCCAGATCGGACAGGTTGGTGCGCAGAAGCTTGGCGGCGATGTCACCGGCCGCGTCGTCGGGGAAGAAATGCACCCCTTCCACCATGGCGTCGGCGGTGACGACCAACTCCCGCCCCTCCGGCACGCCGAACACGGCGGCGTCGTCCCGCAGCCCGCGCGCGCCGGGGAAACCGGCGGCCAAGGGCTTGAAATAGCGGGTGATGCGGTCGAATTCGCCGAGCGCGGGGGGAATCATCGCGGTTCCGTCATGGCCCTGCCCGTCCGCAGACGGACAAGGCCGGGGCCGTTTTGGAGGCTGGCTCAGGTGGCGGACGGCGCAGCGCGCGACGGGTCGGGCTTGGCCAGATCGTCGGCGCGCAGCGCACGGGCGACATGATCCAGCACGCCGTTCACCATCGCCGGTTCGCGCCCGGCAAAGAAGGCGTGGCCGACATCCACATACTCGCTGATGATGATGCGCGGGTGGGTGTCGAGGTGAACCGCGATTTCATAGGCCCCGGCGCGCAGGATGGCGCGGAGCAGCAGTTCCAGCCGGTCCACGGGGAAACGCGGGTCGAGCGCGGCGGTCAGCACGCTGTCCACCTCGGGCAACCGATGGATGACGCCGCGCACGATGTCGGAAAAGAGCTGCGGGTCGCCCGCCACGAACTTCGCGCCGTCGATCTCCTCGCCCAGGCGATGGGCGACGAACTCACCCACCACGGTTTCCACTGGCGCGCCGGTCAGGTCGATCTGATAGAGCGCCTGGACCGCGCCCAACCGGGCGGCCTTGCGCCGGGCCTTGGCGGAACCGCCGCCGGTGCGGTTGCGGCTGCCGGATTTGCCGCCCGATTTGCCGCCCGTCTTGCCGGATGCGCGCTTGGGTGTCGCGCGGCTGCCCGCGTCGTCGTTGCTCATGATGGTCTTTGCAGTCACTGAAAAAGGGATCAACGCGGATAGAGGCGGAATTTGCGCTTCAGGTCAATCATGTCAAGACAGGCGCGGGCCGCAACCCCGCCCATATTTTTTGACCCGACGTTGGCGCGCACCCACGCCTGTTCACGATTTTCAACGGTCAGGATGCCGTTGCCGACCGCCAGCGCGTAGCGCAGCGTCACATCCTGCAACCCGCGCGCGCTTTCCGCGCAGATGGTCTCGTACCGGGTCGTCTCGCCCCGGATGACGCAGCCGAGCGCGACATAGCCGTCGAACCGCTTGCGGGCGGTGAAGAAATCCATCGACCGGATGGCGTAGACCACCGCCGCCGGAATCTCCAGACAGCCGGGCACGCCGTAGCGGACGTGCGTGGCCCCGGCGCGCGTCAGCTCGCCAATGGCCCCGCGCGCCAGCTCGTCGGCGATGTCCTCGTGGCTGCGGGCGTCCACAACCATGATGTGCGGCGTGTCGGTCATCCGGCGTGGTGCCTGTCCCTGTGGTTGCTGGCTTGGCGTTTGGCGGCGCTCAGCTCAGTCGGTCCCGGCCTCGGCCCCGCCGGTGTGGATCGCCCGGTGGCCGACCACGGTCAGACCATAGCCCTCCAGCCCGATGATCGACTTCTTGCGATTGGACAGCAGGATCATGGAGCGCACGCCCAGATCGAGCAGGATTTGCGCGCCGACGCCGTAGTCGCGCAGTTCGGGCGCGCTGCCCGCCTGCCCTTCCAACCGGGCCTTCAGCACCGACGACAGGCCGTTCGGCTGCGGTTCGCGCAGCAGCACGATGACGCCGCGCCCTTCGCGTGCGATCACCTCCATCGACGCCTGCAACTCGTCGGCGCGGCCGGAGTTGCGGTCGCCCAGCACGTCGTCCAGCACCGACAGCGCGTGCATGCGCACCAGCACCGGTTCGTCGCCGGAGATGTCGCCGCGCACCAGCGCGATGTGTTCGGCGTAATGGATCTTGTTGGTGTAGACGTAGGTCTGGAACCGCCCGCCGTAACGGCTGTCCAGCGTGCCCGCCAGACGCTGTTCGACGATGGTTTCGGTGCGGCGGCGGTAGGCGATCAGATCGGCGATGGTCCCGACCTTCAGCCCGTGAAGCTGGGCGAACTGCACCAGATCGGGCAGACGGGCCATGCTGCCATCGTCGTTCATGATCTCGCAGATCACCGCCGAAGGCGGATGACCGGACAGGCGGGAGATGTCCACCGACGCTTCGGTGTGACCGGCGCGCACCAGAACGCCGCCGTCGCGGGCCAGCAACGGGAAGATGTGGCCGGGGGTGGCGATGTCCTGCGGCCCGGATGCCGGATCGATGGCGACCTGGATGGTGCGGGCGCGGTCGGCGGCGGAAATGCCGGTCGTCACCCCTTCGCGCGCCTCGATCGACACGGTGAAGGCGGTCTGGTGGCGCGAGGCGTTCTGCTGGGCCATCAACGGCAGGTTCAGCCGTTCGATGTTGGCGCGGTCCATCGTCAGGCAGATCAGGCCACGGCCATGCTTGGCCATGAAATTGACCGCTTCCGGCGTGGCGCAATTGGCCGGGATCACCAGATCGCCTTCGTTTTCCCGGTCTTCGTCATCGACCAGGATGAACATTTTGCCCTGCCGCGCCTCTTCGAGGATCTCTTCGGCGCTCGACAGATAGCTGTGAAACTCGGACGTCATTCCTGCCCCGCAAGCCGCGCGACGTAGCGCGCGAGCATATCAATTTCCAGATTCACCGCATCGCCCACGCGCAGCCCGCCAAAGGTCGTGGCCGTCTGGGTGTGCGGGATGATGTTCACGCCGAACCGGTTGCCCTGCACCTCGTTGACGGTCAGCGACACGCCATCGACGGCGACCGACCCCTTGGAGGCGATGTAACGGGCCAGCGCGGCGGGCGCTTCGAAGGTCAGGCGCAGCGATTCGCCATCCGGGCGCTGGTCCACCAGCCGCCCAACGCCATCGACATGGCCGGAGACGATGTGACCGCCCAGCTCGTCGCCGACCTTCAGCGCGCGCTCCAGATTGATGCGGGTGTCCGGCTGCCACGCGCCCAGCGTGGTTTTCGCCAGCGTTTCGCCCGACGCCTGGACCACGTACCAGCCCGGCCCCTTTTCGATGACGGTCAGGCACACGCCGTTGTGCGCCACGGACGCACCAATGGCGATCGTGTCCGTGTCGTAGCCGGTCGCGATGGTGAAACGGGTGTCGCCCTGCCGATCCACAGCCTGAACGCGCCCGATGTCGGTGATGATTCCGGTGAACATGGGTCGGGAATTTAGCAGGTTTCCCGCCAAGGGGAAGCGCCGACCACGGCCCGCCCGACGCAACAGTCCGTTGCGCCTGCAAACCCCAACCGGGTCGCCTCTTCCGCCCCCTTCAACCCCGCCGCCGCCGGTACCGCTCGACCGCGTCGTCGCCCGCCAATCCGCCACCGATCCGATCAAAGCGCGCCAGCGTGTCGATCCCCTCCACGCCGAAGCCCGCCACCGCCGCCAAGCCATCGCCGCCGATCAGCGACGGCGCGCGGAACCACTCCAGCCGGTCCACCAGATCGGCGCGCAGCAGCGCCCCGGCGATGGTCGCCCCGCCTTCCACCAGCACCCGTGTCAGCCCCCGTTCGGCCAGCGCGGCGGCCAGCGCCAACGGATCGGGCCGTCCGGCGGCGTCGCGGGCCACCGTCACGATCTCCACCCCGCACTCCCGCAGCGCGCGGGCGGCCCCGTCGTCCGGGTTCGTTCCGGTGACAACCCAGGTCGGAACCGCGCGGGCGGTCGCGGCAAGCCGCGCGGTGGGCGGCAGGCGCAGGGTGCTGTCCACCACCACCCGCACCGGGCTGCGGTCGGCCAGACCGGGCAAGCGGCAGGTCAGATCGGGATCGTCGGCCAGAGCGGTGCCGATGCCGACCAGAATGGCGTCGTGGGTGGCGCGCAGCCGGTGCCCCGCCGCCCGCGCCTGCGGCCCGGTGATCCATTGCGACGCGCCGGTGCGGGTGGCGATCCGCCCGTCGAGCGTCGTCGCCAGCTTCAGCGTGAACAGGGGGCGGGCGCGCTGGATGCGGTTGAAGAAACCTTCGTTGAGGGCGAGCGCGTCGGCCTCGCACAGCCCGGTGGTGACGGCGATCCCGGCGGCGCGCAGCCGCGCCAACCCTCCCCCGGCCACGCGCGGATCCGGATCCTGGCAGGCGACGACGACGCGCGCCACCCCGGCCTCGATCAATGCGAGCGCACAAGGTGGTGTCTTGCCGTAATGATTGCAGGGTTCGAGGGTCACATAGGCGGTCGCCCCCGCCGCCAGCGCCCCGGCCCGGCCCAACGCCTGGGTTTCCGCGTGGGGACGCCCGCCCGGCTGGGTCCAGCCCCGGCCAACGACCACACCGTCGCGCACCAGCACGCAGCCGACCGCCGGGTTGGGCCAGGTCCGCCCCAGCCCCCGCGCGGCCAACGCCAGCGCGGCGCGCATGTGGTTCAGATCGGTGTCGGTGGTGGGCGCGCTCATGACGGGATCCGCTCTTTGATGGTGGCGGCGGCCCCACCGCCCTCGGATCGGGCCGCGCCTCTATTGCGCGTCGGGGGCCAACTGCTCAACGAATTCGTTGAAGTCCGACGCCTCGCGGAAGTCCTTGTAGACCGAGGCGTAGCGGATGTAGGCGACCTGATCGAGCGTTTGCAGCGCCGCCATGATCATTTCGCCGATCTGCTTGGACGGGATGTCGTTCTCGCCCGAGGATTCGAGCTGACGCACCAGGCTGTTCACCACCCGGTCGATGCGGTCGGCGTCGATCGGGCGTTTGCGCAGCGCGATCCGCATCGACCGCAACAGCTTGTCGCGATCGAAGGGTTCGCGCTGGCCAGCGCTCTTCACCACCGTCAGCTCGCGCAACTGGACGCGTTCGAAGGTGGTGAAGCGGGCACCGCAACTGGGACAGAAGCGCCGCCGCCGGATGGCCGAGTTGTCCTCCGTCGGTCGCGAATCCTTGACCTGGGTGTCCTCGTTTCCACAAAACGGGCAGCGCATCTGCGTGTCCTTCTCGCCGGTTGGGCGGCGTTACAGCGTCGGGTAGATCGGGAACTGGCGGCACAGGCCGCGCACCCGCTCGCGCACCGAGGCTTCCACCGCCGAATTGTCGCCGGAGTTGCTGGCGGCCAGACCGTCCAGCGTCTCGACGATCATTTCACCGACCTGACGGAATTCGGCGACGCCAAACCCGCGCGTGGTCGCCGCCGGGCTGCCCAGACGGACACCCGAGGTGATGGTCGGCTTTTGCGGGTCGAACGGCACGCCGTTCTTGTTGCAGGTCATGCCAGCGTGCTCCAGGCTGGCTTCCGCCGCCTTGCCGGTCAGGTTCTTCGGCCGCATGTCGACGAGAACGATGTGGCTGTCCGTGCCACCCGACACGATGTCCAGGCCACCGGCGACCAGGGTGGAGGACAGCGCCTTGGCGTTGTCGACCACGGCCTGGGCGTAGACCTTGAATTCCGGGCGCAGCGCTTCGGCGAAGGCCACCGCCTTGGCGGCGATGACGTGCATCAGCGGGCCGCCTTGCAGGCCGGGGAACACCGCCGAATTGATCTTCTTGGCGATGTCCTCGCGGTTGGTCAGCACCATGCCGCCGCGCGGGCCGCGCAGGGTCTTGTGGGTGGTGGTGGTGGCGATGTCGGCGTAGGGGAACGGGTTGGGGTAGACGCCACCGGCGATCAGGCCGGCGTAGTGGGCGATGTCCACCATCAGATAGGCCCCGACCTCGTCCGCGATGGCGCGGAAACGGGCGTAGTCAAGCACGCGCGGATAGGCGGAACCACCGGCGATGATGAGCTTGGGCTTGTGCTCACGCGCCAGCGCCTCCACCTGATCGAAGTCGATCAGGTGATCGTCGGCGCGCACGCCGTACTGAACGGCCTTGAACCACTTGCCCGACAGGTTGGGGGCGGCCCCGTGGGTCAGGTGGCCACCGGCGGCCAGCGACATGCCGAGCACGCAATCGCCCGGTTGCAGCAGCGCCAGCAGGACCGCCTGGTTGGCCTGGCTGCCGGAGTTGGGCTGAACGTTGGCGAAGGAGCAGTTGAACAGCTTGCAGGCGCGCTCGATCGCCAGATTTTCGGCGATGTCGACGAACTCGCAGCCGCCGTAGTAGCGCTTGCCGGGATAACCCTCGGCGTATTTGTTGGTCAGAACCGACCCCTGGGCTTCCAACACCGCCTGGGAGACGATGTTTTCGGACGCGATCAGCTCGATCTGATCCTGCTGGCGCATCAGCTCGTCACGAACGGCGCGGGCCAGCTCGGGATCGGTCTCGGCGAGCGACGCGGCGAAGAAACGGCCGATCTCGGCGGCGTTGGTGGAGGTCATGGCGGGCGGTTCCTTATCTCGAACGAAGAGGCGGCCAAGGGCCGCTTGCGGTGTCACCGGGGGCATCCCCCCCGATGGCGTGGCCGTGGAAGGCCAGGATTCCGGCGCGTGGGCCTCAGCCCATCTTGGCGATGCGGCGGCTGTGCCGCTCCCCGCCCTCGAACGCGGTGGTCAGGAAGGTGGTCACGCAGTCCTTGGCGATTTCCGGGCCGATCACCCGCGCGCCCAGCGCGATCACGTTGGCGTCGTTGTGCTCCCGGCACAGGCGCGCGGTGGTCACGTCGTGGACCAGCGCCGCGCGCACGCCCGGATGGCGGTTGGCGGCGATGCTGATGCCGATGCCGCTGCCGCAGACCAGCACGCCCCGTTCGGCCCGACCATCGGTGACAGCGGCGGCCACCTGCGCGGCGTAATCGGGATAGTCGACCGACTCCGGCCCATTGGTGCCAAAGTCGAGAACCGCATAACCGGCCGTCGTCAGCGACGCGGCGATCTCGTTCTTCAATTGGTACCCGGCGTGATCGGAGGCGAGCGCGACGGTGCGGGCGGTCATGGGAACCAAACTCCAAAAAAACGGGGGACCAAAGCCCAAGGGGATTTGGAAAACGCGCGCACGCTACCAGATATCGACGCAAACCGCCACCACCACACCATGACAGGGACGCAAACCACCCCCAACCCGACGGCCCCCCGCCAAGCGCCGCGACCGGAAACCCCGGCACACGCCTGCCCTGGTCTGCTCACCCGTGCGGCGCCCACCACCACGGTGGTGATGGCCCGCAGGAGTGGTCCGCCAGACAGCCCCCACACGTGCCGTTGTGGCCACGTCACCCACAGCGCGAAGTTGATTGAAGAAACATCGCCTGTTCGTTGTTGTTTGTCGCAAACAAGCAGGGTAGCCGATTCGTTATAGGTGAACCGCCACGCCCAATTGCTGCGGTCAATTCCCCCGATCTTTGCAAGCTGCCTCTTACTAGACGATGCCAAAAGCGGCGATTGCAACGCGATGCCGTCGCCAATTTCAGCCCTGGCTGATTTGTCCGCGCATCACCAGTTCTGAACCCCAAAAGCAACTAATTTGCGTCTTGCTGAAATTATATTGACACCTAAATCACGGTATGCAACTTGATTGCTACGGACAAATGAAAGATCAGGACACTGAGCAATGAGCGACCAGCTTCGCGCCGATGTACCGGACAATGCGCTGCTGCGGATGACCGCCGACATCGTATCGGCGTATGTCAGCAAGAATGTTTTGCCCGCTCAACAAATCCCCGACGTCATCAACACCGTCTATTCGTCGCTGACCGGTCTGAACGGGCAACCGCGCGAAATCCAATCGGAACCGCTCAAGCCCTCGGTTCCGATCCGCAAGTCAGTGACGCCCGAATACATCGTGTGCCTGGAAGATGGGAAGAAGCTGAAGATGCTCAAGCGGCACCTTCGGTCGACCTACAACATGTCGCCAGACGAGTATCGGGCGCGGTGGGGTCTGCCCGCCGATTACCCCATGGTTGCCCCGAACTACGCCGCCCAGCGCTCCGAATTCGCCAAGCGCATTGGCCTGGGCCGCAGTTCCGGTCGCCAGACGCGCCGCAAGATCGGTTGATCGGCCCCGAACGCACTGTCCGTGTGCCAGAGACGATGAACGGTCGCTGACCGGGTCGCGCATCAAAAGGCCGGTTTCCACACGGAAACCGGCCTTTTGCATGTCCGAAGGCGCGCGGTGCGCGCTCACCGTCATCCCGCAATGGACCATCCATCACGGACAGGACTTGCGGCCAGACAACTTGCAATTGAACCGATCGACGTTGCGCGTCAAATCCCGTCCTGACGCCACATTCTCATCGTTCAGGCACTTCAGATAGGTCATGGTGCGATCGACATAGTCTTTCACCTCGCCCTGACAGCTCGTCATGCGCTCGGGCGCTGCAAAGGTGCCACCGTCGTCCATACAGCCCGGAATCACCGGCTTGGCACAAACCGCCACTTGTGGTGGAGGGGGTGGGGCCGGGGCGGCCGAGGGATGATTGGACGGTTGTGCGGAAGCCCCCCCTCCCGACGTGGGTTTGCCCGCCGCGTTTGCACCGTCGGCCCAGACCAGCGCCACACCCGCCACCAGCGCGGCGCACACAGCCAAACGGGAGCCGCAGACCAAACCAACCATCCTGTCCATCCTCTCCGGGCGGCGAGGTGCCGCATGTTCTCGTCTGAAACGGCCCCCGCGCGGGAAGCCGACCGTGCCGACACCCAATTCACTGCGTCACCGCAACGCGGGCCGCGCGCTGGGATCACCGCGTGGGCGGTTTGGCCGCATCACGGTTTTGCACATAGCGCAGCTTGTTGATCGCCGTGCGCTTGAGCAATTCAACGCTGCCGCTGGCCGGGCCGACCACCGACACCTCGACACCCGTCTGCCCATCGATGGCGACGACCTTCAGATAGGTTCCAACCCGATGAAACTCGAACAGGATTTCGCCACCGGCCCCCGTCATACCCCAACTCCCCGCGATGAACCAACCACCCCGCATCAAGCAGAGGATTGCGGCGGCAGTGTGACTCGGAACGGCGTCTTCCGCCAACCGTCATCGCCACCACCGGACCGTCAACACCATGTTGAAAGGAGCGGTGCGCGCCACTACCTTGACCATTGCATCCGCCTGTCGTGGGTGTGGCTGGTACGGGTGTTGCCAATGCGCATTCTGTTGCTGATTCTGTGCTGCCTTCTTGGCCTTTCCGGGACGGTCATGGCATCGGAAGGGGCCGCCCCCGGCAATCTGCCGCCGACGGTGCGCATCAAGCCCCTGATGGTTCCGGTGGTCAGTGCCCAGGGTCGGATCGAGAAATACACGCAGATCGAAGTCAATCTGGAGGTTGGTGACGCGATGCGGCTGGGCGAGGTTCAGCTGTCCATTCCACGCCTGCACGACGCGATCCTGACCGCCATTTACAAAGGCATTGACGAGGGATGGATCGTGCGCGGCAACATCGCCAACATCCCCGCCCTGCGCCGCAAGATCGATGAGGCGGCGATCGGCATGTTCGGCAAGAACGTCGTCACCCGCATCCTCATCGCGCCGATTTCCCGGCAATCCTCCTTCCAATGACGGGCCACACCGCCGTCGTTCGTCCCAACCGCGCAGTCAAGGAAACAGCACCGTCATGGCCGTGATCTATGTGGCGCGCAGCGCCGCCCTGACCGCGTGGGCGTCCGATGTCGGGCAGGGCAAGCACAGCTTCAAGCTGGGTGTGGCCGAGGATGAGGCGTCGATGAAGGCCGCCATCGCCGCCGGTTGGGGCGGCGAAAGCGATTGGAAGCTGGTGCTGTCACAGTCGGCGGATGGCGTGACGGAAGACGAGGCGCTGGCCCGTCTGACCCGTCGGGAAAAGACCATCGATCCCGGCTATTATCCACGGCTGAAGGGAGCGACCGGCATTTTCCGGGTGTCGGTCGCCAACGTGCAGCGCAGCCTGCTGATGGCCCAGGCGATGGATCCCGATCAGCCGATGACCGATGTGAAGGTCAAGCCCAAGGACATCGCCGCCTATTTGATCCGCAACGCGCTGGCCTGAGCCGCCCTGTCCACCGGACCCATCGCCATGGACCCATCGCCATGACCACCCCGCCCGGCGCCATCATCCGCCGCGTCCGCTTCGACGAGCTGTCCGCCCGCGAGTTTCACGCCCTTTTGTGGATGCGCCAAAGCGTTCTGATCGTCGAGCAGGCCTCCCCCTACCCCGACATCGACGGGCGTGACCCCGACGCGCTGCACCTGATCGCCACCCGCGTCCAGGATGGTGCGCTGGTGGGCTGCGCCCGTGTTTTCGGCCCCGATCCCGAGAAGGGCGGGGCCACCGCCTTCGGTCGGCTGGCCGTGCGGCCGGAGGAGCGCAAGACCGGTTTGGGCCGGAGGCTGGTCGCCGAATCCCTGGCCGAACTCACCGAACATTGGCCCGCGCAGGATGTGGTGATCGGCGCGCAACTGTATCTGGAGCGCTTTTACGGCGGCTTCGGTTTTGTGCGGGACAGCGACGTCTACGACGACGGCGGCATCCCGCACATTGACATGCGCCTGCGGCGCTGAGGCGACATGCGCCTGCGGCGCTGAGCACCCAACCGAACGTCAGGCCGACGGCCCAAGCGCGCGTTTGACGATGACGGCCAGCTTGTCGAGCATCGCCGGGTCGCGCACCGCCGGAGCCGTCATGATCGCGTTGTCGAGCGCGGTGTGGCAGCCCTGGGAGCACGCCCCCTGGCGGCTGGCGATCTTGGGCGCCAGCGACGCCACCAGGGCGCGGGCCTTCCCGGCGTTGGCCACCACCACCTTGATGACCGCGTCCACCGTCACATGCGCGTGGTCGGTGTGCCAGCAATCATAATCCGTCACCATGGCGACGGTGGCGTAGCAGATCTCCGCCTCGCGGGCGAGTTTGGCCTCGGGCATGTTGGTCATGCCGATCACGTCACAGCCCCAGCTCCGGTACAGCTCCGATTCAGCCATGGTGGAGAATTGCGGGCCTTCCATGACCATGTAGGTGCCGCGCCGCTGGTGGGGAATCGCCAACTCCTTGAGCGATTCCTCGATCCGGTCGCCCAGGCGGTTGCACACCGGGTGGCCCAACCCGACATGCGCCACCAGCCCGGTGCCGAAAAAGCTCTTTTCGCGCGCGAAGGTGCGGTCGATGAACTGGTCGATCACCACGAAGGTCCCCGGCGGCAACTCCTCCTTCAGCGAACCGACAGCGGACACCGACAGGATTTCGGTGACGCCCAACTGCTTCAAGGCGTGAATGTTGGCGCGGAAATTCAGCTCCGACGGCGGAATCCGATGACCCCGGCCATGGCGCGGCAGGAAGACCAGCTTTTGCCCGTTCAGGGTTCCGGTCAACAGCTCGTCGGACGGATCGCCGAAGGGGGTTTCGACCTTCACCCACCGGGTGTTGTCCAGCCCGTCGATGTCATAGACACCGCTGCCACCGATCACCCCCAACACCGCTTCATCCGTCATGCTCATCCCCTGTGGCCGCAAAGGCGCGTGGTCAAACCCGGGGGGAGTATCCCGACGACCGCTGCCAAAGACAAGCGGTTGTCCTTACCGCCGCCACAACACCGGCAGCGCCAGCCCGACGAGCAGCCCGCCCAGATGCGCCCCCCACCCCACCTCGGCCAAGGGCGAACCGGCTGAGGGTGGGTGGATCACCAGGACGGCGTTCACCATCGCGAAGGCCCCGATTCCCACCACGGCCAGCCATCGCCAACCCGACCGCGCCCACAGGCCGTTGCGCGGCGGTTGCCACAGGAACGCCCCCATCAGGGCGCAGATCGCCCCGCTCGCCCCGATCAGCGGGGCCATCCGGTCGGTGGCCAACAGCCCTTCCAGGCCAGCGGCGGCCAACGCGCCCAGCGCGAACAGCAGCAGGAAGCGCCCATGACCGACGGCGCGCTCCACCGCATCGCCCAACGGCCACAGCACCAACAGGTTGGTGGCAAGATGCAGCGCGTCGGCATGGACAAAGGGATGGGCGACCAACCCGATCCACAGCGCCGGAGTCGGCAGCGGCCCCGCCACCCCACCGCCGCCAAAGGCGTAGGCGGGGACAAAGGCCAGCCGGTCGGGTGGCAGCCCCAGGGCATAGACCACCACGCACAGCGCCATCAGCGCGCGGTTGGCGTGGGGCGTGAGCGCGCGCCGAGGGTCTGCCGTGCCGTCCATCCGTTTTCCCATCGCGCCAACTCCCCCTCCGCCCCCACCTTCGGCCGACCGCGTTGCCCGCGTCGATCCGCCTCAACCCACACAACCCCACGGCCCGTCTGACTTTCGCCCCCTCGGCCCGCCCCTGCGGCGCAGCAAGGGCTTGGTGCGGACGCACAGGGCTGGCACAGTGTTGCGCACAAGCGGGAACAGAATAGCCCGCAACCATGGTGATTTTGGGAGAAACGCGCATGAACGCACGTGTCGATACCAGCCGCATGCAGGTGGATCGGCGGGGCCGGGTGATGGTTCTGACCATGACCGACCCGGAAAACCGCAACGCGCTGGGTCTGGCGATGATGGCGGGTGCCCGCGACGCGCTGGACGAAGCGGTGCATGACGATGGCATCGGGGCCATCGTGCTGACCGGGGCCGATGGCGCGTTCAGCAGCGGCGGCCATCTGAGCAACCTGTACCATCACGGCAGCCGCTCGCGGTCGGAGAATCGCGACGGGATCGAGCGCTTTCACGGCTGGGTCCGCGCGATGCGCGAATGCCCCAAGCCGATCGTCGCGGCGGTGGAAGGCGCGGCGGCGGGCGCTGGCTTCTCGCTGGCGCTGGCCTGCGATCTGGTGGTCGCGGCTGAAGACGCCCGTTTCCTGACCGCTTACATGAAAGTGGGGTTGACGGCGGATGGTGGCGCGTCGGCGTCGCTGGCCCGCGCGCTGCCGCCGCAGCTCTACGCCGAACTGATGCTGACCGGCGGGCCGGTGTCGGCGGGCCGTCTGCACGCGGCGGGCGTGGTCAACCGCGTCACAGCCCCCGGCGGCGCGCTGGAAGAGGCCGTCACCTGGGCGCAGACCATCGCCGAAGGACCAAGCGGGGCCATGGGCCGGGCCAAGAAGCTGATGGAACTGGCCTATGGCAGCTTCGCCACCCAACTGGCCCGCGAAAGCGACCTGTTCGTCGAGGCCCTGCATCATGGCGAGGCCAAGGAGGGCATCACCGCCTTCTTTGAAAAGCGCCCGCCGGTGTTCCACAAGCGCTGACGCCAAAGCGGCGCGTCGCCCCCGGAAGCCTGTCCGAGGGCGACGCGCCGTGTTGCAACCCGTGTCAGCCGGGATGGCGCGTCAGCGCACCAGGACCTTGGCCGCTTCCTTGGTGGTGATGACGGCGTGCGCCGCTTGATGCACGGCGGCTGTAATTTCCGTGACGCTGGCGGACACCGATGACACCGCCATTGACGCGTTTTGCATGTTGGACGACATGCTTTGCGTCACCGCGCTCTGCTCCTCCACCGCTGAGGCCGTCACCGCCACATGCTCGCGCACCGTGTTGACCGCGTCGCGAATCGCGGTCAGCGCGCCCGCCACCTCCGCCGACGTGGCCTGGATTCCGGCGATCTCCGTGGAAATCTGCTCGGTCGCCTTGGCCGCCTGGTTGGCCAGATTTTTGACCTCACTGGCGACGACGGCAAAGCCCTTGCCCGCCTCGCCCGCGCGGGCGGCTTCGATGGTGGCGTTGAGCGCCAGCAAATTGATCTGCCCGGCGATGCTCTGGATCAGCCCGACGATGCCGTTCATCGCCTGGGCGGCGTTGGTCAGCTTGTCCGTGCTGGTCCCGACCGCCACGGTGCGGTCAAACGCCTGTTCGGTGGCCGACCGCGCCCGCGCCATGCTTTGCGAGATTTCGCTGACCGACGCCGCCAACTCTTCCGCGCTCGCCGCGACCGTCTGGACGTTCTGGGAGGTTTCCTCCGCCGCCTTGGAGGCTGAATTGGCTTCCTCCGTCGTGCGGGCGATGGCGTCGTCGATCTCGCCGAAATTTTTGTCGATGAGCTGCTTGAGATTGGCCAGCAACTCCATTTGGGCGGAAATGTCGGTGGCGAATTTCACCACCTTCGTCACCTTGCCATGCTCGTCGAAAATCGGGTTGTAGGCCCCTTCGATCCACACGACCCGCCCGCCCTTGGCGATGCGCTTGTACTGGCCCGCCACATACTCACCGCGCCGCAGCATGTCCCAGAATTTCGCGTAGTCGGCGCTGTCGCGGTAGGAGGGTTCGACGAAGATGCTGTGGCGCTGCCCCTTCACCTCGTCCAGCCGATAGCCCATCGCCTTGAGAAAATTGTCGTTGGCGGTGACGATGGTTCCGTCCGTGGTGAACTCAATGACCGCCTGCGAGCGTGACACCGCCTGGAATTGCGACGCGTAGTCGAAATTTTTCAAACGGTCCTTGGCGTTGGACCATTCCACAACATAGCCGAGACGCTGCCCGCCCTGCATCAAGGGCGTCACAAGCAAATCGAACTGGTGGTTCGCCACCTTGATCGAGGCGCTGTGCGGCTTGGTCAGCGCCGCCAGCATCCGACGCTGGTGGTCGGGATTCTTGTGAAAAATGTCGATGTTGCTGCCGACCAGTCCGGCGACGCTGAAGCGCGGCAATTCCTTTTTGATGTCCGCCTCAGCCTCCTGCAACAGCGCCAGCACCGACGGGTTGACGTAGGTGATGACCAAATCCTTGTCGGCGATCATCACGTTGGTCCGCAGCGCGTGAAGGGCCGAAGCGTTGCGCGCATCCTCAGTCGTGTTTTTCAGAAAGCCGAACATGTCATTCCCCGTGCCACAGCCAAATTTTCTGTTGTTTGTATAACATGAAATCCAGTCATCTCACAACATACGTAAGCATAGAGGTTTTCACTTAGGAGTTTACCTGCAAACGGATCTCATTCATTCGCGCATCATTTATTCATTCCAATCTTCTATTGAAATAAATTTTCTCACTATTGAAATATTGTTTCTTGCTCATTGTAAATTTTTCCCTTACGCGCCAATAAATACAACCGTCACCCCCACTCCAGCCTGCGGAGACAACGCCAATCTGCGGGCAATGGTACGGGCGCAACAGAATGGAAATGGCAACCCCTGTGGGTCGCCATTTCCCTGCCTAACGGCCCATCACCCCACGCCGTTGGCCTTGAACCACGCCTGCATCCGCTGCCATCCGTCATAGGCGGCGGACGCGTTGTAGGTCGGGCGGTAATCGGCGTTGAAGCCGTGATCGACGTCCTGATAGACGACGATCTGCGACTTGCTGCGGCCGATCTGCGTCTTCATCGCCTCCACATCGGCGTTGGGGATGAAGCCATCCTTGGAGGCGTAAAGGCCCAACACCGGAACCTTGACCTTCTTGCCGACCGAAATGGCCGAGGTGCCCTTCGGGTTCCAGGGCGGCGCGCCCAACAGCCCGTACCACGACACACCCGCCTTGACCGCCGGGTTGTGCGCGGCGTAGAGCCAGACCGCCCGACCGCCCCAACAAAAACCGGTGACGCCCAACCGCTTGGTGTCGGCCTTGCCCGACGCCTTGGCGTAAGCAACGGCGGCGTCGAGGTCGCTGTTGACCTGCTCGTCCGGGACCTTGGACACGACCTGGGTCAGAATGTCCTTGATGCTCTCCAGCTTCGACACGTCGCCCTGACGCGCGTACATCTCCGGCGCAATGGCGTAATAGCCAAGCTTGGCCAGACGGCGGCAGACGTCCTTGATGTGCTCGTGGACGCCGAAAATCTCCTGGATCACCAGCACGGTCGGAAACGGCCCGCCCGCCGCCGGATGGGCGCGATAGGCCGGAATGGACCCGTCGGCCACCGGGATTTTCACCTCTCCGGCCACCAGCCCTTCGTCGCTGGTGCGGATGGCCTGCGCCACCGCCGGGGTGACGGCGGCCACGGCAAAGCCAGCGGCCAGACTTGTGACCATGAAATGGCGGCGGTTCAGGTCGGTCAGGCCCGAAGCGGGGTCGGCGATCATCGCGGGGCGCGTGTCGAACTCAATGCGGTCCATGCCTACGGCTCCTGTCGGATGGCAAAGCATCAAGGGGTTCCCTTGAGCGGCGGAATTAGGCGGCATCCGATTGTTGGGCACCAGCACAAATTTCGCGCACCCAGCCTCTCCCCCCACGCAACGCCCGCATCTTTTGCGCTCAAAGGCGGCGCACCACCGACGATCACACCCGCCATACGTTTGCGTGTTGCCGATTCGTGCGTTTTGATTGTAAAAACACTCACCATGACACAACCGCGCCGCCCCCTCTCCGACGCCGAACGGCTCGACTGGCTCCGCCTGATCCGCACCGAGAATGTCGGACCGATCACCTTTCATCGGCTGCTCGACCAGTTCGGCAGCGCCCGGGCGGCGTTGGACGCGCTGCCGGAGCTGGCGCGGCGCGGCGGGCGCACCAAACCCTTGCGGGTCGCCAGCAAAGCCGACGTGGAGCGCGAGTTCCTCGCCAACCGCAAGATCGGCGCGCGGCTGATCGCCGCCTGCGAACCGGATTACCCCGAAGCGCTGGCGGCGGTGGACGACGCGCCCCCCATCATCTCCGTTTTGGGCCACCCGCATCTGCTGGCCCGCCGCGCGGTCGCCCTGGTCGGCGCGCGCAACGCCTCGCTGAACGGCAAGAAATTCGCCGAAACGCTGGCCCGCGATCTGGGGGCCGCCGGGATTCTGGTGGTGTCGGGGCTGGCGCGCGGCATCGACACGGCGGCGCATGTCGGGGCGCTGGCCAGCGGGACCGCCGCCGTGGTGGCGGGCGGCATCGACGTCGTCTATCCGCCGGAGAACGAGGCGCTGTACCGCGACATCGTGGCGCAAGGGGTGGTGGTGGCGGAAAGCGCCGTCGGGACCCAGCCGCAGGCCCGCCATTTCCCCCGCCGCAACCGGCTGATTTCCGGCCTGTCGCTGGGCATTGTGGTGATCGAGGCGGCGTTGAAATCCGGCTCCCTCATCACCGCCCGCATGGCGCTGGAGCAAGGGCGGGAGGTGATGGCGGTCCCGGGGTCGCCGCTCGACCCACGCTGCCAGGGAACCAACGGGTTGATCCGCGACGGCGCGGCCCTGGTCGCCAGCGTGGACGATGTGCTGCGCGCGCTGGAATCGCTGCGCCCGCCCAGCCTGGGCGAACGCCAACCCGACCTGTTCGCGGGCAGCCGCCCCCGCGATCCCGACGAAGCCGATCTGGCCGAGGCGCGCGCGCTGATTCTGGAAAACCTCAGCCCGACGCCCGTCACCATTGACGAACTCGTTCGCGGGTGCCAATTGTCCGCACCGGTGGTGCTGACCGTGGTTCTGGAACTTGAGCTTGCCGGCCGAGTCCTGCGGCAACCCGGTCATCAGGTGTCTCTCGCCTGATCGGCACCGTCGGGTTCTGGGTGGGCACACGCAAAGGGCAGGTCTCTTGCCGGGCAGCAACGTCGTCATCGTCGAATCGCCGGCCAAGGCGAAGACCATCAACAAGTATCTGGGCGAGGACTACACCGTCATCGCCAGCTTCGGCCATGTGCGCGACCTTCCGGCCCGCGACGGCTCGGTGCGCCCCGCCGATGACTTCGCCATGGAATGGGAGCTGGGCGACCGGTCCAAGCGCCACATCGACGACATCGCCAAGGCGGTGAAATCGGCCAACCGCATCTATCTGGCCACCGACCCGGATCGCGAGGGGGAGGCCATCGCCTGGCATCTGTCCGAACTCTTGCGCGACAAGCATCTGTCCGACGACCGCGAGGTCCAGCGCGTCACCTTCAACGAGATCACCAAGACCGCCGTGCAGACCGCCATGGCCAACCCGCGCGCGGTGTCGCAGGAGTTGGTGGACGCCTATCTGGCGCGACGGGCGTTGGATTATCTGGTCGGCTTCACCCTGTCGCCGGTGCTGTGGCGCAAGCTGCCCGGCTCGCGGTCGGCCGGGCGCGTGCAATCGGTCGCCCTGCGGCTGGTGTGCGAACGCGAATCGGAAATCGAAATCTTCAAGCCCCAGGAATATTGGTCGATCGGCGTCGGCTTCACCACGCCGGGCAGGGTGGCCTTCACCGCCGCCCTGACGCAGTTGGACGGCAAGAAGCTGGACAAGTTCGGCCTGCCGACCCGCGCCGCCGCCGAGGCCGCCGTCGCCCGCATCCAGCCGCAGGCCTTCGCCGTGTCGGCGGTGGAGCGCAAGCAAAGCCGCCGCAACCCGTCGCCGCCCTTCACCACCTCCACCCTGCAACAGGAAGCCTCGCGCAAGCTGGGCTTTGGCGCGACGCGCACCATGCGCACGGCGCAGAAGCTGTATGAGGGCATCGACATCGGCGGCGAAACCGTCGGCCTCATCACCTACATGCGTACCGACGGCGTCAGCCTGTCGCAGGAGGCCATCGAGTCGGCCCGTCAGGCCATCGGCGGGCAATTCGGCGACCGCTATGTCCCAGCACAGCCGCGCGTTTACAAGACCACGGCCAAGAACGCGCAAGAGGCGCACGAGGCGATCCGCCCGACCGACCTGAACCGCCGCCCGGACAGCCTGACCGGCGCGCTGGAGGCCGACGAGCTGCGGCTGTACGAGCTGATTTGGAAACGCACGCTGGCCAGCCAGATGGAAAGCGCTGTTCTGGATCAGGTCGCCGTGGACATCGCCAGCCCGTCCAAAGATGTGGTGCTGCGCGCCACCGGCTCCGTCGTCGTCTTCGACGGCTTCCTGAAGGTCTATCAGGAGGACCGCGACGACAGCGCCGAGGATGACCAGCAGGAACGCCGCCTGCCCGCCATGGAGCAGGGCGACGCTCTAGCCCGGGGCGACATCGCGCCCGAACAGCATTTCACCCAACCGCCGCCGCGCTATTCCGAAGCCAGCCTCGTCAAGAAGCTGGAAGAACTCGGCATCGGCCGCCCGTCCACCTACGCCTCGATCCTTCAGGTGTTGCAGGACCGCGAGTATGTGCGGATCGACAAGCGGCGCTTCTTCCCGGAAGATCGCGGGCGGCTGGTCACGGCCTTCCTGGAAAACTTCTTCCACCGCTACGTCGAATACAATTTCACCGCCAATCTGGAAAACCAGCTCGACGAGATTTCCGACGGCAGGATCAACTGGAAGACCGTTCTGCGCGACTTCTGGGAGCCGTTCGAACTGGCGGTCAACGGCACCAAGGATCTGACGATCACCCAGGTGCTGACCACGCTGGACGACGAGCTGGGGCCGCATTTCTTCCCCACCCCGACCGAGGGCGGGCACGACCCGCGCGTCTGCCCGGTGTGCCAGGAAGGGCGGCTGGGGTTGAAGCTGGGCAAGATGGGGGCCTTCATCGGCTGTTCCCGCTACCCGGACTGCCGCTACACCCGCCCGCTGGCCGTGGCCGGGGAGGAGAGCGGCGGCCTGCCTGAAGGGCCGCGCGACCTGGGCCTCGACCCCGAAACCGGGTTGCCGGTGACGGTGCGGCGCGGGCCGTTCGGGGCCTATGTCCAGCTTGGCCCAGCCCCGGTTGAGGCCACCCCCGCCCCGGCGGCGGTGGAGGAGCCGCCCGCCGATGGCAAGAAGCCCAAGGCCAAGAAAAAGGCGAAGGACGAAGCGCCGAAGCCCAAACGCGTCTCCCTGCCCAAGGGCATGGCTGCGGGCGACATCGACCTGGACAGCGCGCTGCGCCTGCTGGCCCTGCCGCGCGTCATCGGCACGCACCCGGAAACCAACGAGGAGATCAGCGCGGGCATCGGCCGCTTCGGTCCCTATCTGAAGCACGGCAGCGCCTACAAATCGCTGACGCCGGACGACGATGTGCTGACCATCGGCATCAACCGCGCCGTCGATCTGCTGGCGGAAGCGGCGAAAAAGGCGTCGGCCCCGGCCAAGACGCTGGGCGATCACCCCAAGACCGGCAAGCCGATCACCATGGGATCCGGTCGCTTCGGCCCCTATGTGAAGCATGGGAGCGTCTACGCCTCCATCCCCAAGGCGACCGAGCCGGACAGCCTGACGCTGGAACAGGCGCTGGAACTGCTCGACGCCAAGGTCGCCAAGGACGCCGCCAAGAAGGGCAAGGCCCCGAAGGAGGCCGACGCCACCAGCGCCGACGCCAGCGGCGAGGCGGCGGAGAAGAAGGTGGCGGAGAAGAAGGTGGCGGAGAAGAAGGCCCCGGCCAAGAAGACCGCCGCCAAGAAGACGGCGGCCAAGGCCACGGACACGACCGAGGGCACAGCCGAGGCTGCCCCCAAAGCCACCAAGGCCAAGACCACCAAAGCCAAGGCCCCCGCCGAGGCTGGAGCCGCCGAGGCCCCGGCAACGAAGGCCCCGGCAACGCGCAAAAAGGCCTCCTGATCGGCCCCCACCCCGCCCCCACATCGGGAACGGGGTGGGAAACGCCCCCTCCCATCCATGACCACGCCGAAACCGACCCGCGCTTGACCTCCGCCCGTTTCCCGACCAAGGACGCCGTCCTTGCCCTGATCCGATCCAGCGCGACGCCGGTCGGCAAGCGCGAGATCGCCCGCGCCTTCAAGCTGTCCGGCTCCGACCACCGCGAACAGCTCAAGGCGCTGTTGAAGGAGTTGGAGGCCGACGGCGCGGTCGAACGGGGGCGCAACAAGCGCATGGCCCCGCCGCAAAGCCTGCCCGACGTGGCCGCGCTGGAAATCTCCGGCCAGGACAGCGATGGGGAGTTGCAGGCCCGCCCGCTGGCCTGGACCGGCGACGGCGCGCCGCCGCGCATCTTCCTGCCCGCCCCACGCGGCGGTGGCCCGGCCCTGACGGTGGGCGACCGGCTGCTGGCCAAGCTGGCGCGGATCAACGACCGGCTGTATGAGGCGCGGATCATCCGGCGGCTGGAGGTCAGCCAGGACACCCGCATCCTTGGCGTCTACCGCCCCGCCCCCGACGGCGGACGGATCACGCCAACCGACCGCCGCAACAAAAGCGAGTTCGTCGTGCTGCCCCCCAACCGGGGCGAGGCGGAGGCCGGGGATCTGGTGCTGGCCGATCTGCTGCCCGCCGGACGGCTGGGGCAACCGCAGGCCCGCGTGGTGGAACGGCTGGGATCCACCGACGAACCGCGCGCCATCAGCCTGATCGCCATCCACAGCCACGGCCTGCCCACGGTTTTCCCCAGCGCCGCGCTGCGCGAGGCCGCGTTGGCGGGCGTCCCGTCGCTGGTCGGGCGGGAGGATCTGCGCGCCATTCCCTTCATCACCATCGACGGGGCCGACGCCCGCGATTTCGACGACGCGGTGTGGGCGGAGCCGGACGGCGATCCGACCAACCCCGACGGCTGGCACCTGATGGTCGCCATCGCCGATGTGGCCTATTACGTCCGTCCCGGATCGGCGCTGGACCGGGCGGCGTACGAACGCGGCAACTCGGTCTATTTTCCCGACCGCGTGGTGCCGATGCTGCCGGAAGCGCTGTCGAACGGGCTGTGTTCGCTGCGCCCGAACGAGGACCGCGCCTGCCTGGCCTTTCACCTGTGGATCGACCGCCACGGTGTGGTGATCCGGCATCGGTTGACACGCGGCCTCATGCGGTCCGCCGCCCGCCTGACCTACGAACAGGTGCAAAACTGCCACGAAGGGCGGCCGGACGACGACACCGGGTTGCTGGCCGACGGCGTCATCGCCCCGCTGTACGGCGCGTACGCCCGGTTGTGGGCGGCGCGCGTACGGCGCGGGCCGCTCGATCTTGACCTGCCCGAACGCCGGGTGGTGGTGGACGCGCGCGGGCGGGTGGGCGCGATCACGCCCCGGCTGCGGTTGGACAGCCACCGGCTGATCGAAGAGTTCATGATCGCCGCCAACGTCGCGGCGGCGGAAACGCTGGAGGCGCGCGGCATGCCCGCGCTGTACCGCGTCCACGACCAACCGTCGCTGGACAAGATGGAGACGCTGCGAACCTTCCTGACCGGCATCGGCCTGCCGCTGCCCAAGGCGGGGGAGGCGCTGACGCCGGACCATTTCGCCCGCATCCTGCGCCGCGTCGACGGCACGGCGGTGTCGCAACTGGTCAGCGAGGTGATCCTGCGCGCCCAGGCCCAGGCCGCCTACAGCCCGGACAACATTGGCCATTTCGGCTTGGTGCTGCGGCGCTATGCCCATTTCACCTCGCCCATCCGCCGCTACGCCGACCTCATCGTCCACCGCGGGCTAATCCGCGCCCTGTCCGTGGGGGTCGGTGGGCTGGACGATGCGGGCCTGGAGCGGTTGGCCGAAACCGGCGACCATCTGTCCAGCACCGAACGCCGGGCCGCCGCCGCCGAACGCGACGCGGTGGACCGCTTCACCGCCGCCCATCTGGCCGACCGCATCGGCGCGCGCTTTGCCGGGCGGGTGTCGGGGGTGACTCGCTTTGGTCTGTTCATCCGCCTGGACGAAAGCGGGGCCGACGGGCTGATTCCCATCAGCGCCCTGGCCGACGACCGGTACGAGCATGACGAGGCTGCGCGCGCCCTGGTGGGCCAGCGCAACGGACACCGCCACCGCCTGGGCGACGCGGTCACGGTGGTGCTGGTGGAGGCCGATCCGTTGACCGGCAGCACGCTGTTCCACCTCGCCGACGGCCGCAGCGAACAGCCCGGCGACTCCGGGATCTGAGCCGGGGGCGTGGCCCCACCGCAACGGTCGCTGTGGGGCGCCAACCCGTTGCGTTCCGGGCCATGCGGCGGTCGGGCGTGTTTTCCGCGCCACAGCCGTTGGCAATTCGTAACATTCTGGGGACACCCCCGATTTTGTCCCGCCAATGCCACAATCGGAATGCTAAATGTGGCGCGTCCGAGATCGGGAACGCCTCACCCGATCCGGCTCTGCGGGAAGGGAGGCTTGGGTTTCCCCCATGGTCAAGAGCGGTCGCACGGTCCTGTCTCGCGTTTCGCCGCTTCGCACCCTGACGCGCGCCCTGCGCCGGTCCACCCGCCTTCCCCTGCCCTTCGCCGCAGCCCTGCTTCTGGGAACCGCCCCGCTGGCCGCCGCCCCCGCCACCCCGCCGGTGAGCGAGCAGGTTTTCACGGTTGGTTTCAGCAAGATCGCCGACGTCTATCTGGAAGCGGTCAGCTTTGACCGCCTGGGTGTTGATGGCTTGAAGGGGCTGACCGCCATCGATCCGGCGGTGCGGATCGAGCGCGCCAACACCACCGTACGCCTGTACGTGTCGGGCAATCTCGCCGCCGAATACGGCGCGCCGACCGCCGGGGATTCCAACGGCTGGGCCATCCTGACCACCCGGATCATCGACCGCGCCCGCCTCTACTCCCCCACCCTGGCCCAAGCGGCGCCAGAGCGGGTGTATCAGGTGGTGTTCGACGGCGTGGTCGCCAACCTCGACGGCTATTCCCGCTACACCAACGCCCAGCGCGCGACCAGCGAACGGGCGCAGCGCGAGGGCTATGGCGGCATCGGCGTGTCGCTGGACATCTACGCCGGGCGGGTGACGGTGCGCGACATCGTGCCCCGCAGCCCCGCCGACCGCGCGGGCCTGCGCGACGGCGACCAACTGTTCGCCATCGACAACGAATTGATCGCCCGCATGGGCGAAACCGACATGCGCGACCGGTTGCGCGGCCCCACCGGCACCCAGGTGACGGTCACGGTCGCCCGCGACGGGGCCACGCCGCGCCGGGTGGCCATGCGCCGCGAACGGGTGGTCCCGAACACGGTCAGCGTCTCCGTCACCGATCACGTCGGGTTGATCAAGCTGGAGCGCTTCAACGCCACGACCGCGTCCAACCTGCGCGACAGCGTCGCGGCGATCCGCCAAGGGAACAGCGGGCGCGGCCTGCGCGGCCTTGTCCTTGACCTGCGCGGCAATCCCGGCGGGCTGCTCGATCAGGCGGTGTCCGTCGCCGACCTGTTCATCCGCCGTGGCCGCATCCTGTCCACCGAGGGCCGCCACCCGGACAGCCGCCAGCGCTTCGACGCCACCCCCGACGACATCGCCGATGGCTTGCCGATGGTGGTTCTGGTCGATGGCCGCACCGCGTCGTCGGCCGAGGTGGTCGCCGCCGCCCTGCAGGACACCGGCCGCGCCGTGGTGGTGGGGGCGTCGTCCTATGGCAAGGGCAGCGTCCAGACCGTGACGCGCCTGCCCAACGACGGCGAATTGTTCCTGACCTGGAGCCGCATCTACACACCCGCCGGCTACACCCTGCACCGCCAGGGCGTGCAGCCCAGCGTGTGCACCAGCCGCCCCGGCCAGAGCGATCCGGCCGCCCTGTTGACCGATCTGCGCGACGGTCGCAACCGTCTGACCCAGATCATCAATTGGCGACTCAAGGCGGCGGATGACGAGCAGGCGCTGGCCCGGCTGCGCGAATCCTGCCCGTGGAAAGAGCACGAGCCGGATTTGGATCTGAAAGTTGCCAAGCGCCTGTTGGGCGAATCGACGCTGTACCAGCGCGCGGCGGCTCTTTCCTTCGTCAACACCGTGGCGGAACGCTGAAGACCGGGACTTGCGGGACCTGCGTGTTTCGTCTTGGCTGTTTGCGTCCTTCTCTCTTGACTTCGTGGCGTCAGACGCTATCTTCCGCCGCTACGACGCCACCCCCGCCGGGCTGGCGGGCACGGATTTTATGTCGGGATCGAGATCATGGCCAAGCAGAACACCGTCCTCATCAAGCTGCTGAGCACGGCTGACACCGGTTTCTTCTACGTGAAGAAGAAGAACCCCAAGAAGACCACCGAGAAGCTGTCGTTCCGCAAGTACGACCCGGTGGTGCGCAAGCACGTCGAGTTCAAGGAAGCCAAGATCAAGTAAGGCTTTCCCGACTTCAGACACACGAAAGGCCGCCCTCTGGGCGGCCTTTTCGTTTTGCGGATGCCCACCCATCCATCCCCGCCGGAGGGATCCGCATGACCCTTGTCATCCGCGACGAGTCGCCCACCGGTCACGAGTCCGTGGCCACCGTCACCGCCTTTCGCGCCTCCTCAGGCGGACAGGCCCCAGCACCGATGCGCCCGGCCCGTTGGATCCGTCTTTGTCCGACCCGCCAGGCGACCGCCTGAACCGCCGCTGCGATCCGACACCGCGATCCGGCAAAGAAAAACCCCGCCGCTCCGGGTTGGGGCGGCGGGGTTCTCGTCACGCGCTGTTGCAAGCGGGGATCAGGCCAAGGCGGGCGATCACTCCGGCGTCGCCGCCTCGCCGTCGGTCTCGGGCGTGCCCATCATCGCGTCGGCGACCAGACCGGCGTTCGCGCGGATCTTGCCCTCGATCGTGTCGGCCATCTCCGGGTTGTTGCGCAGGAAATTCTTGGCGTTCTCACGCCCCTGCCCGATCCGGGTGCCTTCGTAGCTGAACCACGCGCCCGACTTGTCGACGACACCGGCCTGGATGCCCAGATCCAGCAGTTCGCCGACCTTCGACACGCCTTCGCCATACATGATGTCGAACTCGACCACGCGGAAGGGCGGGGCCATCTTGTTCTTGACCACCTTGACGCGGGTCTGGTTGCCGACCACCGTCTCGCGGTCCTTGATCGCGCCAATGCGGCGGATGTCCAGACGGACCGAGGCGTAGAACTTGAGCGCGTTGCCGCCGGTCGTCGTTTCCGGGTTGCCGAACATGACGCCGATCTTCAACCGGATCTGGTTGATGAAGATGACCAGGCAGTTCGACTTGGCGATCGAGCCGGTCAGCTTGCGCAGCGCCTGGCTCATCAGGCGGGCGTGCAGGCCGACGTGGCTGTCGCCCATCTCGCCTTCCAGTTCGGCGCGCGGAACCAGCGCGGCCACCGAATCCACGACCAGCACGTCGATGGCCCCGGAGCGCACCAGCGTGTCGGCGATTTCCAGCGCCTGTTCCCCGGCGTCCGGCTGCGAAATCAGCAGCTCGTCGATGTTCACGCCCAGCTTGCGGGCGTAGGTGGGATCGAGCGCGTGTTCGGCGTCCACGAACGCGCAGGTGCCGCCGCCCTTCTGGGCCTGGGCGATGGCGTGCAGCGCCAGCGTGGTCTTGCCCGAGCTTTCCGGCCCGTAGATTTCAATGATGCGGCCACGCGGCAAGCCACCGATGCCCAGCGCGATGTCGAGGCCGAGCGAGCCGGTGGACACCACCTCCGCCTCGACCAGATGCTCCCGGGCACCGAGCTTCATGATCGAACCCTTGCCAAAGGCGCGTTCAATCTGGCTCAGGGCGGCATCAAGCGCCTTTTGCTTGTCCATGGTGTCCTTCTCGACCAAACGAAGCTGTGCGGACGACATGCCCGATCCTCCCTCTTAGACCATACGGTCGGAGCGCTTGCAACGAGGGAGAGTGTACGCTTTTCGTTCCGGTTTGCAAGAACCGATGTTGCTGCGATGTTCTCATTCGTGCAACCCCATCCAACGACTCACCTTCCCTCGCGGATCACCTCCTTCACCTTGCCGGCAAGCTGCTTCAACGAGAAGGGTTTGGGCAGGAAATGGGCGATCTCCACCCCGTCGATCTCGCCCAGCCGGTCTTCGGCGTAGCCGGAAATGAAGATCACCCGCAGGTCGGGCCGCAGGCGGCGGACGTGGCGGGCCAGCGTCGGCCCGTCCATCTGCGGCATCACCACATCGGTGATGAGCAGATCGATCCCCGCCGCGTCGTTTTCGATCTGCAGCAAGGCCGCCTCGCCGTTCTTGGCCTCCAGCACCTGATAGCCCTTGTTGCGCAGGGCGCGGGCGGAGAACACCCGCACAGCGTCCTCATCCTCCACCAACAGGATGGTCCCGGACCCGGTCAGGTCGCGGCCCAGCCGCTCACGCGGCTCCGCCGACTCAGCGGGGCGCAGTTCACCCCTATGGCGGGGCAGCAGGATGGTGAAGGTCGTCCCCTCGCCCACCGCCGAATCGACGAACACAAAGCCACCGGTCTGGCGCACGATGCCATAGACGGTGGACAGCCCCAGGCCAGTTCCGGACCCGACCTCCTTCGTCGTGTAAAAGGGTTCGAAGATGCGTTGCAAATTCTCCCGCGCAATGCCGCATCCGGTGTCAATCACCTCCAGACACACATATTCCCCCGCCGGAATCGTCTCATGCTCGCGCCGTTCGGGCCGGGCGGCGGTGTGGTTCGACGTGACCACCGTCAACCGCCCGCCGCCGGTCATCGCGTCGCGGGCGTTGACCACCAGATTGATGATGACCTGCTCCAACTGGTTCTGATCGACCTTCACCAATCCCAGATCACGACCATGGACGATCTTCAACTCAATGGTTTCACCAATCAGACGGCGCAGAAGATTCGCCAGTTCGGCCAACACGTCGGTGACGGCGATGACGCGCGGCTGCAAGGTCTGTTGGCGCGAGAAGGCCAGAAGCTGCCGCACCAGATTGGCCGCGCGGTTGGCGTTCTGCTTGATCTGCATGATGTCGCTGAACGACTGGTCGCCCGGCTTGTGGCGCAGCAGCAGCAGATCACAAAAGCCGATCATCGCCGTCAGCAGATTGTTGAAATCGTGGGCCACGCCGCCCGCCAACTGGCCGACCGCCTGCATTTTCTGCGATTGGGCAAACTGGGCCTCCAGGCTTTTGCGTTCGGTCAGATCAATGAAATGCAGGATCAACCCGGTTCCGGCCATCCGCCGGGCGTAGAGTTGGGCGGTCAGCTCCCGCCTGCCCGACAGTCGAACCTCCAGCACCGCCGCCGCGTCCTCCTCCTGCACCGCGCGCAGTTGGGTCGACACGCGATCCCGCTCCGTTGGAACGATCAACGCCGCCATTGGTCGGCCAAGTACACTTCCGGTGTCGCTGCCGAGCAGGCTCAAAAAGGCGTGGTTGCATTCGGACAAGCGCCCATCCCCATCCAACAGGGCGATGCCAATGGGAGCGTCTTCGAAGAAGCGCTGGAAGCGCTGTTCGGAGCGGTGCAGCGCCTCCTGCCATTCCCGTTCGGGGGTGAGATCGCGCACCACGGATCGGGTGTGCACACGCTTCCCATCATCGGACACCACGACGCTGTGGGTGACAGAGGCCTGAAAGAACCGCCCACCCGGCCCCACCATCCGCAATTCGCCGCGCTGGTCGGCCCCACCGCTGTCCAACAGATCGTAAGGTGTCCCCCCAACCGGTGGCGTCGACAGAATGTCGTGCAGTCGGTGCCTGCCATCGGTCAGATCGGTGGGCGCACAGCCCAGCCAATCCGCCAGGGTGCCGTTGACGAACAGGAAATGCCCCTCCTGATCGACGGAGAAGAAGCCGACCGGTGCATGCTCCATGAAGTCGACCAGCTTCGCCTGCTCGCGCCGCATGACCTGTTCCAGTTCACGCCGGGCGGTGATGTCCTCCACCCGCCAATGGACAGCACGGGGAAATCCGACCACCGGCTGGCCCTGAATCCGCCGCCATTCCGGTGCCCCCCCGTCCTTGGCCATCACAGGCAATTCAACGGCGGCGGTCAATCCGGCCTGCACCCGGTCAATCAGGCGTCGAAACTCCAGAGCGCTTTCGGGATCACCGGAAAATTGGCGTTCCAACGCATCAAGCGGTGCTTCCCCCGCCCGCCAGCCGGACAGAGCCGCAAAAGCGCTGTTGGCAAACACCGGTCCGTCACCGCCATCGCACAGCACTTGGCCCGCAGGCAAACCTTCCAACGCCCCGCCGAGCAGCACCCCCAACCGGGCAGAGCGCCGCGACACCAGCACCGCCCGACCGATCAGCAGGGCCATTCCGGCGGCAACGGTGCAGGCCCCCAACCACTCGACCGGAGTGAGATCCAGCAGGATGCCCACCACAAGAACCAGCAACCCCAGCGGAGCCAAACCGAAACACAACGCACCGTTGGCCAGCGCGCCCGTGGGCCGAAGCGCCCGCCCGGCGTCCAACACCACCGCCGGACCAGGATCAACCATCTTCCCCACATCCACCCCACGACGCGCGCGCGTCAGTTCTTCATTGATTTGCCTTTGAGTTTAAACACATAGGTGATGACTTCGGCCACCGCGCGATAATGTTCGGACGGCACTTCCTCGTCCACGTCGCAGGCGGCGTAGAGCGCGCGGGCCAAAGGCGGGTTTTCCACCACCGGCACCTTGTTCGATTCGGCGATTTCGCGAATCTTGAAGGCCACCTGATCCACACCTTTGGCCAGCACCATCGGTGCGCCCATCTGACCGGGATCGTATTTCAAGGCGACCGCAAAGTGGGTCGGGTTCGTCACCACCACATCGGCGCTGGGCACGGCCGCCATCATGCGCTTGCGCGCGCGCTCAAAGCGGATTTGCCGGATCCGGCCCTTCACATGCGGATCGCCTTCCTGCTGCTTGTGCTCGTCCTTCACCTCCTGCTTGGTCATCTTCATGTTCTTGTCGAACTGCATCTTCTGCCAGATGAAATCGCCCCCGGCGATGAAGGTCAGAACAACCAGAACACCGATCAGCAGACGATAGGCCAGCGCGTCCACCTGCTTGATGAGCGCCCCCATGTCGATGCCGATGAAATTCTCGATCCCCCGGAACATCGGCTGAAGCGCCATGTAGGACACGATCCCCACCACCGCCAGCTTGGCGACGCTCTTCAACAGCTCAACCCCCTGGTTGCCGAGCTTGAACATGTTCATCAAGCCGGTGACGGGGTTGAGCTTCTCAAATTTCGGCGAAATCAGCTCCCACGACACATGGAAGCCGGTTTGCCCGATGGTGGACATCACACCGGCAAAGACAAACAGCAGGATCGGCAACCACAAGGCCCAGATCGAATCCATCATCACCCGGAACAGCAGCGCCCCCACGCCCGCCCGGTCCATCGGAAGCTGATCCATGTTCTCAAAATAAAAATTGAGCCGGATGACCATCCCCTTGAGCGTACCCGGCAGAATCGAAACCAGCACAATCAGCATGGCCGCAACCATCAGCCAGTTGGCAACCTCGCGCGTCATCGCGTAGTTGCCCTGTTTGTGCGCTTCGTCGAGCTTTTTCTGCGTAGGGTCTTCTGTTTTTGAGGACTCGTCCGCGTCTTCCGACACCGGAAACTCCTATGGCTGCGAACGGAGGGTCAGAAGGGTTTGAGGAACTCGACGAAGGTCGCTTCGAACCGGCTGAGCCAGAACATCATCATCGCCGCCAACGTCAACGCAAACATAAACAGCCCCAACAACACCTGGATCGAGGTGAAAAGCTGAAACACCTGGACCTGCGGAGCCAACTTGTTCAGCAACCCCAGCGCCAACGCGAACATCAAACCGGTGATGAGGAAAGGCGCCGCCATCTGCACGCCCAGCAGGAAGGTCTTGGACACCAGTTGCCCGATGACGTTGGCCATGTCGTCGATCGGGATCGGCGCGCCCGGCACAAAGGTGGCATAGCTGTCCACCACCGCCATGATGAGCAGATGGTGCATGTCGGTGATGAACAGCAGCAGCAAGCCCAGCCACCCCATCAACGCGCCGGGCAAGGAACCGGAGGTCGCCATCGCGGGATTGAAGATCTGGGCGTTTGACAAACCGGTTTCCAGGGCAACGATGGTTCCGGCCACCTCCAGCACCCCCATCAACAGCCGCCCGACGGAGCCGAGGAAGATGCCCACCGTCATTTCACCCACAATCAACACGGTCAGTTGAAAGATGTTGCCCGGCATCGGCGGCAATTGAGGCCGCAGGACCGGAGCCACCACCACGCTGACCGCGAGCGCCAGCAGCAACCGGGTGCGCGCCGACACGAACGCATCGCCCACGGTCGGCATCACGCTGAAAGCCGTTCCGACCCGGACAAACACAATCATCCAGACAAAAACCTGCTCACCCAGCAGGGTTTGCAGAACATTCATTGAGCGGTCGGGGCAGCACCCGGATTGACACCGCTGCCGGGGGTGAAGGGAGCGCCGCCGTTCTGCGTTGCCCCAACACCAATCGCAACGATGCGGTCGGCGACCTCATGCTGAAAAAAGGACGTCAGTTCGCTCAACATGAAGGGCATCAGCAGGATCGACAAACCGAAGACCAGCATGACCTTCGGAACCATCGCCAACGTCTGCTCGCTGATTTGCGTCACCGCCTGAAACACCGAAATCACGGTGCCAAGCACCATCATGATGATCAGAATCGGACCACAGACAATCACCAGCGTGATGATCGACGTGCGGCAAATCTCGATGACTTCGGTTTCGTTCATGACACGGTCTGACGCGTTTGGGCCGAACGGGCAGATTGCCGTCACATCGGCATGCGCAGAATTTCCTGATAGGCACTCAGCACCTTGTCACGCACCGCCGTAACGGTTTGCAGGGTCACTTCGGCGTTGGTCACGGCCTGGACCACATCGTTGAGATCGGCCTTGCCCACCGCCGAGAGCGCCGACAGATCTTCGCTTTTGCGCATGGTCCCGATGGTCTGCTTGGCGGCCTGCTCCAGCACGTCACCAAAGGATGGGCCGGTCGCGGCCCCCTCGCCGGGGTTGACCGCGCGGGCGGCGGTGTTGGCATAAGCCGCAGCGGCGTTGACGGGATTGATCATGGCGGGACGTCCGTAAAGAAGCTGACGGTTTGGGCGGAAGGGTTAGCCTGTCATCAACCGCGCAGGATGTCGATGGTGCGGGTCAACATCTGCCGCGCGGTGTCGATGGCCGACAGGTTGGCTTCATAGCTGCGCTGGGCCTCGCGCATGTCCATCGCCTCCACCACCGAATTGACGTTGGGCAGCAGGACATAGCCATCCGCGTCCGCCGATGGGTGGGACGGGTCGAATCGGCGCTGAAACTCTTTTTTGTCCACATCAATCTTGCCGACCTTGACCTTGTCGACGTCCATCTGGCGATCCAGGACGTTCTGAAAGGTCACGACCTTGCGGCGGTAGGGCAGATCGCCCGGCGTTTCCGCCGTTGTGTTGGCGTTGGCGAGGTTTTCCGAGATGACCTTCAAGCGCGTGCCTTGCGCCTTCATGCCCGACGCCGAGACCGCCATCGACTTGTAGAGATCCATAACACCACCTCCCTCATCCCAACCGGCCAAGACCACGCGTCAGACAGACAACCAATCAACCGCCCGAGCGGATCGACGACTTGATCATCGCAACCTGCTTTTTGTACAGGTTGGTGATGGTTTGGTAGTCCATCGAATTTTCGCTCATCCGCATCATCTGGTCTTCCAACACCACATTGTTGCCGTTGGGCGCGGTTTCAAACGGATCGCGAATGCGCTGCTCCTTGGCGGTCCCACCCGATCCGGCCGTTCCGGGCAGATGGGAAGCGCTGGTCGCGGTGGGGGCCAAGCGCCGGTTGTCGCTCAGGGCGTCACGAAAGGTGAAGGGCTTCAGATCCTTGCCCTTGTAATCAGGGGTGTCGGCGTTGGCGATGTTCTGCGAGATGACTTCCTGACGCTGGGTCAGCCAGTCCATCTTGCGCGACATCAGCTTGAAGAGGCCGATATTTCCCAGATCCATGGCCCACGTCCTGCCCATGCCCGAACCGATGCGCCAAGCCATCCACCCGCAACGGGACAGACGCCAGACCACCATAGAATGCTCGTCTTTCGGCCTTAATGAAAGATGAATCCAGCGGTGAGGAACCGCCCGCACCAACCGACGCAAAAGGATCACAGACGGTCATGCGCTGTGGGGTCTTGGTGACTTTACACTTCGTTAAGCCTGACAGTCCAGGATGCAAGGGTCCCTCCGCCGCTCCCCCACCGTCTGATCCGGCAGGAAACCGCGTGCCCGCGCCCCCCCGCACCCCCGCCCGCCCGCCCACCAAGCCCGCCGCGAAGCGTCCGGTTGCGGTGGCGTTGAAGTACGAGCGGGGCACCCAATCGCTGCCGCGCATCGTCGCCACCGGCAAGGGAACGGTGGCCGAACAGATCCTGGAACTGGCTTTTGCCAACGGGGTTAAGGTGCGCGAGGACGCCGATCTGGTGGAAATCCTGTCGGTGATGGAGGTCGACAGCGACATTCCGGTCGAGGCCATCGCGGCGGTGGCGGAAATCCTCGCGTATGTTTACCGTGCCAACGGCACCATCCCGACGGATCCGCCCGACGAATCCGGGGATGATGCAACCGACAACAGCCACGGCCCACAGGGATGACCGGCGTTCCGCCCGCCGCCGACAGCGGCCCTGATCTGGATTTGCCCCAGGCGCTTGCCCGCCTGACCGCCGACCTTGCCCACGCGCAGCGGTGGGCGGAGGATGGTGACGCCATTGACCTGTCCGGGCTGGAGACGCGGGTCTCCAATCTCTGCGCCACCATCCTCGCCCGCCCACGCGAAACCGTCCGCACGCTGTTGGAACCGCTGGCGGAACTTGTCGCCGCGCTGGATCCGTTGGTCGCCGCCATCAACGCCCAGCACACCCGTTTCCGCGACACCATCGCCACGGACGGGCGCAGCGACCCGCACACCGCCCGCCACCGCGCCGCCGCCGCCTATGGCCGGGGGCCGACCCGGCAGCCGAGCACCCTGCCCGACGACAGCACGGGCAACGACAGCACGGGCCACGACAGCACGGCCTTCCCTCTTGCGCCCGACGAGCCGACCTGACCCATGGACCTTGATCAATACATCCGCTTCGTCGTTGCCCTTCTCTTCGTCATCGCATTGATCGTCGCGGTGGCGTGGCTGATGCGGCGGATCGGGCTGGGCGGCGTCGCCACCGGTGCCGTCCGTCACCGCCGCCTGAGCGTGGTGGAGGTGATGGCGATCGACGCCAAACGCCGCCTTGTGCTGATCCGCAAGGACGACCGGGAGCATTTGATCCTGTTGAGCAGCTCCGGCGATCAAGTGGTGGAGAGCACAGCGGCCCAGGATTTCCACGCCGCTCTGCACGCCCATCACAGCGGCGAGTCTCACAGCGCCGCACACCTGGAAACCGGGAACGCGGCGGGCGAACGGAAGGACACCCACACGTCATGAGACCGGCCGTTTCCCTGTCGCGCGGCCCGCTGGTCGCCGCCCTGATCCTGGCCGTTGCCTGCGGCCTTGCGGTTGGCCTGTCCGCCGGGCCAGCGCTGGCGCAAAGCATGACCTTTGATCTGGGCGACGCGGGCGGGACCGCGACCGGGCGCATCGTTCAGATGATCGCGCTCATCACGGTGCTGTCGCTCGCCCCGTCGATCCTCATCATGATGACCGCCTTCACCCGGATCGTCATCGTGCTGTCGTTCCTGCGCTCCGCCCTTGGCGTGCAGCAGGTGCCGCCGACCACGGTGATGATGTCGCTGGCGATGTTCCTGACCTTCTTCGTCATGGCACCGGTGTTCGAGCGTTGTTACACCCAGGGCATCCAGCCGCTCATCAACCAGGAGATCGACGAGGTGGAGGCGTTCAAACGCACCGCCGCCCCCTTGCGCGATTTCATGCTGCACCACACCGGGGAAAAGGACCTGCGCCTGTTTCTGGACATGGCGCGGATTCAGACCGTGCAACAACCATCCGACACTCCGTTGCACGTTCTGGTCCCCGCCTTCATGATTTCAGAGATCAAGCGCGGATTCGAGATCGGGTTTCTGCTGTTCCTGCCCTTCCTGATCATCGACATGGTGGTGTCATCGATCCTGATGTCGATGGGCATGATGATGCTGCCGCCGACCATGGTGGCGATTCCGTTCAAGATCATCTTCTTCGTGCTGGTGGACGGCTGGTATCTGATCGCCGGATCGCTGGCGCGCAGCTTCGGCACCTTGTAGGGCGCGCACTTCGTCGCAGCCCGCGCGCGGGAGGACGGCGTTGCAAGGCGACGCTGGCATCACGCGGCGGAAACGCGTATGACGGGAATCGTGGCCCCGCTTTGCCCGGTGGGCCGCGCCGGTGCCGGTCTTCCCGCTTGAGGCTTCGCTGTCCCACTCACGGACCACACTCCACGCATGTCAGACACAACATTGAAAGCCGCCCAGACCGATCACGGCAAGCTGGCGGCGCTCACGCTCGGTGCGCTTGGCGTCGTGTACGGCGACATCGGCACCAGCCCGCTCTACACCCTGCGCGAATGCTTCGGCGGTGAACACGCGTTGCCGCTGACCCCCACCAACGTCATGGGCATCATGTCCCTGGTGTTCTGGGCGCTGGTCATCGTCGTCACCGTCAAATACGTGCTGTTCGTGATGCGGGCGGACAACAAGGGCGAGGGCGGCATCCTGTCCCTGCTGGCGCTGGCCACCCACGCCTCGCAATCCGCCAGCGGCGGATCGTCGGGGGCGGTGTCCACCGGCAAGCTGACGCTGCTGACGGCGTTGGGGCTGTGCGGGGCCTCGCTGTTCTACGGCGACGGCATGATCACCCCGGCCATGTCGGTGCTGTCGGCGGTGGAGGGGTTGGAGGTGGCCGAACCGGCGCTGGAATCGGTGGTGGTTCCGGTGACGGTCGTCATCCTGATCCTGCTGTTCGCCATCCAAAGCCACGGCACCTCGCGGGTGGGCGCGCTGTTCGGCCCGATCATGATCACCTGGTTCCTGACCATCGGCGGCTTGGGGCTGATCCAGGTCGCGCAGCAACCGGGCGTGCTGGCGGCGTTTGATCCGCGCTACGCCATCGCGTTTTTCCAGACCAACGGCTGGATCGGCTTCCTGGTGCTGGGGGCCGTGGTGCTGGCCGTGACCGGCGGCGAAGCACTCTACGCCGACATGGGCCATTTCGGGCGCTTCCCCATCCAACTGGCGTGGCTGGGGGTGGTGCTGCCCGCCCTGCTGCTGAATTACCTGGGGCAATGCGCGTTGCTGCTGAGCGACCCGACCGCCGTGCGCAGCCCCTTCTATCTGCTCGCCCCGGAATGGGGCCTGTACCCGCTGATCGCCCTGTCCACCATGGCCACCGTCATCGCCAGCCAGGCGGTGATCTCCGGCGTTTTCTCGCTGACCCGTCAGGCGGTGCAGTTGGGCCTGTGCCCGCGCCTGCACATCCGCCACACCTCCAGCGAGGAGGAGGGGCAGATTTACATCCCCCGCGCCAATTGGGGCCTGTTGATCGCCATCATCGGGCTGGTCGTGGTGTTCCAATCGTCCAGCCGGCTGGCATCGGCCTATGGCATCGCCGTGACCGGCGACATGATCATCACCACCATGCTGGCCCTGGTGGTGGCGCACCGCCGTTGGAACTGGCCGGTTCCGGTCTGTCTGGCCCTGGGGGCCGGGTTCCTGGCGGTCGATCTCTCCTTCTTCGCCGCCAACGCGGTGAAGATCCCGCATGGCGGCTGGGTCCCGCTGGTCATCGCCGCGATCACCGTGGGCCTGATGGCGACGTGGCGGCGCGGCCGCGCGGTGTTGAGCCGCCGTCTGGCCGAAGAATCCCTGCCGCTCGACGCCTTCATCCGCCGTCAGGCCAAATCGACCGACATCCACCGGGTGAAGGGAACGGCGGTCTTCATGACCTCCAGTTCCAACACCGTGCCGATCGCCCTGCTGCACAATCTGAAGCACAATCAGGTGCTGCACGAGCGGGTGGTCTTCGTCACCGTGCTGGTGGACGACGTGCCGCGCGTGCCCGCCAAGGACCGCGTGCTGGTGGAAGGGCTGGCGGAGGGCTTCTACCGCATCACCGTGCGCTACGGCTTCTCGCAGGAACCGAACATCCCGAAGGCGTTGCGTCTGTGCAAAGCGTTCGGGTTGGAATTCGACGTGATGGCGACCTCCTTCTTCCTGGGTCGCGAGACGCTGATTCCGCAGATGAATTCGCAAATGGCGCTGTGGCGGGAAAAGCTGTTCGTGCTGATGGCCCGCACCTCGGTCAGCGCGACCGACTTCTTCAAGCTGCCGCCCAACCGGGTGGTGGAGCTGGGAACGCAGGTGCAACTGTAGCCGGTTCGCCGGTCCGGTCGCCGTGGGGGACGGCCACGCGTCGTCCCCCGACGGCAACCACGGTCCTCAACTCGTCGGCTTGGCGGGTGCCTTGCCCCGGTAGTTCTTCAGGAATTTCTGGAACAGCTCGACCTCGGCCACGCGGGACCGGATGGTGCTGACGTCAACCAGCCCCAGCGCCTGTTCGGGCCGGGTCAGCACGCGGAAGGCGTCCTCGTTCG
Source organism: Azospirillum griseum (assembly GCF_003966125.1). Classification (GTDB taxonomy): domain Bacteria; phylum Pseudomonadota; class Alphaproteobacteria; order Azospirillales; family Azospirillaceae; genus Azospirillum; species Azospirillum griseum. The sequence continues at coordinate 63,053 of NZ_RXMA01000001.1, forward strand.
GGCCGCCCTTCATCGCCGCTTCGAAATCCTTGCGCAGCAGGTTGAGGCCGGTCCCATCCCCGGCCAGCGCCAGCGCCACCGCCCGGTTGAGCACCAGTTGCGACACGGCGGGATCCAGCGCCTTGCCCGGCAGTGGCGGCGGGCCGATGATCTTGTTGAGCGCCAGCGCCGCCGCTTCCCATTTCTGGCCACGCCACGCGATGTCAACGCGCAGCAGGTTGGCGTTGGCACCGTCGTCGTCGGCCAGCAACAGCAGGGCATCATCGCCCTTGTTCAGTTCGGACAGCGCTTTGGCCTGCATCAACCGCCGTTCCGCCGCCAGATCGGCGGGGATGCCGGGAACGTTCGACATCTCCAGCGCCTGAAGCGCCTGTTCCGGCTTGTTGTCGAGCAGGCGGACCGACGCCAGACGGGTGCCGATCCGTGCCTTGTCCAACCCTGACAGGCGGAACTCCACCTGATGTTGCAACAGGTCGGCGGCGCGGTTCAGCAGATCGATGGAAATCAGCCGTTCGGCCAGTTGCCGGATGATCTCGTCGCCCGCCTCGCCCACCGGGGTCAGCTCGCGGAACTGGTCGTAGAGCTTCAGCGCCTCCAACGTCGGCAGGCGGGCAGCCCCATCCTTGTACAGATCGGCGAAAATGCGCGACATGTCCTTGGTGATGGCCTCGGCGCGCGGGGTATCGGCGACCAGAGCCGCCGTTTCCTTCATCGTGTTGAAGCCTTCGGGGTATTTGCCGCCGGCAATCAGCACCTCGCCCATCCGGGAGCGGATCTGCATTTCCAGATCGTCGCCCCGCCAGGTGAAGGTCAGACCGGCCAACTGCTCCGCCGCCGCCGTGGCCGACATCTTGCCTTCGGCCAAATCCAGGTTGGTCAACGCCAACCCGGCCTTGGCGTGGTAAAGTCGGTCATAGCTGTCGAACGCCGCCTTCAACTGCTCGCGCGCGCGGTCGGTCTCACCGGTGCGGGCGTAATAGAGACCGCGCAGATATTGCAGATCGGGCCGGTCTTCCGAATCCGGGCCACCGCGCTCGATGATCCGGTCGAGAATGCGTTTGGCGTTGTTGGTGTCGCCGGTTTCCAGCGCCGCTTCCGCCGCCCGCAAACCCAGCTTGCCGATCATCGGATCGGGGTAGGAGCTGAGGATCGCCGACGCCGCCTTGAACCCGTTGATCGCCGTCGGCCAATCACGTTTGTCCGCCGCAATGGCGGACCGCCACAGCGCCGCTTCCGGGTTGGTGGCAAGGCTGGGGACGGTGAGGTCGGCCTCCGCCCCGGCCAGATCACCGGTCAGCACCCGCGCGGCCCCGCGCAGGGCGCGAAATTCCGGCCACCCTTCCAAATCCGGTTGATTCTGCTGAAGCACGTCGAGCATCCCCAACGTCTCCTGCCCGAAACCGTTGGCGAAATAGAACCGGGCCAGATCAAGCTGCGCCTTCGCCCGTTCCGATTCCGGGGCGTTGACCACGGCCAGCTGCAGGTCCTGCCGCGCCTCCGTGTAATGATCCAAATCGCCATGCTTCCAGGCGGGCAGATTGAACAGGCGACGCCCCTGGAGCGGGGCGGTCTTCGGACCGTCCATCGCCAACCCCGCCGGGGGGCCGGGCGGGGCCGCCATCTGGGCGGGGACCGGCTGGGGGGCCGCCGGTTGGCTGGGCGATGAGGCCGCCTGAGCGATGGCCGGGTTGCCCGCATCGGCGGCGGGCGACATGTGCAGCCCCCCCGCCGAGGTCACTTCCACCCCCTCTTTGACCGGGCGCACCGTCACATTGTCGGAGATCGGGCGGATGACCACCCCCTGGAAGGACGGCATCACCTCCAGATCGGGATAACGGCGCGACTCGGCCACCGCCAAGCCGGGACTGGGCAAGGGGATCACCTGGACCCGGTCGCCGACATCCGGGTCGGACAGTTGCACCACCGTCGCCGCGTCGGGCGCACGGACCAGCAGGCGCGCGCCCAGCAGGAAATCAGGCTCGGCGTCGATCCGCAAATCATTGACGCTCGACATGTTGGGCGGACGGCCAGAGGACGCGATGGTCCAGGTGGTCCCCTTGCGCTCCACCGCTGGCCACACCATCGGGCCGATCTTGGTGCGGAAGGCGCTGCCGCCGGTGGCCGGAACCGGTTCGACGTTGCCCATCAGCTCCGCGCCCGGCCCGGTGACTTTGCCCGCCCCGATCGGCATCGGACGGTCGAAGACGATGTAAAGCTGCCCCGCGCGCGGATAGACGGCGATGGAGGACGGCCCCCCGGTCTCAAAGGTCAACACCGGGCCTTTCGGCCCCGGCGGCGGGGTGGGTTTGGCCTCCGCCCCAGCCGCGTCGGGCGCTGGTTTCACCTCGGCCGATGCGGCAGTGGGTGCGGCGGCGGGGGTGGTCGGAGCCGGTGCCGTCGCCGCCGGGGTGGTCGGGGCCTGAGTTGGCGTTGCGGGTTTGGCGGCAGCGGGCGGTGTGGCGGGCGCGGGCGGCGTGGCCCCGGGCTTGGCGGTGCTGTCCGCGCCCTTGCGCGTTCCGGCGTTCATCACGTCCAGCGTGACCGTCTTGCCGTTCTTGCTCTCCTTGATCTCCGCATCCTGCGGCGCGGCAAAGGTCACAGCCAGCGCCCCGTTCGGCTGACGGAAGGATTCCAGATTTCGGACGTTCCGCAGGGTCGCCCGCGCCGCCTGGGCCAGATCGGGCGTGCCCCCCTTGTCGAACGTCAGCGTCACCGCCGCGCCGTCGCGCGTCATCGTGTAATCGACCGGCCCCGGCCATTCAAAGGTCACACGGGTGGCGTCGGGTTGATCGGCGGCGCGCACCGCCACCCGCCCGGCTTGCGGCACCGGCTTGTCCGCCGCCGGTGCGGGGGAACCGGGTGATGCGGCGGGCGTTGCGGGTGCCGGTGCGGTCGCCGCCGGAGCCAGATCAATGGCCACGGAGGATTTGCCGCTGCGGAAGCTCTTCAGCGTGACCGGGCGCTTCAGATCAAAGGAAACGGTTTTGCCATCGCTCTCCACCCGCCCCGCCGACAGGTAGTCGGGCAAGGCGGCCACCGCCCGGTCCAGCGGGGCGTCGATGGGTTGGGTGAAGGCAATGACCAGTCGGTTGCCGTCGATGCGCGCGGTGAAATCGACCGAAGAGGGCCAATCAAACACCATCCGCCCGAAATCCGGATGGGCGGAGGCGCGCACCGGCACGGTGGCCGCGCGCAGCGACACCGACGGGGCCGCCATCAGCGCCACCGCCGCCACCACGCCGCACAGCCTGCGCCGCCGACCTGTTCCCAACCGCCCCGTCACCTCAATCCGCCCCTTCCTCGCGCACCACAATGTCCACCCGTATCCGACCGGCCGCGTTCACCGGCGTGACCACGGCAGCCGTCACCCCTGGGACCACCGGCCCCGGCCTGGGCGACTCCTCCACCGCCATCACCGCACGGGCCACCAACTCGCGCCGATAGCCGGTTTCGCGCAGCGCGGCCGACACCGCCACCGCGCGGGTCAAGGCCCGCTCCCACGCCGCACCACCGGTTGGATCCTCGCGTTCGGCGTGGCCGACCACCTCGATCCGGTTGCCGATGCGCCCGACCACAGCGCCCAACAGAAAGATGATGCGTCGGCCATCGTTGGTGAAGGCCGCCCCCGTCGGATCGAACATACGATCCCCCGGCAGGCCGATCACCACCCGGTCATCTTCCCCCCGCACCTCCACCCCCGCCAACTCGGCGTTGGCGGCGGTCTGGCCGCGCAGCAGAGCGCCCAGATAATTCACATCCACCGCCGCCGCGCGCGGTTCCACCGCCTGGGCGTTGAAGGCCGCGCGCGGGTCGGCGGGCCGGTCCGACGGCGTGGTGGCGGTGGACCGCGCGGCGGGGATCGTCTCCGCCAAGCCACGGGCCAACCGGGTCCAGCGCTGCGACTCCGGCTCGCTCATCGAATACATCAGAACGAAGAAGGCAAGCAGCAAGGAAATCAGGTCGGTGAAGCTGATGAGCCACATCGTCTTGCGATGGCCGCCCGGATCATGGCCACCCCCACCCTGCCCCGGTTGACCGCGCCCTGGAATGCGGATCATCGCCGCTCCCCCCGCCCAACGGCGCGACGCGGCGACGGCTCGTCGGCCAACCGCAAGGTGAAGAGCAGCCGCACCCCGCCCGGCACGCCGCGTTCGATGCCAATCGTCACCGCGCGGGTGGGTGCGCCATCACCAATCAACGCGCGCGCCAGCGCTCCGGCGCGCGCGACCGGCCCCGGGGCCTGGCTGGGGCCAGCGGTGGGGCCGATACCCAGCAGGGCTTCCAGTTCCAGCCGCTCGCCCTGGCGCGAGTCCCGCAACGCGTCCACCACCCGGTCCAACAGCCCTTGGCGGTCAGGCCGCAACGCCACCGAATCGGGCAGGAACAGATCGTCGGCGGGCAGCCGGACCTCCAGCAGGCGGCCCGGTGTCACCATCTCCACCTGGGCCACGGCGATGGCGGTGGCGAACAGGCTGCCCACGCCGTCCAACCGCTGCACGGCAAACACCGTGCCCGCGCGGGAGGCGACCACATCGGTGCCATCGCGCAGGCGCGGGTCGATCACGAAATTGGGAAAGCTTTTTTCCAGCGAGGCCGCCGCCGCCTTCACCTTTTGCACCGTCTGCACCGACTGGGCGTTCAGAACGATGAAAAACACCAGCAGCAACAGGAACAACGACAACAACAGAACGATCGTGCCGTTGTTCGGGTTGTGCGGCACGACCGCCCGGACCGTGCGCGTAGCGGCTGAACCGGACGCGCCGGGGCTGGGTTTGTCGGCCAGCATAACGTCAATCGAAACTCGCCAGCAGGCGGTCGATCTCGTCCTGGTCCATGGCGTTGCCGGGCATCTGCGGCCCGTGGAGAAGCTGCTTGTCGGCTTCCTCCTCGCTCATCGGAACCACCGGCGGCGGGGCGTTCGCCGCGTCCTCCGCCGCCAGCTTGGCCAAGCGGGGGGCGTGGTTCTTGCGGACCTCGCTGCCGAAGGCGGCGACGATCATGTCGACCTTGCTCTCGATGTGCTTGAGCGTGCGGACCACCTTGGTGATGCGCTGGCCGGTGATGTCCTGGAAGTTGCAGGCCTCAAAGATCTTGGTGATCTGGTCGTTCAGCTTGGCGCTGGTGTCGGCGTCCGTCGTTCCGGCCACTGCGCTGATGGCGTCGCAGGCGTCGAAAATGGCGAAGGTCGCCTTTTCGGTCGCCCCGACCACGGCGTCCAACTCGTCCGTGGCGCTGCGGATGTGTTCGTCCCGGATCTCTTCGGGCTGGAGGGACGCCAGTTCCTGCTTGGCGTTCTCGATGTATTTCGCGAGATCGACGACCTCCTTGTACAGGCGCAGGTCGGTCGCGGAAATGTCGCCGTCCATGCTGCCCAGGATCGACCGGACGATCTCCGTCACCTCGTCGCGCGAGAGGGGTTGAGCGGCCTCGGCAAAGGCGACATCAAGGCGCTGTCTCAGGAGCTTCTGCTCCGTCACGGAGGATTGGGCGGAAAAGGTCATGGGCGTGTCCGGCGAGAGGGCGTTGCGACGGCGATCACCGTGTCGGAAACCGTACCCCTGACCGCCCTTTGCCCCACGGGCGACCGGAACCATCCGCGTTCCAGCCGCAACGCGGCGCTCACTGCCGTCAAGGATCCGTTCAAGCTGTCTTAACCTAAATTGGGAGGGTTAAGAGCCAGTAAAGAAACGCTCGGTCGGCCAACCGATGCCGGTCAACGCATCAGAGAACCGCAACCGAAACGGGCACTCCCAACAGAAAGGCGACCAACGCCAGCGCGGTCAGGGCGCAGGCCTTTTCCGCTGGCGACCATCGGTCCCAGTCGCGGCGGAAGCTGCGCAATCCCGACGACACCATTCCTGGTGCCGGTTGACCGACCGAAGTCTGATCTGATGAAGCATGGGTGGCCATCGCCCCCTCCCCCTGCGCGTCTCTGGTTTTGATGGTACGGCAAATTGCACGCGGCGGATCCTGTGGAATCACGCGGATTCCAGCCCCCCGCATCCTTTCCGCCACATGATGCAGAATTGCATCACCTTCCCCACACGCGTTCGCGCTCCCACATAACCGAAGCGGGCATGACCGCAACCGCAACGGGGATAGGGGCATGGGCATCAAGGTCGGCGTGGCGTTGGGCAGTGGCGCGGCGCGCGGCTGGGCGCACATCGGCGTCCTGCGCGCGTTGCAGGAGATGGGCGTGAAGCCGGACATCCTGTGCGGCACCTCCATCGGCGCGGCGGTGGGGGCAGCGCACCTCACCGACCAGTTGGACGCGCTTCAGGACTGGGCGCAGCGCATGGGCTGGTTGGGGATGCTGGGGATCATCGACCTCACCTTTCGCCGGGGCGGGCTGGTCGCGGTGGAAAAGGCGATCGACCCCTTTCTGAACGAACGCACCGATGTGCGGATCGAGGATCTGCCGATTCCCTTCGCCGCCGCCGCCACCGATCTGTCCACCGGGCGGGAGGTGTGGTTGCGCGACGGTCCCCTGCTGCCCGCCGTTCTCGCCTCCGCCGCCATGCCCGGCCTGTTCCCCGCCGTGCCGCGCGATGGGCAATGGTTGGTCGATGGCGCTCTGGTCAATCCGGTTCCGGTGTCGTTGTGCCGGGCGTTGGGGGCGGACGTGGTCATCGCCGTCAACCTGAACAGCGAACGCACGTGGCTTGGCCGTCGGCCAGAGGGCAAAGCGTCCCCCGCCAGCAGCGTGGCGGAGGCGCTGCCACCCGCCATCACGCAACTGACCGATCAGGTCGCCGGATGGCTGGGGCGCAAGCCCAACCAGCGCACCCGCTTTCTGGCCGAACAGCTTGATCAGTCGCACGGCCCAACCCCCAACGCGCTGGAGGTGATGGCCGGGTCCATCGACATCATGCAGGACCGGATCACCCGGTCGCGTCTGGCCGGGGAACCGCCCGACGCGCTGATCGCGCCGCGCCTCGGGCACATCGGCATTCTGGACTTCGACCGGGCTGCCGAAGCGGTGGAGCTTGGCCGGGCCGCCACGCTGCTGCTGCGCCCCCACATCGAGCAGGCGCTCGCCGGGGCGTGAGGGTGCCCGCCGTCAGCGGGCGGGCCACATCCAGGTCAGTTCATGCTTGTTCTGGCTGAGATGCAGCACACGCCCGCCCGGGATGGCGGCAAAGGCACGCGCGGTCTCATGGTCGGTCGCCGCCTGGAATTTCAGGGTGCAGATGAAGCGTTTGGCAAGACCGCTGTCCATCCAGTCCCGCACCAGCCGCAACAGCCGGGTCGGGTAACAGATCACGTCGCAGCACAGCCAATCGACCGGACCGACATCCTGCGGCTTCAGGCCAAAGGCGCTTTCCTGGCGAATCTCGACGCGCGGCAAGCGGGCGATGGCGGGATCGAGCGGGGCCTTGTCCACGCTGACCACCGACGCCCCCAACTCGTGCAGCACCCAGGTCCACCCCCCCGGACAGGCCCCCAGATCCAGGCAGCGGTCGCCCGGCCCCGGCTGCTCCCCGAACAGGGTCAACGCCTCCCACAGCTTCAGATAAGCGCGGTTGGGCGGCGCGGTGCGGTTTTCGATGAAGGGGATTTCACCGTGACGGTAGGGGCTGGAGCAGCGCGCCGCCGCCACGATGGTCGATTCGTCCAGCAGCGTCCAGGACCCCAGGGGAGCCGTCGGCAACGCGGATGGAAACTCCACCGGCTTGGACGAGACGTGCGGCAGATTTTCTTGAATCAGCGAGGCGCGGCGGTGGTGCCGCTGCGACCACAGCGCCCAATTGCGTTGAATCCCGCGCAACGCCTTTGCTCCGCCCTTGATCGACGGGATTTCAATTTTCACCGGGTCGAACCAGATGTTTTGCGCCCAGGCGGCGGGCCGGGCCGGGCCATCGGCAAAGACCAGACGGCCATCGACCTGCGCAACATCGCCCAACTCGGCAACCAGATCATCAACGAAGCCGTCGGCGGCCAGATAGATGGTCTGCCCCAGCGGAATCGGGGCGGGAGCGGTGGCGGGGGCGTCGGTGAGGTCGTTCATTCCCACGGGCTACCGCCGAGCGCGCCGGAATGCAAGAGCGGGAACGAACGAGCGCTCAGGAAAGCGCGTCCCCCACCCTTTGCCGCCGCCTGCGGCGAAGCGACGCGCACGCTTGATTGTGAGAGCCATTCGCATTTGTTTGGTTGACAACGATTCGCACTCTCACTACATCTGAGGCCAGCCACGCGACAGCGACGCCAACCGCCCGCCGACCACCCGTCGGCCGATTGACGCCACTCCGATTGACGCCGAGGATCCGATGTACGTTTGCATCTGCAACGCGCTGAACGAACGGAAGGTCCAAGCCTCGTTGGACAATGGGGCCACCACCCCGGCGGCGGTGTTCCGCCAGCACGGTTGTCAGGTCCAGTGCGGCAAATGCGTTCCCACCCTGCGGGCGATGACCGCCGAACACCGCGCCACCTGCGCCCGCCGCCGCGCCCAGCCGGACCGCAACGCCCAACCGGCCTACAGCGTCGCGGCGGAATAACCTGCGGGATCGGCTGTGCTGTGACGCGGCATGACGTTTGGCTGCGGCAAAAAACACAGCGCCCTATGAAATAGGTTGGATTGACCAGCCTGCCCGCTTGGTGCACAAAAGCTTAAAGAAAAAACAACCACCGTGACATCATCACGGGGTATCAAGGGGCCGAACCGGATCAACCGGTCGAAGAGGAAACGCACTCAAAACCAAGAACAATCCCTTGCGACACCGGGCTATGGCTGTCCTGTTCGGGTTCTCCCGAATGGGATTTGGTCGGCCCGGTCTGCTTTTTTGAGCGCACGGATCTTCCCGAACAGGGTCGTACACCCGACATGGAAGAGCAAAGCAAAACGCGGCGTGGAATCACACCCGCCGTTCAGCCTTCCTTGCGCTGCGGATCACCCGACCACAGGCGATCCATCCGAAAAGCATCGACAGGGGAGCGACAGGAGAGGACCAACGGGTATGAACCAACAAGAACGAGACGCGTTCGACAGCCGCGCGCGCGTCCAACTCACCACCATCACCAACCAGATGAACGATCTGCGAACCACCGTCGAACGTTTCGACGGCAGGAGCCGCGACATCACCGGGCGCGAACCGCTGGAGCGTGCCCTGGACAGTCTGCGCGGGCTGCGCAACCGCGCCGCCGCCCGCATCGAAGCCGCGCATCAGGCCGATGACGACGCGTGGCCAACCGCCCGCGCCCACGCGGAACGGGCACTGCGCGAGGCGCAAGGCGTCCTGGACGACATGAGCGCCCGCCTGCACGCGCAGGCCGCGTAACCACGCCCGCCCTTCCACCACGATCCGAAACCAACACGGGGCGGAACCCAGCCGGTTCCGCCCCGTCGTCGTTCGTATGGGCCGTCGTTTGTATGGGCCGTCGTTTGTGCCGGCAAAAGCCCCTATTTGGTCGCCGTGACCGGAACCCGCCGTTCGATCAGGGCGGAGGTCACTTCCTTGGCCTTCACCGGATCCATCGCCGCCAGGATCGGGGCGGATTTGGCTTCCTTCATCTTTTGGATCACCCCCAGCAGCACCGGCATTTCCAGCTCTTCGAAAATGCGGGCGGCCTCCTTGGGCTTCATCGTTTCGTAGATCCGCACCAGGCTTTCCAACTGGGTCGATTGCTTTTCATCGCCCTGGTTCATCAGCTTCTGAATGTCGGCGCGGACCTTTTCCATCTCCGCGACCTTCTGGTCGATGCGCTTTTCCGCTGCGGTCAGCAGCGCCTCGCGCTGCTCCAGTTCCTTGGTGCGTCGTTCAATTTCGGCCCGACGTTCGGCAAAATGCTGCAACAGCTCCTGGTCCGTGATCGGACCCAACGGCGCGTTCGCGGCGGCGGGCGCTCCCGGGGCCGGAGCGGCGGGCGGCGGGCCATCCTTCGCCGGGTTCGGCGGGGCGTTGGGTGCGGTCGTCGCCTTGGGCGGGGGGGCCTTGGGGTCGACGGGCGGCTTGCCACCGTTGGGCGGCGGGGGTTGCTGCCCCTGCGCCATGGTGGCGGGAAAATCCGGCAACTGCGCGTCGCGGGTGGCGATCCGCCACACATCGCCCACCCGGACCCCCAGCATCAGCACGGCCACGAAGATCGTCACCGGCAACAGACGGAAGCGGACATCCTTCGTCCAGCCGCGCACCACCTCCATCAGCGGGCGGCGGGGCGCAGCGGCGACGCGCGCCTTGCCACCCTTTCCCTTGCCCGTTTTGCCGCCCTTGGCGGACGGCCGGGTGGCTCCGGCGCGGGCTGGCAGCCCGGCCCGACTTCCCGCAGGCACCACCGCCGGAGCGTTGGGCGTCGGCACCGCCGATGCCTGCGCGGCGGTTTGGGCGGACGCGGACACGCGCACCCCGGTGGGAGCGGCCCCCGCCGGACGGATGACGACCTTTTCCTCCGTCCTGGCCCGGGCGGCAGCGGCGGCGGCGTCCTGCGCCGCTCCCTTTGCGGCCAGACGGGCGGCGAAGTCGGCGATGGTCTTCTGCGCGTCGGTCATTCCATCCCCGCTCATCCCATCCCCTTCCCTGCGTTTTCAATCGCCTGGAGCAGTTCGCGTTCGGCGCGCGACAGGCTTTCACCATCACGGGCCACCGGCTCACGCGGGGCCGGTTCCCGCGATTCCGCAACCAACGGCGGCGGTGCAGTGCGGCGCGGCGGATCCAAACGGGCGGGCGGTGGGGCCGCGTCGTGGTCGTCGTCGTGCATCTCGATCGGCAGTGGGCGCGGAGCCGGGCGACTCGCCAGCGGCGGCTTGACCGGGTTGGTCCGAGCCACAGCCGCACCGCGTCCGCCATCGCGGTCGCCAACCGATCCCAAACGGGTGGCCAGCGCGTCCGCCGCCTCGATCATGAATTCCAGCTCGTCGCGCAGGGTCTGCGCCTTGGTGACGGTGCGTTGCAGATCCTCGCCGGTGTCGGCGGCGGTCTTCTTCAGGTTGCGCACGCCACCTTCGGCCTTGCCCATGGCGTCGTTCAGCCCCTGGATCAATTCGGCCAACTCGCCACGGCTTTCGCGCAGCTTGACGATCTGTTTGTTGAGGATGATGGCGTAGGCGATCGTCGCCGCCAACAGCCCGACCAGCACCAGATCGATGATGAGAGAGATCAGTGGACTCACAGCCGCATGACCTCCTGCTTGGGCAATTCCTTTTCCAGCCGCACGGCGATGTGCCCGCCCTTGCGGCCCATCCGCCCCTGGAACATCGACACGTCGCCGCAGCGCAGCTCGATGGCCCCGTCGGGGGTGGCGTTCAACAGGATGCGGGTGCCGACGCGCCAGTTCAGCACGTCGTGCAGCGTCATCGTCACCTCGTCCAGCACGGCGGACAGATCGACGTCCGTCACCATCAGTTCCGAGGCCAAGTGGGTTTCCCAGATCGAGTCACGGCCGAACTTTTCACCCATGAACATCTGGAGCAGCAGTTCGCGAACCGGCTCCAGCGTGGCGTAGGGGATCATCAGTTCCAGACGCCCGCCGCGATCCTCCATGTCGATGCGCAGCTTGACCAGCACCGCCGCGTTGGCGGGCCGCGCGATGGTGGCGAAACGCGGGTTGGTTTCCAGCCGGTCGAACCGGAAGGTCACGGGCGACAGCGGATCGAAGGCGGCGGACAGGTCGGACAGCACCACATGGACCATGCGTTCCACAAGGTTGCGTTCGATCGTGGTGTAGGGGCGGCCTTCGATGCGCATCGCCGCCGTGCCACGCCGACCGCCCAGCAGCACGTCGACGATGGAATAGATCAGCGCGGAATCGACGACCATCAGGCCGTAATTGTCCCACTCCTCCGCCTTGAAGACGGACAGCATGGCGGGCAGCGGGATCGAGTTCAGGTAATCGCCGAAACGGACCGACGAGATTTGATCCAGGCTGACTTCGACGTTGTCGGAGGTGAAATTGCGCAGGGACGTGGACATCATGCGGACGAGGCGATCGAAGACGATCTCCAACATCGGCAGACGTTCGTAATTGACGAGCGCCGAGTTGACGAGCGCCATGATGCCGGAGTTTTCCCCGTCTCCGGCACCGCCCTGGTCGAAGCCCAGCAGGCTGTCGATCTCGTCCTGGTTCAGAACGCGCGTGGACCCACCGCCGCCGCCGCCCATGTCGCCGACGTCGCCGCTGTCCTCCGCCAGCGCCGCCCATTCGGCGGCAAGGCGTTCTTCCTCGCTCAGTTGTTCGGTGTCGCTCATGACACGCCCCGCTGCACCAACCCCACCGTTCCTATTGGACCAGCATCTCTTTGAACAGCACGTCCTTCACCTTCACCGGATGCGCGGCGGCGGTGATGCGCAACAGCAACTCCTGACGCAGGCGGTACATTCCCGCCGACCCCCGCAAATCTTCCAACCGAAGCTCGCGCAGGTAAACCTGAAAATTATCGATGATGCGCGGCAACACGTGCTCGATCGCCGGAATGTCCTCGCCCTTCGACACCTGGATCGAAATCTTGATCTTCAAAAAAGCCGGACGCTTGCCCGCGCTGTTCAGGTTCACCAGCATGTCGGGCAGGTCGTAAAAGATCGGAGCCGCGTGCGGATCCGGACCGACCGGTTCAGGCGGGTGGGCTTCTTCCGCGTGCTCCTCCTTCTTGCCGAGCAGGCTGTCGAGCAGGCCGGAGAAAAACACCCCCGCGCCTGCGCCAATCAGCAGCACGAGCGGGAGAATGACGAAGAGGACCAGTTTCTTGCCGCTGAATTTCTTGCGCGGCATTCCATCGGTCGCGTTTTCGCCAGCGTCGTGTTCGGCCATGAATTCCTGGGCGTGTCTGGGGCCTGCCTGGGGCGAGGTCGCGCGCGGGGAACCTTCCCGCATGATTCCTCCGACCCTACGTCGGGATAGTTAACAACTCCTTTCGATGCGCCCTCGACCACTGGGGAAGCTGTGGATTCCACAGCGCCTTTCCCGAGTCGGCATGATTTTTGAGTGGGAGGTTCCGGACCTTCGTGCCACCCGGACTCCCGGTGCGCCCCGGTCACGCGTTGCCTGCAACGTCCGACCAGACCGCAACCGCTGGAACTCCGCCACGCCCGGACTCCGCCCACACCCGCACGCCGTCCGGCGTGGAGCGGGAACGGGATGACTTTGCCTGGTCCAACCCGGCAAGAGTCGCCCCCCCCCGGCAGTTTCTGCCCGGCACCCCCTGCCCCACCGGGCCGGAACCCCGTCGCTTTGCCCGGCTTCCCACCGGAAAACAGCGTTGGGGCAAGTTGGCACGCCTCATGCAATACCCTTTTCACCGGTCGGACGGTTCCGCCTGACCCCGTGTGATGAATGAGGCCGCAAGATGGAAAATTCGATTTACGTCGCTCTGTCGCGCCAAATGGCTCTGCAACGGCAGCTCGAAGTGACCTCGAACAACATCGCGAACATGAACACGACGGGGTACAAGAACCAACGGACGCTGTTCACCGAATTCCTGGAACGTCCGGGCATGCATGAGAAGGTCAGCTTCGTCCAGGACCGTGCCGTGGTGCGTGATCTTTCGGTCGGCGCGATGACACAGACCGGAAATCCGATGGATTTGGCCCTGACCGGCCATGGATACTTCGCGGTCGACACCGCCAGCGGCCCGCGTTACACCCGCGCCGGCAATTTCCGCATGAACGACCAGCGCCAGATCGTGGACGGCGGCGGCCTGCCGGTGCTGTCCGACAACGGCCAGCCGATCACCCTGCCCGCCGGGACCTCCGACGTGAAGGTCAGCGGCGACGGCACGGTGTCCACCGAACTCGGCCCGGTCGCGAAACTCCGCATCGTCACCTTCAAGAACGAGCAGTTGATGACGGAGGTCGGTTCCGGCCTCTACGTCTCCGACGAGGAACCCCAGCCCGCCCCCGCCGACACGAAAGTGGCACAGGGATTGCTTGAAGGTTCCAACGTCAAGCCTGTTGTGGAGATGACCCAGATGATCGAAATCCAGCGGAGCTACATGTCGGCGCAGAAGGTCATCGAGAACGAAAACGACCGCATCCGCAACATGATCACGAAACTGGGCCGCAGCGCCTGATCGCCGACCGCAAGAGAAGAGGAACACCACCATGCGCAGCCTCGCCATCGGCGCCACCGGCATGATCGCCCAGCAGCTGAACGTCGAAACCATCTCCAACAACATCGCCAACTCGACGACCACCGGCTTCAAGAAGCAGCGCGCCGAGTTCCAGGACCTGCTGTACCAGAACTTCCGCCGCATCGGCTCCACCTCGTCGGACGCCGGGACCGTGGTCCCGACCGGCGTGCAGGTGGGTGCGGGCGTCCGCGTCGCCGCCGTGGCCCGCGTGCTGGAACAGGGCAACCTGACCATCACCGACAACAAGCTGGACGTCGCCATCAACGGTTCGGGCTACTTCCAGATCACCATGCCCAGCGGCGACACCTCCTACACCCGCGCTGGCAACTTCAAGCTGTCGCCGGAAGGCGTGATCGTCACCGCCGACGGTTATCCGGTGCAGCCGAACATCACCATCCCCACCAACGCCGTGGACGTGGCCATCAACCCGTCGGGCGAGGTGCTGGTGAAGCTGGACGGTCAGACCGCCACGCAGAACGTCGGTCAGCTCCAATTGGCGACCTTCGCCAACGCCGCCGGTCTGGAAGCCATCGGCGACAACCTGTTCCTCGAAACCGCCGCCTCGGGCCAGTCCGTGACCGGCAACCCCGGCGCGCCGGGCTTCGGCCGCCTGACCCAGGGCGCGTTGGAAACCTCCAACGTCAACGTGGTGCAGGAAATCACGACGCTGATCACCGCCCAGCGCGCCTACGAAATGAATTCCAAGGTCATCAAGACCACCGACGAGATGATGCAGCAAGCCGGGCAGATGAAGTAACGCCGCCGCCGCAACGCTCTCACCCCAGGAACCGCCGCCATGACCCGCACCCTCTCCATCCTCCTCCTCGGTGCCGCCCTGCTGACCGCCCCCGGCGTCGTCTCGTCCGCCGCCGCGCTGGAGCCTCCGGCGGTGGTCTATGGGGTCGCCCATGTCGAGGCCGCGCTGTCCGACGCGCTGGCCCGCGTGGTGACGGTGGGGCGGCTGCAGTTGGAACTCGACACCCGCGCCATCGAGCTGCGCGCCCCGCAGGGTGCCGGCGGTCTGGCGGTCGAGAACCTCTACTACAACGCGGTCCAGGGTCGTTTCGCCGCCGAAATCGTGGTCTCCAACACCCGCTCGGTGGTGCGCCTGCCCATCGCGGGCCGCGCCTTCGGCGTGGTCCAGGTGCCGGTTCTGGTGCGCCGCGTGGTTCCCGGCGACATGATCGGCCCGACCGACATCGATTGGCAGGACGTGCGCGCCGACCAGACCAGCAGCGACACCGCCGCCACCGACGCCCAACTCATCGGCATGACGCCCAAGCGCGGCGTGCCCACCAACCAGCCGGTCCGTCTGCGCGATCTGCAATCGCCGCGCATGGTGGACAAGGGCGCGCTCGTCACCATCACGCTGAACACCGGCGTCCTGGCCCTCAGCACCCAGGGCAAGGCGCTGCAGGACGGCGGACGCGGCGACGTGATCCGCGTCGTCAACACCCAATCCAACCGCATCGTCGAAGCGACGGTGGCGGGTCCCAACCTGGTCGCCGTGGCAAAGCCCGGCATCGCCACGAATTGATCGGAGAAAGCTCCCATGTCGACCATCAAGACCGCCCTGCGCTTCGCCCTGATCGCCACCGCCGCCGCGTCGCTGACCGCCTGCAACGCCGCCTCGCGCATCGCTGACATCGGCAAGGCCCCGGAAATGTCGCAAATCCAGGACCCGCAGGCCCGCACCGGCTATCAGCCCGTCAGCCTGCCGATGCCGACCCCGCTGCCGACGGAGCGCAACCCGAATTCGCTGTGGCGCACCGGGGCCAAGGCCTTCTTCAAGGACCAGCGCGCCAACAAGGTGGGCGACATCCTGACCATCAACATCTCCATCGACGATCAGGCCAAGCTGGCCAACGAAAGCAAGCGGTCGCGCGCCAACTCCGACAAGGCCGGGATGCCCAACCTGTTCGGTCTGGAAGGGGCCACGCTGAACCGCGTCCTGCCCGCCGGGGCCTCGGCCTCCAGCCTGGTCGACCTGTCCAGCTCGACCGCCAACGACGGCAAGGGGTCGGTGGACCGCAACGAAAAGATCGCGCTGAAGGTCGCGGCGCTGGTCACGCAAACCCTGCCGAACGGCAATCTGGTCATCCAGGGCCATCAGGAGGTCCGCGTGAACTATGAACTGCGCGACCTGCAGATCACCGGCGTGATCCGCCCCGAAGACATCACCGCCCAGAACACCCTGAGCTACGAAAAGATCGCCGAGGCCCGCATCTCCTACGGCGGGCGCGGCCAGATCACCGACGTGCAGCAGCCGCGCTACGGCCAGCAGCTCTACGACATCATCATGCCGTTCTGATCGGCAGCCTCACCAACCATCCACCCCAAAGGACCGGACGGCGGCAACGCCCTCCGGCCCTTTGCGGTGTCCGGGTCATTCTTGCCGGGCGGCGTCTTCTGCCGGGACGGATTCTGCCGGGGGTGTGGGAAGGTCAAACGGCCAGATCGAGCGGAAGATCGGACAGGTCTTTCAAACGCCGTCCATTGACCATGATCGCCAACATCTCCGCCGCGTCGTCGTACCCCAGGTCAGCGACCGCCGCCTGGAGTTCGTACAAGGCGAAGTGATAGACGCAATCAATGTCCCCGGTCCCCAACGCGATGGAGGCCAACCGGCTGGGCAGCGGCTCGGCGGTTGTCACCACGACGTGCGGCAAGCGCCCCTTGCGGTTGCGGACCAGATTGAGCGCTTCGGAGCGCGCGTTCTGCGCCCGATCGCTGCGGATCGTCCATTTGCACGACACGCTGGCGTGCAGCAGCGGCTTGCCGCCATTGACCGCGCGCAAGCTGGACAGGGTCGCCACCCGATCATCCACCAGACGGTCATGGACGTTGATGGCAGCCTCCGACTCCGGCTCCCGAACCACAACGATGTCCGGGGTGATCGTGTAGTCGCTGCCCAAAGCCGCCGCCAATTCGGGATCCTGGCGCGCGGCGTTATCCAGCGCGATCAAGTGGGCGTATTGTTCGTACTTGGCGATTTCCAATCGGTTGCGCCCGGACACCCGGCGCACGTCCCATTGCCCCGGGCGCAAATGCCCGAGAGTCAGAAACGTGTTGCGCAGGAAGTCGGCGCACAACCCCTCAAACTGGTTGCCGGAGGTCTGCCCAGCGATCCGCTCGCCAACGGTCTGCGCGTCCAACCGCTCCGCGATGCCACGGGCCAACGCTTTGCTGATGGCGCTGTCCTTGTCCGCGTTGCTGACCACGCCCGCCGCGTTGGTGGTGAGGGTGGATTCGCGCAGGGCGGCGTGGAAGGCCCGGCGGGCTTCGGCGAACACCGTCATGACGCCACCCGCAGCGATGACCGCGCCGCCAGCGCCACCCCGATCCGCCGGGCCACCGCTTCGGCCACCGGCGGTGGAAAGGCGTTGCCGATCTGCCGATAGGCCGCCGTTTTGCGGCCGGAAAAGCGCCAATCGTCTGGAAAACCCTGAATCAACGCCGCCATGCGCGGGGTCAGGCGCGGCATGCCAACAAAGTCACGCGGCGGTGCCTCGTCCCACAACCCCATGCCATCGACTCCCAGCAGCGCCCAGGCCCGCTTGGCACGCGTCGGCCCCAGATCCGGGCCGCCATGTTTTTTGGAACCGCCAACCAAGGTCGGCGCAATGCTGCCCGCCTGCTCCCGCCAGCGATCCGCCCCCCGCCACCCGTTGGCCGCCATCAGCGGGTGCAGCAACGCGCCAACCGTCGGAGGCTGGGTTTTCGATGGGTCAGGCCAGGAAAAATGCTCCGCCCGATCCTTGCGAATCCCCACGAACACCACGCGGGGGCGAAGCTGAGACACCCCGAAATCCGATGCGTTCAACAACCGCCACCCGGGCGCGTAACCCAGTTGCCCCAGTTGTTTTTCCACCTTGGTCCGGTAGTCCTCGAACACAGCGTCCAGCAGGCCCCGGACATTTTCAAGCATCACCGCTTGGGGGCGGATTTCATCAACCAGGCGCAGCGCCTCGGGAAACAGATCACGCTCATCATCAGCCCCAAGCTGTTTGCCCGCCTTGGAAAAGGGTGGGCATGGAACCCCACCGGCCAGCAGATCGACCCCCCTGTAGGGCCGCCCGTCGAACGCCCGCAGATCGCCCTCGATGACGTTCCACTGCGGACGGTTCAGACGCAAGGTGGCGCAAGCCGCCGACTCGATCTCCACCAAAGCGGCGTGATCGAAGCCGGCACGCTCCAGCCCCAACGCCTGCCCACCGGCTCCGGCGCAGATTTCCAGCGATGTGAAACGGCTCATCTCATCCTCGGATCGTGTCCGGTTTGATGCCCGATGCCGGTCTGGATGGCAAGCCACGCGGCACGACGCACACACCCTCTTTACAGCCCGGCGAATCGAATCAACCATCAAGGGAGTTTCATCGGCGAATCATTCCCAACACGACGCATCCGCAGAACGGACACCGACCATGCCCGATCAATCGCTTTCCTATGTGCTGAATTGCATTCCCTCCCGCGAGCCACAACGCGATTGGTCCTGGCAGGCGGCGTTGGACGCTGGGACGGTGCAGGCGCTGTCCTCCAGCGCGTTGCCGGACTCGGTGGATCTGCGCAACCCGGATTGGACCGTCAGCAACCAGGGCCAGACCGGGGCCTGCGTCGGCTTTGCCACGGCGGACGGGTTGCTGCGCTACCACTTCACCAAAAAGGGCGCGATCGGATTCGACACCCGGCTGTCGGCGCGCTTCATCTGGATGGCCGACAAGGAAACCGACACGCTGACCAGCTACCCCACCACCTTCATCGAGCAGGAGGGGACCGAGGTCAAACGCGCGCTCGACATCGCCCGGACCTATGGCTGCGCGCTGGAAGACGATCTGCCGCTGCACGGCGCGCTGTGGCAGGGCACGGCGCAGGATTTCTACACCAAGGCGGCGCGCTTCAAGATTCGCAGCTACCACAATCTTGGGGTCAATCTGTCCGTGTGGCGCAAGTGGTTGGCCACCGGTGGGCCGATCATCAGCCGACTCGTCGTCGATTCGACC
This sequence comes from Azospirillum griseum, assembly GCF_003966125.1. Lineage (GTDB taxonomy): Bacteria > Pseudomonadota > Alphaproteobacteria > Azospirillales > Azospirillaceae > Azospirillum > Azospirillum griseum. The sequence goes on from NZ_RXMA01000001.1 coordinate 82,112, forward strand.
TGGATGAAAGCCGGGGCACGCGGCGAACTGATTCGGTACAACGCGGACACGGCGGGCGGCGGACACGCGGTGTGCATCGTCGGCTACCGGGCCGATGGGGCCTTCATCATCCGCAACAGCTGGTCGGAGGCATGGGGCGACAAGGGTTTTGTCTACGCCAGCCCCGATTACATGCGCGCCGCGTTCAGCGAGGGGTATGGCATCATCGCCTGAACACCAGCACTGTCGAAGCGCAGCGGCCCATCACAACGCAACAGCGCGCGGGGAAGGTCCTCGCGCGCTGTTGCGTTGTGATGGGCATGCCATAGACAGACACGGCGCGCACGTCCCCGGACGGATGTCCTCCGGAACGAGCGCCGCCGCTGTTCAGTCGTCGCGTTGGGTCCGTTCCATCCGTTCGTGGCGCTCCTGGGCTTCCAGGCTCAGCGTCGCGATCGGGCGGGCGTCGAGGCGGCGCACCGAAATCGGGTCGCCGGTTTCCTCACAATAGCCAAAGCTGCCATCGGCGATCCGGCCCAACGCAGCGTCAATCTTTGAGATCAGCTTGCGTTCGCGGTCGCGGGTGCGCAGTTCCAGGGCACGGTCGGTTTCCGCCGACGCGCGGTCGGCGATATCCGGCTCCTGAATCCCGCCTTCCTGAAGGCTGTTCAATGTTTCAGTGGATTCAGCCAGCAGTTCGGCGCGCCAGCGCACGAGCTTCCGGCGGAAATACTCCACCATCGTCGGGTTCATGAACTCCTCGTCTTCCGACGGGGAGTAGTTCTCTGGCAGCAGCGACGACGTCATCCGAGAGCATCCAACGCGAAAAGGGGTGATCCGGGCGGCGCGGAGTATAGGCAGCCCTTGCCGGGACCGCAACCCTATGGTTTGCCCGGACAACGACCAAACAAGCCGTTGGAATAAAAAAGAATTGTGACTGTGATGATCACGACACCTCACGATCCGGCGATCCAGGATGACCCACACGCGGCGGAGGGACCACAAGGGTCAGGGCGCAGGGCCGCCGATCACACAGACGGCCCCACATGATCAGGAGGTGAGTTTGGCCAACTCAACCTGGGCGCGCAAGTCGATCTCATCCAGGATTTCGGCGAGATCCGGATCATCCACCTGGGCGCGGCGCGACTGGACGACCTTGGCCAACTCCACCAGCTTCTGACTGGAGAGCGTGCCGGAAAGAAGGCCGTGCTGAATTTCCTCCAGCTTGTCCAACATCTCTTCCGCACGCATTTTCCCGCGCGAGGCGCGGGCGGTCGCGTCGTCGGTCGCGTCCACCTCTTGCAAGGCGAGCACACCGGAAACACCGCTCATCGACGCGGTTGCGGTGACGCCATGGGCGGCGGCACCGGTCTCGCCAACCAGTTGCTTGGAGAACGCGGCACCGGCCGTGCTGTCGGCCTTGCCGGTTCGGCGCACCGTACCGCTGGCTCGTGTTTTGCCGGGGCCTTCGACTTTCATGATCCGTGCGACCGTTTGCGTGAGAAGAAGGACGCGGTCAACGCGCGTACCATAGATGATGCAACCTTATCACCCGGTCAAGCCTTGCCGCAATCGGGCAAAAATTGCCGCCCGGATGGGACAAACCCGCACAGCAACAAGCTTTTTTGCGCGACCATGGCGGAATGCAGCGCTCCGGCGCGCTGGCACGGCTTTTGAATATATCCGTTTGCCCGTTCAGGAGTGCCCGCAACATGCTGTCCCGACCCTTCACCGTTCTGCGCCGCACCGTCACCATCATCGCCGCCGCTCTGCTGCTGGCGGTCAGCCTGCCCACAACGCCGGTTGAAGCCGCGTCGGCCCGTATCAAGGACGTCGTCGATGTCGAAGGCGTGCGCGACAACATGCTGATCGGGTATGGTCTGGTCGTCGGCCTGAACGGCACCGGCGACAGCCTGAACAACTCGCCCTTCACCGAACAGAGCCTGACCGGCATGCTGGAACGGATGGGCGTGAACACGCGCGGCACCAACATGCGCACCAAGAATGTGGCGGCGGTGATGGTGACGGCCACGCTCCAGGCCTACGCCGCGCAGGGCACGCGGATTGACGTGTCGGTGTCGGCCATGGGCGACAGCAAGAGCCTGTTGGGCGGGACCCTGCTCGTCACCCCGCTGATGGGTGCCGATGGCGAGGTGTATGCCGTGGCGCAAGGCCCCATCGCGGTGTCCGGCTTTTCCGCCCAAGGTCAGGGGGCGAGCGTGACGCGCGGTGTTCCCACCGCCGGGCGCATCTCCTCCGGGGCGATCGTGGAGCGCGAGATCCAGTTCTCGTTGGCCGAACTGCCGGTGCTGCGCCTCAGCCTGCGCAACCCCGATTTCACCACCGCCCAGCGGGTCGCCACCGCGATCAACATCCAATTGCGCGGCAACCGCGCCCAGGCGACCGATCCGTCGTCGGTGTTGCTCAACGTGCCCGATGCCCGGCGCGGCGACGTCGTCGGCCTCATCACCGAGATCGAGCAGCTCCGCATCACCCCGGATCAGGTGGCCCGCGTCGTGGTCGACGAAAAGTCCGGCGTCATCGTGATGGGCGAGAATGTCCGCATCTCCACCGTCGCCATCGCCCAGGGCAACCTGACCATCCGCATCACCGAGACCCCGCAGGTCAGCCAGCCCGGCCCGTTCAGCCAGGGTCAGACCGCCGTGGTCCCGCGCACCGACATCCAGGTGGACGAGCAATCGAACAATCGGCTGGCGGTGATGAATTCCGGGGTGACTCTGCAAGAGTTGGTACAATCCTTGAATGCTCTGGGTGTGGGACCACGGGACATGATCGCCATCCTTCAGTCGATCAAGGCCGCCGGTGCCCTGCAAGCCGAGATCGAGGTGATATGATGGACCTGACCCCCGCCCTGCCCACCGCCGCAGCGCCCCGCCTGCCGACGTTGATCGAACGGGCCAAGGCCGAGGGGTTCGGCGTCCGCACCGAGGCAAAAACCGCCGATCTGGAAGCCAAGATCGCCCCGGCAAAGGTTGCCCAGCTCCGCAAATCCGCCAACGAGTTCGAAGCCACCTTCGTCAGCCAGATGCTGGGCCACATGTTCGACGGCATCGGCACCGACGAAACCTTTGGCGGCGGGCGCGGCGAGGAAATGTTCAAGCCGATGCTGGTCGAACAGTTCGGCAAGCAAGTCGTCCAACGCGGCGGTCTTGGCATCGCCAATCAGGTCTATCACGAGCTTTTGCGCGCCCAGGAGGCCAGCCATGGATAAGGTCGACGTCCGCTTTCCCCAACCCGCCAAGGCCCCGATCACCAACCTCCCGAAAAACGCGCTGGAACGGGCCACGGCGCTGGTGTCGTTGATGGGACGCATGACCAGCCTGCTGCAGCGGGAAACCGCCGCCGTGAAGGCGCGCCGTCCCGCCAGCGAACTGGCCCAATTCATCAAAGAGAAACAGCCGATGGCCTTGGTGTATGAAGACGTGTCCCGCGCCCTGCGCGTCGATCGCGAGGGCATGCGCAACCTGCCCGACGATCTGAAGGCCGCGCTGAAGGAAGCGGCGGGCGCGCTCTACGCCGCCACGGCGGAGAACGCAGAGACTTTGCAGATGAACAGCGCGGCGCAAAAAATCATCGTGGACACCATGGTCAGTGTCGTCACAAAGGCGCAAAAGGCCCCGACCACCGCCTACGCCGCTCATATGGGCGGCGGGCGCGGCTACAGCCCGCCCCCCCATGGCACGCGGGCGTCCGCCGCCCTCAACACACGGCTGTGATCCGCGTTTTGCGCGTGGCGGCCTCCTGGATTTGACGCAGCGCACACACGTCTTGGGTGTGGTCTTATGGGGGTGATCCGCCAGTTTTGTGGATCCTCTAAGCTGAAACTCCCGAATCCTCTCGGGAAGGCCGCACCGCAAGGAGCGGCCTTCATTTTGTCGGCCCCAGGCCAAACCGCAGGCGACCAGCGCAGCCGACGGTCTGGAACGAACCGGTAGCGGCAAGAAGAGCCGGTTCCGATGGTTGCACCCGGCGATTTTTGCCGGGGTCCGGGCCGGAACTGCCGCATGGCTCATCGCCGTTGAATGGCAAGGCCCCGCCATTGGACAGAATCGCCCGACCATCACACCGCCGCAGTTGGCCCGCCTGTTGCATATGCCTGTCAGCGTCCAGCCGTCTTGAGGGATCCCCCCATGGCCATCCAGTCCACCATCTCCGCCGCCTCCCTCTTCGAAGGTGTGACCTCGCAGCTTCAAGGGTCGCAAACCCAAGGGACCGGGGCGAAAGACGACGCCTTTTCCAAGATGATGGACCGGATGATCGCCGATGCGGCAGACCGCAAGCGCGATCTGACCAAGGACACCGCCCGGCAAGCGCAAGAGGCGCGGGCTGAAGCCCGAACGGAAGCCGCCAAACGGCAACAGGCGGTGCGGGCCGAACGCGCACGCACGGACAATTCCGCCGCGCTGCGCCCGAAGGAGGAAGCCCCTCCCCCCCCGCGCGCTGAAAAAGCCGACACGAAATCCAACGCGCGCGACGACGCGGCGGACAAGGTGCGCGCCAAGGACGACCCTGCCCAACGCAAGGCCACGACGGCAAAGGCCGACAAACCCACGACCAAGGATGCCGCCGCTCCCACCAACAGCGCTGACGCGACCAGCGAAACCGCAAACAGCGGCGACACCATCGCCGCAGCGGATGAGGGCACCACCGGCGGGGCCGACGCCGACGCGGCGGGCGATGGGCAAGCGGGATCCAAAGTCGGCGACGACACGACGGTCGAGCCTGACGCCACTCTGGCGGTGACTGAAACGGTGACAACCGCAATGACACCGACGAGCGACACCCTGCTGGCCAGCTTGTCCATGAACGGGGCCGCAGCCTTGCTGGCCAACGCCAAGACCAACGCGGATCCCAGCGTCACGGACGGATCGCCGCTGGTCAACGGGGCCGCCAAGGGGCTTGACCCTGCCGCCGAACTGGCCGCCAAGATGGCGCAACTCCAAGACGCCCAGAAGGCCCAAGCCGCTGGTGCAGCGGGTGAGGGTACTGCCGGGGCGATCAAGGCGGCAGCCGCCACCAACGGTGACAACGCGGCCAACCCGGCCGATGCGCTCGTCGCCCCCAAGGCCGATGACAGCGCCTCCCAGGCGCTGCCGGATGACGACAGCGCCATCCCCTCCAGCTTTGCCGACCTCATCGCTGCGGCGAAGGCCAAGTTGGGCGACAAGACCGGCGGCAAAGGCACCGGGCAGGACACTGGAAACGGTCGCAGCGATGGCCAGCCGCCACCGAACCTGATGCCGACCGCTGCCCAGACGCCTTCGGGTCTTGACGCGCTGAAAACCACGGCGGACAGCCAGGCCGTGGGCGCGCTCACCGGGGCCGCCACAGCGTCCGCCGCCGCCGCAACCAGCGACACCGGCCACGCCCACGCCGGAACCGCCGCCCAGACTCACGCCGCTCTGGCGGCGATGGAAGCGCCCCGCGCCGCCGGCTCGCTCGACATGACCCAAGCGGCCGCCAGCCTGCGGCCATCGCGTGGCTCCGCCGCCCCACAGGGCGTGCCGGATCAGGTGGCCGTGCACATCAAAAAGAACGTCGCCGACGAGGTCGACCAATTCACCATCAACCTGCACCCGGCGGAGTTGGGCCGCATTGACATCAAGCTGGACATCGGGGCCGATGGCCGCGTCAGCGCCATGGTGGCGGTGGAAAAGGCCCAGACGCTGGAACTGCTGCAACGCGACAGCAAGGGGTTGGAGCGGGCCTTGCAGGACGCCGGCCTGCAAACCGACTCCAACAGCCTGAATTTCAGTCTGCGCGGCGAGGGCAACCAATCCCAGGCCGACGGGTCGGGGAACGGATCGGGCAAGCGCGGGCGCGGCCTGCGCGGCGGTGGGGAGGAGGAGGATCCGGGCCTGACCGCCGCCTACACCGTGTCGGTTGGCGACGGCAGGCTGGACATCAAGGCCTAAGCCTGCGCCTTCTTTTTCCCATTCGGTCGCATTGGGCCGCCAGCGCCCGCACCAATCGAGCCAGCAAGGACATCCGCCATGGGCACCTCCGACTTGACCATCAACCAGTTCGGCACCGCGTCGGGCACGAAGTCCACCGGCTCGAAGACCGTCACCACCAACACCGCGACCACCGACGAAGCCAAGACCGCCAGCGCAACCAAGGGTTTGGGCGACAATTTCCAAACCTTCCTGACCATGCTGACCACGCAGATGAAGAACCAGGATCCGCTGAAGCCGATGGACACGAACGACATGACCAAGCAGTTGGTCGAGTTCGCGAACGTCGAGCAGAACATCGGCACCAACAGCCGCCTGGACAAGCTGCTGAAACTGCAGGGGGCCAGCACGGCCTCCACCAATCTGGCCTACCTCAACCGCACGGTGGCGTTCGAAGGCGATGCGTTCCAATACACCCAGGGGATGACCCAAGCCCCCTTGGCCTATGAGTTGGACACCGCCGCCAAATCCGTGCGCGTGGACATCCTGGACTCCCAGGGCCGCACCGTGCGCTCGATGAAGGGGGACACGGCGGCCGGGACCAAGCATGTCGTGAATTGGGATTTCAAGGACGACAACGGCAACGCGGTGCAGCCGGGGGCTTACCGTCTGAACATCGCCCCGGTCAGCCCGCAAAAGGACGGCACGGTGAAGGCCACGACCTACACCTTCGGCTCCGTGTCGGGCATCGGCAACGACAAGAACGGCGAAACCGCGCTGACCATCAACGGCAACGAAGTGCCGCTGTCCAAAATCACAACGGTCTATTGAGGCCACCCGCGTTTCCCATGGCACCCCTGGTTTGGCGTCGTCGCGGACCTGTTCCGCGACGACGCCGTCGTTTTCCCGTTTCGTGAAATCTTTTTCACCTTGGACAAAGGCCACACGGTCGGCTTGACCGGACCGCATGGTGGGAGTAAAGCGGGTTTCAACGTCACCGCAACACCGGCGGACGTGTGTGGTCGCGAGCATCCGGCTCAAGCACCGGACCCAACCGCACCGTTCCCCGAGAAGGCATGAGATGGACAGCCCAAGCAGCCGACCTACTTCCTCCGCGCCAACGACGCTGATGCTAGGCTGACCTGCCTGTCAGGTTCACCGGCGGATCGGCGTTGTTGCCGAACCGATCACAGGTGAACCGTGGTGATTCTTTCCCTCACCCACCGTTTCGCCGTGCGCCCCTTGCGCGTTCGCATGGGTCTGCGCGGCGTGTCGCGCGAACCGACTCCGCGAAGTCGCTGACCGCCCTCCCCCTGCCCATTTGAACGCGGTTTCACCCTGAAACCGTCAACACCTGTTCTTTGCCCAACGCGCCCGAACCCGACTGGCGCGCGGAAGGGAGTTTTTGCCATGGTCTGGATTCACACGAGCGTGTCGGTCAAGGCGACCGACGCCGCCCCCAACCGCTGGGACGTGGTGGCGCTGCCGCTGGTCATCGGTCTGCTGGCGCTGGTCGCCATCGGTGGCCGCGAAATGACGGCCCCGCTGGACAGCGTCGCCGCCACCCCGGTGGACCTCAACCCCGGCCTGCTGCCGGATTACGCCCTGCGCTCCACCCTGCGGATGCTGGCGGCGATGGTCGCCTCGCTCCTCTTCACCCTCGTCTACGCCACCCTGGCGGCCAAGAGCCGCCGGGCGGCCATGCTGCTGATCCCGGTGCTGGACGTGCTGCAATCGGTGCCGGTGCTGGGCTACATCTCCTTCACCGTCGTGTTCTTCCTCGCGCTGTTTCCCGGCAGCACGCTGGGGGCGGAATGCGCCGCCATCTTCGCCATCTTCACCAGCCAGGCCTGGAACATGGCGTTCAGCGTCTACCAGTCGCTGCGCACCGTGCCGCGCGATCTGGGCGAGGTGGCGCAGGGGTTCGGCTTCAGCGGCTGGCAACGTTTCTGGACGCTGGAGGCCCCCTACGCCCTGCCCGGGCTGGTGTGGAACATGATGATGTCGATGTCGGGCGGCTGGTTCTTCGTCGTCGCGTCGGAAGCCATCACCGTCGGCGACCGGACCATCACCCTGCCCGGCGTCGGGTCCTATCTGGCCGAAGCCATCGCGCAACAGCGGCTGGACGCGGTCGGTTGGGCGGTTCTGGCCATGCTGCTGGTGATCCTGGCCTATGACCAGTTGCTGTTCCGCCCACTGGTCGCCTGGGCGGCCAAATTCCGCGTCGAGTTGACCGGTGGACGGGAAGCCCCGGAATCCTGGCTGCTCGACCTGTTTCAGCGCACCCGCTTTTTCCGCGCCCTGTTTGCCCCGCTTGGGCGGTTGCTGGACAGGGCTTGCTGGTGGCGGCTGTCCTTGACCGGAGTGCGCGACGCAGGCCGCCACCTGTATGCCAACCGCCTCGCCACGACGCTGATGCATGGGATGAAGCAAATTCCCAATCGGACGGTCGATGGCGCATGGTACGCGGTGCTCGCCGTGGCCGGGCTGTGGTGTGGCTGGACGATGGTGGCGTTCATCGCCAGCGGGGCCGGGTGGGACGACGTCGGGACCGCCTTCCTGCTGGGGGGCGCCACGTTGCTGCGGGTGGTGGCGCTGATCGTGACCGCGTCGCTGATCTGGGTCCCGCTGGGAGTCATCATCGGGCTGCGCCCGCGTCTGGCCGAAGCGGTGCAGCCCGCCGCCCAGTTCCTCGCCGCCTTTCCGGCCAATCTGCTGTTTCCGGTCGCGGTGGTCGGCATCGTCCGCTTCGATCTTGACCCCGACCTGTGGCTCAGCCCGCTGATGATCCTGGGAACGCAGTGGTACATCCTGTTCAACGTCATCGCCGGGGCCGCCGCCTTCCCCAACGATCTGAAGGAGGCCGCCGCCAACTTCCACATCCGGGGCTGGCAATGGTGGCGTGACGTGATGCTGCCCGGTGTCTTTCCCTATTACATCACCGGAGCCGTCACCGCGTCGGGCGGATCGTGGAACGCCAGCATCGTGGCCGAGGCCGTGCGCTGGGGCGACACCAGCCTGACCGCCCATGGTTTGGGCGGCTACATCGCCCAGGCCACCGCCGAAGGAGATTACCCGCGCATCGTGTTGGGCATCGCCGTGATGGCCATGCTCGTCATCCTGTTCAACCGGCTTCTGTGGCGTCCGCTCTACGCCTTTGCCGAACGCCGCCTGCGTCTTGCCTGACCGGAGGACACTGTCATGCTGAACACCACCACCTCCACCGTCACCGCCCCGCTGTTCGCCCTGACCAACGTCCGTCAGGCCTACCCCAAGCCGTCGGGGCAGGAGTATGTCGTGCTCGACGGCGTCGACCTGACCCTGACGAACGGGGAAATCGTCGGGCTGCTCGGCCGTTCCGGCTCCGGCAAATCCACCTTGCTGCGCGTCGTCGCCGGGCTGGTCCGTCCGACAGCGGGGGACGTCCGCCACAATGGCGCGCCGGTCGATGGGCCGACCGATGGCATCGCCATGGTCTTCCAGACCTTCGCCCTCTTCCCCTGGATGACGGTGTGGGAAAACGTCATGGCCGGGCTGAAGGCCAAGGGCGTGCCCACCAAGGAAGCAGAGGCCCGGACCGAGGAGGCCATCGACCTGATCGGCCTGTCCGGTTTCGAATCCGCCTATCCGAAGGAGCTGTCGGGCGGCATGCGCCAGCGTGTCGGCTTTGCCCGCGCCCTGGTGGTCCACCCGGAAATCCTGCTGATGGATGAGCCTTTTTCGGCGCTGGACGTGCTGACGGCAGAAACGCTGCGCACCGACCTGCTGGATCTGTGGATGGAACAGCGCCTGCCGATCCAATCGATCCTGATGGTGACGCACAACATCGAGGAAGCGGTGCTGATGTGCGACCGCATCCTGGTCTTTTCCTCCAACCCCGGACGGGTGGCGGCGGAAATCCGTGTCACCCTGCCCCACCCGCGCAACCGGCTGGAGCCGGACTTCCGCGCCCTGGTCGATGACATCTACGCCCTGATGACGGCGCGCAAGCCATTGTCGGCGGCCTCGCCCGACGCCAAGCGGCCCCCGGCCTACGCCGAACCGTTGGCGCATGTGTCCACCAACCTGCTGGCCGGGCTTCTGGAAACGCTGGCCTCGCCCGCCTATCACGGCAAGGCCGACCTGCCGCATCTGGCCGCCGCGCTTCAGCACGAGATCGACGACCTGTTCCCCATCGCCGAGGCGCTGCACCAGTTGGGTTTTGCCGAAATGGAGGAAGGCGATATCCGCCTGACCGAACCGGGCCGCCTGTTCGCCGAATCCGGAGTGGAGGACCGCAAGCGGCTGTTCGCGGAGCATCTGGTGCTGCGCGTGCCGCTGGCCGCCCACATCCACGCGGCGTTGAAGCGGGCGGCCAACCACCGCTTGCCCGCCGGGCCGCTTCACGCCGCGCTGGCCGCGCACATGAGCGACGGCTACGCTGACGAAACGCTGCGCGCCATCACCAGTTGGGCGCGCTACGCCGAGCTGTTCACCTACGACGACGAAAGCGAGAGCTTCGGATTCGAGGATTTGGAGTAGCTCAAGCGGCGGGGGGCGGGTTTGCCCTCCCCCCGGCCCTCCCGTCGCCATTCCCTACCGTACGGTCGTTCGTGCGCGAATTTGTTTCTCCGGTCACGCAAGTCTGTTGCGCGGAACCATTCGTTAACCTTATCGTTTAGGTATTTGTTAAGCGCCTACCCCTAAATTGTCCGTCGGACTTGTGGAACGCACAGTTTTGGGTTGGAGCGTCCGCGCATGACTTTCATCGAACACGCCCCCGGTGATCACATCCTTGACCGTGGTCAGGATGAGCCGGTCGATTCGTCCGTCATCGGCCCCGAAGGTCTTCCCATGACCGAACAGGATTTGCCACCGCCCAACACCAAACGTTGGGTGATGCGCCGTAAGGCAGAGGTGGTCACCGGCGTGCGATCCGGCTTGATCAGCCTGGAGGAGGCCTGCCGCCGTTACACCCTGTCGGTGGAAGAGTTTTTGTCCTGGCAGCGTCTGATCGACAGCCACGGCATGCGTGGTCTGCGGGCCACCCGCTTGCAGGACTACCGCGACGGTGGTCTGCACGACCGTTCCCGCATCGACGCCGCCGAATAAGATCACTCCCGTGTGACTTTTGCTCCCCGCATTCCGGTGCGGCAAGGCTGTTTCGACCTCATTTTGCCTCCAGAGCGTTTTGCCCGCAGGCCGCATCGATCAACGCGGCCGCTGCTGTTGCGACCGCATCGGCGTTGCCATCGATGACCAGAGTGTGCGCCGCCGCGTAAGCACCCTCCATCAACACTTGAAGATGGGTGGCGAGTTGATCGGGGTTGTCCGCCCCTGCCGCTGCCGCCAGCGCCCGCAACCGCTCCCGAACCGCACGCTTTTGCGCCACGGCCAGCGCCCGCGCCGGGCTGTCGGGATCCCGCAACTCGGTGGCCGCGTTGGTGAAGGGGCAGCCGCGAAAGTCGGGATGGGCGATCCAATGGCCAATGGAAACGAACACTCCTTTCAGCAGCGCCTTGGGATTATCCGGGTGACGTTCGGCCATCCGCTGCCACCAGCGGGCATAACCTTGCGCGCTGCGCTCCAGATATGCGCACACCAGATCGTCCTTGGACGCAAAATTGCGATACAGGCTCATCTTGGCGACACCCGAGCGGGCAATCACCGTGTCGATGCCAACCGCGCGGATGCCATCGCGATAAAACAGCTCCGCCGCCGTGTCCAAAATGCGGTCCCGCGCCGGTTTGCGCGGCTCTGTCGCCTGTTTCATGCCCAACCCTCTCCCGCACAGCGCCAACACTGCGTCGCAGACCCACACCGGCCGGTTGACAAAGATACAGACCTGTCTCTATCGTTTGCGGCGAGACAGATCTGTATCCTGTATACCGACAGGCCAGCGCGAAAGGAACCGGTGGATGCGATATTTTGATGATGTGCGCGTGGGTGACCGCTTCACCGGCGGCCCTGTGACCGTCAGCGCCGAGGACATCATTGGCTTTGCCGGTCAGTTCGACCCGCAGCCTTTTCATCTGGACGCTGAGGCGGCCAAGGCCACCCTGTTCGGCGGTCTGGCGGCCAGCGGCTGGCACACCGCCGGTCTGACCATGCGCATGATCGTCGGGAGCGACGCGAAACTGGCGGGTGGCTACATCGGCATGGGGGTGGACGCCGTGACCTGGCCCAAGCCCACCCGTCCCGGCGACACCCTGCGGATCGAGGGGGAGGTTCTGGAGGCCCGCCTCTCGGCCAAGCGCCCCACCAACGGCGTGGCCCGCGTCCGCGTCGTCACGCTGAACCAAACGGACGACATTGTGCAAACCCTGATCGCCAACCTGCTGATTCCGACCCGCGCCAGTCTGGAAGCTCTGGTGTGACCAAGCGCAAAGCCGTTGGACGCAAGGCGCGCCCAACGGCTTCTCATCCAACTCAATCGTTGGTGTCTTTTGGCCGCGTGTTCATCACAGCGCTGCCCCGAAGCCAGTCAAGCCATCTGTGACAGGTTGGCATGAAACAAGCGCCGAACCCGTTGGAAACCGCCGCCCGCAAACCGTCTTTCGTTCTCAACCCCTGACAGCCCACTCGCTCACCAACGGCGCAGCGGACCGACATCCACATGAACAAAACCGCTTTCCGGGTAATACCCGACCCCGCCGCCCCGCAGGCTCAACGCCGCCCGGTGAAGCTGGCGGATCGGCAGACCGGGAACCCGCAGGTCAATGGCCTTGCCCTGCATGTGATAGCTGTTCTGCGCCACCCCGGACCCATCGGCCTCGCGCAGCAGGGCGTTGGATTCCGGTGAGCGGTAGGCCGAGACGATTTGGATCGGACCACGGCTGCCGATTTTGCGACCCAGCGCGTGGACCAGATCCAACAGCTTTGGGTCAATGGGATGAACGGCCCCGGTGCGATGATCGCGCAGGACCCGGTTGATCTCGCGCATGCCGTCGCGCAGGTAGCGGCCCTTTGACCAATATTCGGCGCTGATCCGCTCACCCGTGTGCAGATTGACCAAAGACAATTGCCGGGGCGGGGCGCGCAGCGCGGCCTCCGACTCCTCCGGTGCCATCATGGTGGCGGCGGCGGCGGTCAGGCCCAAGGCGGCCCGCAGCAAGTGGCGGCGATCCAGCGAGCGAGCCACAAGCTCCTCCGAACCAACCGTCGTGGTCGACGGGGCGTCCGCGTTGGTCGTCATCGTGATCCGTATCCCCTGATTTGGGCGACCCCCAGCCCTCCCCGGGCATCGCACCATCGCAATACGGCCCCGCAGGGCAAACCCCTTTTACGGGGAGTAAGCCCCCTGATGTCAAGGCTGCAATCAAGCGAGTTGCGCAGGAAACGCCGCAACTGGCCGAACGGATGCGCCGACGCCGAACTTTGGTTTTGGCAAAACACGCCATAGGCCATAGGTCTCCCGATCCGATATTCCACGAAAGGCAATGGGAGATTGTCTGAGCCATTCAGTCTTCGGTAAGGAATTTGGCGGCATGATCGGGTCAGTGAAACCCCTTGCGTGGCGTCATTCCTCCGTGCCCACGGCCACAGCCCCTTCCCAATCCTCTCCATCCGTCTTCCGGCTTGACCAGCTGGCGGAGGTGCTGGACCGCCACGCCCGCTGGGTCAAAGGTCAGCCGGGAGGTGCCCGCGCCAACCTCGCCATGGCCGATCTTGAAGGGGCGGATCTGTCGCAGCGTGATCTTCGCGGCGCGCGTCTCGTTGGGGCGAAGCTGACGCGGAGTCGCCTGCACGGCACCAATCTGGCCGGAGCCGATCTGTTCGGCGTTGATCTGCGCGACGCCGACATCAGCCGCGCCAACCTGATGCAAACCGACCTGCGCGGCGCGCGTCTGCGATCGGCTGATTTCTCCAACGCCAACCTGAAAGGGGCCGACCTGCGGTCCGGCACGCTCGAGCCTGGAGGAACCGCGCGGCGCGGTTCCGGTCCCGATGCGCAGGACGCGGAAGCCGCGAAGCTGGTCCACAAGGTGGCGCTGGCCCACATCCATGGTGAGGCGTTGATCCCAAGCCAAGGCGTGCCGACCGACCTGACCGGGGCTGTTCTGGTCGGGGCCAACCTGACGGAAGCCGATCTGTCCGGTTCGCTGCTTCAGAACGCCGACCTGACCGGGGCCAATCTGGAGCGCGCCAATCTGACCGGCGCGCGCCTGAACGGGGCGAATTTGTCCGGTGCGTCGCTGGAGGGTGCGCGCTTCGACAACGCCGACCTGATCGGCACGCGCATGGCCGATTGTGACCTGTCGCAAACCACGTTGGGCAGCGCGCAGTCCCCCCGCCCGATGGACAGCATGCGGTCGGAGTTGCAGCGCGTCATCTTCGATCACGAACGCTGGATCGACAGCTTCGGCAAACGCGGTGAACGCGCGGATCTGGACGGAGCCGACCTGTGCCGCGCCGATCTGCGCGATGTCAACCTCAGCGCCGCGTCGATGCGCGGGGCGAATTTGGCTGCGGCGTCGATGACCGGAGCGCGGCTGATGATGGCCGATTTGTCGGGGGCCAATCTGGAAGGGGCCAACCTGATGGGGGCCGACCTGTCCGGGGCCAACCTCAGTTACGCTGTGCTGACGGGAGCCGATCTGACACGGGTGAAACTGGGTCCGGCGGCGATCAAGGATCCGTCGGGCCGATCCACCGGGCGGTCCTGGGCGTCCAACCTGATGGGGGCCGACCTCCGACGGGCGCTCCTGGTCAACACCTGCCTGGCGCAGGCCAACCTGTCCGAGGCCAATCTGGAAAACGCCGAAATGGACGGGGCCGATCTGGACGGGGCGAAACTGCAACGCGCCACCCTGCCCCGCAGCTTGCCGCCGCGCCGCTGAGCCGTTTGGCGCGCTCCACCCAAATCCCATGAGACCGTCCAGGCCACAAATCAGGGCAGGCCACATATCAGGGCGTGACCAAATCAGGGCGTGACCAAATCAGGGCGTGACCAAATCAGGGCGTGACCAAATCCGGCAAGGTGATCCGCACCGTTGTGCCAACGCCTGAAATGCTGTCAACCACCAACGCACCGCCATGGGCTTCGATGAAGCGTCGGGCCAACGGCAAGCCAAGTCCGGTGCCGGATTCAGACTTGGTGAGATAATTTGTCACCTGCCGGAACGGTTCCAGAGCAATCCGCACCTCATCCTCCGACATGCCGATGCCGGAGTCGGTGATCGTGATGATCGCCCCGCCGCCTTGCGGTGCCGCTGCCGCTTCCATCCGAACCGTTCCTCCGCCGGGAGTGAATTTGATGGCGTTGGACAGAATGTTCAGCACGGCCTGACGCAACCGCACTCCGTCGGCCATCACCATCACCGTCGGATCGATGGGCGCCATCGTCACCGAAACGCCCTTGCGCAGCGACAGCGCTTCGACCAATCCCAGACAATCGGTCAGCACCTCACCCAACACCACACGGGACCGGACCAACTCCAACTGACCGGCCTCGATCTTGGCCATGTCCAGCAGTTCGTTCACCAAGCCCAACAGATGGCGGCCCGACTGATGGATCGCCTGGATGTATTCGGTGTGTTTGGCCGATGGCGCGCCGAACACTCCCGACAGGATCGCCTCGGCAAACCCCAGAATGGCGTTCAGCGGTGTGCGCAGCTCATGGCTCATGTTGGCCAGAAACTCACTCTTGGCGCGGCTGGAGGCTTCGGCATGCTCCTTTTCCGCCACCAACCGCCGCCTTTGCTCCATCAGCAAGGCATCACGGGCGCGCCGCATCTCCTGCTCAGCCTTGCGGCGGCGGCGGAAGGAGCGCGACACCAACAGCGCCAGCGACAGCGTCGCCAGACAAGCCAGAACACCACCCCCGACCACCGCCAGCCGCGTCGCCGCCAGCCGCCCCGTGACCAATTCGACCGGCACCCCCAACGCCACCGACCATTGCGTGTCGGCCGATCGATGGACCACCGTGTAAACGTCGCTGCCGTCCTTGGTCTTGGACAGGAACAACCCGCGTTCGTTCGCGGTCAGATAGTTTTCCAGCGACGGCGTGATCCGCTGCCCGAGATAGGCGGCGGCATCGCGTGAACGAGCCGCAATCAACATGGCCGGATCGATGACGGACACCGTCCAATCCCCGGGCAGCTTCCGGGTCTTCAAGACATCGGCCAACCCCTCCAGACCAACGGCCAAGGACATGACGTAACGCACCTGATCGTCCGCAAAAATCGGGCTTCGCAGAACCAGGGACGAGCGCCCCGGCGGTCCACCCGGCGGCAACACCCCACCCACCACCGACCGCCCCGTCACCACCGCCTTGCGGGTCACATGGTCCAGTCGTGGCGGCGGCAAAGGTTGAACCCCCAACGGGTAATGGGTGTGAAACAGGAAGCGGTTGCTTTCCGCTCCGATCAATCCCATGGCCAGCCAACCATTCTGGCTGTGGGAGGCGGCGGTGGCTTGGGAGTACAGCGCGGGAAGATTGTCCACCTCCGCCTGACAAAGCGCGGTCAGCAGCTCCAGCGGACGGATTTGACTGGCCAACTCACGATCAACGCTTGCCGACAGGGATTGCGCCATGCCGCGCAGGTCCGCCTCCAACTCGGCCTGCTGGCGGTCGTCCAGCATCCAGATCATCACAGCCGCAAAAAGCAGCAGCGGTGCCGTCACCGCCAACCCAAGCGCCAGGAAAGAGGTGAGCGGACGCACCCGTTGACGCTCCTGCTGTGAAGGCCCCGCCCGCGTCGTTCCGTGAAACGGTGATCCGATCAAACTATCGCTTACGCTGCCCCGGTCAGCAAGCGCGTCAACTCCACCGCCGTCTTGACCCGCATCTTTTCAAAGACATGGGCGCGGTGCACCTCGACCGTGCGCATGCTGATGCCCAGCTCATCGGCGATCACCTTGTTCAACCGACCGGCCACCACCAGTTCCATCACCTGCCGTTCGCGCTGGGTCAGGGTGGCGATGCGGGCGGCAAGCCCGGCCTGCCCGGCCTCACGGGCGCGCTGGTCGCGGTCGAACGCCAGCGCGTCGATGACCCGATCCACCAGTTCATTGTCGTTGAACGGTTTCTCGACAAAGTCGCGGGCACCCTTCTTCAGCGCCCCCACCGCAATGGGCACATCGCCGTGCCCGGTCAGGAAGATCACCGGCATCCGGCAATTCTGCGCCAGCAGCCGGTCGAACAGTTCCAACCCGCTCATGCCGTCCATGCGGATGTCGAGCAGCAGGCAACCGGACAGATCCGGCGACCACGCATCGAGAAACGCCTGCGCGGATTCCCAGCCGATGACCGGCACGTTGCGCGACTGGAACAACCAGCCCAGCGCGTCCCGGATCGCCTCGTCGTCGTCGACGATGTGCAGGGTGGTCATTGGGCGGTCTCCACAAACGGGGCGGCGGCGGTCAGAACCGGCAGGGTGAAGAGAAAGCGCGTGCCGCCATCAGGGGCCGCTTCGAACCACAAACGGCCATGGTGATGCTCCACGATGGACCGGCAGATGTTCAGGCCCATTCCCATACCTTCGCTCTTGGTCGTGAAAAAGGGGGAAAACAGCCCGTCGGCGATGTCCGGGGCGATGCCGCAGCCGTGGTCGCGGATTTCGGTCAACAGCGCACCGTCGGCCGTGGCGGTGACGGTGGCGATCAGGCGGCGGTCGGCGCGCGGCGTGCGGGCCATCGCCTCGATCCCGTTGCGCATCAGGTTCAACACCACCTGCTGCAACAGGATGCGGTCGCCCGCCACCGGCGGCAGATCGGCGGACGCGGTCATCTCCACCCGCACCCCCAGCCGGGCGGCGTCCGCCCCCATCAGACCGACGCAATCCTCCAGCACCGTCGCCAGCGAACACGGGGCGACGTTCGGCTCGCTTTTGCGCACGAAGTCGTGGACGCGGCGCACGATCAACCCGGCGCGGCGGGCCTGAGCCGCCAGCTTGTCGAGCGCGGCGGCGACCTCCTGCGTGTCGAAGCGGTCGGAGCGCAGACGGTTCAGGCAGCCGGTGCAATAGCTGGCGATGGCCGACAGCGGTTGGTTCAGCTCATGCGCCAGGGTCGAGGCCATTTCGCCCATGGTGATGAGGCGGGAGGTCTGTTGCAGACGCTCCTGCTGCTGGCGCGCCAGATCCTCGGACTTTTTGCGTTCGGTGATGTCGAGGACCGATCCCATCCAACCGGTGTGCCGCCCGTTGGCGTCGATCAGCGGCGCTTCGTAGATCAGCGCGTCGAACCGTTCGCCGTTGGACCGGCGGAACCGCATCTCCAGCCCGCTTTCCGGCGCCCGCCCGGCCAACACCTCGCGGAACGCCGCCTCGGCCCGGTCCAGATCCTCCGGCAGCCAATAGGGCATCGGTGGGCCGCGCCCGACCATCTCTTCGGCCGACCAGCCAACCATCCGGCAAAAGGCCGGATTCACATAGGTGATACGCCCGTCGAGATCGCGGGCGCGCATGCCCACCGTCAGGCTGTCCTCCATCGCCTTGCGGAAGGCGTGCTCCTCCCGCAGCGCCTCTTCCGCCCGCAGCCGTCCGGCGATGTGGCGGCGCAGCGACCACAGGCTCCACAGGGCCGATCCGGTCAGGCCGAAGATCGCCACCACCAGGATCGTGCGGGTCGTGTTGCGGTCGTTGGGATAGGCGGTGATGACCAGCGACACGCCGTGACCGGGAGGATCGAAGGGGATGACGTGGTTGCGCGCCGAATCGGGCGGGCTGTCCGGCGCGGTCGGCCCCAACACCGACAGGCGCGATTTGGCTCCCAACACCGCGCCGCGCGCGTCGGTGATCTCCAACTGGTAACGCTGGGCGAACCACCAGGGCACGTGATGGGTCAGCATCGCTTCCAGCGAGAACACGCCGACCAGCGCCCCGACAAACACCCCGTTGCGGTGCAGCGGGAACACCGCGTCAAAGCCGACATCGTTGGCGTCGATCCGATAGGGGCTGCTGTAGGCGCGCAGGCCGGAGGAGCGGGCGATGCGGAAGGCGTCGCCGCGCGGCGTCTGCGCCAGAAACTCCGGCGTGTCGCCCTCCACCGCCCCGGTTTCCGGCGCGGCTTCGGCAGGCGGATGGACCAGCCGCGCCCGCCCCAGGGAATCGAGCCACAGCACCCGCTCGATGGCCGGGTTGGTGTTGACGATGATCGACGCCATGTCGGCGACCTGGACCTGATTGACCGCGTCGCGCCCCAGCGATTCGGCCAGCCGTTCCAACTTGTCCTCGTCGGAGGTCAGTTGGAACCGCATGTTCTGTTCGATCCACAGCGCGTCCTTGACCAACTCCGCCGCCTGCTCCTCGCGCTCGTTGCGTTGCAGCAGCCACAAAAAGGCCCCGAGCAGCACCACAACCAGCGCCATGGCGATGATCGGGGTGGCGTGACGGATGGCGCGCAGCGGACGCGGCGCAGCGGAATGTCCATGGCCGGACGACCGGTCGCTCCGCGAGAAAAAACGTGTTGCATCAAAGAAGTGTCTGAATCTGTCGCGCACGTCGTCACAGAAATCCGGGGTTGTGGGCGCGGTCTGCGGATTTCCACAATAGCCGCGCCGCACAGACTGTTGAAGAATGCAGCATAAGTTCGGGGTTGGACAATCCACCACACGAATATTCGGAAGAGAAGGGACGCACCCATGAAGCTCGTGACTCTCCTGTGCGCCGCTGCGGTCGGCTGCATGATGTCGGCCCCTGTGGCCTTCGCCCAGGATCAAATCCTCATCAAGTTCAGCCACGTCGTCGCCCAGGACACGCCCAAGGGCAAGGGGGCTGAAAAGTTCAAGGAACTGGCGGAAAAGGCCACCGGCGGCAAGGTGAAGGTCGAGGTCTATCCCAACAGCCAGCTCTACAAGGACAAGGAAGAGCTTGAGGCCCTTCAGCTGGGTGCCGTCCAGATGCTCGCCCCGTCGCTGGCCAAGTTCGGCCCGCTGGGTGCGAAGGAATTCGAGGTCTTCGATCTGCCCTACATCTTCCCGAACAAGACCGTTCTGCGCCGCGTGACCGAGGGTCCGATCGGCAAGCAGCTGTTCCAGAAGCTGGAATCGAAGGGCATCGTCGGGCTGGCCTATTGGGACAACGGCTTCAAGATCATGAGCGCCAACAAGCCGCTCATCAAGCCGGAGGACATGAAGGGCCAGAAGATGCGCATCCAGTCGTCCAAGGTTCTGGACGCCCAGATGCGCACGCTGGGCGCGCTGCCCCAGGTGATGGCCTTCTCCGAAGTCTATCAGGCGCTGCAGACCGGCGTTGTCGATGGCACGGAAAACCCGCCGTCGAACATGTACACCCAGAAAATGCATGAGGTGCAGAAGCACGCCACGATCACCGAGCATGGCTATCTCGGCTACGCGGTCATCGTGAACAAGAAGTTCTGGGACGGCCTGCCCGCCGACATCCGCACCGCGCTGGACGGCGCGATGAAGGAAGCGACCGCCTACGCCAACGACATCGCCCAGAACGAAAACGACGTGGCGATGGCGCAGATGAAGGCGTCGGGCAAGACCCAGTTCCGCGAACAGACCCCGGAAGAACGCGCCGCCTGGATGAAGGCCCTGATGCCGGTCCACAAGGACACTGAGTCCCGCGTCGGCAAGGACCTGATCGAGGCGATCAACAAGGAAGCCGCCGCCGCCGGCGTGAAGATGTAAGACAGCGCGTTCCGCTTCCCCCGTTTGGCCCCCTGTCTGGCCCCACCTTTCAGGGTCGGGCGGGGGCGGCCCGACCGGGCCAAGGGCCGGGGTGAGAGGAAGCGCGGTGCTTCCAGCCTGTCTCACCCCGCACGCCCATCACTGATTTTGCGCACACACCCGCCGATTCGCACACCGGCCTTTCCGCACTCCGGGGGTTTCCCGCCATGATTCTCCGTTTGCTTGATCGCCTGGAGGAAGCGTTGATCGCTTCCCTGATGGCGGTGGCGACGCTGGTGATTTTTGCCGCCGTTCTCCATCGCTACATCTCCGGCATCCCCGTTGTTCAGGATTACGTTCTGCGCTGGGATTTGTCCTGGGCGCAGGAGCTTTGCATTTATCTGTTCGTGTGGATGGCCAAATTCGGGGCCGCCTATGGCGTGCGCACCGGCATCCATGTCGGCGTCGACGTCGTCATCAACCGGATGCCGCCGGACCTGCACAGGAAATTCGTGCTGATCGGGCTGGGCGCTGGCGCGCTGTTCACCGGCATCGTCGGAACGCTGGGGGCCAACTTCGTCTACCACATCGCCCAGACCGAACAGGTCTCCGCCGATCTGGAAGCGCCGATGTGGCTGGTTTATCTGGCGATCCCGCTGGGGTCCTATCTGATGTGCTTCCGCTTCCTTCAGGTGGCCGTGGCCTTCATCCGCACCGGCGAACTGCCCCACCACGATCACGCCCATGTTGATGGCATCGACCCGGTCGAAGCCGCCAAGGAAGGAGGCCCGGCATGAGCGCGGCCATCATCTTCGGTCTTCTGCTGGTCCTGATGCTGACCGGCATGCCGATTTCGATTTCGTTGGGTCTGACCGTTCTGACCTTCCTGTTCACCATGACCGACGTGCCGATCAACGCCGTCGCCCTGAAGCTGTTCACCGGCATCGAGAAGTTCGAGATCATGGCGATCCCGTTCTTCATCCTGGCGGGCAACTTCCTGACGCATGGCGGCGTCGCGCGCCGCATGATCAACTTCGCCACCGCCATGGTCGGCCACTGGCACGGCGGGCTTGGTCTGGCGGGCGTCATGGCTTGCGCCCTGTTCGCGGCGGTGTCGGGGTCCAGCCCGGCCACCGTGGTCGCCATCGGCTCCATCATCCTGCCCGCCATGGTGGCGCAGGGCTTCCCGCGCAACTTCGGCGCGGGCATCATCACCACCTCGGGCGCGCTGGGCATCCTGATCCCGCCGTCCATCGTGATGGTGATGTATTGCGTGGCCACCACCGGCCACCCGCAAGCCCCGTCCATCGGCCAGATGTTCATCGCCGGTGTGGTCCCCGGCCTGATGCTGGCCTTCCTGCTGGGCTTCACCACCTGGTACCGCGCCCGCAAGTTCGGCTACCCCCGCCTGCCCAAGGCGACCGCCGCGCAACGCATCAACGCCCTGCGTGAAAGCTTCTGGGGCCTGCTGCTGATCGTCGTGGTGATGGGCGGCATCTACAGCGGCGTGTTCACCCCGACCGAAGCGGCGGCGATGGCGGCGGTCTACGCCTTCATCGTGGCGGTGTTCGTCTACAAGGATATGCCGCTGTCCAGCGTGCCGAAGGTGCTGCTGTCGTCGGCCAGCATGTCGGCCATGCTGCTCTACATCATCACCAACGCCGTGCTGTTCTCCTTCCTGATGACGTCGGAACAGATCCCGCAGGCGATGGCCGCCTGGATCATGGACCAGAACATGGGCGTCTGGGTGTTCCTGCTGGTCGTGAACATCATTCTGTTGGCCGCCGGCAACTTCATGGAGCCGTCGTCCATCGTCCTCATCATGGCCCCGATCCTGTTCCCGGTCGCCATGAAGCTGGGCATCGATCCGGTGCATTTCGGCATCCTGATCATCGTCAACATGGAAGTCGGCATGTGCCACCCGCCGGTTGGTCTCAACCTCTACGTCGCCAGCGGCATCACCAAGATGGGCATCACCGAACTGACCGTGGCCGTGTGGCCGTGGCTGCTGACGATGCTGCTCTTCCTGGGTGCCGTCACCTACATCCCGGCGATCACCCTGTGGTTCCCGCGTCTGTTGGGCTTCATGTAAGCACCAGCGGCGCGACCGGATCGCATCCGGTCCCAAAAGGTCCAACGCAACGGGCGCGGTCCATTCGACCGCGCCCGTTCGCGTTTGCGCGCCAAAAAAAATGGCACCGGCCGCCTGAAGAGCCGCCACGTCGCATCAACACCCCAACGCATCCTTTGCGTGCGGCGTCCTCCGTTTCTGTTACACTGCCGGGGTCGATGATCGTCCTTCCCCCCAAACCCATGCGGCGCGATGGCCACCCTTGCAGAAGCGCTGTCCATCGCGCTTGATCTTCACCAGGCCGGACGGTTGGACGAGGCGGAGACGCTGTACCGCCGCATTCTGACCGCTGCCCCCGGGCAACCCGACGCCCTGCATCTGTCCGGCGTGCTGGCGGGTCAGCGTGGCCGGACGGATCAGGGGATCGCCTTGATTCAAAAGGCCATCGCCCTCACGCCATCCGCCGCCGATTGCCGGATCAATCTGGCCGATCTGCTCCGCCGCACCGGTCGTCTGGCCCAGGCCGCCGCCCTGTACCGGCAGGCCCTGACCCTGAGACCGGATCGGGACGACGCGCTGGCCGCGCTGGCGCTGACCGCCGCCCGGTTGGGAAGCGGTCAAACCCCCGCCACGCAGGCCGCCAATTGGTATCGGTTGGCGTTGGCGATCCGGCCGGACTTTGTCGATGTCGTCGGCAATCTGATCGGGCTGTGCGAGGCCGATGCGGCGTTGACCCTGCTGTCCCGTCGCATCCGTCTTCGGGCGGACACCGACGCCTTGGCCGCCCGCGCCGCGCGCCGCCACCAGACCCAGGACAGCGCCGGGGCGCAGGCCGATCTGCGCGCCGCGCTGGCCCTGGCACCCGACCGCGCCGATCTGTGGCAGGAGTTGGGCGAAAGCCTGCACGGGGACGAGGCGTTCAGCGACGCCGTCAGCGCCCTGTCCCGCGCGGCGGCGCTGGCCCCCCACCGCTCCCCCGTCCGTCCCCGCCTTGGCCTGCTGCTGCGCACCGTCGGGCGCTTGGCCGAGGCCGCCGACCAGTACCGCCGCGTCCTGGCCGACAACCCCGACCACAGCGCCGTCCGCAGCGCCTTGTGGGAGGTGGAACGCGCGCTTGGCCTTCACGCTGCCTATCACGGGCATGAGGGGCAGGACGCCTTCGTCCATCGGACCTTCTTTCCCGATCGGACCGGCGGCGTCTTTCTCGACATCGGGGCCTATGACGGCGTCACCTGGTCCAACACCCTGTTTTTCGAGCGCGAGTTGGGTTGGACCGGCCTGTGTGTGGAGGCGTCCCCCACCCGCTTCGCCGCGCTCGCCCGCAACCGGCCCGGCCCGAACCTGAACATCGCCCTGGCCAATCGCGAGGGAGAGGCCGAGTTCCTCGACATCCTCGATGGACCGGCGATGATGGGGGGGCTCAGCGAAACCTTTGATCCCGGCCAGCGGGCCTTCGTCGACACCCTCATCCACGACAAACGGCTCATCACCGTGCCGGTGCGGCGGCTGGGCGCGGTGCTGGCCGAGCATGGCATCACCCATGTTCAGTATTGCTCCATCGACACCGAAGGGGCCGAGCGCAGCATCATCGAGTCCATCGACTTTTCCCGCGTCACCATCGACGTGTTTTCCCTGGAAAACCCGCCGGAGGATCCCGGCCTGCGCGCGCTGATGGACGGGCTTGGTTATGAGCGGGTGTGCCGCTTTTTCGGTGGGGACGAGGTGTATGCCCGGCGCGGGCTGCATCGCCACCCGCCAAGCCCTGCGTCTAGCATGGGTTGAAGCGGCGGCGACAACAGCCCTACACTCGCTGCCGCTTCTTTGTGCACGAACCCAGAGGGTCCCGCCGTGACGTCGTCGCCGTTCCTGCCCACCGCCTGCCCGCATGATTGCCCCAGCACCTGCGCCCTGGAGGTGGAACGGCTCGCCCCCGACCGCATCGGCAAGGTGCGCGGGGCGGCGGAGAACAGCTACACGGCGGGCGTGATCTGCGCCAAGGTCAGCCGCTACGCCGAACGGGTCCATTCGCCCGACCGGCTGAAAACCCCGCTGCTGCGCACCGGCCCGAAGGGATCGGGGCAATGGACCGCCATCGGCTGGGACGAGGCGCTGGACCGCATCGCCGACGAATTCCTGAAGGCCGAACGGACCTTTGGCGCGGAATCAGTCTGGCCGCTCTATTACGCCGGAACCATGGGGCTGGTGCAGCGCGGCAGCATCAACCGGCTGCGCCACGTCAAAGGCTATTCGCGCCAGACCAGCACCGTTTGCGACACCCCGGCCAACATGGGCTGGCTGGCGGGCTATGGCGACATCCGGGGGGCCGACCCCCGCGAAATGGCCGACAGCGACCTGATCGTGAATTGGGGCGGCAACCCGGTGGCCACGCAGGTCAACGTGATGACCCACATCAGCCGCGCCCGCAAGGGCCGGGGGGCGAAGCTCGTCACCATCGACCCCTACCGCACCGGCACCGCCGAGGTGTCCGACCTGCATCTGATGCTGCGGCCCGGCACCGATGGCGCGCTGGCCTGCGCGGTGATGCATGTGCTGTTCCGCGAGGGCTACGCCGACCGCGCCTATCTCGCCCGCCTGACCGCCGACGCCGACCGCTTTGAAGCTCATCTGGCCAGCCGCACCCCGGAATGGGCCGCCGCCATCACCGGCCTGACGGTGGAGGCGATTGAGGGATTCGCCCGGCTCTACGGCTCCACCCCGCGCAGCTATCTGCGCCTGGGTTACGGCGTCAGCCGCAGCCACAACGGGGCGGCCCAGATGCACGCGGTGTCCTGCCTGCCCGTCGTCTCCGGATCGTGGCAGCACAAGGGCGGCGGCGCGCTCTATTGCTCGTCGGGCATCTACCACATCGACCGCACCCTGTCGGAAGGGCTGGACCGGCAGGACACGCGGGTGCGCAGCTTCGACCAGTCGCGCATCGGCGCGGTGCTGACCGGCGACCCGCGCGACCTGACCAGTGGCCCGCCGGTCAAGGCCATGCTGATCCAGAACACCAACCCGGCGGCGATCTGCCCGGATTCCAACCGGGTGCGCCAAGGTTTCCTGCGCGAGGATCTGTTCGTCGCGGTGCACGAACAGTTCATGACCGACACCGCGCAACTGGCCGATCTGGTGATCCCGGCCACCACCTTCCTGGAGCATGACGACCTTTATCGCGGCGGCGGGCAGATGCACATCCTGATCGGCCGCAAGCTGATCGAGCCGCAGCACGAGGCGCGCGAAAACCATTGGGTGATCTCCGAAATCGCCCGCCGGGTCGGGGCCGAGCATCCGGGATTCGGCATGACCGCGTTGGAGATCATCGACGCCATGCTGAAAAGCTCCGGCCTGGGCGACGCCGAAACGCTGACCGGGGACCGCTGGATCGACGCCCAGCCGGATTTCGACACCTCCCATTTCCTCAACGGGTTCGCCTGGCCGGATGGCAAGTTCCGCTTCGCCCCCGATTGGGCCGCGCTTGGCCCCTATGGCGGCATGCCGGAACTGCCCGACCACATGCCGCCCGCCCGCGACGCCAACGCCGAACACCCGTTCCGGCTGGTGACGGCCCCGGCCCGCCAGTTCCTGAACACCTCCTTTGGCGAAACCGTCACCTCGCAACGGCGGGAAGGTCGCCCGACCGCGCTGATCCACCCGGAGGACCTGACCGCGCTGGCGTTGACCGACGGCGCGCCGGTGCGGCTGGGCAACACGCAGGGCAGCGTGGTGGTGCACGCCAAGCCCTTCGCCGGGGTGCCGCGCGGTGTGGTCATCGTGGAAGGCATCTGGCCCAACACCGCCTTTGTCGAAGGCATGGGCATCAACAGCCTGACCTCGCCCGAACCGATCCCCCCGGCGGGCGGGGCCGCGTTCCACGACACCGCCGTGTGGATGCGGGCGGCGTGATGGGGCTTCACTGAAAGTGAACGCCACCTTCTGAACAAGTCGTTGGTCGTGATGGCGCGGCGGCGGTAGCATCGCCCCAACCCTTCACGACCGCGACGGAGGCGGCGATGCCCGCGCACAGCGACTCTCTGGCCCGCTTGGGCCTGCCCTCCCCCATCATCCAAGCGCCGATGGCGGGCGGTGGGGACAGCGCCGCGCTGGTCGTGGCGGTGAACGAGGCGGGCGGGTTCGGCTTCGTCGGGGCCGCCTACCTCTCGCCCGCGCAGTTGACCGAGCGCGCGCGCGACATCCGCTCCCGCACCGCCCGGCCCTTTGGCGTCAACCTGTTCGCGCCGCAGCCCGAACCGACCGCGTCCGCTACGCTGACCGGGGCGGCGGTGGAGCGGATCGCCGGATTCTACGCGGAGCTTGGCTTGCCCGCCCCCAGCGCCCCGGCCTATCCCGGCGACGGATTCGCAGCACTGGTCCCGGCCATGCTGGACAGCGGGGCCGCCGTCTTCAGCGTCACCTTTGGCCCGCCCCCGGCGGAGGTGACGGCCGCCGCCAAGGCGCGCGGCATGCGGGTGATGGGAACCGCCACCACCGTGGCCGAAGCGGTGGCGCTGGAACAGGCCGGGGTGGACGCGGTGATCGCCCAGGGGGCCGAAGCGGGCGGCCATCGCGGCGGTTTCATCGGCGACCCGGCCACCAACCTGATCGGCACGATGGCCCTGGTCCCGCAGGTGGTGGACG
This sequence comes from Azospirillum griseum, assembly GCF_003966125.1. Classification (GTDB taxonomy): domain Bacteria; phylum Pseudomonadota; class Alphaproteobacteria; order Azospirillales; family Azospirillaceae; genus Azospirillum; species Azospirillum griseum. The sequence goes on from NZ_RXMA01000001.1 coordinate 109,266, forward strand.
CGGTGTCGGTGCCGGTCATCGCCTCGGGCGGCATCATGGACGGGCGCGGTGTCGCCGCCGCCCTGGCGCTGGGGGCGACCGCCGTTCAGCTCGGCACCGTCTTCCTGACCTGCGACGAGGCGGGCATTCCCGACGCGCACAAACAGGCGATCCTGTCCGCCACCGAGGACCAGACCCGCTTGACCCGCGCCTTTTCCGGTCGCCCGGCACGCGGCATCCTCAACCGCGTCATGACCACGGTGGAGGCCGCCGACGCCCCCGACGCGGTCCTGCCCTTCCCCCTGCAAAACGCCCTGACCCGCCCGCTGCGCACCGCCGCCGGTCAGCGGGGGCGCGCCGAGTTCCTGTCGCTGTGGGCCGGGCAAGGACTGCGGCTGGCCCGCCCCCGCCCGGCGGCGGAGGTGGTGGCCGCGTTGCTGGATGGCTGCGCGGCGACCGTGGAGCGGTTGGCGGGGGCGCGGCTGGCCGGGCGGTGAGACGGAACGGCGAAACGGGGCGGCGTCACACCGTCTCGTTCGCGTCCTCAACACTGACGCGGTTGCGGCCGTTGCGCTTGGCGCGGTAGAGCGCCTCGTCGGCCCGGCGGACCAGCGACAAGGAGTTTTCACCGGGCCGGAACTGCCCAACCCCGATCGACAGGGCGACGGTGCCGTAATTGGCGTTGCGCGCCTTGTTCACGATCTGCCGCCCGCCGACAAAGCTGCGGATCTGTTCGGCCAACCGGGTGGCGCTGTCCAGATTGGTGCGCGGCAGGATGATGGAAAACTCCTCACCGCCGTAGCGGGCGGCGGTGTCACGTCCCTTGATGCATTCAGTCAGCATCCGCGCCACCAGCTTCAGCACATGGTCGCCGACCAGATGGCCATGGGTGTCGTTGAAGCTCTTGAAATGGTCGATGTCCACCATCAGCAGCGACAGCGGTTGATCGTCGCGCCGGGCCTCCTCCATCGCCTCCAACAACATCAGGTCGAACGCCTTGCGGTTGGCGATGCCGGTCAGGCCGTCGGTCAACGCCTCCCGCCGGGCGCTGTCCAGGCTCACCCGCATTTCGGCCAGTTGGTTGCTGGATTCCTGGATTTGCGTCTGCAAGGCCAATTGGCGATCCACGATCCCCATCGTTTCGGCGGCGATGGCGGCGACCATGGCCCGCAACTCACCAAGGTTGAGCGGCTGCGCCAATTCATCCTGAAAGCCGACCAGGGCGTTGCCGTAGCGCTCCGTCTCCGACCCGACCGCCCCCAACTGCTCCAACACCCGGCCCAGGGCGTAGCGCGCGCGGTCGGAGGTTTCGCGAATCGCCTGCGCCTCGGCCTCCAGCGAAAAGAAGCGCTTGAACAGCTCCTCCGCCAGCGATTGGGACAAAGCGATTCCGTCACGGCTGGCGATGTCCACCGCGCGGGTCAGGTCCGGATTCAACCCGCTGTAATAAACAAACCACAGGGTGAAATTTTCAGGGTTGGGTGGCAAACGATCAGACAACATACGGTCCATAGCCTTCCTGGCTACGGCGATCACCTTGTCAAAATCGTCCGAACTGCCCACGGCCCTTGTCCCTTTGTGCCCGTTTGATTGCAAACGGTACGCGCGACGCATGGTCACGGCAAGGGAGTCTTTTCAATCGTTTGAACACGCCGCAAGTATTCACTCTGTACTCAAATGATCCGGGGCGGCGGAGATGATCCCGCCGCCCCGCACCACACTCAGCTCATGCTCGACTTGCCGCCATGGGCCGCCGACCAGCCGACCGGGTCGTTCAGGAACTTCTCGACCTCGTTCAGGGTGTTTTCGTCGAAATAGCGGTTCTCGCGGGCGACCTTCAGCACATCCCACCAGGTGCACAGCGCGTGCAGACGCACGCCGATGGCGTCCATGTTGACCTTGGACTGCGGGAAGATGCCGTAATGGAAGATGACAAAGGTGTCCGTCACCTGCGCGCCGCCGTTGCGCAGGGCGGTGACGAAGTTTTCCTTGCTCTTGCCATCGGTCGCCAGATCCTCGACCAGCAAAACGCGCTGCCCCTCGGTCAACAGCCCTTCGATCTGGGCGTTCCGGCCAAAGCCCTTGGGCTTCTTGCGGACATACTGCATCGGCAGTTCGAGCTTGTCGGCGATCCAGGCGGCAAAGGGAATGCCCGCCGTTTCACCACCGGCCACCGCGTCGATGGATTCATAGCCGATCTCGCGTTCGATGGTCGCCACGGCGAAGTCCATCAGCGCCTTGCGGGCGCGCGGGAAGGACACGATGCGGCGGCAATCGGTGTAGACCGGGCTGGCCCACCCGGAGGTGAAGATGAAGGGCGTCTCGGCGTTGAAATGCAGCGCCTTGATTTCCAACAAAATCTTGGCAGCGGCGGCGGCGATGGTCGCCGGATCGGACAGGCTGGACATCCTGGGATGGCTCCGAAGGTCGGGGGAATGCGGGTTTGGCCCCCTGTGTAACGGCGCGGCGGGCGATTCGCAACGGACGCCCACAAAAAAGAAGGCTGCGACGCCCACAAGACGCCGCAGCCAAAGGCGAGGGACGTGCCGACACGCACCTCGGGAGGAGATGGGAAACGCGGGTGGTCAGAAGACCCAGAGCTGTTCTGGCGGCAGATGCAGCCAATGCGATCCGGCGGCGAGCGGGCCACCGAAGGTGCGCAGGCTGAGGTCGCCGCAGCGGAAGACATGCTCCCACTGGCTGCCGAGATAGAGGGAGGTTTCCAGCGTCGCCTGGATGCAGTTCTCACCCTCGCCCGCCACAACCGCAACCTGTTCCAGACGGATCACGCCGGTGGCGTCCTCGCCCACCGCCTTGCCGCCGCGATCCTTGCCCCACAGGGCAAAGCCCGACAGCTCGATCTGCGTGTAGCCACCGCGCTTGTCCTGCACGCGGCTCTTGATCTGGTTGTTCGTGCCCATGAATTCGGACGCGAACAGGCTCACCGGCTCGGTGTAGAGCTGCTGCGGCGTGCCCGCCTGCACGATGCGCCCGCCGTCCAGCAGCACGATGCGGTCGGCGATGGCCATCGCCTCGACCTGATCGTGGGTGACGAACACGGCGGTCAGGTTCATCTTTTTGATGAGCGAGCGGATCCAGATCCGCGCCTCTTCACGCAGCTTGGCGTCCAGGTTGGACAGCGGTTCGTCCAGCAGGATGACCGGCGGGTTGTAGACCAGCGCGCGGGCCAGCGCCACGCGCTGCTGCTGGCCACCGGACATCTGGTGCGGGTAACGGTCGCCCAGATGGCCCAGCCCCACCCCTTCCAGCACGGCGGCGACGCGCTGGGTGATCTCGGCGCTGGGCACGTTGCGCAGGCGCAGGCCATAGGCGACGTTTTCGAACACCGTCTTGTGCGGCCACAGCGCGTAGGACTGGAAGACCAGACCCAGGCCGCGCTTTTCCGACGGCACGTTCAGACCGGCGGCCCCATCGAACACCGGAGAGTTGCCGATGGTGATGGTTCCCTTGGACGGCTCCTCCAACCCGGCGATGGAGCGCAGCAGCGTCGTCTTGCCGCTGCCCGACCGCCCCAGCAGGGCGACGATCTCGCCCTGGGCAAAGGTGGCGGAGATGCCCTTCAGGATGTGGTTGCTGCCATAGGACAGGTGCAGATCATCAATGGTGAGCTTAGCCATGGGAGCGTTTCCCGAAGAGCGACATCAGCAGCAGGCCGCAGCCGATCATCGCGATGTTGACGGTGGAGAGCGCGGTCACGAGGTCCACAGCCCCCGATCCCCAGAGCGACACCAGCAGGGAGCCGATGACCTCGGTGCCGGGGCTGAGCAGATAGACGCCGGTGGAGTATTCGCGCATGAAGGTGATGAAGATCAGCAGCCAGCTCGAGATCAGGCCGACCTTGATGAGCGGCAGCGTGAGATCGCGGCTGACCCGGCCCGCCGAGGCACCGACGACGCGGCCCGCCTCTTCCAACTCCGGCCCGATCTGCAACAGGGCACCGCTGACCAACCGCATGCCATAGGCCAACCACACCAGCGTGTAGGCGACCCAGATGGCGATCATGGTCTGGCGCATCGGCGACAGGAAGGGCGTGAACAGGAACACCCAGAAGATCGCCAAACCCGCCACCAAACCCGGCATGGCGCGCGGCAGCAGCACCAGATAATCCATCAGGCGGGTCCAGCCGGATTGCCAGCGGTGGGCGGCCAGATTGAGCACGGTGTAGACACCGACCGACAGCGCGCCGCCGACCGAGGCGATCAAAAGCGTGTTCACGATGCCGCGCACCAGATTGGGGAAGTGCATCAGCTCGCGGAAGTGATCGAGCGTCAGCACCTGCGACAGTTGGACCCCCTCGCCCCAGCTCGACACGAAGGCGCGCAGGATCAGGCCGCTGATGGGAACCACGACGGTGAAGGCCAGCCAGCAGACGATCAGCGCCACCGCCGGCCAGCGCCAGAACCCGATCGTCACCGGCTTTTGCGCCGACGCCTTGCCCTTGACCGAGACATAGCGGTTGGCGGTGCGCAGCAGATGGCGTTGCAGGGCGACCAGCGGCAGGGCGATGCAGATGATCGACACCACGACCACGGCCATCAGCTGATAGGACGGCGTGCCCAGCTTGTTGGTCAGCTTGTAGAGGTAGGTCGCCAGCACCAGGATGCCTTCGGGATCGCCCAGCACCAGCGGCAGGCCGAACAGCTCAAAGCCCAGGAAGAAGACCAGCACGGCGGCGTAGAGGATGTTCGGCATCACCATCGGCAGGCTGACGGTCAGGGCGACGCGCAGCGGCCCGGCCCCGGTCATCCGCGCGGCCTCTTCCACGTCCGATCCCAGGCTGCGCAAGCCGGACGAGGTGTAGAGGAAGACGTGCGGGACGTGCGTCAACCCGGCGATGACGATCAGCATCCATTTGGAATAGAGATACCAGGGGATGGTCCCCAGCCAGCTTTTCACCCACAGCGACACGATGCCCGCCGGGCCGAGGCTGACCACGAAGCCGAAGGCCAGCACCACCGACGACACGAACATCGGGACCAGGATCACCGGCTCGATCCAGCGGCGGCCCGGCAGGTCGGTGCGCACCATCAGAAAGGCCAGGATCGCCCCGACCGGCACGGCGATGGCGGTCATGCCAAAAGCGATGACGGCCGAATTCCACAGGGCGTCAAAGAAATCCTCGTCGTCCAGAACGAAGTCATAGGCCGAGAGGGTGAAGGCGGTTTTCGGTTGGAAGAACGGCCCGTCCAGAAAACTCTGGTAGACCACCAGCCCGATCGGGGCCAGCACGGCGATCGCCATGGCGACGATGACCGCGATGCGCGTGGCGCGGTTCATGGGGATGTTCCTTGGTGCGTGCCCTCAATCCCTCCCCCCGGCGGGGAGAGGGATGGGTGAGGGGGACGCGCGGCGACCGGCGTCCGGCGGATGGTTTTCCCTCTGTCGCCGTTCCTCTCCCCCATGGAGAGAGAGGAACAGGTCATCGGCGGGGGAAAGCGGGCAATCTCACTTGCCTTGCAGCGACTTCTGCCAATCCTTCAGGAACTTCAGGCGCTTGGCCTGGTCCAGATAGGTCAGCAGTTCCGGCCCGACCTGGATCGGGCGCAGCATGGATTCCGGCAGGTCGGCGGTCGGGTTGATGTGGGTCAGATCGGTGCGGATCGATCCCATGTAACGGGCGACCATCGCCTCCTGCCCCTGCTTGGACAGCAGGTAGTCCAGGAACAGCTTGGCGGCGTTCGGGTGACGGGCGGCCTTGGGGATGAAGGCGATGCGCGACATCACGATGGTGTAGTCGTTGGGCAGCACCACGCCGATGGAGGTCGGATCCTTCTTCTGCCGTTCCAGCACATAGGAGCCGATCATGTTGTAACCGATCGTGTGCTCGCCCGAGGTCAGGCGTTCGATCATGGCACCCGAGGAGGTGTAGAGCTTCACCCCGGTCTGGCCCATGGCCTTCACCAGATCCCAGGTGTTGCTGTTCGCCTGCGCGTCCTGGGTGATGTAGAGGAAACCGACGCCGCTGCGCTCGGGGTCATAGGACGTGACCTTGCCCTTGTAGGCGTCGGCCTTGGCGGTCAACAGCTTGGCAAGATCGGCGTGGGTCTTCGGCACGTCGGCTTCGGGAACCAGGCGCTTGTTGTAGGCGAAGACAATGGGTTCGGCGGTGGTCCCGTAGGCCTCGTTCTTCCAGTTCGCCCAGGCGGGCAGCGCCTTGGATTCCTGCGTGGCGTAGGGCTGGGCGTAGCCGTCGTTCACCAGCTTGATCTGGAGGTCCATCGCCGAGGACCACATCAGGTCAGCGGTGCCGGTGTTGGCGGCGGCCTCGCTGATGAAGCGGTTGTACATCTCGGTGGAGTTCTGATCGGCGTATTCCAGCTTGATCTTGGGATAGAGCGCCTCGAAGCCCTTCAGCAGCTCCGACACCGCCGAGGCGTCGGTCGCCGAATAGATGCTGAGGGCACCTTCCTGGTTCGCCGCCTCGATGATCTTGGCATAGGACGGGTCATAACCGGCGGGCACGCTTTGCGCCTGCGCCGTTCCGGCGGTCAGGCCCGGAACGGTGATGGTCAGGCTGACGGCGGTCAGGGCGGTGGCAACCAGAAGGGCGAATTTGCGGCTCATCGTCTTCCTCTCCTCAAAACGCTTGTTGTCCGACGCACCGGGGCGGATCACTGTCCCGTTGCGGGCGGGGTTGGTTGGACTTACAAGCGACTATAGGCGTCCAACCTGTCGCCAATCTGTCGCGGGTAAAAATTGTTTGGCGAACGGACGACCCGGCGCGAAGACCGGAAGGCCCAGATCAAAGGGAGACGGCCAGCGGCATGAGAATCCTGATTGTCGAAGACGACGCCGCGCTGGCGCGCGGGCTGGTCGGCTCGCTGAAGCTGGCCGGATACGCGGTCGATCACGAATCCAACGGCGAAGAGGCCGTGCGGTCCGAACAGGCGGAACCCTATGGGCTGGTCATTCTGGATCTGGGCCTGCCCGGCCTGTCGGGGTTCGAGGTGTTGAGCCGAATCCGGCGGCGTGGCTCCACCGTGCCGGTGATGATCCTGACCGCGCGCGAGGCGGTGGCCGACCGGGTGAAGGGGTTGGATCTGGGGGCCGACGACTACCTGCTGAAGCCCTTCGAACCCGCCGAGTTCGAGGCCCGCGTGCGCGCCCTGATGCGCCGGGGCCAGGGCTTGCCAACCCCCGAACTGGTGTGCGGCGGCCTGCGTTACGACCGCTCCACCGCGCGGGTGTCGGTGAACGGGCGGCTTCTTGATTTGCGCAAACGGGAATTGGCGGTGCTGGAGGGTCTCATCACCCGCGCGGGCAAGGTGGTGCCAAAAGACCGGCTGTCGGGCGAGGTGTTCGGCTTTGACGAACCGGTAGCCCCCAACGCCATCGAGCTGTACATCGCCCGCCTGCGGAAAAAACTGGAGCCGGACGGCCCGCAAATCCGCACGATTCGGGGCTTGGGCTATCTGATGGAACTGCCGGGATGACCGGAGGCGAAACCGCCGCCACCCGCCGCGCCCCTTCCCTGCGTCGCCGCCTGCTCACCCGGCTGCTGGTCCCGTTGGGGGCGCTGGCGGTGGGGTTGGGGGTGGGCGGGGCCGCCCTGATCCATGGCTTCGTCCAATCCACCCATGACCGCGTGCTCGCCGGGTCGGTGCTGGCCATCGCCGAGCGCCTGGCGGTGAACGACGACGACGGCGAGGTGACGGTGGATCTGCCCGCCGTCGCCTTCGGCATGCTGGAGAGTCAGGCGCGCGACAACATCTATTACAACGTGTCCCATCGCGGCGGCATCGTCACCGGCTATCTCGACCTGCCGACGCTGGATCCCGACACGCTGCCGCTGAACAGCACCCGCTTCCGTGACGACCGGTATCACGGCCACCCGGTGCGCATCGCCGCGCAGACCCGGCGTCTCTACGGCCAAAGTCAACCGATCCTCGTGCAGGTCGCGGAAACCACCGAGGGCCGGCGGGCGTTGGAGATCCGGCTGCTGCTGTGGTTGACCGTGCTGGAGTTGGCGCTGGTGGTGGGCAGCGGTGTCCTGGTCTGGGGGGCGGTGGGCCGGGGGCTGGCCCCGCTGCTGCGCCTGCGCCGGGTGATCGATTCGCGATCGGCCAGCGGATCGATGGCTCTGGTCCCGCTGCCGCTCGCGGTCGTCCCGCGCGAGGCGTTGCCGCTGGTCGTCGCCATCAACGGGCTGCTGGAGCGGCTCGACCAATCCATCGGGGCGATGCGCCGTTTCACCGCCGACGCCTCCCACCAGCTGCGCACGCCGCTGGCGGTGCTGCGCACCCATCTGGCGCTGCTGCGGCGGCACGGAACCGACACACCGGAGGGCCGCGCCGCGCTGGAGGATGTGGAGGGGGCCGCCCGGCGGTTGGAACGGCTGCTGACCCAATTGCTCGCCCTGGCCCGCGCCGACGAGGACAGCCCGGTTCCGCCCCCCGTCGAAACCACCGATCTGGTGCAGACCGCCGCCGACATCGCCGCCGAGCAGGTCCCCGCCGCGCTGGCCTGCGGCGTCGATGTGCTGTTCGACGCGCCGCCGGACGACGCCCCCCGGCTGGTCAACGGCAACGCGGTGTTGGTGGGGGAGTTGCTGGCCAACCTGATCGACAACGCCATCCGCTACAACCGCCCCGGCGGCAGCGTGGCCGTGCGGGTGATCGGCCCGGCCGACGCGCCGTCGCTGGAAGTGGAGGACGACGGCCCCGGCATCCCCGCCGACCAGCGGGACCGGGTGTTCGAACGCTTCTTCCGCCTGCCGCAAACGGCGGAGCGGGCGCGCAACGGCAGCGGCCTGGGGCTGGCCATCGTCCGCGCGCTCGCCGACCGGCTGGGGGCCGAGGTCGCCTTGCAGGACCGGACCGACGGCGGGCCGGGCCTGCGGGTGACGGTGCGGTTCCGCCCGGCAGGATCGGCGGCTTAACCCCGCCCGGCCAACGCGTCGCGCGTGTGCAGGGCGATCATCCGTTCCTCGTCGGTCGGGATGACGTAGACCGGGATGCGGCTGTCAGGCGTGGAGATGCGCGTTTCGTTGGCCGTGTTGGCGGCCTCGTCAATGCGCACGCCCAGCCACGCCAGCTTGTCGCCCACCCGCGCCCGCACCGGGGCGGAGCGTTCGCCGATGCCCGCCGTGAAGACAAAGGCGTCGATGCCGCCCAGCGAGGCGGCCAGCGCCCCGGCTTCCTTGGCGATGCGGAAACAGAACAGCTCCACCGCCTCTTGCGCGTGGGGATCGGCGCTGTCCAGCAGGGCGCGCATGTCGTTCGACACGCCCGACACGCCGAGCAGCCCCGACTTGTTGTAGAGCAGCTTTTCAATCGCCCCGGCGTCCAGGCCCTTTTCCCGCATCAGATAGATCAACACGCCGGGATCGATGGCCCCGCAACGGGTTCCCATCGGCAGCCCGTCCAGCGCGGTGAATCCCATGGTGCTGTCCACGCTGCGCCCGCCATGGATGCCGCACATGCTGGCCCCGCTGCCCAGATGGGCGACGACGACGCGCGCGTCGCGCAGGTCCGGCGCGATGTCCGGCAGGCGGCGGGCGATGTACTCGTAACTCAGGCCATGGAAGCCGTAGCGCCGCACCCCCTCGTCGGTCAGCTCGCGCGGAATGGCGAACATCCCCGACTGCCAGGGCTGGCCCCGGTGAAAGGCGGTGTCGAAGCAGGCGACCTGCGGCAAATCCGGGTGCGCGTCGGCCAAGGCCCGGATGGCGGCGAGGTTGTGCGGCTGGTGCAGCGGGGCCAGCGGGACCAGCCCGTCCAGTTCGGCCAGCACCTCCGGCGTCAGCCGCACCGGGGCGGCGTGGCGCACCCCGCCATGGACAACGCGATGCCCGGCGGCGATCAGCGTCGCCCCCTCCAGCCGCTCCTCGATCCAGTCCAGCAGATAGGCCAGCAGCGCCTTGCGGTCGCTGGCCTCCCCCGCCGTCCAGCTTTTGCCCGCCAGCGGCTGGCGCTGGGCGTCCTTGGCCTCGAACACCGGGGCGGTGCCGATGCCGGAGATCTGGCCGTTGATGGTCGCCACCGGATCGCCCTGCCCGCCGTCGCGGAAGACGGAGAATTTCAGGCTGGAAGACCCGGCGTTGATGACCAAAATCGCCTGTGTCATCGCGTCCCCTCCCCGCCTTATTCCGCCGCCAGCGCGGCCGACGCCCGGCGCGACGCCGCGACCAGCACCGCCACCGCGCAGGAGGCCAGACGGGTCCGCACGTTGTCGGCCCGGCTGGTCAGGATGATCGGCACGCGCGCACCCAGCACGATGCCCGCCGCGTCGGCGTGGGCCAGGAAGGACAGCTGCTTGGCCAGCATGTTGCCCGCTTCCAGATCGGGAACCAGCAGGATGTCGGCCTTGCCCGACACGTCGGACGTGATGCCCTTGGTGATGGCGGCCTCGCGGCTGATGGCGTTGTCGAAGGCCAGCGGGCCGTCCAGGATGCCGCCCTTGATCTGGCCCCGGTCGGCCATCTTGCACAGCGCGGCGGCTTCCAGGGTGGAGGCGATCTTCGGGTTGACGGTTTCCACCGCCGACAGGATCGCCACGCGCGGCGTCGCCACGCCCAGAACCTTCGCCAGATCGATGGCGTTCTGGACGATGTGCACCTTGTCTTCCAGGGTCGGGTAGATGTTGATCGCCGCGTCGGTGATGAGCAGCGGGCGCGGGTAGGTCGGCACGTTCATGACGAAAACATGGCTCAGCCGCCGCCCGGTGCGCAGGCCGGTTTCCTTGCGGACCACTTCGCCCATCAACTCGTCGGTGTGCAGGGAGCCTTTCATCACCGCCTCGCACTCGCCGGTGCGGGCCAGACGGACGCCGGTTTCCGCCGACGCGTGGCTGTGCGGCACATCGACCAGACGGAAGCGGGCGATGTCCAGCCCGTTGGCGTCGGCCACCGCGCGGATCTTCGCCTCCGGCCCGACCAGCACCGGATCGATCAAGCCAGCCTCCGCCGCCTCCACGGCGCCACGCAGGGAGCTTTCATCGCAGGGATGGACCACGGCGGTCGGGACCGGCGGCAGCGCCTCGCACTTCTTCAGCATGAGTTCATGGCCATCGTGGCGGATGACCTGAACCTGCGGCAGTTCGGAAGCGGAGCGGCGGACCTTCTCGGTCGGGGCCACCACCTGGGCCACGCCGGTGACAACCGGTTTGCCGTCCTGGTTGGCGGCGAGGCAATCGAAGGTCACGGCGGTGCGGGTCGCGTCCTTGGCGGTCGCGGTCACGGTCACGGTGAGGACGTCGCCCAGCCGCACCGGACGGTGGAACGTCAAATCCTGGCCCAGATACACGGTGCCCGGCCCCGGCAGCAGCGTGCCCAGCACGGCGGAGATCAGCGACGCCGACCACATGCCATGGCCGACCACCCGCCCGTCCGCCGCGTAATCCTCGTCCAGATGCGACGGGTTGAGATCACCCGACACTGTGGCGAACAGTTCGATGTCGGCCATGGTCAGGCGGCGCGACAGGCTGGCCTGCTGGCCGATGTGGATTTCCGCGAAGGTGACGTTTTCGATCATGGTGCTGCCGTTGTTGCCGTTCTGCACGATGCCGCTGCGGCCATAGAGATCGGTCGCGAGGTCGGCGGTGGCGGTGTCCATCTCTAAACTCCTCAAAGGATCGCGACCGATTGCAGGCCGAATCCTCCCAGACCCGGTTTCTGAAAAGCCGACCGGACCCTGTTCTTGGGTCTCCCGTTCACAGAAGACCGTGGGCAAGGCGGCGCGCGCCGCTTCCCAGCCCGAATGAGCGATACCGCAGCGCAGCGCGCTTCCCAATGACCTATATCAATCAAACGGCTAAGGTATTGTTACCAATAGATTACCGATGCGCATCCGAACCATTGAGCGGGCGCAGCATCGCCGCCACCGCGTCCAGCGGCGCGCGGAAATCCCAATCGAACGCCAACACCCCCCGGTTGCGCACGGCGGTCCCGACGATCTGCTGGTAGGGTTGTTTCAGCAGGGCGCAGAGAATGGCGTATTGCGGCAGGACACAGCGTTCGTGCGTCAGTTCGATCACCCTGGTTCCGGGCGGGGCAAACACCACCGCCGCCGTGCCGCCGCCGACCGGGGCGACGATGGCCTCGGCCTCACGGAACACCGCGATCTGCTCGGCCATCGACCGCCCATCAGGGACATAGCGTTCGAATCCGGCCTCGGCGAGCAGGCCCGCCACCTCCGCCTCGTTGACCAAGCCGCGATGCCCGGCCATGGCGCGGCTGAGGAACAGGCGACGCCCACCGCCAGCCACGCCGCCGCGCGACTCGGTGGGCAAACCCAGCCGGTCGCGCAGAAACGCCAGATGCTCCGGGGCCATGTATTGGAATTGATGAGTCAGGGACGGAACCCACAGGCGGCGGCAGGACAGCATCACGCCCGGCTCCACCCGGATCAACCGGTCCGCCGACAGGCCGAGCAGACCGAACAGTTCCACCACCGCCGGGCGCAGGGCGGCGGACACCAGAACCGGCAACCCCGCCAGTTCCGGGAAACGCTCCAGAACACAGAGCTTCGACGCCCAATCCAGCACACCATGGGCGAAATTGCCGTCGCCCCCCAGCAGGATCGCCTCCTCCTCCACCCGCTGGACCGCGTGAGGCAGATCCACAAGCAAACGCTCCCCCAGCCCATCGACCGCTGCCGGGTGGTGATGCACAATGTGGGGCAGCATGGTCAGGCTGCTGCGGGAGTAGGCGTGCAGCCCATCAACCACCAACGCCCCGGCCGCCGCCTCCACCGTGAAATGATGCGGATGAACCCGCCCCTCCTCCACGCGCGTCAGGAAGGTTTCGGGCAGGCGGTAGGTGATCTCGCCCCAGCGCGTCGTTCCGGTGTCCACCGCCATCGCGCGGGCGGGGGCAAGGGTCCGGTGCGCGGCCCCGGTTGCCCGGCTGGACGACTCCACCCGCAGCGCCGCCACCCGCCCGGCCCCGTGCGCTGACCGAGCCAGAGCCACCGCGCGCCGATGCCACCGCGTCGCCCCGGCCTCGTCCTCCCGCGCAAAACATTCCCCACCCAACACGCGCAGGCTGCGCGGGTCGGCGGGCCGCAGAGCCAACGCCACCCGCAACGCCGAGTCGGCGCTGTCGCGCTCCGCGCCATCCGCAAGCCGGGTCAACGCCTCCCCCAGCGCCAGGCGCCCCACCGCATCGTCCGGGCACAGACCAGCCAGACGGCGCAGCACCGCGACACCGGCAACCACGGCATCGGGCCGTCCGTCATCAACCAGCAGCGCCCCCAGCAGGGTCAGGGCCGCCGCCGAATCCGGCTGCACGGCCAGCGCCACCCGGCAGACGGCCAAGGCGGCGTTCCCCCGCCCCTGCGCCCGCAGGGCGTCGCCCAACCCGAGACGGGCGGGCAGCGCTTCCGGTGTCAGTTGGACGGCGGCGGTGAAGCAAACCGCCGCCGCACCAGGATCGCCCAGACTCAGCAACAGATCGCCTTGGCGGCAGTGGGGATCGGGATGGTTGGGCAGCAACCGGGCGGCGTGGCTATAGGCGCGCGCCGCCGGTTGGGGCTGGGCGTCGCTGCCGTCGCTCAGGCTGTTGCCCAGATTGAACCACGCGACGGCAAAGACCGGGTCAAGAGCCAACGCCCGCCGTTGCACGGCCAACGCCCAGCCCATGGCCCCGGCCCGGCGCAGCAGCGATCCGACATTGGCAAAGAACGGGGCGTCGGCCCCAGCGTTGGCGACCGCCCGCGCCAACAGGGTGCGCGCCTCCTCCCGCCCAATCTCACCACCAGCCCGACGCAGGCGCAGGGCGGCCAGCAGGGCCAACGCGTCGGCGTGCTGCGGCACCGCATCGACGATGGCGGCGGCCAACATCTCCGCCGGGGACAAACGCCCCGCGCGCTCATGTTCCAAGGCCAAACGCAACGCCTCGCCAACGGTCAAGTTCCCGTCGGCAGGAGGGACGGGATCCGAGGGAGCGGAAGCGGCGAAGGAGGCGGCGTGTGTCATGCCGTGGCAGTCTAGCCCACACGGGATGCCGCGCACAGCCTGGTGTTGCCCTCCTCTTGCGGTCGCAAAAGTGACCGATGCGCTCAACAGAGCATAGGTTTGGGACAAACCCCAACCGTTCAAACCAGAATTCACCCGTCTTGCGCAGGGGGAGCGCCGACAACGAAAGCGGATTTTGTTAAAGTTTTAGCTGAACCTTTCGCAAATACGCCGATTGTGACGGAATCCGCCAAGAAATCGCCAAAATTTTCCGTCTCATCTTTATGGATTGTTAGGGTTGGGACGCCAATATCCCGTTCATGGACATCAGTGCGCAAGAATGGCTGAAGAAACGACACCCCGATGGTCGGGGCGCTGACGGTCGTGCGCTGCCCCAGACCGGTTCAACCAGCACGCGCCACCTTCCAGAGGGCCTCTCCACCGCCGCGATCGCTTTGCTTCCGGACGCGGTCGGGGTGTTTGCCGCGATCAGCGACGACGCGGGCGTTGTCATCGATTTCGAATGGCTGCTGGCCAACCACGCGGCGGAGACGCTGATCGGGCGTGCGGGGCTGATCGGGCAGCGGTTGCGCGGCGACGGCGGCGACGCGCGCTGCGCCGGGCTGTTCCCCGTGTTGCTGGCTGGTCTTGACGGGCCGGACACCCGCGTGGTGAGCGCCAGTCTGGGCGGCAGCAACCGCACGCGCTGGCGTGTGTCGGCCACTCCCTTCCCTGGCGGGGTGTGCGCCACTCTAATTGATCTCGGCCCCGATGCACCGTCGATGGCCGAAACGCTGGCCGCCGCGCTGGAGCGGAGCGCGGAGAGCTTTGCCCTGTTCGATTCCAGCGACACGTTGGTCCACACCACCGGACGTCTGAAACAGTTCCTGCCGGAGTTGGCTGACCTTCTGCTTCCGGGAACCCCGTTTGAAACGCTCGTCCGCCGTTCCGCCCAGATGGACAGCGGGTTGACGACCGAAACCGACCGGGAGCAGTGGATCGCCACCCGGCTCGCCCACCACCGGCAAACCGACAAGCCTTTCACCCTGCGGGCGCAGGATGGGCGGTGGCTGCTGGTCAGCGAACACGCCGCCGCCGATGACGGCGTGCTGGTGATCTACGCCGACGTCACCCCGATGAAGCGCAACGAGGAGCGCCTGCGCGCGCGGGAAGCCGAAGCCCGCGCCGCCCGCCGCGACGCCGAACGGGCCAACCGCGCCAAGAGCGAATTCCTGGCCCTGATGAGCCACGAGTTGCGCACCCCGCTGAACGCCGTTCTGGGTTTCTCCGAACTGCTGATGTCGGAGGCCTTCGGACCGCTGGGCAGCCCGCGTTACCGCGACTACGCCACCGACATCCGCGACAGCGGCGAGCATCTGCTGGCGCTCATCAACGACATCCTGGATTTGTCCCGCAGCGAATCCGGGCGGATGCCGATGTCCAGTGAAGCCGTGGAGTTGAACACGACGGTCGCCCAGGTGGTCGGCATGATCCGGGAGAAGGCCGAGGAGGCCGGCGTGTCCCTGCAGGCCGACGTTGCCCGCGACCTGCCGATGCTGCTGGGCGATCCGCGCGCCATCCGCCAAATGCTGCTGAACCTGCTGTCCAACGCGGTGAAATTCACCCCCTCGGGCGGCAAGGCCATGCTGACGGCGGCGGTGATGCCCGACGGCGGGATCGGCGTGATGATCGCCGACACGGGCGTTGGCATTCCCGCCGCCGACCTGTTCCGCATCCAGGAGCCGTTCGAACGGGCCGATGTCACCATCGCCCGGCCGACCGAGGGGGCCGGGCTGGGTCTGCCCATCGTCAAGCGGCTGGTGGAGTTGCACGGCGGGCGGCTGGAACTGTCCAGCGAACTGGGGGTCGGCACATCGGCGGTTCTGATTTTCCCCGCCTCCCGCAGTCTGCCGCGCAACCTGTGCCCGCCGTTGCCGGTGCTGCCGTCCGCCGTGCGTTGACCGGGTCGGCGGGGCCGGGGGCCGGCTGGAAGTCGACCGGGAGAGGACAGAACATCGTTCCCGCTTCGTTTTCACTGTTGGCGGATCGCCGCGAATCGGCCACTCTGTGGCTCTGTTCGTCACACGTTCCGCCCGGACCATGACCGAGATTGATCCTTCCCCCACCAGCGCAACAGCCCCCACGCCATCACCGGACGCGTCCTCCACCATTGGTGCGGAGGCGGACGACACGCTGGCTCTGGGTGTCGGCGCACCGCCGATCTTCCGAGGGGTGCGGCGGGCGTTGGCCCTGCGCGGCTTCGTCAGCCTGATGGAATTCCGCCTGGCCTCCGGTCGGCGCGCCGATGTGCTGGCGGTGGACGGCAACGGGACCATCCTCATCATCGAGGTGAAAAGCGGCGTGCCGGATTTCCGGTCCGATCAGAAATGGCACGAATACGCCGAGTGGTGCGATGCCTTCTATTTCGCGGTTGATGAGGCGTTTCCCACCGAACTGATCCCGGAGGACTGCGGCCTGATGATCGCCGACGCCTATGGCGCGGACATCCTGCGCGAGGCACCGGTGCGCAAGCTTGCCCCCGCCCGACGGAAAAGCCTGATGCTGCGCGCCACCCTGACCGGGGCCGGACGGCTGCATCGGATCGAAGACCCAACCTTCCGGCAGGCCCCGCCGATTGTGTGAGACAGCGCCTGCAACCTTTTGGTGATGCGACGTTCCCACCGGTGCACGGGCGGGCACAAACCGCTAAACTGCACCGGCACGATCAACCGCAAGCGTTTCAGGACAGGCCGCGCATCATGGGGTTTCCATCCAGCACACCCGCCTCGCCCTCCCCACATCGCCCCCTCCGTGTCCTGGTGGCCGAGGATGAGGCGGTGAACCGCATGACCGCGCTGGCGCTGTTGCGCCGGGCTGGTCACAGCGTCGTCACGGTGGAAGATGGTCCTTCGGCGGTGGACGCCGCCACCGGCGGAGAGGGCGGCGGCTTCGATGTCCTGTTGATGGATTTGGGTCTGCCCGGCTTCGATGGCGACGAGGCGGTGCGGCGCATCCGCAGCCATCCCAATCACAACCCGCGCCTGCGCATCCTGATGCTGACCGCCAGCGCAACCCCTGACGGCCTGTCCCGCTGCCAATCCTGCGGGGCCGACGGGGTTCTGACCAAACCCCTGCAGTTGGAGGCGCTGGAGGCCGCGTTGGCGGGCGCACCCGCCGTGTCCGACCGCCCAGCCCCGAACGGCCGTCCCATTGACCATGCCGCCATCGCCACCATGCGGGGGCTGCTGCCCGCCGACCGTGTCGCCGCGCTGACCGCCAAGACAGCGGTCACGCTCCGCACCTACCACGCCGATCTGGACAGCGCGTGGAACGAGGGCGACGCGCGACAGGCCGGTGCCATGGCCCACAAAATCGCGGGCGTGTCGGGGCAATACGGTTGCGTGGCCCTGCGCCGAGCGGCGCAGGGGTTGGAAGCCGTTCTGGAAACCCAGGGCCTCGTTGGTGAGGCAACCATCAGCGCCCGGCAGAGCTTCGATGCGGCCTACGGTCCGGCGCTCGCCTATCTCGACGGGGTGGCGGCGGGCGGCTGAAGGTGGTGGCTTACAGCTTTTCGCCCGGCGACACCGCAACACAGCGCAGCCCGTGCCGGTTCAGCTCCGAACAGGCCTTGCGCGCGGTCTTCTCGTCCATTCCGACCATGCGGGCGCGGTAGACGGTGTCCTTGCCATTCTTCGTTTCCAGAACGGCGGTCTTCGCCCCCCGCAGCAGGAAGGGGGCCTGCTTGTTGGCCTGGGTCAACGCCTTCTGCCCCGCCGCGCGGGTGGCAAAGGCCCCGACCTGGATGCCCCACTTTTCAGCGGCCTTGCCCGCCGCCTTCGCGGTCGCCGCCGTGGCGAGGGAGGCCAACTGCACGGTCGCCCGCTTCGGGCCGACCTTGGCGGCGGTGTCGTCCTCTTCGTCCTCGTCGTCGCCTTCCGCGTCCGGCTCTTCCTTTGACAGGCGTTCGGCGCTGGCAACCAGCGCGCCGTCCTCCCGGCCCCGGTTGGGCTTGCCAAAGGCCTGATCGAGCAGAGCCGCCATCCGGTTGTCACGCGACACCGGCGATTTCCCGCCCAGCACCACGCCGACCAGACGCCGCCCGTCACGCACCGCCGAGGCGGCCAGATTGAAGCCCGACGCCACGGTGTAGCCGGTCTTGATGCCGTCCATCCCCTCATAGCGGGACATCAGGCGGTTGTGGTTCGGCAGGGTACGACCGCCATAGACGAAATTGCGGCGGCTGAAATAGGGGTAGTATTTGGCGTGGTCGGACATCAGCGCGCGCGACAGGATGGCGTAGTCGCGGGCGGTTGTGACCTGCTCCATGTTGGGCAGACCGGACGCGTTGCGGTACACGGTGTGGCGCATGCCCAATTCGCGCGCCTTGCGGGTCATCATCTCGGCAAAGCGCGATTCGGTGCCGCCCAGCGCCTCCGCCAGCACCACGGCGGCGTCGTTGGCCGATTTCGTCACCAGCCCAAGGATGGCGTTTTCCACCTTCAGCGACGATCCGGCGCGCAAGCCCAGCTTGGTCGGCGACATGCTTTCCGCCCAGGACGACACCGGCAGGCTTTGGTCCAGCGACAGGCGGCCATCCTCCAGCGCGTCAAAGGTCAGATAGAGCGTCATCATCTTGGTCAGCGACGCTGGATGGGCGATCGCGTCGGCGTCCTGCTCGTGCAGCACTTCGCCGGTGCGGGCGTCCATGATGATCGACGCCGCCTTTGCCGCCTCAGCCTCCGCCGCGCCCAAACCGGCCCCGGCCAGCCCAGCGACAACCAACGCGCCCAACGCGAACAGGGTGCGGGTCAAACGCCACGCGCTCCGCTCCCCCGCCGTTTCCGCCGCTTGAAAAGCGAACGGAAACAGGCCGTTGTGAACGGTGTTGCGCGTTACGGTCATGATGGCCCCGCCAAAGGCTGAAAACAAATGCTCGGCGGGATCGTAAAGTCGTGCCAAATCAGTGTCTAGCAAGAATTCGTTAATTTCTTGCTTTGGCTTTGGCCGCTGCCGTTGCGCCACACCCGCAGACCAAAACAACGAACGAAATGGGAAAATCCGACGCTTCAAGCCACCCACAGCGCGGGGTGATTTGACAGCGCCCGGTCAACCGCCATATCCCATAAAGGCCAAGCGCGCTGCGCAGACCACGGACCGCAGGACTCGGCAGGCCGTTCTCGTACCAGACTCCAAGGACGCAAGGCAAGACCATGATGAGACGCCGCCGCCCCGCCCTTCGCACGCTCGCCCGCCTTGCCCACCGTCCCCTGCGCCGCGCCGCGTTGACCGTCTTGGTCGTGGCGGCCCTGTCGGGCTGTTCGTCCATTGGCCCAACCGACAACCCGGTGGCCCGCAAGCTGATCTGGTTCAGCTATCTGAGCGGGGATGACCTGCGCGCGCGCTGCGGGGTTGAGGACGGCGACCGTTACCGCGTGGTGTTCAACGCCGATTACAACCAGCACATCCGCACCTACGACATCGCGACCGACCCGACGGACGGCGGCAGCGCCTTGGTTGAGGCCCGCGTCATCGAGGCAACCAATCTGGCCCGTCTGACACCGCTCGACCCGCTGTCGGCCGCGCGCGGCCAGACCGGAACCCTGCGTCTGACCGCACCGCAATTCGCCAGCGTGCTGGCCCGGTTGAAGGAGCGGGGGGCGTTCGAACCACCCACGACCACGCTGCGGCTGCCATCCAGCGGCATCTACTGGCTGATCAATGGGTGTCGGGGTGGGCGTTGGTTTTTCGCCGTTCACCCCTATCCGGCCTCGCCCTTCCGGGACGCGGCCTTTCTGGAACCCACGCGGGCGCTGGATCCGCAAACCATCCCTTTTCCGGCCCTGCCCGCCCCCGACACAGCGGCCACCGCCGCGACCGGAAACCGGCATCGGTTGGAAAACGGGGTGTCGTTCGACCTCACGGCGGACCGCGACGGTCTGGTTGGCCCAACCGCGCCCTTCGGGCGTTGGTTGCCCGAAGGAGCGCTGGCGGAGTTGCTCAACCGCTGACTCAACCGGCTGACGCCGATCATTCACCCGCCGGATGGCGGACGCGCAGGCTGTCCGGAACCAGCGTTTCGACCCACGGACCATCGGGCATGCGGCGGGCCAGTTCGGTCAGGTTGCGGTTCCACCACTGACGCTGTTCACCCAGATCGTCATAGTCGTAGTGGGACTGACGCCAGGTTCGCTTTTCGGCGTGGTAGGACACCATGTCGATGGGGAAGCCGACGTCGTTGGTGGAAAAACGGGTGCTGTCGAAGGACAGATAGGCCAGCTTCAGCGCCGTCTGCATGTCGGTCTGATAGGTCAGCGCGCGGTCAAGGATCGGCTTGCCATAGGCGGTGGCACCGATCGAGAGGTAGGGCGTGCGCTCGTCCACCTCGATCCAATTGCCTTCGGGATAGACCAGGAACATGTAGGGTTCGCGGTCTTCCGCCAATTGCCCGCCAATGATGGCGTGCAGGTTGAAATGCAGCTTCGAGGCTTCCAGTGATTCGCGGTCCTCGGCGGCCACCTGACGCAGGCAGGCGGTGAAGGCCGACACCGCGTCCAGCATCGTGGAATAGCTTTCGCTCCGCCGTTTGGCCATGTCGCGGCGCAGATAGGCCAGCGTCTTGTCGCGGACGCTGCGCAGGCCGGAATTCATGATGAAGAACCGGTCGCTGTCGTTCCCGATCATCGTCACCTTGCGGGCGGACGACAATTGCGAGCCGCTGGTGATCCGTCCATCCGACAGACCGATCAGGCCGTCGCGGGTCTTGATGCCAAGGCAATAGGTCATGCGTGAAAGGTCCTGTCTGGGCGGGCCAGTCAATTGTTCGGGCAAAGGTCGGATGCGGCGCTTCGGCACACCGCTTCTTACTTTTGTCTGAAGCGCGCGTGGAGCGGCTTCGCGCTACACTTCTCGCACATCCGGTAAAGCCTTGGTTAAGGAAAAATCCGGGTCTGACCGCAACCCGGGATTCCGTGGAGACGGACCGGGCCTCGGCCAACCGAAGAATGCCGCAGCGCACACAGGATGCTGTTGACTCCCACCCCGGTCTCGCATAGTTTCCTTATATTGCAGCGCAGCATAAGGCCGGGCGACCCAACCAACGCCGGGCCTGAACCCGCAACGTCTCATCGTCACGGAAACCGCTGTCGGCAGGCTTCGCGATCCGCAGTCGCTATCGGCGGGCCGGGGCCACATCTCACGCCCAACGCCATCAAGGCGGGCGGGGCCGGCACCAGCCAGGAAGGAACGCGCGTCATGACCAAGTTTTCGGCCACCTCCCTCGAACTCGTCACCAGCCAGGCCAAGGAACAGTATGAAGGTCTGGTGAAGGCCGGTCAGGAGCAGTCGGTCAAGCAGTTCGAAAAGACCAGCGCCGCCGCCAAGGAACAGTTCGAGAAGACCACCGCCCAGCTTCTGAAGGGCTACGAGGATCTGCAGGCCACCAGCAAGGCCAACGTGGACGCCCTGCTGGAAAGCAGCGCCATCGCCGCCAAGGGGGCCGAGGATCTGGGGCGCGAGGTTGTGGCCTACAGCCAATCCGTTCTCGACCAGTCGATCACCACCGGCAAGGCGCTGCTGACCGCCAAGAGCCTGCAAGAGGTGGTGGAACTGCAAAACAGCTTCCTGAAGTCCAGCTTCGACGCCTTCGTCGCCGAAGCCACCCGCATCCAGGAGCTGTCGGTGAAGGTGACGAACGACGCGCTCGCCCCGCTGAGCGGCCGCGTCAACGCCACGGTCGAAACCCTGTCGAAGCCGCTCGCCGCCTAACGTCCTGGCAGATCATTGGCAGCTTCAACGAGCGGCCGAACGCACGGCCTGGTCATCCGCAAGGGTGGCCGGGCCGTGTGCGTTTGGGGCCATCTCGTCGAACGGACATTCAGGATCGGCAGCTAGGGTCAACCCGTATGCTGCATTGCACAATATGCGTTGACAGCCACCCGCCGGTCGCGGTACATCATGGTTATGTTGCGGTGCAGCATATCCGGATGCCCGCCGGGCGGGATCCGGGGAACTCAACCACACCGCGCCGATTGCTGCGATCGCGGGATCGCGCGGTCGCCTCACCCTGGGGCAGAAGGAGCATAGACATGTCCGACAAGTTCGCCGCCGCCACCAAGTCCATCGAAGACGCCGTCGCCACCGCCAAGCAAAACCTGGAAGGTCTGGTCAAGGCCCAGCAGGAGCAGGTGGAAAAGGCCTCCGCCCAGATCCGCAAGAGCTACGACGACCTGTCGGTTCTGGCGAAGGGCAATGTCGACGCCGTTGTGAAGTCGTCGGCCATCGTCGCCAAGGGCGCGGAAGAGGCTGGCAAGCAGGTCGCCGCCTTCACCCAGTCCTCGCTGGAAAAGAGCGTGTCGAACGGCAAGGCCCTGCTGGCGGTCAAGACCATCCAGGAGCTGATCGAGCTGCAAAACGCCTACGCCAAGGCCAGCTTTGACGCCTTCGTCACCGAGAGCACCAAGCTCCAGGAACTGTCGGTCAAGATCGCCAACGAGGCGCTGGCCCCGCTCAACGAGCGCGTCAACGTCACCGTCGAAACGCTGGGCAAGCCGGTCGCCGCCTGATCGCGCGCCGCACCCATCGCCGACACGAAACGCCCCGCCATCACCGGCGGGGCGTTTTGCGTTTCAGGGCATCAGATCCGGTAGAGGTGCGGCACAAAGGACGCGTCCGGGCCAACGCGCGGATCGGTCGATTCGCGCACCGCCATGCCCAGGCACTTGTCGGCGACGATCCAGGCGTGCAGCACGGCGTGGACGTCGTCGCTGCGGAATCCCGGTGGGGTTTCCAGCCACACCGCGCCGTTGGCGTCCACCTGCGGCCCGTCGTCCAACACCACCGATCCACGCTCGTAAAAGCGCTGGGGAGCGGCGT
The DNA here is from genome assembly GCF_003966125.1 of Azospirillum griseum. Lineage (GTDB taxonomy): Bacteria > Pseudomonadota > Alphaproteobacteria > Azospirillales > Azospirillaceae > Azospirillum > Azospirillum griseum. The sequence goes on from NZ_RXMA01000001.1 coordinate 132,030, forward strand.
CCAGGCCGCGCAGCGCCCGCGCCGTGACGGCGTCGCATGGCCCCAGCACGCTGGCGTCGAGCGCCGCCCGGCACAGGTTGGGGTGGCGGGGATAGAGGTGCGACAGCACCGCCAGCAGCCCATGATTGGACCAAAGCCAGCACCACAGGGGCGACAGCAGGCTCATCCCGCCACCCTTCAGACGGAGCAGGAACTCATCCTCCGACAGGTGATCCCAAGGATAGAGCTTGGCCAGCCAGGAGATCGGTTGCCCTTCATCGTCCTTGAAACGGCGACCGTCCCACCGGATGCTGTGCAGCGGCAACAGGCGGGTGTCCAAACCGGCCTCCCCCGCCGTCGCCGCCAGATAGGCAAGCTCGCTCTCGCGCACCGCATCCGGGGTGTCGCAGGTCAGGTGGACACGGGTCCGCCCCGGCACCCCGGCGGCCAACTCCTCCCAACGCTCCACCAACGCTTCATGCAGGCCATTGAACTGGCTGACGTCGGGGGCCATCGCCTCGCGCCAGTTGCGCTGAATGATCGACGCGGCGAACAGCCCTTCCCCGCCGTCGAAATTGCACCCCAGCAGCTTGACGCTGTCGCGCCCGTCATAGGCCAAGGTCAGACGCCCGACCAGACCACCCGCCCGCTCGTTCGGTCGGCCCGCCGCCCAATAATCGGTCCAGGACGCTTCCAGCATCCGCACCGCTTCGCCCCGGATGCCGAGCGACGCAAACATCTTGTTGTCGATGACGTAGCGGACCGCCGCGCCGATCATGGTGTGCAGTTCGTCGGCAACGCTTTCGATCAGGTCAATCTGATGAGCGCTAAACTCATAGCCGACATCCTCGCGCCAGCCGGTGCCGGCGGCCATGGCACGGACGCCAAAGGGGTATTTGCGAAGGCCGGGACGCCAGTCGGCGCGCGGTTTCAAGGGGATGCGACGCATGATCGAACCAGGACCGTCCGTGTCAAATCAACGGGGACGTCGGGCACACCTGGAAACAGCGCTGCCCAACCGCCGTTGCGCGCTGTGTGTAGCGCGGCACACACCATCGCGCCACTGCGGATCATCACCAAATTGGCAGAGAACGTGACTTTTTCAGGCACCAACACAAAAAGCCCCCGCGCGGGCGCGCAGCGGCTGTGCGTCACTCAACAGCTCTGTTGAGGGAAAAACCTCTGTTGAGGAATGGTGGAGCCGAGGGGGATCGAACCCCTGACCTCCGCAATGCCATTGCGGCGCTCTCCCAGCTGAGCTACGGCCCCTTTTGGTGCGCTTGGAGGGAGTCGAACCCCCACGACCTTTCGATCACTAGGACCTGAACCTAGCGCGTCTACCAGTTCCGCCACAAGCGCGTCCGCGTTACTTGGGGTCACGCGGGGCGCTCTATGTACCCAGCAACGGCCGCTGCCGCAAGGGAAAAATGATGCGCGCCCGATTTTTCCCGGAACCGGCTCCTGAAGCAGAAACGGTCGTCAAACGAAAACGGGCGGCGCGGTCCAATGCCGCCCGCCCGCCATAATCCCCCGGCAAACGCTGGGTCGCGCCCAATCACTCCGCCGGTTTGATCGCATAGAAACGGAACACCCGCATCCCCGCCTCGATCGCAGCGACACGGCGCACCCACATCTCGACCTCCTCCATCACCGCCACCTTGGTGCTGGCGTCCATCGTGTGTTTTTCGAGATGCTCGACCAAGCCCTGGATGGCGATGAGGATCAGGTTGCGATGGGTATCGGAAATGTCTTCCGAAATGCGCAGATCCAGATTGCGTTGGGCGAAGGCGTTGGCCATCTGGTCCTTGTTCCACAGATGGGGCTGAAGCGGTTCCTTGTCGCACCAGGATTGGATCGCCTTGGCCCCGATCTTGTCCGGTTCGGCGATGTAATCGGTGATGAGCAGATGGCCGCGCGGCTTCATCGCCAGTTCGATGCCATCGAACATCTGATCCTTGTCGCGAACCGAGAACAGCCCCTCCTTGTAAACAATGGCGTCCACACGCTTGGGGTAATGGAATTTTTCCGGGTCGAAGGTCTCGACCGGAGCCTTCTTCTCCAGCCCCATCTTGAAGGAACGGACCATGCCCTCCTTCGCCATCAGTTCCGACGCCTCCAGCCCCGTCACCCAACAGCCGAACTTGCCCGCCATGGTGCGGCTGGTCCCGCCCAGACCGGCAGCCAGATCCAACACGCTCATCGCCGGGTTCAACCCCAACGGCTTGACCAGATAGGGGATGTGCTCCGCCCCGCCAGGGGTGTTGAAGCCCTCGCCCCACAGTTTTTCCGCCACCTCGATCCGGGTGGCCGTCCACAGCGGCTTGCCCCACCGGTTCATACCGGGGCCGGGCTGCTCCACCGGCGGCGGGGGCGGAGGCGTGTCCTCCTTCTTGCCCTTCGCACCGGAGAGGTCATAGCCTTCCCACCACGCGTGCAGGCGCGATTTCAACGTCGGCCCTGATCCGCCACCCTTGTCCGTCATCGCCGCACCCACCCCTCTGGCCGAATCACACCGCCCCCGACGCCCCCGCATCGGTCGCGCCTTCATTCCCCACAGCACCGGGTGGACCAGACCGATCCCGGCGAACAACCCCCTGCGTATGCAGGCTATTCAGACCGCCCGCCCGCGCAAGCGGAAAATGGTTAAGAAAGCGTTTCAGTTCGTCGGCGTGCCGACGGACGTGCCCAAAGCGGTGGATGGCAACGCCGCCACGCGCGTTCCCGGCGCTTTCAACACGGCTTCGCAGGCGGCGGGCACATTGGCGGTGCGCGGAGTCGGGCGGCTGGCCGGCAACGCCGGACGCTCGAGCGCCGGGACGGGCGGGCGGTTCAGCCAGGACTCCAACTCCTCGCCACAGCCGTCGCCGTCGGGCTGGGGGGCCTGATCCTCGCACTCCGGGCTGCCGGATGGGCAGCTCAGGCGGATGTGCATGTGGCCGTCGTGGCCGAACCAGGGGCGCAGCTTGCCCAGAAACGCACGGTCGCTCCAAGCATGGCCGCACATCGCCTGTTTGATCACCGGGTTGACGAAGATGCGGGCAACGCGCGGGTCGCTCGCCGCGATCTGGATCAAGCGGGCCTGTCGGTCAGACCATCCCTCGTTCACCCGCATCCGGTCGTGATCGACGAATTTGATCTCCTCCAGGCTTTCCCGCCCGCTGCGGGCCATCGGCGGCAGATCCAGCCGCAGCCAGATGTCGGCGTCCAACCCGGTCTGGTGGCTGGCGTGCCCCATCGGCATCGGCCCGCCGCGCGGTTGCCCCATGTCACCGATCAACGCCGTGCCCAGCCCGGCGGCGGCGACCTTGGCACCAAAGCTCTTCACGCTGTCCACCAGTTGCGGATGGCCGAAATTGCGTTGCCGTGACAGGCGGATGACCTGATACCCGGCCCCCTCCGGCGGCAGCGCCTGCGCCCCGGCGATGCAGCCCGCCGCGTAGCCACCGATGGACCGCGCCCCCCCCAGGGACGGGCCGGTCACGGCGGCCCAGGCCACGCTCGACGCGTAAGGCGGAAGCTTGCGCGGTGCCCTCTTGCGCTCCTTCGCGCCCGCATCCCCGACCAGGCTGGTCAGCAGACCGACGCACGCAACCACACCCACCGCAAAACGCAGCATGACGCCCCCGCCAATTCATCCCGGAACTGGTCCTACCACGGCGACTCTTAAGGAATCATGGAAGGCCATGACGGGTTTGAAACACAGCCGACGGCACCCGTCCAGCCATTCTCAGTCCAGGGTCTGACGGTACCGTTTCAGCGCCAGCGCCGTGACCACCGCCAGAAAGGCCACCAGCGGCACCAGCTCCCCGGCGATCTCGGCCAATCCGTTTCCCTTCAACAGAATGCCGCGCACGATGCGCAGGAAATGGGTGAGCGGCAGCACCTCCCCCACCGTCTGCGCCCAACCGGGCATGCCCCGGAACGGGAACATGAAGCCCGACAGCAGCACCGACGGCAGAAAGAAGAAGAAGGACATCTGCATCGCCTGCAGCTGGTTCTTGGCCAGGGTGGAAAAGGTGAAGCCAACCGCCAGATTGGCGGCGATGAACACCACCAGCACCGCCGACAGCAGCCACAGGCTGCCAACGATCGGCACCCCGAACAGCAACCGCGCGGCTGCAACGATCAACACGACCTGGATGTAGCCGACACCGATGAAGGGCACGATCTTGCCCAACATCACCTCGAACGGGCGGACCGGCATGGCCAGCAGATTCTCCATGGTCCCGCGTTCCCGCTCGCGAGTGACGGCCAGGGCCGTCATCATCACCATGGTCATGCTCAACACCACACCCATCAGGCCGGGCACGACGTTGTACTGGGTGATGCCATCAGGGTTGTAGCGGCGGTGAATCCGCAGATCGATGGGGTCGGGGTCGGCGCGCAAACCGGCCAGCGGCCCGACCAGATCCGCGTTCAACGCCTGCCGGGCGATCACCGCCAGCGCCGCCAGGGCGTTGCTGGTGGCGGCCGGATCGGTCGCGTCGGCTTCCACCAGCATCGTCGGGCGTTCACCGCGTTGCAGATCGCGCGAAAACCCGACGGGAATGGTGATGGCGAACTGAACCCGGCCGGTCGCCAGCAGACGGTCGATCTCGGTCGGGTCGGTCGCGCTGTGGCGCAGGTCGAAATAGCCGGAATTGCCCATCGCCGCCGTCAACGACCGGGAAAAGGGACTGGGATCGGCGACCAACAGGGCGGTGGGCAGCCGTTTGGGGTCCGCGTTGATGGCAAAGCCGAACAGGATCAGTTGCAGGATCGGCACGCCGACCATCATGGCAAAGGTCAGACGGTCCCGCCGCATCTGGATGAGTTCCTTCACCATCACCGCGAGCAGACGCCCAAACGAAAAGGATCCCATCATGACACCCTCGCCATTCGGTTGCGCTTCTGTTTCAGCGCCGAAAGAATGCAACTGATTGACGCAGCAATATTTTTTCTCCGGCCGCCCCTTGACAAAGCCCGAGTTCCTATGAAGAAAGTGGATCTGCTGTTTACTCTTTTCTCTGGAGATTCGTCGTGAAGGCTTTTGTTGCCAAGAGCACCGCTTTTGCCGCCGCTCTGTTCCTGATGCACGGCGCCGCTCTGGCCGGGCAGCAGGATTTCACCATCGTCAACAAGACGGGTTATCCGCTGAAGCACATCTATGTCTCCGAAACCAACAACAACAGCTGGGACGAAGACATTCTGGGCCGCGACATCCTGAACGACGGTGAATACTTCAACGTCACCTTTGCCAAGGCCGAGAAGACCTGCAAGTGGGATATGAAGGTTGCCTATGACGACGGCGAAACCGCCGTGTGGGAAGGCCTGGATCTCTGCCAGATCTCCAAGCTGACCCTGAAGTGGAACAAGAGCACCGGCGTCACCAGCGCCATCAAGGAATAACACCGCCGGGGGCGTTGCCATTCGCGCCAACGCCCCCGCGTTGTTTCTGTGTTGTGTTTGCCGCATCATTGGAAATTGTCCGTGCTGCGGTTCATCAGGTGGATGAAGACATCCTCCAGCGTCGGGTCCGCCGCCGTCACCCGGCAATTCCCGCCATCGGCCCAAGGGGCCAGCGCCGCGTCCAACACCGCACCGTCCAAGCCGCTGACGTGCAGGCGACTGCCAAAGACGGCCACCATCTCGACGCCTGCGTGACCGGCCAGCGCCGCTTCGACCCGCGCCAAATCACCCCCCGACACGATGCGGGTGTGCAGACCGGATCCCGCAATCACCCGCTCGACCGGACCATGGGTCATCAACGTGCCATAGGCGATGTAGGCGATCTCGTGGCAGCGTTCCGCCTCGTCCATGTAATGGGTGCTGACCAGAACGGTCAGGCCATCGGCGGCCAGGCGGTGAATTTCGTCCCAGAACTCCCGCCGCGCCTTGGGATCGACGCCCGCCGTCGGTTCGTCCAACAGCAACAACTTGGGTTCATGCAGAATGCAGGCGGCCAGCGCCAGCCGCTGTTTCCATCCGCCCGACAACTCGCCCGCCAACTGCCGCCGCCGGTTCGCCAGCCCCAACCGCTCCAGCGCGTCGTCCACCCGGCGGCGGCGCTGGGTCAGCCCATACATGCGGGCGACGAAATCCAGATTCTCGGCGATGCTCAGATCCTCCCAGAAGCTGAATTTCTGGGTCATGTAGCCGACCTGCCGTTTGATCAACGCGCTGTGGGTGCGGATGTTCAAACCCAGACAGGTCCCCTCCCCCGCGTCGGGAGTCAGCAACCCGCAGAGCAGGCGGATCGTCGTGGTCTTGCCCGATCCGTTGGGGCCGAGAAAGCCATAGATCGCCCCGGTGTCCACCCGGATGGACACGTTGTTGACGACCAGCTTGTCGCCGAACCGTTTGACCAGCCCGCGCACGTCAATGGCTGCGGGAGTGATGGCGGGAGGGGCAATGGTTGGGGCTGCGGAACCGGATGGGACGGTCATGGCAGCGCCTCCACATCCACCGGCAGGCCCGGCGGCAGCGCCACATCCGGGGCCGCCTCCACCCGGAAGACCAGCTTTTCCCGGCTGCCGACGCTGTAGATCACCGGCGGGGTGTATTCCGCCTGGGTGGCGACGTGGGTGACACGCGCCGCGACATCCGCAGGGCAGGAATCGCAACGCACGCGCAGCCGGGTGCCGGGGGGCGTGCGGGCGATCTGGGTTTCCGGCAAGAACAGCACCAGTTTGACCCGCTGGGGCGGCAGCAGCGTCACCACCGGCGCTCCGGCGGGGACCCATTCGCCCACGTTGAACAGCGTGTCCTCCACCCGCGCGCCCGTCGGCGCGTTGGGCGCGAGATCGGCCAGCCGCTGATCGGCCTGCGCCAACGCCGCTTGCGCCTGCACCACCGCCAGTTCGGCGGCGCGCACCTGCTCGGCGCGCGCGCCCAGACCGCCCACGACCACCTGCGCCCGCGTTTCCGCCAGACGGCCCTGGTCGCGCTCAAACGCCGCCCGCGCGCTGTCGAGCTTGTCCTCCGAGGACACCTTGCGCGCCGCCAGCGCGGTTTGCCGCTCCAATTCGGCGGCGGACAGGCGCAGGGCCGCTTCGGCCTGGAGTTGCTGCGCGGCGAGCACGGCCATTTCCTCCGCCCGCTTGCCGGTGGTCAGATCCGCGCGCTGGGCGCGGGCCTGGGCCAGCGCCGCCGCCAGCCGGTCGCGCTCCGCTTGCGCGGTGGCGCGGTCGATGGCGAACAGCGGCGCACCCGCCGCCACGCTCTGCCCACGCGTCACCTCCAACCGCTCCAACCGCCCCGCCGCCGGGGCGGCGATGCGCAGATACTCGCCTTCGACATAGCCATGCGCCAGCGGCGAAACCGCCGCGCCGCCCGCCAAACCCAGCGCCTGGAGCACCCCGAAGACCAGACCCACAACCGTGTCCATCATTCCTGTCATGGCGCATCCTCCGTCACCAGCAACACCCGGCGCAGGTGATCGCGGTGCGTGGCGATCAACGCCGCCACGTCCAACGGAGCCACCGCATCAAAGCTGTTGCGCCACATCGCGCTCATCAGCAGCGGCGCGGCGATCAGCCGCACCGTGTGGTCGATGGGCAGCGGTCGAAACTCGCCACGGGCCATGCCCCGCTCCAACAGCCCGCCCAACAAGCCGAACACCCGCTGAATCACCTCGCGGTGATAGAAGGCGGCCAGTTCGGGGAAATTCCCCGCCTCGGCGATCACCAGCTTGGGAATGATCGCCACCTGCGAGGTGGCGATCATCTCTCCCGCCATCGCCAGAATGCGGTCCAACAGGGCCATGGTTGGCCCCGGTGCCCCTTCGGCCAGTCGTTCAGCCCGTTCCAGATTGGGCAGAATGGCCGCCCGGACCACCGCCTTGAACAGCTCCTCCTTGCTGGCAAAGTAAAGGTAGAGCGTGCCCTTGCTGACACCCGCGCGGTGGGCCACATCGTCCAGCCGCGCGGCGGCGTACCCCCGTTCCGCAAACACGTCCATGGCTGCGGCGACGATTTCCTGCGGGCGGTCGTCCTTTCGGCGTCGCCAACGCGGTTGATCGGTGGAGTCGGAGGGTGGCATCGCCGCATCGTTTATAACTGACTGGTCAGTTATTAACATGAAATCCGCAATGATCCAAGGGTTATCCCCTCCCTGACCGATCCGGTCGCCCCCACAGTCCACCTGTGCTACAGTCCGGTCCGTCGTTGCCCGCCGCCTGTCATGGAATGTCGGCCTTGCCCGCCCTGGAAAAGCCTCTCGCCCTGCTGTTTGTCGACATCGCCGACAGCACCATGCTGTACGAGCGGATCGGCAACGTCACCGCCGCAACCCTGACCCAACGCGTGCTGGCCCATCTGCGGCAGTTGGTGACGGCGCATGGCGGCGCGGTGATCAAGAGCCTGGGCGATGGTCTGCTCGGAGCCTTTCCCGCCGCCGACGACAGCGTGCGCGCGGCGCTGGCAATGATGGCCGCGCAGGAGGATTACGGTCTGCGGTTGCGCATCGGCATCCACCACGGCCCGGTGATCGAGGGAATTGGCGATCTCTACGGCGACGCCTGCAACGTCGCCGCACGGGTGCAGCAGATCGCCCGCCCCGGCGAAATCCTGGCGACGGAGGCGCTGATCGGCGGCCTGGCCCCCGACCTGCTGGCGCTGACCAAACTGTTGAGCAACGTGGCGATGAAGGGAAAAGCCATCCCGATCCGCGTCCACCAGATCCGCACCACGGCGGAGGTGGACGAGGCGCAGGACAGCACGACGCTGGGCTATTCCGCCCACACCGGGGCCAACGCCATGCTGACGCTGCACCTGTCCTATCGCGGTCAGGATATTCTGATGAGCCGCGCCCTGCCCCGCGTCACCATCGGGCGGGAGGAAAGCAGCGGCCTGCGCATCGCCTCGCGCCAGACCTCACGCCAGCACGCGGTGATCGATTTCAGCCGGGAAAGCTTCATCCTGACCGACCATTCGACCAACGGCAGCTTCATCCGCAGCGGCGGGTCGCCCCCGGTGGTGCTGCGCCGCGATTCGACCAAGCTGGTCGGCAGTGGCCTGATCGGCTTCGGTGCCGAAGTGCGCGACGAAGGCCAGGACCACGTCATCGCCTTTCGCGGCGAGTTGGCCTGACCGTCCCCGTTACAGCAGACGGCGGCTGATGACGCTGTCGCGGTTGCGCAGAAAGGTGACGAGCCGTTCGGGATAGTCGGCGGCGATCGCCCCGCGCACCGACGGGCGCTCCGCCAACGCCGCGCGCCACGCCGCCACCTTCGCCCGCCCATCGATCAGACGCAGGTCAGCGGCGGTTTCGAACACGTCGAAATAGCGGAAGATCGGCCCGAACACCGCGTCCACCAACCCGAAGGACGAACCGGCGAAATAGGGGCCGACGAAATAGGGGCCATTGCCCAAGGCCGCCTCCACCCGGTCGAACAGCGCGCCGATTTCCGCGCGCTCCTTGGCGAAGGCCGCCTCGTCCTTGGCCCCGTACAGCCGGGCGATGGCGCTGAGGATGCTGGAGCCGAACTCGATCCAGCCGCGATGACGCGCCCGTTCCAGGGGATCGGCGGGGTGCAGGGCCGGGGCCTGGGTGTCTTCCAGATACTCCAGAATCACCGCCGATTCGAACACCACGCCCTCGGGCTTGCCCGGCTCGGCCACACGCAGCAACGGGACCTTGCCCAGCGGCGACAACGCCTTGAACCACTCCGGCTTGTCGGCCAGATCGATGGTGATGCGGTCGAACGGCACGCCCTTTTCGGTCAGCGCGATGGCCGCGCGCTGGACGTAGGGGCACAGATGATGGCTGACGAGCGTCAAGGTCGGCATGGCAAGCCCCTTTTCCAGAAAAATGGGGCGATGACGCACCCACGCAAGGCCACGCCATCGCCCCAACAGCGATCAATCCATGTCCACACACACCCTGTCCGAGGACAGGGGAGCCGCGATCAGGCGGCGGCCAGCTCCGCGATCACCGCGTCGGCCTTGGCAAAGGCGGCGGTCTTGGCGTCCGGCCCCATCGACACGCCTTCGGCGCGGACAAAGCTGACGTCGGTGATGCCGAAGAAGCCAAACACCGTGCGCAGATAGGCTTCCTGGTGGTCCAGACCGGCCAGCGCCGGGTTGGTCGAATAGACCCCGCCACGGCCCGAGGCGACGATCACGCGCTTGCCACCGGCCAGCCCCTCAGGCCCCTTTTCGGTGTAGCGGAAGGTGCGGCCCGCCTGGGCCAGACGGTCGATCCACGCCTTGAGCTGGGTCGGGACCGAGAAGTTGTACATCGGCGCGCCAACCACGACGACGTCGGCGGCCAGGAACTCCTCCACCAGCTCGTCCGTCAGGGCCAGTTCGGAGCGCTGGCGGTCGTTCAGGCCATCCAGGTTGCGGAACTTCACGACCTGGAGCAGTTCGCCCGAGAGGTGGTCCGGCGGGTTGGCGGCGACGTCGCGGTAGACCAACGCGGCGGCCGGATCGGCCTTGCGCAGCGCCTCAACCACCGAGGCGGTCAACTGGCGGGTGACGGAGGCGGTGCCGAGCGGGCTGGAGTCGATGTGCAGGATCGTGGTCATGGCGGGAAGCCTTCTGGTCGGTGGCGACCGGCGGCGCGCCGGTCAATGTCTGGAACCGACCATGCACCACGAACAATGATCCGAGAAGACAACGGCTTGGCGACAATACGTTGCCAGGGGCACAACAATCATCTCACCGTCCCACCGGTTCCCCAGCGCGGAACACCACCATTTCGCCGGGTTTCATCACCGTCCACGCCTCGTTCACGGTCAACGGCCGGGTGGCGATGACGGTGACAATGTCGTTCGGCGTGGTTTCCTTGGCGAAATCGACGCTCATGTCGGCGTCCAACAGCGTGGCGGCCCCAAAGGGCGCGCGACGGGTCAGCCAGGCGAGGTTGGTGGCGCAGTGGCACCACAGATACCGCCCGTCGGTCAGCAGCATGTTGAACACCCCCAGCGCGCCGAGATCGGCGGCCAGATGACGGATCAACCGCATCAGGCCGGCCATCGTCTTGGGCGGTTCGGGGTACTGCATGCGAATCTGGTCGAGCAGCCAGCAAAAGGCGTGCTCGCTGTCGGTGGAGCCGACCGGTTCGTAGAAGGTCAACAGGCGGTTCTTGATGCCCTTCAACTGGCCATTGTGGGCGAAGGTCCACACCCGCCCCCACAGTTCGCGGGTGAAGGGATGGGTGTTTTCCAGGGCCACCCGCCCCCGATTCGCCCGGCGGATGTGCGAAATCACCGTGCAGGACTTGATCGAATAGCGGCTGACCAACTCGGCGATTTCCGATTCGCAGCTCGGGGCCGGGTCATGAAAGGTCCGGCAGCCCTTGCCCTCGTAAAAGGCGATGCCCCAGCCGTCGCGGTGCGGGCCGGTCTGGCCGCCGCGCCGCATCAGGCCGCGAAAGCTGAAACAGATGTCCGTGGGCACGTTGGCGCTCATGCCCAGGAGTTCGCACATGATCTTGAGTCCCCGTGACCGCTCGTCGTCGAAAATCGTGTCGGACGCCCAACCTACGACAGACACAGCCGCCACGTCACCCCTTTGCGGGCGCAGAACAGACCCTTGCCTGTTTCCAGCATTCCCTTGCCATGGCCCGATTGCGGGTGGAAAAGAGAGAAGATGATCGGCGGACATCGCGTTATGCGGGTTTCCAGCCGACCATCCACCAACCATCCACCACCGGGAAGGGTGCCATGACCAGCATCGCCGCCGTCGTTCAGCAAGTCGCCCCGCGCATCAAGCCGAACTACATGGACGCGTTCCAGCAGTGCGACGCGCTGTTCGCGCAATTCGGCATCACCACCCCGCTGCGCATCGCCCATTTCCTGGCGCAGATGATGCACGAAACCGGTGGCGGCACCGTGCTGTACGAAAGCCTGTATTACACCACCGCCGACCGGCTGCTCGCGATCTTCGGCGTGGGCAACCATTCCGCTGCCATCCGGCCCGAGGAGGTTGACGGCCTGCTGCGCAACGAACAGGCGCTGGCCGAGCGCGTTTATGGCCTGGGCAACCCGCCCAAGGCCAAGGAGTTGGGCAACAGTCGCCCCGGCGATGGCTACCGCTACCGGGGCAGCGGGATGCTGCAGACCACCGGCGGGGCAAATTTCCAGCGGATGGGCGACAAAGCCGGGGTGGATTTCTACAACAACCCCGACCTGATCGTCGCCCCGGAACACGCCCTGAAACCGGCCCTGCACGAATGGGATGAAGGCAACCTGAACGCCGCCGCCGACGCCAACGACATCCGGACCATCACCCGGCGCATCAACGGCGGCTACAACGGCCTGGACGACCGGCAGGCTTGGTTCGACAAGATTTACCCGCTGGTCAACGGCGACGCCTCGGCCCCGGCAGCGGCACCGACCTCCGGCGGCATCGGGGCCGATGACGGGTCGGTCAAATGGCTGCAAACGGCGCTGAACGCCGCCGGGGCCAAGCCGCCCTTGAGCGTGGACGGCGTCAGCGGCTCCGCCACCACCAACGCCGTCCGCACCTTCCAGCAAAGCGCCGGGCTGAGCGTGGACGGCATCGCCGGACCGAAGACGCGCGCGGCGCTGGCCAATCATCCGGCGGTCGCCGCCTGACCGATCCCACCGGACTCCGGTCATCGTCACAAAAATATCCGTTTGAACCGGACGCGGTCCCTCCCCATAGTTGATGGAGTGACTAACGCATCTCGGTGCAGCGGACATGGCGTTCTGGCCGACCAAATACGACACCTCCCAGCAGCGGCGTGGAACCACGCCCGCTGCGCGGAGGGTCGTGGTCCCGTCGCACATCCTGCCCACCCTTCCCACCCCGGCTTCGCCGGATGATGCCGCCGCCAAGCCGCCGCGCGCGATTGACGAGGCGCGGACGATCCTGCGGCTGAACAGCCTGCTGCGCGGGGCCATCACCCCGGTCCGGGCCGACAGCGTGCTCGATCTGCTGGAACCCCATCGGCCACGGTTGACGCCCAAACCAATCAACCCGCTGGCCGGAATGGTCGGGCAACCGCAGGGCCGGATGCTGGAGGCGCTGCTGCGCCCCATCGGCCAAATCGTCACCGACGTGCTGCTGCCGGGCGTGCGCGACCATCTGATCGACCGCTTGGTGCGGAACCAGACCCTGCACGACGCCAGCCTGCCCAGCGCGGTGGATGTGGCCGACGCGATGCGCGCCCTGGTCGAACGGCTGCGCGGCGGCGGCCGAGGCCATCTGGTCGCCGTGGTCCACGCGATGGAGGCCGACGCCCGCGCCACCGCCGACCGCCTGACCCGCGACACCGCCCCCATCGACGAGGGCGGCATCGACCGGTTGGCCCGCGCCCTGCTGCGGTTCGAGGTGCGGCGCATGGTGCTGGATGCGCTGGGCGCCACCACGGCGCTGCATGAGACCACCTATCAGGCCCGCCGCCTCGCCCGCTTTTCCCTGCGCCGCGCCACCGAGGCGCTGGACGGCTTCTCCACCGACCGGGGGCTGCGGGCGCTGCACGCCAGCCTCGCCACGCTGGCCCAGGCCGATGGTCTGGTCGTCATTGCCATGCGCAACCTGGACGACCAGAGCGAGAGCAAGGAGGAAAGCGGCCCCTTTGTCGAACCCGCCGACCGCAAGGCGATGACCGACTGGCTGGGGTCGGTTTGGCGCTTGTCCGACACGCTGTTCGATCTGGTCGGCCGGGCGGCGGCGGGCGGTGAGTTGGACGATCTGCTGTTCGCCGCCATGCTGCGACAGTTGCGCAGCCTGCATCATTTCTGTGCCGATCTGACCCACGACGACCGCCCCCCCACCGTGGACACGCTGAAGGATCGCCTGATCGCCCGCAGCCTGGAGGTGGGCCAGTCTTTGGGCGACCACCTGATCGCGTCCCTGCTCGCCCAGCCACCCGACCGACGCAAGGCCGAACGCCTGCTGACGCGCGGGCGGATGACCGCCCAACTCCTCTACGACATGGAGCAGGATCAGGCGGTGGAACATCTTGCGCTGCGACTGCTGTCGGCGGGCGATGCGCTGGGGCAAAACGGACCGACTGGCGACAGTCTGGCTGTGGGGGCCATCCCTGAACAACCAAACGCCACGCTCGCAGGTAATGAATGAATTCCTCGGATGTCGTTCGTTCTACTGTGTCATGAGTTTATATTTTCTGTGGCAGCACGGACATCGTTCAAGCGTTTGGCCCAGCATTCGCGCGATGGCGATGCGCAGGATGGTGATGGAAGTTGGGACGTGCCGCTCAGGGCGCAGCGGGAGCACCGCGAGGGCGGTAACCTTCAGATAGCGCAGGCGCTTCGAGGCGCCCGGTTCGGGATGAAGCCGAGGGGGGAATCGCGGCCCGCTCACGGACCAGGAAGCCATAGGCGGCGATGCACAACGTGGCATGGTGGTGAAAGCCCCGCCAGCCGCGGCCCTCGCAATGCCCCAGCCCGAGTTCCAACGTAAGCATCCGCCGAGTACCGCAGTCAGGCCGCTTTTTGCTGTTCGCGGATTGCCTTCCATTCCCAGGGCAGGAGTTCGCGCAGACGGGTTTGGGGTATGTCGTTGATGCGTGCCAGCACGTCGGCAAGCCACGCCTGGGGGTCGACGTCGTTGAGCGTGGCCGTGGTGATCAGGCCGTACATGA
>NZ_RXMA01000001.1:146771-147549 GCF_003966125.1 Azospirillum griseum
CCACGGGGGCATGGCGGGAGAGCCGGGCGCGCTCCGTCCGCATCCAGTTCTCCAGCGCGGCGACCAGGGCGACGCCGTGCTCCTGGCGGGCCGCCAGCCGCTCGGCCGCCGACTTGCCGTTCAACGCGCTCGAGATCGAAGAGGGCGCCGATGCGCGTCGCGGCCTCCAGCGCCAACGGTGAGATCGGCGGGGCGTCCTTGCCGCGTCTGGTGTTCGCGGCGATGTCGGCCAGCTTGAAGAAGCCGCGCCGGGCATGCGCCCAGCACAGCACGTCGCGGATCGGCCCCGGCTTGCGGTCTGGTTCATACAGCCGGTTGCAACCGGCGAACGCATCGGCCTGCAGCCAGCCCGTGAAGCCGACCAGGTGCCGTTCGGGATGCTCGCCCCTGCGGTCTCGCGAACAGTGGAACAGCGCTGCCGGTGGGGCTTGGCCGGCAAACGGCCGGTCATCGCGCACATACACCCACAGCCGCCCAGTGTCGGCCTTGCCCTTGGCCAGCACGGGCACCGGCGTGTCGTCCCCATGCAGCCGCTCGGCCGCCAGCACATGCGCGGCGATCAGCAACGGCCCTGACCGTCAACCAGATGATCTTCACCAGGCCGCCGCAGCGTCCGCGGAAGAGGAAGAGATGGCCGCTGTGCGGGTCCTGGGCGAAGCGTTCCTGCATCAGCAACGCCAAGCTCGCCCCGCCCTTGCGCATGTCGGTGTGCCCGCGGGCCAGCCACACCCGCACGCCACTCGGCACCGGGATCATGCCAGGGCACCGACGACGGCCG
>NZ_RXMA01000001.1:147559-527330 GCF_003966125.1 Azospirillum griseum
TTCCATCACGCTCGGCTCCGGCGTGATGGTCACCGCGACAAAGCCGGGCGGTTCGGCCACGGACGTCCCGCCGACCTTCATCAGGTCCCGCCAGCGATACAGCAGGCATTCGTGCACGCCCAACCGACGGGCCGACTCCGTCACCACCACGCCGGGCCGAAACGCCCCCTCCACCATCCGCACCTTCTCCGCCGACGTGCAGCTCCGCCGCCGTTCCCGGCCCGTCAAAACCTCGACCCGCTCATAAGCCATGACGTTTGCAACTCGTTTGCTGCCGCGCGATGATGCGCAACGCAAAACTCGGACGTCGGACCCTACTTTGCCAAGGCGGCACTCACCGGAGGCGTACTGTTGAGCGCAAGCCCCCGTCGGATGGCCGTGCGCCGGTCGCTCGTCTTGAGCGACATCTCGTATGTCGTCCGATGATCACCGCAGGGAAGAGCGCGCGGGCAGCGTCGGCGCCAATACCAGATACTGGAACGCAGGGAGAGGTGGGCCAGCTTCGCCACGCTCGGTCACTCCAGGCCGACCGGGGTGCGCGATCTGCGACAGCGTTGCGAGTCAGTTTCGCACACGCCCAGCGTTGCGGGGTGCGCACAGCCCGTAAGTTCCTGAAAGTGCTGACCGTTTGGAGAATATGGTTGGGGGACTAGGATTCGAACCTAGGCTGGCGGAGTCAGAGTCCGCTGTCCTACCGCTAGACGATCCCCCAGACCGTCACCGGAGCGGCGTTGTGTGCCGTGCTCCGTGGTGTGGGCGGGCTTATAGCAGTGGAGGGGTGGGTTGCCTAGAACTTTTTTCGCCGCTCCTCAAAAAAATGGCCGACGCTCGTGAGGAGCGTCGGCCATGGTCAACCGGTGGATGGAGCACACCGCCCCTTGGTCGCGGCTCTCAGCTGCCGCTGTGGATGTGCTGCTGCTGGTAGCCGGTGAGGCCGACGCGCTGGATCAGTTCCAGTTGGGTTTCCAGCCAGTCGATGTGCTCTTCGGTGTCTTCCAGGATTTCCACGAAGATTTCGCGGCTGTGGAAGTCCTTCACCGCCTCGCAGTCGGTGATGGCGGCCTGCAGGATGGCGCGGTTGTGCAGTTCCACGCCCATGTCGGCGTTGAACATCTCCGGCACATCCTCACCGATCTTCAGCTTGTGCAGGTCCTGAAGGTTGGGCAGGCCTTCCAGGAACAGGATGCGTTCGACCAGCTTGTCGGCGTGGCGCATCTCCTCGATCGATTCCTTGTAGACCTTGTCGGCCAGACGCAGCAGGCCCCAGTTCTTCAGGATGCGGGCGTGCAGGAAATACTGGTTGATCGCGGTCAGCTCGTTCGTCAGCACCGTGTTCAGATGCTTGATGATGGTGGGATCGCCCTTCATGTCCTAAACCTCCTGATGATCATTGTCAGCCCGTCGAACAGAGTTGCGAATGCGTCGCAAGTGCTTGAAACAACGGATGAATTTCTTCTGAGGCTTATTTAGCGGCCAATCCGTTGGACTGACCAGTGAGAGCGTCTCGCAAGGGTGCGACAATTTGTCGCACCTCCGAAAGAGCGTTCAAAACCTCAACCGGCTGGGTCAGGCGGCGGCGCCAGTTCGGGTGTTGATCGACGGTTCCGGGCAGGTTGGGTTGTTCGATTTCGCCCAGCATGTCTTCGATCTGCACCATGACGATGCGCGACGGGGTGCGGACCAGATAGCCGTGCAGGGCGGCGGCCAGCTCCGTGCGATAGGGTTGGTCGCCTTCGTCGTTGGGGTAGCTGGCCGGGCGCAGCCCCTGCCAGGACAGGGCCTGCAACAGCCGCCAACGGTCGACGCCACGGTCCCAGACATCCTTTTCCCGGCTTTCCGGGCTGGGGTAGAGGTCCAGGCGCTGCCGCCAGTCCAGATCGCGGCCGGTCCAGAAGCCCTTGAAGGTGGGCAGATCGTGGGTGCTGACGGTGGCCATGGCGTCGGTGGGGTAATCGCCGGGGGCCTTGAACGCGCCGTCGGCGTGGCGTTCGAAATAGAGCACGCGGTAGCTCAGCACGCCGGTGCGCTCCAGCGCCGGGCGGAAGCCGTCGGGGACGGTCCCCAAATCCTCGCCGATCACCACGCAACGGTTGCGGCGGCTTTCCAGCGCGACAATGCCCAGCAGATCCTCCAGCGGGTACATCACGTAAGCGCCGTCGCTGCCATCCTCCGGGATCCAGAACAGATGCTGCAAGGCCATGACGTGGTCGATGCGCAGCGCCCCGGCGTGGCGCATGTTGGCGCGCAGCAGCTCGACGAAGGGCTGATAGGCGGCCTCGCGCAAGCCCAGCGGCGACAGCGGCGACAGGCCCCAATTCTGCCCCTTCAGGTTGAATTGGTCGGGTGGCGCGCCGACATTCGCCCCCTGCACCAGAATGCCCGCGTCGCCCCAGGCCGCCGCACCGCCGGGATGGGCGGCAACCGCGAGGTCGCGGTAGAAGCCCAGCGGCAAACCGGCGGCGCGCCCGCGCGCGGCGGCCTCGCCCAGTTGGCGGTCGGCCTCCCATTGCAGATAAGCGTAGAAGGTGACGCGGTCGGCGCGCTCCTGGGCAAAGGCTTGCACCTCCGCGCTGTCGGGGGTCTGAAAGGCGGCGGGCCAGTTCCGCCACATCCACAGGCCCGGATCCTGGCGGTAGAACCGCTCGTGCAGCGCCTCGAACAGGGCGTGACGCTCCAGCGCCGCGCCCATCTCCTGGCGGAAGGCGGCGAAGGCGGTCTGGCGCGGGTGGTCGGCGGGCAGCGCGGCGAAGGTGGCGTGGAGCCGCTCCAGCAAGGGCAGCTTCAGCGCCGACACCGCCGGGTAATCGACCAGCTCCGCCGCGCGGGCGGCGGCGACCGCCGCCTGGAACTCCGGCGAAGCGATGCGGGCCTGGGCGTCGGGCGTGTCGGCCAGCTCCGGCACGCGGGTCACGTCGATGTACAGGATGTTGAGAAAGCTGCGGCTGGACGGCGAATAGGGCGCGATGTGGTGCGGGTCGGCGGGGTAGAGCGCGTGCAGCGGGTTGAGGCCGACCAGACCGGCCCCCAGCGCCGCCGCCGTCTCCGCGAAGCGGCCCAGACCACCGAAATCGCCCAGCCCCCAATCCGCGTCGCTGTTCAGGGCGTAGAGTTGCAGGCCGATGCCCCAGGTGCGGCCCGCCGGAACCACCTCCTCCACCGTCAGGCAGCGCTCGGGCGCGACGATCAGGCGGGTGTCGCCGCGCAGTTCCGGCGCGCCGCGCTTGGGGCGCAGGCTGACGGTCAGACGGTGATAGCCCTGGGGCAGACCGGCCAGCAGTTCCGCCGGAAAGGACCGCCGTTCGAAGGCGACGCCGTCCAGCTCGGTGCGGTTGCCAGCCGCCGGATCACCAACGGGCAGATCGCCAACCGGCAGCTTGCCGGTGCGCGCCCGCGCCTTGCCTTCGATCTCCAAGCGCCAGGACAGGGTCACAGCCTCCAACCCGGCGGGCAGCGACACCGACAGGTCGATCCCCTGCCCGTCCCGCACCACCCGCACCGGCGGCAGCAACCGACGCCACGCCCGCTGTTCGACCGACCGCAAGGACAGCTCCGCCTCGTCATCGGTGGCGGCGGGCAGCCCCATCGCCCCGACCAGCGCCCGCTTGGTCGCCGCCGAGGTCTCGCGCCGGTTGCCCCAAATGTCGTGGTAGAAGGGTTCAATCCCGACGAAATCGGCCAGCCGGTCGAGAGCGCTCATCCAAGAATCCCCGTGCGTTGTTCGGTCGCCTGCGTCTGCGGGCCGGGAACCGACGCGCCCACACGCGCCCTCCCCGCCCGAGGCAAAGGATCGCTTGGCTCCGGCGCAAGGTCCAGCCAAAGCGTGTGCAGGCGCACAAATTCCCTTGGAACGGGTTAGGGGGCCGAGGCTTGCGGTTGAGCGGCCCCAGCGCCAGCGGTGGGCGGAGCCGCCGCCCCGTCCTCCGCCGGGGGTGGGGCGGCCTGCACGGCCAGGGCGGCGGCCTTGGCCTGGGCCATCTGCTCCAGCCGGTTGCGGTAGCCGGTGACGGCGGTCGTCACCTCCCGCGTCATGTCGCCGAGCGAGCGGTCGGGATCCACCCCCTGCATCAGGGCGCGGGAGAGCGTCTGCAACTGCTCCACATCGTCGGAGTCGATCGCACCCTGTTCAGCGTGGGCGCGCAGCTTGTCGGCCAGCCGCTTGACCGATTTGGCGACGGTCTCGACGTGGGCGAGGCTGCCATCCTCCGGCAGACGGCGCAGCAGATCGTCGATGAAGCCGCCGATCCGCCCGATGTGGTCCAGGGCGGAGCGCTCCGCCACCGGGCGCAGCAGGCCCGGCTTGGCGAATTCGGCGAGAAAGGCCACCTGGATGGAGGCGCGGATCCGCTTCTGCTCGACGACGAAGGCGATGGCCTCCGCCATCAGGGGGCGGACGGCGGCGTGGCTCCATTGGCCGGTCGCCTTCATCCGCAGCGTGTTGGGGGCGTCGAGAACCGGGACCTGCGCGCCCTCGCGCGGGGCCTTGCGGCGGTCGGGGCCGGTGTAGTCGGCGGTGATGACGAAGCCCTTGCGCGCCTCGATCAGGGCGACCACCCGCTCCTTCACCTGCTTGGGCGACACGGGTTTCAGCAGCAGATCGTCGGCCCCGACGTTGGCGACGCGGCCCAGCAGCGCCGGGGTGGGTGCCCAGGTGGTGACGATCAGGCCGGTGAAGGGGTTGGGAACCCCCGGCTCGTTGCGCAGGGCGCGGATGAAGCGAAAGGCCTCATCCCCCTCCCCGTCGGCGTCGACCAGAATCAGATCGGGTGTGCCTGCGCTCATCAGGCCGATGGCGGCCTTGACCGAATCGAACAGCTCGATCCGGCGGAAACTCATCCGCGCCAGCACGTCGCGGAAGACCCGCGCCGTGTTCATTTGCGGGTCGATGATCGCGGCGTCCACCTGGGAAAAATCGTAATCCGGCATCGCTTTGTCCGACGGGTCGCAGGATCGTGCGACTCTAGCATGGTTTCACCACCGGCTGTTGCGGTTACTACGTCCCCGAAACAAAGGCCAGTGGGCAAAGCGGCGCACGCCCGATCACGGCGCGCGCCGTGTCACAGACCCGGCTGTTCGACCAGCGTGAAGACCAGCACGCTGCGCCCGTCGACCGGAACCGCACGACCGGACAGGTGCAACCGCTCGTCCCCGGCGCCGTCGGGCTGGCGGGTGTCGAGCGTGCAGCGCCAGCCGCGCCCGCCCGGCACATCGGGCAGGATCACCGGGACCGTGTCGGCGTGGGCGTTCAGCACGATCAGCAGCACGCCGTCGGTCAACGGCTGCCCATCGGGGCCGAGGTGATGGCCCGCCCGTCCGTTCAGCAGCAGGGAAATGCAGCGGGCCTGCGTGTTGCGCCAATGCTCGGCGGTCTTCTCCACCCCCTGGCTGTTGAACCAGACGATGTCCTTCAGCCCGTTGGCGGCGGTGTCGCGGCCATGCAGAAAGACCGGACGGCGCAGCACCGGGTGGGCCTTGCGCAGGGCGATCAGGCGGCGGACGAAGGCGAGCAGCCGGGCGTCCTGGCGCGACCAGTCGAGCCACGTCGTGTCGTTGTCCTGGCAATAGGCGTTGTTGTTGCCACGCTGGGTGTGGTTCAGCTCGTCCCCCGCCAGCATCATCGGCGTGCCTTGCGACAGGAACAGCGTGGCCAGCAGGTTGCGCTTTTGCCGGGCGCGGAGCGCGTTGATCGCCGGATCGTCGGTTTCCCCCTCCGCCCCGTGATTCCAGGAGCAGTTGGCGGAATGGCCGTCGCGGTTGTCCTCGCCGTTGGCCCAATTGTGCTTGTCGTTGAACGAGACCAGATCGTGCAGGGTGAAACCGTCATGGGCGGTGATGAAGTTCACCGAGGACCAGGGCCGCCGCCCGCGCTTTTCGAACAGGTCGGCCGACCCGGCGATTCGCCCGGCCAGCTCCGGCAGCATGCCGTCGTCGCCGCGCCAATAGCGGCGGACGGTGTCGCGGTAGCGGTCGTTCCATTCGGCCCAGCCGGGCGGGAAATTGCCGACCTGATAGCCGCCCGGGCCGACGTCCCACGGTTCGGCGATCAGCTTCACATCGGCCAGAACCGGGTCCTGCCGCACGGCGTCGAGGAAGCCCGAACCGGGATCATAGCCATAGGGTTCGCGCGCCAGCACGGTGGCCAGGTCGAAGCGGAAACCGTCGACGTGCATCTCCGTCACCCAATAGCGCAGCGAATCCATCACCATCTGCACGACGCGCGGGTGGGCGAAATTCAGGGTGTTGCCGGTCCCGGTGTCGTTGATGTAGTGGCGCGGGCTGTCGGGCATCAGCCGGTAATAGCTGAGGTTGTCGATGCCCTTGAAGGACAGGGTCGGCCCCAGATGGTTGCCTTCCGCCGTGTGGTTGTAGACGACGTCGAGGATCACCTCGATCCCCGCCTCGTGCAGGCGGGCGACCATCGTCTTGAACTCCGACAGCACACCGGTGTTCATGCAGCGCGGTTCGGGGGCGAAAAACCCGATGCTGTTGTAGCCCCAGTAATTGGTCAGCCCGCGCGTCAGCAGATGCTGTTCGTCGGCCATGGCGTGGACCGGCAGCAGCTCGATCGAGGTGATGCCCAGCGCCTTGAGATGCTCGATGACGGCGGCGGTGGACATGCCGGCGAAGGTCCCGCGCACCGGCTTGGGCACGTCGGGGTGCCGCATGGTGAAGCCGCGCGGGTGGGCTTCGTACAGGATGGTGTCGCTCCATGGGACCGGACGGTGGCGGTCATGGCCCCAGGTGAAGGCCCCATCGACCACCCGGCATTTCGGCATCCCGCGCGCGTTGTCGCGCCGGTCAAAGGACAGATCCTCGCGCGTGGATCCCACGCGGTAGCCGTAATGGGCATCCGACCATTTGAAGCCGCCGAACAGCGCGCGGGCGTAGGGGTCGATCAGCAGCTTGTTGGGGTTGAAGCGGTGGCCCTCCTCCGGCTCATAGGGGCCATGGACGCGGTAGCCGTAGAGTTGGCCGGGCCGGGCGTCGGGCAAATAGCCGTGCCACACCTCGTCGGTGTGTTCGGGCAGGGTGATGCGCTCCAACTCCCGCTGGCCGGTCTTGTCGAACAGGCAGAGTTCCACCCGCTCGGCGTGGGCGGAAAACAGCGCGAAATTCACCCCGAACCCGTCCCACGTCGCGCCCAGCGGGTGCGGCTTTCCGGGCCAGACGGCGGTGCGGGCGGCGGTCGAGGGCATCGGCGTCAATCCGGCAGACGGTGGGAGCAATAACGGGGGGAACAGGGCAACCCCTTGATCCCCATTAGAAAGCCTCGCGCGCCAACGTCAAGCGGGGATTGACGGGCCATCACCCCGCCGCCCCATCGCCGGGGACGGATCGGGGGCCTGTGAAACGGCGAATGGAACGTTTGAAACACCGTGCAACAGATTTCGCGCCCCTGTTCACCGGTTGCACGGGAGCCACAGCGGCGCGGCCTGCCTCTTGTCGAGAGCGGGGTGCCACGCCACGCAGCGGCGGCGGTCTGGTGGAAAACGGGGGGCATGGGACACTCCACGCGACGTGGTCACTCCTTCCTAAACCAGCCGGAAGGCTCCGGCAAAGTCCGCGCGGAAAATCCCGGAAGACGCATGCGGCGCGACCGGTCAGCCCTCCCACCGCTCAAGAATCAGCGTCGCCAGCGGCGGCAGGGTCAGGGTCAGGGAGTGGGTGCGGCCGTGCCAGCGCGTCGGTTCGGCCTCCACCGCGTCGCCGTTGCTGAGGTTGCTGCCGCCGTAAGCGGCGGAATCGGTGTTCAGCCGTTCGGTGTAGCGGCCCGGCAGCGGCACACCGATGCGGTAGCCATGGCGCGGGACCGGCGTGAAGTTGCAGACGACCACCACGATGTGACCGGACTCGTCGGCCTTGCGCAGGAAGGTGAAGACCGAATTTTCGCTGTCGTTCGATTCTATCCACTCGAACCCCGATGGGTCGCAATCGGTGCGGTGCAGCGGGGCAAGGTCGCGGTACAGGCGGTTCAGATCGCCGATCAGGGCGCGGATGCCCTGGTGGCGCGGCTGGTCCAGCAGATGCCAATCCAGGCTGCGCGCCTCGCTCCATTCCCGGCGCTGGGCGAACTCCGCCCCCATGAACAGCAGCTTTTTGCCGGGATGGGCGAACATGAAGCCGTAATAGGCGCGCAGATTGGCGAATTTCTGCCAGTCATCGCCCGGCATCTTCTCGATCAGCGATCCCTTGCCGTGCACCACCTCGTCGTGGCTGAGCGGCAGAACGAAGTTTTCGGAGAACTGATAGATCAGCCCGAAGGTCATCTGGTGGTGGTGGTAGCGCCGGTGGATCGGGTCGCACTGCATGTAGGACAGGGTGTCGTGCATCCAGCCCATGTTCCATTTGTAGCCGAAGCCCAGACCGCCGAGATAGGTCGGGCGCGACACCATCGGCCAGGAGGTCGATTCCTCCGCCACCGTCATGGCGCCGGGATGCTGGCCATAGACCAGCTCGTTCATCCGCTTCAGGAAGGCGATGGAGTCCAGATTCTCCCGACCGCCGAATTCGTTGGGGATCCACTCCCCCTCCTTGCGGCTGTAATCGAGGTAGAGCATGGAGGCCACCGCATCGACACGCAGGCCGTCCAACCCGTATTGGTCGAGCCAGAACAGGGCGTTGCCCAGCAGGAAATTCTGCACCTCGCGCCGACCGAAATTGTAGATCAGCGTGTTCCAATCCTGGTGGAAACCCTGGCGTGGGTCGGCGTGTTCGTACAGATGCGTGCCGTCGAATTGGCCCAACCCGTGCGGATCGGTGGGGAAATGGCCCGGGACCCAATCCAGCAGCACCCCAAGCCCGGCCTGGTGGCAGGCGTCCACGAACTCCTTGAACTCCTCCGGCGAGCCGTGGCGGCTGGTGGGGGCGTAGAGGCCGATGGGCTGGTAGCCCCAGGATCCATCAAAGGGATGCTCGGTGATCGGCAGCAGCTCGATGTGGGTGAAGCCCAGATCGGTGACGTAGGGGATCAGGCGGTCGGCCAACTCCCGATAGGTCAGGAAGCGGTCGCCCTCCTCCGGCACCCGCGCCCAGGATCCCAGATGCACCTCGTAGATCGACACCGGGGCGTTGCGCTCGCCGCTGTGCGCCCGATGCTCGCGCCACGCCCGATCCTGCCAGTCATAGGGCGGCAGGCCATGGATGATCGAGGCGGTGTGCGGGCGCAGCTCCGCCCGGAAGGCGAAGGGATCGGCCTTGGCGGGCAACAGGGTGCCACCGGGGCCGCGCACCTCGAATTTGTAACGTTGGCCGACGGTGGCGTGCGGCACGAAGATGTCCCACAGGCCCGACACGCCCCGGCGGCGCATCGGCAGGCGGCGGCCGTCCCAATTGTTGAAATCGCCGATGACCGACACGGTCCGCGCGTTGGGTGCCCACAGGGCAAAGGCCACGCCCGGCACGCCATCGACCGCGCGCGGGTGCGCGCCCAACCGTTCGAAGGCGCGCAGGTGGGTCCCTTCGTTCAGCAGATGGATGTCGAGTTCGCCCAGCACCGGCCCGAAGCGGTAGGCGTCGTCAAACTCCTCCGTCGCCAAGGGGAACTGGGCGCGCAGGCGGTAGCGGAACCGCTGGGTCCGGTCGGCCAGCGTGGCGACGAAAAAGCCGTCGTCGAGCAGGCGGACGGCCTCGCCCACCGGGTCGCCGCTGGCGCTGTCGATCACCCACAGCCGTTCGGCCCCGGGCACGAAGGCGCGGACCTCCACCGGCTGGCCCGGTCCGCTCTGATGCATGCCCAGCACGGCGAAGGGATCGCCATGCTCGGCCCGCGCGATGGCGCGCGCCGCGTCGCGCAGGGCGCGGTCGTCGGCCCGGCGTTGCTCCTCGGCGCTGTCCGTCGTCACCGCGTCGCTGGTCATCGGCTGCCCCCTGCCCTGTCGCTGTTGGTTGCCGCGCGCTGTGTCAGCGCGTGCGGCGTGATCGTTTGGCCCACAAGCTTACAGGGTTGCGCCCGGTCATACCACGCCCCAGCGGTCCCCGCCGCGCCGTCACGTCACCAGACGGGTCCGCCGCACCGCCCGCTCGCGCGGGGCGAAGCGGCCCTTCTGTTCGCTGGCGAGCGTCAGGGCTTCGTGCGCGATGCGTCGGCGGTAGTCGCGATCCACGCGCGCGAACATGCCGAAGGCGGTCTTCACCGCCTCCGGTGTCTTGGATCGGAGCGCCTCGCGCAGCGCGTTGCGCAGCATGCGCAGTTCCACAATGCCAGGCACGCAGGCCCGTTCGACCGCTTCCGCAAGGATTTCGATCGAACAGAGCGCCGCATCGTCGTCGAGCCAATGCTGCATTCCGAACAGCCTCGTCCCCGCCACGCCAAACCGTTGGATCAACCCGTTGCAATGTCTAACGATTGTGTGTGCGAATGACCAGACTTTCCGGCAAGGGAGAGGACGTTACCCCGCAGGAAACGGTTTCGGGCGCAGTTTGATTTCGTGGTCGGGCGGGCCGTCGCCGCCGTCGGGCATCTTTCCCCGGTAATAGCCCTTCTGCCAGCGCTCTTGCGCGGCGGTGCTGCCGGGGGTTTGCAGATCAGCGTTGAACTGGGTGCGCGAGGTCGCCCAGTGGCGGTATTGCGCCGCCGTTTCGGGATCGCTGTCCAGCGGGCGGATCTCCGGCTCCAGGCTTTCCAGCAAACCGCGCTGGATCGGCATCAAATGGGCGTAGGGTTCGCCACGCTCCCACGTCACCGGCACGCCGGGGGCGGTGAATTTCCAGTTCATGGTGAAGGGATAGGGCGACCAATCGGTTTCGATGATCCCCGACAGCCCCATGATCCCGTGCTTGGGGTGGTTGATCGGCCCCGTGACCATCAGATTGACCCCCGGCGGCGTGCGGAACAGCACGGCGACGTGAAAGGTCAGCACGCCGCTGCCGAAATGGCTGGCGGGAATCAGGGGATGCGGCTCTTCCGCCGTCACGGTGATGGCGTCCAGACCGCCCCCGCCGTCCCACACCGCCGTCACCCGGCAGGGGCTGCACACCTCCCACCCGTGCATGCTGGCGACGTTCAAGGGCAGGCAACGGTAGCCGTATTGTTCCGGCAACGCGTCGATCCAGTCGCGCGTCGCGCGCGCCGGGCGGATGTCGGGCATGGCCCCCGACAGCGGGTGTGCGATCAGAGTCATGGGACGCAGTCTGCCACAACCCAGGGGCACAGTTCACCCGTCCTTGTGCGGGGGGCAGGCCGCAAGGTCGGCGCGCGAAAGGCGTGGCGCGTTGTCGCAACACGGCCTCTAGGGTATACCCCAGCATGTTTTAACCTGGCGATGAGTCGTATGATTTTACGCATAACAAGCGGGCCATCGACGAGGTCCAACCTCGATCCCTTGTTTTTATGGCAAAATCAGACTTTCCGCCGAGGGTGCCATGCGCATGTCCGTCCACAGCATCCGTGCCAAGCTTCTCATCCTGCAAGCGCTGTTCATCGTCGCGATCCTCGCCGCCGGAATCTGGTCGGCCTACGCCAAGCGGGCGTTGATGATCACCGGCTACGAAAACTCGATTCGGGCGGTGGTCGAATCCGCGCTGACGATCACCAAATCCTATGACGAGCGCGCCAAAAAGGGCGAGTTCAGCAAGGAGGAGGCGCAAAAGCGCGTCAAGGATACGCTGCGCGCCGTCCGCTTCTCGGGCAACGAATACATGTTCGGCTATGAGTATGACGGCACGAACATGTTCCACCCGATCCGCGCGGATGTGGAAGGCACCAAGAAGCTGGCCGAGTTCAAGGACCCGAACGGCGTGTTCGTGGTGAAGGAGCTGGCCCGGCTGGCGCGGAACGGCGGCGGCTTCCTGACCTATCACTTCCCCAAGGCCACCGGCACCGAACCCCAGCCCAAGCTGGTCTACACCGTGGCGTATGAGCCGTGGGGCTGGCTGATCGCCACCGGCGTCTACATCGACGACGTCGATGCGGCGTTCCGCACCGTTCTGATGGAAACGCTGGCGGCGACGGCGCTGGGCGTGCTGGTGCTGGGGGCCATCGGCCTGCGCATGGCCTCGACCATCGCCAACGGCTTGAACCGCCTGAGCGCGGCCACGGAAAGCATCGCCAAGGGCGACCTGTCCACCAAGGTGACGGGCGACGAGCGGCGCGACGAGGTGGGAACGCTGGCCCGCTCCATCGAAATCCTGCGGCAAACGGCGGTCGAGGCCACGCAACTGCGCGCCAGCCAGGCGGCGATGGAAAGCCAGACGGCGGCGGAGCGGCGCAACGCCACCATCCGTTTCGCCGATGATTTCGAACGCACGGTCGGCGGGCTGGTCCGGTCGGTGGCCGAGGCGGCGAACAAGCTGACCTCCACCTCCAGCGCCATGAGCCAGGGGGCCGAACAGACCACCCATCTGATGGACAGCGCCGCCCAGGCGTCGGGCCACACCTCCGACAACGTCAACGCGGTGGCCGAGGCGACCGAACAGCTCGCCGGATCGATCCGCGAGATCGCCCAGCAGGTCGCCGAATCGACCGCCGGCTCCTCGCGCGCGGTCGAGGATGTCCGCCGCACCTATCAATTGATCGAGCAGTTGGACAACGTCGCCAAACGCACGGTCGAGGTGGTGGATTTGATCCGCAGCATCGCCGCGCAAACCAACCTGCTGGCGCTGAACGCCACCATCGAGGCCGCGCGCGCCGGGGAAGCGGGCAAGGGATTTGCCGTGGTGGCGAGCGAAGTGAAGAACCTCGCCAACCAGACCGCCAAGGCGACCGACGACGTGCAGGCGCAGATCGAGGCGATGACCAACGCCACCGCGTCGGTGGTGGAGGCCATGCGCGGGGTGGGCGGCGTCATCGAAACCGTCAACAGCGTGGCGTCCAGCATCTCCGCCGCCATCGAGGAGCAAGGGGCCGCCACCCGCAACATCAGCGCCAACGTGAACGAGGCCGCGCACGGCGTGGCCTCCGTCTCCAACAGCCTGACCATGGTGTGCAACCACGCCACGGCGACCGGCAGCGCGTCGGCGGAGGTTGCCGCCGCCGCGCGGGCCGTCTCCACCCAATCCGAACGGATGCAGACGGAGGTCGCGACCTTCCTGGCCCGCATCCGCCAGGGCTGACCCGTCGGCGGCCCCGTCACGCGCCGCGCGGCTCCGGGTTACGGAACGCGCGGCGTGCCGCCCGCCAGAACGGTGGCGAACGCGTCGCTGTCGATGTTGGCCCCGCTCAGCACCACGCCCACCGTCCGGCCGCGCAGGGCCTCGCGCTCCTGCATCACGGCGGCCAGCGCCGCCGCCCCGGCCCCTTCGGCGGCGTTGTGGGTGGTGCGGTACAGCAGGCGCATCGCCACCGCCACCGCGTCGTCGTCCACCGCGACGATGCGCGCGGCTCCCTTCGAATAAATCGCG
Organism: Azospirillum griseum; assembly: GCF_003966125.1. Taxonomy (GTDB): domain Bacteria; phylum Pseudomonadota; class Alphaproteobacteria; order Azospirillales; family Azospirillaceae; genus Azospirillum; species Azospirillum griseum. Next base: position 160,895 of record NZ_RXMA01000001.1, read on the forward strand.
AAGGCGTCGGGCACCGGAACCCGCACCGCCATCCCGTCGGCGAAGGTGTTGGCGGACGGGGTTTCGATCAGACGCCCGGCCTCGAACGACCGCTTGGCCGCCGCCGCTTCGGTGGACACCACGCCGACGATCTCGGTGCGCAGCCCCAGCGCGTCGCGCGCCGCGATCAGGCCACAGATGCCCGATCCGCAGCCGATCGGCGCGTAGACGACATCCAGGTCCGGAACCGCCGTGAACAGCTCCAGCCCATAGGTGGCGACGCCGCGCACGATCTCGGTGTGGAAGGGCGGGACCAGGAACAGCCCCTCGGCGTCCGCCCGCCGCATCGCCTCGCCGCGCGCCTCGTCGAAATCCCGACCGAACTCGATGACCGCGCCGCCCCAGCCGCGCATCGCCGCGTTCTTTTCAACGGAATTGCCGTGCGGGACGACAATCGTCGCCGACAGGCCGGCGGCGCGGGCGGCGCGGGCCTGACTCTGGCCGTGGTTGCCACGGGTGGCCGTCACCACGCCGCGCGCCTGCGGGTGGGCGCGCCGCAGCCATTCCATGAAGGTGATGCCGCCCCGGATTTTGAAGGCACCGGTCGGGGTATGGTTCTCGTGCTTGACCCACAGGGTGGTGCCGACCGCTTCCGACAGCAACGGCCAGTGGAGTTGCGGGGTGGGCAGCATATGGCGGTGGACGGTCGCCGCCGCCCGCTCCAGAGCGTCACGGGTGAACAGAGTCATGATCGGGATTTCCTGCTTGCGCGATGCCCCATCTTTCCCCTGAATCGCGGGAGCGCGCTTTCAGAATCCTGACACGAACGATCCGCGCCCAACCGGGAGGAAGCGCGTGGCGAGCGACGGCAAGGACACGGACCCGACCGAACCGATCCGCAAGCTGCGCCTGGGCCGCTGGACCGCCCAGCTTTTGCCGCGCCAGCCCTACGAAAGCCGTTACACGGCGGACCGCCCCGCGCTGGGCTTTTCCTTCGACCATCAAAGCGGCCACCATGCCATCGCCAGCGACCGGGTGACGCCGTTCCAGGCGATGCCGAACGGCCTGGCCTTCGTGCCCACCGGCTGCGACGTCTATTCCCAATCGCGGCGCGGCGGGGAGTATCTGGTGGTGAGCGGTTTCGATCCGCTCCATGATCTGGACCGCGACGGGGGCAAAAGCCTCCGGGATCCGTTCCGCGACCGCATCGACGCCCCGGCTGTGGTGGCCGCCCACGCCCTGCGGCGGACGCTGCTGCACCCCACCCCCGCCAACGCCCTGACCGGCGAGGCCGCCTGTCTGACCCTGCTCGACCGGCTGCGCGCGCCTTGCGGACCAGCGCCCGGCCAGCGCGACGCCGCGCGCTGGATGACCCCGGCCCGGTTGCGGATGGCGTTCGATGTGATCGAGGCCAAGCTCGACAGCGCCCTGACCGTGCAGGACATCGCCGACGCCCTGGGCCTGTCCGCCGGTTTCTTCGCGCGGGCCTTTCGCGCGGCCACCGGCCAGCCGCCCCACGCCCACATCATCGACCGTCGGCTGGCGCGGGCGCGGGCCGCGCTGGTCGCGGGAACGGGCGATTTGAGCGCGCTGGCGGTGGAGACCGGTTTTTCCTCCCACGCGCATTTCACCACGCAGTTCCGCCAGCGCTTCGGCCTCAGCCCGCGCGCCTTCCGCGACAGCCTGCGGGAACCTGGCCACACCCCTATTGCCCAAAAATCTGCTGTGGAATAGGGTGGCGGCGGAACCGTTCGCGCACTGGACGGTTCATCTTCTGGACAGGATTCCATGACCGCGCTTTCCGTTCCCCCGTCGCCCGCCCCCCGCTCCTGGCTCGATGAAGCGCTGCGCCGCATCGAGGCGGACGTCAACCGCTCCGCCGACACGCATCTGTTGCGCCTGCCGCTGCCCGCCACACCGGGCATCACCTTGTATCTGAAGGATGAATCGACCCACCCCACCGGCAGCCTGAAACACCGGCTGGCGCGGTCGCTGTTCCTCTACGGGCTGTGCAACGGCTGGATTCGCGAAGGGACCACGGTGATCGAGGCGTCGAGCGGCTCCACCGCCGTGTCGGAGGCTTATTTCGCCCAATTGCTGGAGTTGCCGTTTGTCGCGGTGATGCCACGCGGCACCTCCCCGGCCAAGATCGCGCAGATCGAGTTCTACGGCGGGCGCTGCCACATGGTGGAGCAGGCGTCGCAGGTCTGTGCGGAGGCCCGGCGGCTGGCCCGCGACGCGGGCGGCCATTTCATGGACCAGTTCACCTACGCCGAACGCGCCACCGACTGGCGCGGCAACAACAACATCGCCCAATCCATCTTCGAGCAGTTGGCGCGCGAACCGCAGCCGATTCCCGATTGGATCGTCTGCGGAGCGGGAACCGGCGGCACCTCCGCCACCATGGGCCGCTACGTGCGCTATCGGCGGCTGCCGACCAAGGTCTGCGTTCCCGACCCGGAGCATTCGGCCTTTTTCGAAGGCTTCCGCGACCAAAATCCGGCGGCGACGGTCGGGCGCGGCTCCGGCATCGAGGGCATCGGGCGGCCGACGGTGGAGCCGTCCTTCCAGCCCGGCGTCATCGACCGCATGATCCGCGTGCCCGACGCCGCCAGCGTCGCCGCCGCCTGGGTGCTGCGCGACCGGCTGGGCCGCTCCTGCGGCGGATCGACCGGAACCAACCTGATCGGTTCCATCAGCCTGATCGCGGAGATGGCGCGGGCCGGGCGGCGCGGCAGCGTCGCCACGCTGATCTGCGATCCGGGCGACCGTTACAGCGGGACCTACTTCAACCGCGACTGGCTGAACGCCGCCGGGATTGATATTGATCCCTGGATCGCGCGGGTGGAGGATTTCTTCCGCACCGGACAATGGAGCGACGACGGGCTGGATTCGGCGGCCCGCTGACCCGACACAGGCACAGGCCCCGGCATGACGCGTCTGCACATCCGCATCGATTTCGATCCCGCCGGGGCCATCGGACCGGGCAAGATCATGCTGCTGGAGCGGATCCGCGACACCGGTTCGATCTCCGCCGCCGGGCGGGCGCTGGGCATGTCCTATCGCCGGGCGTGGCTGCTGGTCGATGACATGAACCGCCTGTTCAAGGAACCGGTGGTCAACGCCGCCGTCGGCGGGCGTCAGGGCGGCGGAACCGTCCTGACCGCCTTCGGCGAACAGGTGATCGACCATTACCGCGCGGTGGAGCGGGAGGCGCGCGTCGCCACCGCCCACCGGCTGGCCGCCCTGCAAGCCATGGTCAACCCGGATTACCAGGCCGAGGAACCGTAAGCGCCCTCATTCCGGCGGCACCTCGCGCGGGGCGCGGTCCTCGCCGATGGCCACGTAGGTGAAGACGCCCTCCGTCACCTTGATCGCCTCCTCGCCGGAGCGCTGGCGGCGCACCCAGGTTTCGATGCGGACCCGCATGGAGGTGCGCCCCACCTTCTCGATGGTGGCAAAACAACTCACCTCGTCGCCGACGAAGACCGGCTTGTGGAAGGTCATCGCCTCGATCCCCACCGTGGCGACGCGCCCGCGCGACCGCCGCACGGCCACCGTTCCCCCGGCCAAATCCATCTGCGACAACAGCCAACCGCCGAAAATATCGCCGTTGGGATTGGTGTCGGCGGGCATGGCGATCGCCCGCAGGGCGGGACCATGGTCAAAGTCATAGGTGGCACCTTTGCTCATCGGACCCTCGCCGTCGTGAAAATTTGACGCAGCATCGCGCCGGACCTCGGTATATAAGCCCCACAGGATGCGCTTGCGCACCCCTGACGAAATTCCTACGATGCGCCCCCATGAGCGATCTTTTCGAGAACACCGGCCGCAAACCCGACAGCTACTCCGCCCAGGACATCGAGGTGCTGGAGGGGCTGGAGCCTGTCCGCCGCCGCCCCGGCATGTACATCGGCGGCGTGGACGACCGCGCCCTGCACCATCTGATCGCCGAAATCCTCGACAACGCGATGGACGAAGCCGTGGCGGGTCACGCCAGCCGGATCGATCTGGAGCTGATGGCGGACAACACGGTGGTGGTGCGCGACAACGGGCGCGGCATCCCCATCGACGACCACCCGAAATACCCCGGCAAATCGGCGCTGGAAGTCATTCTGACCACGCTGCACTCCGGCGGCAAATTCTCCAACAAGGTCTATGAAACCTCGGGCGGTCTGCACGGCGTCGGCATGTCGGTGGTCAACGCGCTGTCGGACCGGCTGACGGTGGAGGTGGCGCGCGACAAGCACCTGTTCGTGCAGGAGTACAGCCGGGGCGTGCCGCAAGGGCCGCTGACCGGCAAGGGCCACGTCAACCGGCGCGGGACCACCATCCGGTTCCATCCCGACGCCGAGATTTTCGGCGAGTCCGCCCGGTTCGAGCCGCACCGCGTCTACCGGATGGCGCGGTCCAAGGCCTATCTGTACCGGGGGGTGGAAATCCGCTGGAGCTGCGATCCGGCGATGCTGCCCGCCGATTCGACGACTCCGGCCAGCGAGACGCTGCATTTCCCCGGCGGCCTGCTCGATTACCTGACGGCGGCGCTGAAGGACCGCAAGACGCTGACCCCCGCCCCCTTCGCCGGATCGTTGGATTTCCCCAACGGTCAGGGCCGGGTCGAATGGGCGGTCGCCTGGCCCGACGACGACGAAGGCTTCTCCCACACCTATTGCAACACCGTTCCCACCCCGCAGGGCGGCACGCACGAGGCGGGGCTGCGCACCGCCCTGACGCGCGGCCTGAAGGGCTATGGCGAGCTGACCAACAACAAGCGCGCCGGGCAGATCACCGCCGACGACGTGCTGGGCGACGCCTGCGTGCTGCTGTCGGTCTTCATCCGCGAACCGCATTTCCAGGGCCAGACCAAGGAAAAGCTGGTCACGGCGGAGGCGCAGAAGCTGGTCGAGGCGGCGGTCAAGGACCATTTCGACCATTGGCTGTCGGGCAACCCGCCCTCGGCCAACGCCCTGTTGGACCGGCTGATCGAAAAGGCCGAGGAGCGGGCGCGGCGCAAGCAGTCCAAGGAGATGGGCCGCAAGACCGCCACCCGCCGCCTGCGCCTGCCCGGCAAGCTGGCCGATTGCTCGCGCAACTCCCCCGAAGGCACGGAAATCTTTCTGGTCGAGGGCGATTCGGCGGGCGGTTCGGCCAAACAGGCGCGCCAGCGCGAAACCCAGGCGATCCTGCCCCTGCGCGGCAAAATCCTGAACGTCGCCAACGCCTCCACCGACAAGATGAAGGCGAACCAGGAGCTGAACGACCTGACCCAGGCGCTGGGCTGCGGCGTCGGCAAGGAGTTTTCCACCGACAAGCTGCGCTACGAGCGGGTCATCATCATGACCGACGCCGACGTGGACGGCGCGCACATCGCCTCGCTGCTGATGACCTTCTTCTACCGGGAGATGCCGGGCCTGATCCAGAACGGTCATCTCTACCTCGCCCTGCCCCCGCTCTACCGCCTGAGCCACGGCAACAAGCAGGTCTACGCCCGCGACGACGCGCACAAGGACGAGCTGATGGCCCGCATGTTCAAGGGCAAGAAGCCGGACATCAGCCGATTCAAGGGCTTGGGCGAGATGATGCCCGCGCAGCTGCGCGACACCACCATGGATCCGGCCAAGCGCAGCCTGTTGCGGGTTGTGGTTCCCAACGCCGCCGACCCCGAAGAGCGTGAGGACAGCGAGCGCACCCGGTCCCTGGTGGAGGATTTGATGGGAAAACGCCCCGAGCTGCGCTTCAAATTCATCCAGGACAACGCCAAATTCGTGAAGGTGGACGACATCGACCTGTGAGGCGCACCGCGTGACCGGGCGCGCAAGGCCCCCTTGCTGGTCGCCGGGTTGGCGCGCCATAGTGGGGCGTCCTCATCCGTGGTTGGCCTTTGATGAACACCGAACGCGCACGCGCTGCACAGGGGCGGTTCCGCTGGATCGGCGGGGCGCTGCTGCCGCTGCTCGCCGCCCTGCCGGGCTGCGCGGAGCGGGTGGTGGCGGGCGACCCGGCTCCCGCCTATTCGATGAGCGAAGTGGCCTACGCCGCCAACGACCGCGACCTGCGCGTGGTGCTGCACGGCCTGCCTTTTGGCAGCGGCGCGGAGAGTCTGGCCCGCGCGGTGCTGCCGTCGATGCAGAACCGCATCATGGGGCTGCGCACCACCCTGACCACCACGCCAAACGACAGCGCCCGGCCCGATTACCGCGTTGTGCTGGTCTTCAACGCCACCGGCAATCTGCCGAGTTGGGGCGTTTGCCGTGACGATGCGGTGCCGACCCTGCCGCCGGGCGCGCCGCTGCCGGACAGCACGCTGGTCGTGCAGGGGGCCTTCTGCCGGGGCGGCGGGGCGCTGACCACCGCCACCGGCTGGCTGGACAACCCCACGGGGCTGGACGATCCAGGGCTGCGCCAGCTCATCAGCGACATGACCGTGTCGTTGTTCCCCACCCGGCGCAGCGACCGCGTGTGTTTTCTGCGGCCGGATTGCTGACGCCGCAACGCCCGCCGGCGCAACCCGGCGTCAGGGGCGCAGCAGCCAATCGCGCAGCAGCGCCGTCACCGCCACCGGCTGTTCCAGGCTGGACAGGTGGCCGCACTCTTCGATCAGGACCAGACGCGCGCCGGGGATGGCCTCGGCCATTTCCGCGTGCAGGACGGGCGGGGTCAGCGCGTCCTGACGGCCGCAGAGCACCAGCGTCGGGCAGGCGATGGCCGACAGGCCGGGGCGGCTGTCGGGCCGGGTGATGATGGCGGTCTGCTCGCGCAGATACCCGTCCACCCCCACCCGCTCCATCTGGGCCAGCACATCGTCGATCAGGGCGCGGTCGGCCAGCCGGTCGGGGTGGACCAGCCGCGCCAGGCCCGCCTGCATCACCGCCCGGTATTTTCCCTGCCGGGCGAGCGCCATCGCCTCGCGCCGGGTGGCGGTCTGTTCGGGCGTGTCGGCGCGGGCGTTGGTGTCGAGCAGGGCCAACCGTTCCACCCGCTCCGGGGCGCGGCGCAGAATCTCCAGGGCGACGTAGCCGCCCATCGACAGCCCGGCCACGGCAAAGCGCGGCGGGGCATTATCCAGCACCCGCGCGGCCATGGCGGCGATCGAATCCTCGCCGCTCAACACCGGAACCATCGGCAGGGCGATGTCGGCCAGATGGCGGGTCTGGTGCGCCCAGAGCGCCGCGTCCAGCGGCATGCCGGGCAGCAGGATCAAGGGGGTTCGGGAGGGGGTGCTCATCGTCAGCTCATCCTGTCCGTTTGCCGTCGACGCGGCGCACCGATCAGCGCACCAGCGCGCTGACCGCCTTGAACTGCGGGGTTCCCGCCCGCTCCATCCATTCGAACAGCGCCATTTCGGTGGTGACGACCGGCACCCCAGCCGCGCTCATCCGCGCGATGGCGGCGGCGTGATTCTCCGGCGTGCGCGACGACACCGCGTCGCCGACCAGCCAGGGCGACCGTCCGGCCTGCCGCAGCCCCAGCACGGTTTGCAGCACGCAGACATGCGCCTCCGTCCCGCAGACGACGATCTGGCGACGGCCCAACGCGGCCAGGGCGTCCAACGCCGCGTTGAAGGCGGGTTCGCCGGTGCAGGCGAAGGTGATTTTCTCGATGGTCGGGGTTCCGGCGGGCAGCGCGGCGCGCACCGACTCCACCGTCCCACCCAGCCCCTTGGGGTATTGTTCGGTGACGATCACCGGCACGCCCAGCAGCCCGGCCCCGGTCAGCAGCGTGGTGACGGTGCGCAGCACGCGGGCGGAGTCGTGGATGGCGGGCAACAGGCGGTCCTGCACGTCGACGACGACCAAAACCGACTCTTCGGCGCGGAGAATCATGGCTGCACACTTTTCCCTGAGGAACGGCACCGCGCCGCTCGGCCCATCAGCCTATCCCACAGGCGAATGTTCGCCAACCGCGCGCGTGAATCCCTTTATTTTCAGCCCAAAATGCGGGCGTCTATTGACATGAGGCCGCGATTACCTATTCTGCGGCACTGTCTAAGCGTCGAGCGTTGTTCGCTCGATTTGCGAACCCCAAAGCAGAAACAGGTTGGATGCTCTTTTCGGAACTTGGGCTCGGCCCTGACGTCCTGCGTGCCATCGAGGACAAGGGTTACACCCAGCCGACGCCCATTCAGGAACAGGCGATTCCCTGTGTCCTGCAAGGCCTGGATGTGCTCGGCTGCGCGCAGACCGGCACCGGGAAAACGGCTGGCTTCACGCTGCCAATGATTTCCATTCTGGCATCGGGCCGCGCCCGCGCGCGCATGCCCCGATCCCTGATTCTGGAACCGACGCGCGAACTGGCCGCGCAGGTTGCCGAAAGCTTTGAAACCTACGGCAAATACAACAAGCTCAGCATGGCCTTGCTGATCGGCGGGGAAAACTTCTCCGATCAGGTCAAGAAGCTCGACCGTGGGGTCGATGTGCTGATCGCGACTCCGGGTCGTCTGATCGACCTGTTCGAGCGCGGCAACATCATGCTGAACGACATCAAGATCTTCGTGATCGACGAGGCCGACCGCATGCTCGACATGGGGTTCATCCCCGACATCGAGCGGATCGTCAGCAAGCTGCCGAAGACCCGTCAGACCCTGTTCTTCTCGGCCACCATGCCGCCGGAGATCCGCCGTCTGGCCGACGCCTTCCTCACCCAGCCCAAGGAGGTGACGGTCGCCCCGCCCGCCTCTCCGGCGGAAACGGTGACGCAGGCCATGGTCCTGGTGAACGAGATGGACAAGCGCAAGGCGCTGCGCCATCTGCTGAACACCGAGGATGTGAAGAACGCCTTCATCTTCTGCAACCGCAAGCGCGACATCGCGGTGTTGCAGAAGTCGTTGGAACGGCACGGCTTCAACGTCGGCGCGCTGCACGGCGACATGGTGCAGTCCAAGCGCACCGAAACGCTGGAACTGTTCAAGAAGGGCGACATCTCCCTCCTGGTCTGTTCCGACGTCGCCGCGCGCGGCATCGACGTGCAGGGCTTGAGCCATGTGTTCAACTTTGACGTGCCGCTGAGCGCCGACGACTATGTCCACCGCATCGGGCGCACCGGGCGGGCGGGCAAGCAGGGGCGCGCCTTCATGCTGGCCAGCCCGGACGACGTCAAGCTGGTCGGCGCGATCACGCGCCTCATCAAACGGGAGATTCCGATGATCGCCGTCGACGGTCTCGAAACGGTCGAGTTTGGCGATGAGGATGCCGTGCGTCCCCGCCGTGGTGGACGTGGCGGTCATTCCGGTCGGGAACGGTCGGAACAGCGTGGCCGTGGTGGTCGCGACGAGCGTCCGGCGCGCGAGGAACGGTCTGACCGTCCCCAGCGTGAGGAACGGGCCGAACGCCCCGCCCGCGAAGACCGCGCCGAACGCCCGCAGCGCGAGGAACGGGCCGAGCGTCCGCAGCGTGAGGATCGTCCGCAACGCGACGACCGTCCCCAGCGCGAGGAGCGCCAGCCGCGCGAGTCGCTGGCCGCTGCCGAAGCCCGCCGCAACAACGGCGACAACCGCCGCGACCGGGACCGCAACCGCAGCCGTCGGCGCGACGAGGACGATGATGATGGTGTCATCATCGGCTTTGGCGATCACATGCCCGCCTTCATGCTGCGCTCGGCCCGCCCGCGCGTGGTGACGGAGGTGGTGGAGAACACCGCCGACGCCTCCACCAACACCGCCATCGAGTCGTCGCAAGAGGATTGAGCCGGTGCAGACCATCTTCATCATGGTCAAGTGCGAGCTGGGCAAGGCCTACGCCGTTGCCGATCAGGCCGTGCAACAGATCGAGGCGGTGTCGGAGGTGCATTCCATCTCCGGCCAATATGATCTGCTGATGAAATGCTATCTGACGCAGGAGGACGACATCGGCCGGTTCGTCACCGACCATGTCCAGACCCTGCCCGGCGTGCGCGACACCTTCACGCTGATCGCGTACAAGGCGTTCGCGTAAGCGGACGCAACAGTCAAACCGCTGCGCCCGACAGGGCTGGCGGTGATGGTCACGAAAAAGGGCGCTTTCCCGACCGGAAAGCGCCCTTTTCATGTTTGGCCGCTCGTGCTTGCGCGCGTTAGCCCGCGCGCTTGCGTGACGGTTACGACCCCGGGGCCAACGCCACGCACATGCTGCCCTTGCCGGTCAGGCTGCCGCAGCCCTTGGCGGTCTGCGAGATGAAGCGGATGACCACGCGCTGACCGGCGGCGACCGATTGCGGGGCCAGCAGCGCCTCGGCCACCTGGGTTTCGACGCTGCGCGCCGGGGCTGGGGCCGGAAGGGCGGCCACCTGAACCGGGGCGGGCTTCGGCACCGGCGCGGCGGCGGGCGGCTCGGCCTTGGCAACCACCACCGGACGCGGCTCGACCGGCTTGGCCGGGGCGGTGTCGGCGGGCGCGCTGGCAACCGTCACGCCGGTGTTGACCGCCACGGTGGTTTCCGTGCGTTCCGGGGTCTTGGCGACCGGGGCGGCTTCCGGGACCGCCATGGCGACCACCACCTGCCCTTCGCCCTTCTGCGGCTTGGGCGCGTCGTTGGGAACGACGGCGATCTCGATGGCCGAGGCCCCCGCCGATTGCGACGGCGTGCGCGGGGCCGACCCGCGCAGAACCGGGGTCAGGGCGGCGATGTACTGCTTGGTCTCGCGCGGCAGCCGCTGCTTGCCCGCCAGATGGCTGGCGTAGCAGGCCGGGCCGCAATTGTAGGCGGCCAGGAAGCCCGGCGCGCCGAACAGATCATACATCTGCCGCAGATAGGCCGTGCCCGCCATGATGTTGTCGCGCGGGTCCGCCGGGTCCGGCCCCAGGCCGTATTGGAAGCGCATCAGCTCATAGGTGCCGGGCATCACCTGCATCAGGCCGATGGCCCCGGCCGAGCTGGTCAGCGGCTTGCCGCTGCTGCTGGTCGCCCGGCCGTTGCTCTCGCGCATCATGACCGCGCGAATCCATTTCTCCGGCATGTCGTAGCGTTCGGACGCCTCGCGAATCAGCGGAACCCAGCGGCCCAGCGGATCCTTGGGATCGGGCACATAGGCCGTTTCCACCGTCCCGCTTCCGGTTCCCTGCGTGCCGTCCGTCGCACAGCCCGCCAGCCCGAAGGCAAGACACACCAAAGCACCAATCGTCGGAAGAGTCGCGAGAGAACGATGTTTCACGAGAACAGATCCCCGGTGGTGTCGCTGTGAAGCAAAGGTCGATGAGCTTTGTCGGTGCAGCGTGCGCCAGTGTCAAGCGACAACGGCACCAGGACACGCGAAGACTTCCGCTTTTCGCACGAGATCATGCGTGCATGGCTATTTCATCAAATCTCGGACATTGCGTCACACGACACGGATTCCGCCGGGCGCGTGCGCCGCGCGCGCGGCAAGCTTGACGCAAGCTTCGTATCACACCTAATCAATGGAGTTTCTTGCCTTTTGGTTTTTATCCGGGTAAAACGCGCCGCCGCCGGTCTCGCCGGTTGGCCACCGCCAACGCAGGACGCCCACCATGACCTCGCCGACCACGCACGACGTTCCCCGCAACGCAGCACCGGCGGCGCGGCGGCGATCCCGCTGGGTGTGGCTTCTGCTGCTGGTGGCGCTGGCGCTCGGCGGCGGGGCGGTGTGGCGCGCCCGGCTGGCGGGAGAGGCGGCGGCCACCGCCCCGCAAGCCCCGGCCACGCCCGCCGCCGAACGCCCGATTGAGCTGGCGGCCATCGAGGTGACGCGCGTCACCCCCCGCCGTCTGGCCGACACCGTGCGCCTCAGCGGCTCCATCACCCCATTGGAGCAGTCCTCCGTCAAGTCGGAGGTGGCGGCCAAGCTGACCGACGTGCTGGTGCGCGAAGGCCAGCCGGTGCGCAAGGGCGACGCGCTGGCCCGATTCGACACCGCCGACCTCACCGCCAAGCTGACTGAAAAGCTCAGCAATCTGGACGGGGCCAAGGCGCAATTGGATCTGGCGGCCAAGACGCGCGCCAAGAGCGCCACATTGCGCCGCAACGACATCGTGTCCGAAACCAATCTGGATCAGGCGCAAAGCAGCTTCGAATTCCAACAGGCGCAGGTCGCCGCGCTGGGCGCGCAGGTGGAGTTGGCGCGCAAGGCGCTGCGCGACGCCGTGGTGCTCAGCCCGATCAACGGCATGGTCGCCACCCGGTCGGTGCATCCCGGCGAGAATCTGGCGGTCAACGCGCCGATGTTCACCATCGTCGATCTCAGCCGGGTGGAGGTCGAAGCCACGGTTCCCGCCGACGAGGTGGCGCGCCTGCGCACCGACCAGCCGGTCAATCTGCGGGTGGAGGGGTTTGGCGACCGGCGATTCCCCGGCCGCATCGCCCGCATCAACCCGATGGCCAAGGCCGGGTCGCGCGCCATCCCCGTCTATGTCAGCGTGGACAACGCCGACGGATCGCTGCGCGGCGGCATGTTCGCCAGCGGCGAGGTGCTGGTGCAGGAGGCCGAACGGGCCGTCGCCCTGCCCCCGGTGGCGGTCCGCGCCGACGGCCAGGGTGATTTCGTGCTGGTCATCGCCGCCGATGGCCGGACGGAACGGCGGGCGGTGACGCGCCGGGGCCTGTGGGCGCGCGGTGATCTGGTGCAGGTCGATGGTCTGGCGGAGGGCGACCGCGTCGTCACCGGCAACCTGCCCGGCCTGACCGCCGGGCGCGCCGTCACCGTCATCGGGGGTTGAGCGCCATGCCGATCACCCGCATCAGCGTCGACAACCCGGTGTTCGCCACCATGATGATGGTGGCCCTGCTGGTGCTTGGGCTGTTTTCCTACAACCGTCTGGGCGTGGACCAGTTCCCGGACGTCGATTTCCCCGTGATCGTCATCTCCACCCAATATCCCGGGGCCAGCCCGGAAACGGTGGAAACCGACCTGACCCGCCCGATCGAGGACGCGGTCAACACCATCGCGGGGATCAAGACGCTGACCTCGCGCTCCTACGAAAGCCAGTCGGTCGTCATCGCCGAGTTTGACCTGAAGACCGCCTCGACCCAGGCGTTGCAGGACGTGCGCGAAAAGGTCTCCGCCATCCGCGCCACCTTCAACACCGACGTCAAGGATCCGCAGATCACCCGCTTCAACCCGGACGATCAGCCCATCCTGTCCATCGCCGTCAAATCCGATCTGCGCACCCTGCGCGATCTGACGACTCTGACCGATCAGACGATCCTGAAGCGCTTGCAGAATGTGCGCGGCGTCGGCAAGGCGACCATCGCCGGTGGGGTGAAGCGGCAGATCCAAATCCGCCTGAAGCCCGAACGGCTGGAGGCGCTGACCGTCGGCGTTGACGAGGTCATCCGCGCCGTGTCCAACGAAAACCAGGACCGCCCGGCGGGCACGGTGTCGGGCAACGGGGCCGAACGGGTGGTGCAGGTCGATGGCCGGGTCAGCGAGCCGCGCCAACTGCTGGACCTCATCGTCGCCCGCCGGGGCAACGCGCCGGTGCGTCTGGGGCAGGTCGCCGAGGTGATCGACGGGCAGGAGGAGCAGGACTCGCTCGCCCTGTTCAACGGCGCGCCCGCCCTGGCGGTGGATGTCGTCAAGGTCCAGGGGGCCAACACGGTGGAGGTGGCGCGCGGCCTGTACCGCGCCATCGCCGATCTGAAGACCGGCGGCGGCCTGCCGCCCGACGTGACGATGGAGGTGGTGCGCGACACCTCGCGCGGGATCACCAACTCGCTGAACAACGTGCAAAAGACGCTGGTCGAGGGTGGCGTCCTGACGATTGTCATCGTCATGATCTTCCTGGGATCCTGGCGCAGCACGGTCATCACCGCGCTGACGCTGCCGGTGGCGGTCATGGGAACCTTCGGCGTGCTGGCCGCCTTCGGCTTCACCCTGAACGTGATGACGCTGATGGCGCTGTCGCTGGCCATCGGCATCCTGATCGACGACGCCATCGTCGTGCGCGAAAACATCATGCGCCATCTGGGCAAGGGCCAGGGCCACCGGCAGGCGGCGTTGGACGGCACATCGGAAATCGGGCTGGCGGTGCTGGCCACCACGCTGACCATCGTCGCCGTCTTCCTGCCTGTCGCCTTCATGGGCGGCATCATCGGGCGGTTCTTCCTGCAATTCGGCATCACCGTGTCGGCGGCGGTGCTGATCTCGCTGTTCGTGTCCTTCACCCTCGACCCGATGCTGTCGAGCCTGTGGTACGACCCCGCCGCGCACGGGCGGCATGGCAACGGCCCGTTCGGCCGCTTCGCCCGCGCCTTCGAACGCGGGTTCGACGCGCTGTCGCACGGCTATGGCCGGGCGCTGGCCTGGGCCTTGCGCTGGCGCTGGCTGGTGCTGGTGCTGGCGCTGGGCAGCTTCGTCGGCAGTTTCCTGCTGGTCCCGCGCATCGGGGTGGAGTTCGTGCCCGCCGCCGATCTGGGCGAACAGGTGATCGATGTGGAGGCGCCGGTGGGATCCTCGCTGGACTACACCGCCGCGAAGATGCGGCAGATCGAATCGGCGGTGCGCGAATTTCCCGAAATCGCCTACACCTACGCCACGGTGAACACCGGGGTGTCGGTGGGGCGCAACCGGGGCAGCCTGTTCCTGCGCTACAAACCCATCGACCAGCGCAAACGCTCGCCCAGCGACCTCGCGCCGCTGCTGCGCGCCCGGCTGGCCGCGATCCCCGGCATCACCATCGGCATCGGCATCCCCGGCGTCGGCGGCGTGCAGAAGCAAATCCAGGTCTCGGTCCAGGGCCGCGACATCGGCGAGCTGGACCGCATCGCCAAGCACGTCACCGCCGCCATGGGCCGGATTCCCGGCTTCGTCGATGTGGACAGCAGTTTGAAGGCGGCCAAGCCGACCCTGTCGGTGCGGCTGAACCGCGATCTGGCCAGCGATCTGGGCATCGGCACCGCGCAGGTCGCCGCCACCCTGCGCCCGCTGTTCGCCGGGGACAAGGTGTCGAGTTGGAAGGCCCCGGACGGCGAAAGCTATGACGTGCAGGTCCGTCTGCCGGAGGGCGACCGGGTGGGCCGCCCCGATCTGGACCGGGTCTATCTGTCCGGCGGGACGGACGCCAACGGCGCGCCGCGCATGATCCCGCTGGCGCAGGTCAGCCGGGTGGACACCACGCTGGGGGCGTCGCAGATCAACCGCCGCGACCTGCAACGCGAGGTCAATGTGAGCGCCAACGTCCAGGGCCGGGCGGCGGGCGACGCGGGCAAGGATTTGCAGGCGGCCATCGCCTCCATCAGCCTGCCCCCCGGCTACCGCATCGTCTTCGGCGGCTCCACCAAGGACATCGCCGAGACCAGCAGCTACGCCGCGCAGGCGTTGGCGCTGGCGGTCATCCTGATCTACCTGATCCTTGCCTCGCAGTTCGGCAGCTTCCTGCAACCGCTGGCGATCATGGTGTCGCTGCCGCTGTCGCTGATCGGGGTGTTCCTCGGCTTGTTGGTGGCCGGGACCACGCTGAACATCTTCAGCGCCATCGGCTTCATCATGCTGATGGGGCTGGTGACGAAGAACGCCATCCTGCTGGTCGATTTCGCCAACCAGGCCCAGGCCAAGGGCAGCGACCTGCGCGCCGCCCTGATCGAGGCGGGCGTCATCCGCCTGCGCCCCATCGTGATGACCACCATGGCGATGATCTTCGGCATGATCCCGTTGGCGCTGGGCATCGGCGAAGGGGCGCAGCAGCGCGCGCCCATGGCCCACGCGGTGATCGGCGGCCTGATCTCCTCCACCATCCTGACGCTGCTGGTGGTCCCGGTCATCATGACCTACCTCGACGCGCTGTCGCGCCGGGCCAAGCGCTGGTTCGCCCACGCCGACCCCGACGCGCAAAGCCACGCGGCGGCGGAGTGACGGGCCTCCCCCCGTTTACGACAAGGCGGCGGTGCGCAGGGTGGCGCGCTGGCCGACCGCGTCGCGGTTGGCGGCCAACCACAGCTCCGCCGTCTGACGCCCGGTTTCGCGCAGCCAGCACAGAAAGGCCCAGTCCGTCACCAGCTTCGAATAGACGCCCAGATCGCGCAGGGCGGTGTCGGCCTCGATCAGATGCAGGCGCGGGGCGTCGGGCTGGGCGATCAGGCCGCGCAGTTCGGTGAGCAGCGGGGCGTTGAAGGTGATCTGGTTCAGGCGGGCGGCGATGGCGGTGGGCTGTTCGGGCGTGGTGGGGGCGGTCAGCGGGTTGATCGTGACCACCGCCACATCCGCCCCGGCGCAGGCGGCGACCAGCGGCACGACCGGCGGGTTGGCGACGTAACCACCGTCCCAGCACTCCACTCCGTCGATGGACACGGCGCGGAACAGGTGCGGCAAACAGGCCGAGGCCAGCAGGTGATCCACCCCGATCTGCGTTTCATCGAACAGCAGCAACCCGCCGCTGCGCACGCTGGTGGCGCTGATGAACAGGCGCAGGCCCGACTCGCGGATCAGCTCCGGCTCCACCAGCTCCGTCAACAGCGGGCGCAGCGGGTGGGTCTCCGCCCCTTGCGTCTGATAGGGCGAGACCCAGCGCCGCGCCCATTCCACCAGATGGCTGCCAAAGGCGTGATCGACGTTCCAACGGTCGCTGGCGATCCGCTCCCCCCAGCGGGCGAACAGGCGGGCCGACAGGCCGGGACGGATCGGCCCCAGTTGCCCCGCCGCGCTGATGCGCTCCCAAAAGCGATCCAGCTCGGCCCGCGCCCCGGCGCGTCCGCCGCGCGCCCAGCCTTGCGCCAGCATCGCCGCGTTCATCGCCCCGGCGCTGGCCCCGCTGAGACCGACCAGCGCGAAGGACTCCTCCTCCAACAACCGATCCAGCACGCCCCAGGTGAAGGCCCCATGCGCGCCGCCGCCCTGGAGCGCCAACGCCAACGTGCGGGGCGGCGGCGGTTGCGGTTCCGGCGTCGGCGCGGGCAAGGCGGCGGGTCCGGACGGGCGGACGGAAGCCGCGTCCCAGCCCCCATCCCATCCGGTGACGCGGTGCCGCAGGCTCTGCCAGAAACGTTTGAGGATCGGCACGACCGGACACTCCCCCGCGAAGACGGCTCCCGCTTATGCCGCACCGCAGCATGAGCCGTCCACCCGCCCCTGACAAGGCTGCCGTTCGGCCAGGAAAACGTCAGGACGCCCCATCCGCTCCCAGACCGGGGAGATCGACCGACCGGACCACCGGACCGCCGAAGCGTTCCCACGCCAGTTCATGGCCGATGTAGACGAAGGGGCCGATGACGAAGGCGAAGGCGGACAGACCGGCGGCGGCCACCGCGTCGCCGATCACCCAGTAGTTGGTCGAGAAATCGAGCGTGGTGACGATGCCGCGAAAGGTGATGGTCTTCCACACCGCCCGGCTCCATCCCCCGCCCTCCGGCCCCTCCACCGCCGCCGGGGTGGGCGCGGCGGGTGGCGTGGTCGACGCCCAGTCGGGCAGGCCCGTTCCCGTGGCCAGCCGGTTGCGGAAGCCACGTTCGATCTGATCCCACGCGCTGTTGACCCACCCCTCGTCGGGCGTGACCGGGGGGGTGTCGGGGGAACCGGCAAAGGCATAGCGGACCTGCACCGCGTCGCGCGGGTCGGTGACGCGAAAGGCGGCGGCGGCCCACCGCTCGGGCACGCGCCAGCCCTGGCGCTGCGCCTCGCCCAGGCTCTGCGTCCAGGCAGGATCAAGCGTTTCGCCCTCCGCCCCGGCCACCACGCTGACCCAGGCGCAGGAGCCGTCATGGTCGGAGGCGTAGCGCACGCGGGCCAGCGGCAGATCGCTGCGCTCGCAGGCCGGGGCCTTGCCCCACAACGGATCGGCCCCGGGGCTGGCGACCTGGATCAGCGCGGTGGCGTCCACCGCCCCGTCGCGCAGGCGCACCAGGCTGAGGCTGGTCACGGCCCCCGGCTTGTCGAAACCCGCCGGGGAATGGATGGCGCGCCCGGTCAGCCGCCAATCGCCTTCGGGCAAGGGCACCTGCTTGCCGTCCACGGTGACGCCGCCGCTCAACAGGCTGTTCGGGTCCAGCAGCGGCGCATCCGCCGCAACCGCCGCCGCCAGCGGCAGCAGCGCCAGCGCGCAAGCCGCGCCAAACAGAAGGGAACGCACACGCATCGGACGGGTTGGGCGCACGGTCGCTCTCCGGCATCACGGTCAAGGTCGCAAACGATTCGCAGCATCGCAGAAACCGGCGGGTCCGTCACAACAAGATTTGTTGACGATCCGCGGATTTTCCCGCACGGCAAAAGGTGACGTCGCTGTTGCTCGCCCCCGCGCTGATCCGTGATTGTTTTCCACGGCGACAACTCACGCACAGCCATCATCAACGCTTGCGGTTATTGCCGCAGAGACCCGATCCACGCCCATTTTTTACCCAACAACTGCCTGTTGCCCGATCAACGCCACCCCGATCACCCCCGCGCCGATCTGGCCCGCGCGGCTGGAAAGGCGGGGTGGAATGGTCTAAGCATGGCGCGCCCACCCTGCCCCCGCGCGTCAAAGGCCGCCCACCCGTGCCGATCCTCATCCCCATCGACGACCCCGACGACCCGCGCATCGCCCCCTACCGCGACGTGCGCGAACGCGATCTGGTCGGGCGCGAGGGGCGTTTCATCGCCGAAGGGGCGGTGGTGGTGCGCAGTCTGGTCGCCGCCACCGGCCATCGGGCGCTGTCGCTGCTGATCGCCGACAAGCGGGCCGACGCGTTGGCCCCGCTGCTGGCCCGCCTGCCCGCCGACACGCCGGTCTACACCGCCGGTCAGGCGCTGCTCGACCGTGTCGTCGGCTTTCCGCTGCACCGGGGTATTCTGGCCTTGGGCGAACAGGCCCCCGGCCCCAGCGCCGACGCCCTGCTGGCCGCCATGCCCGCCCGGGCGCGGGTGGTGATGCTGTTTGGCATCGGCAACCACGACAATCTCGGCGGCATCTTCCGCAACGCCGCCGCCTTCGGCGCGGACGGCGTCATTCTGGATTCCGGCTGCTGCGATCCCTTCTACCGCAAGGCGCTGCGGGTGTCGGTGGGGGCGACGCTGCTGGTCCCCACCGCCCGGCTGGCGGCGGGGGAGGATCCGCTCGCCCTGCTCGACGCCCATGGGTTCGAGGCGGTGGCCCTCAGCCCGTCGGGGGGCGAAACGCTGGCCCGTCTGGTCCCGCCCCGGCGCGCGGCCCTGCTGTTCGGGTCGGAAGGGCCGGGCCTGCCGCCCGCCCTGCTGGCCCGCGCCCGCAGCGTGCGGATTCCCATGGCGGGCGATTTCGATTCCCTGAACGTCGCCACCACCAGCGGCATCGTGCTGCACCATTGCGCCAGCGACGCGCCGGAGGAGCGGCCATGACCGACCCCAGCACCACGGACAAACCCGACGCGGACGGCCCCGAGGCGGACCCGCATCTGGTCCATGACCTCGCCATGGCTCACCCGGAGGTGACGACGCTGGCCGCCGCCGGGCTGTTGCGGATGACCGACGCGGAGGGCCGTGGGCTGGTGGCGCTGGGCCTGCCGCTGCCCAAGGGCAAGCGCGACCTGCTGGTTCCCGCCGACCGCCGCGCCGCCATCCTGTTGGAGATTCAGGGCCGCATCGACCGCGCCCACCGGCGCGACGCGCTGCTGGCGCAGGGGCGCCGGGCGCTGGCCGGGCGCGGCACCGCGCTGCTGGCCGCCGACCACAGCGTCCCCGATCACCGCACCCGCGTGCGCGCCGTGCGGGAGGAGGCGCTCCAGTGGCCCGGCCTGCCCACGCCGGTGCGGCTTCAGGTCAGCCGCAGCCTCGACGCGCTGGAGTTGGACGACCTCGACGACGCCACGCTGGCCGAGCGGCTGGAGCGCGACCCCACCCTGTCGCGCCGGATGGAGGACGCGTTGTCCCGCGTCGCCGCCGCCCTGCGCGCCTACGCCGACGACATCGGCGACCCGCCCGACGAGTGGGGCTTTCCCGCCTTCGCCGACCGGCTGGCCCGCGCCGCCCGCAACCGGCTGGACGCCGACGATCTGCTCGACCGGTGGGAGCGCGAGCACGACCAGTGGCGGCGCGATCGGGCGGAAGGGCGCGGCCACGCCTATGTCCGCCGCCATTTCGACCTGTCGCGCTTCGAGGGACTGTTCCCGATGGCGCGCGGCCTGACCCGCAAGCTGGTGCTGGTGATCGGCCCGACCAACTCCGGCAAGACCCACCACGCCCTGTCGGCCCTGCGCGCCGCCCGCGACGGCGTCTATCTCGCCCCGCTGCGCCTGCTGGCGTTGGAGGTGATGGAGCGGCTGAACGCCGACCAGACCCCCACCACCCTGGTGACGGGGGAGGAGGAGATCCGCACCCCCGGTGCCCGCCACACCGCGTCCACCATCGAACTGATGGATCCCAACCGCCCGGTCGCGGTGGCGGTGATCGACGAGATCCAGATGCTGGCCGATCCCGAACGCGGCTGGGCCTGGACCGCCGCCCTGATCGGTGTGCCCGCCGAAACCGTCTACATCCTGGGCGCGCCGGAGGTTCGCCCGCTGGTGGAGCGCGCCGCCGCCCATCTGGGCGAAACGCTGGAGGTGGTGGAGCTGGAGCGCAAGGCCCCGCTGTCCCCCCTGCCCCAGCGGCTGGATTGGCCGGACGTGGAGCCGGGCGACGCCCTGATCGCTTTTTCCCGGCGCGAGGTGCACAGCGTGCGCGACACGCTGCTGGCGCGCGGGCTGACCGTGGCCGCCGTCTATGGCGCGCTCGCCCCCGCCGTGCGTCGGCGCGAGGCCGCGCGCTTCCTGTCGGGCGAGGCCGATGTGGTGGTGGCGACCGACGCCATCGGCATGGGGATGAACCTGCCCTGCCGCCGCGTGCTGTTCACCGCGCTGGAGAAGTTCGACGGCGCGTCCGTCCGCCCGCTGACGGCGACGGAGATCAAGCAGATCGCCGGGCGCGCCGGGCGGTTCGGCCAGCATGAGGAGGGGTTTTACGGCGTCATCGGGCGCGGAACCCCGCAGGCGCTGCGCCAGTTGCTGGAAAAGCCCGACAGCCGCCTGCGCGCCGACGCGCCGCTGCCGGTCCGCCCGTCCCGCGCCATGCTGGCCCGGCTGGCCGACCATGTCGGGACCGCCGAAACCCGGCTGGTGATCGATTGCTTCGTCGCCGGGAACCGCAACGGCGGTGGCTCGGGTGGCGGTGGTGGCAACGCATCGCCCTTCCGCCTGTCCGATCTGTCCGGGCTGCGACGGGTGGCGCTGCTGGTGGATTCCCGGCGGTTGACGCTGGATCAACGGCTGGATCTGCTGCTCGCCCCCGCCGATCTGGAGGATGCCGCCGACGCCCGCGTCTTCGCCGCCATCCTCGACGCCATCGAACAGGGGGAGGTGTTGCCGCTGGGCCGCCTGCTGCCCGACCGGCTGGACGGGCTGGAGGCCGACGCGCTGGAAGCCTATTCCCGCGCCTGCGATCTCTATTTCTGGGCCGCGCGCAAATTCCCCGACGCCCTGCCCGACCGCGACCGCGTGCGCGCCGCCCGCGACGCGCTGGGCCAACGCCTGTCCGAAAAACTGTCCTCCCGCGCCCGCCGCCGCGAACCCCCGCCCGCCGCCGGGTTCCGGGGCGCACCGCGCAAACGCTTCGGCCCGAAACGGCGGTGAGGGGAACGACGGTGAGAGGGGCGGATCAGCCTTCCACCGGCTCCTCCGGCCAAAAGGCGGCGTCCATCATCTGGGCAAAGCTGTAGGGGCACTCCGCCGGGAACACGCGGCGGGGCAAGCCGGTTTCCTTTTCCGCCTCGATCAAGGCCAACCGGTAGGCGTCGCGGATGGCGTCGTCGAGTTTGGATTTGAGGCTGGGGTTGTCGTCCAAATGGCTGGACAGGCGGTAACGCTGCTCCTCGACGCTCAAACGCCAGGAGTTGCCGCGCAAACCAGGCTGGAACTGCCATTTCAGCAGATGCAGGGCCAGAACGACCAGGCGGTTGACCAGCTCCCGTTTTTCGCTCCGCCCCATGCTCTCGATCTCCTCGGCGATGTGGGCGATGTCGGCGTCGTTCAGCTTTCCGGCGCGCAGCAACGCCGCCTGCTGGGTCGCCCAGGCGTAAAAATCGGTGTCGTACAGGCTGTTGTCGGTCATGCCGCCCCCTCGCCCTCCGGGGTGGTTTCCGGGGTGGTGTCCGGCGCGCTCTCCGGGGCGGCCTTGCTGCGGGTGCGTTTGACCGGGGCGGCCGGGGGCGGGGCCTCACCCGACGGGTCGGCCAGCGCGTGCAGCAGCCGTTCGCGGATCTTCGCCAATTTGCCCTCGTGCATCACCTTCAGGCCGAAGACGTCCTTCACGTAAAAGACGTCGATGGCCTTTTCGCCGAAGGTGGAGATTTTGGCCGAGGAGATTTGCAGCGTCAGGTTCGACAGCGCGCGGGTCAGATCATAGAGCAGACCGGGCCGGTCGCGCCCGTTCACCTCGATCACCGTGTGGGTGGTGGAGGCGGCGTTGTCGATCAGCACGCGCGGCGGCACATGGAACACGCGGGTGCGGCTGGCGTGGGTGGTCTTGCGCGTCGCCAGCTCCTGCAACGGCTTCAGCTGGCCCGACAGCACCCGTTCGATCATCACCGACAGCTTGGCCAGCTTGTCGCCGCTTTCGAACGCCCCGCCCGCCCCGGCGTCCTGCACGGAAAACACGTCCAGCGCCATGCCGTTGGTCATGGTGAAGATGCGGGCGTCGACAATGTCCGCGCCGGACGCGGCAAAGGCCCCGGCGAGGCGGGAGAACAGGCCATGGTGGTCGCTGGCGTAGATCGTCACCTCCGTCACCGCGCGGGCGCGGTCGATGCGGGTGTCAACGGTCAGCTCGCGCCCGTCGCGTTCGGCCCCGCGCACGATGCGGGCGTGGTGGGCCAGCGTCTCGGCGTCGAAGGCCAGCCAATAGGCGGGATAGCCAAGCGTCTTGTGATGCTCATACGCCGCGTCGTCGAAATCGCGCAGCTCGTCGCGCAGGGCGGCCTGCGCCGCCTCGATCCGCCGCCCGCGCCCTTCGACGGTCATGCCGCCGGACATCAGCTCTTCGGAGCGGTTGTAGAGTTCGCGCAGAAGCGCGGCCTTCCAATTGTTCCAGCGCTGCGGGCCGACCGCGCGGATGTCGGCCACCGTCAGCACCAGCAGCAGGCGCAGGCGTTCGGGCGATTGGACCAGCGCCACGAAATCGCGCACGGTCTTGTCGTCTTCCAGATCGCGTTTGAAGGCGGTGTGCGACATGGCCAGATGCCAGCGGACCAGCCACGCCACCGTTTCGGTTTCCTCCGCCGTCAGGCCCAGGCGCGGGCACAGCTTTTCCGCCACCCGCGCGCCCAGCACCGAATGGTCGCCGCCGCGCCCCTTGGCGATGTCGTGCAGCAGCACGGCGACGTAGAGCGCGCGCTTCGACACGACCTTGTGGATCACCTCCGACGACAGCGGCAGTTCATTCACCAGTTCCCCGGCGGCGATCTTGTGCAGGATGCCCAGCGCGAACAGCGTGTGCTCGTCCACCGTGTAGACGTGGTACATGTCATACTGCATCTGCGCCACCACCCGACCGAAATCGGGGATGAAGCGGGCCAGCACCCCGGCCTCGTTCATCCGGCGCAGGGTGATTTCGGGGTCCTTCATCCCGGTCAGGATGTCCAGGAACAGCCGGTTGGCTTCCGGATCGACGCGCAGCTTCGGCCCGATGGCGCTGAGCGAGCGGGTGATGGAGCGCAACGCGTTGGGGTGGATGTCGATGTCGTTGAGCTGGGCGGTGTGGAACAGCCGGATCATGTCGATCGGCTTGTCCTTGAACTGCTTCTCGTCGCGGGCGTTCAACCGCTCGCCATCGACGACGAAGCCGTCCACATCCTTGCGCCGGGCCACCGTCGCCAGCCGCAGCAGGTTGAATTTCGGCGGGCGTTTCGATTCCGCTTCCAGCGCGGCGCAGAAGATGCGGGTCAGATCGCCCACATCCTTGGCAACCAGGAAGTAATGCTTCATGAAGCGTTCCACGCCCTTGGTCCCGGCGTGGTCGGTGTAGCCCATGCGCGCGCCGATGGAGGTCTGCACGTCGAACGTCATGCGGTCTTCCAACCGCCCGGTCAGGTAATGCAGGTGGCAACGCGCGGTCCACAGGAAATTCTGCGCCTTGGCGAAGCGCTGCGCCTCCTCCGGCAACAGGACGGAGCGGCCGACCAGATCCTCCACATTCTCCACGCGGTAGAGGTATTTGGCGATCCAGAACAGGGTTTGCAGATCGCGCAGACCGCCCTTGCCGTCCTTCAGGTTGGGTTCCAGCACGTAACGGCTGTCGCCCATCTTCAGGTGGCGGTTGTCGCGTTCGGCCAGCTTGGCTTCCACGAACTCCGGCCCGGTGCCGATCACCACATCCTTGTCGAAGCGGCGGCGCAGATCGGCGAAAAGCTGGCCCGGCCCCCAGAGGTAACGCGATTCCAGAATGGCGGTGCGGATGGTGACGTCGGCCTTGGACTGGCGGATGCAGTCATCGACGCTGCGCACGGCGTGGCCGACCTTCAGCCCCAAATCCCACAGGATGTAGAGCATGTATTCCACAACCTGCTCCACGCGCGGGGTGCGCTTGTAGGGCAGCAGGAACAGCAGGTCGATGTCCGACGCCGGGGCCAGCTCCCCCCGGCCATAGCCGCCGGTGGCGGCGATGTCGAACACCTCGCCCGCCGTCGGGTTGGCGGTGGGGAAGATGTGCATCACGGTGAAATCGGCCAGTGAGCCGATCAGCCGATCGACCAGATAGCAATTCTCCCGCACGCAGCTTTCGCCCGAGCCGCCCGCCTCGAACCGCCGCCGCACCTCCTCCCGCCCGGCGGCCAGCGTGCGGCGCAGGCAGGCGATCAGGGCCGGGCGCAGGCTGTCGCGGGTCCCATGTTCGGCGATCAGCGCCTCCAACTCCCCCGACAGCGCGCGGCGGGAGATGATCGCGCGCTTGTTGGGGATGCTGTGCGGCTTGGCGGGGGCCAGGGAAGCGGTGGCGCGTGCGGACAAAATCAAGGAACCGACCTCGCATCAACGGCTGTCCGGGTCTGGACAGGCCGTTCGGACTATAACGGCAAAGTCCCACCGTGGCATCCCCGATGACGGGACCGGGCCAACCACGCGGCGGCCTGTGACCGTCGTCACTGCCGACCCCGGCCGACCGGTTCAGGATGCTTCTGGAACGGCGGGGCGTGAGGGCGGCGGACCATGATCGACGGCATCGACAACGGGCGGCGGGAGTTGACGGCTCTGGGCGACGCCCTGACCAACGCGGAGCGCAAGCGGGTCGGCAGCGCGTCCCCCACCGCGCTGGCGGCGCGGCTGATGCGGGTGGCCCGGCATTTCCCCGGATCGGTCGATCACGCGCTGATGTGGCAGATCACCGATCTGGTCGCCGGGCGCGACATCGGCGACGCCTACAAGCTGACGATCATCCGCATGGGCTGGGCGTCGATCCTGCAAGCGGAGTTCAAGGCGCACGGCCTGCGGATCGTCGGCGCGGAGACCGTCCGCCCGCAAGCCCGCGCGGCCTGATCGCCACACCACACGGCACGCTTTTTCCCCGGCAGGCTTTACCCAGCGGGCAAAAACAACCGGGCGGCGGTTGCCCCTCCGCCCGCACCATCGCGCAGGGATCACGCGCCAGCGCTTTGATTCGCAATGATTTTTTGATGGTGGCACAACGCGTGCTTGCTCAAACGGCACCCCCGCCGTTTTGGGACGACCATCATGCAGGTTTCCGGTTACGCCAGCTACGCCACCAACCCCTACGCCCAAACCCGCGCGTCCTCGCGGACCAGCAGCACGGCGGCGGGGACGACGGATGAGAGCGCCAGCGGCAGTTCCGCGAGCAAGACCAGCGCCGCCGACGCCTTTCTGGCCGAAGCCAGGAAGACCCCGGCCCAGCGCATCCGCGAAGACTGGCTTGCCCGTCACAAGATGTCCGAAGACGACCTGAAGACGATGGACGACAAGCAGCGCGAGGCGGTCGAAAAGGACATCGCCGAAGAGATCAAGCGCAAGCTGACCGGGCAGGACAGCCAGCGCGGCGCGGTGGTCAATCTCAGCGCGTGAGACAAACCGCGCCGCGCGGCACCGCTCAAACCTCGCGCACCGACAAATGGACGTTCTGACCGCCTTCGCGTTCCAGCAGGGCGGCGGCGCGCACCTCCCGCTCGCCGTCGGTCACGGCCACCCACAGGATGACGCCCCCCGCTTCCAGGGCGCGGGAAAACTCGTCGGGCTTGGGGTGGCTGGTCAGTTCGTCCAGGTAATCCTTGATCGCGACACCGCCCAGGCTGGCGGCGACCAGGGCGGCAACCGCCGCCTCGATGGGGCCGCCGACGATGGCGATCAACCCGGCGGTGGTCAGGGGAAAGGCGTATTTCATCTCGCCCACCAGCCCGGTCAGCGCCTCGTCGCGCGGCTTGCCCGCCTTGGGGTCGGCGGCCTCCAACGAGGTGTGGCTGGCCAGGATCGACAGATCGGAGCGGTCGAACCCGTCGTCGATCAGGGTGGCGACGGCGCGGTCGAAATCCGCGCGGGTGGTGAACAGGGCCACGACCTCGCGCACCTCGCGGGGGGCGGCTTGTGCGGTCGATGACGTCATGATGGTCGGCTCCCTGGGAGTGTTTTGAGTCGCGCGGGCGGCGGATCAGTCCGCCATGGTCCCATCGCCGCGTTTCCATCATTGAACGCCCCGGCGCGCGCCCGCGTCAATGGTGGGGGCCATCGAAACGCAATCGTTGGTGCGCGTCCGATTGCCTCAGCGCCGATCCCCTCACGCCGCGTGTCGCTCCGGTCCCGACCGCGTGCTAGGGTGCGCGGCCTCGCCGCCTCTCTTCACCAGATCGAGCCTTTTCCGTGTCCGACACCGCCGCCACCATCATCATCCCGCCCGATGCCACGCCGATGATGGCCCAATATCTGGAGATCAAGCAGGCGCACCCGGATTGCCTGCTGTTCTACCGGATGGGCGATTTCTACGAGATGTTCTTTGACGACGCGGTGACGGCCGCCGCCGCGCTCGACATCGCGCTGACCAAGCGCGGGCAGCATCTGGGCGAAGACATCCCGATGTGCGGCGTGCCGGTGCACTCCCACGAAAACTACCTGCAACGGCTGATCCGCCAGGGCATCCGCGTCGCCATCTGCGAACAGATGGAAGATCCGGCGGAGGCGAAGAAACGCGGCTCCAAATCGGTGGTCAAGCGCGGGGTCATCCGCATCGTCACACCGGGCACGCTGACCGAAGACAGCTTGCTCGATTCCCGCTCCTCCAACTGGTTGGCCGCCATCGCGGAAACGGCGGGTGGGGTCGGGCTGGCGTGGCTGGAGATGTCCACCGGCGAACTGGTGGTGCAACCGGTGGAGCGTTCAAGCCTGGGGGCCGCGCTGGGCCGCCTGGACCCGCAAGAGGTGCTGATTTCCGAAAAACTGTCCCAGCAACCCGACCTGTTCGAGCTGTGGGCGGAGTGGAAATCCCGCCTGACCATCCAGCCCACCCCGCGTTTCGACAGCGAAAACGGCAAGCAGCGCCTGCACAGCCTGTACGGGGTCGGCACGCTCGATTCCTTCGGGGCCTTCACCCGGGCGGAGATCGCGGCGGCGGGCGCGCTGGTCGGCTATGTCGAGTTGACGCAAAAGGGCCGGGTGCCCCGGCTGTCGCCGCCCCGCCGCCTTGGCCCCGGCGCGGTGATGGAGATCGACGCCTCGACCCGGCGCAATCTGGAACTGACCCGGACCATGACCGGGGAGCGGCGCGGCAGCCTGCTCGCCACTATCGACCGCACGGTGACGGGGGCCGGAGCGCGGCTGCTGTCGGCCCAACTGTCGGCCCCGCTGACCGATCCCGCCGCCATCGCCGCCCGGCTGGACATGGTGGAGTTCGCCGTCGCCGAGGAGCGGTTGCGCGGCGATCTGCGCGACACCCTGCGCCGCTGCCCCGATCTGGAACGCGCGCTCACCCGCTTGACGCTGGGGCGCGGCGGGCCGCGCGATCTGGCCGCCGTGCGCGACGGGCTGATCCAGGCCGCCATCGTCCGCCAGTTCCTGACCGACGCCCGCCCCCTGCCCGCCGGGTTCGACCGGCTGGACCGGCGTTTGGGCGAACACAGCGAGCTGATCGGCCAATTGTCGGCGGCCCTCGCCGCCGATTTGCCGTTGCTGGCGCGCGACGGCGGCTTCATCGCGCGCGGCTATTCCCACGCGCTCGACGAGCTGGTGACGCTGCGCGACGAAAGCCGCCGCCTGATCGCCGGGTTGCAGAGCGGTTACGCCGAGCTGGCCGGGGTGCCGTCGCTGAAGATCAAGCACAACAACGTCTTGGGCTATCACATCGAAGTCACCGCCACCCACGCCGACAAGCTGATGACCGGCAAGGGCCGCGAGACCTTCATGCACCGCCAGACCATGGCCAACGCCGTGCGCTTCGGCACCGTCGAGCTGTCGGACCTGGAGCGCCGGATTTCGGAGGCCGCCGACCGGGCGCTGGCCGTGGAGGTCAGCCTGTTCAACGATCTGGTCACGGCGGTGTCGGCGCGCGCCGACGCCATCGCCCAGACCGCCCACGCCCTGGCCGAACTGGACGTGGCGACCGCGCTGGCCGAACTGGCGGTGGAGCGGCGCTACACCCGCCCGCTGGTCGATGATTCGCTGGCCTTTTCCATTCGGGGCGGCCGTCATCCGGTGGTGGAAGCAGTGCTGGACGCCGCCCAGGCCGGGCCGTTCGTCGCCAACGATTGCGATCTGGCCCCGGACAACCGGCTGTGGCTGCTGACCGGTCCCAATATGGCCGGCAAATCGACCTTTTTGCGCCAAAACGCCCTGATCGCCGTGCTGGCCCAGATCGGCAGCTTCGTGCCCGCCGACCACGCCCACATCGGCGCGGTGGATCGCCTGTACAGCCGCGTCGGCGCGGCGGACGATCTGGCGCGCGGGCGGTCCACCTTCATGGTGGAGATGGTGGAAACCGCCGCCATCCTCAACCAGGCCGGGGCGCGGGCGCTGGTCATCCTGGACGAGATCGGGCGCGGAACCGCCACGTTCGACGGGCTGTCCATCGCCTGGGCCTGCGTGGAAAGCCTGCACGACGTCAACCGCTGCCGGGCGTTGTTCGCCACCCATTACCACGAACTGACGATGCTGGCGTCGAAGCTGCCCGCCCTGTCCTGCCACACCATGCGGATCAAGGAATGGCAGGGCGACGTGGTGTTCCTGCACGAGGTGACGTCCGGGGCCGCCGACCGCAGTTACGGCATCCACGTCGCCAAGCTGGCCGGGCTGCCCCCGGCGGCGGTGGCGCGGGCCGAAGCGGTGTTGAAGCTGCTGGAATCGGGCGACCAGAACGCGGCGATCCACCGCTTGGCCGAGGATTTGCCGCTGTTCAGCGCCGCCCTGAAGCGCCCGCCCGCCCCGGAGGCAGCCGCCACGGCCCCCGCCGGTCCCTCCCCGGTGGAGGAGGCGTTGCGCGCGCTCGACCCCGACAGCCTGACCCCGCGCGCCGCGCTGGAGGAGCTGTACCGCCTGCGCGGCCTGCTGGGGGCGTAACAAAAACGCCCCTCCTCCGCGCGGGAGGAGGGGCGTCGGAACGCTCAAGAAACCGATGAACGCCTTACGCCGCCGCCCGCAGGTCGCGGAAACCGATCATGCGGCGGTTGTCCTCGTCGATCAGGGCCAGCCGCACGGTGGCGAAGCTTTCCCAGATGCCCAGCTTGGCCACCTTCTGGAAATCCTGGATCGCCAGATGGCAATC
The DNA here is from genome assembly GCF_003966125.1 of Azospirillum griseum. Classification (GTDB taxonomy): domain Bacteria; phylum Pseudomonadota; class Alphaproteobacteria; order Azospirillales; family Azospirillaceae; genus Azospirillum; species Azospirillum griseum. Next base: position 190,463 of record NZ_RXMA01000001.1, read on the forward strand.
GCGCAGGCGGTAGTTCGGCACGCGCGAGGCCAGATGGTGGACGTGGTGATAGCCGATGTAGCCGGTCATCCAGTGCAGCCAGCGCGGCAGATCGTAGAAGGAGCAGCCTTCGATGGCGGCGTCGTGGAAATCCCACTCCTTTTGCGTCCGCCAATAGACGTTTTCAAACTGGTGCTGCACGTAGAACAGCCAAATCCCGATGGTCGCGGCCAGGATCACCACCGGCGCCCAGATCATCAGGACGTGCAGCGCGCCAAAGGCCAGCATGAACAGGGTCAGGCCGGTGCCGATCATGACGTTGGTGGACAGAACGCTGATCCACGCCTTCGGGTCGCGCTCCTGCCCGCTCAACGGAAAGCGGAACTTCCACATGAACAGCACCGTCGGCCCCAGGCCGAACAGCACCAGCGGGTGGCGGTAGACCCGGTAGACAAAACGCTGCCAACGGCTGAGCGCCAGATACTCGCGCACCGTCAGGGTGTTGATGTCGCCGGTCCCGCGCTTGTCGAGGTTGCCGGAGGTGGCGTGGTGCACCGCGTGGTCGCGCCGCCACACCTCATACGGCGTGACGGTGAAGACGCTGAGGCAGCGCCCGACCAGATTGTTGGCCCAATCCTCCTTGAAGAAGGAGCCATGGCCGCAATCATGCTGCAGCACGAACAGGCGGGTCAGGAACAGCGCCGCCGGGATCGCCAGCAGCAGGCTGAGCCAATAGCCGACCTCCAGCGCAAAGCCCATGGCGGCGACCAGGGCGGCCAGCGGCAGCAGCGTGCTCACCAACTGGCCCAGGCTGCGGCTCGCCACCGGGGTTTTGAAATCGGCCAACCGCTCGGCCCACAGACGGGCTTGGGCCTTGCGGTCGCGAAGGGTGGATTGCGGGGAAACGGAGCCGGTCAAAACGGCAGAAGCGGTGTCGGGGCGCGACGCGGGTGCGCCGAGATCCAGCGCCTGGGCAACAACGGTCATTGCGAAGGGGTTTCCGCGATCAAAGGTGGCCTTGGGACCATCCCGTTCGCGGGACCGTCCGCGTGGCAAAATACCTGAAGAGACGGCGGATTTCCGTCGCAAAAACACGGCGCGACAATTTTTCTAAAAATCGCGTCCGTCCGGGTCAATCCGCGCAACGCCTTGGCTCACCCCCCGTAACGCCGTTGCGCCTCCACGGTCAGGCCCAAACCGACGGAGCCGAAAATGTTGCCCTCGACCACGCGGGCGTCGGGCGCTTCGGCCAGGATCGCCGCGCGCACCTGCGGCAGCAGGGTGGAGCCGCCGGTCAGGAACACCGCGTCGATGCGGTCGGGCGTGACCCCGGCATCGGCCAGACAGTCGCGAATCCGGTTGCCGATTCGCGCCGCCAGCAATCCGGTGGCCCGGTTCAGGCCGGGCACATCGACCGGCAACGCCAGCGACCCCTCGCCCCAATCCAGGGCCAATTGGGTTTCGGCGTGGTCGGACAGGGCGATCTTGGCCCGCTCCACCGCCATCGCCAGCGCGTGGCCCTGGCGGTGCTCGACGATGCCGATCAGCCGCTCGATCTTCTCCGGGACCGCCGAATCGCGCATCAGCCGTTCCAGCTCGGCCAGCGCCTTGGTGGTGTAGAGGAAGTTGATCTTCGACCAGGTGGCCAGATCGAAATAGACGCTCTTCGGGGCCAGCAGCCCGGCCCGCTTCAGCGCGCTGCCGTGCCCCAGCTCCGGCATGGCGGTGGCGAGGCTGAAATCGCGGTCGAAGTCGGTGCCGCCGACGCGGATGCCGTCGTTGGCCAGAATGTCGGCCGACCGGTCGGGCTTGCCGCGCCGCTCCGGCCCGATGCGCACCACGGAAAAGTCGGAGGTGCCGCCGCCGATGTCGGCGATCAGGGCCAACTCCTCCCCCGTCACCCGCTGTTCGTAATCCAGCGCGGCGGCGATGGGTTCGAACTGGAAGGAGACGTTGCGGAAGCCCGCCGCCCGCGCGATCGCCCCCAGCGTCTCTTCCGCCGCCGCGTCGCCCGCCGGATCGCCATCGACGAAATGGACCGGCCGCCCGACCACCACGTCGCCCAGCTCCGCGCCCAGCGTCGCTTCCGCCCGCCGCTTCACCGTGTCGAGAAAGGTGCCGATGACCGCGCGGAAGCTGATGCGGCCCTTGCGCAGGGCGGTGTCGGCGTCGATCAGGTCGGTCCCCAGCATCGACTTGATGGAGCGCATCAGACGCCCCTCGACCCCGGACACATAGGAATCGACCGCCGCCTGCCCGATGGTGACGGCGTCGGCCTCGAAATCAAAGAAGACGGCGGTCGGCAGCGTCGTGCGCGGTCCGTCGAGCGCCAGCAGCCGGAAGCCGCCCGCCGCGTCCTGCACGCCCAACGTGGTGTTGGAGGTGCCGAAATCCAAACCGCATGCCGTCATCGCCCAACCCCCGCCGATCTGACCGCCGTCCCACACCATCCGCCGACGCAGTGGAACGCCGCAAAAGGGGCGAGCGTATAGACGCTCCCGCCCCGCCGATCAAGCCACAGTTTTGCACAGGGACGCCCGGAGTCCGAGGGATGGACGCAACCGGCTGGAGGTGGGGGGCGGAACCCGCTACAGTCGGTGACGTTATGCAGGAATCAACGCCAGACAGACGGGGACCACGGGCGGTGACGGTGAAGGAACTGGACGTGACCGGGCTGCAGTGCCCCTTGCCGATCCTGCGCACCCGCGCGCTGCTGGACCGGATGGAACCGGGGGAGGAGCTGGTGGCTCTGGCGACCGATCCGGCGTCGGTCATCGACTTCAAGCATTTCTGCAACACCACCGACAACCGGTTGCTTGCCCACGAAACCCGCCCGCACCCGGACCACGGCACCCTGTTCGTCTACCGCATCCGGCGCGGCGGCTGAGGCCGACACCAGACAGCAAGGAGCCGCCCGATGCCGCCGCAAGACCCCACATCGCCGATCACCACCCCGCTGCCGCCCGCCGTTGCGCCGCCGCTGCGCCCCGGTGCCGTCATCCACGGCCCCGGTTCGGCGGGGGTGGACGCGCTGCTGGAGGGCTTCGCGGCGGAGCTGAAGGCGCGTGGCTTCCGGGTCGGCGGTCTGGTCCAGCGCAACCATGGGGCCATCGACGATTGCGCCGAGGTGATGGAACTGGTGGACGTCGCCAACGGGCGGGCCTTTGACATCACCCAGCGGCTGGGCCGGGAATCGCAATCCTGCCGGGTCGATCCCACCGGCGTGGCCGACGCCAGCCAGGCGGTGCGCCGCGCCGTCGCCGACCGCGTCGACCTCCTCGTCATCAACAAATTCGCCGGTCTGGAAGCGCAGGGCGACGGGCTGGCCGACGAATTTCTCTCCGGCATTGCCGAAGGGGTTCCGGTGCTGACCAGCGTCGGCAGCCGCTATCTGAACGAATGGCAGGGCTTCACCGGCGGCTACACCGACCTGCTGACGCCCACCACCGACTCGCTGTGGCGCTGGTGGGGGCCGCAGCGCCTCTATGACGATCTGCTGCACGGGATGGCCGACGCCGAGGTGCGCAAGCTGGTGGTCGGGGCCAAATGGGTGCTGGTGGAAACCGCCCACGGCATGGGGGTGGCCGCCCGCCAAGGGGTGGAAACCGAACCGGTGGACCCCATGCGTTGGGCCGGGCTGGGTCTGCGCGATCTCGCCGCCCTGGCCGCCCGCGCCTGGGACCCGCTGGACATCGCGGTGGGGGTGGCGGCGATCAACGCCCATTGCAACCGCCCGGACCTGACCGGCGCGCCCGGCAACGGGCTGGATCTGTTCGCCGGGGTCGAGGGCCGCGTCGTGGTGATCGGCGGTTTTCCCGGATTGGCCCGCCGCCTGCCCCGCGCCCAGGTGATCGACCTGACGCCGCGCGCGGGCGAACACCCCGAACCGGCCAGCGACTGGCTGTTGCCGGGGGCCGAGGCGGTGGCCGTCACCGCGTCCGCCTTCGCCAACCGCACGCTGCCCCGCCTGCTGCGGCAATCTTGCGGCGCGCGGATGGCGATGATCGGACCCGGCACGCCGCTGACCCCACGCCTGTTCGCCTATGGCCTGCAATCGCTGGCCGGATTCGTCGCCGAAGACCGCGCGGCGGTCGCCCGCATCATCGCCGAAGGCGGTGGGTCGCGTGACTTTCTCCCCCATGGGCGGATGGTCACGCTTCACCGCCCCTCCATATAACTCGCCAGACCCTTCGCAACCGAGAGACCATGACCATGGCCGATCTGGATCCCCAGACCCGCATCGAACTGGAAGCCGCCGCCTTTCGCGGGTTGGTCGCGCATCTGCAAAAGCGCACCGACGTGCAGAACATCGACCTGATGAATCTCGCCGGATTCTGCCGCAACTGCCTGTCGAAATGGCTGGCCGCCGCCGCCAAGGAGCGCGGCGTCGCCTTCAGCGACGACGACGCGCGCGAGGCCGTCTATGGCATGCCCTACAGCGAGTGGAAGGCCAAGCACCAGTCACCGGCCAGCGCCGAACAGCAACGCCTGTTCGAGGAGTCCAAGCCCCTGCACGCCGACATCAGCGGGCACAACGCCCGCTGACGCCCCCCGCTCAGGGGCTGACGAAGAAGGGCTGGGCGATCTCCTGAAACACCGCCAGCCCTTCGCAGGCGTCCGCGTGCGCGGCCAGCGCCGCCCAGCGCGTGGCGTCGAACACGTCCGGGTGCGCCTCGCGCACAAAGCGCAGGACGCAGCCGACGGCGATGTCGGCGTGACCCATCCGATCCCCGAACCACCAGGGTCCGGGCCGCGCCGCCCGGTCGGCGTTCAGCGTGTCGAGCACGCCCGCCACCTGGGAGGTGCAGCGCTCCACCCACGGGCGTGAACTGTTCTGGTGCATGATCCGCTCATAGACCAGGCTCACCGCCTTGTCGCCCAACCCCATCGCCAGAGTCGCCACCTTCAGGGCGCGCCGCCGTTCCACCCCGGCGTGGGGAAACAGCGCGCGCTCCGGCCCGGCCAGCTCGTCCAGCCAATCCAGAATGATGGCGCTGTCGATCAGCACATCGCCGTCGTCCAGCACCAGCGTCGGCACCCGCTTCAGCGGGTTGTAGGCCGCCAGCGCGTCGGCATCGCCAAACACCGACCAGGGGCGATGCTCGAACGCCATGCCATAGAGCCGCAGCGCGATGGCGACGCGGCGGACAAAGGGCGAGTCATACTGACCAATCAGAATCATCGGGCGGCTCCGTCGAACGGGTGTGGATGAGGCGGATTCTCATCCGAGGTCGGATGGTACCACACCACCACCCATCGGCACCCCCAACCGTCATGCGGTCCGCACAACCCACCGTCCCGTCGCATCCCACCTCAATCGCGGGCGACGATGGGCGACAGCTTGTAGCGTTCCGCCGCCGCCGCCAACCGCCCGTCGGCCTTGATCGCAGCCACGAAGGCGTTGACCCGCGCCAGCCACGCGTCATCCCCCGGCACCACCGCGTAGGCGTAGGGGGTGGGCTGCACCGGCTGGTCGGGCACGATCAAATGCGCCCAGGGGTGAAAAGCCAACATGCGCTGGCCATAGGGGTAGTCGGTCAGGAAGGCGTCGGCGCGTCCGGCCTGCACCTCCTCCTCCCGCTCCTGCGGGCGGGTGACGGCGACGATGCGGGCGCGGGTCATGGCGTTGCGGGCGTAGCCGTCCATGAAGGTCCCGCTTTGCACAACCACGACGTTGCCCTCCTGGTCCAGATCGGCCCATTTGCGGATCTGCGTGTTGGTCTTGGTGGTGACGGCGTAAATGCCGCTGCGCAGGTAGGGCGCGCTGAAAGCCACCTGCGCGGCGCGGGCGGGCGTGGCCCCGATGGCGAACATGCCGATGTCGCAGCGATCACCGCGCAGATCGTCGATGAAGCGTGGGAAGCTGGTTTCGACGAACTCCAGCGCCACGCCCAGATCAGCGGCCAGCGCCCCGGCCATGTCGATGTCCACCCCCTCCAGCGCGTTGGTGCGCGGGTTGCGGAAGGAAATGGCGTAATAATCCGGCCACATGCAGACACGAAGTTTCTTGTCAGCGGCAATTTTCTCCAGCCGCCCCGTTGCGTTCGCGCTGCAAACACCAAACGAAGCGACAATGAACAATGCGGTGACGAACGTAAAAAGACGGTGGGCACGGGCGTTCATGGCGTCCCCTTCGCGTTGGTGTCTCAACCCGATCTTTCCGGGAGAGTCCCCGGATTGCCAGTCAGAGCAACAGGATACCATCACAAACGCCGCAGGGGCAGCGTATGCTTTGCGCAACTCTGCAACCGCTGTTACCATATGCCCCGGTTGTTCGCGATGAGGCGAACCCCCAATCATGCCCAGGCCCCTGCCTTTGCCCCCTGCTCTTCCCCTTAGCGCCGGAACGCCGCCCTGACCGCGCCTGCCCCGCCCCCCGTCCCCCGCATCGGCCTGAAAGACCTGTTCCTGCACCGGGGTGGGGTGCTGGTGTTCGGCCTGTTGGCGGTGATCGCGCTGCTGGTCAACCTGGCCTACCAGTCCACCGTCGTCCGGCGGGCGACCCTGGACCAGACGCGCGCCAACCTGACCAGCCTGACCAGCGCGCTGGAGGCATCGACCACCCGGACCATCCAGGCGGTGGACATCACCCTGTCGTCGATCATCGACAGCGTCGGCGACAGCGATCTGATGCGCGCGGACAACGGGAAGGACGAGATCGCCGCCCTGCTGAAGGACCGGCTGCGGCGATCCCCCCACCTGCGGGCGCTGGCTCTGCTGGACCGCAACGGCCGCTTGCTGCTGAGCACCGACGGCGCGCCGCGCGACCCGGTGTTCCTGGCCGAATTCGACATCGTCCGCAACCACGCCCAGGATCGGAACTCCGCCCTGGTGATCGGCGCGCCGATTCCGGGCCGCAGCCTGCTGACCGCCAACAACAAAATGGAGTTGTCGGGCCGCTGGCTGCTGCCGATGAGCCGCGCCCTGCGCGACGCCGACGGGGCCTTGGCCGGTGTGGTGGTGGCGACCGTCAACCCCGATTATTTCCAGGGGCTGTATCAGACCTTGCGGATGTCGGACAGCGCGCGGGTGGCGCTGTACCGGTACGACGGAACCCTGCTGATCGCCCAGCCGCAGCCCAACGCGCCGGGCGATCTGCGCATCGGCGGATCCGCCGCCGCCGCCCCGCTGTTCCGCGCCCGCCTGCCCGCCGCCGAACACGGCGTGTTCGACGAGGTTGGAGGCGATGGGGCCGATGGTCCGACCCGCATCACCGCCTACCGCACGACGCCGACCTGGCCGCTGGTGCTGGCGGTCAGCGTCGACGAGGCGACGGAGCTGGCGGTTTGGCGCGACACCATCCGGCAATCGGGCCTGTTGGCCGGAGGCTTCATCCTGCTGATCCTGCTGTTCGGCGTGCTGCTGGCGCGGTCGACGACCACGCAACGGCGGCAGGCCGCCGCGCTGGAGGAAAGCAACGCCCGGCTGCACGCCATCCTCGACACGGCGGTGGAGGGCATCCTCACCGCCCGCCCCAACGGCGTGATCGAAAGCGCCAACCCGGCGGCCCACGTCATTTTCGGCTGCCCGCCGGGCGGTCTGGTCGGGCGGTCGATCACCGACCTGTTGCCGCCGGAGATGCGGGCGGCGCAAACCCGTTTCCTCGACGACATCGCCGCCGGGACCAAACAGTACCGAACCGGCTTCAGCCGGGAATTGACCGTCACCCGGCTGAACGGGGAGCGTTTCCCCCTGCTCTTTTCCGTGGCGGAGATCCAGACCGCCGCCGGGCCGCTCTACGCCGCCATCATGCGCGACCTGACCGACGCCAAGCGGGCCGAACAGGTTCTGCTCGACGCCAAGCTGCGGGCGGAGGATGGCCAGCGGGTGAAGATGGAATTCCTGGCGACGATGAGCCACGAAATCCGCACCCCGATGAACGGCGTCATCGGCATGGCCGGGCTGCTGCTCGACACGCCGATGAACGACGAGCAGCGCGGTTTTGCCACGACCATCCGTGATTCGGCGGAATCGCTTCTGGTCATCATCAACGACATCCTCGATTTCTCGAAAATCGACGCCGGGCGGCTGGATCTGGAGATCGACGATCTGGAGCTGGTCCCGCTGGTCGAAAGCGTGCTGGAGATTCTGGCCCCGCGCGCCGCCGCCAAGGGGCTGGAATTGGCCAGCTTCGTCCCGCCACCGCTGCGCCGCCCCTATCGCGGCGATTCCGGACGGTTGCGGCAAATCCTGCTCAACCTCGCCGGCAACGCGGTGAAGTTCACCGACCAGGGCAGCGTCACCATCCTGCTGTCCGAAGAGCTGGGAGAGGCCGGAACGCCCCAGCTCCGCTTTGAGGTGCGCGACACCGGCATCGGCATCGCCGAGGAGGACCGCGCCCGCCTGTTCACCATGTTCACCCAGGTCGACGCCTCTCCCGCCCGGCGGCACGGCGGCACCGGTTTGGGGCTGGCGATCTGCAAGCGGCTGGTCGAGCTGATGGGCGGGCGGATCGGGGTGGACAGCCAGGTCGGGCATGGCAGCGTTTTTTGGGTGACGATCCCGCTGGAGCGAAGCACGGCGGTGGTCCAGACCCCCGCCCCGATGGCCGACTGGACCGGACGCCGGGTTCTGGTGGTCGACGATGTGCCGGTGAACCGCGATCTGCTGGCGCGTCACCTGTCCAGCTTCGCCATCGAAACCGAAACCGCCGAAACCGGGGACGAGGCGCTGGCCCGCATGATCGCGGCGGCCGAGGCCGGGCGACCTTTCGACGCCGCGATCCTGGACCATCGGATGCCGGGCATGACCGGCCCACAACTGGCCAACCGCATCCGGCAGACACCGGGCCTGTCGGGGGTGCGCTTGGCGCTCGCCACCTCCCACCTGTTCCCGACCGACGCACCGGACGGCGACCCCGCCGACGCCGCCCCGGTCGAAGCCAACCTGACCAAGCCGATCCGCTTCAGCGCCCTGTGCCAGGCGCTCGCCACCGTGCTGGACCGGCGCGCCGGAGGGGAAACGTCCCAGGCCGCGCGCGCCGTCATCGCCCCACTCCCCCCCGCCGTTCCCGCCACACCGGCGTTCCAGGCGCGCGTCCTGGTGGCCGACGACAACCCGGTCAACCAGCAGCTGACGCTGGCCCTGCTGCGCCGGGCCGGGCACAAGGCCGAAGCCGTCTCCAACGGCGAGGAGGCGGTGGAGGCGGTGTCTTCCCGATCCTACGATCTGGTGCTGATGGACGTGCAGATGCCGGTGATGGACGGCCTGAGCGCCACCCGTGTGATTCGCGGCCTGTCCGGTCCACCCCGCCACATCCCGATCATCGCGCTCACCGCCAACGCCATGCAGGGCGATGACGCGGTGTGTCTGGAGGCCGGGATGGACGATTACCTGTCCAAACCGATCAACGCGCGCAAGCTGGCCGAGGCGGTTCTGCGCTGGGCACGCCGAGCCGGTGCCCCCTGCGCGCCCGCCGCCATTGTTGGCACACCGCTGCCCAATCTTGCCCCTTGCGGTCCAACGCTTGCCCCCGGTGCCCCGGCGCGCCCTGCGCCCTGCGCCCCGCGCGCAGCCGATCGCCCGTCGCCCATCGCCTGGACGCCCCCCGACCCGGCCGAGGATCCGTTCAACCCGGTCAAACGGGCGGAGTTGCTGGCGGTTCTGGGGCCGGACGGCTTGGTGATGCTGATGAACGCCTTCTTCGCCGACGCCCCCCGCCACATTGATCTGCTGCGCGTTGCGGTTGTGGAATCCGATCATGAATCGGTTGCCCGCGAAATCCATGTGATCAAAGGATCGTCGGCGAATGTGGGGTTGGGGCGGTTGTCAAACCTTGCCGAGCAACTTGAGGCTGCAATTCGCCTGAAGAACTGGGCGGATGTGCGCCCGGAACATGTGGACGGACTTGCGGCGGAACTGGCCCATGCGCATGTGTGGAACGCGCGATTCTGTGGCGCGGCTGGCGCTGTTGTGTCGCCGGAGGCCGTTTCTTAGCGAACCTTTGACGGCACGGATGATCTGTGGCAGTTGAACACACGACCACCGCACGCACCATCAGGAGAAGTCCGCGATCATGGCCGAACCCGTCACAGCTTTGGTGGTCGATGACGAGGAAATGACCCGCGCCATCGTGGCGGGTTATCTGGCGCGCATCGGCTACCGCACGCTGGAGGCGTCCTCGATCGCCGAAGGGTGGGCGATCCTGTCCAACCCGGCCCACACCATCCACGTCGTGCTGCTCGACCGCCGGCTGGAGGATGGCGACGGGTTGGAGCTGTTCGAACGGATGAAGTCCCTGCCGACGCTGGCCGAGATTCCGGTGATCGTGCAAACCGTGTCGGACAGCAGCGCCGACATCGCGGCGGCGATCCGCGCCGGGGTGTTCTATTATCTGATGAAGCCCTACGACGGTGCCCTGCTGCGCTCGGTCGTGCGCTCGGCGGAGGAACGGTCGGGCCGCTTGCGCAGCCTGCAAGGCGATTTGCGCTCACGCGCCGACGCCATCGCGCTGCTGCGCGACGCCCGTTTCCGCTTCCGCACCCCGCAGGAGGCGCAAAATCTGGCCATCACCCTGTCCACCATCGCCGACACCGCCCACAGCCTGACCTTTGGCCTGTCGGAAATCCTGATGAACGCGGTGGAGCATGGCAATCTCGGCATCGGCTATGACGCCAAGAGCGAGTTGAAGGCCAATGGCGGCCTGATCCGCGAGATCGAAGCCCGGCTGGCCTCGCCCGAACATCGGGACAAATACGCCACCCTGCATGTGGAGCGCAGCGACACCCGCGTGTCCTTCACCGTCACCGACATGGGCCAGGGCTTTGATTCAAGCCGCTATCTGACGGTGGACGCCTTCCAATCGACCGCCACCCACGGACGCGGCATCGCGCTGGCCCGAATGGTCGGTTTCGATCAACTGACCTATGTCGGCACCGGCAACCGGGTGATCGGCGTGGTCAATCTGGATCGCCCGGCGGATCCGGTCGCCGACTGATCCACAGCGCGGTCAGATCGTCGGCCAACGGGCGCGGCATGCTGGTGAAATAGCGTTCCAGCAATTGCCGCAACGGCCCGCCTTCCAGGTCGGCGTCCTCGTCCAGCCCGCTGACCAGATCCACCACCCCCTGATAGCCGAAAATCTGCCCCTCCCAGTCGCGCGCCTCGAACAGCGCGTCGCTGAACAGGAACAGGAAGGACCCCGGTGGGAACGCCATCGCGCGGTTGCGGTAACTCGCCTTGGGTGACACGCCCAACGGCAGGCCGACGCTGGCCCCGACCTCCAGCCCGCCGTCGGGCCGCCCGATGATCGGTTTGGGCGCACCCGCCGTGGCGTAGACCACGGTCCCGGCCCGCACATCGATCACCGCGTAGATCATGGTGGCGAATTGGGTCTCGGGCAGCAGCCCCACCAGCAACCCGTTGATGGCGGCCAGGGTTTCCGCCGGATCGTCGCCGGGCAGCGCGATCTTGGTCAGCAGCGCGTGCAGACGGAAGGTGTTGAGCGCCGCCGCCACACCATGGCCGGTGAAATCGCACAGGAAGACGGCGAAACGGTGGTCGTCGAGGGCGCGCGCGCCCCAGATGTCGCCGCCCAGTTCCGAACTCGATTCAAAATGGCTGTCGAGCCGGATGGCGTAGCGCCGCTCCAGCCCGCCGCACTCCGCCAGCGTCGGCAGCAGATCAAGCTGCATGTCGCGCGCCAGCGTCATCCGCTGCACGGCCCCCGTGTGGTAGGTCTGGAGGCTGCCGATCACCGCCTGAAGCGACCGGTTGAGCGCGCGGTTTTCCAGATGCACCCGCAGGCGCGCCGCCAGTTCCGGCCGTGTCACCGGGCGGGGGATGAGGTCGGTCGCCCCCGCCTTCATCAAGGCCAGCCGCTCCCCCGCCCCGGCAAAACGGCCCAGCACCAGGATCGGCGCGTCGCGCATGCCGGGCAGCGCGCGCAGCCGCGCCAGCAGGTCCAGCCCGTCGGTCAGGATGCCCAGATGCAGCACCAGCAGATCGGGGGCACCTTGGGCCACCATCGCCAGCAGCGTGTCGGTGTCCTGCGCCACATCCATCGCCCGCACGCCGATGGTGCTCAACGCCGCGCGCAGCACCGCCAAAGCGGGCGGGCGGGGATGGGCAATCAGGACCCGCTGCCCCCCCACCGCGCGGGCGGCGTCGGGCGCAGCGGCGGCGGCGGTGCGGTCAGAACTCACAGGGGATGATCGTGTGGAATTCGGAGATTTCGATCATGTCGCGGACCTGCCCGCGCGGGTGCTTCATCTTCAACTGCACCGACACACGGTTCCCGGCGTTGTTCGCCAGCACCAACAACCCCAGCCCCGCCGAATCGATGAAATCCAGACCGCCAAGATTCAGCACGCATTCGACGATGCCGTCCTTTTCCATGCCGTCGATGATCTGGCGAAAGGCGTCGTTGGCCTCAAAGGTCAGTTGCCCGCGCAATTCCACCTCGCGGACCCCGGCCTGATCGCGAACCGTGTAGTTCATACCCCACCCACTTCCCTCGGATCCGATGCAAACGCGCACACCAAAGGATGAACAGGGTATCAGAACATGTCCATGAAAACGATGAAAACAGGGGCGCGCACAACCGCCCCCGATGGCGGTGGCCCCGATGGCGGTAGGGCGCAACGGCCGACCCGGCTCCGACCACCATCAGACGGATTGCATGCCCGGTTCATACACGACCACGCGGTTCCGCCCTTCCCGCTTGGCGCGGTACAGCGCCAGATCGGCGCGGTGGATCGCCTTCTCCAGCGTGTCGGACGCCCCTTCCAGCCCGGCAATGCCGATGCTGGTGGTCAGATGGAACGTGGTTCCGGGGGCCGGGATCGCCATCCGGGCCAGATTGCGCCGCACCCGTTCGGCCACCACGCGGGTTTCGTCGGCGGTGGCGCCCGGCAGGACAACGACAAACTCCTCCCCGCCCAGTCGCCCCAACAGGTCATACTCGCGCAGGATCGCCTGACAGCCGCCCGCCACCATCCGCAACGCGTCATCGCCGGTGGCGTGGCCGTAGGTGTCGTTGATCTTCTTGAAGTGATCGACGTCGAGCACGAACACCGCCAACGGTTCATGAAAGCGGTGGGCACGGGCCAATTGCTGGCGCGCCAGCTCCATGAAGGAACGCCGGTTGTGGATGCCGGTCAGCGGATCGCGCGACGCCATGTCGCGCAACGCCTCTTCCATGTTGCGGCGTTCGGTGTAGTCGTAAATCCAGGCGAGGTTGACCGGCGCGCCTTGAATCACCGCCTGATTGACGGTGAACAGCGTCCAGAAGGGCGACCCGTCGGCCTTTTTGAACTGGACCTCCATGTTCACGACCGCGCCGTTGCCGCGCAGCCGTTCCAGAACCCGTTGGCGCTGGTGGTCGTCCAGATAGTAATCGCGCGCCCGGCTGCCGATGAGCTGGTCGCGCGACAGGCCGATCAACTCGGCAAAGCGGGTGTTGACGAAGACGATGCGCCCGTCGTCGCGGCGGGACACCGACACGCCGATCGGGCTTTGCTCCAGAATGGCTTCCAGCCGCGCCTCGTAGGGCTGTGATTCGGTCAGGTCGTGCACCACGCCGACGATGCCGCCCGGCGCACCCAGACCATCGCGGTAGGACGCCTTGGACAGATCGATCAGGCGCAGGTTGCCATCGGCCAACGGAACCGCCTCCTCGTACCGTGTGGCCGCGTCGGTTCCCAGCAGCAGGCGGTCCTGTTCGACATGGGCCTGCGCCACCCCCGACCGCATCATGGCGAAGGAGGTCTTGCCGAGAAGCGCCTCCCGCATCAGGCCGGTGTAGCGTTCGAACGCCTGGTTGCAGGCGGTGAACACCCCCTGGGCGTCCTTGATGAAGGTCGGGACCGGCAAAATCTCGAACAGCGCGTCCAACTGCGCGACACGGCCTTGCAGAGCGATTTCGCGGCGCACCTGGGCGTCGACATCGGTGAACAGGTGCAGACGCAGCGCCTCTCCCGCCGGGCCGTCCACCGGCTGGATCGTCTCGGCAAACCAGCGCTCCGCCCCGTTCCGGTCGCGCAGCGCCCGCAAGCCGGGGCGCTCGCCCCCACCGGTTCCGTGGAACGACTCCAGCGGGCGGCCCAGAAGGTCCGGATCGGCAAGGCCAAGATGGGTGCGCAGCGCGCCGTTGACGTAACGGATCACGCCCGTGGCGGACGCCACGCACGCGCAAATCGGCAGATCGTCGTACACGCGCCACAGATCGCGCCGCGCGTCACCGCACCCACCCTCAACAGTCGCCACACCATGACCCACTTTCACCATAGGGGTGAGTGTCCCACAAAATATTATTGCTCCGCAATGATGGTATTTGACAAATATTGTTTGCTGTCCAACCATCGCCCCAACCAATCGTTGGCGCGACTCCAAATCCCCTGATTGTTCAAGGGGCTGACGGATTTTCACGTTTCAGAACGCGGTCGCAGGCCTCGGTCAGCCGCTGGGCCGACGCCGCGTCGGGTGGCAGGCCCAACCGCAACCACTCCGCCTGACGCTCGAATCGGCGGACCAGGAGTCCCGCCGCGCCCAGCCCCCGGTACAACGCCGCCGCGCGATGGTCAACCACCAGGCGGAACAGACTGGTTCCCCCCACCACCCGCAACCCCAGCGCCGCCAGCCGCGCGTCCAGCGCCGCCGCCGCGTCGGCCAGCCGTTGGCGGGTGGCCACAGCCCACGCCGCATCGGACAAGGCGGCGGTCGCCACCACCAGCCCCGGTCCCGACACCGCCCATGGCCCGATGGCCGCCCGCAGCGCCGCCGCCAGCGGCTCCGCGCACAACGCGATGCCCAGGCGCAGCCCCGCCAGCCCATAGAATTTGCCGAAGGAGCGCAGCACGATCAGCCCCGGTTGATCGGTATGCCCCGCGACGCTGGCCACCGGATCGGCGTCGGCGAACGCCTCGTCCACCACCAGCCACCCGCCGCGCGCCGCCTGCCGCTCCGCCAGCGCCAGCAGATCGGCCACCGGATGCACCCGGCCATCGGGGTTGTTCGGGTTGACAACGACGATCACCGCCGCCCCCGCCGCGTCGGCGTCCGCCAGCGTCGCCACCTCCCCCACCCGGTGCCCGGCCGCGGCCCAACAGGCCGCGTGCTCGGCGTAGGTCGGAGTCACCACCACCACCCGCCCCGGCGGACGCAGGCGCGGCAGCAGTTGAATCAACGCCTGCGAGCCGGACGCCGCCGCCACATGATGGGCCGAGGGCGCGCCGTAGCAGGACGCCGCCGCCGCCCGCAACCCGGCCTCCGCCCCGCGCGCGGGCAAACGGTTCCAGGCGTCGGCGGGAATCGGCGGCAGCGGATAGGGCCAGGGGTTGATCCCGGTGGACAGATCGATCCAAGGCAGCGGCGCGGTGGGGAAAGCCGCGCGCGCGCCGTCCAGATCGCCGCCATGCAGAATCCCCGGCCCGGCCCGGCCCAAGTCCACACCGGTGTCCGCACCCGTGCCGAGGCCCGCGCCCGCGCCGTCTGTCCCCTTGGTTGCCGTCCTGCTTTCGGCCATGATCCCCGCCATTGCACCCACCCATCCCCGCGCCGCCGGACCGGCGCCTTTGCCAGAAAGCCCGCCGCCCGTGTCTGCCTTTCACCCTGTATTGCTCGCCACAGCGCTGCTTGTCGAGGCGGCGGTCGGTTTTCCCGATGCGCTGTACGCGCGCATCCGCCATCCGGTGGTGTGGATCGGCGCGCTGATTTCCCATTTGGACCGCGCGCTGAACCGGGAGACGGACTCCTTTGACCGCCGCAAGGCGTCGGGCGCGCTGGCGCTGCTGGCGCTGCTGCTGGTCGTCGGCGGCACGGCGGCGGCGGTCGCCGGGCTGTGCCGGGCGCTGCCGCTGGGTTGGCTGCTGGAAGCGGCCCTGGCCTCCACCCTGCTGGCGCAACGCAGCCTGCACGAGCATGTCGCCGCCGTGGCCGAGGGATTCCGCAAAGGCGGCCTGGACGGCGGACGGGAGGCGGTGTCGCGCATCGTCGGGCGCAACCCGGCCAGCCTGGACGAACCGGCGGTCTGCCGCGCCGCCATCGAAAGCCTTGCGGAGAATTTTTCCGACGGCATCGTCGCCCCGGCCTTTTGGCTGCTGGTGGGCGGGCTGCCCGGCATCGCGCTCTACAAGGCGATCAACACCGCCGACAGCATGATCGGCCACCGCACCCCGCGCCACGAGGCGTTCGGCTGGGCCGCCGCCCGGCTGGACGATCTGGTCAATCTGCCGGGGTCGCGCCTGACCGCGCTGCTGCTGGTCGCCGCCGCCCGCCGCATCAGCGCCGACGCGGCGGCGCGGGCCTGGACGGCGGTGCGCCGCGACGCCCACCGCCACCGCTCCCCCAACGCCGGATGGCCGGAAGCGGCGATGGCCGGGGCGCTGGATCTGCGGCTGGGCGGCCCGCGCGTGTACGGGGCCACCCGGATCGAGGATGTGTGGTTGGGCAGCGGGCGCACCGCCGCCACCCCGGCCGACATCGATTCGGGCCTGCGCCTCTACCGTCTGGCCTGCCTGCTGCTGGGCGGCGGGGCGGTGGTGCTGGCGGTGGTGGGTTGAATCCGGTTCCGAAACGACGTTCTGTAAACGCTGCTCATTCCGCTGTCGCAAGAAACGCGTCGATGTCCATTTCCCGCTCCAGACGGTCGGCGATGGCGTTGAGCGCGTCCTCCACCGCCGCGTCATAGGACAGGCCGGACACCCGTCCGCCCAACCCGGACAGGCAGGCGGCACGGAAACCGTCGGCGGTGAACAGGCCGTGCAGATAGCAGCCCTGCACCCGCCCGTCGGTGGAGGTGGCACCATCGCTGGTCCCGCCGTCCAGATCGAGCATTGGGCGGGCGCAATCCGGCCCCTGCGTGCGGCCCATGTGCATCTCATAGCCGGACACCGCCGCGCCGGTCGCGCGCTCCACCCCGCGCGCCTCCTCCAGCACCTTCGGCCCCTTCAGCACCGTGTCGACGGCGAGCAGCCCCAGCCCGGCGGCCTCGCCCGGCGGTCCTTCGATGCCGTCGGGGTCGGCGATGGTCCGACCCAGCATCTGATAGCCGCCGCAAATGCCCAAAATCCGCCCACCGCGCCGGGCGTGGGCCAACAGGTCGATGTCCCAGCCCTGCGCGCGCAGAAAGGCCAGATCGGCGATGGTCGCCTTGGTCCCCGGCAGGATGACCAGATCGGCGGCGGGCAGCGGACGGCCCGGCGGGACCATCATCAGTTCGACCCCCGGTTCCTGCGCCAGCGGATCGAAATCGTCGAAATTGGCGATGCGCGACAGCATCGGGACCGCCACCCGCAGCGCGCCGCCGCCAGCCTCGCCTCGCGTCCGGGGGCGGTCGAGCGCCACCGCGTCCTCGGCGGGCAGAGTCGCCGCTTCCTTCAGCCAGGGAACCACGCCGAAGCTGGGCCAACCGGTGCGATCGGTGATGACGCGCAGGCCGGAATCGAACAGGCGGACGTCACCCCGGAATTTGTTGATGACATAGCCCTTGATCCGCGCCCGCTCCTCCTCCGGCAACAGGGCGTGGGTGCCGACGAGGCTGGCGATCACCCCGCCACGGTCGATGTCGCCGACCAGCACCACCGGAACCCCGGCGGCGGTGGCAAAGCCCATGTTGGCGATGTCGCCCGCGCGCAGATTGACCTCCGCCGGGCTGCCCGCCCCCTCCACCACCACGATGTCGGCCTCGGCGCGCAACCGCGCGAAGCTGTCGAGCACGGTGCCGAGCCATTCGCGCTTGCGCGCCTGATAATCGGCGGCCCGCGCGGTCCCCACCACGACGCCGCGCACGACGATTTGCGAGCCAACATCCGACTGCGGCTTCAGCAGCACCGGATTCATGTGGACGGTCGGGGCGACGCCGCAGGCCCGCGCCTGCAACGCCTGCGCCCGCCCGATCTCCCCGCCGTCGGCGGTGACGGCGGCGTTGTTGGACATGTTTTGCGGCTTGAACGGCCGGACGGACAGGCCGCGCCGGGTCAGCGCCCGGCACAGCCCGGCCACCAGCAGCGATTTGCCAACGTCCGACCCGGTCCCCTGGAGCATGATGGCGCGCCCCGGTCTGGCCCCAGCGGGTGTGACCATGCTCAGAACTCGATCCCGGCCTGGGCCTTGATCCCGGCCTCGAACGGGTGTTTGACCAGCGTCATGTCGGTGACGAGGTCGGCGGCGGCGATCAGTTCCGGCTTGGCGTTGCGCCCGGTGACGCAGACGTGCAGGTCGGGCCGCCGCGCGGCAAACACCGCCAGCACCTCGTCCAGCGGCAGGTAATCCATGCGCAGGGCGATGTTCAGCTCGTCCAGCACGATCAGGCGGTAACGCGGGTCGTCCATCATCGCCTTGGCCTTGTCCCACGCGGCTTGCGCGGCGGCGATGTCGCGGGCGCGGTCCTGGGTGTCCCAGGTGAAGCCCTCCCCCATCGTGTAAAAATCGACCAGATCGTCGAAGCGCTCCAGCGCCACGGTTTCGCCGGTGGACCAGGCCCCCTTGACGAATTGGACCATGCCGACCCGCATGCCGTGGCCGACCGCCCGCATCATCAGCCCGAAGGCGGCGGTCGATTTGCCCTTGCCCTTGCCGGTGTGGACCATCAACAGGCCCTTCTCCATGGTCTTGGAGGCCAGGGCGCGTTCCTGCAACGCCTTGCGGCGCTTCATCTTTTCGGCGTGGCGGCGGTTGATCTCCGCCTCATCAACGGTGGGGTCGGTCACAGGGCCTGTCCTTTTGCGTAAATCGGCAGCCCCGCCACGGTCAGAACGACGCGGGGGGCGATGGCGGCGATGGCCTGATGCAGCCGCCCGGCGTGGTCGCGGAAGCAGCGGGCCAGCGCGTTGTCCGGCACGATGCCCAAACCGACCTCGTTCGACACCAGCACCACCCGCCCCGGCAGCGTCGGCAGCAGGGCGACCAGCGCGGCGGTGTCGGCGGCGATGTCGGCGTCCTCGTCGGCGAGCAGGCGATTCGTCAGCCACAGGGTCAGGCAATCGACCAGCAGAGCGCCGCCCGCCGCCGCGTGGGCGCGCAAGGCCCCGCACAGGTCAAGCGGCTCCTCCACCGTCCGCCAGTGCGGCCCGCGATCGGTGCGGTGCTGGGCGATGCGGTCGGCCATTTCCTGGTCCCAGGCCCGCGCGGTGGCGATGTAGACGCGCGGCCCGTCCAACGCCGTGACCAGCCCCTCGGCAAAGCGGCTCTTGCCCGACCGCGCGCCGCCCAGCACCAACGTCAGGTCGGGGATCGGGGGAACAGCGGTCATCATGGGCAGGCGTCTCCGGCGGGCGGTGCGGGCGGATGCGGACTGTCGCAAACCCAACCCGATCCGTCAAACCCGCCACGGGGCCTTGGCCCAAACGCAAAAGGCCCCTTCCACCGGAAGGGGCCATGCGGCAAGGCACGTGACGTGACCTTATTGGATCGTCGCACCGGCGGGCATCGCCCGTTCCACCGCGCGGGTCATGCCGTAGCTGTCCAGGCCACGGACCAGACGGCGGTAATAGCCGACGATGTACACCCGCAGCGCGCCGGTCAAATGAGCCTCACCACGGGTTTGATCGATTTCCGTCAACAGGGAATGGATGGTCATGGCCCGGCGCTGGGCAATGTCCTGCGCCGCGTCCCACAATTCCGGCTCCATCCGCAAGCTGGTGCGACGGCCATCCACTTTCACATTCCGGCAAATCAGCATATCACGCCTCCATCATCCGACACCGGATGCATACCCGCGCAATACACCCCGCCGCAGTGAAGTCTTTCACAGCCGGGCCGAAACAATGGTCAGAATACGGTTCGGTAGGGAATAGCCAAGGGCATAGGCCCTTTCTCCAAAGGCCGCGCGACACCGGACCAAAGTCGAAAAGGCGTTGAGAACCCAGCGTGTCAGTGGCATTCCCCGACCGAACGCGGGCCGCACAGCCGCGCGCCGTCGGTCCAGCGCGCCCCACTCAGATCGGCGTTGTGCAGGTCGGCCCCGCCCAGCTTCGCCCCACTGAGATCGGCGTTGGCCAGCGATGCGCCCACCAACTTGGCGTTGCGCAGATCGGCGTCGCGCAGGGAGGCTCCGGCCAGATCGGCGCGGGTGAAATCGACCTCAATCAGGCGTGCCCGGTCAAACCGCGCGCCAACCAAGGTTGCGCTGATGAATTTGGCGCGGTAGCCATCGGCGTCGCTGAGGTCGGCCCCGGTCAGGTCGGCGCGCTGAAAGCTGCTGTCGCGCAGCATCGCCCCGGTCAGGCGCGCGCCCGGCATCGCCTGCCCGTCAAAGGCGCAGCGCCGCCAGACCACGCCCGCCTGCGCCACCCCGTTGCAATCGGCCAGCGCCGCGCCGGAGACCGTCACCAGAAACAGCCCAAACACCAGGGCGGGGAAAGGTCGCTGCATCATCCCCTTGAGATGGGGAGTTCAGAGGCGGGCGCAAGGGCGCGCACCGCCCGCCCCGCCTGCGGCGGACACGGCAACAAGGCGTGCGCCGCCACCATCGCGGCCAGGGCGGCGGCGGCGGACGGTTCAAAGGAGCAGGATTTTCGCGTCGTCAGATCGACGTGCAGCAGCATGAATTCCGCCGTCGCCGCCAGCGTCCCATCGCCCGCGTGGTGCATCTGGTGGAACAGGTGCAGCCGCTTGCCGTCCGCCCCCAGCACCAGCGTGGCGAAGCGCAGCGGATCGCCCTCCACCACCTCCCGCGCGTAGGTCAAATGCGCGTCAACGACGAACAGGGAGCGCTGTTCCGCCGCGACATAGGCCCGCCCCAAGCCAAAATGGTCGAGCACCGCGTCGGTCGCCTGATCGAAGGCCAACAGGTAATAGGCCACGTTCATGTGGCCGTTGTAGTCGATCCACTCCGGCCGGACGGTGGCGCTGTGCAGGGTGAGCGGTGCGGGGGTGGTCATTCGGCAAATCCCAAAAAGCGCAGGATGTCGGCCCGCACGGTCTCAATCTCGCCCAACCACGCAACAACCTCCTCAACCGTGGGATCGTCGGGTGGAGCGTCAAACAGATCCGTTGCTGGATAGCGGTAGGCGACGGCCAGTTCGGTAAAGCGTTGGAAGGGAACCAAAACCGGGCGCAACGGATGGTCGGCGGGCAACCGCCCGGTCAGCATCGACAGATCATGACTCTTGGGTGGGTGAAGCCCGGCGGCGACCAACAGCGCCTTCACCAGCTTTTCCGCCGCCTGCTGGCAGTGGAAGGCAGCCCCCGCCGGCTCTGGGTCGGGGCCGACGATGGCCTTGCGGATGATGGCAAGATCACGGTCGGCCACCCCGATCCAGGACCGGACAACGTCACGCTCCATAGACACGGACGCCGTTGTGGTTGGCTTCGTAGCACAGCGTGCCAACCGAATCCTTGTAGCGTTCGAATCCGTTTCTGGAGCAGGGAACGATGTCCGCCGGAACGCCGGTGTCACGGTTGGCCGCAAACGCCCAACGCAGGCTGCGCTGTTCCTTGGGCGTGTCGTCAGGGACGATCACCAACAGATCGTAATCGCTGTCTTCGTGGCAATCACCGCGCGCCCGGCTGCCAAACAGATAGACGGCCTCCGGCTTCAGCGCCGGGATGATCCGGTCCAGCAGGATGCGCAGCTTTTCATCATCGACCACCGCCATGCCCACCACCATCCGGGTTGCCACCGCCCGCCCATCCTAACACAGGATGGGCGGGCGGTGGTTGCGGGCTTTCACGCGGTCAGAAACGCTCTGACCCCGGTGTTACACGCTGAAATACTTCGCGCGCGGGTGGTGCAGGACGATGGCCGAAGTGCTCTGTTCCGGGTGGAGTTGGAACTCGTCGGACATCTCGACGCCGATGCGGCCCGCGTCGAGCAGTTTCAACAACTGCTCCTGGTCCTCCAGGTTCGGGCAGGCCGGGTAGCCGAAGCTGTAGCGGCTGCCGCGATAGGACTGCTGCAACAGCTTCTCCTTGTCGCGGCTGTCCTCCGCGCCATAGCCCAGCTCGGCGCGGATGCGGGCGTGGACGTATTCCGCCATCGCTTCGGTCATCTCCACCGACAGGCCATGCAGGTAGAGGTAATCCTGATAGCGGTTTTCGGCGAACCATTCGCGCGCCACATCGGCGCAATGCTGGCCCATGGTGACGACCTGAAGGCCCAGCACGTCGCGTTCGCCGTCGTTCACGTCACGCAGGAAGTCGGCGATGCACTCGCCATCCTCCTTGCCCTGGCGCGGCAGGGTGAAGCGCGCGACCTCCGTTTCACCGTTCTCGGCGAAGAGGATGACGTCGTTGCCGTCCGCCGCCGCCTTCCAATAGCCGTAGACGGCGGTCGGGCGCAGAATCTCCTCCTTCGCCGCGATCTGCAAGATGCGGTCGAGCACCGGGCGAAGCTCCTTCTTCGCCCACTCCTTGAACTCCTCGAACGACTTGCCGTCCTTCCGGTAGCCCCATTGGAGCTGGTAGAGCATCCGTTCGTTCAGATACGTGACCAGCGTCTTCAGCGGCACATGGTCGATGACCTTCGGCCCCCAGAAGGGCGGGGTCGGCACCGGCACGCCCTCGCCCAGGCGGCGGCGGCGGGCGCGCGTGGCATCCTTGTCCACCGGGCCGGTCGCCGCCCCGGTCGCCTGCCCCAGCACGCGGCGGCGGTTGACCGCCTTGCCCGACCGCTTGGCCTGGATGATGGCAAGCTGCTGGTCAAAGCTGCCGTCCACCACCTTGTCCATCAGGGTCAGCCCGTCGAAGGCGTCGCCCGCGTAGGCGACGCGGCCGGAGCCGTAGGAACCGACGCAATCGCCCTCGACATAGGCGCGGGTCAGCGCGGCCCCGCCCAGCAGCACCGGCACCTCCAGCCCCTCGCGCGTCATCTCTTCCAGGTTCTCGCGCATGACGACGGTGGATTTCACCAGCAGCCCGGACATGCCGATGGCGTCGGCCTTGTGCTCCTTCGCCGCCTGGATGATCGCCGTCACCGGCTGCTTGATGCCGAGATTGACCACCTTGTAGCCGTTGTTGGTCAGGATGATGTCGACCAGATTCTTGCCGATGTCGTGGACGTCGCCCTTCACCGTGGCGAGCACCATCGTGCCCTTTTGCTGGCCCTCCACCTTCTCCATGTGGGGTTCCAGCCAGGCGACGGCGGCCTTCATGGTTTCCGCCGATTGCAGGACGAAGGGCAACTGCATCTTGCCCGCCCCGAACAGCTCGCCCACCACCTTCATGCCGTCGAGCAGATAGGTGTTGATGATCTCCAGCGGCGAATGAGTCTTCATCGCCTCGGTCAGGTCGTCTTCCAGGCCGGTGCGGTCGCCATCGACGATGCGTTCCTTCAGCCGTTCCTCGACCGTTTCGGCGCGCGCCTTCTTCTTGGCGTCCGCCGCCTTGCGGCCTTCGAACAGGGCGATGAAGGCTTGCAGCGGGTCATAGCCCTCCGCCCGCCGGTCGAAGATCAGATCCTCGGCGGTCTTGACCTCCTGTTCCGGGATCTGGTGCAGCGGCAGGATCTTGGAGACATGGACGATGGCCCCGGTCATCCCCTTCTTCACCGCGTGGTCGAGGAAGACCGAGTTCAGGACGTGGCGCGCCGCCGCGTTCAGACCGAAGGAGACGTTGGACAGGCCCAGGATGATCTGGCAGCCCGGCATTTCGCGGGCGATCGCCTCGATCCCCTCCAGCGTCCAGATGGCGAGCTTGCGGTCGTCCTCGTTGCCGGTGGCGATGGTGAAGGTCAGCGGGTCGAACAGCAGGTCGGCGGGGGCCAGCCCATACTCGTTGACCGCCAGATCATAGAGCCGCTTGGCGATGGCGAGCTTGCGGTCGGGGGTCTTGGCCATCCCCTCTTCGTCAATGGTCAGCGCGATCACCGCCGCGCCGAATTTCTTGGCCAGCGCCAGCCGCTTGCGCGCCGGTTCCTCGCCATCCTCGAAATTGATCGAGTTGAGGATCGCCTTGCCGCCATACAGCGCCAGCGCCTTTTCCAACACGATGTATTCGGTCGAATCGATGACCAGCGGCGACGTGACGGAGCCGGAGAAGCGCGACACCACCGCCTGCATCTCCGCCACCTCGTCGCGCCCGACAAAGGCGGTGCAGACGTCCAGCGAATGGCTGCCCTCCTTCACCTGCTCGCGCGCCATGTCCACGCAGCCGTCCCAATCGTGACGCTCTTGCAACTCGCGCCATTTCTTGGAGCCGTTGGCGTTGCAGCGTTCGCCGATGGCGAAGAAGGCGTTTTCCTGGCGCAGCGTGACCTGCGAATACAGCGAGGCGACCGCCGGAACCCAGTGGACCGTCCGCCCCTTCGGATTCGGGCGGTGCGACCCGGCGGGGGCCAGCTTGCGCAGCATCTGGTTGGCGGCGCTGATGTGCGGCACGTTGGTGCCGCAGCAGCCGCCGACCAGAGTGACGCCGTCCTCCACGACGAAACGCTCCAGCCAATGGGCGAAATCATCGGCGCGCAGCGGGTAATGGGTCTTGCCGTCCACCAGCTCCGGCAGACCGGCGTTGGGCTGGACCGAGATCAGGCCCGGCCAGTTCTGCGACAGCCAGCGCACATGTTCGCTCATCTCCAGCGGGCCGGTGGCGCAGTTCAGCCCCATCAACGGCACGTCGAGCGCCTGGATGACGGTGGCCGCCGCCGCGATGTCGGTGCCGACCAGCAGCGTGCCGGTGGTTTCCACCGTCACCTGCACGAACACCGGGACGTCGGCCTTGGCGTCCGCCCGCGCGCGCTTGATGCCGTTGACCGCCGCCTTGATCTGCAAGGGGTCCTGGCAGGTTTCCACCAGAATGGCGTCGGCCCCGCCCGCGATCAGCCCGGCGGCCTGGACGTAAAAGCTGTCTTCCAACGGCTGGTAGGCGATGTGGCCCAGGCTGGGCAGCTTGGTCCCCGGCCCGATGGAGCCGATGACGAAGCGCGGCTGCCCGTCGGTGAAGCTCTCCGCCGCCTCGCGCGCCAGCTCGACGGCGCGCTGGTTGATTTCAAAGGCTTTGTCGCCAATGCCGAACTCGCCCAACGTCACCGGCGAGGCGCCGAAGGTGTCGGTTTCCACCATGTCGGCCCCGGCCTCGAAATAGCCGCGATGGATCTCGCGGACGATGTCGGGACGGGACAGCGGCAGGATGTCGGTGCAGTTCTCATGCCCCCAGTAATCCGCCTCGACGTCAAGGTCAAGCGCCTGGATGCGGCTGCCAAACCCGCCGTCGCACAGCAGAACGCGGTCACGCAGGATGTCGAGGATGTGGGGCATGGGAGAGGCTTCTTGTCCGTGGCTTGAGCGGGTTCGGGTTCAGGCGGAAGGATGACGGTGGGCGGGCCACCACTCATCATCCAGCAATTGGTCCAAGGTGTATGGGCAATCGAGGGGCAGATCAGCGGCGGTGATGCCGTCCTGTTCCAGGCCATCGGCGGCAAAAGCACGGCCACGGCGGTGGCATTTGGCCAGATCGAGCTTGCCGCGCAGGCTGGGGCTGGCCTCCAACGCGTCGTTGGCCTGGTTGCGATGCTCGCGCACCGACCGCCGCCAACCGGCGCGCGGGCCTTGGGCAGGCGAATGCTCCAGCTTCAGGAGATGTTCGATCACGCGGGTCAGCGCGCTGGTCAGCGCGTTGGCTTCCGACCGGCCCATGCTCTCGATCTCCTCGGCAACCTGATCCCAATCAATGGGCATGTTGGGGCGTTCCCGCGCGGCGTCGCGCAGCAGGCGGGCCTGTTCTTCCGTCCAGGCGAGGAAATCCGTGTCGTAACCGATCCGGTTGTCCATGATGCCTCCCTCCGCCGTGCTGGGCCGCGAGTGTAGCACGCCCCTCCCCCCCCGTCTTGACCCGGTGGCCCGGATCAGCGCCCGGCCCCGTCCACGCCATCGCCCGCCGGGGCGGCCTGCGCCTTCACCCCCAGCATGCGGCAGATGGCGATGGTCAGGTCGGAGCGGTTGAGGGTGTAGAAATGGAAATCATTCACTCCCTGGGCCTGCAAGGCCTGGCACTGCTCCGCCGCCACCGTCGCGGCGACGAGCTGGCGGGTCTCCGGATCGTCGTCCAGCCCCTCGAAGGTTTCGGCCAGCTTGGCGGGCATGGAGGCCCCGCATTTGCCGGCGAATTCCACCGCGCGGGCGAAGTTGGTGATCGGCAGGATGCCGGGCACGATCGGCACGGTGATGCCCGCCGCCGCGCAGCGGTCGAGGAAACGGAAATACACATCGTTGTCGAAAAAGAACTGGGTGATGGCGCGGGTCGCCCCGGCGTCCACCTTGCGCTTCAGATTGTCCAGGTCGAACTGGGCGCTGGGCGCGTCGGGATGGCTTTCGGGATAGGCGGCGACGGAGATTTCGAAATCGGCGATCCGCTTCATCCCCGCCACCAGATCGGCGGCGTAGGCGTAGCCGCCGGGGAACGGCTCATAGGCCCCGCCCACCCCGCCGACGGCGTCGGGCGGGTCGCCGCGCAGAGCGACCAGATGGCGGATGCCCGCGTCCCAATAGGTCCGGGCGATGGCGTCGATCTCCGCGCGGGTGGCCCCGACGCAGGTGAAATGCGCCGCCGCCGGAATGCCGGTTTCAGCCTGGATGCGGCAGACCGTGGCGTGGGTGCGCTCGCGGGTCGAGCCGCCCGCGCCATAGGTCACGGACACGAAGCTGGGCGACAGCGGGGCCAGACGGCGGATGGACTGCCACAGGCTTTGCTCCATCTTCTCCGTCTTGGGCGGAAAAAATTCAAAGCTGACGGACGGCGTGGCGGTCATGACGGAACTCCGCTGAACGAAAGGGCGGGGGTGGAGGCGGACGGCCCGGCCGCCGCAAGGCGGATGGCGGGCCAGATGGAGACGGTGAGGGGATCGCCGGGCAGATGCACCACCGGGCCGCAAGACAGCCCGGCCTGACGGCACCAGCCCGCCACCTCCTCCTCGGCGAAGCCGAGACGGCGGTGGGCGTGCTCCTCGCGCAGGGTTTCCAGCGTGTGGGGCGCGAAATCGACGATCAGCAACGCGCCACCGGGGCGCAGCACGCGCGCGGCCTCGGCCACCGCGTCGGCGGGCGTCTCGGTGAAGTGCAGCACCTGATGGATGATGGCGGCGTCAAAGGAGCCGCCGGGAAAGGGCAACTGGTAGAGGTCGGCCTGCCGCACATGGCAATGGCGCAGGCCCGCCCCCTCCAGCTTGGTGCGGGCGACGGCCAGCATCTCGCGCGATTGATCGACGCCGGTGGCGCGCTGGGCGCGCGGCCCCAGCACCTCCAGCATCCGCCCGGTTCCGGTGCCGATGTCGAGCAGCGACTCCACGCCCGCGTCGGGGAACAGCCGCAGCAACGCCGCCTCCACCTCGCGCTCGGCGATGTGGAGGGAGCGGATTTCGTCCCAGCGCGCGGCGTTTTCACGGAAATAGGTGGCCGCGCTCTCCGACCGGCCGCGCTTGATCGCCTCCAGCCGTTCCAGATCCAGCGCCTGGGTGGGATCGGATGCCGGAATGGCGTCCACCAGCACCCGCGCCAGCTCCGCCGACGGGCCTTTCTCGGCCAGCCGGAAAAAGGCGAAGGTCCCCTCGCGGAAACGGTCGAGCAGCCCGGCGTCGCACAGCAGTTTCAGGTGGCGGGAGACGCGCGGCTGGCTCTGCCCCAATATCTGGGTCAGCTCCGTCACCGTCAGCTCGCCATGCGCGCACAGCGCCAGCAGCCGAAGCCGCGTCGGTTCCGCCGCCGCCTTCAGGGTCGCAAGCAGATCGTCCATCGCCCCTTCACCCGACTTCCTTACACCTGGATTCCGACGCGGGTCATCCGCGCATCCGCCATTCTGGATACAGATATAAAGATATCTTTATGCGTCGTAAACTGGATTCGTCAGGGTCACACCCAAAGGCGTCGCCAAGCACTGCGGCAGGGCCGCCACAGGTGACGCAAGGTCTGTGGCCTGGGTGCCACGACACTGGTCAAACCAACGGCTGTGTGCTAGTGGACGAAAAGGTGGAAATTGGGTGATTTCTCGCACACACTTTTCACGCACGCGCCGCCGCCTCTGTCATGCCCCTTGGGTTCCCGCCGCAGGACCCGATGGACCCGATGGGGAAGACCGGCGATCCGACCCGAGTTGAGCCTCCAGAAAAGAGCCGTCGCACCATGAAGCTGGCCAGTCTCTCACGCTCCATCCTCCGCTCGGCCGCCGTCGCCGCCTTTGCCCTGTCCGTGTCGGCCTGCGCGACCAAGCCCGGCGACTCCGGTGCCAAGGACGCCGCCTACGAGGTCAACGACCCGTTGGAAGTGCCGAATCGCTTCGTCTTCGCCGCGAACGAGGCCATCGACACCATCGCCCTGCGCCCCGCCGCCGAGGTGTACACCGTGGTCGTCCCCGATCCGATCCGGGACGTGATCCACAACTTCATCGACAACCTGATGGCACCGCTTTACATCGCCAACAACCTGTTGCAAGGGAATTTCGAGGGCGCGCAGCACGCCACCGGCCGTTTCCTGACCAACACCATCCTGGGTGCCGGCGGCATCGCCGACGTCGCCACGCAGGCGGGCATCCCCAACCGGCCCGAGGATTTCGGCCAGACCCTGGCGGTCTGGGGCCTGGACAGCGGCCCCTATCTGGTGCTGCCGCTGCTCGGCCCGTCGAATCTGCGCGACGCGGTCGGCTATGGCGTGGACAGCGTCGCCGATCCGGTCCGCGTCTGGGGTTACGCCACCAGCAACAAGGGCGCGTTGACCGGCCGTGCGGTTGCCAACGCCGTGGATCGCCGGTCGCAGGTGCTGAAGGAAGTGGACGATCTGCGCCGCAACTCGCTCGACTTCTACGCCACCGTGCGCAGCCTGCACCAGCAGCAGCGGCAGGCGGAGATCGAGAACAAGCCGGTCAGCGGGCCGGAGTTCCCCGATTTCACCTCCGCCCCGAAGAAGTGATCCCCGAAACGCTGTGATCGGGCGCATGGCCGCCGTTCCCGCCGGGGACGGCGGCCAAACCCTTCGATCCCGATGTTTCTTTGCCGCTCCGGGTATTTGACCGTTGACAACCCACGACCAGCCGCCACTTCATGATCCGATGATGCTGACACGTCGCCTGTTTGTCGCGTGCGCGGCCCTGCTCGCGGTGAGCAGCGGGGTCGGCCCCTCCCTGATGTCCCCGGCCCACGCCCAAAGCGCGGATCCGGGAGCCAGTGCGTTCATCCAAAAGCTGGGGAACGACGCCATCGGCACCTTTTCCAACAAGAGCCTGCCGAAGGAGCAGGCCTTGCAACAGTTCCGCGCCCTGCTGCACAAGGGCTTCGATGTTCCCTACATCGGGCGTTGGGTGCTGGGCCGCTATTGGAATCAGGCGACCGAGGCGCAGCAGGCCGAATACCAGAAGCTGTTCGAACAGCTCATCGTCGGCACCTACGCCGAACGATTCCTGGAATATTCGGGCGAAACCTTCAAGATCGCCGGATCGCAGCCGGAAGGCGAAACCGACACGATGGTGACGACGCAGATCGTCCGTCCGAGCGGGCCGCCGGTCAACGTGAATTGGCGCGTTCGCAAGAAGGACGCCGATTACAAGATCATCGACGTCGTGGTCGAGAATGTCAGCATGGGCGTGACCCAGCGGCAGGAATTCGCCTCCGTCGTCCAGCAGAATGGCGGAAAAATCGACGGGCTGATCCAGGCTCTGCGCCAAAAGGTCGGCAAGGCGGGCTGATTGTCCCGCTCCGGTCCCCGGAATCGCTGACACCAAGGGCCGCTCCATCGGGGCGGCCCTTGGTGTTTTGCCGTGGGGAATCCGTGACGCGGCGGTGCGAAACCGCTATCCTTGCCGCCATTGCTTGCGTCACGATGATTTGCTTTGCCCATTCCAGGGCACAAACGGGACTCTTACCGCCATGGCCGAACGCGCTCCGTCCGAGGTCGAGGAGATCAAAAAGATCATCCTGTCGCATCAGGCGTGGCTGAAGCGGCCCAGCAGCGGCAAGCGCGCCGACCTCAGCTTTCGCGACCTGTCGCGGCTCAACCTGGAACGGGTGGCGCTGTCGGGGGCCAAGCTGGCCGGGTGCAACCTGTCCAACACCCGGATGGTGCGGGCCGATCTGACCCAGGCCGATCTGTTCGGCGCGGACATGGAGGGGATCAACCTGTCGGGCGCGGCGCTGACCGGGGCCGATCTGCGCGGGGCCAACCTGCACCGGGCGCAATTGACCGACGCCAACCTGCGCGGGGCCGATTTCCGCGCCGGGGAGTTGATGGACGATTCCAACACGGCGCACGGCGGCGGAACCACCCGGCTGACCGAAGCCAAGATGGAACGCTCGATCCTGGCCGGGGCGAATTTTTCCGGCTGCGACCTGACCGGGGCCGACCTGAACGACGCCGACCTGACCGGGGCGGAGCTGACCTCGGCGGTGCTGATGGGCACGGATTTTTGCGGGGCGACGCTGGACGGGGTGGTGTTCGGCAACACGGTGATGGATCAGGCCACGCTGACCCGCACCTACATCCCCTTCGCCCTGCCGCCCGAGGCGATCATCAAGCCCAACTACAGCGCCATGCCGGTGGCGGAGTTTCTGGAACGGGTCGCCGCGCACGAGCGGTGGGTGGACAGCGGCGGGGCCGAGGGGGCGCGGCTGGATTTGGATCTGGTGTCGGTGGCCGGGGCCGATCTGCACGGCCGCACGCTGGCCGCCGCCCGGCTGCGGCGCTGCCGCCTGCCCGGCGCGCGCCTGACCAGGGCCAATCTGGACATGGCCGAACTCTCCTACATCGACCTCGACGAATCCGACCTCAGCGACGCCAGCCTGCGCGGGGCCACCCTGCGCCGCGCCTATCTGGCCCACACGCTGTTCAACCGGGCCGACGCCAGCCCGACCATGCTGGCCGGTGGCCGGGCCTGGCCCGCCAATTTCGAAGGGGCCGATTTCTCCGACGCCGACCTGCGCGAGGCCCGCATGGGCGACGCCGTGGTGCGCGGCGGCGTCTTCACCAACACGCTGACCGAGAACAGCGGCATCGACATCGCCAACGCCGGGGCCGTCACCCCGCCCCCGCCGGAAGAGCGGCGGCGGCAAAAGCGCTTCGTCCGCCCCGGTCTGGTCGTCCACACCGAACACGGCGTGTTCCCCGCCCGCAACTGGTCGGTCGGCGGCCTGTGCCTGCTGGCGGTCAACCAGCCCTACCGGCGGGGCCAGAGCTTTCAGGCCCGCGTGGTGATGGCCGACCGCGAGGATGTGGCCGCCGTCGCCAATCTGGTGGTGCTCCACCGCGACGAGGAGCGCGGCCAACTCTCCGTCCGCTTCAACCAATATGGCGACGATCTGAAAGCCCTGCTGAAAACCGCCTTCCTGGAGCATCAGAAGCTGGCGGGGTAAGGCCCCTCACGTCGCCAGGAATCCGCCATCCACGCACAGATTGTGGCCGATGACGAAGGACGCCGCGTCGGACGCCAGCCACAGCACCGCCCGCGCCACCTCCTCCGGCTGACCCAAACGACGGGCGGGCAAGCCAGCCGCCACCACGTTCATATCGGCGATCTTGGATCCCAGCATCATCGGCGTTTCGACCCGCCCCGGCGACACCGCGTTGATCCGAACGCCGAGCGGCGCGTTTTCCAGCGCCGCCGTGCGGGTCAAGGCCAGCGCGGCGGCCTTGGAGGCCGCGTAAAGGGCCAAACCGGGGTTGGGGTTGCGCACACCGCTGACCGACGCGTTGTTGACGATCACACCGCCACCCTGCGCCCGCATCACCGTGATCTGCGCCCGCATCGCCTGAAACAGGGACCGGGTGTTGGTGGCGAACACGCGGTCGAACACGTCGTCCGGCTGGTCGGCAAGCGGCGCGCGCGCCTCCTGCCAACCGGCGTTGTTGAACGCGATGTCCAACCGCCCGAACCGTTCCACCACCGACGCCACAACGCCGTCCAGCGCGTCCGGGGCGGTCACGTCGGCGGCCAGAAACACCGACCCGGCACCACCCGCCGCGTCACAATCGGCGACCACCGCCTCTCCGCGCGCGTGGTCGCGGCCAACGGCCACCACCGTCGCCCCCGCCGCCGCAAAGGCCCGCGCCGTCGCGGCGCCGATCCCGGAGGTTGCCCCCGTCACCAGCGCGATCTTTCCCGTGAAATCCGCCATCACCCGCCCCTGCTCCGTCTGTGCGACACCGGGCAAGCCTGCCCGATCCGGGCCGATCCGCTCTTGGCGAAAATTGACAGACGAGCCTCATCGGGCACGGTCATCCCCGCATGGCGCGGGCGTAGCACAGCGGCGTGATGCCGTAGGTCCGCTTGAATTGCCGGGTGAAGGCGCTTTGATCGTAAAAGCCGACGGCCAGCGCTGTGTCGGCCAGTGGCTCCCCCCGTTCCAGCCGCAGGGCCGCCGCCAACAGCCGGGTTTGCGTCAGATAGGCGTGTGGGGTCAGCCCCGTGACCTGCTTGAAGGCCCGGATGGTCTGGAACACGGTCAGGCCGGACACCCGCCCCAAATCCTCCAACGTCAAACGCTGGTCATGCGCGTCGTGAATCAGGGCGATGGCCTGGGCGATGCTGGCCCGCCGACGGCCCGGTGCCCGCCTGGGCCGGTCCGTCGCGTGACGGCCGACCAGACCGCCGAAGCTGAGCGCCAACAGCTCCTGCCGCAGCAGCGGATCGTCCGCCCCCTCCATCGCCCGGTGCAGGCGCAGGAAAGACGCGGCCAGCGCCGGATCCGTGACCAGATTGTTGCGGAAATAGGGTTCCTCTGAAACGTCGAGCAGCGACATCACCGCGCTGATGGCCGATGGCCGCAGGTAGAAGGAGCGGTAGCGCCACCGGTCGCTGCGCCCCATCCGCCCGGAATGGGGTTCCAGCGGGTTGAACACCAACACGGCCTGCCCCGTCGCCTCGGCGGTCAGGCCACGGCTGTGAAACTCCGACCCGCCCGCTTCGGTGATGGCAATGACCCAGGCCTCGTGGAAATGCGGGGTGTAATCATGATGGGTGAAATCGGCGTGCAGCAGCCGCAGACCAGGAACGTCCCGGTCCCGCCAATAGCGCGCCCGGTTTCCCGCCACCCCGTCGGCCATCGCCCCTCCCCCAGAAACGGCAACGCCCCTTCCCCCGGATGGAGGAAGGGGCGTTGCCCGTCAGGGTGTCACAGCCGTCAGCCGCGAACCAGCGGCTTGTACTTGATGCGGTGGGGCTGGTCGGCCTCCGCGCCCAGGCGGCGCTTCTTGTCGGCTTCGTAATCCTGGAAGTTGCCTTCGAACCATTCGACGTGGCTGTCGCCCTCGAAGGCCAGGATGTGGGTGGCGATGCGGTCGAGGAACCAGCGATCGTGGCTGATGACCACGGCGCAGCCCGCGAAGCCTTCCAACGCGTCTTCCAACGCGCGCAGGGTGTCAACGTCCAGATCGTTGGTCGGTTCGTCGAGCAGCAGGACGTTGGCACCGGACTTCAGCATCTTGGCGAGGTGGACGCGGTTGCGCTCACCGCCCGACAGTTGCCCGACCTTCTTCTGCTGGTCCGGCCCCCGGAAATTGAAGCTGGAGACATAGGCGCGGCTGGGCATGGTCTTCTTGCCCAGTTCGATCACGTCCAGACCGTCGGAGATTTCCTCCCACACCGTCTTTTTCGGATCGAGCGAATCGCGGCTTTGGTCGACGTAGCCCAGCTTCACCGTGTCGCCGACGCGGAAGGCACCGCCATCCGGCCCTTCACCGCCGGTGATCATGCGGAACAGCGTGGTCTTGCCGGCCCCGTTCGGGCCGATGACGCCGACGATGCCGCCGGGCGGCAGGCGGAAGGACAGATTGTCGATCAGCAGGCGGTCGGCAAAGCCCTTGGAAATGCCTTCGGCCTCGATGACCAGATTGCCCAGGCGCGGCGGGGTCGGGATGACGATCTTGGTCTCGCCCGCCGTCTCCTTGGCGCTTTCGGCCAACAGGGTTTCGTAGGCGGAGATGCGGGCCTTGCTCTTGGCCTGACGGGCGCGCGGCGACTGGCGAATCCATTCCAGTTCCGTGGCCAACTGCTTCTGGCGCGACTCCTCCTGACGGCCTTCCTGCTCCAGGCGCTTTTGCTTCTGCTCCAGCCAGGAGGAGTAATTGCCCTCATACGGGATGCCCGCACCGCGATCCAGTTCCAGGATCCAGCCGGTCACGTTGTCGAGGAAGTAACGGTCGTGGGTGACGAGGACGACGGTCCCCTTGTAGTCTTCCAGATGCTTTTGCAGCCACGCCACCGATTCGGCGTCGAGGTGGTTGGTCGGTTCGTCGAGCAGCAGCAGGTCGGGCTTTTCCAGCAGCAGGCGGCACAGCGCGACGCGGCGCTTTTCACCGCCCGACAGCTTGTCCACGGTGGAATCGCCGGGCGGGCAGCGCAGGGCGTCCATGGCGATTTCCACGGTGCGATCCAGGTCCCAGGCGTCGGCGTGGTCGATCTTTTCCTGCAACTCGGCCTGTTCGGCCAGCAGCGCGTCGAAATCGGCGTCGGGGTCGGCCATCAGTTCCGACACGGCGTTGAACCGGTCCAGCAGCGCCTTGGTGTCGGCCAACGCCTCCAGGACATTTTCCTGCACGGTCTTGGTCGGATCGAGCTGCGGTTCCTGCGGCAGATAGCCGACCTTGGCCCCCTCGGCGGCCCAGGCCTCGCCCGAAAAATCCTTGTCGATCCCGGCCATGATCTTCAGCAGCGTGGACTTGCCCGCGCCGTTGACGCCGAGAACGCCGATCTTCACGCCCGGCAGGAAGGAGAGCCACACGCCGTCAAGCGTCTTCTTGCCGCCTGGATAGACCTTGGTCAGGTCCTTCATGACGTAAACATACTGATAGGACGCCATGCGCCACTCCGACCTTTGCACCGGGGAAAAGAAAAAAGCGTCGCCACGCGGCTGCGCTTCGCTCGGCTCCGGTTTTAGCGCATAAGGGCGCGGGACGGAACCATGTTGACAGCCAGCCACAGCCGGAGGACGCATCCGTGGTCGAGATTTATGTGGACGCCGACGCCTGCCCGGTGAAGGCCGAGATCTACCGCGTCGCCGGGCGCACCGGCTGCAAGGTCTGGCTGGTCGCCAACAGCCCGCTGCGGCTGCCGACGGATTGCGTGGCCGAACTGGTGGTGGTCAGCGACGGGTTCGACGCCGCCGACAACTGGATCGCCGAACACGCCGGGCCGACCGACATCGTCGTCACCGCCGACATCCCGCTGGCCGACCGCTGCGTGAAGCGCGACGCCGTGGTGATCGGCCCGACCGGGCGGCCCTTCACCCCCGACAGCGTCGGTTCGGCGCTCGCCACCCGCGCCCTGATGCAGGATTTGCGCGACATGGGCGTGGTCAGCGGCGGCAACGCCCCGATGACCCAGCAGGACAAATCCAAATTCCTGCAAGCGCTGGATCAGGCGGTGCAGGCGCTGAAGGCCGGGCGGCGGCCAAAGTTCCGCTGACCGACACGCCGTTGATCGGTGGTCCACCATCCGCAAATCCCCTTGACGGCGGAGCGTGCTTTCTGTAATTTCTGAGTTAACAGAAATTACAGACCAAACCACAATCAGACCGAACCACACGAGGCCGCGATGATCCTGACTCCAACCATGGAGCGCTTTGTCCTTCATTGGGGGGAGATGGGCACGCGCTGGGGCGTCAACCGCTCCGTCGCCCAAATTCACGCCCTGCTCTATCTGTCCCCCCAGCCGCTTCCGGCGGACGAGATCACGGAGATCCTGTCCATCGCCCGGTCGAACGTCAGCACCAGCATCCGCGAGCTTCAGAGCTACGGTCTGGTCTCCGTCGTCCACGTCATGGGCGACCGCCGCGATCATTTCCGGGCGGAGACCGACCCCTGGTCGATCCTGCTGCTGATCGCGGAGGAACGGAAAAAACGGGAGATCGACCCGGCCATCGCCATGCTGCGCGCCTGCACCGCCGAGGCCGACGCCGACCCCCGCATCGATCCCGAGATCAAGGCGCGGATGACCAGCATGCTGACCTTCATGGAGGACATGTCCGGCTGGTACGATCAGATGAAGCGACTGCCGCGCTCCACCTTGCAGAACATCGTCCATGTCGGGGCCAAGATCGTCGGCTTCCTGAAGCGCTGACCGTCCCCCACTCCGGGCATCCGGCCAATCAACGCGCCGATCCACGCCTTGAAATTTCTGTCTGTACAGAAACAACTGTCTGAAATGGAGGTTGCCATGTCCCTCGCCCCGAACACCCTTCTGGCCCTGGGCCTTGCGGCGGGAAGCGGCGGCCTGATCGCCGCCACCCTCCTCCGCCCGCTGTCGGCGCTGGCCGCCGACATCAGCGGCGGCGCGGATCACGGCCATTTCTGGGCGCGCTATTGCGGCGTACTGACCGTTCTGGCCTCCGTCCTGGGGACCTGCTTCGTCCTGGCCTACCCCGAAAGCGACGCCAACGCCGGGCTGCTGGTGGAACGCTGCCTGTTCTGGTCTGGCCTGTTTCTGGGAATCACGCTGTTGCTGCTGGGGCGCGGCCTGTCGCCCGCCCGCGTGCTGCGCGCCCGCAACGCCGCCCCGCCGTGCCAGAAAGACAAGGCTCCCCCGGCGCTGTGATGCGGGCGTTCTGATGCGTCAAACGCGCATGGCCCGGACGACGCCGTCCGGGCCATGCGATTCGTCAAACACCCATCATCCAACAGCCCGCAAGGGCGGGTTCACAACCAACCCGCTTCCTTTTCGCAGGCCTTGCGGGATTCAGGATTCGCCTTTTCCCATTCGGTGATGGAGCGGGTTTCGTTGTCGCTCATCTTGTTGTTCATGCAGGTGCAGTATTTGGTCACGACGTCCGGCGACACCTTGGCGTCGGCATTGTCCTTCTGGCACTGGGCGACCCATTTCGCGTTGTCGTCGGCCTGGGCGATCCCGCCCATGCACAGCACACCAAGCGAGAACAGAGCGATGGCGACAGACTTCATGGCGAATCTCCCCCTGGGTTTTGGGGCCGGTCGGGTGCTGGCACAGCTCCGCGACCGGCGCACGGTTTCCCCACGGTGCCTTGATAATCCCATCGCTTCAATCGCTTAATTTCGCTCAATCAGGGTTTCCCGCAGCTTTCTTGCGCCGCTTCGCCTGAGACATGAGGCCGCAGGGGGGGGGTGAGTCACCCCCCTTGCACGCAACGGACTGCGCCCGGTCAGACGCGAACGACCTTGCCAGGGTTGAGCAGATTGTGCGGGTCGAGCGCGCGCTTGACGTCGCCCATCACGGCGAAGGCGTCGCCCGCCTCCTGCTCCAGGAAGGCCATCTTGCCGTAACCGATGCCGTGCTCGCCGGTGCAGGTGCCGCCCATCGCCAGCGCGCGGGAGACCATGCGGTCGTTCAGGCGCTGGGCCTCGGCCATCTCCTCCGGCTTGTCGGGATCGATGACGTAGACGAGGTGGAAATTGCCATCGCCGACATGGCCGACCATCGGGGCCAGCATGTTCGACTCGGCCAAGTCCTTCTTGGTTTCCAGGATGCAGTCGGCCAGACGCGAAATCGGCACGCAGACGTCGGTCGGCCAACCCTTCGACCCCGGACGCAGCGCCAGCGCGGCGTAATAGCCATCGTGCCGGGCCTGCCACAGGCGGGAACGGTCCTCGGGACGCGTCGCCCAGGCGAACTCCATCCCGCCATGCTCCTGCGCGATGGCGGCGGCCATCTCCGCCTGCTCCTGCACCCCGGCTGCGGTGCCGTGGAATTCGAAGAACAGGGTCGGGGCGACGGCGTAGCTCAATTTGGAGTATTTGTTGACTGCGTCCATCTGGACCTCGTCCAACAGCTCGATGCGGGCGACCGGGATGCCGACCTGGATGGTCTGGATCACCGTGTTGACCGCACCGCGAATGTCCTGGAAGGCGCAAACCGCCGACGAGATCGCCTCCGGGATGCCGTAGAGCTTCAGCGTCACCTCGGTGATGATGCCCAGCGTGCCTTCGGAGCCGACGAACAGCCGGGTCAGGTCATAGCCCGCCGCCGATTTGCGCGCCCGCCCACCGGTCTTGATGATGCGGCCATCGGCCAGCACCACGGTCAGCCCCAGCACATTCTCGCGCATGGTCCCGTACCGCACGGCGTTGGTCCCGCTGGCCCGCGTCGCCGCCATGCCGCCCAGCGAGGCGTCGGCCCCCGGATCGATGGGGAAGAACAGGCCGGTGTCGCGCAAATGCTCGTTCAACCGCTTGCGGGTCACGCCCGCCTGAACGGTGACGTCCAGATCCTCCGGGCTGACGCGCAGGATGCGGTCCATGCCCGACAGGTCGATGGTGATGCCGCCGTGCAGCGCGGCGATGCCGCCCTCCAGCGACGTGCCGGTGCCAAAGGGGATGATCGGCAGCTTGTGCTTGGCGCAGATGGTAACGATGGCGCTGACCTCCTCGGTCGAGCGCGCGAAGGCCACGCCATCGGGCGGACAGGGCGTGTGATAGGACTCGTCCTTGCCGTGATGGTCACGCACCGGCCCCGAAATGCTGAACCGGTCGCCCAGCAGCGCCGTCAACTCGGCCCGCGCGTCGTCGGTCAGCGCCGCGCGCGGCTGGGTGGTGGCGATGGCGGTCATGGGCGGTGTCCTCCCCGGTGTCGGCTGATGGGATGCTGCGGATGGGTTTGTTGCTATGACCAAGGAAGGCTACGGCGTCGGCCAAGCCGCTGGCAAGACACCGGCAACGCAGGGGTGGGATGCGGCGGGGCTAGATTTTCCAAAGGCTTTATGATGTCTTTGTACCGACATATGCAATTTCAAAAGGCGGAGCGAGCATCATATGCATTCAAAACAGTCAGACTCATCGTCCAATGCGGCTAAAAATTTATCAAAGGAACACGATCTTGGCGTGAGCATGAAGTTATTCACCTAACATCAAACGGAACCAAAACAAAATAATTCAATACTTTCACGGAGATAAAATTGCCAAGCTTACTGAATATCTCTTATGAAGATGCCCTGAATCTTTGCTCAAAACAAGAGAGCGATTTATTTGACAGAAAAAAATTGAAATAGACGGAAGAGGAATTCAAAAAATAGCAGTGGCATTTGCAAACTCCGATGGAGGGGAGTTTGTTATTGGAATAGCCGATGACTCCCAAGAACCAATCAAAAGTAAAAGATGGTGCGGAGCAATATCTATAGAGTCTTTCAATGGCCACCTTCAGTCATTGTTTAATCTTAACCCAACACTTGACTTCCGACATGAATTTTTGACCGCAAATGGAATGAATGGTATTGTTCTTAGGGTTTTTGTCGACAAGTCGTCTGAAGTTGCAAAGCGGAGCGATAGCAATGTTTATCAAAGAGTAGGAGCACAATCACTTCCTGTAACGGATCCTCAGGCAATTACAGCCCTTGCATTTGCCAAGGGCGCTGTGAGCTATGAAAGCAGCCTGCTTAACGGCGTTGAACCTGAGGAGATTGTTGAATCTGACCAGATGAAAAAATTTGTTAGCGAAATTTCTCCACCTCAGGAAGCCCTTGCATTCTCAGTAAACGAGGGATTGGTTAATCGGAGAACTTTCTGTCCAAACTGCGCTGGCGTTCTTTTATTTTCCGATGCTCCTCAAGCAGTTTTCCCAAAGCGATGTGGTGTGAAAGTTGTTTTTTACGATACAAAACTTGAAAAGCCCGAGAGAGAGCATCTCAAGAAAAATATTACCTTGACTGGGCCGCTTTACGAACTAGCACACAAAACTGCCGAAGAAGTATCAACAATCATGTCAAGCATAAGCATCATAACGGCCAATGGAATGGAAAAAGTGTCATACCCACCAGAGGCCATTTGGGAAATTTTAGTCAATGCCATTATTCATAGGGATTACTCTATTGCAGACGACGTTCATGTCGTTATATATCAAAATAGAATAGAAGTTATAAGCCCAGGAAAACTCCCTGGATTTGTAAACATTAATAACTATCTTGATGTTCGA
The DNA here is from genome assembly GCF_003966125.1 of Azospirillum griseum. GTDB lineage: Bacteria > Pseudomonadota > Alphaproteobacteria > Azospirillales > Azospirillaceae > Azospirillum > Azospirillum griseum. Next base: position 230,162 of record NZ_RXMA01000001.1, read on the forward strand.
TACAGCCGAAACCCCAAAATTGTTCGCACGCTAGCAAGGTACAAAACACCTCCCAACAAAGATCTTGGAGAAGGATTAAACACCGCCTTCCAAAAAATGAAAGAATGGAGGTTAACAGCCCCCGTTCTAACTGAGAGTGGAAATTATGTGAAGGTCGTGATTTCCCATACCCCTCTAGCTTCCCCAGAAGAGCTTGTTCTTGATTACCTGAAATCAAACGGAATTATAAAAAACAGAACAGCGCGTGAACTAACCGGCATTCATTCAGAAAATCAAATGAAGGAAGTTTTTTATAGGTTGCGAGATCAGAATTTAATTGAGCGGGTACCAGAAAAGAGAGGAAACGCTGCAGCGTGGAGATTGATAGAAAACACGCCCAACCAATAATGCACTGTGCAATTGTCGTCAAAAATTGATAGGAGGCGTGGTATCAGATCTCTAATCTGATACCACGCTAGCTCTATATTCGATCAGGACGCCATCACGTCGCCGTAGCCACCGCCGCCCGGCGTTTCCACCACCAACGCGTCGCCGGTCAGCACCGCCACGCGGTCCTGCGGGGCGAGTTCCTGCACCGCGCCGTCGGCGCGCAGCAGCCAGGTGCGGCCCACCGCCCCGTCCATGCCGCCGCTGAGGCCGAAGGGGGCGACGCGGCGGCGGTTGGACAGGATGGCGGCGGTCATCGGCTCCAGGAAGCGCAGGCGGCGCACCACCCCGTCGCCGCCGCGCCAGCGCCCGCCACCGCCCGACCCGCGCCGGATGCGGAAGCTTTCGACCAGCACCGGGAAGCGCCATTCCAGCACCTCCGGATCGGTCAGGCGCGAGTTGGTCATGTGGGTCTGCACCGCGTCGGCCCCGTCAAAGCCGTTGCCCGCCCCGGCCCCACCGCAGATGGTTTCGTAATACTGGTGCCACTGGTTGCCGAAGGTCAGGTTGTTCATCGTCCCCTGGGCCGAGGCCATGACCCGCAGCGCGCCGAACAGGGCATCGACGATGCACTGGCTGGTTTCGACGTTGCCCGCGACCACGGCGGCGGGCGGCTTCGGGGCCAGCATCGAATTTTCGGGGATGACGATCTCGATGGGGCGCAAACAACCCTCGTTCATCGGGATGTCGTCGTCCACCAGGGTGCGGAAGACATAGAGCACCGCCGCCCGGCAGACCGCCGACGGGGCGTTGAAGTTGTTCGGCAGTTGCGCGCTGGTCCCGGTGAAATCGACCTTGGCCGACCGTTTGCTGCGGTCGATGGACACGATCACCTTGATCGTCGCCCCGTTGTCGAGCGACACGGCAAAGGCCCCATCGCGCAGCACGCCGATGGCGCGGCGCACCTGCTCCTCCGCGTTGTCCTGGACGTGGCGCATGTAGGCGTTGACCGTCGGCAGGCCGTGCAGGCGGACGATGCGGTGCAGGTCGCGCGCGCCCTGCTCGTTCGCGGCGATCTGCGCCTTGAGGTCGCCGATGTTCTGCGCCGGGTTGCGCGCCGGATAGGCCCCGGACTTCAGCAGCTCCAACAGGGCGGCCTCGCGGAACTGGCCGTTCTCGACCAGCGGCACGCAATCGAACAGCACGCCCTCGTCGGCGATGGTCAGGCTGTCGGGCGGCATCGAGCCGGGGGTGATGCCGCCGATGTCGGCGTGATGCCCGCGCGAGGCGACGAAGAACAGCAGCTCCCGCCCGGCCTCGTCAAACACCGGCGAGACGACGGTGATGTCGGGCAGATGGGTGCCGCCATGATAGGGATCGTTGAGCGCGAAGACCTCGCCCGGCGCGAAGACACCGTTGCGCCGCTCCTTCACCGCGCGCACGCTTTCGCCCATCGACCCCAGATGCACCGGCATGTGCGGGGCGTTGGCGATCAGCCCGCCGTCGCGGTCGAACAGGGCGCAGGAGAAATCCAGCCGCTCCTTGATGTTCACCGACCGCGCGGTCTTTTCCAGCGTCACCCCCATCCGTTCGGCGATGGACATGAACAGGTTGTTGAACACCTCCAGCGTCACCGGATCGACCTTGGTCCCGGCGGACAGGCGCTGGTTGACCGGCTCCAGCCGGGTGAGGACAAGGTGGTTCTTGCGCGTCACCTCGGCGATCCAGCCCGGCTCGATCACCGTGGTGGCGACCGCCTCGGCCAGCACCGCCGGGCCGACGATGCGGTTGCCGGGCTGCAACTGGGCGCGGTCGTACAGCGGGGCCTCGCGGTCCTTGCCGCCGGTGTGCAGCGTCACCGTGGCCAGACGGCGCGGCAGCGCGCCGGTGGTGCTGGTCACGTCGGGATCGTCGGGCGCGTCGGTGCGGCCCACCGCCTCCAGCGTCACCGATTCGACCTCCAGCGCCGAACCGGGGGTGAGGAAGCCGTAGCGCTGGCGGTGCGCCGTTTCGAACGCCGCCGCCATCACCACGCGCGACCCGAAGGGAACCGCCAAGGTGGTGTCCGACCCCGACGCCTTGATGTTGACGCGGCGGTGGATCAGTTGGCGTTCCGGGGCCACGCCCTGGCGCGCCAGTTCGGCACGGCCCTCGGACTCCAGATCGGTGAACAGCAGGGTCAGGCGATCGACCACCGCGTCGCTCAACGGGCCTTCGATGGCGCGTTCGCGGATGGCGACGATGTCGGCCAGCCCGATGCCATAGGCCGACAAAACGCCCGCCTGCGGGTGCAGGAAGACGCGCGTCATGCCCAGCGCGTCGGCCACGGCGCAGACATGCTGCCCCGCCGCGCCGCCAAAACCGTTCAGCGTGTAGCCGGTGACGTCGTGGCCGCGCTCCACCGAGATTTTCTTGATGGCGTTGGCCATGTTGTCCACCGCCACCCGCAGGAAGCCTTCCGCCACCTGCTTGGGCGTCATGCTGGTTCCCAGCTTGGCGTTCACTGTGGCGGCCAGTTCGGTGAAGCGGGCCTTCACCACCTCGGCGTCCAATGGCTGGTCGCCGGTGGGGCCGAAAACGTGGGGGAAGAAGCGCGGTTGCAGCTTGCCCACCATCACGTTGCAGTCGGTGACGGTCAGCGGGCCGCCACGCCGGTAGCAGGCCGGGCCGGGGTTGGCCCCGGCGCTGTCCGGACCGACGCGGAAGCGGGTGCCGTCGAAGACGCAGAGCGAGCCGCCGCCCGCCGCCACCGTGTGGATGTTCATCATCGGCGCGCGCACCCGCACCCCGGCGACGATGGTGTCGAAGGCGCGTTCATACTCCCCGGCGTAGTGCGACACGTCGGTCGAGGTTCCGCCCATGTCGAAGCCGATGACCTTGTCGAACCCGGCCATCCGCGCCGTGCGCACCGCGCCGACCACGCCGCCCGCCGGGCCGGACAGGATGGCGTCCTTGCCCTGGAACCGCGCCGCGTCGGTCAGGCCGCCGTTGGACTGCATGAACATCAGCGGAATCGCCCCGGCCGGGCCGCTGAGATCGCCCGCCAGCCGGTCGACGTAGCGGCGCAGGATGGGCGACAGATAGGCGTCGGCAACCGTGGTGTCGCCGCGCCCGACCAGCTTCATCAGCGGGCTGACCTGATGGCTGACCGACACCTGCGTGAAGCCGACCGCACGGGCCAGCGAGGCGACCTGACGTTCATGCTCGGGGTAGCGGTAGCCGTGCATCAGCACGATGGCGGCGGCGCGGTAGCCCGCGCTGAACGCCTCCTCCAGCCCCCGGCGGACAACGTGCAGGTCGATGGGCTTCAGCACCCGGCCGTCGGCCATCACCCGTTCGGGCGCTTCGACAACGCGGGCGTAGAGCTGTTCGGGCAGTTGGATGCGGCGGGCGAAAATCTTGGGCCGGGCCTGATGGCCGATGCGGAGCTGATCGCCGAACCCTTCGGTGATGACCAGGACGGTGGGTTCCCCCTTGCGCTCCAACAGGGCGTTGGTGGCGACGGTGGTCCCCATCTTGATGGCCTCCACCGCCTCCACCGGCAGGGGATCGCCGGGCTTCAGCCCCAAAAGGTCGCGCACACCCTGGACGGCGGCGTCGGCGTAGCGCTCCGGGTTGTCGGACAGCAGCTTGTGGGTGACAACCGATCCGTCGGGGCGGCGGGCGACGATGTCGGTGAAGGTGCCGCCACGGTCGATCCAGAATTGCCAGCGTGCCTTCCCGACCGGGGCCGCGCCGTTCTGATCCACACCGTCACGCTTGTTTCCGTCCATGCTCGCACCCACGCTGGCCCGGCGCGGCGGACATGCCACGCTCGCCGCCGGAGTTTCGCCATCCGGCGGCCAACGTCAACGGCTTGATGCGGGTGCGAGCGGATTTCGCGGGCCGATCAGGCCGCCACGCGGTCGGTTGCGCCGCTGGCGAAGCTGGCCAGCAGGGAGTTGAACGCCCCCGCCCCATCTTCCAGCGCTTCGAGCGCGTAGGAGAATTGGTTGGGCGGCGGCAGGTCGAAGCTGGCGGCGATTTCGCCGCACTCCAGGGTTGCCCGTCCGCCGAATCGGCGGGCCAGCGCCCGCATCCGCACATTCTCGGCCAGGCATTGGATGTGGACCCGGCCGATGGAGCGGTTGCGCGCCACCGTCAGGGCGCGGCGGATCAGGATGCTGCCGATCCCCTGCCCTTGCAGCTCCTTTTCCACGCTGACGCCGAACTCGGCCTCGTTCGGCCAGAGGATGCGGTCGCTGCACAGCTCCACCGCCGCGCGCAGTTCGCCGTTCAGAAAGGCCCCGATCAGGATCGTGCGGCTCCAGTCCAGGCCTGCGCAGTGGCGGGCCACCGACTCGTCCGACAGGGTGCCGGTGAAGCGGGCGTAACGGTCGGCGCGATCCAAGCGAAGAAGATGCGCCCGGTAGAGCGACCGTTCGGTCGGCAGGATCTTGCGGATGACAGTCATGGCGTTCACTCAACGGTTTTCGAATTGAAGGTTTTCAAATTGCAAAACCGCATCGAACAGCGCGCGTCCCAAACGGATCGACCTCACCAGCGCCAGAGCGGTGGTGCGGATCCGATGTCTTTGTTGCGTTGCAGCATAAACCATTCGAAGATGATCGCAAGCGATCATCGAAAGGCGCGGAACCGAACACAAACGCGCTGTGGCGGCACCGCCACAGTTGGCCCAACGTCATCAAGCCCTTATGCTGGGGCTTCACTTCCTATGGCGGATCACGGCGATGAGCATCTGGGGCAAGATTCTGGGCGGCGCTGCGGGCTTTGCCATCGGCGGCCCGCTGGGCGCGTTGCTGGGCGCGTTGGCCGGGCACGCGGTGGACCGGCGGATGAGCGACGGGTGCGAACCGACCGCCCCGGCCAGCGCGGAGGACGCCACAGCGGCGGCCACCCAATCCATCGCCTTCACCATCGGCGTCATCGCGCTGTCGGCCAAAATGGCGCGGGCCGACGGGGTGGTGAAACGGGTGGAGGTGGACACCTTCAAACGCCTGTTCCGCGTGCCACCGGAGGAGATGGAGAATGTCGGGCGCGTCTTCGATCTGGCCCGCCGCGACACCCACGGTTTTGAGGAATACGCCCGCCAGATCGCCGCGCTGTTCGAGGACCGGCATGCGGTGCTGGAGGAACTGCTCGACAGCCTGCTGATGATCGCCGAGGCCGACGACGAACTGCACGAGACCGAGGTCGCCTATCTGCACGCCGTCGCCGGAATCTTCGGCTTCAGCGACGCCGAGTTCGAACGCATCATCGCCGGTCATCACCGGGCGGGCCAAGCGACGGAGGCCGACCCCTATCAGGTGTTGGGCGTGGCCCGCGACGCCGACGACGCGGCGATCAAGGCCGCCCATCGCCGTCTGGTGCGCGAACACCACCCGGACCTGCTGGTGGCGCAGGGCCTGCCGCAGGAGTTCGTCGATCAGGCCACCCACAAGCTCGCCCTCATCAACGCCGCCTACGACCGCATCAAGAAGCTGCGGGAAGGCGCGCCCGCCATCGCGTGATCCTCCTGGCACCGCGACTCATCCGCGATTCCGCTTGCGGATTCTCCCGTTATCTGACGTACCCTGACCGTCGGATCAGGATGGGGAGGGGCATGGAATGGCACGCCAAATTGCCGGGGGCCGGATGGTCAAACAGTGGGTTGGGTGCGGGCTGTTGGCGGGGCTGTTGACCGGCTTGCCCGCGCTGGCCTGGGCGCAAAGCACCGCCGCCACCGCTGCCGCCACGGTGAACAGCGCCGCCGTCAACCTCACGCTGCCGGTGGTGCTCGCCGCGCTGGTCGGCGGGCTGTTCGTGCTGGCCTTCTTCCGCCGCTTCGGGCGCGATCCGGTGACGCTGGTCCCCGATGTGCCGATGCCTGCGGGTTATGTCGCCCCCTACAGCCTGTCGCGCTTTCAACTCCTGTGGTGGAGCGGGGTGGTCGCCGCCTCCTACACCTGGCTGTTGCCGATCACCGGCTCGATGGACACGATTTCGACCGGGGCGATGGCGCTGATGGGAATCGTCGGCGGCACCTCCGTCCTTGCCGCCACCCAGGACAACCGGCCCAGCACCAAGCCGGACGACGACGGGGCCGAACGCGCCAAACATTGCGCGAATTACCGGACCGCCGCCGCCGCCAGCCCGCCCGACACGGCGATGATGGCCTCCTGCGTGGCGGAGATTTACCCGCCCTCCCAAGGGGTGCTGACCGATCTGTTGACCGATCTGCACGGCTACAACATCGCCCGGCTGCAATTGCTGATCTGGACCATCGTCCTGGGCCTGTCCTTCCTGTTCGAGGTGGCGCACAACCGGGCGATGCCGGAGCTGTCGGCCAACCTGCTGGCGCTGACCGGCATCAGCAACGGGACCTATTTCGGCTTCAAGATGCAGGAAAAGCAGGTGGCCCCCGCCGCCCCGCCAACCGCCTGACGCGCAACCCGGACCCGGCGCAATTGACCGTCGCCGGATGGGGGAGGACCGCGCTATAACGCCGGTCTTCCCTTCCGCAGTCCGGCGCACGAACGGTCCATGGCTCCTCCCGCTCCCATCACGGCCCTTCAGGGCGTTTCCGTCACCTTTGGCGGCCGTCCGCTGTTCGAGAGCATCGACGTGTCCATCGGGCGCGGCGAGCGCATCTGTCTGGTCGGGCGCAACGGCTCGGGCAAATCGACGCTGCTGAAGGTGCTGGCGGGCCAGATCCTGCCCGATTCCGGCGCGCTGTTCGTCCAGCCCGGTGCCCGCATCGCCTATCTGCCGCAGGAACCGGACTTCACCGGCTGCGCCACCGTGCATGATTACGTCGTCCAGGGTCTGCCCGCCGACGAGCAGGACGAGGCGCACCGGGTGGACGCCGTGCTGGACCGCTTGCAGGTGGCGGGCGACCGCGACCCGCGCACCCTGTCGGGCGGGGAATCGCGCCGCACCGCGCTGGCCCGCACCCTGGTCGGCAACCCCGACGTCATGCTGCTGGACGAGCCGACCAACCATCTGGATTTGCCGACCATCGAATGGTTGGAAGAGGAGCTGTTGGCCTATCGCGGCGGCCTGCTGCTGATTTCCCACGACCGCAGCTTCCTCAACCGGTTGGCCAAGCGCACCCTGTGGCTGGATCGCGGGACCGTGCGGGCGACCGATCGCGGCTTTTCCGAATTCGAAACCTGGCAGGCCGAGGTGTTCGAGGCCGAAGAGGCCGCCGCCCACAAGCTCGACCGCAAGATCGAGGCCGAAACCAAATGGATGCGCGAGGGCATTTCCGCCCGGCGCACCCGCAACATGGGCCGCGTGCGCAACCTCTACGCCCTGCGCGACGATCGGGCCGAGCGGATCCAGGGCGGCCAGCAGGCCAAGCTGGCGATCGCCGAGGCCGAACGCGGCGGGCGGCTGGTGATCGAGGCGACCGGCATCACCAAGCAATTCGCCTCCGACAGCGGCGTGAAGACCATCGTCCGCGATTTCTCCACCCGCATCCTGCGCGGCGACCGCGTGGGTCTGATCGGGCCGAACGGGGCGGGCAAATCCACCCTGCTGAAGATGCTGACCGGCCAGATCGAGCCGGATTCCGGCACCATCAAGCTCGGCACCAACCTCGACACCGCCTATTTCGACCAGCGCCGCGACGGGCTGGATCCCGAGGACACCATCCGCAAGGTGCTCTGCCCCTTCGGCGGCGACGCTGTCATGGTGAACGGCCAGTCGCGCCACGTCGCCGGTTACATCAAGGATTTCCTGTTCGACACCCGCCAGTTGGACAGCCCGGTCAAGGCGCTGTCGGGCGGGGAGCGCAACCGGCTGCTGTTGGCCCGGCTGTTCGCCAAGCCCAGCAACATGATGATCCTCGACGAGCCGACCAACGACCTCGACATGGACACGCTGGATCTGCTGGAAGACGTGCTGGGCGATTACCAAGGCACGCTGCTGCTGGTCAGCCACGACCGTGACTTCCTCGACCGGCTGGTGACGAGCACCATCGCGGTGGAGGGCGACGGCGTGGTCGTCGAATACGCCGGTGGCTATTCCGATTACCTGACCCAGCGCCCGGCCCGCGCCCCCGCCGCGTCGGCCAAGCCCAAGGCCGCCGCTCCCGCCCAGCCCGCCGCCGCCAAGCCGCGCGGCAAGCTGAGCTACAAGGACCAGCGCGAGTTGGACGAGCTGCCGACCCGGATGGACCGCCTGTCCGCCGAGATCGCCGCGCTGGAAAGCGCCATGGCCGACCCCGACCTGTTCAGCCGCAACCCGGCCAAGTTCCAGAAGACCAGCGAACAGCTTCACGCCAAACAGGCCGACCTGTCCGCCGCCGAAGAACGGTGGCTGGAGTTGGAAGCCCTGCGCGAAGAGTTGGAAGGCGGCAAATCATGACCCTGATCCACGCCCTGCAAGCGCTGCTGGTCATGGCGCTGTGGGGGTTGAACTTCGTGGTGTCCAAATGGGCGCTGCATGATTTTCCGCCGCTGTTCCTGATGGCGGTGCGTTTTGCCCTGGTGTCGGTGCTGATCGTCCCCTTCTTCCGCATCCCGCGTGAGAAGATCCTGCCGGTGGCGCTGCTGTCGGTGACGTTGGGCAGCATCCATTTTCCGCTGATGTTCAACGGGTTGAACGGCATCGACGCCGCCACCGCCTCGCTCGCCGTGCAGGCGCAGGTTCCCTTTTCCTCGCTGCTCGCCGCCGTGGTGTTCAAGGACGCGCTGGGCTGGCGGCGTGGCGTGGGCATGATCGCCGCCTTCGCCGGGGTGCTGGTGATCGCCGGAGAGCCGCGCCTGGGCAACGCCCTGCAGTCGCTGGCGATGCTGCTGGCCGCCAGCCTCGCCTTTGCCGTCGCCAGCATCCAGATGAAGTTGATCGGTGCCGTGAACGGCTTTGCCGTCAACGGCTGGATGGCGCTGATGGCGATGCCGCAATTGCTCATCCTGTCGCTGCTGTTCGAAACCGGGCAGGTGGAGGCGGTGCAGAACGCCAGTTGGCTCGGCTGGGCCTCCATCGTCTACATGGCGGTGGCCGTCACCATCCTGGCCTATGGCTTCTGGTATCCACTGCTGGCGCGTTACGATGTGAACCAGACCATGCCCTATCTGCTGACCGTGCCGGTGTTCGGCGTGGCGGCGGGGGTGCTGCTGATGGGCGACCCGGTGACGATCAATCTGGTCATCGGCGGCGTGTTGACCATCGGCGGGGTGGCGATCATCGTGAAACGCCGCCCGCGCACGGTCAGCGAAACCGTGACCAACCCGACCTGACGCCCATACCGCCATGATCGAGGCTCCGCCCGTCCCGCGCTGGATCGACCGCCCGTCCCCCAACCACGGCCCCCGGGAAGACGGAACACGGGCGGAAGCCGGGCGGGTGGAGCTGTTGATCCTGCATTACACCGGGATGCCGACCGCCGCCCACGCGCTGGACCGGCTGTGCGACCCGGCGGCGCAGGTCAGCGCCCATTACACGGTGGACGAGGACGGGACCGTCTACGCCCATGTGCCGGAGGACCGGCGGGCCTGGCACGCCGGGGTGTCGCACTGGCGCGGCCGGGGCGACGTCAACAGCCGCTCCATCGGGGTGGAGATCGTCAATCCCGGCCACGAGTTCGGCTACCGCCCCTTCCCCGCCGCGCAGATGGCGGCGGTGGCGGACCTCTGCCGCGCCATCATCGCCCGCCACGCCATCGCCCCCGCCGATGTGCTGGGCCACAGCGACGTGGCCCCGGCCCGCAAGGAGGATCCGGGGGAGCTGTTCGATTGGCCGGGGCTGGCCGCCCAAGGCGTCGGCCTGTGGCCGCAGCCGACCGAGGCCGATTGCCAGCCGGGCGATGCGGCCTTGCCCCCGGAGGCGGTGGCCGCGCTGCTCGACCGCTATGGCTACAACGCGGCGGAACCACGGGCGCTGTTGAGCTTTCAGCGCCATTTCCACCCGCAGGCGCTCGCCACCCCCGCCGACGCCGGTCAGCCGACCGCCGAGACCATCCGCCGCCTGCGCGCCCTGCTGCGCCAAACCGGCCGCTGACGCCCGCCCCCGCCCCTTCCCCGTCCACACAGGTGTTGCCATGACCGACGCCGCCGACCGTTCCAGCCGCGAATACCCCGACCGCCCGTGGGTGGGCGTGGGGGTGGTGACGTGGCGCGGCGACCAGGTGCTGTTGATCCGCCGGGGCAAGGCCCCGCGCCTGGGGCAATGGAGCTTGCCCGGCGGCGCGCAGACCGTCGGCGAGACCGTGTTTGAAACGGCGGTGCGGGAGATGCGGGAGGAAACCGGCCTGACGGTGACGCCCACCGGGATCATCACCGTGGTGGACGCCATCACCCCCGACGCGGAGGGCCGCGTCCACTATCATTACACGCTGGTCGAGGTGTCGGCCGAATGCCCGGACGGCGAGGCGGTGTGCGCCGACGACGCTCTTGAAGCCCGCTGGGTCAGCGTGGAGGAGGCCGGAGCGCTGGTCCCCTGGGACGAAACCCGCCGCGTCATCGCCCTGTCGGCGGAACAGCGCGCAACCGCGCGGCGACGGGGGTAACACGCCCCTCCCCCGCCCGGTCGGACGGAGGAGGGGACGGCATCATCAGACGTTGAAGCGGAAATGGAAGATGTCGCCGTCCTGGACGACGTATTCCTTGCCTTCCTGACGCATCTTTCCGGCGTCCTTGGCCCCCTGTTCGCCGCCCAAGGTCACGAAGCTGTCGTAATCGATGGTTTCGGCGCGGATGAAGCCGCGTTCGAAATCGGTGTGGATGACGCCCGCCGCTTCCGGGGCCTTGGCGTGGCGGCGCACGGTCCAGGCGCGCGCCTCCTTCGGGCCGACGGTGAAGAAGGTGATGAGGTCGAGCAGCTTGAACCCGGCGCGGATCAGCTTGTTCAGGCCGGTTTCCTCCAGCCCCATCGATTCCAGGAATTCGGCCTTTTCCGCCGGGTCGCTCAACTGCGCGACCTCCGATTCGATGGCGGCGGAGATCACCACCATTTCCGCCCCTTCCGCCTTGGCCTTTTCCGCCACCTTGGCGGAAAACGCGTTGCCGGTGGCGGCGGCGGCTTCCTCGACGTTGCAGACATACAGGACCGGCTTGGCGGTCAGCAGCATGAACTGCTTGAACACCGGGCGTTCTTCCGGGTCCAGCTCCACGACGCGGGCGGGCTTGCCGTCCTGCAGGACCTTCAGCGCCCGTTCCATCAGGTCGGCCTTGATCTTGCTGTCCTTGTCGCCGCCCTTGGCCTTCTTCTGAAGGTTGGTGATCTGGCGTTCCAGGCTTTCCATGTCGGCGAGCATCAGCTCGGTCTCGACCACCTCGGCGTCGCGCAGCGGGTCAACGCCGCCCTCGACGTGGGTGATGTCGTCGTCCACGAAGCAGCGCAGGACATGGACGATGGCATCGACCTCGCGGATGTTGGCGAGGAACTGGTTGCCCAGCCCTTCGCCCTTCGACGCGCCCCGGATCAGACCGGCGATGTCCACGAACTCCAACTGCGTCGGAATCGTCTTCTGCGACTTGGCGATCACCACCAGCTTGTCCAGCCGGGGATCGGGAACGCTGACGCGGCCAACGTTCGGTTCCTTGGTGCAGAAGGGGAAATTCGCCGCTTCGGCCGCCTGGGTGGCGGTCAGCGCGTTGAACAGGGTCGATTTGCCAACGTTGGGCAGACCGACGATACCGCAATTGAAGCCCATGGGGTGGGTGCTCGCCGTCAAAAATACCGTGGATTGACGCGCTTTATCCTACTTTGGGGGGCAAAGCGCAAACCCTTTGGCGGGCGGCCCACCCAGGCCACCCAGCCCCTCAGCGCCCCGCCGTCGCCAGCGTCACCTTGTTCATGAAGTTTTCCGGCTGGCCCTCCACCAGCAGCGGCAACCCGTCGGCCACCGCGTCCAGCAGCGGGTCGATCCAGGCCTGATCGGCCTTGGCGAAGTCGTGCAGCACATAGCCGCTGACCAAATCCTTGTTGCCCGGGTGGCCGATGCCGAGCCGGACGCGCCAATACTCCTTGCCGATGTGGCTGTCGATGGAGCGCAGGCCGTTGTGGCCGCCATGGCCGCCGCCCTTCTTCACCCGGATCTTGCCGGGGGGCAAATCCAGCTCGTCATGGATGACCACGACGTTTTCGGGCTTCAGCTTGAAGAATTGCAGCGCCGCGACCACCGATTGGCCCGACAGATTCATGAAGGTGCCGGGTTCCAGCGCCAGAACCTTGTCACCGCCCACCGTGCCTTCGGCGGTCACGCCCTGGAAGCGCTTCCTCCACGGGCTGAAATTGTGGCGGCGGGCGATGGTTTCGGCGGCCATGAAGCCGATGTTGTGGCGGTTGCGCGCGTACTCCGCGCCCGGGTTGCCCAATCCGACCAAGAGAAGCATGGCCCCTGCCGTCCCACCTGAATGAATGCCGATTCCACAAACAAAAGCGGGGGGCCGAAGCCCCCCACCTTGATCTCAACCGAAGCGGAAACGTCGCCGATCAGGCGGCGTTGTCTTCCGACTTCAGGCCCGACGGGGCGACGATGGTCGCAATCGTCAGATCCTGCTCGTGCGAGACGGAGACGATGCCTTCCGGCAGCGTGATCGCCGAGATGTGGATCGACGCGCCGACGTCGAAGCCCTCGCACGACACGGTGATGTGCTCGGGGATGTTGTCCGCCGGGCATTCCAGGTCGAGCGAGTGGTGAACGATGTTCAGCACGCCGCCGCGCTTCAGGCCGGGCGACTTGTCCTGGTTGACGAACTCAACCGGGACATGCACGACGATGCGGGTGTCGCTGGTGACGCGCAGGAAATCGACGTGCAGCGGGAAATCCGTCACCGGGTGGAACTGGACATCGCGGGGCAGCACGCGGTGCGCGACGCCGTCAACGGTGACGTCGTACAGGTGCGTGAAGAAACCCGGCTGATGCAGCACGCGGGTGAACTCGAACTTCTCGAGCGAAATGGTCAGGGGAGCCTGCTTGCCACCGTAGATGACGGCCGGAATGCGGCCATCGCGACGGGTTTGGCGGGCGGTCCCCTTGCCGGCCCGTTCGCGCCCTTCGGCGCCGAGCGGAATGATCTTGGTCATGACGGATGCTCCAAAAAGAAAAGCGCGCCGGCCTCCAGGGGTGCCGACGCATGGGCGCGGTGCATAAGCCATCCCGGCCCACCCGTCAAGAGGCTGCGGCGCGGCGCGCGCCCTTCAAATCCACCGCTTGACCCCGGCGGCCAGCGGTCCACCATGACCGAAAAGGACGGGGGGGATTTCATGCAGCGGTCGGCGATGAAGCTCAACGAGATTCACACCTTCGTCGCGGTGGCGGAGGCGCAATCGGTGCAGGAGGCCGGGCGGCGGCTGGGGCTGACCCAATCGGCGGTCTCGCGCCTGATCCAGCGGTTGGAGGCCGAATTGGGCGTGACCCTGTTCGACCGCCAGACCAAGCCGCTGACCCTGACGCGCGACGGCGACCTGGCCCTGGCCCACGCCCGCCGCATCCTGAACGCCGCCACCGACCTGTCCGACGCGTTTGCCGGGTCCGCCGATCCGCAGGGGCTGCTGCGATTGGGGATGGCGCATGTGTTGACCACGCTGACCGCCGGGCCGCCGCTGGACGAACTGCGCGCCGCCTTCCCCGGCCTGACCATCCGCCTGCACGCCGATTGGAGCACCCCGCTGATGGAGCAGGTGCGCAGCGGTGCCCTGGACGGGGCCGTGGTTCTGCTGTGCGAGGGGCAAAGCCCGCCCGACGATCTGCCCTGCCAGCGTCTGGGGACCGAGCCGGTCAGCGTCATCGCGTCGGTCGCCCGCGCCGCCGCCGGGCCGTGGAGCCTGGAGGCGATGAACCGCGTCGGCTGGGTGCTGCAACCCGACGGCTGCCGCTATCGCACCGCGCTGGCGGCGGCCCTGACCCCGCTGGGGCAGCGGCCGAACGTGACGGTGGAGTCCTTTGACCAATCGCTGCTGCTGTCGTTGGTGGCGCGCGGCATCGGGTTCGGGCTGGCCCCCCTGCGGCTGCTGGGCGACGACCGCGTGGCCGAGCGGGTGCGGCCGGTGGACGCGCCGGATTTGCGGCCAAGCGTCACCGTCTGGCTGGTGACGGCGCGGGTGGTCGGGCGGCTGAACGCGGTGTTCGACCGGTTGGAACGCAGCCTGACCGCCCAGATGGCCCCCGCCGCTGCCGATCCACTGCTGTATTCCGCTGCGGAATGATAATGCGACCCTTTATGAATTTGTCGCGCTGCGGGCGCGGGTCTATCGTTTGATCCTGACCAACATGGCGACACCACGCCGCCCGTCCCACCATGGGGAGAGACTCCGTTGACCACCACCCCCACCTCCACGGCGTCCTCCTGGCGGACGCCCGCCCTGGTCGTCGTCTGCGGCTGTCTGATTTCGATGCTGGCCTTTGGTCCGCGTTCCAGCATGGGGCTGTTCATCGGCCCGCTGTCGGACGCGCATGGCTGGGGCCGCGATGTGTTCGCGCTGGCGATGGCGATCCAAAACATCCTGTGGGGGGCGGGCGGCCCCTTCGCCGGGGCGTTGACCGACCGGTACGGCCCGGCCCCGGTGCTGGCGGGCGGCGGGCTGCTCTACGCCGCCGGGCTGGTGCTGATGCCCTACGCCCAGACCAGCGTCGAGCTGTATCTGACGGCGGGTGTGCTGATCGGGCTGGGCCTGTCCGGGGCCTCCTTTGGCATCGTCATCGCCGGATTCACCCGGCTGCTGCCGCCGGAAAAGCGGACCTGGTCCATCGGCATCGCCACCGCCGCCGGGTCGATGGGGCAATTCCTGTTCGCGCCGATGGGGCAAGCCTTCATCGCCGGGTTCGGCTGGCAGACCGCCTTGGTCCTGCTGGGGGCGGCCATGCTGCTGACGCCCGCCCTGGCCTGCGTCTTCCCCGGCCCGCGCGGCATGGCGGCGGCCAACGCGCCCGCCGTCACCGGGGCCAACGTCGGCTATGTCGCGGCGGTGCGGCAGGCGTTCCAGCACCGCAGCTATGTGCTGCTGGTCGTCGGCTTTTTCGTCTGCGGGTTCCAGTTGGCCTTCATCACCACCCATCTGCCGCCCTATCTGACCGCCGCCGGGATCAGCCCGTCGCTGGCCGCCTGGGCCTTGGCGCTGATCGGGCTGTTCAACGTCGTCGGCTCCTACAGCTCCGGCGTGTTGGCGGGGAAGGTCAGCAAACGCTATCTGCTGTGCGGCAACTACTTCCTGCGCGGGGTGGCGACGGCGGCCTTTGTGCTGCTGCCGACCACGCCGGTCACGGTCATCGCCTACGCCGCCGCCATGGGGCTGCTGTGGCTGTCCACCGTGCCGCCCACCTCCGGGCTGGTCGCGGTGATGTTCGGCACGCGGTACATGGGCACGCTGTACGGCTTTGCCTTTTTCAGCCATCAGGTCGGCGGCTTCCTGGGCGTGTGGCTGGGCGGGGTGCTGTACGAGCGCACCGGGTCCTATGACGTGGTGTGGTGGCTGGGCGTGGCGCTGGCGATGGGGGCCGCCCTGATCAACCTGCCGATCGTCGAGCGCCCGGCCCCGTCGCTGGCCGCGTCCGACGCCAAGGCCTGAGCGCCGACCCGGCCCATTATGATGACCGACCAGCCCCACCCCACAGCACCCGCCCCGTCCACCCCGCCGCCGGATCCGTTTCCGGCGGGGTTCGGGCATGGCCTGGCCATCGGCTTTTTCGTGGTGGTGCTGGCGGTGTGGGCGGCGGTGATGACGCTGTCGCTGCGCCAAGCCGCCCTGCCCGACGAGCGCGACGGCCTGCTGTTGGCCGTGTTCCACCCCGGATCGAGCCAGGAGGACGCCTTCCGCGCCATGGTCGCGGCGGGCGGCGAGCCGGTGCGGACGACGTGGCTGGGCTTTGCCTATGTTGCGCGCGGCCTGGAACCGGGCTTCGTCGGCCGCCTGAAAGCCGAAGGCGCACTCGCCGCCTTCGGCGACCTCCCCGTCGGCCCCACCCTGGGCGGCTGTGCCGCGATGCCGGTGGACACGGCGAAAATCGCGGCGACGAAGTTGCAGTAGACCCAGGTTAACAGGGTGCGGAAAAAGGCTTTTGCGTCGCAAGGGAGGGGACTTTCTGGCAAAATTAGGAAAGGCCGAAGCAAGATACTGGTGGTATCTTGCGAGGTCTTGACGCGATATTGCCAGAAAGAACCAGACCGCAGCAGCAAAATGGTTTTCCCGCACCCTGCTAACAGTCAAAACAATATGATAGAACGTAGCAGAGCTTTGTGCATGCTTTCGCCGCCTGTATTTTTATGCGTCGACTTGTTGCCCTTCAAGGAACATGGCTTTCGACAACGCTTCAAAAAACTGCTGGTAGGGAGTCGGGTCCTCAACGGGGGTGATGTTGTACTGTGCATTGGCCCGAACGAGAATCTGCGTGGTTCCGCGCGGACGGATTGTCACGGTGATGCGCAATGCGTACCCATTCAATTTCGTCGCGCTGACAGTGCCCAGCGTTGCATCCGCTTTATCGACAACGAAAGCCAAATCTTGAAGGGTCCCAATGATGGTGCGCAACATCTTATCGCGGTCGGTGGTCTCGTAGGCCCGCGTTTGATAGGCCCGCAGTTGAACCTGAGATTTCGACGTATCCAACACTTGAGTCCGCGAATCTGTCTGGCAACCTGCCAGACAAAAAACCAGAGCCATCAGGGGAACGATAGCATATTTTTTCATCATTTTTGAATCTCATTGGCTGTCAAGAAAACAGACTGTGACAGTTTATCGAAGAATTGCTGGTACATCGCTGGATCAGAAAGACCTTCAATCTTAGACAGTTGATTCTGATCATTCCAGACAATGCGTTGGAAAGTCACACGGACGGCGGTGTTTTGGGAAGACGAAGGTCTCGTCACGAGACTGACCCTGATCTTCTGCTTAGTATCAATTGGCATACGCGCGCCGAACAGCACCGCCATCATGATTGCCCCGGCCACTTGCCCAGCTTCCGTTGCATCCCGGTCTTTGCTTGCCACAATAAGTCCGGCGGGGACTGCGGTTTCGTCGATGGAGAAACCCAAATCCTGGATCACGGCAGCGCTGGCTTGAAGAAGCTTCGCTTCATCAGCCGTTTCAAAGCGGCGAGTCTGCATCTGCCGCTCCTTCAGGCTTTCTTTGGAAAGCTGAAGCGCTTCCTTTGGAATGGTTTGTTGGCAACCAGTCATCAAGGTTGCAGCTGCAACAAGAACAGCTATTGTTTTTCTATTCATGCTTTTTCTCATCAAAAGCTCGACGAGCGATATGCGAAATCTCGCACGCGCTTGGCATCATCGAATTTTATGATAATGGTCAACGTTCGCTGTGTGGTTGACGAGGCTCCGCTCGACTGGCCATAGCCCGGAGCGATGCCTCCACCAACCATGCCAGCAGCGCCGGCAACGCCCCCAAGTATCAACGCCGACACACCACCTTGTGAGGTCGAGTACGCCGTCTCGGTCGCAATCTTGTCGTAAATCCAGTTCTCGCGCCGAAGGTCGTCCGTCGTAACCATGTTCGGCGAGCCAAGAGCCTGAACCACATCCGCCGATGACATACCGACGCGTATTTCACGCTGCACTGTACCGATCGTGACACGATCCCCAACCGGGTTAGACACGGCGGCACGATGCTGCTCAGTCGACATACAGCCAACCAACGTCAACGCGATTACAGCGCCCCCGACAACAATCCCCAACAATCGAATCTGCTGCATTATACACAAATCCCCCAAGAGACAGCGCATGGCACACTACTAAGAATTTTAATTTCTCGCTACAAAATTTTATTGAGGGCGACCTCCTTAAAGAAAAACAGCTAAAAGAAAGTTGCGTTCTGCGCATTTCGCTTTTGTAACCATTCACATCATCACCTCAGATTTCTCAAAAGGATCCAGCCCAAAAACAAAACCCTTCCCCCGCGTGACCGCCGGGGAAGGGCTTCGTCTCTCACAACCTCGACCGGCGCGCGAACGCCGACCGTGATCAATACATGTGCTGGCCGCCGTTGACCGACAGGGTCGAGCCGGTCATGAAGCCGTTGTCGTCGGCAACGAGGTACAGGACGGCCTTGGCGATTTCCTCCGCGCGGCCCAGGCGGCCGACCGGGATGCGGGCGACGATCTTTTCCAGCACGTTGGCGGGGACGGCGCGCACCATGTCGGTGTCGATGTAGCCCGGCGCGATGGCGTTGACGGTGATGCCCTTGGCCGCGCTCTCCTGCGCCAGCGCCTTGGTGAAGCCGTGGATGCCCGACTTGGCGGCGGCGTAGTTGACCTGACCATACTGGCCGGCCTGGCCGTTGACCGAGCCGATGTTGACGATGCGGCCGAAACCGCGCTCGCGCATGCCGTCGATCACGTTGCGGCACATGTTGAAGCAGGAGGACAGGTTGGTGTGGATCACCGCCTCCCACTGTTCATAGGTCATGCGGTGCATGACGCCGTCGCGGGTGATGCCCGCGTTGTTGATCAGCACCTCCACCGGGCCGAGATCGGCGGTGATCTTGGCGATCCCCTCCTTGCAGGCGTCAAAGCTCGACACGTCGAACTTGTAGGCCGCGATGCCGGTGCGCGCGGTGAATTCCTGCGCCGCCGCATCGTTCCCGGCGTAGGTGGCGGCCACCGTGTAACCGGCGTTCTTCAAGCCAACGGCGACCGCTTCGCCGATGCCGCGAGTGCCACCCGTAACGACTGCAACACGAGCCATGATCGTACTCCCCAGATTTGTTTTGATCAGTTTTGCTGTTGACGGTGTGTTGGTCCGCAGGGGCTGTATTCTTGTTATTGGGCCGAACGAATCACCGTCCGTCAACCCCCACGGGTGGCTGAAGCGACGACGGGCCGCGCCCCGAAACCGGAGCGCGGCCCGTCACCGGATCAATCGCGCTGGACGCAGAGGGCGATGCCCATGCCGCCGCCGATGCACAGGGTCGCCAGACCCTTCTTGGCGTCGCGCTTCTGCATTTCGAACAGCAGGGTGGTCAGGACGCGGGCACCCGACGCACCGACCGGGTGGCCAAGGGCGATGGCCCCGCCGTTGACGTTGACCTTGCTGACGTCCCAGCCCAGATCCTTGTTCACCGACATGGCCTGCGACGCGAACGCCTCGTTCGCTTCGATCAGGTCGAGGTCGTCGATGGTCCAACCGGCCTTTTTCAGGGCCAGACGCGAGGCCGGGATCGGACCCGTGCCCATGATCGACGGATCGACGCCAGCGGTCGCCCACGACACGATGCGGGCCAGCGGGGTGACGCCGCGCTTGGCCGCGTTTTCCGCGCTCATCAGCACCAGGGCGGCGGCCCCGTCGTTGATGCCCGACGCGTTGCCCGCCGTCACCGTGCCGTCCTTCGAGAAGGCCGGGCGCAGCTTGGCCAGCGACTCAGCGGTCGTGCCGTGCTTGGGGTATTCGTCATCGGACACGACGACGTCGCCCTTGCGGCCCTTGATCGTCACCGGGACGATCTCGTCCTTGAAACGACCGGCCTTCTGGGCGGCTTCGGCCTTTTGCTGCGAGGACGCGGCGAAGGCGTCCTGCTCTTCACGGGTGAACTGCCACTGGGTGGCGATGTTCTCCGCCGTAGTCCCCATGTGATAGCCCTTGAAGGCGTCGGTCAGGCCATCGACCAGCATGGAATCGACCAGCGAGGCCGTGCCCATCTTGGTGCCGTTGCGCAGGTGCATGGTGTGCTGCGCCTGGCTCATGCTTTCCTGGCCACCGGCGACGATGATGTCGGCGTCGCCGTTCTTGATCGCCTGGAAGCCCAGCGCGACCGCGCGCAGGCCCGAACCGCAGAGCTGGTTGATGCCGAACGCGGTGGCTTCCACCGGAATGCCCGCGTTGACGGCGGCCTGACGGGCCGGGTTCTGGCCCTGACCGGCGGTCAGAATCTGCCCCAGGATGACCTCGTTCACCTCGGCCGCGTCGGTCTTGGCGCGGGCAAGCGCCTCACGGATCGCGATCTCGCCCAGCGCGTGGGCCGACAGGCTGCTGAGAGCACCGTTGAAGCTGCCGATGGGCGTGCGCGCCGCAGCGGCGATGACAACCTCGGTCATGGTAACGCTCCTCGATATGGGACGGTTTTATTATGACGCTGGTGAAACGCAGGCAGTCCAGACACCTTAAAGTGCGATTGCGCCGCAATGCAAGACGCTAAAACAGCGCTGGCTATCCTGTCGCAGAGAGCCATCGGGCCAATGGTTGCCACGCGCCAACCTCCGCACCGGCGCTGACCACCATTCCAATATGACCCAAAGGCGGCACGATCATTTCCGCATGGGGTATCACTTTTGGCAGAGCCATGGCGGAGGCGGGCGGCACGATGCGGTCGCGTTCGGGGATCAGCGCCAGTGTGGGGACCATCAAACGGGCGGGATCGACCGGCAATCCGCCGACCAGCCAGTTGCCCGTCGCGGTGTCGTTGCGGCCATACCAGCCCTCCAGCGCGTCGCGCGCCACCGCCGCGACCAGCGGCACGCCGTCGTTCAACCAATCCTCCAGCGCGACGAAGGCGGCGGCGGCGGGGCTGGCCGGATCCATGCGCGCGAATTGGCTGAATTTCTTCAGCGCCAGCATCGGATCGAGCTGGGCGAACAGCGCTTGCAGGGCGTCGGTCGGCAGTTCGCCCCACCGCTCCAGCGCCGGGCCGAAGGGCTGGAAGAAGGCCGCCGCCCGCTTGGCGACCGCCGCATCCTCCGCGTGGAAATCCCAGGGGGTGGCGAGCAGACCCAGCCCGGCCACCGACCGGGGCCGCCGCAGCGCCAGCGCGGTGGTCAGCAGCCCGCCCATGCAATAGCCGACGAGGGGGACCGGCCGCCCGGTCGCCTCCACCACCGCGTCGAGCGCGCGTTCCAGCCGCCCGGCGATGTAGTCGGTCAGGGTGAAACGGCGCTCCAGCGGCCCCGGCGTGCCCCAATCGATCAGCAGCGGGCGGATGCCCTGCTCCGGCAACCAGCGCATCAGGCTTTTGCCCGGCGACAGATCCAATATGTAATGACGGTTGACCAGCGACGGCACGAACAGCACCGGACGCCCACCCGGCGGCCCGTAATCCAGCAGCCGCGTGCCGCCTTCGCGCCAGACCACCGGCGGGTCCGCAAGGTCTCGGTGGTGGGGGTGGTGGCGGTAACGCTCGATCCCGGTCAGCACCGAATCGATCCGCCGCCGCATCTCGCGGTCAACCGCCTGGCGCAGGGCCTCGCCGCTAGAGGTCTTTTGGTCGCTGGCCTTTGGGTCGCGCGGCTGGCTTTCGAACCGGGCGATCTGGCGGCGCAACTCCTCCGCCCGCTGGCGCAGCGGCGGCCTCCATGGCAGCCAACCGCTCTTCAAGAGCGGCAATCCGCCCGAGGAGGACAGCAACATCGCCAGCGCCACGTTCAGATGCAGGCTGAGCGGGCGCGGCCCCCGGCGCAGCTGCGTGCCATCCGCCCGATGCCCGGTCATCGTGGGCCTGTGGGCTGGTTCGGGGTGCGGGCGGCTGCGGCCATGCGGGATCGGTCGCCGGGTAAGGGGAAGACGGGGACGGGCCGAACCCGTTCGGGCCAGACCCGTAAGGAGCGGCCCCAAAAGGAGCGGAAGAAGCGAAGCCCGCCGGACCAAAGGCGAACGGGGCCATCGCCGCCGCCCCCTGCCCCATCATCTGAAACAGCCGGGCCATCATGTCCGCCGCTTCGGGATCGGCGGCGGTCGCCGCCCATTGATCCTGCCACAGGTCCAGATAGCGGCGCGCCAGCGTTTCCAGGGACGGAATGTCGGGGTCGGACGGGTCGGCCATGGCCCACACTATAGGCAATCCGGCGACCGCTTGACCAGCGCGGATGCGCGCGCCATCAAATCGTCATCCACGCGCAACGGTGGGGCCTTTGCTTGCGCCCGCCCCCCGCGACCCCATGACGCGGCGCAAGGCTGGACAAATTGCTGTTCCTTCGAGTAGTCCTAGGAACGGATTGATGTCCGCCGCCCCTTCTTGAAACATCCCTCTTCTGAAAGATTTCGCGATGGCCGACCGGGAAGATCAGAAATCCGCACCGATCACGATCAAGAAGTATGCCAACCGGCGGCTTTACAACACGGCCACCAGCAGCTACGTCACGCTCGATCATCTCTGCCAGATGGTGAAGGACGGGTTGGATTTCGTCGTGTACGACGCCAAAACCGGGGAGGACATCACCCGTTCCGTCCTGACCCAGATCATCGTGGAAGAGGAAAGCAAGGGGCAGAACCTGCTGCCCATCAGCTTCCTGCGCCAGTTGATCGGCTTCTACGGCGACAACATGCAGTGGGTGGTTCCGCGCTATCTCGAATATTCGATGCAGTCCTTTTCCCGCAATCAGGATCAGGTGCGCGATTATTTCCAAAACACCATCGGCGGCATGTTCCCCTTCGGTCGCCTGGACGAGATGAGCAAGCAGAACCTGGCGATGTTCGAACGCGCCATGCGCATGTTCACCCCCTTCGGCCCGGTCGGGGCGTCGGATGAGCCGCCGCCCGCCGCCCGCCCGGCGGCACCCGCCGCCGCCACGCCCTCCAGCGGCCCGACCTTTGACGAGCTGCAAAAGCAGATCGACGCCCTGCAAAAGCAGATCGCCAGCATCAACATCCCCGGCAAGCCCGACGGAAAGTAACCCCGCCGCGCGCCGTCTTTCTGTCTGAAAGCGGCCCCGAACGCCCTCCCACGAACGCCGATGGCCCCCGCGCCGTCGGCGTTTTTGTTTGCGCGCGCCGCGCGTGCGTTCGGGACCACCCCGTAAGGGCTGCCGCCAATTGTGCGGCGCGCGGATTGAGCGCCTGATGTGGGGGTGCGGTTCTGGAAACGGAGCGCCGCACGGCAAACCCGCAAGACAGACCTTCCACGGAGCAAATCTCAGCCACGCGCACGCGGCCCCTTCCCTCAGCGCCCGAAATGCCCATATCATCACAGCACGAGAGTGCATCAGACGACATTTGATTGAGACCATGGGCGATTCGGACAAGTTCGGCAACGGCGGACCCAACAGCGGCGTGGTCATCAAGACCAAGCCGAAAACGAAAAAGCCGTCGATGTACAAGGTGTTGATGCTGAACGACGATTACACACCGATGGAATTCGTCGTCCTGGTTCTTGAACGCTTCTTCAGCAAATCGCGCGAGGAAGCGACCCGGATCATGCTGCATGTGCACCGTCGGGGCGTGGGGTTGTGCGGCGTGTTCACCTACGAGGTGGCGGAGACGAAAGTCACGCAGGTGATGGACTTCGCGCGCCAGAACCAGCACCCGCTGCAATGCACGTTAGAGAAGGACTAGACCCATCCATGCTGTCGCGTAACCTGGAACAGACGCTGCATCGGGCCTTGGCCCACGCGAACGAGCGCAGGCACGAATACGCGACGCTCGAACATCTGCTGCTCGCGTTGACCGACGACACCGACGCGACCGCCGTTTTGCGGGCTTGCGGGATCGATCTGGACCGCCTGCGCGCGGAACTGACCGAATACATCGACAACGAACTGGCGAACCTTATCACGAGCAGAACCGACGACGCCAAGCCGACGGCTGGCTTCCAGCGGGTCCTGCAACGTGCGGCCATACACGTCCAGTCCTCGGGACGTGAGGAGGTGACGGGCGCCAATGTGCTCGTCGCATTGTTCTCGGAACGCGAGAGCCACGCCGTCTATTTCCTGCAAGAGCAGGAAATGACCCGGTTCGACGCGGTGAACTACATTTCTCACGGAATCGCGAAGGCTCCGGGCCGCACGGAAACCAAGCGGGTCTCGGGCGCCGACGACGAGGCGGCGGCGGAGAAGGTCGTGAAAAAAGGCAGCGAAGCACTCGACGCCTATTGCGTCAACCTGAACAAGAAAGCCGCCGGTGGGAAGATCGACCCGCTGATCGGGCGGGAGCAGGAGGTCGAACGGACCATCCAGATCCTGTGCCGACGGTCGAAGAACAACCCGCTGTATGTCGGCGACCCCGGTGTCGGCAAGACCGCCATCGCCGAGGGGCTGGCCCGCCGCATCGTCCAGAACGAGGTTCCGGAGGTGCTGCGCAACGCCACCATCTTCGCGCTCGACATGGGCGCGCTGCTGGCTGGCACCCGCTATCGCGGCGATTTCGAGGAGCGGTTGAAGGCCGTCGTCTCGGAGTTGGAGGCGACCGAAGGGGCCGTGCTCTTCATCGACGAAATCCACACGGTGATCGGGGCCGGGGCGACCTCCGGCGGGGCGATGGACGCCTCGAACCTGCTGAAACCGGCCTTGGCGTCGGGCGCGCTGCGCTGCATCGGCTCGACCACCTACAAGGAATACCGCAGCTATTTCGAAAAGGACCGGGCGCTGGTCCGCCGCTTCCAGAAGATCGACGTCAACGAACCGTCGATCGAGGACGCGATCAAGATCCTTCAGGGCCTGAAGCCCTATTACGAGAAGCATCACAAGGTCAGCTACACCGCCGACGCCATCCGCTGCGCGGTGGAGCTGTCGGCGAAGTACATCGGCGACCGCAAGCTGCCCGACAAGGCCATCGACATCATCGACGAGGTCGGGGCGGCGCAAATGCTGCTGCCGGAGAACAAGCGCAAGAAGAAGATCGGCGTCAAGGATGTGGAGGCGGTGGTCGCCAAGATCGCCCGCATCCCGCCGAAATCGGTCAGCCGCGACGACCGCGAGACGCTGCTGAATCTGGAACGCGATCTGAAAACCATGGTGTTCGGCCAGACCAAGGCCATCGACGCCCTGGTGTCGGCGATCAAGCTGGCGCGCGCCGGCCTGCGCGAACCGGAAAAGCCGATCGGCAATTACCTGTTCATCGGCCCGACCGGCGTCGGCAAGACCGAGGTGGCCCGCCAGCTCGCCATGACGCTGGGGATCGAGCTGACCCGCTTCGACATGTCGGAGTATATGGAGCGGCACACGGTGTCCCGCCTGATCGGCGCGCCGCCGGGCTATGTCGGCTTTGACCAGGGCGGCATGCTGACCGACGCCATCGACCAGCACCCCCATTGCGTGCTGCTGCTGGACGAAATCGAGAAAGCCCACCCGGATCTCTACAACATCCTGTTGCAGATCATGGATCACGGGAAGCTGACCGACCACAACGGCAAGATTGTCGATTTCCGCAACGTCATCCTGATCATGACGTCGAACGCCGGGGCCGCCGACATGGCCAAGCCCGCCATCGGTTTCGAGCGGGAACGCCGGGTGGGCGAGGACATGGAGGCGGTGGAAAAGCTGTTCACCCCGGAATTCCGCAACCGGCTGGACGCGATCATCCCCTTTGCCCCGCTGACCCAGGAGGTCATCAGCCGCGTGGTCGACAAGTTCATCATGCAGATGGAGGCCCAGTTGGAAGACCGGGGCGTGTCCATCGAGTTGAACGACGACGCCCGCGAGTGGCTGGGCAAGAAGGGCTACGATCCGCTCTATGGCGCGCGTCCGCTGGGCCGCGTCATCCAGGAATACATCAAGAAGCCGCTGGCCGAGGAGCTGCTGTTCGGCAAGCTGTCCAAGGGTGGTTTGGTCAAGGTCACGGTGAAGGACGACAAGCCCGCCTTCGATTACGCCGAAGGAAACCGCAGCAAGCGCGGCTCCAGCGACGACGACGAAGAGGGGCTGGTCAGCGAAATGGCGGAGTGACCGCATCCTTGACCACGCGACGCGTTGCGACGGGGGGCCTTCGGGTCCCCCGTTTTGCGTTGGACCCGGTTTTGCCAGTCGGCGTGAGCCTTCGCGCCTCATCTTTTGCGCCGCACAGGCGATGAGCGCCGTTTCCCCGTCGCTTGGTCCTGCGCTATGGTCGGGGCCATGATCGACCCCGTCGCGCATCTCACCCTGCCCGCCCAGCCCGCGCACACCGTTTCCGGCCCGGCTTTGCCCGCCCCGGACGCGCTGCGCATGGCCTTCGTCAGCGCCGACACCGACGAGGCGCGGGCAGCCCGCACCCGGCTGATCCACCGCTACGGCAACGCGCCGCTGACCGACGCCGACGCCATCGTCGCGCTGGGCGGCGACGGCTTCCTGCTGGAAACGCTGCACAAGGCGCTGTCGTTCAACCGCACCCAACCCCTGCCGGTCTATGGCATGAATCGCGGCTCGGTCGGCTTCCTGCTCAACGCCTACCGCGAGGACGAGGTGGCCGAGCGCGTGTCCGCCGCCCAGCATGTCCAGTTGAACCCGCTGCGGATGATCGCCACGCGGGTCAACGGCGAGCGGGTGGAAGCGCTGGGCATCAACGAGGTCTCCCTGCTGCGCGAAACCCGGCAGGCGGCCAAGCTGCGCATTTCGGTGGACACGGTGGTGCGGCTGCCGGAGCTGATTTGCGACGGCGCGCTGGTCGCCACCCCGGCGGGCAGCACCGCCTACAACCTGTCGGCCCATGGCCCCATCGTGCCGCTGGGGGCCGGGGTGCTGGCGTTGACCCCGATCAGCGCTTTCCGCCCCCGGCGCTGGCGCGGCGCGCTGCTGCCCCACACCGCCAAGATCACCTTCGACATTCTGGAAGAGACCAAGCGCCCGGTCAGCGCCGTCGCCGACTTCACCGAGGTGCGCGAGGTGCTGCGGGTCGAGGTGCAGGAATGCCGCGACGTCGCTCTGACCCTGCTGTTCGACCAGGAACTGAATTTCGAGGAGCGCATCCTGAAGGAGCAATTCGCCCCCTGATGGACGCGCGCGCCGCACCCGCCGATCGGCCCAATGATCCGGGCACCGATCCAGCCGTGACGCACACGGTCCTCACCCGTCTGGCCGACGCCGCCGAAGGGGTGATCCGGCAGGAGCCGGGGGCGGTGGAAGCGGTGTTGGCGCTGGCGGGCGACTCCAGCCTGCCGCCCGATCACCGGCGCGCCGCCGAGGCGGTCGGCATGATGATCGTGAAGCTGGAAGCCCGCGAATATGATCTGGAGCTGCGGAACGAACGGCTGGAGGCCGCCGCCCGCCTGCGCGATCAGGCCAGCCTGATGCTGACCGTCTGCATCCTGCTCATCAGCGGCTACACGCTGACCTTTGCCACGCTGCGCGGGCTGCTGCGCATCAACGGCTCCGATCTGGTCAGCACGCTCTACAATCTGGGGGTTCTGGCCGTCATGCTGGGCGGCTGCGCCGCGCTGGCCCGCCTCAGCCGCCTGCCGATGGCCGCCTTTGGCCTGACTCTCGTCGGGGCGAAACGCTCGGTGCGGGAGGCGCTGGTGATGACCGTCCTCATCAGCCTGATGATGACCGGGGTGAAGGCCGCCCTGCCCGCCTCCGTCACCAGCGCCCAGCCCTTTTTCAACTGGGCGAGCCTGAGCGGGACACACGGGGCGGTCATGCTGGCGGTCTACGCCCTGTCCAGCCTGTTGCAGGAAGGGTTGGCGCGCGGCGTGATGCAGGGGATGTTGGAACGCCTGCTGGTCGGGCGTTTCGCTGCGCCCCTCAGCGTCCTGTTGGCCTCCACCATCTTCGCAACGATGCACGTGCATCTGTCCCCGCTGATCGGGCTGGCCGCCTTCACCCAAGGGCTGGTTTTCGGCTGGTTCTACCGCCGCCACCGCTGCCTGATCGGCGTGACGCTGGCCCATTTCCTGTTCGGGGCCTACACGCTGAGCGTCCTGGGCTATGACTGGATGCTGTATTGATCGGCGCGCGCACCACTGGCGCGGCGGCGCGGCGTCGGCCATACTGATCCGCACCGGCCAACGACGCCCGAGCCAACCGCGTGACCGATCCCCTGTTCGCCCCCATTGAACTGACTCCACCGGACATCGCGCCCTACCGAACGGGCAACACCGGGCTGGACCATGTCATCACCCTGACGGCGGAGGAGCCGGGGCCGCATGTGGTGCTGAACGCGCTGGTGCACGGCAACGAGATTTCCGGGGCCATCGCGCTCGACCATCTGCTGCGCCTGCGGTTGAAGCCGCTGCGCGGTCGCCTGACCTTCGTCTTCGCCAACACCGACGCCTATCAGCGCTTTGACCGCCAGACCCCCTACGCCTCCCGCTTTGTGGACGAGGATTTCAACCGGCTCTGGTCGGTCGAGCGTCTGGACGGGCGGTGCGACAGCGTGGAGCTGCGCCGCGCCCGTCGCCTGCGCCCGCTCTACCAGTCCGCCGATCTGCTGCTCGACCTGCATTCGATGACCGCCGACACCGCGCCGCTGACCTTGTGCGGACGGACCACGCGCGGGCGCGATCTGGCCCTGGGGCTGGGTCATCCGGCCTGGGTGGTGGCCGATGGCGGCCACAGCGGCGGGCGGCGCCTGATCGATTTCGGGGCCTTCGCCGAGCCGGAGGGCGCGCGCACGGCGATCCTGGTGGAATGCGGCCAGCATTGGCGGGCCGACACCGCCGTCGTCGCCCTGGAAAGCTGCCTGCGCCTGCTGCGCGGCCTGGAGATGATCGACCCCACGGTCGGCCCGCGCCTGCTGCCGCGCGCCGACCCGCAACGGCTGGTCGATGTGACGGAGGCGGTGACGGCCAGCAGCGACCAGTTCCGCTTCACCGCCCCCTTCATCGGGCTGGAGGTGATCGGGCGGGCCGGGACCGTCATCGGCTGGGACGGCGATCGGGCGATCCGCACCCCCTACGACGATTGTGTCCTCATCATGCCCGCTCTGCGGGTCAAGGCCGGGCAAACCGCCGTCCGGTTGGGGCGAATACTGCCGCAGCCGGACTGACGGTACCGCCGCCGGTCCCGCGACCGTCGGGGATCACTTCACCGTCGGTTTGCCCTTGCTCCATTGGGCGTTGGCGCTGAACAGCGGCACGGTGGAGATCGACATCTTGGCCGAGGCGTTCGTCACCTGACGGCTGTAGACGACATAGACCAGCGTGTCGTTCGCCCGGTCGTAGATGCGACGGATCGCCAGGGATTTGAAAATCAGGCTCTTGCGTTCGGAAAACACCTCCTCCCCCTTGGGCGAGAGGTCGATGTCGCCGACCGTCACCGCCCCGGTCTGGCGGCAGGCGATGGAAGCGTTGGAGGGATCCTCGAACCAATTCCCTTTGGACAGCCGGTCGATCAGGCTGCGGTCGAAATCGACCAGATGGCAGGTGACCCCCTTCACCTTCGGGTCTTCAATGGCCTGGATTTCCAGCCCGTTGCCGGTCCAATCGTTGGAAAAGCGCCCCACCACGGAATCGGCGGCGGCGCTGTGGACCAACCCCACCACCGCCAGCGCGGCCAGAACAGACATCGACACCAGGCTGCGCATCACAACACCGCTCCCATCGGGTCCAAGGAAATAACCACGCTGTAGATCGGGAGACCCCACCGCACCGTCAAGCGCCCGGATCAACGATCCCGAACAGATCACATCGCCGAAGGCGGCCCCGACGCCACAGGCAAATTGACCAGCAGGTTTTGCGGCTTCAACCGCAGGCGGTTCGCCTCCGTCATCGCCAGCCCGAGATAGACCGGCCGCCCGGCCAGATCGGGGCGCATCGCCGCCGGATCGGCGAACTCCAGCCGGAACAGGGCGAGGATGCGGGCCAGCCGTCCCCCATCCACCGGCGCGCCGGTGTAGAGATCGTTGAGGATCGCCGTGGCGGCGCTGTCCAACCCGACATGCCAGACCCACCGCTCGTCATGGATCGCCTGCACCGGCTGGACCGACACGACGATGCCCAGGAAATGCGCCACCCAGCGTTCCAGCACGCGGGCCAGCGCATCCAGCCCCGCCGCCGCGAAGGTGATGTCGAGCACGGTGTCGTGGCGCTCGTCGCGGCCCCAATAGGCCGGGTGATTGGTTTCGTCGAGAATGTCGAGATCAACGGCGCGCGGCGCGGTCCCGGCCTCCACCACCAAGCGCCCCAGGCTGCCGAAGCCGCCGGACGCGGCCAGCGTCTCCACCGTTTCGGCGTCGGCCA
The DNA here is from genome assembly GCF_003966125.1 of Azospirillum griseum. Classification (GTDB taxonomy): domain Bacteria; phylum Pseudomonadota; class Alphaproteobacteria; order Azospirillales; family Azospirillaceae; genus Azospirillum; species Azospirillum griseum. The sequence goes on from NZ_RXMA01000001.1 coordinate 260,255, forward strand.
ACCGGACCCGGCCATCGGCCACCGACACGCTTTGCTCGCGGAAAAACAGCTCCGCCGCCCGCGCCCGCAGGCCCGACGGCGTGCCGTCGAGGATGCCGCGCAGGATGACGTGGACCAGCTGGTCGATGAACAGGCCCGGCACCCCGCGCGCGCCGGTGCGGAACAGGTCGAGGTAACAGCGCTCCAGCGTGCCCGCCGCCAGCAGCCGGTCGCGGAACGCCAGCCAGACCCGCCAATTGTCGCGGGCGTCGTCGTCGGCCAGCGCGGCGAGCAGGCCGGGCGGCACCGGGCGGGCGGGATCGTCGAGCAAGCCGTCGTGCAGCGTCCGTTCGGCGTCGCAGGCGTCGTCCGGCGGGCGGATCTCCGGGCGCAGCAGATAGGCGCGCAGAAACTCCGGCGTCACCGCCCAATGCGTCACGCCCTCGCGCCCGGTGTCGGCGCGGCGCAACAGCCGATGCCCCGACGACACCCAGAAATCGGTCATGCCCTGCACCGTGTGGTCTCCCTTGCTGCCCGCCGCCTCATCCGACACCCCGGTCGCCACCGGACGCAAGCGTCGTGTTCAAAAACGCGTCGATGTCCGCCCACACCCGGTCGCGGATGGCGTCGCGCTCCATCAACAGCTCGTGTCTGGCCTCCGGGTGCTCGACGAGCGTGGCGTGACCCAGACGGGTGGCGACCCGCCGATGGGCGTCGGCGCGCACCACCCGGTCGCCCGGCGCGCTCAACAGCAGCACCGGAACCGTCACCCGCTCCAGCGGCAGATCCCGCACAACCGCGTCCTCCGCCCGCAAGGCCGCCGCGATCCAGCCATAGCTGACACCACCGACCCGCAGTTCCGGTCTGGCGGTGTAGGGGCCGTGAAAGGCGGCGTAGCGCTGGGGATCGGAGGTGATGGGGTTGTCGGGGGTGAAGCGCCCCTCCGCCGGGTCGTAATCCCCCTGGCCGGGGGCGTAACGCTCCCCCCAGCCGAGGGCCACCGCCAGACCGGCCAGCGCGCGCGCCACGACGCGCGGCAGCGGGCCGAAATGGATGGCGTGCATCGGGGCCGACAGGATGACGGCGTCGCACACCGCCGGAACCGCCGCCGCGTGGCGCGACAGGAACAGGGTGGCGACCAGCCCGCCCATCGAATGGGCCAGCAGCACCAGCGGGCGGTTCCCGGCGCAGGGCCGGGCCACCCGCGCCACCAGCTCGTCCAAATCATCGACCAGGGTGGTGAAATCGGCCAGATGGTGGATTTGCCGGTTGGCGAGCGGCCGGTCGGACAGGCCCTGGTTGCGCCAGTCGAAGGCCAGCGCCTGGAAACCGCGTGCGGTCAGCCCATGGGCGGTCTCCGTGTATTTCTCGATGAACTCGGCGCGCCCGGTCAGGATCAGCACCGTGCCGCGCGGTGGGGTCGCCGTCGGTTGCCAGCGCGCCCAGCGCAGCGTCGTGCCGTCGCGCAGGCGCAGCGTGTCAAAGACCGGGTCGGCCATCGGCGGTGTCTCCCCCATTCCCGGCGCCCCATTCCCGGCGCCCCGTTGGCGCAGCCGTCGCCGGGCGGTGATTGAAGCAGCCCGCCGCCCGCCCGTCCACCCCCTCCGTCCTTGGGATCATCCGTGCCCGGCCGGGTCGCGACGGGCCAAGTCGCGGCAGCGGCATGGTGTCGCAGCGCGCCTTGTCACCAAGTAACCACACCCGCCGGTTCGGGTTTCCCGTCGAGTCGCGGCCGCTCGCGGCAACGCAACAGACATTTCGTTGCGCCAACGAACAAAGAGCCGCAAATCCTCCTTTTTGTTGCAACCCGGCGGTCATTTGTGGACAGGATGTTGCGCCAAAACGCTCGATCCACCCTCGCGCGCCCGTTTTTCGGCCTGATCCGGGGGTTTTACGCTAAGCCACTGGACAATATGAGCTTCTTCGGAGCCGCTTCTGCGGCGAAGTATTCGCACCAACACCAACCCGGCTTTTTCGTCCGCAGGACTTTGTGGCAACGCGGTCGCAGGGGCCGACAATCCGCCTGAATCTTCGTCGTGGCGTTAGAGATTTTTTTGCATTTTTGCCGGACACATGGTGCCATTCGCCTCGTTGCACTGCACATGACGCGGTGCGGCACAGTGGCTGAATCAAGTGGCTGTATCAGTGGCATCGGGCGCCGGGGTTCGGCGCGGGAAAAAGGAAAGCGCGTGATGGACGATGTGCGTCAGGTCCGCAAGGACATCGAAGGGTATTGCATCGAAGACCTCGCCGTCGGCATGACGGCGTCGTTCGCCAAGACCGTGACGGAAGCGGACATCGTCCTGTTCGCCGGCATTTCGGGCGACACCAACCCGGTCCACCTCAATCAGGAATACGCCGCCGGGACCATGTTCCAGGGCCGCATCGCCCACGGCATGCTGACCGTCGGCTTCATCTCCGCCGTTCTGGGAACCAAGCTGCCCGGCCCGGGCGCGATCTACATGTCGCAGAACCTGAAGTTCAAGGCCCCGGTGCGCGCCGGTGACACCGTGACCGCGCGGGCCACCATCACCGAACTGATCCCGGAAAAGCGCCGCGTCGTCGTCCGCACCGTCTGCACCGTCGGCGAGACGGTGGTGGTCGATGGCGAAGCGATGCTGATGGTTCCGTCGCGCGGCTGAGCGCCGCCACGCTGATCGCTGGAAAGGGTCCGCGTCCCGCCGTCGGTGCGTTTACCGCGCGCCGACGGCGTTCTATATAGACGCCCCAGAAGGTTTCTCCAGATCGGGGCGCGCATGCGACTCTACAGACACACCGCCGACCTGCCCGCCGGGGAGCGCGGGGCCGTTGTGGCGCTCGGCAATTTCGACGGCGTGCATCACGGCCACCGCGCGGTGATCGGCACCGCCCAACGTCTGGCGCGGGATTTGGGCGCGCCGTCCGCCGTCCTGACCTTCGAACCGCACCCGCGTTCGGTCTTCCGCCCGGACGATCCGCCCTTCCGCCTGACCCCCTTCCACATCAAGACCCGCCACATCCAGGCGCTGGGCGTCGATCAACTGATCGTCCGCCATTTCGACGAACGTCTGCGCACCAAGACGGCACAGGCCTTTGTCGACGACATTCTGGTCGGCGATCTGGGCGTGCGTCACGTCGTCTGCGGCTATGATTTCCTGTTCGGGCACAAACGCGTCGGCGACCCGGCCTTTCTGGAAGCGGCGGGGCAGGCCCACGGCTTTGGCGTGACCATGGTCGGGCCGGTCAGCGATCCCGAGGGCGGCGTCTACTCCTCCACCCGCGTGCGCGACGCCCTGGTGGCGGGCCGCCCGCGCGAGGCCGCCCATGTGCTGGGCAGCCCGTGGGAGATCGAGGGCCGTGTCGCCCATGGCGACAAGCGGGGCCGCACCATCGGCTTTCCCACCGCCAACATCGCGTTGGACGAGTATCTGCGCCCGGCCTTCGGCGTCTACGCCATCCGCGCCGGTCTGGATCGCGGGGCCGAGACGGTGTGGCACAAGGGCGTCGCCAATCTGGGGGCACGCCCGACCGTGGGCGGCACGGTGGAGCGGTTGGAAGCCCATCTGTTCGACATGAGCGCCGACCTGTACGACCAGCATCTGCGGGTGCAACTGGTCGAGTTCCTGCGCCCGGAGCAAAAATTCGCCAGCTTTGATGCGCTGAAGGACCAGATCATTCGCGACGCCGAGGCCGCCCGCGCGGTTCTGGCCGACTCCTGACACCGGAACAGACGGACGGGGACCGACGATGGAACGCGTGCTGATGCTGCTGTTCATGCTGAACCAGGGCGGGCCGACCACCCTGGATTTCGCGACAATGGAGCAATGCAAGGCGGCCGAGCCGCTGATCGTCCAGAATTACCGGGAGATGACCGGAAACAGCGTGCTGGCGCGCTGCGTCCGCCTGTCGCTGCCGCCCTCACCCCTACCGCCGCCCTCGCCACAGACCCCGGCCAAACGGCCCTGAGCAACCCGCTTACAGCCCGAAACCGCATTCCGGCTCCCCGCAGCCGGTCTGGTCGGGAGCGACGCGGGCGTTCCAGGCGTGGAGCCAGTCGGCAAAGGCATCGGGGGGCATCGGGCGGGCGTAGTGATAGCCCTGCCCCATGCAACAGCCGTCCGCCTTCAGCATCCGGCTTTGCGTCTCGCGCTCCACCCCTTCGGCGATCACGGTCAGCCCGAGGCTCTGGCCGATCTGGATCATCGCCCGGACCAAGGGGCGGTTGGCCGCGTCGATGTCCAGTTCCTTGACGAAGCTGCGGTCGATCTTCAATTCACCGACCGGGAAGCGTTTCAGATAGCTCAGGCTGGAATAGCCGGTGCCGAAATCGTCGATCGACAGGGTGACGCCGAGGTCACTGAGGGCGTCGAGCGTGTCGTGCACGCTGACCTCCTCGATCATCATCAGCCGTTCGGTGATTTCCAGCGTCAGATCGCCGGGCGGGACCCGCGCCACCGCCAGAACATGGCGCACCTGTTCGACCAGATCGCCATGGGCGAAACGCTCGGGCGACAGGTTGACCGCCATCCCCGGAACCACCAGCCCATCCGCCCGCCAACGCGCCAACTGCGCAACCGCGTTTTCCAACACCCACCGGTCGATCTGGCCGACCAACCCGCATTCCTCGGCCAGCGGGATGAACTCCATCGGCGACACCGCGCCCCAACGCGCGTGGGTCCACCGGATCAGCGCCTCGACCCGATGGAGTCGCTGCGTCTCCAACCGGATCTGCGGCTGGTAGTGCAGGGTGAAATCACCCCGGTCCAGCGCCTCGCGCAGCGCCGCTTCCATCTCCAGCCGCCGCACCGCCTGCTCGTTCATGTCGCGGCGGTAGAAATGGCAGCGGTTGCGCCCGGCCTGCTTGGCCCGGTACATCGCCGCGTCGGCCTGACGCAGCAGCGTGTCAAAATCCAGCCCATCGTCGGGATGGACGGCGATGCCAATGCTGGCCGTCGGCGTCAGGGTCAGATCGGCGATGGTGATTGGCAACGACAGGGCGGCCAGAATGCGTTCGGCCACCAGAGAGGCGTGGGCGGCGTCGCAGCCCGGCAGCAGGGCAACAAACTCATCCCCGCCCAGACGCGCCAACGTGTCGCCATCCGGGAACAGGCGGGTCAGCCGCTGCGCCACCTCCACCAGCATGCGGTCGCCCGCCGCGTGGCCCAAGGAGTCGTTGATCGTCTTGAAACGGTCCACGTCCAGGAACATCAGCGTCACCGGTTGCTTGGTGCGCCCGGCCAGCGCCAGCGCGGCGGTGGCCCGGTCTTTCAGCAATTGCCGGTTCGGCAGGCCGGTCAGGGTGTCGTAGAAGGCCAGCCGGTTGATCTCCGCCCGCGCGCGGTCATGCTCGATCGCCAGCGCGCACAGATGGACGCAGGCCTCCAGCATGCGGCGGTGAAAGGGCGTGGCCTGCCGGGGTTCCCGATAATACAGGGCGAAGGTCCCCAGCACGCGGGCGTCGCGCCCCTTGATCGGGTGGGACCAGCAGGCGGCCAGACCATGCGACAGGGCCAGATCGCGGTAATCGGCCCACAGCGGATCGGTGGCGATGTCCGACACCTCGACCGGCGCGTTGCGCCACGCCGCCGTCCCGCAAGACCCCACCGACGGGCCGATCCGCACGCCATCGATTGACGCGCAAAAGGCGCTGGGCAGCGACGGGGCCGCCGCGTGGCGCAGGCTGGTTCCATCCTCCAGCAGCAGCACCGAACATGTGACCTCCGGCGCGCAGGTTTCCACCTGGCGACAGAGGAAATCCAGCACCAGCTTCAACGACCGTCCGGCGGCAACCAGTTCCAGCACGTCCTGTTGCAAACGGGCGATGGCGTTGGCGCGCTCGCGCTCCTCAAACCCCTGCATCTGGCAAAAGGCCAGGGGTTCGGGAAAGCCGGTCAGCATCTGCCAATGGAGATCGACGGGAACCGGTTCGGCGCGCAACGGGCGGATGATCCCCGCGCCAGGCAGCGGCCCTTCCTCGCGCAGGGCGGCCCACACCGCCCCCCATTCCCAGCCGCCCAGATCCAGCACCGTCAGCAAGGGCCGCCCGATCAGACCAGCCCCCCCGCCGCCGCGCGCGGGACGCCCGGCCCATTCGGCAAAACAGGGGTTGCCGCTGACAATCAGGCCGTCGCCCCCAACCCACACCAAACCGGTCCCGCACTGCTCAACGGTCGCCCGGATCAGGGAATCGGGCATAACGGCCTTGTCCAACGTTCCGTCGGCGAAATCCATGGCGCGCGTCCTCCCGGATGCCTGCGTGGCCCGGCCTGATTCTTAAGGAAAATGTTACCATGGATACAGGCCGGACGGTCAAGCCCCGCAACACGCCCGAGGACTGGCCAAGGCCAGACAAACGAAAAGGGGAGAGTGGTTGCCCACCCTCCCCTTTTCCTTTGGTCGTCTTTACAGCGCGCCGTTCATCATCGGGAGATCAACGGCTTTTGCCATCACGAGCAGCCGGTGGTCGAACCGCAGCTGTCGCACTTCAGGCAGGTGCCGTTGCGCACCAGGGTCATGTTGCCGCACTCGCCGCAGGGATCGCCCTCATAGCCACGGGCGCGCGCCTCGCGGATGCGGTCAAACCGCTGGTCGCTGGTGCTGCCGCCATAGGCGGTGCTGGTCACGGCGCTGGCGGCAACATGGCCTTGCGCGGCCACCACGCTGCCCACCGCCGGGCTGGACGCCACAGCACCCTGCGCCGCGCTCGCCACCGCCTGGGTGGTGGTGTCGGTGCCGGCCGCCGCCAGGGCCGCCGCCGCGCTGGCGCGCTGGACCTGCCCATGGCCGCCGTGCAGGACGCGCAGGTTGTTGCGGACATAGCCGGTCGAGGCCACACGGCGGACGAAGTCCGACGGCTGCGGGTTGTCCGGCAGGTCGCCCTGCTTGTCGCCGCTGCCGACGGTGAAGGGCAGCAGATCTTCCGGCGTGGCGTGGGCCAGATCGGTGCGGCCCAGATAGGAGATCGCCACCTCGCGGAAGATGTAGTCGATGACCGAGGTCGCCATCTTGATGGTGTCGTTGCCCGTCACCATGCCCGACGGCTCGAACCGGGTGAAGGTGAAGGCCTCGACGAACTCCTCCAGCGGCACGCCATATTGCAGGCCGATGGACACCGCGATGGCGAAGTTGTTCATCAAGGAGCGGAAGGCGGCCCCTTCCTTGTGCATGTCGATGAAGATTTCGCCGATGCGGCCATCCTCATACTCGCCGGTGCGCAGATAGATCTTGTGGCCGCCGACGTTGGCCTTCTGGGTGTAGCCCTTGCGGCGGTGCGGCAGGCGTTCGCGCGACGAGATCTTCCGCTCGACGATCTTTTCGACCACCTTTTCGACGATGCGTTCGGACACGATCTGCGTGCGGGTGGCGTTCGCCCCCTCGACCACCGCGTCGATGGTCTCGCCGTCCTCCTCATCCTCCAGCACGGCGGCTTGCAGCGGCTGGCTGAGCTTGGAGCCGTCGCGGTACAGCGCGTTGGCCTTCAGACCCAGACGCCAGGACAGCATGTAGGCGTCCTTGCACTCCTCCACCGTCGCCGAATTCGGCATGTTGATGGTCTTGGAGATGGCCCCGGAGATGAAGGGCTGCGAGGCCGCCATCATGGTGATGTGCGACTGCCAGGACAGGAAACGCTTGCCGATGCGGCCGCAGGGGTTGGCGCAATCGAACACCGGCAGATGCTCGTCCTTCAGGAAGGGCGCGCCTTCCAGGGTCATCGCGCCGCAGCAATAGGTGTTGGCGGCGTCGATCTCCACCTTGCTGAAGCCCAGATGGGTCAGCAGGTCAAAGCCCGGCGCGTCCAGCGCCTCCATCGGCACGCCCAACGTCTGCACGCAGAAGTCGGCCCCGATGGTCCAGCGGTTGAACACGAACTTGATGTCGAAGGCGGTGGCGAGGTTGCCTTCCAACCGCTCCAGCAGCTCGTCGGTGAAGCCCTTGGCCTTCAGCGCGGCGTGGTCGATGCCCGGCGCGGTCTTCAGCGTGCCATGGCCGACGGCGTAGCGCTCGATCTCCCCGATCTGCTCCGGGTTGTAACCCAGCGTCTTCAGCGCTTCCGGGACCAGACGGTTGACGATCTTGAAGTAACCGCCACCGGCCAGCTTCTTGAACTTCACCAGGGCGAAATCGGGTTCGATGCCGGTGGTGTCGCAATCCATCACCAGTCCGATGGTCCCGGTGGGGGCGACCACGGTGGCCTGCGCGTTGCGGTAGCCATGGGCCTCGCCCAATTCCAGCGCCTCGTCCCACACCCGCACGGCGGCGGCGGCGAGATCCTGGTCGGGGCAGAGGTCGGCGACGAAGGGGACCGGGGCAACGGTCAGCCCCTCATACCCGTCCATCGCGCCGTTGGCGGCCCGGCGGTGGTTGCGGATGACCCGCAGCATGTGGTCGCGGTTGGCGTCATAGCCGGGGAACGGCCCCAGCTCCTGCGCCATTTCCGCCGAGGTGGCGTAGGCCACGCCGGTCATGACGGCGGAGATGCCGGCGCAATAGGCGCGGCCCTCGTCCGAGTCGTAGGACAGGCCGGACGCCATCAGCAGGCCGCCGAGGTTGGCAAAACCCAGGCCCAGCGTGCGGAATTCATAGGAGAGCTGGGCGATTTCCTTGGACGGGAACTGCGCCATCAGCACGGAGATTTCCAGCACGATGGTCCACAGACGGCAGGCGTGTTCGAACGCCTCGGTGTCGAAGGAGCCGTCCTTCAACCGGAAGGTCATCAGGTTCAACGACGCCAGATTGCAGGCGGTGTCGTCGAGGAACATGTATTCCGAGCACGGGTTCGAGGCGTTGATGCGCCCCGACGCCGGGCAGGTGTGCCATTCGTTGATGGTGCTGTCGAACTGCACGCCGGGATCGGCGCAGGCCCAGGCGGCGTAGCCGACCTTGTCCCACAGATCGCGGGCGCGCAGCGTCTTCATGACCTTGCCGTTGGTGCGACCGATCAGGTTCCAATCGCTGTCATCCAGAACGGCCTGGACGAACTCGTTCGACACGCGCACCGAGTTGTTGGAGTTCTGGCCCGCCACCGTCAGGTAGGCTTCCGAATCCCAATCGGTGTTGTAGGTCTTGAACTCGATGCTCTTGAAGCCCTGACCGGCGAACTGGATCACGCGCTGGATGTAGTTCTCCGACACCTGATCCTTGCGGGCGGCCAGGATGGCCTTCTTCAGCTCCTTGTTTTCCTTGGGATCCAGCCCGCTTTGCGCGGCGGCCATCACCGCCGTCAGATGCTTCTGGCAGATCTTGGAACCGGTGACGAGGGCGGCGACCTTCTGCTCCTCGTTCACCTTCCAATCGATGTAGCCTTCGATGTCCGGGTGATCCATGTCCACCGAGACCATCTTGGCCGCGCGCCGGGTGGTGCCGCCCGACTTGATCGCGCCCGCCGCGCGGTCGCCGATCTTCAGGAAGCTCATCAGGCCCGACGACTTGCCGCCACCCGCCAGCTTCTCGCCCTCGCCGCGCAGCTTGGAGAAGTTGGAGCCGGTCCCGGAACCGTACTTGAACAGGCGCGCCTCGCGCACCCACAGATCCATGATGCCGCCCTCGTTCACGAGGTCGTCGGCGACCGACTGGATGAAGCAGGCGTGCGGCTGCGGGTGCTCATAGGCCGAGGCCGAGGAGGTCAGCAGGCCGGTCTTGAAATCGACGTAGAAATGGCCCTGGCTGGGGCCGTCGATGCCATAGGCCCAATGCAGGCCGGTGTTGAACCATTGCGGGCTGTTGGGTGCCGCCATCTGGGCAGCCAGCATGAAGCGCATTTCGTCGAAGAAGGCGCGCGCGTCGGCCTCCTGATCGAAATAACCGCCCTTCCAGCCCCAATAGGTCCAGGTCCCGGCCAGACGGTCGAACACCTGACGGGCGGAGCTTTCGCCGACGAAACGCTTTTCCTTGGGCAGGGCCGCCAGCTTCTCGGTGTCGGCCTCCTTGCGCCACAGCCAGGAGGGAACGGTGTTCTCCTCAACCGGCTTCAGGGCGGCGGGCACACCGGCCTTGCGGAAATACTTCTGGGCCAGAATGTCGCTGGCGACCTGGCTGAAGCCTTCCGGCACCTCGATGTTGGTCTGCTGGAAAACGATCGAACCGTCGGGGTTGCGGATTTCGCTGGTGGCGCGACGGAAGCCAAGGCTGGCGTACGCATCCTGGGCTTCATTCGTAAAACGACGCTCGATCCGCATGGTCCCGCTATCCCCTGATGAATCTCGACAAAGCAAGGTGACGACGCGGCACACGCTTGCGCTGGTCGCTGGTCGTCGGTTGCTGTAAGGTTGATGTCATCCTAGACACCGACGCCCCCACAGGCAAGAGGCCGAACGGCCCCGGACACCACATATTGTGGTTGACACGGAAAACTGCGACCAAATCCAGCACGCCCAGCGTTTCCGCCATTTTCCAGGCCGCCCTCAGGACCGCGACCGGCTTTTTAAAAACCGCCTCAGAAGCGCGGCGTTTTGCGACCGCTTTGTCCACCCGGTTTTCAACAGCGCCAGGGGTTGGGAACGCAAGATTTTGTGGGCTTTTCCACAGATCGCCACCATCAGGCCCCTTGGGACGACTCGGGGATGATCGCCATCGCCACGACACCGGGCGGAAGGGCGCGACTCGGGTCGGTCCGATTCCGACCGGGCGAACCGGTTGCGGGGTGAACAATGCGTTTCAAAAACCACCCGTCCGGGCGCGCGGGGCACGCCGCGCCGTCACCCGCACCCACAAGATATAGTCGGTCGGGCCGGACGCGCCCCAAAAGGACCGCCCCGGCCCGCAGGCCCCGGCCGGCTCAGTCGATCAGCAGATCCAGGGTGGACCGCACGACCTGGACGATTTCCGCCCCTTGCAACGGCACCGGCAGATCGCGCCCGCCGACGATGATCGACAATTCATGCTCGGTGGTCGGGGCGAACCGGGCAATCTCCTGCACCAGATCGTCGGGCAGGATGACCTCGCGCGGCACGCCTTCGCGAGCGGCCACGCGGTCGCGCCAGCCGTTGAGGGCGGCGGCGATCGCCGCCTCGATCTGCTGCGATTCCTCCTTGCGCCGCAAATCGGCGTAGAGGACCAGCACACGCCAGCCGTCCACGGCGTAGGCCGTATCAATGCGCTGGACCTCGACCGTCCGCAGGAAATTGGACAGCCGGAGCTGCGCCTCGTCGGCGGCAGCGTCGGGAATGATGAAGGTGCGGATTTCGGTGCTCATCGCCCGTCCTTGTGGTGAAGGATCCCCCGGTGTCCCACAAGCCTACACGACAAGCGGCCCGGCGGGCAAACCGCGACCACAGCGCCCGGTCCCGCCCGACGGTCCCAACCGGGACGGTGCCGCGATCGGGATGCAAAAATGCGATCCATCGCGGCGATCGTGTGTATTATTTCTTAAAATGCCAGACACCCCCATGTTCACAATAAGGACACTTGCGCATGTGAACAGCTGCGTGTGATAAGCCCGCAAGTGACGGCCCACACAACACGGGCTGTCATCAAAATGAAATCTTTTGCATCGTAAGATGAAGGCTCAGGTCATGCTGATGACGTCACCGGACCATTCGATCCCCGCCCCGCGTTGGGTCCGGGAACAACCACGGAGCGCCGCCATGGACTTCACCGTTATCGATGGTCCCACCAGCACCGAAATCCGCCTGCAGGGCCGGATGACCTTTTCCGACCATGACACCTTCCGTTCGGTGATCGCCGCCTTCGACCGTCCGGCGGGCCACCGGATGGTTTTCGATCTGTCGGGGCTGGATTTCGTTGATTCCTCCGGTCTGGGCATGTTCATCATCGCCCGCGACACGGCGCAGAAAAAGAAGCTGGACTTCACCATGCGCGGCGCGCGGGACGAGGTGCAGCGCCTCATCACGCTGGCCAAGCTGCACAAGGTTTTCACCATCGACGCCTGACGGCGGAACCCGCGCGGAGGGCGGGGCGCATGGAGGGTTCTATCGAAACTCCCGCCTCGCTCTATGGCCTGGATCTGGGACTCCCGCTGGGGGATTTCCGGGTCCTGATCGCCGACAACAGCCGGTTCAACCGCCGCACGCTTGCCCGCTTCCTGCAATGGATCGGCATCGACAAGGTGGCCTTCGCCACCGACGGGCCGGAGCTGATGGACCAGATCGAGGCGTTCGACCCCGATCTGTTGATGATCGACGCCCAATTGCCCCCCATCGATGGCATGGCGCTGTGCCGCATCCTGCGCGCCAACCCGCGCTGGCGCGACCTGCCGATCCTGATGCAAAGCACCCGGCAAACCGACCAGATCCGCTCGCTGTGCTTCCAGGCCGGGGCCACCGACCTGCTCGCCAAGCCGATCAACCCCGGCGAATGCGTCGCCCGCGTCCGGTACCATCTGGAACGCCGCGCCATGGTGAGGGAGTTGCGCGCCTTCCACGAACGGGTGGAGCGCGACCTGAAACAGGCCCGTTCCATGCAATTGGCGCTGGTCCCCGACTCCGAGTGGCTGGAGGCGATGGCCGGGCGCAACGGTCTGCGAATCGACCCGGTCTTTCAAACCTCCCACGAGGTCGGCGGCGATTTCTGGACGGCGTTCGAAATTGGCGGTGGGCAGGTCGGTGTCTTCGTTGCCGATCTGTCGGGGCACGGCATCGCGTCGGCCATCAACGCCTTTCGCCTGCACACCCTGCTGACCCGCACGCCGGCCGAGGAACTGCGCGACCCCGCCCGGCTGATGACCCAGTTGAACCAGCGGCTGACCGACATCCTGACCGTCGGGCAGTTCGCCACCGCCTTTTACGGGGTGATCGACCCGGCGCGTGACACGCTGCTCTACGCCGCCGCCGGTGCCCCGAATCCGCTGCTGGGCAGCCGGGGCGGGTTCCGCACGCTCGACGCGTCGGGCATGCTGCTGGGGGCCTTCGCCGACGCCGAGTATGAGACGCGCGTCACCCGCTTCCTGCCCGGCGACACGCTGTTCCTCTATTCCGACGGGCTGACCGAGGCGCGCGACCGCAGCGACACCATGCTGGGGGAGCTGGGCTTGGCCGATCTGGTGGAGGAGGCGGTGCGCACCGCGCCCGAACACCCCTTTCCCTGGCTGATGGCGCGCTTTGCCGAGCGATTCGGCACCGGCCTGTACGATGATCTGACCGCCCTGTGGATCGCCCGCGACCCGCTTTGAGCGTGGATGGACAGGGGGGCCTGGGGGACGGTTGGACGAAGGCGCAATGGGGAAATCCGGTTGCCTTTCCGTCGGTTTCCCGGCAGCACAGTCGGCCATGACCGACACCCGCCACCCGATTCCGCCGCCCACCCTGCCCGTCCTGCCGATCGACCCGGTGCTGCCCGACCTGCTCGCCGCCCTGGAGTCGCGCGGGGTGGCCGTGCTGCAAGCCCCGCCCGGTGCGGGCAAAACCACGCGGGTCCCGCTGGCGCTGCTCGATCAGGCGTGGTTGGGCGGGGGCAAGATCCTGGTTCTGGAGCCGCGTCGGCTGGCCGCGCGCGCGGCGGCCCGGCGCATGGCGGCGATGCTGGGCGAATCGGTGGGCGAGACCGTCGGCTACCGGGTCCGGCTCGACACCCGCGTCGGCCCGCGCACCCGGATCGAGGTGGTGACGGACGGCCTGTTCCTGCGCCAGCTTCAGGAGGATCCCGAATTGCCGGGCGTCGGCGCGGTGCTGTTCGACGAGTTCCACGAACGCGGCATCGACAGCGATCTGGCGCTGGCCCTGGTGCAGGAGGCGCGTGGGGCGCTGCGCGAGGATCTGCGGCTGGTGGTGATGTCGGCCACGCTCGACGCCGGACCCGTCGCCGCCCTGCTGGGCGACTCGGCCCGGGGCGACGCCCCGATGGTGACGAGCCAGGGCCGCGCCTTTCCGGTCGAAACCCGCCATCTCGACGCCCCGCCGCCGGGCGGACGGATCGAGGACGCGGTCGCCGCCGCCATCCGCCGCGCCCTGCGCGAGGACACCGGCAACGCCCTGGTCTTCCTGCCCGGCACCGGCGAGATCCGCCGGGTGCAAAGCCTGTTGGAAAAGATCGATCTGGGCGGGGATGTGGTGGTCGCCCCGCTCTACGGCGATTTGAGCGCCGAGGCGCAGGACCGCGCCATCGCCCCCGCCCCGCCCGGCCAGCGCAAGATTGTGCTGGCCACCGCCATCGCCGAAACCAGCCTGACCATCGACGGCATCCGCATCGTCATCGACAGCGGCCTGATGCGCGTCCCGCGATTCGACCCGCGCGCAGGCATGACGCGGCTGGTGACGGTGAAGGTCAGTCAGGCGTCGGCGGAACAGCGCCGGGGCCGCGCCGGACGCCTGGAGCCGGGCGTCTGCTACCGCCTGTGGCCGGAGGCGACGCACAAGGCGCTCGCCCCCTTCAGCGCGCCGGAGATCCTTGACGCCGATCTTGCCCCGCTGGCGCTGGAGTTGGCAGTGTGGGGCGTGGCCGATCCCGCCGCGCTGTGCTGGCTCAACCCACCGCCCGCCCCGGCGCTGGCGCAGGCGCGCGGCTTGCTGGCCGGGTTGGGAGCGATGACGGCGGACGGGGCCATCACCCCGCACGGCCGCCGCATGGCCGGATTCGGCGTCCACCCCCGGCTGTCGCACATGATGCTGACCGGGCGGCGGCTGGGGCATGGCGCGCTCGCCTGTCTGGTCGCCGCACTGCTGGGCGAACGCGACATCCTGCGCGCCGCCCCCGGATTCCGCGACGCCGACCTGCGCCTGCGCGTCGATCTGCTGCGCGGCGAGGAACAGGGCGGGCGCGGGGCCGCGCGGGGCCTCAGCCTGGACCGGGGGGCGGCGCAACAGGCGCTGAAGCAGGCGCGCAACTGGCGGCGGCAGCTGGGCCTGCGCGAGGAGGCGGGGCCGACCGGCGGCGACAGCCACGCGGTTGGTCCGCTGGTGGCGCTGGCCTACCCCGACCGCATCGGCCAGCGCCGCCCCGGCGGCGCGCCGGGCGGGGTGGCGGCGCAATACCGGCTGTCGGGCGGGCGCGGGGCCTATTTCCAGGACGCCGAACCGCTGTCGGCGGAGGAATGGCTGGCGGTGGCCGATCTGGACGGGGCGGCGCGCGAGTCGCGAATCTTCCTCGCCGCCCCGGTCGCCCTGGCCGATCTGGAGGAGCTGTTCGCCGACCACATCCGCCTGGAGACCATCGTCGCCTGGGACGCGCGCGAACAGGCGGTGTTGGCCCGCCGCCGCCGGATGCTGTTCGCCCTGATCCTGAAGGACGAGCGTCTGGCCAACCCTCCCGCCGGGGCCATCACCGCCGCGATGATCGAGGGGGTCCGCGCCCTGGGGCTGGAGGTTCTGCCCTGGTCGGACGAGCTGCGGAGCTGGCGCACCCGCGTCGCCTTCCTGCGTCAGCGCGAGGGGGAGGAGTGGCCGGATCTGTCCGACGCCGCCCTGCTCGCCACGTTGGAGGACTGGCTCGCCCCCTTCCTGGACGGCGTGTCGCGCCGCGCCCATCTGGAGCGCGTCGATCTGTCCAACGCCCTGCGCGCCCTCCTGCCGTGGGAGCTGAAAAACCGCCTGGACGCCGAAGCCCCCACCCACATCACCGTGCCCAGCGGGTCGCGCGTGCCGATCGATTACAGCGGCGATGAACCGGTGCTGGCGGTGCGGCTGCAAGAGATGTTCGGGCTGGCCGAAACCCCGCGCATCGCCGGGGGCCGGGTCCCGCTGCTGCTGCATCTGCTGTCGCCCGCCCGCCGTCCGGTGCAGGTCACGCGCGACCTCGCCAGCTTCTGGGCCAACGCCTACAAGGCGGTCAAAGCCGATCTGAAGGGGCAGTACCCAAAGCATTACTGGCCCGACAACCCGCTGGAGGCCGAACCGACCGCGCGGGCCAAGCCCCGCCCGCGTTGACCGGCAGGCCACCGCGAACGAGCACACGCCGCTGTCGCCCGCCCGGTGGTCGGTGTATCCTGAACCAAACGTCCCGCCGGGGTTGCGCGCCATGCCGGTCAT
Organism: Azospirillum griseum; assembly: GCF_003966125.1. GTDB lineage: Bacteria > Pseudomonadota > Alphaproteobacteria > Azospirillales > Azospirillaceae > Azospirillum > Azospirillum griseum. The sequence goes on from NZ_RXMA01000001.1 coordinate 276,130, forward strand.
TGATGCCGCCCAACGCCAGAAGATCGAAGACGCCCTGCTCCGCAAGGCCGAGGATCTGATGCGCCGCATGCGGCGGGAGGCGGACACCGCCGCCCCCGACCAGATCGACGCGCTGGCAACCGCGATGGCCGAGATGCTGAAGGCCAAGGAGTTTCCCAGCGTCCGCGCCGCCGAGTTCCGCGAACTGACCAAGATCGTCCAGCGCGGCGTCTACCAGCGCAGCGTCGACACGCTGTTGATCCAGGCCGAACGCTGCGGCCATCGCGGCGACGACAAGGGCCGCAACGCCCTGCTGACCGCCGCCAAGGACCATTTTGCCAAGGCGCTGCGATTCGGCGCCGACGACGAGTTCCGCCACGGGGTGGAACGCCGGGTGCAGGCGACCTTGATGACCAGCAAGGACGGGGTGGACGACCGCACCAAGGAAGCCGCCAAGCGCAAGCTGGACCAGCACGACACCGGTGCGCGCCCACCCAATGGGATCGAACACCGCCGCGCCATCCGTTACCTCGACCCACCGCTGACCGTGCTGGCGGAAGGGCGGCGTTGCACGACGATCAACTGGAGCACGCGCGGCCTGCTGGTCGATCTGCCGCCGGAGGAGTTCCACCACGCCATCGGCGGCAAGCTGCGGCTGGAGCTGAGCTGCACGGAGGTGCCCGGCGTGGGCGGGCGGCAGATCGCCCACGTCGTCCGGCTCGACCCCGACCGCCGCGCCGTGGCCCTGGCCTTTCCCGACATCAGCACGGTCATTCTGGACCTGATGCACGCCATGAAGGACGCGGGCATCAAACCCGAACCGGAACGCTGACATCAAGACGGACGGCAGCGGAGACACCCGCCGCCGTGCCGGTCCGGCCTGTTCTCGGCCCTGCTTTGCTCGGCCCCGCTTTATTCGGCCCTGCTTTACTCGGTCGTCACCTGCTGACGGGCAAGGTCAAGGAGATGGGCCATCTCCTTTTCAACCCGGTGGTCGGAGATGTCCACGCCCTTGGCGTGCAGGTCGGCGGTGATGCGGTCGCGGATGTCGTGCGGCCCCGGCGTGCCGATGTCCACCTCGACGATCTGACGGGCGTAGGCCTTGGCCTCCTCCTCCGTCATCCCCATCAGCCCGGCGGCCCACAGACCCGCGAGCGTGTCGCGGCGCGTGCGGATGCGAAACAGCAGGTCTTCGTCGTGCTGGAACTTGTTCTCGAAGGCCTTTTCGCGGTCATCGAAGGTCGTCATGGACCTCGGCTCCTTGCATTTGGTGAGACGCGTTTGGGGTGCACGCGTTTGGATTTCGCTCCCAGTTGGCTGATTATACAGCCGGATGGGGGCCGCCGTCACGATCAAGCGTCAGGGGGGGCAAGCGTCCGTTGGGCAACCACCCCCTTGCGGAGACGGGATGGCCCGCCGACATATCGGGCCGACATAAGGGGTGCGCCATCAAGATGACAAGGTTCCCATGTGCAGCGTGATCCTTCTGCGGCAACCAGACGCAACCTGGCCGTTGCGCCTGGCCGCCAACCGCGACGAGATGGCCGGACGCCCGTCCCAGCCGCCCGGCCGCCATTGGCCCGACCGCCCGAACGTGGTGGCCGGACTGGATGAGTTGGCGGGCGGTTCCTGGCTGGGGTTGAACGATGAAGGGCTGGTCGCCGTCGTCCTGAACCGGGAAGGCACGCTGGGGCCGGAAACCGGCAAACGCTCGCGCGGGGAACTGGTGCTCGACGCGCTCGACCACGCCGACGCCGCCGACGCCGCCCGCGCGCTGGCCGCGCTCGACACCCGGGCCTACCGCCCCTTCAACCTGCTGGTCGCCGACAACACGAACGCCTATCTGGTCCGCCATCGCGGCGACTCCCCGCGCCATCGGCCCGAGGTGACAGAGGTTCCCCCCGGCACCCACATGCTGACCGCCCGTGATCTGGACGACCCCCGCGACCCGCGCATCGCCCTCTATCACCCGCTGTTCGACCACAACACCCCGCCCGACGGCGAAACCCCGGAATGGGGGCAATGGCCGACCCTGCTGGGCAGCCGGATATGGGAAGGCGAGAAGGGCGAGCGCGGGGCGATGGATTTCCGCCTGCCCATGGGATTCGGCACGGTGTCGAGCGCGCTGATCGCCCTGCCCCACCGCGACCGCCCCGACCTGACCCCGTCCTGGCTCTTCGCCCCCGGCCGCCCCTTCGAAACCCCCTTCGCCCCGGTGGATCTCGGGTGAGCGGAGCCTCGCGCACTCGGCACCCCGAGGTCGCGTTCCCCCGACATTGTGTTCCCCCGACCGGCTTGCTATATGACTGGTCGCACCTTCCTGGACCGGCAAGCTCTCTTGACCGGTCCTTACGCATTTGGACGACCACGCGATGACACGACGCCGGCGCATCTATGAAGGCAAGGCGAAGGTTCTGTTCGAAGGGCCGGAACCCGGCACTCTGGTGCAGTACTTCAAGGACGACGCGTCCGCCTTCAACAACCAGAAGAAGGGCGTCATCACCGGCAAGGGGGTGCTGAACAACCGCATCTCCGAATATCTGATGAGTCGGCTGTCGGAAATCGGCGTGCCCACCCATTTCGTGCGCCGTCTGAACATGCGCGAACAGCTGGTGCGCGAGGTCGAGATCATCCCGATCGAGGTCGTCGTGCGCAACGTCGCCGCCGGGTCGCTGTCCAAGCGTTTCGGCATCCCGGAAGGCACGCCGCTGCCGCGTTCGATCATCGAGTATTATTACAAGTCCGATGAGCTGAACGACCCGATGGTGTCGGAGGAGCACATCACCGCCTTCGGCTGGGCCGCCCCGGCCGACCTGGACGACATGGTGGCGCTGTCCCTGCGGGTGAACGATTACCTGTCGGGCCTGTTCCTCGGCAACGGGCTGCGGCTGGTCGATTTCAAGCTGGAATTCGGCCGCCTGTGGGAAAATGACGAGATGCGCATCGTGCTGGCCGACGAGATCAGCCCGGACAATTGCCGCCTGTGGGACGTGAAAACCAACGAGAAGTTGGACAAGGACCGTTTCCGCCAGGATCTCGGCAAGGTCGAGGAGGCCTATCAGGAGGTCGCGCGCCGCCTGGGCATTCTGCCCGAGGGCGGCCCCAGCGACGTCAAAGGCCCCAAGACCCTTCAGTAACCCGATTCCACCCGCCCCCACTTCTATCCTTTAGCGAGCGACATCCGATGAAGGCCAAGGTTCACGTCACCCTCAAGCGCGGCGTTCTGGATCCCCAGGGCAAGGCGATCGCCCACGCGCTGCAAACGCTGGGCTTTTCGGGTGTCAACGACATCCGCGTCGGCAAGGTGATCGAACTGGAACTGACCAGCACCGACGAAACCGCCGCCCGTGCGGAGGTTGAGGCGATGTGCACCAAGCTGCTCGCCAACACGGTGATCGAGGATTACGCCATCGAGCTGGTGGCCTGATCGCGCGGACCACAGGGATCGGGGGCGGCGGTTCATGAGCATCGACGATCAGACCGCCCGTCTCGCCGCCCTCGACCCGATCTTTGCCGAATGCCTGCGCGTCGGCGGCCCCCTGCGGCGTGATTTCTCCCGCCCCAGCGGTTTCATCGGCCTGCTGCGCATGGTGATGGAACAGCAGCTCTCCACCACGGTCGCGCTGGCGCTGTGGGACAAGCTGCGTTCCCGTTTGGGCGACGTGACGCCCGACACTATTCTCAACACCGACGACGACACCCTGCGCGCCTGCGGCTTTTCCCGGCAAAAGGTCGGCTACGCCCGTGGCTTGGCCCAGGCGGTGGCCGATGGCCGTCTGGATTTCGACGCCATCCACAGGATGCCCGACGAAGAAGCGATCGCCGCCCTTGTCACCCTGAAGGGAATCGGGCGCTGGAGCGCCGAGGTCTATCTGATGATGGCGCAGGACCGGCCCGACATCTGGCCCGTCGGCGACCTTGCCATTCAACTGGGCGTGCAGCGTCTGAAGGGCTGGGCCGACAAACCCACCCCGGCGCAGCTTCTGGCCGTCGCCGAACCCTGGCGACCCCACCGCAGCCTCGCCGCCAAGCTGGTCTGGCACCATTACGTCAGCCTGCAGGAACAGGCGCGCGCGGCCAAAACGACGGCTGGCAAAGCAACGGCTGGCAAAGCGAAACAGGCCCCCCGATGATCGACCTCCCCCTGCGCGCCGTTCTGGTTGGCCGCGTCGCTCCCTTCGGGCCGGAGGGGCGGACCAGCGCCATCCACAAGGCCCCGGTCGATGGCCCGCGCGCCGTTGGGGTGAACGGCTTTCTCGACGACGAACAGGCCGACCGCCGGGTCCATGGCGGGCCGGACAAGGCGATCCACCATTACCCGCTCGACCACCACGCCGCGTGGCGGGCCGAGTTGGGGGCGAGCGTGCCGCATCTGGACGCACCGGGCGCGTTTGGTGAAAATCTGTGCACCGACGGGGTGACGGAGGCGGACGTCTGTCTGGGCGACCGCCTGCGCGTCGGCACCGCCCTGCTGGAGGTGGCGCAGGCCCGCCAACCCTGTTGGAAGCTGAACCACCGCTTCGGCGTGCCCGACATGGCCAAGCGGGTGCAGACCACCGGCCGCACCGGCTGGTATTATCGGGTGATCGAGGGCGGCTCCATCGGCCCCGCCGACCGCCTGACCCTGGTCGAACGCCCCTGCCCCGACTGGCCGCTCACCCGCCTGCTGCGGGTGCTCTATGTCGACACGCTCGACCGCGCGGCGCTGACCGACATGGCCGCCCTGCCCGCACTGGCCCAAAGCTGGAAGACCCTCGCCGACCGACGTTTGACCCGCGACGCGGTGGAGGACTGGACCGGACGCCTGACCGGCGGCTGATCCGGCAACCGCCACAACCACATCAGCGGCCCACCGATCCTGTCCAGGAAGCCGCGCCCCGAGAGAGACTCCGCGTTCCGGCGTGGGTGCGCAAACGCCCCCGTCGCGGAACGTCACCCAGGCCGCCCGGTGGCCATCCGGACACCAAAAGGCCCGGCTGAAGCCGGGCCTTTGCGTCTGAGCCCGATGCCATCCGGGATCCCTTGGGTCAAGCCCTCAACTCGCCCTTGCGGGAAAGTGCGGCGGCTGGGTCTTCCGCCCTCAGCAGACGCCTTCGCAACGCGCAAGGCGATGGAAGGGTGGCCGCCGGGCAGGGACGTAACCCCCCTGCGTTCGGTCGGGCCACCTTTCGGTGGGCCGACGCCAGCCCGTATTGTCCGGTCCACACGGCAGCCAAGGCACACAATGGAGCCGTGGCAAAAATTTGCAAGAAACAATTTTTGGTTGGCGGAGGCGCGCCGGTGGGGATAGCCATAACCTCCCCATGCACCCTTGGGATGCAGCCGGCTTGTATGTGCCCGGCGCGCGCTCACCCTATACGAGTTCCGGCCACCCCTCAAGCCATCGTCGTTGCCGCAAACGTCACGATCACCCTGCTCGCAGACGGCGACGGCCCGGAAGCGGTTGGTGACACCAAAAGGCCCGACCGAAGCCGGGCCTTTGCGTCTGAGCCGTGCCCTATTGCGGATCTCTTGGGATAAACCCTCAACTCACCCGTACGGGAAAGTGCGGCGGCCAGGTCTTCCGCCCTCAACAGACGCCTTCGCAACGCGCAAGGCGATGGAAGGGTGGCCGCCGGGCAGGGACGTAACCCCCCTGCGTTCGGTCGGGCCACCTTGCGGTGGGCCGACGCCGGCCCGTATTGTCCGGTCCACACGGCGACCAAGCCTCATAGTGGGCCAACAGAAAGAATGCGCAAGGCCCAATTTTGGGTTGATTCCCACTGGCGGGTGTCCGCGCGTCGGCCTGCCCCATCAGCGGACATCACAGCGCCGCCCGGACCGGGTTCCCACCGTTGCGGCGGGCGGGCTGGGTGCCTTGAAATGCCCCCGTTCGGGCATCACCCGCCCAAACCCTCATCACTTGGCATCCTTCTTGCGCAGGAAACGGGCAGCCCGGATCGGGTTCGCCCGCCTTTTGCGCTGTTTTCTTGGCCCCTGCCCGCTCCGTCGGCACTTCCGCGCTTGCGCAAAACTGCACGATCTGTTAGCAGATTGCCTATTATTTAGGCATAACGCTGAAGGTTTGTGCAAATGGATGCGGCAAAGACGGGGGGCGACGTTCTGTTCGTCCTGATTGGCGCGGTCATGGTGCTGGCGATGCACTGCGGTTTCGCCCTGCTGGAGGTTGGGACCGTCCGGCGCAAAAATCAGGTCAACGCGCTGGTGAAGATCCTGTCGGACTTCGCCGTTTCGACCTTGGTCTATTTCGTCGTCGGCTACAGCGTGGCCTATGGCGTCGATTTCCTGGTCGATGCCAAGACCCTGGTCGGCAAGGGCGGCCCCGGCTTCGCCGCCTATGGCTATGATCTGGTCAAGTTCTTCTTCCTGGCCACCTTCGCCGCCGCCGTTCCCGCCATCGTGTCGGGCGGCATCGCCGAACGCGCCAAATTCTGGCCGCAGCTGGCCGCCACCGCCGCGCTGATCGGCCTGTTCTACCCGCTGGTGGAAGGCAGTCTGTGGGGGACGCGGTTCGGCCTGCAAGCCTGGATGACGGCGACCTTCGGCCAGCCCTTCCATGATTTCGCCGGATCGGTGGTGGTGCACGCCTTTGGCGGCTGGGTGGCGTTGGGCGCGGTGCTCAATCTGGGCAACCGGCGCGGGCGCTACCGGGCCAACGGCTCGCTGATCGCCATCCCGCCGTCCAACATCCCGTTCCTGGCGCTGGGGGCCTGGGTGCTGTGCGTCGGCTGGTTCGGCTTCAACGTGATGAGCGCGCAGACGCTCGACGGCGTGTCGGGTCTGGTGGCGTTGAATTCGCTGATGGCGATGGTTGGCGGCATCATCACCTCGCTCCTCATCAGCCGGACCGATCCGGGCTTTGTCCACAACGGGGCGTTGGCCGGTCTGGTCGCCGTCTGCGCCGGGTCGGACATCATGCACCCGCTGGGGGCGCTGGCCGTTGGCGGCATCGCCGGGCTGCTGTTCGTTTGGGCCTTCAACAAGTGCCAGATCAATTGGAAGATCGACGACGTGCTGGGCGTGTGGCCGCTGCACGGGCTGTGCGGCCTGACCGGCGGCCTGCTGGCCGGTGTGTTCGGGCAGGAGACGTTGGGCGGCCTGGGCGGGGTGTCGCTGGCCGCGCAGACCGTCGGCACGCTGGGCGGGGCGCTGTTCGGGCTGGCCGCCGGTTATGCCGTCTATGGCGTGCTGAAGCGCACCGTCGGCATCCGGCTGGATCCCGAGCAGGAATACAAGGGGGCCGACCTGTCCCTGCACCACATCACCGCCTATCCCGAGGAAGACGCGCCCGGCATGTGAAACGGGGCCCTGTGAGCGGGCGGCATGCGAGAGTCGCGTGATTTTGCGGACCGCCGCCCTTGCTTTGGCGGGGCGGCGGCTTTAGTGTCCGGCCCGAACAACTCCCCCCTTGATGCCGGATTTTGCCCGCCCCATGAAGGCCGCCATCGTCGTTTTCCCCGGCTCCAACCGCGAACGCGACGCCGTCGCCGCGCTGGAAGCCGCCAGCGGAACCAAGCCGTATCTGGTCTGGCACCGCGACACCGAACTGCCCAAGGTCGATCTGATCGTCGTGCCCGGTGGTTTTTCCTATGGCGATTACCTGCGCTCCGGCGCCATGGCGGCGCATTCGCCGATCATGCGCGAGGTGAAGGCGCGGGCCGATCAGGGCGTGCGGGTGCTGGGCGTCTGCAACGGCTTCCAGATCATCACCGAAGCCGGTCTGCTGCCCGGCGCGCTGATGCGCAACGGCGGGCTGAAATTCGTCTGCCGCGTCCAGCATCTGCGGGTGGAGAACACCGACAGCCCCTTCACGGCGAAATACGCCAAGGGGCAGATCGTGCGTTACCCGGTCGCCCATGGCGACGGCAATTATTGGGCCGACGCCGACACGATCCGGCGGCTGGAGGGCGAAGGCCAGGTGGCCTTCCGCTACGTCGCCGACGAGACCCGCGCGGACCCGCGCGGCAACCCCAACGGCTCGGTGTCCGACATCGCCGGCATCTTCAACGCCAAGCGCACCGTGCTGGGCCTGATGCCGCACCCCGAAGACGCGGTGGAGGGCCTGCACGGCAACACCGACGGCAAGCCGATGTTTGATGGTCTGGTGGAGGCCCTGTCGTGACCGCCGAAGCGACCCGCGCGCAAGAGCGCCCCGTCACCCTGGAACTGGCCCGCGAATTCGGCCTGTCCGAAGCGGAATACAAGAACGCCCTGGAGATTCTGGGCCGCGTCCCGACCTTCACCGAAATGGGCATCATTTCGGTGATGTGGTCGGAGCATTGCTCCTACAAATCCTCCAAGCGCTGGCTGAAGACGCTGCCCACCACCGGCCCGCAGGTGATCTGCGGCCCCGGTGAAAACGCGGGCGTGGTCGACATCGGCGACGGCGACACCGTCATCTTCAAGATGGAAAGCCACAACCACCCGTCCTACATCGAACCCTACCAGGGTGCGGCGACCGGCGTGGGCGGCATTCTGCGCGACGTGTTCACCATGGGCGCGCGCCCCATCGCCAACATGAACGCCCTGCGCTTCGGCGCGCCCGACCACCCCAAGACCCGCCATCTGGTGGCGGGCGTGGTGTCGGGCATCGGCGGCTATGGCAACTGCGTCGGCGTCCCCACCGTGGGCGGCGAAACCAACTTCCACCCGGCCTACAACGGCAACATCCTGGTCAACGCGATGACCGTGGGCGTGGCCAAGGCCGACAACATCTTCTATTCGGCGGCGGCGGGCATCGGCAACCCGGTGGTCTATGTCGGCTCCAAGACCGGGCGCGACGGCATCCACGGGGCCACCATGGCCTCGGCCGAATTCACCGAGGATTCGGAGGAGAAGCGCCCGACCGTGCAGGTTGGCGACCCCTTCACCGAAAAGCTGCTGATCGAAGCCTGCCTGGAGCTGATGGCCACCGACGCCATCGTCGCCATCCAGGACATGGGGGCCGCCGGTCTGACCTCCTCGTCGGTCGAAATGGCGGGCAAGGGCGGTCTTGGCATCGAGCTGACGCTCGACAGCCTGCCGATGCGCGAACAGGCGATGACGCCCTATGAGATCATGCTCTCCGAAAGCCAGGAGCGCATGCTCATCATCCTGAAGCCCGGTCGGGAAGAGGTGGCCAAGGCCATCTTCGACAAGTGGGAGCTGGATTTCGCCGTCATCGGCACGCTGACCGACACCGGCAACCTCGTCATCAAGATGTATGGCGAAACCTGGTGCGACATGCCGATCGCCCCGGTGTCGAACGCCGCGCCGGAGTATGACCGCCCGTGGGAACCGACCCCGGCGGCGGCCGAGGTGCCGGACAGCGTGTTCGACGGCTACAGCCTGTCGCTGGGCGAGGCCCTGGAAACGCTGTTCGCCTGCCCCGATCTGGCCTCCAAGCGCTGGATTTGGGAGCAGTATGACAGCCTCGTCGGCGGCGACACCCGATTCATGTCGGGTCAGGCCGACGCGGCGGTCGTCCGCGTGCCGGGCCAGACCAAGGCGGTGGCGATCACCACCGATTGCACCCCGCGCTATTGCTTGGCCGATCCGGTGCGCGGCGGCGCGCAGGCGGTGGCCGAGGCGTGGCGCAACCTGTCGGCGGTCGGTGCCCTGCCGCTGGCCATCACCGACAACATGAATTTCGGCAACCCCGAAAAGCCCCGCATCATGGGCCAGTTCGTCGGTGCGGTTCAGGGCATTTCCCAGGCATGCACGGCGCTGGATTTCCCGGTCGTGTCGGGCAACGTCTCGCTCTACAACGAGACGAACGGCGAAGCGATCCTGCCCACCCCGGCCATCGGTGCCGTCGGCACCCTGCCCGACGCGATGATCGCGGTCGGCATCGCCTTCCAGGCGGAAGGCGACGTCATCCTCGCCATCGGCGAACCGGGCCGCCACATCGGCCAGTCGCTGTTCCTGCGCGAAATCCTGGGCCGCGAGGACGGCCCGCCGCCGCCGGTGGATCTGGCGGTGGAGCGCCGCAACGGCGATTTCGTGCGCGGCCTGATCCGCGAGGGTCTGGTGGCGTCGAGCCACGACGTGGCCGACGGCGGCCTGATCGTCACCATCGCGGAAATGGCGCTGGCCAGCGGCATCGGCGCGCATCTGCCCGCGCTGGACAACGCCCACCCGCGCGTTCTGTTCGGCGAGGACCAGGCCCGCTACGTGCTGGCCGTCCGCCCGGACGTGGCGGCGACGGTGCAGGAGAAGGCCAAGGCGGCGGGCGTCCCGGTCACGGTGCTGGGCGAAACGCGTGGCGCGGCCCTGTCCTCCAGCGCTGGCGAGATCGTTTCGCTGAAGCGCCTGAAGGACGTGAACGAACGCTGGCTGCCGACCTACATGGCGGCGGAGTCGTAAGACCGGCGGTCCGCCGCCCCCGTCCCCGGTTGGATCGGGGGCGGCGGACCAGCCCACTGCCGCACGGCCCAATGCCTCCGGTGTGGCCCCGCGCCATACCCACACCCCGCGCAGGGCCACAAATCCACGGCCCGAGGGGTGACAAACCGCGCCCAGCCCCCTACCTTCTTGCCCTGAACGGTTGCCCCGGCGGGGCACCCCCGGACCGGGGACACGGAACAGAGCGAGGATGCGCCATGGCGATGGAAGCCGCCACGATTGAACAGCTCATCAAGGAAGGCATCCCCGACGCGGTGGTGCAGATCGTTGATCTGCGCGGCGACGGCGATCACTACGCCGCGCACGTCGTCTCGGCCACCTTCAAGGGCAAGAGCCGGGTGAAGCAGCACCAGATGGTCTATGGGGCCTTGCAGGGCCGCATGGGCGGCGAACTGCACGCGCTGGCCCTGACCACCGCCGTGCCGGACAACGCCTGATCCGCGAGCGCCGCCGGCACGACACCACCACACAGGACATCAGCGCCCACCCCGCCAACGGCGCAGACCGCCGGGGCCGGGCCTCATCGAAACAGGGAGACGGGACATGGTCGATCAGAACGTCGTCGAACGCATCAAGCAGGACCTCGCCAGCAGCGACGTGGTTCTCTACATGAAGGGAACCCCGGTGTTCCCGCAATGCGGCTTCTCCGCCGCCGTCGTCCAGGTGTTGAGCCATGTCGGCGTCGCCTTCAAGGGCATCAACATCCTGGAGGATCCGGGCCTGCGCCAGGGCCTGAAGGAATTCTCCAACTGGCCGACCTTCCCGCAGCTCTACGTCAAGGGCGAGCTGGTCGGCGGCTGCGACATCGTCCGCGAAATGTACGAAACCGGCGAGTTGCAGCAGCTCTTCACCGACAACGGCGTGGCCACCGGCGTCAACGCCTGAGTGGTTGTTCCGGTCGTCAGACGCAAAAACCCCGCTTCGGCGGGGTTTTTTGTTGCCTTCCTGGAAAGCACAGACCAACGCGTCATGCCCGCCGCGCAGCCGGGCCATGCCATCGCCCCGCTGCTCGACTGCACAAATTGTGTGCTAAACGAACCGTATGGCACATCCCATTTCCGCCCCGGCGGGCGACCGCTCCACCGCCACCGCGTTTGCGGCGGCTTTGGGGTCCTTTCTGATTTGGGGACTGGTCAATCCGGTCTATTTCAAGCTTCTGGGCGGCATCGGGCCGGTGGAGATCGTCGCGCACCGGGTGGTGTGGACGGTCGTTCTGGTCGGGATCGCCGTGCTGGCGCTGCGCGGGCCGATGGCGGTGGTGCGCGGGGTTGGCTCCTGGCGGCGGCTGGGCATCTTCATCGTCACCACCCTGCTGGTGACGGTCAACTGGACCGTCTTCATCTGGGCCATCGGCAACAACCGCCTCGTCGAATCGAGCCTTGGTTATTACATCAACCCGCTGGTCAACGTGCTGTTGGGCGTGCTGTTCCTCAGCGAACGGCTGAACCGCAACCAGATCGCCGCCGTGGTCATCGCCGGGCTGGGGGTGGGCAGCCTCGTGCTGTCCTACGGCTCGGTCCCGTGGGTGGCGCTGTCGCTGGCGATTTCCTTTGGCTTCTACGCGCTGATCCGCAAGAAGGCGGCGATTGACCCGGTCATCGGCCTGCTGGTGGAAACGCTGCTGCTGGTCCCCTTCGCCCTGACCTATCTGCTGACGCTGGGCTGGGACGGCTCCTTTGGCCACACAGTCGGGACCAGCCTGCTGCTGACGCTGGCCGGGCCAATGACCGCCGTGCCGCTGCTGCTGTTCATGGTGGGCGCGGCCAAGCTGAAGCTGTCCACCGTCGGGCTGCTGCAATATGTCGGGCCGACCGGCCAGCTTCTGTTGGGCGTTCTGGTCTATGGCGAGGCGTTCACCCAGGCACACGCCATCGCCTTCGCCTGCATCTGGGTGGCGTTGATGGTGTTTTCCGCCGACGCCTTCACCACCCACCGCGCCGCCAAGGCGGCGGCTGCGGCGGAGTGATCAAAGGGTTGCACGGACGCGCCCCGGCTCGTCCGGGCCGGGGCGCGTCTGAGCCTCAGTGGATTTTCTGCGAGTCCCCCGCCCCGTTGCGGTAGACGTGGACGTAATAGGCGGCCATCGGGTTGTCGTCCAGATAGCGCAACAGCGCCTGTTCCGTGCGCGGTGTTGCACCGCGAATCAGGACTTGCCACGCCGGTTCCATCGTCGCCCGCCGGGTGTCGGTGTGCGGCAGCATGATGAAACCGCCCCATTCCGGGCCGAAATCAGCCAGATAGCTTTGGGCGTAATGTTTCATCATGGCGGCGTCGTTGACGGTGACGTTGGCCATGTTTTCAAAGCACACGCGCAGATCCATCGCCGGTCTCCCCATGCCGGGCCAATCCGGTTGGCTCATCCGGTGGACCGGGCGCGTCCGTTGATCGGGGCCGCACCCATCGATCCACACAAACACTCATACAACAAAGATGGGGCCGCTCCCCCCCGTTCGGCAAGTGGGGGCGGCCCTCATCCCGCGCGTCGATCACGGCGTCTTGCGCGTCGCCAGGATCGACACCACCCCCGCCGCCCCCACGCCCGACCGGGTGCCGATGACCGCCAGGGTCTCGCCGCTGGCCGCTTCGATGTTCGACGCCTGCAGGCGGGTGATCGCCTCGTCCGGTGACAGACCAAAGGCGGGGGCGGCCGCCGCCAGCGGGGCGCGGGACAGCGCGCCGAAAACCGCGCCGGGGTTGACCTGACTCGTCGAGCCGGTCATGCCGGTGAAGATCAGCGACAGCAGCAGGCTGACGGCAAAGGCGGCGACGGCGGCGTTGCGCTTCAGATAGGCCAGGAACGCCCCCCAATTCTTCGCCAGATGCCACAGCCCGACCGCCGAAAAGACCACGCTCAGCCATTCGTGGGAAAAGCGCACCAGACCGGCGTTCCAGTGGAGCAACAGCATCACCCCGGTGATGGTGGACACCACAAAGGTGACGATCGTCACCGGCGTCACGACGTTGCGGGTGATGGCTTTCCACGCGGTGGGTTTCGACGCCGTGGGTTTGAAGGCGATGGCCATGATGGCGTGTCCTGTGATGAGATCGGTTGTGATGCCCCTCAGGATTGTCCACAATTGTAACAGGGGGATGTCCGCTCTCGCGCCGCTGTGCAACAGAGTGTAACAGAGACTCACCCCAGCCCGACCGCAGACCCACCCGCTCAGGCCCCCGCCCGTTCAGGACCGACCGACCATGACCGACACCCTGACCGACGCCCTGCGCCTGCACCAGAGCGGGCGTCTGGCCGAGGCCGCCGACCTCTACGCCGCCCTTCTGCGCGCCAATCCCCTGCACGCCGACGCGCTGCATCTGCTGGGGATCCTGCGGGCGCAGCAAGGCGGCCCGGTGCGGGACGCGGTGGCCCTGATCGGGCAAGCGGCGGCGCTGAACCCGACGGCGGCCAGCTATCGCGGCAATCTGGGCAAGGCGGTGCGCGGTGATTGGCCCGCCGCCGCCGCCGGGCTGCGCGACGCCGGGGATGCCCTCTACGATCACGGCCAGCCGGGGATCGCCGCCCGCGCCTACCGCGCCGCCGCCCTGATCCAACCGGATGACCCGCTCGCCTGGGGCAACCTGGCGGTGGCGACCCGCGACCAGGGCGCGCCGGGCGACGCCGTGCCTCCGATCCGCCGGGCCAGCGCGCTCGACCCGGCCAACGCCGCCATCACCCGGCTGGCGGCCTCGCTGCTGCTCGACGCCCGCCACCCCGCCGCCGACGCCGCGATCCGCCGGGCCATCGCCGACGCGCCCGCCGACGCCGCGCTGCGCCGCGCGCGCGCCGACGCCGCCAAGATCGCCGGGGATCGTCCTGCCGCCGAAGCCCTCTACCGCACCGCCCTGACGCTCGACCCGGCGGAGGCGACCGCGTGGTTTCATCTGGGGGTGGTGTTGGGCGACCAGGGGCGGCACGGCGACAGCGTCCCGGCCTACGCCCGCGCGGTGCGGCTGGACCCGGCGGCGGTCGATCCGCGCTACAACCTCGCCCACGCCCAGCTCATCACCGGGGATTGGCGGGCGGGGTGGGAGTCCTTCGCCGTCCGCTTCGCGCGCGGCGTCGCCCTGCCCGCCCACGCCCCGCCGCGCTGGCGGGGGGAGCCGCTGACCGGCCAAACCCTGCTGTTTTACGGGGAACAGGGGCACGGCGACGCCATCCAGATGATCCGCTACGCCCCGCTGATCGCGCGGGCCGGTGGCCGGGTGGTGGTGGAATGCCTGCCAGCGCTGGTGCGGCTGTTCGCCGAGGCCCCCGGCGTCAGCGCCGCCGTGCCGCTGGGCAGCGCGCCCAAGGCTGATTGGCTCTGCCCGATGATGGACGCCCCCGGCCTGTTCGCGACCACGCCCGACCGCTGCCCGAACGCGGTCCCCTATCTGCGCCCGCCCGCCGACGCCCGCAAGCCCGAGTTGCCGGACGACCCGGCGCGCCTGACCGTCGGGCTGGTGTGGGCGGGCGATCCGCACCGCGACGACGCCCGGTGGAGCCACGCCGACACCCGCCGCAGCCTGCCTCTGAGTGGATTCGCCCCGCTGTTCGACCATCCCCGTCTGCGGCTGGTCAGCCTGCAAAAGGGCAGCGCCGCCGCCCAGGCTGACGCCCCGCCCTTTGCCGGGCGGCTGTGGACGCGCGACATCGCCGCCGCCCGCGATTTCGCCGACACCGCCGCGCTGGTCCAGCGTCTGGATCTGGTCATCAGCGTCGACACCGCCGTCGCCCATCTGGCCGGGGCGCTGGGGGTTCCGGTGTGGGTGCTGTCGCGCTTTGACGGCTGTTGGCGCTGGCTGCTCGACCGCGACGACAGCCCGTGGTATCCGACCGTCCGCCTGTTCCGCCAACCGACCTTGGGCGAGGATTGGACCCCGGTTCTGGACGCGGTGGCGGCCGCATTGGATGCCGCCGTGGACGCGCTGGTCAGGGCGCGGGCGACGACGCCCTGATCCAGGCGACCACCCGCGCCAGTTCCCGCCCGACGCGTGCCACCATCCCATCCATCCCGTCCAGCCGCCGGTCCACCGCCGCGAGTTCCACCGCGTCGGCGGCGGCGGCCAGATCGCGCGCGCCGACCGTGCGCGAGGATCCGGCCAGCTTGTGCGCCGCCTGCCGGACGTCGCCCCAATTCCGCGCCGCCAGCGCCTCGCCCAGCCAACGATGGGAGGCTTCGTTCGAGGTGATGAACTCACCCAAAAGCTGATGGACGAACTCCAGGTCGCCTTCGAACAGCCCGGCCAGCGCGTCGATGTCCAGCGGCGGGAGGTCCACCGGCGCGGGAACCGGTGCGACCGGCTGCGGGTCCGCCGCCGGAGCCGAATCCACGCCCGCCACCGGCGGCAGGAAACGGTCCAGCACCCGGCGCAGTTGGGTCAAATCCACCGGCTTGGACAGGCTGTCGTCCATCCCGACGGCCAAACACTTCTGCAACTCGTCCTCCAGCGCGTTGGCGGTGACGGCCGCGATGGGGATGCGGCGGCCGTCGCCCGCCCGCGCCTCCTCGGCGCGGATGGCGCGGGTCAGTTCAAACCCGTCCATCACCGGCATCTGGCAATCGGTCAGCAACAGCCCGTAACGCCCGTTGCGCCACATCGCCAGTGCCTCCGCGCCATCCTCCGCCATCTCCATGGCATGGCCCAGCATCGCCAATTGCCGCTGGATGACCAGACGGTTGGTCGGGTGATCCTCCGCCACCAGGATCAAGCGGCCGTGCGCCCGCGCCTCCTCCACCGTCGGCGGACGGATGGACGGCAACGCCGCAGGAATGGCGGACGAGTCGGGCGCTTCCACCGGGGCCACCCGCCCCGCCGCCGCCAGCACGGCACGGACCAGATGGGACCGCCGCACCGGGCGGTTGATCCCCGCGCTGTCCGCCGGGGCCACATCGCCCGGCCCGCACAGCACGACCCGCCCCCGCACCCGACCGCGCGGATCGCCGTTCAAAGGCCGCGTGTCCACCCCTGCGTCCATCACCACCACGTCACAGGCGGCGTTGGGCAACAGGATGTTCAAGGCGGTGGCGGCGTCGGGGGCGTCGACCACCAGGGCACCGTCGCTGTTCAGATAACGGGCGAGGAAGCCGCGTTCCGCATCGTCCGGGATCAGCAACAGCACGCTGACACCGGCCAGCGGCGGCTCGACCTCGACCACCGTTTCCTCGGCGGGCAGAGCGGCCGACACGGTGAACCAGAAGGTGGAACCGGCCCCCGGCGCGCTGGACACGCCGATCTCGCCCCCCATCAATTCGGCCAGGCGGCGGCAGATCGACAGGCCAAGGCCGGTTCCGCCAAAGCGCCGGGTGGTGGACGCCTCCGCCTGGGTGAAGGGGTGGAACAGGCGGGCCTGATCCTCGGGCGCGATGCCGATGCCGGTGTCGGTCACGGCCACCCGGATGCCCACGCGGTCGCCGTCGAAGCGGGCCAGCTCCGCCTTGACCGTCACCGACCCGCTGGGGGTGAATTTCACCGCGTTGCCGGTGATGTTGAACAGCACCTGCCGGATGCGCACCGGATCACCCAGCACCAGCGGCGGCAGATCGGGATCGACGAAGGTTTTCAGCGACAGGCCCTTGTCGCGGGCACCGGGGGCCAACGTGTCGGCCACCCCCTCGACCACCGCCGCCAGCGAAACGGGAACACGCTCCAGATCCAGCCGCCCGGCCTCGATCTTCGAAAAATCGAGGATGTCGTTGATGATGGTCAGCAGCGCGCCCGCCGAATCGCGGACCACATCCACCAACTCGCGCTGGTCGGTGGTCAGGCTGGTGTGTTCCAGCAGCTCCAACATGCCCTGGACACCGTTCATCGGCGTGCGGATCTCGTGGCTCATGGTGGCCAGGAACAGGGATTTCGCCTGATTGGCCGCTTCGGCTTCGGCCCGCGCCGTCTCCGCCGCGTCGGTGGCGGCAACCAGATCGCGGGTGCGGTCCTCCACCTGCTGCTCCAGGCTGCGGTTCAGCTCGGTCAGCTCCTCGTAAAGCTGCACATTGTCGAAACCGACCGCGACCTTGGAACAGAAAACCTCCATCAGCCGCCGCTCGTCCGCCGACAGCGCCCGCCGGTGGTTGAGATAGAAGGCCGTCTTGTGCCCCAGGGAGCCGGAGCGGAAGACCAGCACGCTGTGCGCCCGTTCGTACCGGTTCCGCCCGTCGGCCAGCGCGTCGCGCAGCAGGGACACCGCCGTCTCGGGCAGCACCGTGGCCAGGGGTCTCCCCACCGCCGTGGCGTATTGCCCGGCCCCGCCGAGAAACCGGGGGTTGCCGGTCTGCCCCGCGCAGCCGCTGACGAGCGCCACCCCGTCGCCCAGCGGGCAGACATCAACCAGTTGCGCCACCGCGTCGTCGACAAAGGCCGCCATCGTCCGCTTGTCGAGCAGGGAGGAGGAGGCCTCCAGGATCCGCTCCAACCCTTCGCGGTGATCCTCGATGGCGGAAATGTCCTGATAGCCGCGCAGGGCGGCGACGACGGAGGTGAACAGCTTTTGCGCCGTCAACTCGGTCTTGGATTTGTAATCGTTGATGTCGTAGCTGAGGATGACGTCGCGTTCCGGGGCCTGGCCCGGTTGGCCGGTGCGCAGGATGATGCGGACGCGGCGGTTGTTCAGCTCGCTGCGGATGTGGCGGACCAGCCGCAAGCCGGCGTCGTCGGATTCCATCACCACGTCGAGCAGCACCACGGCGATGGCCGGGTTGTCGCGCAGCACCGCGCGCGCCTCCGCCGCCGTGCCCGCCGACAGGAACTGCGCCGGGCGACCTTCGAAGGTGAAGCCGCGCAGCACCATCTTGGTGGTGGCGTGGATGGCCGGATCGTCATCGACGATCAGGATGACCCAGGGTTCGACCGGCTCCGGTTCCGGAGCGGCGACAGCGGCGTCAACCGTCGGCTCTTCGTCGGCGAACAGAAACTCGTCGCTCATCCCCACCCCCGCCCCACCGCCAGCAGCGTCCCGCGCGGCGACGATACCACAGCGGGCCAAGCCGGTGCCAGTCGCCCCCCGCCCGCAAGGCAACCCACGGAAAGGATGGATTTGCGGTTCCGCAACCGCCATGGTGGGGTCCGACCCATCTCCTTCCCGACCCAGCCGCCCGCCATGAATTTGTTGAGCTGCATCCACGACACCGCCCCGATCATCGAGGCCAAGGATTCCGATCTGGGCGACCTGTTCCCGCCGGGGTTCCTCGATCTGTACGAGGTGCACAGCTACCGCAACGCCGCCCGCATCCTGGCTCACGCCTGCCCGGCGGAGTTTGCGGAGATCACCGCCCGGCTGATGGCCTTCCGCATCCGCACCGAGGACATCGTGGCGGCGGGCGGCAACAAATCGCAGATCGCCAAGTCGATGGAACAGATGCTCAACCCGCTGGGCTGGAACGAGACGCGGATTCGCGGCGACCTGTTCATCACCAAGATGATCGTCACCCACGAGGAAAAGCGGCGGATCGCGGGCAAGAACCGGGGCCAGACGGTGACGGAACAGCGCCAGCACGACGAGATTTACAAGGTGCAGGGCTTCATCGACGGCCACAAGATCGACTTCGTCAAAGGCCGCGTCGCCTTCGATCTGGAATGGAACAGCAAGGACCAGACCTTTGACCGCGACCTCTACGCCGCCCGCACCTTCTACGAATGCGGCATCGTCAGCGCCGGTGTGCTGCTGACCCGCAGCGCCGAACTCGCCCCCCTGTTCACCGAGGTGGCGCGCCGGGTCGAGATGAAGAATTTCCAGAACAAATACGGCTCCAGCACCACCTGGATGAAAAAGCTGCTCTACCGGCTGGACGCCGGTCGCGGCGGCGGCTGCCCCATCCTGGCGCTGGGCATCCGCCCGGCGGTGGTGTCGGATTTCGACGACTGGAAGGCCCGCCACCCGGTGATCCGCCACGCCGTGTCCCTGGACATCGACGGGCACGACGACGAGGACGAGATGGGGTGACGCCAACCGAAACGCCCGCGTCTCCCACAACGCAGCTTCTGCGTTGATCCAACGCCTTTCACCTCACGCAATCGATCAGGACAAAGCCTATGGACCGCAGCACCTCAGGCAACACGGCCACCGCAGTCCCGTCCCGCGCCTCCGCCCTGGAAACGCTGCGGATGCTCGTGCGTTACAAGGCGTGGGCGAATGACCTGACCTTCACCGGCGTTCAGGCCTTGCCCGACGGGGAAGCCACCCGCCAGCGCCCGACCCGCTTTGGCAACATGGTGCACACGCTGAACCATGTGTTTGTCGTCGATGACATTTTCAGGCATCACCTGGAGGGGCGCAAACACGGCTACACCGCCCGCAACACCGAAGAAACGCCCCCGCTGGACACCCTGTGGCGGGCGGTCCAGGAGATGGATCGCTGGTACATCGATCAGGTTGATTCCTGGACGGAAACGGATTTGGCCGCGCTGATCCGTTTCACATTCGTGGGCGGCGGCGACGGTGCCATGACCCGCGAAGAGATCGTTCTCCACGTCGTCAACCACGGCACCTACCACCGTGGCTTTGTCGGCGACATGATGTATCAGGTTCCCGCCATGCCCGCGTCCAACGATCTGCCGGTGTTCCTGCGGGACGTGTACCGGAAGGATCGCTGAAAACCGCGCGGCACGGATGACAGGCAACTGTCTGCGTCATCCGTGCCGCGAGTGCCCACAATGGGGCATTGTGGTTCGTTCAGTAGGCAAACTCCGTGAACACCGGATCGACCGAGCCAGCCCAGGCCCCGTTGAACCGGGCCAGCAACTCGTCCGCCGGGCTGCGGTTGTCGCGCAGGATGGCGTCGAGTGTGTCGAGGTAGCGGCTTTCGTCCTGCCCGGCCCCGTTCAGGCGGGCGCGGCGGGTCAGGCCGCTGCGGGCGATGGCCAGCGTTTCCAGGGCGACGTCGCGCACCGTCCGGTCGCGGAAGGGGGTGCGCAGTCCGTGGCGCGGCACCTCGGCGCGCAGGCTGGCGCGCTCCGCCGTCGTCCAGCCCTTCACCAGATCCCACGCGGCGTCGAGTGCCGCGTCATCGTACAGCAGACCAACCCACAGGGCCGACAGGGCGCACAGGTTGGGCAGGCTGCCGGCGTCGGCCCCGCGCATCTCCAGATACTTCTTGAGCCGGACCTCCGGGAAGGCGGTGGTCGTGTGGTCGGCCCAATCGGTCAGCAGCGGCGTTTCACCCGGCAGGGCGGGCAGCGTGCCATTCAGGAAATCGACGAAGGACTGACCCGACGCGTCGATGTAGGCTCCGTCGCGGTAGACGAAATACATCGGCGTCTTCAGCAGATAATCGACGTAGCGTTCAAAGCCGAAACCGTCTTCGAAAACGAACGGGATGTCGCCGGTGCGGTCGGGATCGGTGTCGGTCCATATGTGGCTGCGGAAGCTCTGGAAACCGTTCGGCTTGCCTTCGGTGAAGGGCGAGTTGGCGAACAGGGCCGTCGCGATCGGCTGCAAGGCCAGCGACACGCGGAACTTTTTCACCATGTCGGCTTCGGACGCGAAATCGAGATTCACCTGAACCGTGCAGGTGCGCGTCATCATGTCCAGCCCCAGCGAACCGACCTTGGGCATGTAGTTGCGCATGATGACGTAGCGGCCCTTGGGCATCCACGGGATGTCATCGCGCGTCCATTTGGGTTGGAAGCCCAAGCCCATCATGGCGATGCCCAGCTCCGCCCCGACCGCGCCCACCTGGGCCAGATGCTGGGACAGTTCAGCGTGGGTTTCGTGCAGGGTCTCCAGCGGCGCGCCCGACAGCTCCACCTGTCCGCCCGGCTCCAGCGTGATGTTCGCCATGCCATCGACGAGCGCGATGATGTTGCCCTTCTCCTCCACCGGGGTCCAGCCGAAGCGGGTCAGGCGGGTCAGCAGCTCGCGGATGCCGTCCGGCCCGTCATAGGGCAGCGGGCGGTGGTCGGCGACGCGGTAGGCGAATTTCTCGTGCTCGGTCCCGATGCGCCAGGCCGAGGCGGGTTTGCACCCCGATTCGAGATAGGCGACCAGTTGGCGGCGGTCGGTGATCGGTTCACCGCGCGTTGTCGGGGGTGCGGACATGGAAACTCCCGCAGAAAGGTGACTCTGATGTCAGGCCGTCGGTTCGGCTGACGAACGGAAAGGCGGTCGTGTGTCACCGCCGTCGGCCGTCCAATCCCCGGACAGGGATTGCCAGCAAGCCAGCGCCGCCACAACCGCCGTGTCGGCCCGCAGGATGCGCGGCCCCAAACCCACCGGAACAACAAAGGGAAGTTTCCCCAGTTCGTCAAGTTCGGACTGGTCGAACCCCCCCTCCGGCCCGATCAGCACCGCCGCCGGGCAGGGTCCCGTGGCGCGCATGGCCTCGGCGATCGGGCGGGCGGTCCCGGCCTCCGCGCACAGGAACAGCTTGCGGTCCGTCGGCCAATCGGCCAGCGCGCGGAACAGGGGCAGCGGCTCGGTCAGGTCGGGCACGCTCAGGCGTTCGCACTGTTCGGCGGCCTCGACGGCGTTGGCGCGCAGGCGGTCGCTGTTCACCCGGTTGGGGTCAGTGCGGCGGGTGAAGACCGGCATCAGGCGCGACACGCCCATTTCGGTCGCCTTTTCCGCCACGAAATCGATGCGCCCCTTTTTCAGCGGGGCGAACAGCAGCCACAGATCGGGCGATCCGCTTTGCGGGCGGCGCTGCTCGACGACGGTCAGCGAGCACCAGCCCTTGCCGAATCCGTCGATCACCGCGCGCCATTCGCCGTCGCGCCCGTTGAACACCGCCACCGCATCGCCCCGATCAAGCCGCAGGACGTGGCGCAGGAAATGCGCCCGCTCATGATCCAGCCCGACCGACTGGTCGGCGGCCAGCGGGCTGTCCACATAGAGGCGGGTGCGGACGGGGCTTTGCGACGGTTCGGTCATGACATCCCTTTTACGCGGTCTCGCGACCGCCATTGTGACGATCCGCGACGCGAATCAGCCTTGGCCCGCCAGACGGTCGATGTGGGTGCGCAGCTCCGCCGGGGCGACCGGCTTGTGCAGCACGGTCAAGCCATCGCTCTGCGCGGCGGCGACCAGATCGGCCCCGGCGTCGCCGGTCAGGATGATGGCGGGAACCGACGCGCCGCACAGGGCGCGGATCGCCCGCACCGTCTCCACCCCCGACAGGCCGTGCAGGCGGTAATCGGAAATGATGACGCAAGGCGTGGGCAGCGGTGAGCGCGCGCGCAAAGCCGCCAGCGCCCCCGCCCCGGTGTCGGCGGCGATGACGCCATAGCCCCAGCTGTCCAGCATCATTTCCATGCCGGTCAGGATGATGGCGTCGTCGTCGATCATGATGGCCAGCCGGTCGGGCGCGGTGTCCAGGGTCATGCGGGTGGGCGGTCCGTTGCCGTTGATGCGTTGCGCGCCAGTATCGGGTCCAGGCACGCGCTGGCAAGCCTTTCTTGCCCCAGGCTGGACGCAACCGCCCCCGCCCGATAGGGTGCGGCCTCAATCCACCCTCCCCGATCGCCCCACCCATCGCCCTCATTGGCCCCACCGCATCATGACCAGCGCCCCCACCCCCGACTCCGCCGGTTACACCGACATCCGCCGCGATGGCTGGATCGGCCGTTGGCTGCCCGCCGCGTGGCGGCCCTACGCGACCCTGGCCCGGCTTGACCGCCCGATCGGCACCTGGCTGCTGCTGTTTCCCTGTTGGTGGAGTCTGGCGCTGGCGGCCCCGCGCTGGCCCGACCTGTGGCTGATGGCGCTGTTCGGGCTGGGGGCGTTGGTGATGCGGGGGGCGGGCTGCACGGTCAACGACATCCTCGACCGCAAGTTCGACGCGATGGTGGAGCGCACGCGCAGCCGCCCGATTCCGTCGGGTCAGGTGTCGGTCCGGCAGGCGTTGGCCTTTCTGGTGGCGCAATTGCTGGTCGGGTTGGCGATCCTGCTCCAGCTTCAGCCCGCCGCCATCGGCTTGGGCGTGCTGTCGCTGGCGCTGGTCTTCACCTACCCGCTGATGAAGCGGATCACCTGGTGGCCGCAGGCCTTTCTGGGATTGACCTTCAACTGGGGCGCGCTGATGGGCTGGGCGGCGGTGCAGGGCGACGTCGGCCTGCCCGCGCTGGTGCTCTACGCCACCGGGCTGGTCTGGACGCTGGGGTACGACACCATTTACGCCCACCAGGACAAGGAGGACGACGCCCGCATCGGCGTCAAATCCACCGCGCTGCGGCTGGGCGACCAGAGCAAGATCTGGATTTACGGCTTTTACAGCCTGACCTACGCCGGGTTGGGCTTGACCGGCCTGCTGCACGGGTTGGGCGGGCTGTATCTGCCGGTGCTGACGCTGGCCGGGATGCATCTGGCCTGGCAGGTCGCCACCTGGCGACCCGACGATCAGACCGATTGCCTGGACAAATTCAAATCGAACCGCTGGTTCGGCTGGCTCGTTCTGGCCGCGATCCTGGCGGGCAAGCTGTAACAGACCGGGCAAGCGGCGGGGAAACCGGGCAAAAGAAAAGCGGGGCAAACGCCCCGCTTGTTCGTTTCACTGTGTTCGAGCCCGATCACCGCCGGATCAGCGCTCGTCCTCCACCAGTTCGGCCACCGCGTTGACGCTGGTGGTCGAGCCGGGCTTGCGATTCGGCATCAGGGTGCGCAGGCCATCGACCGACGCCACCATGTTCTTCAGGTTGGTCGGCAGAGTGGGCTTGCGGTTCGGCGTCAGCGCGGCGACATCGACCCGCTCGGCCTTGCCGGTGGTGGCCTTGGCCGGAGCGACGACCGGAGCGGCGGCGACCATCGCCGCCTGCGGCTTGCGGCCCGGAGCGGCGACCGCGTGGGCCACGGTGACGCGCGGCTTGAGCGACGGCGCGGCGTGGCGCGCGTTGTTCAGAGAGGCTTCCATCATGCGCGGGCCGGGGGCGCGCGCCTTGGCACGGCCCGACGGCGCGACGGAGAAATCGGTGTCCATGCCCCGGTCGCCCGCGTCCAGCGCGCGCGACTTCGGCGCGTCGCTTTCGCCTTCCGGCATGATGAAGCCGTAGGAGGCGTAGACGCGCATGCCCATCTGGTCGGTCGGCTCATGCCAGACACGAACGGAGGACCAATCGTTGTTGCGGGAAACGTCAACCACACGCATGCCACGGCGCAGACCGTCGCCGTTGATCCAGGTGTGATCCACCTCGATGGTGCGGCGGTCGATGACCGCGCTGACGAGGGACACGTGCCCCCGGCGCATGTGGCCGGTGCGCTTGAAGACGAGAACGGAGCCGACGGCGGGGTGGCTTTCGCGGTCATAGACCCCAGCGGCGTGATTCCACCAGGTCCAGGCGTCGCCGCGAATGGTGAAGTCGGAGATCGCGCGCACGGTGCGCACGCAATCCTGAGCGGCGGCCGTGGACACGGTGAAAGGGCTGAACGCGATCATAGCCGCGAACGACAGGCTTATGGCGGTTCCCCTCGGCCGCATGACTCCCCCATTCCCTTTGTCTTTACCCTTACAAACGGGTAACACAGGGTTTGCGCCCCTGTCTACACCGTTTGATCGCTGTATAGGCGGTGCGCCGCCGACGGATTCCCCGGCACCTGCGGAAGCCATTGAGACTCCTGGCATGAACAACAGCACCCCGTCCGATTTCGTGCGCGACAACACGGCCCTGACGACCACGGCTTTGCTGCCGGAAATCAAGCTTTATCTTGCGACCGAAGTCACTCCCCTGTGGTTGGCCACAGAGGAAACCTTGGTGGAGAAGAATTTGCCTCCGCCTTATTGGGCCTTCGCTTGGCCAGGTGGGCAGGCGGTGGCTCGATTGTTGCTGGACCGTCCCGATCTCGTTGCGGGAAAATCGGTGCTCGATTTCGCCGCAGGCACGGGCGTGGTCGGGGTCGCGGCGATGCTGGCCGGGGCCGCGCGGGTGCAGGCCTGCGACATCGACCGCTTTTCCCTGGCCGCCATCTCCTTGAACGCGCAGGCCAATGGGGTGGCGGTGAAGCCGGTCAGCGTCGATCTGGTCGGGCGCGATCTGCCCGGCATCGACGTCGTTCTGGCGGGCGACGTCTGTTACGAAAAACCAATGGCCGAGAAGGTGACGGCGTGGCTGCGCCGAATCGCCGCGACCGGCACGCTGGTGCTGCTGGGCGATCCGGGCCGGGCCTATGTCCCCACCAGCGGGCTGGAACAGGTGGCGCGCTACACCGTTCCCACCTCGCTGGAGTTGGAAGACCGTGAGACTCGCGACACCGTTATTTGGCGTCTGCTGCCGGAATGACCGGCGGTGCGGTGGCCAACGCGGCGAGGATGTCGGCGACGCTGGCCACCGTGCAGAACTCGTAGCCCAGCGTCGCCACATGGACGGCGTGGACGGTGGCGGCGGGAATCACCCCTCCCGCCCCGTCGGGCAGATCGAAGCAATCGCAAGCGTCGGCGGCCAGGATCATCGGCCAGCCCAGATTCGCCCCGGTACGAATCGTGGTGGACACGCACATGTCGGTCGAAATCCCGAATGCCACCACCCGACGCGCGCCCAACCGCCGCAGCCGCAGATCCAGATCGGTGGCGATGAAGGCGGAATTGACGCTTTTCGACAGCACGGCTTCGCCCGGCAGCGGCGCGAATCCCGGACGGAACGCGTTCCCCGGCTGTCCGGGCCGCAGGGTGGAGCGCGGTTCCGCCGAATCGTGGCGGACATGGATGACCGGCAACCCGGCCCGCCGCCAGCCGTCGAGCAGCGCCCGACCCAGCGCGTCGGCCCGCTCGTTCCAGCGCGGCGGCCAGGCGGGATCCTCGAATCCCCGTTGCAGGTCGATGGGCAGCAGAACGGCCCCGCTCAGATCCAGCGTCATGATGGTTTCCCTTTGGAACGGACGGTTGAGGTGGCGAACAGGCCGCCAGCTTTGCCTTTGCCGCCGCCGGTTCCAATCGGCATGATGCCGCCCGCACCGGCGTTTTGCCGGTCGGACCGCCCGTCCGCCTGCGGGTGAATCGACACGCACGACTCAGCAAGACCACATCAGCGGAAACCATCGCCCATGGATGACAAGGATCGCCTGCTGCTGTCGCTGCTGCGCCGGGACGCGCGCCGGTCCCTGGTGGCGCTCGCCCGCGATCTTGGCCTGTCGCGCAGCGCCACGCAGGAGCGGTTGGCGAAATTGCAGGATTCCGGCGTCATCACCGGCTTCACGGTGGTGGAGGGCGCGGCGGAACGCCGATCCACCGCCCATCTGCTGATCCGCCTGGCTCCGGGGCGGCACTGCGCCCAACTGGTCCCACGGGTGAAAACCATCCCGGCGGTGGTTCAGATCCACTCCGTCGCCGGGGCCATCGACCTGATCGTCCGGGTCGAGGGCGACGGCGTCGCCCCGCTCGAACAGGCCCGCGCCGCCATCGCCGCCATCGACGGAATCGCCGAGGTTTCCACCTTCATCGTGCTGGACCATCACCTCGGCTGACGCCCACCGCGTTGCCGCACCCGCACCGCAAGGCTTGACCTTCGGCCATTCGCGTCGATCTTCTCCCCACACGACCAACCCAACGGACCCCCGCACCATGCCCTACACCTCGTTGCGCGATTTCATCGACCGGTTGGAAAAGGCCGGGCGGCTGGTGGTGGTGAAGGAGCCGGTGTCCAGCGTGCTGGAAATGACCGAGATCCAAACCCGGCTGCTGGCGGAAAACGGCCCGGCGGTGCTGTTCGAAAACGTCATCAAGGCCGACGGGACGCGGTCGGAGATGCCGGTGCTGGTCAATCTGTTCGGCACGGTGGAGCGCGTCGCCTGGGGCATGGACCGCGAGCCGCACCAGCTCCGCGCCGTCGGCGAAACGCTGGCCTTCCTGAAACAGCCCGAGCCGCCCGGCGGCTTCCGCGAGGCGCTGGAGCTGATCCCGCTGGCCAAGACCGTGCTGTCGATGAAGCCGAAGACCGTCGGCTCCGCCCCCTGTCAGGAGGTGGTGTTGACCGGCGACCAGATCGATCTGGGCCGCCTGCCGGTGCAAAGCTGTTGGCCGGGCGAACCGGCCCCGCTCATCACTTGGCCGCTGGTGGTGACGAAGGGGCCGACCGGCAAGCGCGAGGATGATTTCAACCTCGGCATCTACCGCATGCAGGTGCTGGGCAAGAACAAGACGATCATGCGCTGGCTGAAGCATCGCGGCGGCGCGCAGCATCATCACCGCTGGGCCGCCCATCAGGACAAGCAGGGCGGCAAGCGCGAGCCGCTGCCCTGCGCCGTCGTGCTGGGGGCCGATCCCGGCACCATCCTGGCCGCCGTCACCCCGGTCCCCGACACCCTGTCGGAATACCAGTTCGCCGGGCTGCTGCGCGGCAAAAAGGTGGAGCTGGTCGATTGCAAGACCATCCCGCTGAAGGTCCCGGCCCAGGCCGAAATCATCCTGGAAGGCCATGTCAGCCTGGACGAATACGCCGACGAGGGGCCGTATGGCGACCACACCGGCTATTACAACTCGGTCGAATCCTTCCCGGTCTTCACCGTCACCGCGATGACGATGCGCCGCAACCCGATCTACCTCTCCACCTTCACCGGCCGCCCGCCCGATGAACCGTCGGTGCTGGGGGAGGCGTTGAACGAGGTGTTCATCCCGCTGCTGATCCAGCAATTCCCGGAAATCGTCGATTTCTGGCTGCCGCCGGAAGGCTGCTCCTACCGCATCGCCGTGGTCAGCATGAAGAAGGCCTACCCCGGCCACGCCAAGCGGGTGATGATGGGCGTGTGGTCCTTCCTGCGCCAGTTCATGTACACGAAATGGGTCATCGTGGTGGACGACGACATCGACGCGCGGAACTGGAAGGACGTGATGTGGGCCATGTCCACCCGCATGGATCCGGCGCGCGACATCACGGTGATCGAAGGCACCCCCATCGACTATCTCGATTTCGCCAGCCCCGAATCGGGACTGGGCGGCAAGGTCGGCCTGGACGCCACCAACAAATGGACGCCGGAAACCAAGCGCGAATGGGGTGAGAAGATCCGCATGGACCAGGGCGTGGTCGATCAGGTCAGCCGGAAATGGGACCTCTACGGCCTGCCCGGCAGCGGTCGGCCGATTTGGAAGTGACGGGTTGGGCGGAGGCGGGTTTATCCGAGATAATTGTTGCTGAAAATGGAACGTGACGTCCTGAAAATCGTCGATTATCGCGGAAAAAGAAACGCGTAATCTCCCTCTCAGACGAACCGCCCGCCACCGGGCCAACCCTGAGACACCCGACCGAGACGAGGGAGATCACGACCATGACCACCGCCACCGCCCAGACCGCCGCCACCATCGACGCCCGCACCGCCCCCTACGCCGCGCTGATCCTGCGCGTCGCCCTGGGTGCCCTGTTCCTCGCCCATGGCTTTCTGCTGAAGGTCCTGACCTTCGGCGTCGCCGGAACGGTGGGGTATTTCGAGAGCATCGGCTACCCCGGCTTCTTCGCCTATCTGGTCATCCTGGGCGAGGTGGGCGGCGGGCTGCTGCTGATCGCCGGGGTCTTCACCCGCTGGATCGCGTTGGCCCTGCTGCCGATCATGATCGGTGCGACGCTCCAGCATGTCGGCAACGGCTGGATGTTCGCCTCCCCCAACGGTGGTTGGGAATTCCCGGCCTTCTGGACGGTTCTGCTGGCGGTCCAAGCCCTGCTGGGCAACGGGGCCTTCGCCCTGACCATCCCGGCGCTCGACGGGGTGGAGCAACGCCAGACCGCGTGATGACGGAAGCCCACCAACCGATCATGCAGGCTGAACGCCCCCACCCCCTTGTGCTGCGGGGTGGGGGTGTTTGTTTTGGCAACGCCATGTTCCGGCGGCCATCGCCGTTGTCGGTCGTGGTCGTTCGTGCAACAATCGCTTGACGAACAAACAATTTTTGCTCGACACGCTCCAAGCTCTCAGCAACAAAAAAGTCTATTTGCGCAACAATCCATCCTTTTCCGCCTGCAAAGGGGGCGCAGAATGACGAAGTGGCTTGTTCTTCTGCTTGGGCTGGCCTTTACCGCACCAGCTCACTCCCAAACGGTTGTGCGCGTTGGTTATTTTGACTACCCGCCGACCATAGCGACCGACAAGGCCGGGAAACCCTATGGACCGCTGGTTGAAATCTGGGAAAAGCACCTGGCCCCCCGTGGCGGCTTCACGGTTCAATGGGTGGGGCCGGAACCGTTTGCCCGCCTGCTGGACTCCGCCCGCAAGGGTGACATCGATGCCTGGTGCCAGTTGTTTCCAAACAAGGAGCGGCGGGAGTGGTTCGATTTTCCGACGATTCCCATTGGGTCCTTCAATCAGGTCATCTGGGTGCGCCAGGACAACCCGATGACCGAAATCACCAGCGTGGACGACATCAAGGGCAAACCGATTGGAAAGTTGCTGGCCGGTTTCCTGCCGCCCTTCATGGAAGACAACATCGGCAGTCTGGTGTTGCAGGAGCATGGCGGCAGCGACGCCCCCGTCGTGGCCGTGCGCAAACTGCTGCTGGATCGGTTGTGGGGGCTTTACTTCGTCTATGGCGACTCGATCCGCTACGCCGCCGCCAAGGAAGGCGTTCTGGACCGGATCAAGGCGCTGCCCATCCGCATCGGCGACCCCGACCAACCGATCTACACCGCCATGCACCGGGGGATTGCGGCGGACAAGAAGGCCATGATCCTCAAGGCGCTGGAGGCGTCGCAGGGAGCCTACTCCTACAAGGCGCTGGCCGACGACTTCATCGCCCACGCCAAGGAGCACATCGGGCGCTGAATCGGGGGCAGAACGCCAACGGGCCGTTCCCAAGTCAGGGCAGCGGGCGCACCCGTGCCGCCGCCAACACGCGGGTCGCGGGCGCTCCGCCCTCCTGCGTCAGAACCAGGGCGTAGCCGCGCCCGGGTTTGACTTCTGGCAGGGGGATCACGCGGTCCACCGCCTCCCCCGTCCACCGTCCGAGATCCTCCGTCACCGCCACGACGTTGACGTTCAACAGACGCCGTCCGGCGTTCTCCCCCGCCTTGACGTCGGTGTCGGGTTTGCGGTCGAAGCCGAACAGGGTCAACCGACCGGTCAAGCCCGGTGCGGCGGCGATCCCCAACCGGGCCTGCCCCGAGTCCACCCGCTCCAGCGACAGCGCGACCGCCGCGCCCTCCCGACGCTGTCGGTCCAGGATGCGGCCAACCGTCGCGCGGTCGGCCCCCACCGCCTGCTCCCGCCCGCCCACCACCATTTGCGGGGTGTAGACATAAGGCTGGCTGAGCGCGGCCTGATAGGTGTGCTGCCGCCGGGTGTTCCAGCTGTTGGCGTAGGGATCGCGCCAGCCCAGCCGATCCCAGTAATCGACGTGGAAAGACAGCGCGATCACGTCGTCGCGCTCGGCCAGTTCCTTCAAAAAGGCGTCGGCGGGCGGGCAGGACGAACAGCCCTGCGAGGTGAACAGCTCAACCAGGACCGGCGCGGCGGGTGCTGGAGTCGGGGCCGGATTGGGAGCGGCCGCGCCGACGGACCAACCAAGCGCCGCCGCCGTCAGCAGGGTGGCCAGCGGTGCGGTGGCACGGGCAAATCGACGGAAGGGGCGTTTCTGTGACATGACCGAACCTTATCCGTTGCCCACTCCTCCGGCCAATCACAAGCCCGCGAGCGGTGCGTGAACGCCCGCCCGCCCCTTCCCGGTTCCGTGCGGACCTCCCATTTGCTAGACAAGAGGAAGACCAACCGGAGAACCCGATGCCCGCCAGCCCGAACGACCAGCCGGAGATCCTCAATCTGCTGGGCGACCTGATCGCCAAGGCGCGCGCCGCCGGGGCGGACGCCGCCGACGCCGTGCTGTTCGACAGCGCGTCGGTGTCCCTCAGCCAGCGCCTGGGTGAAACGGAAAAGCTGGAACGCTCCGAATCGGGCGATCTCGGCTTGCGCGTGTTCGTCGGCAAGCGTCAGGCCATCGTCTCGTCCTCCGACCGCAGCGCCGGGGCGCTGGCCGAACTGGTCGAGCGCGCCGTCGCCATGGCCCGCGTGGTCCCGGAGGATTCCTTCGCCGGGTTGGCCGACCCCGACCAGATCGCCCGTGACTACCCCGCCTTGGATCAGTTGGATTTGCTCGATCCGGTCGAACCGGCGCTGGACATCCTGATCGAACGCGCCCGCCAGGCCGAGGAATCGGCGATGGCGGTGGCAGGTGTCACCAACTCCGAAGGGGCCGATGCGGGGTGGAGCCGCTCCACCGTCGCCATCGCCGCGTCCAATGGCTTTGCCGGAACCTACGCGGTGTCGCGGCAATCGCTGTCGGTGTCGGTGCTGGCCGGGACCGGCACGGGGATGGAGCGGGATTACGATTACGACAGCAAGATTTACGGGGCCGACCTGCGCGAGGCCAGCGCCATCGGGCGCGAGGCCGGGGAACGCGCGGTGCGCCGCCTGAATCCGCGCCGGATGAAAAGCGGCCGCCTGCCGGTGGTGTTCGACCCGCGCGTGTCGCGCGGCCTGCTCGGCCATCTGACCGGGGCGATCAGCGGCCCCAGCATCGCGCGCGGCACCAGCTTTCTGAAAGACAAGCTCGGCGAGCGCATCTTCCCCGAAGGCATCACCGTCATCGACGACCCGCATGTGGCGCGCGGCCTGCGCTCCCGCCCCTTCGACGCCGAGGGGGTGGCGGTGCGCAAACACACGCTGATCGAGGATGGGCGGCTGACCACCTGGCTGCTCGATCTGCGCTCCGCCCGCCAACTGGGCCTGACCACCACCGGCCACGCCTCGCGCGGGACCTCCGGCCCGCCCGGCCCGTCCCCGGCCAACGTCTATATGGTCGGCGGAAAGCGCAGCCCGGCGGAGCTGATCGCCGACATCCAGGAAGGTTTCTACGTCACCGACCTGATGGGCATGGGCGTCAACGGCGTGACCGGCGATTACAGCCGGGGGGCCGGTGGCTTCTGGATCGAAAACGGCGTCATCACCCACCCGGTCAACGAAATGACCATCGCCGGCAATCTGAAGGACATGTTCCTGAATCTGGAGGCCGCGAACGACCTGGAGCTGCGCTTCGGCATGGACGCGCCGACCCTGCGCATCGAAGGCATGATGATCGCCGGGCTGTAACGCCCAAAACCGAACGGGGCGTTCACCGACGCCCCGTTCGCAACGGCCTTTACCCCACCAGCACCGGAAGCGTCCACCCCGCCAGCGCGATGTCCACCGGCAGGCGGGCGGCAACGTCGCCGTCGCCCTGCACGGCGTCGCCCTCCGGCCCCTCGATGCGCAGGGCGCGCGCCGGGACGACGCGGTAGTCCGGGAAACGGTGCAACCGCCCGGCGGTGACACCCCAGACATAGCGCAGCGCGTTCCAGCGCCCGCCGCGCGGAAACAGGCAGACCTGCAACAGCGGGTCGGTCAGCCGGGCGTCGGGGGTGCAGACGAAGCGCCCGCCGTAGAAATGCCCCTTGGCCGCGATCACCGCCGCCACCTCCTCCACCGGGCCGCCGTCGATGCGGACGCGGTAGCGGTGATCGGGCCGCAGCGCCAGTTGCTTGAGGGTTTCGACGACATAGGCCCCCTTGCCGATCCGCCGCTTCAACCGGGTGTCCACGCACTCCACCACCCGCGCGTCCAGCCCGACCCCGGCCATCATCGAAAACACCCGGCCGTTGGCGACCGCCGGGTGAATCCGCGTCAGCCGCCCGGCGGCCAGGACACGCGCCACCCCGTCGGCGTCGGTCGGCACGCCCAATTCGGCGGCCAGCACGTTGGCGGTCCCCATCGGCACGATGCCCAACGGAACCGGAAGCCCTGCCGCCGCGTGGGCGGCCAGCCCGTTGATGACCTCGTTGATCGTTCCATCGCCGCCCGCCGCCACCACGGCGTCCACCGCGCCAGGGACCACCGCGCGGGCGAAGGATTCCGCATCGCCACGCCCGCCGGTGGCCTGAACGCGCACCTGGATGCCGTGCCGCTCCTCCAACCGTTGGACCACCGCCCGCAACCGCCGCGCCTTGCGCCCGCCCGCCACCGGGTTGTGAATGACCAGCAGACGACGGATCGCCGTGGCTGTCTGGTCCGCGACGCCCGCCGCGCCGTCCGTCCGTGAAGGGGAGTCCAACACCGATTCGCTCCTGTCGACCGGCGGCCCGACCGCCGTGTGTTGCGGATTGATGACTGCATCACGACAAAGATGTTTCAATAAAAATTCACCATCGTGACTGAGACACAGCAATCATCGAATGTGTAAGTGCGATCTATCCCGCTCATTGTCAAGCAATGCGGATGCGACTATACGGGTTTTGATTTGAACGGCCTTTGTCATGACGACGATGGAGCGGGCGATGGACGCCACACCGGCGGTGAAACGGTACCGCAGCATCTTCATTTCCGACGTTCATCTGGGAACGCGGGGGTGCAAGGCCGACTATCTCCTGGATTTTCTCAAGCACAACGAATCGGATCATCTGTTCCTGGTCGGTGACATCGTCGATGGCTGGCGGCTGAAAAAGGGCTGGTACTGGCCGCAAACCCACAACGACGTCGTGCAGAAGATCCTGCGCCGGGCGCGCAAGGGCGATCAGGTCTATTACGTCCCCGGCAACCACGACGAAGCGGCGCGCGACTATTGCGGCCTGCAATTCGGCGGGGTCCATGTGGTGGACGAATGGATCCACACCACCGCCGACGGCCGCCGCCTGCTGGTGATCCACGGCGACCAGTTCGACGCGGTGGTGCGCTACGCCAAATGGCTCGCCCTGCTGGGGGACCACGCCTATGTCGTGCTGCTGCAACTGAACACGGTGTTCAACTGGGCGCGGCGCAAGCTGGGGTTCCGCTATTGGTCGCTGTCGGCCTACCTGAAGCACAAGGCGAAAACAGCGGTCGAATTCATCGGCAAATTCGAAGAGGCGCTGGGCGACGAGGCCCGCCGCCGCAAGGTGGACGGCGTCGTCTGCGGCCACATCCACACCGCCGAGATCCGCGACATGGAAGGGATCCTCTATTGCAACGACGGCGACTGGGTCGAATCCTGCACCGCTTTGGTCGAGCACGACAACGGCGTGTTGGAGATCATCCACTGGGCGGAAGCCATGGCGCAACGCACAGCGGTGAAGGCGGCGGCGTGAACATCCTCATCATCAGCGACGCGTGGCACCCGCAGGTGAACGGCGTCGTCCGCACCATCACCACCGTGCGCAGCGAGTTGGAGGCCATGGGCCACACGGTGGAGGTGATCGGCCCCGACCGCTTCCGCACCCTGCCGATGCCCTCCTACCCGGAAATCCGGCTGGCCATCGGGGCCAAGCGGTCGCTGTGGCGGATGATCGAGGCGTTGCGGCCCGATTGCATCCACATCGCCACCGAAGGGCCGCTGGGCTTCGCCGCCCGCTCCTATTGCCTGAAGCATGGCAAGCCCTTCACCACCGCCTACCACACCCGTTTCCCCGAATATGTCCGCGACCGCGCGCCGATTCCGCTGATTCTGTCCTACGCGGTGGTGCGGCGCTTCCACAAGCCGTCCTCGGCGGTGATGGTGGCGACCCAGACGATCGAGGACGCGCTGGTCGGGCGCGGCTTCGCCAACATCAAACGCTGGACGCGCGGCGTGGACACCGAGCTGTTCCGCCCGCGCGACAAGGGCTTTCTCGACTTGCCGCGCCCGGTGTCGATGTATGTCGGGCGGGTGGCGGTGGAAAAGAACCTGGAGGATTTCCTCAAGCTCGACCTGCCGGGAACCAAGGTGGTGGTCGGTGACGGCCCGGCGCGCGAGGAGTTGCAGCGCAAATACCCCGGCGTCCATTGGGCCGGGGCCAAGCATGGCGAGGATCTGGCCCGCCATTACGCCGCCGCCGACGTGTTCGTTTTCCCCTCGCGCACCGACACCTTCGGTCTGGTGCTGCTGGAGGCGCTGGCATCCGGCGTGCCGGTCGCCGCCTACCCGGTGCCGGGGCCGCTCGACGTGGTCAACGGATCGGGCACCGGCGTGCTGGACGAGGATTTGAAGCGCGCCGTCGAAGGGGCGCTGACCATCCCCGCCGACAAATGCCGCGACTACGCGCTGGGCTACTCCTGGCGACGGTCGGCGGAACAGTTCCTGTCCAACCTGCGACCGTTTTCGTAAGACCGGGTCGGCACGCCCTTCCCCATCGCGCCGACCGGGCGGGCGTGCTACTCTGCGCACGCTCGCGCTGCCGGTCTGGTCCGGCGGCGTGTTCGTTGTCGTCACGTTTCTGTCGCCGAGCCGCATGCTGCACACCCTTTATCGCGGCCTGACCACCATCGCCGGGCCGGCGGTTCGCTTGTACCTCGACCGTCGCCGGGCCGTCGGCAAGGAGGATTCCGCCCGTCAGGCGGAACGCTTCGGCGTGGCCTCGCGTCCGCGCCCCGATGGTCGGCTGCTGTGGATCCACGCCGCCAGCGTGGGGGAGGCGAATTCGGTCCTGGTCCTGATCGACCGGCTGCTGGCTCAAGACCACGACCTGACCGTGCTGATGACCACCGGCACGGTGACGTCGGCGGAGTTGATGGCCCGGCGGCTGCCCGCGCGCGCGATCCATCATTACGTCCCGGTCGATCTGCCCGGCGCGGTGGATCGCTTCCTCGACCATTGGCGGCCCGACGCCGTGCTGTGGACGGAATCGGAGATCTGGCCGAATCTGCTGGCGGGCATCCGCGCCCGCGCCATTCCGGCGGCGCTGATCAACGCGCGGATGTCGGAACGCTCCTTTCGCCGCTGGCGCAACGCGCCGGGCTTTGCCGGGGCGCTGCTCTCCACCTTCCGCGTCACCCTGGCGCAGACGGCGGGCGACGCCGACCGGTTGCGCCGCCTGGGCGCGCCCGGTGTTGCCAGCGTCGGCAATCTGAAATTCTCCGCCGAACCGCCGCCCGCCGCCAGCG
The DNA here is from genome assembly GCF_003966125.1 of Azospirillum griseum. Lineage (GTDB taxonomy): Bacteria > Pseudomonadota > Alphaproteobacteria > Azospirillales > Azospirillaceae > Azospirillum > Azospirillum griseum. The sequence continues at coordinate 312,230 of NZ_RXMA01000001.1, forward strand.
CGCCGATGGCCGCGCTGTCCGCCGCGCTGGACGGCCGCCCGCTCTGGCTGCTCGCCAGTTCCCACCCCGGCGAGGACGACATCGCGGCGGAGGTGCACCGCGCCCTGTCCCCCGCCCTGCCCGACCTGCTGACCGTCGTCGTTCCCCGCCACGCCCACCGGGGGGAGGCCATCGCCGCCCTGATGGAAGGCCAAGGGCTGCGCGCCGTCCGCCGTGCCGATGGCGGACTGCCGGGGCCGCAGGATTCGGTTTATGTCGCCGACACCATGGGCGAGCTTGGCCTGTTCTACCGCGCCGCCCCGGTGGTGTGCATGGGCGGATCCTTCGTGCCGCACGGCGGGCAGAATCCGGTGGAACCGGCCCTGTTGGGCTGCGCCGTGCTGTATGGCCCGCACATGTTCAATTTCGGCGAGATCACCCACATGCTGGAAGCGGCGGGCGGATCCCTGCCGGTGGCCGACGCCGGAGCACTCGTCACCGCCACCCGCCGCCTGTTGACGGATGAGCGAGCCCGCGCCCGGATCGTCGCCGGGGCCGCCCGCGTGACCGACGACAACCGCCGCATCGTGGACCGCGCGCTGGACGCCCTCGCCCCCGTCTTGGGCGCGGCGGGCATCCGGTCCGCCGCCTGATCGGGGAGACGCAAGAGGGTGCGCACCCCGGCTTTCTGGTACCGCCCCCCGGGTCTGGCCGCCGCGCTGCTGTCGCCGCTGGGCGCGCTCTATGGCGTGGCCGGGCGGCGGCGCTGGGCAACGGCCACGCCGCAGCGGGTGACGGTCCCCGTCCTGTGCGTCGGCAATCTGGTGGCGGGGGGCGCTGGCAAGACGCCGGTCGGGTTGGCGCTGCTCGCCGCGCTGCGCGCGCGCGGCGTGGCGGCGCACGCGCTCACCCGTGGCCATGGCGGGCGGGAAACCGGGCCGCTGCGCGTCGATCCCACCCAACACAGCGCCGCCGATGTCGGGGACGAGGCGCTGTTGCTCGCCGCCGCATCCCCCTGCTGGGTGGCGCGCGACCGCGCCGCCGGGGCGCGGGCCGCCGTGGCGGCGGGGGCCGGGGCCATCGTGATGGACGACGGTTTCCAGAATCCCGGCCTGCACAAGGACGCGTCGCTGATCGTCGTCGATGGTGCGGTTGGCTTCGGCAACGGGCGGCTCGTTCCCGCCGGGCCGCTGCGCGAGCGGGTGCGCGATGGCGTGGCCCGCGCCGACGCGCTGGTCATCATCGGACCGGACCGGGCCGGGGTCGCCGCGTTGACCGCCTCTCTGACCCCCGGCCTGCCGGTGCTGGGCGCGCGGCTGGTCCCGGATGCGACGGGATTGGCGCTGACCGGACGCCGCGTTCTCGCCTTTGCCGGGATCGGTCGCCCGGAGAAGTTCTTCGCGACGCTGGAGGAGCAAGGGGCCGATCTGGTCGGGCGCGTCGCCTTCGCCGATCATCACCCCTACCGGGCGGCGGAGGTCGCGGCGCTGCTCGACCGCGCCGCCGCGTTGGACGCCCTGCCCATCACCACCGCCAAGGACGCGGTGCGCCTGCCCGCCGATCGGCGCGCCCGCGTCGCCGTGCTGCCGGTCGCCATCGCCTGGGACGATCCGGCGGCGCTGGACCGGGCCGTGCTGGATCGACTGCTCGATCATCCATCGTTGAAGGGAGGCTCGCATGGCGAAGCCGCGTAGCCCGCTCGTCACATGGCTGACCCGCCGTGTCGCCCACCCGCTGGAGGCCCTGTTCGTTCACGGTGTCCACCGGCTGTTCCGCGCCCTGCCGCTCGACCGCGCGTCGGCGCTGGGCGGATGGATCGGGCGGGCGGTGGGGCCGTGGCTGCCCGGCACCCGCACCGCCCGCCGGAACCTGACCCGCGCCTTTCCCGGCAAAACGGCGGCGGAGATCGACGCGATTCTGCGCGGCATGTGGGACAATCTGGGCCGGACCATCGCCGAATACCCCCATTTGGAGGAGATCGGGCGCGAGCGGGTGGAGATCGTCGGTGGCGAGCATGTGGACTCCATGCGCGACGATGGCCGCGCCGGGATCATGGTGGCCGGCCATCTGGCGAATTGGGAGGTGCAATCCGTCGTCTCCCGCCTGCGCGGGTTGAAGCTGGCGGTGGTCTACCGCGCGCCCAACAACCCGGCGGTCGGCAAGCTGCTGGTGGAGCTGCGCGGGGCCGCCAGCGACATCCAGATCCCGAAGGGGGCCGACGGCGCGCGAATGCTGCTGCGCGAACTGGCGGCGGGTCGGCACGTCGGCATCCTGTTCGACCAGAAAATGAACGACGGCATTCCGGTCCCGTTTTTCGGTCGCAACGCGATGACCGCCCCTGCCGCCGCGCAGTTGGCCATCCGCTTCGGCGTGCCGCTGTCCTTGGCCCTGACCGAACGGCTGGATGGCGCACGCTTCCGCGTCACCGTGCTGCCTCCGTTGGAACACCCGTCCAGCGGCGACCGCAACGCCGACGCGCGGATTGTCATGGAACGGCTGAACCGGATGCTGGAGGATTGGGTGCGCGACCGTCCGGCGCAATGGCTGTGGCTGCACCGCCGCTGGCCGGACTGACCTCCTCCTTTTCACACCGGACACCCCCGCCATGCCGCTCGACCCCCATCTGTTCCAACTCTATCTGGTCGCGGTCGCCGTGCTGGTGCTGGCACCGGGGCCGGATTTTCTGCTGGTGCTGACCCGCAGCGTCGCCGATGGCCGCCGGGCCGGGGTGGTCGCCACGCTGGGCATTTCGCTGGGCAACGTGATCCACGCACTGTTGGCCGCCATCGGCGTGTCGGCGCTGATCGCCGCGTCGCCCGCTCTGTTCGACCTGCTGCGCTACGCCGGGGGCGGCTACCTCGCCTGGATCGGCGGACGGTCGCTGTGGAGCGCGCTGACCAGCCGGAACGCTGACGCCGGGGAGAGCGCCGGGGTGGCGCGCGCCGACTCGGTCCGGCTTTCGGCCGTGTTCACCCAGGCGCTGTTGACCAACATGCTGAATCCCAAGATCATCCTGTTCCAACTGGCCTTCGTTCCCCAGTTCGTCGCGCCGGAACTGGGCCATGTCGCCGTGCAGATCTTCCTGCTGGGCAACGTCATCACCGTTCTGGGCTGCTGTTACCTGATCGGAGTCGCGGCGTTGAGCGCCGGAACGGCCCGCCGGGTGTTGGCCAGCCAACGGATGAAGACGGCGTTGGACGGGCTGGCCGGGGTTCTGTTCCTTGGATTTGCCGTCCGCCTGCTGTTGACCGAACGAAAGTTCGCCTGACCTCAAGCGCTTGCGCCCTTGGCCCCGACGGCGGTGTGGACGTGGCGGCGTCGCGGTGTCATAGTGCGGCCCGCATTCGACCGGCCGTCCCCGCTTGGGGGCGGAACAGCTTCCCCGAATCCGCGAGCGACGATGACCGAGCCTATCTCCCTGTTCACCAGACTGGCGAACATCCACATCCAATTCGTGACGTGGCGCCGGGGCGCCAAGGTCGGCAGCGACCGTTTCGGCAACGTCTATTACCGCAGCAAGACCACCCCGGCGGGCGCGCGCGAGCGCCGTTGGGTGATCTACGCCGGTGAGCCGGACGCAACGAAGATTCCGCCGGAATGGCACGGCTGGCTCCACCACACGGTCAAGGATCCTCTGCCCGAAGGCTCCAGCGGCTTCCACAAGCCGTGGCAGAAGGAGCATCTGCCCAACCTGTCCGGTTCGACCCAGGCGTACCGTCCGCCCGGCCACGCTTTGGCCGGCGGTCAGCGCGTCGCCGCGACCGGCGATTACGAGCCTTGGACTCCGGCCTGATTGGCCGGACTCCGCAGCAGGATCATCCCATGCGTCGGAACGTGATCGAAACCGTGCTGGGTGGCGTCGTCCTCGTCGCCGCCGGCGTCTTCCTGGCCTTTGCCTACAAGAGCGCGGATCTGCGCAAGGTGCAGGGCTATGAGGTGACGGCCAATTTCTCCAGCATCACCGGCTTGCAAAACGGCTCCGACGTGCGGATCAGCGGCGTGAAGGTCGGCAACGTCGTCGGCCTGACGTTGGATCCCAAGAGCTTTCAGGCGGTCGTTCGCCTGGCCATCGACAACACGGTCAAGCTGCCGAAGGACACGGCGGCGGTGATCGCGTCGGAAAGCCTGCTGGGCGGCAAGTTCCTGTCGCTCGAACCCGGCGGCGATCCGGACATGATCAAGCCGAACGGGCGGATCGAGTTCACCCAGAGCACGCCGGGCCTGGAACAGCTTCTGGGTCAGGTCATCTTCTCGCTGCAAAGCATGGGCAAGTCCGGCGACGCCAACAGCAACGCCGGGGCGCAACCGCCCAAGCTGTGAGCGCGCCATCCGCATCGCTGTGAAGACAGGGGCCGCAAGGCCCCTTTTTCATGCCCGCGCTGTGCAGGATGGATCCGATCCGATTTGATTTCGGAATCGGAACAATACGTGGAAAATCATGTTTGATATGATTTCAAAACAAATTCACTCCGCTCAACAAACCCGCGTGCAGCCCTGCCCCGTTCCGCACCCCATGGACGGCGGCGCGCTTCCGGGATAGAAGGCGGGACCGATCCGATCACACCACGAAAGCGATCCGACGTGACGACGTTTTCGACGCTCCTGCCCCGGTTGGCCGCCGTTGCGGCTTTGGTTGGGGCCACCCTGCTGTCCGCCCCGCCGACCGCCAACGCCGCCGCCAAGCCGGAACAGATGCTGTCCCGCCCCGGTGCGAAGCTGCAATGGCTGGACAAGGTGACGGCCCGGACCTCCACCTTCACCATCGCGGTGGGGGAGACCAAGGCGATGGGCAGCCTGCGCATCACCCTGCGCGCCTGCCGGGAAAACCCGCCGATCGAGCCGCCGGAGGCCGCCGCCTTCCTGGAAATCACCGAAATCAAGCCCGGCGAACAGGCCGAGGCCGCCTTCAGCGGTTGGATGTTCGCCTCCAGCCCCGGCCTGTCGGCGATGGAAAACGCCATTTACGACGTCTGGGTCCTGTCCTGCACCGCGTCCTGACCCGGCATCCGCACGCAGCAAAAAGCCGCCGCTGATCCCAGCGGCGGCTTTTGTCGTTTCGGCACCGTTATGAAAGCGGGCCGCCCGTCACTCGACCGGGGCCGCAATCGTCGGGTTGGTGCCCACGGAGGTCGCCAGATAGTCATCGACCTGCGCGGCCAGATCGTCGGTGCGGTTGGCGAAGAAATGGCTCGCACCCGGAACGACCCGGTGGTCGATGCGGATGTCCTTCTGGTGCGACAGCTTCGTCACCAGTTTCGTCACCGCCGCCGCCGGGACCAGTTCGTCCCGGTCGCCGTGGATGATGAGACCGGAGGACGGGCACGGGGCCAAAAAGGAAAAATCGAACATGTTCGCCGGGGGGGAGACCGAGACGAACCCGTCAATCTCCGGCCGCCGCATCAGCAATTGCATGCCGATCCACGCGCCGAACGACACCCCGCCGACCCAGCAGACCGGGGCGTTGGGGTTGTGCGTCTGCAACCAATCCAGCGCGGCGGCGGCGTCGGCCAACTCCCCCTCGCCCTTGTCGTAGGTGCCCTGGCTGCGCCCGACCCCGCGAAAGTTGAAGCGCAGGGCCGAATAGCCGCGCTTGATGAAGGACTGGAACAGGGTGAAGACCACCTTGTTGTTCATCGTCCCATTGTGCTGCGGAAGGGGGTGCAACAGCAGCGCGATCGGGGCGTTCGGCTGCTTGCCATGGGTGTAACGGCCTTCCAGGCGACCGGCGGGACCGTTGATGAGCACTTCAGGCATGGGAGCGACGATCCTGACGCGAACGAAGGGTTGTCGAAACAGCCGCAGGGCCGGAAACCGGCCCCAACGGCGCGTTAACGGGGTTTCCCGTCACGGAGTGGGGTTTTTCGGCACACAATACTTGACCGCTGTGGTTGGTCATCCTATATGCGTCGAATGGTCCTCCGGGGCAACCCGCGCGCCCCGCCTCCGTGGTTGGGCCGCTGTGCGGCGTCCGTCCCTGGGGGCCAAGCGGCTGGACTCCTGCGAAAGATCGCTCTTTCAGCAAGAGGGCGGACTATACCACGGCGGGTGATGGCGTGTTCAAGCATCTTCGCGAAGAGATCGACGGGATCCTGGCCCGCGACCCCGCCGCGCGCTCCCGGTTGGAGGTGGCGTTGTGCTACCCCGGCCTGCACGCCCTGGTGCTGCACCGTCTGGCCCGCCGCGCGCGCGACGCCGGGCTGCATCTGCCCGCCCGGCTGATTTCCCACCTGGCCCGTGCGTTGACCGGCATCGAAATCCACCCCGGGGCCACCATCGGCCGCCGCGTCTTCATCGACCATGGCATGGGCGTGGTCATCGGCGAAACGGCGGAGATCGGCGATGACGTCACGCTCTATCACGGCGTGACGCTGGGCGGCACCTCGCTGAACCATGGCAAACGCCATCCCACGCTGGGCAACGGCGTGATCGTCGGCGCCGGGGCGAAAATCCTGGGGGCGATCACCATCGGCGCTGGGGCGCGGGTCGGGGCCAACGCCGTGGTGGTGGCCGATGTCGCCCCCGGCGCGTCGGTCGTCGGCATCCCGGCCAAGCCGGTGACGGCCTCCGCCAGCGCCACCGCCCTGCCCGGCAACACACCCGCCTTTCTGCCGTATGGCACCCCCTGCGGCGACCTTCCCGACCCGATGGCGCGCGCGCTGTCCGGCCTGCTCGACCAGATGACGGCGCTGCACGCCCGTGTGGCCGAGTTGGAGGCCGCCGCATCCCCCCACACCAGCCCCCCACCCCACCGCAACGGCGGAACCGGGGACGTTCAAGGAGACACGCGATGAGATTGAGCACCAAGGGACGCTACGCCGTGATGGCCATGGTCGATCTGGCCGCGACCAGCCAGGGCAGCCCGGTCGCGCTCGCCGACATCGCCGAGCGGCAGGAAATCTCCCTGTCCTATCTGGAACAGCTCTTTGCCAAGCTGCGCAAGGGCGGCCTGGTCAAGAGCGTGCGCGGCCCCGGCGGCGGCTATCTGCTCGCTCATCCGGCCGACGAAACCCGCGTGTCCGACATCATCCTGGCGGTGGACGAGCCGATCCGCACCACCCGTTGCGCCAACGGCACGCCGCAGGGCTGCCGGACCAACCGCTCGCGCTGCCTCACGCATGATCTGTGGGAAGAGTTGGGCAACCAAATCCACATGTATCTCAGCTCCGTCACCATCGCCGATGTGGTGGAACGGCGGATCATCGGAACCAGCGGCCTGTCGCTGCCCCGCGCGATCCTGCCCGACGGTGTCCTGCCCGACGGCGACGCCGCCGTCGCCGCCGAGTGACGTCGCTGCACCGTGGTCCATCCGTGATGGGAACGCCCCGATGACCACCCTTGGACCCGAGCGGATCTATCTGGATCACAACGCCACCACCCCGCTGAAACCGGCGGTGCGGGACGCGATGATCCAGGCGATGGATCTCGTCGGCAACCCGTCGTCGGTCCACGCCTTTGGCCGCCGCGCCCGCCGGGCGGTGGAGGACGCGCGCGCCGCCGTCGCCGCCCTGGTCGGGGTCAAACCGGCCCAGGTGCTGTTCACCGGCAGCGGGACGGAGGCCAACAACATGGCGCTGCGCGGCTTTCCCGGCCGCCGCGTCCTGACCTCCGCCATCGAGCATGAGTCGGTGCTGGCCGCCGTGACCGACGCCGACCGCCTGCCGGTGACGCCCAGCGGCGCGCTGGCGCTCGACGCGCTGGCCGAAGCGCTGGAGCGGGTCGAGCCGAACCGGGCGCTGCTGTCGCTGATGGTCGCCAACAACGAGACCGGCGTGCTTCAGCCGGTGGCCGAGGCCGCCGCGCTGGCCCGCGCGCGCGGCGCGCTGGTCCACGCCGATGCGGTGCAGGCGGCGGGGCGGTTGCCGCTGTCGCTGCCCGCCCTGGGCGTCGATCTGCTGACCCTGTCGGCGCACAAGCTGGGCGGACCGGCGGGGGTCGGCGCGATGATCCTGGCCGAAGGGCTGGAACCCGACGCGCTGGTGCGCGGCGGTGGGCAGGAAAAGCGCAAACGGGCGGGAACCGAAAACCTGCTGGGCATCGTCGGCTTCGGGGCCGCCGCCCGGTTGGCGCGCGCGGAGTTGCCCGCCGCCGCCACGCTCGCCCCCCTGCGTGACCGGTTGGAGCGCGAGGCCCTGGCCGCCGCGCCGTTGGCGCGGGTGATGGGGGCCGACGCCCCACGCGTGCCCAACACCAGCTGTCTGGTGCTGCCCGGCCTGTCGGGGGAAACGCAGGTGATGGCGCTGGATCTGGCCGGGGTGGCGGTCAGCGCCGGGTCGGCCTGTTCCAGCGGCAAGGTCAAGCCGTCGCATGTGCTCGCCGCGATGGGGGCGGACGCGGCCAGCGCCTCGTCCGCCATCCGCGTCAGCCTGGGTTGGACCAGCGACGACGCGGCGGTGGACCGCTTCCTGGCGGCGTGGAGCGCGCTGGCCCGCCGGAGCGTGGCGGCATGAGATCCCGGGCGGCGTGAAATCCCGCATTGCGCCCGGCGGCGGTTCTGGGTATGACGCGGCTGGAGCACCGACGCATGGCCTGTCGCGTGGCCTGTCGTCTTGGCGTTTTGGTGGACCGCACGCATGACCCGTTCCGAATCCGGCCCGTCCAGCGGCGGCCCCAACGCCCCCGATCCTTGCGGCCCCGGTCCTTGCGGCCAGTGCGGGGCGGTGGTCGGCGCGCGCGCCATGTTCTGCCACGCCTGCGGGGCCGTGCTGCCGCCCGCCCCGCTCGATCCCTTCACCCGGTTGGGGTTGGAACGCCGCGCCGATCTCGACCCGGCGCGCGTCGCCCGGCAATACAGCGGCTTTGCCCGCGCCTTCACCGGTGACCGTTTCGCCAACCGGGACGAGGCCCAGCGCGCCAACGCCCGCGCCCAACTGGCGGCGTTGGACGACGCGCTGGCGACGCTGACCGACCCGGCCCGCCGCGCCCGCGCGCTGAAGGCGCTGGACGAGAGCACCGGCGCTCCCGCCCCGACCACCCCCTGACCCCACCCCCGCCATCCAAGAAGAAACGAGGATAGCCATGCCGAAGATGACCTTCATCGAAACCGACGGTTCCCGCCGCGAGGTCGAGGCCCCGTTGGGCCTGTCCGTGCTGGAAATCGCCCACAAGAACAGCCTGGATCTGGAAGGGGCCTGCGAAGGCTCGCTCGCCTGCTCCACCTGCCACGTCATCATCGAGCCGGAATGGTTCGACGTTCTGCCCGACGCGGCGGAGGACGAGGAAGACATGCTGGATCTCGCCTTCGGCCTGACCAAGACCTCGCGTCTGGGCTGCCAGATCATCATGACCGAAGAGCTGGACGGCCTGGTCGTCCGCCTGCCCAGCGGCGCGAACAACGCCTCCAAGGGCTGACGCTTCGGGACAGAGGGCGGGTTGACGCCGCCGCCCGGCGGTCAAATTTGGCTTTGACCGGTTCCGGTGGCACCCCGCCCCCATCCCACAACGCGCCCGTTCCCACCGCCGGGGGCGGCGCGGTTTCGACGGTGAACGTCATGAACTCCCTCGGTCTTGCCAAACGCCCCCAGGACACCCGCGTGGTGGTCGCCATGTCCGGCGGGGTGGATTCCTCCGTCACCGCCGCCATGCTGCGGGAGGAGGGCTACGACGTCGTCGGCATCACCCTGCAACTCTACGATCACGGTCTGGCGGTGATGAAGGCCGGGGCCTGCTGCGCCGGTCAGGACATCTACGACGCCCGGCAGGTCGCCGACCGCATCGGCATCCCGCATTATGTGCTGGATTACGAGGGGCGCTTCTCGCAGGACGTGATGGATGATTTCGCCGACAGCTACCTGCGCGGCGAAACCCCGATCCCCTGCGTGCGTTGCAACCAGCGGGTCAAGTTCCGCGACCTGCTGAACACCGCGCGGGAACTGGGGGCCGAAGCGCTGGCGACCGGCCATTACGTCCGCCGTCTGGTCGGCGCGCAGGGGGCCGAACTGCACCGCGCCGTCGATCCGGCCAAGGACCAGAGCTATTTCCTGTTCGCCACCACGCGCGAGCAGTTGGAGTTCCTGCGCTTCCCGCTGGGCGGCCTGACCAAGCCGGAAACCCGCGCGCTGGCCGAACGCCACGGGCTGGAGGTGGCGAGCAAGCCCGACAGCCAGGACATTTGCTTCGTTCCCGATGGCGATTACGCCGCCGTCGTCGCCAAGCTGCGCCCAGGCTCGGTCGAGCCGGGCGAGATCGTCCACATCGACGGCCGCGTGCTGGGACGGCACCAGGGCGTCGTCCATTACACGGTCGGCCAGCGCAAGGGCTTGGGCATCGGCGGCATCAAGGGCGAGGACGAGGCGCTCTACGTCGTCCGTCTGGAGCCGGGGCAACGCCGCGTCGTCGTCGGCCCGCGCCGCGATCTGGCCCGCTCCGTGGTGATGGTGCGCGAGGTCAATTGGCTCGGCCCCGACCGGCCCATCAGCGCCGGAGCCGAAGGCATGGACGAGAGCGCGGGCCTGCCGGTGTCGGTCAAGCTGCGCTCCGCCCAACCGCCCGCCGCCGCCCTGTGGCACCGCACCGGCCCCGACAGCGCCCGGGTGGAGTTGCTGGAACCGCAGCACGGCGTGGCCCCCGGCCAGGCCTGCGTCGTCTATCAGGGCGACCGTGTTTTGGGCGGCGGCTGGATCGCCGGAACCGCTGCGTGAAAAAATCAAAAAAGTGAAATCGGGCGCTTGACAAAAAACCGCCCCCTATTCTATAGAAGCGGCCCGGCCGGAAACGACCGGACAGGATGGTGGCCACGATGGCAGCGTAGCTCAGTGGTAGAGCAGGGGAATCATAATCCCTTGGTCGGGGGTTCAAATCCCTCCGCTGCTACCATCATCCGGTCCAACCGACCGACGCGCAAACCCCGCTCAGAGCGCTCTGAGCGGGGTTTGTTGTTTTCAGGCGTTTCCGGTGCCGATTTTCAGGGGGCCGGCTTCACCAGATCGCGGTAGGCGTGCCAACTGGCGTGGCCGATCAGCGGCAGGGCCACGATCAGACCCAGCATCGCCGTGGCTAGGCCGATGCCGGTGATCAGCACGATCAAACCGGCCCACAGCGCCATGGCGCGCGGGTTCTTCACCACGGCGACAAAGGACACCAGCGCCGCCGCGAACACGTCCTCCTGCCGGTCCAGCATCATCGGCAGGGCGGTGACGTTGGTGACGAAGGCAACGGCGGCGAAGGCAAAGCCCAGCGCGGTGACGAACAGGGTGAAGGCCATCCCGTCGAGCGTCAGGGTCTGGGCGAGCAGGCTCGACAGGCTCATCGACACGTAGGGGAAGAACAGCGCGAAGGCGATGACGTTCAGCCGGATCCAGATCATCATGAACAGCATCAGCACCAGCCCCGCCGTCAGAATGTGATAGGGGTTGGCCCGCCACGCCGTCAGCGCCCGCCACAGGCTGGGCCGACGCCCCTCCTCCACATCCTTGGACATCTGGTAGAGGCCGAGCGTCAGCAACGGGGCCACCAGAAGGAAGGCCCCGATCATCGGGGCGATCAGATAGGCCATGCCCGCTTCGGTCAACCCCACGGTCAGGCCCAGCCCGATGGCGACGAACATCGCGCCGTAGGTCAGGCTGACCCAGCCCGCCGCCCGCAGATCGGCCCAGCCCAACCACAGCCAGCCGACCACCTGGGCCGGTGTGACCGTGCGCACCCGATGTTCGTAGGGCAGCGCGCCGTAACGGGGGGAGGCGGAATCGTCGGTCGGTCGCAGGTCGGTCATCGGGCGTCTCGTCCACAGGCCGCAGGGTCTGTTTATAGGAGCGGAAAGCGCGACGCCGGGGAAGAGAAAAAGTTCAGGATTCAAACTGTCCGTAACCAAAGTCATATACAGTCAGGATGAATGCGCTCCGCTTGGCCCCATCGGATCTCAGGCCAGCCGCGCCAGCACCGCCCGCCAAAACGCCGCTGGCGACAGGGCGGCCCGCACATGGTCCCGCCCGCGCTGGGCGATGGCGCGGGCCTCCTCGGGGTGGTCGCGGTAGTAATGGGCCTTGGCCGCAAGGTCGGCGGCGTCGGTGAAGGGAACGTAATGCTCCATCGGTCGCAGCCAATGGGCGGTCGCCGGGTTGTCCTGCTCCAGCAGCAGGGTGCCGGAGAGCAACGCCTCGAACACCCGGCCTTTGACGTGGGGAACCCCGCCGGTTTGGCTGAGCGGCAGGTTGATCGTCATTTGCGACCGCCGCAGCGCGTGGGCGTAATCCTCCAAGCTCAGGGGCGCGTCGCCGCGCTGCCCCCCGGCGATGTGGAGGGACAGACCGGCGGCCTGCGCCTCGGCCAGGAAGGCCGCACGGGCGGCGCGGACCTGACCGACAAAGCTCACCACCCAATCGCGCGGGCCGCCATCGTCGAAAAAACGGGTGGGATCGACCGGCGACCACGCCCCCAACACCGGCCAGCCCGGCAAGCGCGCCTGGGCCAGCGGTTGCGGCAGATCGAGCGACACCACCAGATCGACCAGCCCCTCCAGCGGCCAGACCGGGGCCAGCCCCCAATCGTCGGCCATGTCATAGAGCGTGACCGCCAGCGCGAAGCCGTGCGCCCGCTTCAGCCGGGCCAGCGTCGCCGCGCTGGGGTCGAGCGCGGTCAACAGCCCGTTCACCTGCGGCGACAGCATCACCACATCGGGATCGACCTCCGCCACCGCCCGTTCGATCAACCGGTCGATCGGCAGACCATGGCCGCGCGCCAAATCATCGACAAAGACCCCGACCGACGCGCCGGGCGTGCAGGCCTCCCGCCCGTCGATGGTGAAGATCATGCAATTGGACTCGCCCCGCCGAGGATCGAGCAGGAACCAACGCTCGCTGACGAACAGGATGACCGGCTCGGTTCGCCGCCCGCGCGGCGGCAATGGGATCGGGCAGCCGCGTTCCGGCGACCAGCCCAACGGGTGCGGCGGCGCGTCGTCCGGCCCCAGACCGGCGCGGATTTCGGCCAACAGGGCGCGGCAATAGCTGGCGCTGGCCAGATCGGGGCGGCCCACCGCCTCGTAGCTTTTCTGCAAATCCTGGTGGAAGACCGGAACGAAGGGGTGCAGCGCGGTGGCCCGTTCCAACAGCGGGATGGAGGCCGGAGCCTGCCCGGCCTGACGCAGGAACACCCCCAACAGGCGCAGCGCGTTGTGGTTGGCCGGGTTGACGCCCAGCAGACGACGCAGCAGCGTCACCGCCCTCAACGCCCGGCCCGCGTGGTGGCAGGCGATGGCGGCGTCGATGACGTCCTGTTCAACCAACCCCGGTTGGCCGGGGGTTTGGGGAGAGGCTTGATCCGTCACGCTGGGCGGCTCCGCAAGGCAAGGGCGTTGGCACTGTGCCGGACCCGCCCGCCCCGCTTCAAGCCTTACAGGCCCCGCCCTCTCCCATCGGTGGCGGCGATCACCCCAGCGCGATCTTGAGCGCCAGCGGAATCAGCAGACCGGCGAACAGCCGTTTCAGCAGCGCCCCCGGCAAGCGCGACGACAGCCGCGCGCCCAGCGGCGCGCACAGGGCGCTCGCCACGCCGATTTCCAGCAGGGCCGGGATGTGCAGATAGCCGATCTGCCCCGGCAGATCGACGCCGTCGCGCAGGCCAAGCCCGGTGTAGAGCAGTGCGCCTGCCACCGTCACCGGCAGGCCGATGGCGGTGGAGGTGGCGACCGCGCGGACCATCGGATGCCCGCGCCCGCTGAGAAAGGGAACCATCAGCACGCCGCCACCCGCGCCGATGAAGCTGCCCGCCAGCCCGATCGCCGCCCCGCCCAGCCGATAGCGGGTGGTGGAGGCCGCCGCCGGGGCCGCCGCGCCGGACGTCGCCCCGCCGGTCAGCATCCGCCACGCCGTGTGCAGCAGGAACAGCGCCACCAACAGGCGCAGGGCGCTGGCGGGCAATTGGGTGGCGACCACGCCACCGACCACCACCCCGGCCAGGCTGGCCGGAACGGTGACGCGAAACACCGGCCACAGCACATTGCCCATGCGGTGATGCGACAGCACCGACGCCACCGAGGTCAAGGCCACCACCGCCATCGAGGTGGCCAGCGCCGTCAAGGGCGCATCCGCCGTCGGCACGCCCAGCCAGGGCAGCACCAGGGTCAGCAGCGGCACGGCGATCAAGGCCGTTCCCACCCCCAACGCGCCCAGCATCAGCCCACCGGCCACGCCGCCAGCGACAAAGATCAAGGCCCCAACCATGACGCGCCCCTTCCCCCGGTGTGCGGGAGCGTCACTTTAACGAAGGGAGGGGACGGCGGCAGCGAAAAAGCCGGTCACAGGCCCAGCCGTGACCACATCAACCGCTCCTCCACCGCCGCGACGGCGGCGGCGGGCAAGGCGTCGGCCAGCGCCGTGCCCGCGTTCGTTCCCGCGTTCGTGCCGGGCAAGGCAGTGCCGAAGCCCAGCTTGCCCCGGAACCACCCGCGCTCCGCCTCCACCACCCGCAGGCGCACCTTGTCGCCGTAGCGGCCGCGCAGCACGCCGCGCAGGTCGCCCAGCCCGTCGATCAGGCCCAATTCCTTGGCCTTGCGCCCGGCCCAGAAGGCCCCGGAGAAGAGTTCGGCCTCGTCGCCCACCAGCCGCGACCCGCGCCGTTCGCGGACCAGCGCCTTGAACGCGTCGTGCACGTCGGCTTGCAGGCTTTTCAACCGCTCCACCCCGTCCGCCCGCTCCGGCGAGAAGGGGTCGAGCAGCACCTTGTTTTCCCCGGCGGTGTAGAGCCGCCGCTCAATGCCGTGGCGGGCGATCAGCTCGTGCAGGCCGAAGCCGGAGGACACCACGCCGATGGAGCCGACGACCGACGCCTCATCGGCCCAAATCTCGTCGGCGGCACAGGCCAGCCAATAGCCGCCCGACGCCGCCGCGTCCTCGCAAAAGGCCAGGACGGGGATCTTTTTTTCCTCCGCCAGCGCGCGGATGCGCTTGGCGATCAAGGCCGACTGCACCGGCGACCCGCCGGGGGAGTTGACGATCAGCGCCACCGCCGCCTGCTCCTTCGGCGCGAAGGCGCGCTCCAGGATCGGCGCCAGCGCGGCCAGCGTCAGGCCGGGGCGCAGCGCGCCCCCCGCCCCGATGATCCCGGACAGCCGGACGACGGACACCAGCGGCCCGGCGTTGCGCCAGGGGCCGAAGGGCAGCTTCTTCAGAAGGGAATTCACGCTCATGGCGCACATGTGGGGTGTGGCGACCCGCCTGTCAAAGCCTCTCGCAGCCTGTCACGGCGTCAACGCGCCCGCGTCCCGCAAAATCCGGTCGGCCTCGGCGCTGTAGGAGCCATCCTCCCGGTGCACCACCAGCCCCGCCGTCAACCGCAACGGCGTGTTCACGCCCTTGCGGGCGCTGACCAGCACGCGTTTGGCCTCCTGCCCGGCCTTGGGCCACAGCGGCACGATGACCACAGCGCCGAAGCGCCCGCGCAGGGCGTCCAGGATGTCGTCCAGCCGGTCGGCGCGGTGAACAAGCGTCACCACCCCGCGCGGGGTCAGCATGGCGTGGGCGAAGCGCAACCAATCGGCCAGCACCGCCGCGCCCTCCACATTCGCCGCCGCCTTCCAGGGGTCGGGCGGCGGGCTGGCCCGACCGGCGCGCAGATAGGGCGGGTTCATCATCACCCGGTCGAAGGAGCCGGGGCGCAGATCGGGCGGCGGATCCAGCAGATCGCCGTGAAGGACCGCCACGCGCCCGTCCATCCCGTTCAGCGCGGCGTTGCGGCGGGCGAAGGCAACGGCGTCGGCGCGCTGTTCCAGCCCGACCAGCGTGGCGTCCGGCGCGCGGGCGGCGAGACACAACGCCGCAGCCCCGGTGCCGGTGCCGACGTCCAACACCCGCTCGCCCGGCGCGGCGGCGGTGATGGCGGCGAGGAACACCGGGTCGATGGCCGCGCGATAGCCCCCAGCGGGCTGCACCAGCCGCACCCGGCCGTTCAACAGAAAGTCGGTGGGCAACAGGAAATCCGTGGGTGTCGCCGCCGACTCCGGGGTCGGTGCGTCGCCGCTCACGCCTCACCCGCTTCGCGCAGGACGCGCAACGCCTGGGCCGCGTCCTCCGCGTCCACCATCACGCGGCGGGGAATGGCACCGATGGAGCCTTCGAGCACACTGGTGTGCGCGTCGAGCACCACCGCCTCGATCCCGGCGTCGGCCAGAAGGGCGATCAGCCAGGACAGGCGCACGGGATCGTTGGTTCGCAGCAATTCTGTCATCGGTCCACGGGTTCGCAGCGCCCTTGCGGGCTTGACCATGAAGGCAAGGCCGTTATGCTCCCTACCGCAATTCCTGGCGTCAATCACCTGTGGAGTCGACCTTGGCGGTCGTGACCAATCTCGAGCCGAAACGGCGCACGTCCACCCCGCTCGATGACCTCACCGCTCTGGTGGCCGAAGACCTGAGCGCCGTCAACGAGATCATCATCCAGAACATGCAGTCGTCGGTGGAGCTGATTCCCCAGCTTGCCGGTTATCTGATCGCGGCGGGGGGCAAACGCCTGCGCCCGGTGCTGACGCTGGCCGCCGCCAATCTGTGCGGCTATCAGGGCGACAAGCACCGGCTGTTGGCGGCGGTGGTGGAGTTCATCCACAGCGCCACCCTGCTGCACGACGACGTCGTCGACGAAAGCGATCTGCGGCGCGGTCTGGCCTCGGCCAACGCCGTGTTCGGCAACAAGGCCAGCGTGCTGGTCGGCGATTTCCTGTTCTCGCGCTCGTTCGAGATGATGGTGCAGGTCGGTTCGCTCGACGTGCTGCAAATCCTGTCGCGCGCGTCGGCCGTGATCGCCGAGGGCGAGGTGCTGCAACTGCGCACCACCAACGACACCGAGACGACCGAAGAGGCGTATCTGGAGGTCATCAAGGGCAAGACGGCGGAGCTGTTCGCCGCCGCTTGCCGCGTCGGGGCCGTTGTCGCCAACCGACCGGAGGCGGAGGCGCAGGCGCTCTACGATTACGGCATGAATCTGGGCATCGCCTTCCAGCTGGTGGACGATGTGCTGGACTACTCCGCGCTTCAGGCGACCTTGGGCAAGACGGTCGGCGACGATTTCCGCGAAGGCAAGCTGACCCTGCCGGTGGTGCTGTCGATCAGCCGGGGCGACGCGACCGAACGCGCCTTCTGGCACCGCACCATGGAGGAACTGGAGCAGGCCGATGGCGATCTGGCCCACGCCCAGGCGCTGATGGCCAAGCACGACGCCCTGACCGACACGGTGGCCCGCGCCCGCCATTACGGCGCGCTGGCGCGCGGCAATCTGGCCGTCTTCGCCGACGGCCCGATCAAGACCGCCATGCTGGAAGTCATTGATTTCGTGATCGACCGGGATTTTTGAGGCCTGACATTTTTTTCACCGCATCGTGCTTTTTTGCGTTGCGCACCGCGTCCAACCCGTCTATACACCCCTCCCACCGGCGGACGTCACCGACCGCTGGTCAAACCGGAGTGTAGCTCAGCCTGGTAGAGCACTGCTTTCGGGAGGCAGGGGCCGGAGGTTCGAATCCTCTCACTCCGACCATCACAAAAGACCCTTCAGAGCGATCTGAAGGGTCTTTTGCGTTTCGCGGTCACGGATCAACCGTTTGAGCCGACAGGGCTGTGCCGCGAACGCAATCATCCCGGCTTCGCAATCAGTTTCATGCCACAGAGAACGTTTCGAAACCGGCTTGATTGCACAGGCCACGCAGCAACCGCGCAGAGGCGCTTTCTGGGGGGCTGGGAACACGCCGAGGGCATCCTCGACCGCACACCCGGCCAAACGTCTCAGACATCATCAGACGGGCGGAGAGAGCCGGGAAACAGGCATGGCGACGCCCTCCCCTCCGCCAACGACGGCACCGCGTGGAAATCGTTGGCCGTCACCGCCCCGCCGGTGGCCGCCGCGATGCGAACCATCACCGCCGGACGCGGAACCCGGAGGCCATGGCGGTAGCGGTTGACCGCCGCCTGGCTGGTGCCAATGCTGGCGGCGAAGGAGTCTTCCTTGGTGGCGGTGCGGATCAGCCAATCGTCGAGCGTCATACCGCAATGGTTTACACCAAACGGACTTTTTCCCACAAGCCACCCAATCACGCCAGGATGGACTTTTCAAACCATTCTGGTATGAAGGCGTCATGTCCACACTCCGCGCATTGCGGCAGGCCGCCGGGTTGAGCCAGGAAAAGCTGGCCGAACTCGCGGGAACCTCGCAGCCGCAGATCAACAAGCTGGAAACCGGCCAGCGCAAGTTGACCGTCGATTGGGCGGTGAAGCTGGCCCCGCCCCTGGGCGTGGAACCAACGGCCTTGCTGGGGCTGGACAGGCCCACCGGTGCCGATGCGCGCCCTGCCACCCAACCCAGCCTCCCCACGCGCCGCGTCGGACCACCGCCCTTGCTGCGGTCGTCCACGGCGCCAACGCTCACTAGCCATCAGACCAACACACCGGAACCGATGCCGGTGCGCGCCGCCGCGCGCGGCGGGGTGGATCAGGAGATGTTTCTGGAAGACGGGCCGATCGATTGGGTGGCCAAGCCTGACTATCTGAAAAACGCCCGCGCGCCCTACGCCATGTATGTGGTGGGCGAATCGATGATGCCGCGCTTCCGTCCCGCCCAGCTTCTGCACATCAACCCGCACAAACCGCCCGCCGCCGGGTCCGGGGTGGTGGTGGTCAAGCGCAACCGCGCGGTTCTGGTGAAGGAGTTCGTTCGCCGCGCGCCTGATGGCGTGGTGCTGCGCGAATACCACCCCGAAGACCGGGAATTCACCGTACTGAACGAGGATTTGGACACACTGCACAGCGTGGTCGGCCTTCAGGAACCGTAAGTGGCGCCGTGTCACACCAAAACGGTATGGAGATTCGTTGGATTGAATAATCCAAAATGGATTATTCCTGATCGCAGGCCGGGCCAACCGCCCCGCCCCGCCCCGGACGGACCGCCGGGACCGCGCGAGACAGGAGTGTTCCATGCGCCACCAACCCCCGCGTTTCTTCCCCGGCCCCTGCCCCGGCCGCCTCGACAGCTTTTCCGAACAGGGTGCCCGCGAACTGGCGCAGCGCATCCGCAGTTCCTGGAACCGGCTGGGATGGGAGGTGGAGGTGCGGATCGAACGGATCGCCAGCGAGGACATGGGCGACACCCGCAGCAAAGCCCACTACACCGTCCGCAGCGACCTGATCAACGGTATGCCGCAGCGCCGCCTGTCACCGCCCGCAGACGGTCGGGCGTAGATCACTTCAACCGCTCGTCCAACTCCACCTGATACCCATGCACTAGACGGTTGGTTTCGTTGGCCATGCCGACCACCGCCAGCAGTTCGCCGAACTGGGCGTCGGTCATGCCAGCCTTGCGCGCCGCCGCCTCGTGCGAGCGGATGCAGTACTGGCATCCGTTGGTGACGCTGACCGCGACGAAAATCATCTCCTTCACCAGTGGATCAAGCGCACCGGGTGCCATCACCTCCTTCAGACTGTCCCAGGTCCGCGCGAGGGTTGCCGGGTGATGGGCCAGCATTTTCCAGAAATTGTTCACATCCGGCACGTTGCGCGTCGCCATGATGTCGTCGTAGACGGCCCGCACGTCCGGCGTGGCGTCAGCGTGATCAATGGGGGGCAGAGGCATCGCAGTCTCCGTTTGGGCGTGGAACAGGCAAAGCGGGCGAACCAAAGGTGGCCTGACTTGTCAGAGATAGCAATTTCCACGCCCCACCCATCCGCGTTTTTTCGCTCTGTGGAAGCCTTGCCCGCGTTGACCCGGCCATCCTTCTGCTGGTAGTACAAGAACCAAAATCCGGTCGCCTGCCCCACCATCAGCGGCGCGACCAACCGACAAGAACGCGCCGGTCAGGCGCGCGACGTTCTCATGCAGCCCGCCGTCGGTTCGACCCCGGTGCGGGTCGGGAGGTGGAGCGTGAACGGATCGGTTATGGAGCGGCCCATGGAGCGGCTGCCCGACGCTGACACGTTGGATTCCCAGGCGGCATCGCTCCTGGTCCGGGCGGCCTCGGGGCTGCGCCGCATCGCGCAGTTTCACGCCGACGCTCCCAGCGTGGCCTTCATGACCGGGCTGCACGCGGCCCCGCTTCACGCCACCTTCGCTTTGCATCTGGACCGCGACGACGCCCACCAGGCCATGGCTCTGATCGATGAGGTGGTCAGCGACCTGCCCGCTCCGGTGACGGAGGAGTCGTTGGCCGCCCTGTGGGCCGAACACACCGCCATCTATCACAGCGGTCTCTACCGCACCGATCCAACGGAAACGGCGTGGCTGGGCGAGGATGGCCACCCGCCATCCGGACCGGTTCACGACACACGCCACAGCGACCGGGCGGTGACAAATGCCGAGTCGCTGCCGCCCGCCGATCATCTGGTGTCCGGGTTGCTGCAGCTGGCCATCCTGCTCGAGCGGGGCGATATCCTCTGCGCCACCGCCGCGATGGACGAGCATCTGCTGCGTTGGGTCCCCGCCTTTTGCAGCCGGGTCGCCACCCGGTGCCGCGAACCCTTTTACGCCGGGGTGGCGATCCTGACGAACGCCCATCTGGATCACCTGCGGGATCTGTTGGCGGCGTCCGGCGGACCGGCGCGCCCGACCGAGGATGGGACCACCGACACCCGACGCCGCCGATGGACCGAGGGGCGCGTGCCACGCACCTGCGGCGGCGACGCCTGAACGCTCGGGCGGTGTTACAGCAACACCGCAAGGAACATCGGTGCCCACAGCGCCATGCACCACACCAGACCCAGGCAGAGACCCGCCGTCAGATCATCAAAAGTGGGGGCTTGCAGCCTGTGCAAACTCCACATCGCGCGCAGTTCGGCTTCGGTCGGCGGGAATGAGGAAGACTGAACGGGCTTTTGGTCTTCTGGAGTTGAAGGCTTCGGCATGGCGGACACCTCGCAGGGGCACCGGCAGGGGGCGGAGATGGTTGAGACCCGCAACAACATGGCCCACCCCACGTCCCGGCCCAGCGTCCGCTGAAAAAAATGTCATCCCCGCCAAAGCACGGCCCCAAGGCACGGCCCCAAAGCACGGCCTTTGATGACGACGCACGCCACGCGCACCAAGCGGCCACAAAAAGGCCCTCACCTTTGCGGGTGAGGGCCTTTTCACGGACCCGATCACAACCGAGTCCCATCCCGTCGGATCACAGATCCAGCCGCGTCACTTGGCCGGGCGGATCACCGGGGTGAGCTGGTCGCCCCAGTTGCCGGTTTCGTTGTGGTAACGGGCGGTGCGCATCAGCTCCACCGTCACGCCCGCCTCAACCGCCTTGACCACCGACTCGTTCAGGCGGTGCAGGTTGTTGGCGACGATGCGGATGGCGCTTTCCTGCTCCGCCGTGAAGGCCGAACCCTCGTCCGGCGGCGCGGCTTGAAAACCCGACTTGCTCATGCGGTGTTCCTTCCCCTGGTCTTGGTCGCCGGGTCGGCCACGCGGCCCGACCGGACGAACCGGCGGCGCGGGGCCGCCCTGGCGGCGGCTGGTCGCCAAGATTT
This sequence comes from Azospirillum griseum, assembly GCF_003966125.1. Classification (GTDB taxonomy): domain Bacteria; phylum Pseudomonadota; class Alphaproteobacteria; order Azospirillales; family Azospirillaceae; genus Azospirillum; species Azospirillum griseum. The sequence goes on from NZ_RXMA01000001.1 coordinate 333,630, forward strand.
AGCACATCGCGCGGTCAGCACAAACATTGCGTCGCAGCAATCCGTTGCGACCTTTGATGCATCCCTGCGCTGCCGCAGTTGGGGCTTTGCCACCACCACCCGTCGGCTTTAGGGTCGTGGACCAAACGGACCATCGCGATCCCCCACAACCACAACAACAGAGCACAGCATCATGACCGACAGCAGCAGCGCCCCGCGCAAGGTCGCTTTCCTTGGGTTGGGCACGATGGGCGGCCCGATGGCCGGTCATCTCGCCAAGGCCGGGCACGACGTCACCGTCTACAACCGCACCGCCGCCAAGGCCGAGGCCTGGGTCGCCGCCCATGGCGGTGGCCGCGCCGCCAGCCCGAAGGAGGCCGCCGCCGGGGCCGAGGTGGTGTTCCTGTGCGTCGGCGGTGACGACGACGTGCGCGCGGTGGCCGGGGAGGCGATGGAGAGCCTGGCCCCCGGTGGGGTCATCGTCGATCACTCCACCGTGTCGGCCAGCGTGTCGCGCGAGATGGACGCGCTGGCGCGGGGCCGGGCCCTGTTCTTCCTCGACGCGCCGGTGTCGGGCGGTCAGGCCGGGGCGGAAAAGGGCATCCTGACGGTGATGGTCGGCGGCGACGCCGACGCCTTTGCCCGCACGCAAGCGCTGATGGCCTGCTTTGGCCGGTCGGTCGTGCATATGGGGCCGTCGGGGGCCGGGCAATTGACCAAGATGGTCAACCAAATCTGCATCGCCGGTCTGGTCCAGGCCCTGGCCGAAGGGTTGAGCTTCGCCCAACAGGCCGGGTTGGACGGTCACAAGGTGGTGGACGTGATTTCCAAGGGGGCCGCCCAGTCCTGGCAGATGGAAAACCGGGGCCACACCATGCTCGACGGCAAATTCGATTTCGGTTTCGCCGTCGATTGGATGCGCAAGGATCTGGGCATCGTGCTGGACGAGGCGCGGCGCAACGGGGCCAAGGTGCCGGTCACGGCGCTGGTCGATCAGTTCTACGCCGATGTCCAGGCGATGGGCGGCAACCGCCTGGACACCTCCAGCCTGATGAAGCGCCTGACCCGCTGAGGCGCGGCACCACCGGGCACACCATCAGGCACACCGCCCGGCAACATCACCGGGCGGCGGGGATCACCCCTCCGCCCGGTCGAATTGCAGCGCGGCCAAGCGGGCGTACAAACCGCTCTGCGCCACGAGTTCGGCGTGGGTCCCGGTTTCAACCACGCGCCCCTGTTCCATCACCAGGATGCGGTCGGCGGTCAGCACCGTGGCCAGACGGTGGGCAACGATCAGGGTGGTGCGCCCGCGCATCAGCCGGTCGAGCGCGTCCTGCACCATCTTTTCGCTTTCGGCGTCGAGCGCGCTGGTCGCCTCGTCCAACAGCAGCACCGGCGGGTCGCGCAGGATGGCGCGGGCGATCGCCAGCCGCTGGCGCTGACCGCCCGACAGCCGCACGCCCTTTTCGCCCAGGAAGGTGTCCAGCCCCTCGGGCAGCGCGTCGAGGAACTCCAGCGCGTGCGCCGCCTCGGCCGCCGCGCGCACCTCCGCGTCGCTGGCGTCGGGGCGGCCGTAGCGGATGTTTTCCCAGGCGTTGGCGGAAAAGATCACCGGATCCTGCGCCACCAGCCCCATGCGGCGGCGCACCTCCACCGGGTCGGCGTCGCGGATGTCCACACCGTCCAGCCGCACCGATCCGGCTTGCGGGTCGTAATAGCGCAGCAGCAGTTGGAACACGGTGGATTTGCCCGCCCCGGACGGGCCGACCAGCGCCACCCGCTCCCCCGGTTGGATGTCCAGCGACAGCCCTTCCAGCGCCGCCCAATCGGGACGGGACGGGTAATGGAAGCGCACCGAATCGAAACGCAGCGCCCCGCGCGCCGGTGTGGGCAGCGGTTGCGGCGTGGCGGGGGGCGCGATCTCCGAGTCGATGGCCAACAGGCCGAACAGCCGCTCGGTCGCCCCGGCGGCGCGTTGCAGGTCGCCGATCACCTCGCTGATCGCCCCGACCGACCCGGCCACCACCACCGAATAGATGACGAAGGCCGACAGATCGCCCGGCGTCAACCGCCCGGCCAAAACATCATGACCACCGATCCACAGGATGATGCCGACCGCGCCGAACACCAGCACGATGACGATCACCGTCATGATGGCGCGCACCCGCACCCGGTCGATGGCCACGCCGAACGCGCCCTCCGCCCGGTCGGCGAAGCGCTGGCGGTCGATGGTCTCGTGGGTGTAGGCCTGGACGGTGCGGATCGCCGCCAAGGTTTCCTCGACAAAGGATCCGACGTCGGCGATGCGGTCCTGGCTGTCCTTCGACAGTTTGCGCACCCGCCGCCCGAACAGCACGATGGGGGCGACGACCAGCGGAACCACCAGCGCCACCAGCCCGGTCAGCTTGGGCGAGGTGATCAGCAGCATGCCCGCCCCGCCCAGGAACAGCAGCGTGTTGCGCAGCGCGATGGACGCCGAAGACCCGACGACCACCTGCAACAGCGTGGTGTCGGTGGTCAGGCGTGACAGGATTTCGCCGGTCTTGGTGGTTTCGAAAAAGCCCGGCGACAGCGTCAGCACATGGTCGAACACCGCGCGGCGGATGTCGGCCACCACCCGTTCCCCGATCCAGCTCACCAGATAGAAGCGGCTGTAGGTGGAGGCCGCCATCAGCGCGATGACGCCCAGCATCACCAGCAACGCGCGGTCGAGCAGCCCGGCGTTGCCCGCCGCAAAGCCATGATCGACCAGCAGCCGCATCCCCTGCCCCATGCCCAGCACGGTCCCGGCCGCCACCACCAGCGCCACCAGCGCCCCGGCGATCCGCCAGCGGTAGGGTTTCAAAAAGGGAATCAAACGGCGCAACGGCCCCAGATCGCGCCGGCGCTCGGCGGCCTTGAGGTCAACGGAATCGGACAGATGGGACACGAGGGGAACCCGCAAGGCAGCGCACCGGATCGGCGCGGATGGGGTGCCATATAGCAACCCCACCCCACGCCAACAAGGCGCAGCCCATCATCCCCCAGCCCCATCATCCTCCAGCCCCATCGTCACGCGGCGACACCCTCCTCGGCCCGCCGTCGCCAGCGCGGCCAGCGGGCGATGGTCAGCGCCCGCAACGCCCATTCCACCGGGCCATAGGCGAAACGCGCCAGCCACCAGCGGCTGACCGGCAATTGAAGCGCGAACAGCAGCGCCGCCAGCCCGATGGTGGTCAGCGGAGCCACCCGGCCGATCAGGCCCGCGCCATAGCCGGTGAACAGAAACGCGCACACCAGCGATTGCGTCAGATAGTTGGTCAGGGCCATCCGCCCCGCCGGGGCCAACCACCCCGCGACCACCCGCCCGGCGCGGGTCTGGATCCCCAGCAGGAAGGCCGATCCATAGGCCGCACTGAGCAGCGGCGCGGTCAGCACGCACACCCCCAACCCGACCACGTCCCAACCCGTCCCGATGAATCCCTGGCTGAGCCACGCGTAGAGCAGCGCGCCCGGCCCGCCGATTGCCAAGCCCAGCCCCAGCAAACGGCGGAACAGCACGCGGTGCGCGGTGACATGGCGCAGCAGATCCCGCCGCCCGGCGACAAAGCCAACCAGGAACATCGCCAGCGCGCACGGGGCCTGAATCATCAGCAGCATCCCCCAAACCGAGGGCAGCTCCGCCACCCGTTGCGCGATCACCCGCCACGGATCGCCGCGATAGGCCGCCTGCGCCGCCACCGCCTGGGCCGTCACCACCGCGCGGTTCATCCGCTCGCCGCTGGCCCATTGCAGCAGGCCAAGACCGATCCACAGCGCCGCGCTCACCAGGATCAGCAGCGCGGCCAACCGCAGGGCCGCCGAGTCGGAGCGATGGCGCAGCGCCAGCAGGATCAGCCCAAGGATGGCGTAGATCGTCAGAATGTCGCCGTAGAACAGCAACGCGCCATGCGCCAGCCCCAGGGCCAGCAACCCGGTTTGCCGCCGCAGCATCCGCCCGGTCAGCGCCTCCCCCGCCCGCTCCGCCGCCGCCATCTGAAGCGTGACGCTGTAGCCGAAGAGAAAAGAGAACAGGAGGTAGAACTTCATTTCAAACAGCACGGCGATCAGCGCGCGCACCGTGTGATCCATCGCGCCGTTGAACTGCGGGTCGCGCACCCCGGCCCCATAGAAGGCGGAGGCGAAGGCGCAGACATTCACCACCAGAATCCCAAACAGCGCCGCCCCGCGCAGCGCGTCCACATCGGCGATGCGGTCCGCTTTGGTCATTGCCGTCCCCCCCGGTGCCATGATCGCTGCGCCACGGTCGCCCGCTGGTCCAGACCGCGCCTGCGCGGCCATGGCGTCATCCCAACGGACAGACCAGCGGACCGATGTTTCAGTAGCCCTGCAACGGACACCGCGCAAGCCGCCCACACCCGACAAGGCGGCCAGACCTGAATCCCACGAACGGGCATGGATCGGGGTTGCATCGGCGGGGGGGGTTTGGTATAGACCGCGCTCGTTTAGCAGGAACCTCGGCCATGAAGACTGACATTCACCCCGATTACCACGAGATCAACGTCGTCATGACCGACGGCACCTCGTTCAAGACCCGTTCCACCATGGGCAAGGCGGGTGACACCATCCGCCTCGACATCGATCCGAAGTCGCACCCGGCGTGGACCGGCGTGCAGAAGCTGTTGGACACCGGCGGGCAGATCGCCAAGTTCAACAAGCGCTTCGCGGGCTTCGGTCTCAAGAAGTAAGCGCCTTCGCTGGACACACGAAAAGGGCACCCGACGCTTGCGGGTGCCCTTTTCGTTTTGCTGCCCTTTCAATCGGTGACGCCTGCCGGTGCGTCGACCGACCAATCAGCCACAGGTTGCGCTGTTCATCGCATTGTCATCGTCGTCGATCGCACCAGACCGTTCGACCTCGTCACGCACCATCCGCTCCAGCCGCTCGACCCGCTGATACAACCGATGACTGCGTTCGAGCAGACTGCGCAGTCCGGCGGGAAGCTCCTCATTCTCCGGACCGCTGGCGTCGGTGCAGACCTCGCCACCCGAGAGCGCGAAATCATCGCTGACCCCCTTCGCCTTGCTGATTTCCCCGGCATGAACCGCCTTTTGCGCCAACAGCCACGCCATCACCTGGGTCAGACGGCTGGTGACGCGCATGGATTCATAGGAGATTTGCAAGCGAACCTGGGGGGACAGTTTCCGATGTTCCGATGCGTCGTGGTAGGCGACGTAATTCCGCGCCTCGACCAGCAGAGCCATGGTGTCGTCGTAGGGACCATTGAAAAAGAAGCTGTGCGAAACCATGGCACTGTCCCCTTTTTGCAACCTTAGGCGCAAGGTTCAGGGTCTGCCCAACTGATTAACAATCCGTGACTCGATCATTCGCGAGAACCCTAAGCGGCGGACCTCGCCATCCGCATGTCACCCCCTTGAACCGTCAAAACGCCCTCCTATCTCAGGATCATCGGCGGATGCCCAATGGGGTTCGCCGGATCACCCGCCAACGGGGGCCGACCATCATCGTGGCTCCCCTCACGCTGTATCGCTCTTTGGAGGATAGGCCATGCGCAATTACGACCTTTCGCCGCTGTTCCGTTCCACCGTCGGTTTCGACCGCCTGTCGCGCTTGCTGGAAAGCGCCACCGCCGGGGACGACGCTGCCAACGCCTACCCGCCCTACAACATCGAAAAGCTGGGCGAGGACTCCTACCGCATCACCATGGCCGTCGCCGGGTTCGCGCTGGAGGATCTCGGCATCACCGTCCATCAGAATTCGCTGATCGTCAGCGGCAAGGCGACCAAGCCTGAATCAACCGGTCAGTTCCTGCACCGGGGCATCGCCGGACGCGCCTTCGAGCGCCGGTTCCAACTGGCTGATTTCATCAAGGTGGCGAACGCATCGCTGCTCAACGGGCTTCTGCACATCGAACTGACGCGCGAGGTGCCGGAAACGATGAAGCCCCGCTCGATCCCCATCGTCACCGCAGCGGGCACACCCGCCCTGACTGACCCGCAGCCCGCCCCCGTGTTGACGCAAGCGGCCTGAGCCAGCCGTCACGCCCTGCGGTCCACCGGACCGCAAAAGCGCCCCGGACCGTCCGGGGCGTTTTTGCATGGGTCAGCCCAGCAAATCCTCCACCGTCACGATCCGGTCGGGCGGCAGACGGATCGTCACAGTGCAACCCTGATTCACCTGGCTGTCGATGGTCAGGGTCCCGCCATGGGCCTCCACCAACCGCCGCGCCAACGGCAACCCCAGCCCCACCCCTTCGAATTTTCGGGCCATGGATTGGTCCAATTGCACAAAGGGCTGTGTCACCTTGTGGACATCGGCCGGATCCAGGCCAATCCCGGTGTCGCGCACCACCAAGGCCACCCACCCCGCCGCGTCGCACCCCGCCGATACGGTGACGGTTCCCTGCGGATGGCTGAACTTGATCCCGTTCGAAATGAGGTTGCACAGGGCCTGACGCAAGCGCCGCTCGTCGCCGCGCACCGGTGGCAAATCCGGGTCCAGCGCCACCTCCAGCGCGATGGCGTGGTGATTGGCGAAGAATTGCTGATCGGCCACCGCTTGCACCACCACGCCACCCAGATCCAGGGCGTCGTCCGCCAGTTCCAACCGCCCCGATTCCACCCGCGCGATGTCCAGGATCTCGTCGATGATCGCCAGAAGCTGCTCCCCCGACTGGCGGATGGACCGCACATAGTCGGGATAAAGATTGATCGCCGCCGGATCGTTCAGCTTCATTTCCAGCAATTGGGCAAAGCCGATCACCGCGTTGAGCGGTGTGCGCAACTCGTGGCTCATCGTTGCCACGAACGCCGATTTGGCTTTGTCCGCCGCTTCCGCCGCCTCCTTTGCGGCGATGATCTCGCGTTCGATGCGGCGGCGTTCGGTGACGTCGCGCAGGATGCCGGTGTAAAAGCGCCGTCCCTCCACCTCGCTGGCGCTGACCGACAGTTCGATGGGCAGTGCGGAGCCATCGGGTCGCCGCGCCTCAATCAACCGGGAACGGGCAATCACCGCCGTGGTCTGGCCGGGGGCAAAGGCGAACCGCTCCCCCGCCGCCTCGCGCAGATGCGTCGCCGGAAACAGAGCGTCAACGGCGTTCCATTGCACATCGGCGGCGCTGACCCCGAACATCTCCTCCGCCGCGCGGTTGAAGCTGACGATGCAATCCCGGTCGTCGATGGTCAGGATGGCGTCGGCCACGGTGTCCAGCGTGGCCTGGTTGCGCGCCTCCGACAGCAGCAGGGCGTTGGCGGTGCGCACATACTCGCTGACGTCGGTGATCGTGCCGATGAAGCCGCCACCGCCCTCCAACGGCACCCGCTGGCACAGCACCCGCATGTCCACCGCCGCCATGGCGTCGTGAAAGCGAAAATCCAACAGCAACGGTCGGTCGGTCGCCAACCCCGCCCGCCACTCCGCCGCCACCTGCGCCCGGTCCTGCGGGTGAATCGCATCGAACCAGCCATCCCCCAACAGACGTTCGGGCGGCAGACCGGCGATGCTGGCAAGCCGGGCGTTGGCGTACAGAAGGCCCCCGTCGGCGTCGGTCTGGAAAATGCCGACCGGTGCCGATTCGGCAAGCGTCTGATAGCGCGCTTCGCTGACCCGCAGCCGTTCGGCGGTGTCGAGCTGCTCGGTCACGTCGCGCACGTTCAACACCACACCACCGATGTCAGGATCATCGGATTGGTTGTTGCCGGTTGCCTCCACCCAACGCCACCGACCATCGGCATGGCGAAAACGGAACACCGCCGTGCCGGACAGGGTGGAGGGGGCTTCCCATCTTGCGGCAAAGCGCCGCACGACCTCGTCGCGCTCGTCGGGATGAGCGTGATCGGTCAGATGCGTGCCGATCAATCGCTCTGGCGCATAACCCAGAACCCGCGCCGCCGCATCACCGACATAGGTGAAGGTTCCATCGGCACCAACCACGGTCGCCACGTCACGGGCGTTGCGCATCAGGGCGCGAATCGTCTTTTCCGTAACCTGCACTGCGCCCTCCGGTGGTTCCCAGGTGACACGCGCGCCGGGATGCAGGGAGTGTCGATTCCCGCACCGCAGCATCCCTCACAATAGACCGTCAAAGATTAACGGACCATGTGGAGTATGACCGAACCGCGCATCCCTTTGGATTGATGGGGATCAAACGCGCCGCAAGTCCAGAAACCCACGCAACGCCTCGACCGTGGCGTCGGGTGTTTCGGTCATCATCATGTGACCAGCCTGTTTAATTGTGACAATTTGCGACATCTTGAGGCGACTGGCCAGGGCACGCCCGGCTTTGGCCGAGGCCATACGGTCCAACGCCCCGATCACCACCAGGGCCGGGCAGCCTACCGCCTCCGCAGCGGTGGCCCCGGTCGCGTAGGCGTTGCAGGCGGCCAGATCGACTCCCAGCACGCCGGGCGTGATCCCCGCCATCAGCCGCCGTCCGCCCGGGATCAAGGCCAGGCCGGGCGCGGCGCTGCCGCCGGTGTGGCCGCGCGGGCCATGGCCCCAGCCGATCACCAGATCGTTGGCGGAGGGATCGCCCGCCGCCGCCGACGCCAGCAGATCGGGGTGGACCGGCATCCGCTCCGCCGCGCCCATCAGAACGATCGACTCGATCCGATCGGCGCGGCGGGCGGCGGCGTCCAGGGCCACCAGCGCCCCCATGGAATGGCCGATCAGCGCGGCCTTGGCCACACCCGCCGCGTCGAGCAAGGCCACCACCCAATCGGCGAGCGCGGCGATGCTGTCCAACGGCGCGCCGCCCGAACGGCCATGGCCCGGCAGGTCAACCGCCAGCACCGACCGGCCATGATGGGCGAGGTAGCGGGTTTGCAGGCTCCACACCGTGTGGTCCATGCCCGCCCCGTGCAGCAGCACCGCCACCGGCCGGGACGGATCGAACGGACGCCCGCCGGTGTGGGCGTAGACGGGATGGCCGTGAACGAGAAAGGACGGTTGGGTCATGGCCCGGCTCACCCCTTGGCGGCGGCGCGCAGCGCCTGTTTCAGATCGTCGATCAGATCGTCGGCGTCCTCCAGCCCGATGGACAGGCGGATCATGTCCTCCCCCACCCCCGACGCGGCCAGGGCGGCGGCCTCCAACTGGGCGTGGGTGGTGCTGGCCGGGTGGATGACCAGCGATTTGGCGTCGCCCACATTGGCCAGGTGCGAGAACAGCGACAGGGCTTCGATGAAGCGTCGCCCGGCGTCGCGCCCGCCGCCCGGCCCCTTGACGCCAAAGGAGATGATCGAACCGCAGCCGTGCGGCAGCAGACGCGCGGCGAGCGCGTGATCGGGGTGATCGACCAGTTCGGGATAGGACACCCAGGCCACCGCCCCCTTGTCCGACGCCAATTCGGTTTCCAGGAAGCCGACGATCTTGCGGGCGTTGTGGATGTGCCCCTTCATCCGCAGCGACAGGGTTTCCACCCCCTGCAGAATCTGGAAGGCGTTCATCGGACTCATGCAGGCCCCGAAATCGCGCAGCCCCTCGGCCCGCGCCCGCATGATGAAGGCGGCGGGGCCGTATTCCTCGGCGAAATCAATGCCGTGATACCCGGCGTAGGGTTCGGTCAGCGTCGGGAACTTGCCGGACGCCTCCCAATCGAAGGTTCCACCGTCGATCACCACCCCGCCAATCGCCACGCCATGCCCGGCCAGCCATTTGGTGCAGGAGTGCATCACCAGATCGGCCCCATGCGCCAGCGGGCGGCAGAGATAGGGGGTGGTGAAAGTCGAATCGATCATCAGCGGCACGCCCGCCGCGTGGGCGATGGCGGCGACAGCGGGCACGTCCAGCACCTCAAGCCCCGGATTGCCCAGCACCTCGCCAAACACCAGCCGGGTGTCCGGACGGATCGCGGCGCGGATGCCGTCCAGGTCGCGCGGGTGGACAAAGCTGGTGGTGATGCCCAAGCGCGGCAGGGTGTAGGCCAGCAGGTTGCGGCTGCCGCCATAGATGGACGACGACGCGACGATGTGCCCGCCCGCGTCCATCAGGGTGAGGATCGCCAGCGTCAAGGCCGCCTGTCCGCTGGCGGTGCAGACCGCGCCGACCCCGCCCTCCAAAATCGCCAACCGCTCCTCCAGCACCGCCACCGTCGGGTTGGAGATGCGGGAGTAGATATGCCCGGCGCGTTCCAGATTGAACAGCGCCGCCGCGTGGTCGGTGTCCTGAAAGACGTAGGACGAGGTCATGTGGATCGGAACCGCCCGCGCCCCGGTGGCCGGATCGGGCTGTTGCCCCGCGTGCAGGGTCTGCGTGTCGAATTTCAGGAATTTGGCGTCGGCCATCCCGGCATATCCTCCCCTGGACCCGCGCGGGGGGATGCCGCCATCGGACAGCCGCGCGTGTCGCGCGAGGATGCGGGGCGGCCGCGCGGGGGTTTGAAAAGTGAGGGCCGCATCGGATGCGCGGCCCTCGGTCCTTTTTTGAACCGTCGGCCAGTCTGGCTTCGGTCTTTGTTTGCCTGCCCTGTTCAACCCGCGTTGGACGGTGTTGACGGTGCGGGAGCGTATGGAGAGCCGCCGCAAAGGTCAAGCCGAAGCAACAGGCCACCCCATCGGCCAAACGGCAGAGGGAAGCGCCAAAGCCCGCTTTGCCGACACCCCAGGGCAATCGCTTGAAGCACCATGCATCATGGTCAAAACAACAATAGACACGAATTTCACGGATTTTTTCACGGATTTCGCGGAACGCGCCCCAGAGCGGCCCTGCTTGCGATCTGGCGACAAACCTCATGACGGGATGCAGGAGGCAATTGGAGTCGAAAATCCGTGTAATCCTTACCGATTGTCCGTGAAATCCGCGTCCATTCTTGTTTGCGTGACGATGAGCGTTCGTTCAAGCGATTGCCCTGGCCAACACCCGCTTTGATTGACAAACGGCGGGGCTGACCCCACATTCGGGGACAGGCAGACGGGGACCGCTATCCCCGCCCGCCCATCCCGATCCTCAGCGGTTCAGCAGGTCAAGGCACGCCTTGATGAGCTGCAACAGCAGGATCAGGAGAGTCAGGATCTTCATCATCCTGTGTTCTCCCCTGTGAGCGGCGGGGGCGACGGCCATTCCGTCACCCCGTCCGCACCCCCTCGTAACACGTCGCACGCGCCGCACTCCACTGGGATTGCAGAACCCCCTTGGAAACCACCCTTCCGGTTGCGGTTTGCGTTGGCGCGCGGGTCCGGGGCAATCCCCCTTGCGAATGTGCAAACTATCTCATGTAAGCTGGTCGGGTCGCCCGTTTGGGCATCACCACCGAAAGGCCCGTCATGCGCGCCGTCACCGTCGCCCTTGCTGCGTTTCTGATGGCCGTGCCGATGGCCGCCCAGGCGGCGGACGATCCGCTGGAATCCTTCAACCGGCCGATGTTCGCCTTCAACAAGGGGCTGGTCGATTGGGTCATCAACCCGATGGTCAACCATGTCGGCCCCTGGATCCCCGGTCCGGTGAAAACGGGGCTGGGCAACGCCTACAGCAACCTGACCGAGATCGAGATGATCCTCGACAACGCGTTGCAGGGAAAGGCGACCAACACGGCGGTGTCGGCGGCGCGATTCGCGGTGAACTCCACCGTCGGCATCGGTGGTCTGTTCGATCCGGCGAGCGCGGTCGGCCTGACCCGGCGCGAGGCCAATTACGGCGCGTCGCTGTGCCAGACCGGCTTGCGCCCCGGCTCCTATCTGGTGCTGCCCTTCGTCGGCCCGACCAACACGGTGGGGGCGGCGGCGCTGACCGTGGGCGTGGCGGCGGAGGTCTACGCGCTGAGCTTCATTTCAACGACGTTGGCGACGCTGGATTTCCTGGTGATCGATCTGGGCGGCTCCGCCTCCGCCCTGCGCCACGCCAAGAACGTGCCGACGGCGGGCGAGGATCTCTACGCCGTCCAGCGCGCCGATTATCAGACCTACATCACCCAGAGCTGCGGCCCGGCGGCAACCAAGGCCGCCCTGCCCGGCCCGCGCGCGCCGACCAAGCCGGGCACACCGTCGCACAGTTGATGGCCGGAGTCGATGGCCGGTTGACCGATGGATGGGGGCCACGCCAATCACGTGGCCCCCATCATGCGGCTTCTTGCACCCCGACCATGGTTTCCTCGGCCAGCCAATCCACCACCTTGTGCAGAGCTTCCCAGCCGGTGGCCCCGTTCTCCAACGCCTCCTGATAAATCGCCACCTGGCGGTGGGCGCTGGTTCCGCGCGCCAGAATGTCGCGCGCCCGCTCCACCTCGGCGGTGCAGCCGAAATGCGCGGCGTCCTCGCGCGTCAGGTCGATGATCTCTTCCAACAGGTCGGGATAGGGCACGATCCGGCCCTGGCCGAAATCCACCAGCCCGCTGTCCAGGCCATAGCGCTGGGCGCGCCAGCGGTTTTCCTCGATCAGCATGTTCTTGTAGGGCCGCCAGGTGACGTTGCGCAGCTTCAACCGCCACAGCATCCGCAGCAGGCAGCGGTAGAGCGCCGCGACCGTCACCGCGTCGTCCAGGCGGGTGCAGATGTCGGTGATGCGCATCTCCAGCGTCGGGAAGCGGGCCGACGGGCGGATGTCCCACCAGAGCTTCGTCGCGTCCTCGATCACGCCCGCGTTGACCAGCGCGCCGACGTGGCTCTGATACTCGCCAAAGCTCTGGAAGCTGGCGGGCATGCCGGTGCGCGGCAGTTCGTGCCACACCGACAGCCGATAAGACCGGCGCTCCATATCCCGCCCGCGCCAGAAGGGGGAGGAGGTGGACAGCGCCAGCAGATGCGGCAGGAAGTAACGCACCTGATTCATCAGATCGATGCGCAGATCGTCGTCCTCGATGCCGATGTGAACGTGCATCCCGCAAATCATCAGGCGGCGCGCCGGCGCGCCCAGATCACGGGCGAGCATGTTGTAGCGGTCGCGGTTGGTGTGCTTCTGCGGCTCCCACGCGGCGAAGGGGTGGGTCGAGGCGGCGATCGGGGCCAGACCGTGGCGGTCGGCCACCCCGGCGACGATGGAGCGCAGCGAGGCCAGCTCCGTCCGCGCCTCCGCCAGGGTCGAGCAGACCGGGGTTCCGACCTCGATCTGGCAGCGCAGAAACTCCGGGTGGATGCGGCCGGGGGCCTGAGCCTGACAGGCCTCCAGCATGTCTTCCGGCGGGCTGGTGACGATGTCGCGGGTGGCGCGATCCACCAGCAGATATTCTTCTTCCAGCCCCAGGGTGAAGGAGGGTTCCATGCGTTCAGACCCGTGGATAATGGCGGATGATCGTCAGATCGGCGGCGGACAGCAGCGGGGCCAAGGCATCGCCCAGCACCTGCGCCCACAGATCCACGCCCCCGTCGTCGGTGATCAGATCCTGGCGCACCTCAAGCAAAACGTTGGGGTAGCCCGCAGGGGTGGCGTGGGTTTCCACCGTGCCACCGGTGGTGTCGCGCCCGGAATAGGGTTCGTTGTCGCCCACGCACCACCGCCCATCGGCGCGCAGCGCGGCAAGCAGCGGGACCGGCAGGCGCGGGTCGCGGTCCCACAGCACCCCGATGTGCCAAGGCCGGGCCACGCCGCGCATGGTGGGCGTGAAGCTGTGGACCGACAGCAGAATCGGCACCTGACCGCTGGCCCGGATGCGCGCCACCTGCTGCCCAACCGCCTCTTGGTAAGGACGGAACACCGCGTCGACGCGCTGGGCCTGGGCGTGTGCGTCCAACGCACGGTTGCCGGGTATCACCACCCCATCGCTGATGACCGGGATCGCGGTCGGGTCGTCCAGATTGCGGTTTGGGTCGATCAGCAGGCGCGAATAGCCCGACAACACCGCCGTGGCGGCGAAGCGCGCGGCCAAACGGTGGGACAGGGCCGCCGCACCGATGTCGTAGGCGATGTGCCGCTCCAACTCCTCCTCCGGCAAACCCAGGCTGCCCAGCGCGCGCGGTAAAGCGCGCGACGCGTGGTCGCAGACGATCAGGAGCGGGCCGGTCGCCTGCGGGTTCACAACGGTGTAAGGCGGTGGATCGTCTGGACCGAGCAGGGGGACATCGCCCGCCCGCGCGGGAAAGGGCGCGGTGACAGGACGGTCATGCGCGACCGGTCCATGCCCGCCATCAGAGGAAGTGGAGGAGGTCATACGCACACACTACCCTAAGCCGTTGATCGGGTGAAGCCACCCCAACACCCAACCGGCGGCGCCCACCGGAGCGCCGTGGCGAAGCCTTTGTTATCTTGCTAGACTCGGGCGGCTCATTTGGGGGGAACCACACCGATGCTTCGTCTGTTGACGCTGTGTCTGGGTCTGATCGCGCTGCTCAGCGCCTGCGGACCGATCTACGAAACGCAATACAGCATGATCCCGCCGACCAGCGCCCAGGGCCGCCTGTGCGTGTCGCAATGCCAGCAGGAACGGAGCATGTGCCGCCAAAGCTGCACCATGCAGGAGCAAACCTGCCGGGCCGAGGCCCGCAGCCGCGCGGCCTATGATTACGAAGCCTATGTCCGCCGCCAGACGGCCGAAAAGCAGCCGATCAAGAAGCGCGTCAGCGACTTTGAAAACAGCTATGGCTGCGGCAACAGCAGTTGCCATGACCGTTGCGAATCCAACTACCGCGACTGTTTCGGCGGCGTGTGCGGCGGGCAGGTGATCGCGAACCGGGTCTGCACCATGTTCTGCGATCAGCAGGGATCGTCCGCCCCGGCGATGACCCCGGCCCCGTCCTCCGGTGGCCAGAACACGGTTCCGCTGTCGTCCCTGTCCGGTTCAACGTCCGGCACGGCCCCGACCTCGGGGTCGCGCACCCTGTGCTCGCGCGGCATGCAGGTCGAGGTTCAGTGGCAGGGCGATTGGTATCCGGCCGTCGTCACCGGCGCGCAGCGCTCCGATGGCCGTTGCCCGGTCCATTATGAGGGCTACGGCGCGGAAGACGACGAATCGGTGTCGCTGAACCGCATCCGCCCGCGCTGATGATTTGGCGCTGAAAACTCTGCCGCGCCGTCCCCAGATCGCCCACGGACGGCGCGCAGTGCTGGTATGACACCCCCAGGGCGCTCGCCGTCTGGCACGCCCGCCAGTGGCTGGCTATAAGCGGGGGATGAGCGACACGCACGCCTTCCCGCTTCCATCCGCCGCGCATGCCCAACGCAACGCCCTGCTGATTTTGCTGGCGGGTGCGTTGAGCATCGCCTTTGCCCCGATTTTCGTCCGGCTGGCCGATGTCGGGCCGGTGTCCATCGCCTTTTGGCGCATGGCGCTGTCGGCCCCGCTGCTGGCCTTGTGGATGGCGATGGAACCCAAGGGCAAGGGGCGCAGCCGCCCGCCCTCCTCGCCCCGCGACTTCGCCCGGCTGATCCTGGCCGGGCTGTGTCTGGCGGGCGATCTGGTGATCTGGCACATCTCGATCGGCTACACCTCGGTCGCCAACTCCACGCTGCTGGCCAATTTCGCCCCGCTGTTCGTCGCCCCGGTCGCTTGGTTCCTGTTCAAGGAGCGCTTCACTGCAAAGTTTGTGCTTGGCATGGCGATGGCTTTGGCGGGCGCGATGATCCTGATGGGCGACAGTGTGCGCCTCAGCGCCGACCACCTGTTCGGCGACGCGCTGGGCTTGCTGACGGCGGTCTTTTATGGCGGCTACATCCTGTCGGTCGGTCATCTGCGCAGCGAATTCTCCACCGCCACCATCATGACCTGGAGCGGCGTCATCACCGCCGTGATCCTGCTCCCGATGGCGCTGCTGTCCGGCGAAGCCCTGCTGCCCGCGCAGTGGAGCGGTTGGGCGGTGCTGGCCGGGCTGGCCCTGTTCAGCCACGCCGGGGGCCAAAGCATGATTGCCTACGCTCTGGCCCATTTGCCCGCCTCCTTCTCCTCGGTCAGCCTGCTGTTGCAACCCGCCGGGGCCGCGATTCTCGCCTGGATCTTGTTGGGGGAGCCTCTGGGCGTCCTGCAAGCCATCGGCGCGGTGGTGATCCTGGCGGGCATTCTGCTGGCGCGGCGCGGCAGCCGCTGATCCCCTAGGTTTCACGCGCCGCCTTCAGTCGTTGGTCTTGGCGCGCGGAACCGATGCCGCTACCATTCAACGCTTTTGATTGAGAGGGTGATGCCCGTGTCCGCCATCGACGACAGCGCTCCAGGCTCTTCCTCCTCCCCGCGCATCTCGGAATGGGTGGCGCAACAGCTTCTCGACCGCATTTCGCGTGGCGAACTGGTGCCTGGGCAGCGCCTGCCCGGTGAACGTCAGCTGGCCGAACAGCTCCATGTCAGCCGCGTGTCGGTGCGCGCCGCCTTGCAAACCCTGAAGACCCAGGGCTTCCTCACCGCCGTCCAGGGTGGTGGTACCCGAGTCGTGTCGTCCGCCGGGGTGATGGATGGCGCCCTGACCGCGATGGTGCGCGGCAAGCATGACAATCTGTGCGACCTCGTGGAAATCCGCATGGCGCTGGAAGGCTGGGCCGCCCGCCGCGCCGCCCAGCACGCGACGCCGGAGCAGATCGCCAACATCGGCCGCATCCTGGCGGCGATGACCCAGACCAGCGGCGACGGCAACCGCGCCGCCGACGACATGGATTTTCACCTCTCCGTGGCCCAGGCGTCGGGCAGCCCGGTCTATCTCCACCTGCTGGCGACGATCCGCGAGATCCTCGGCAACATGGTGGAGTTGAACCACACCGAACCCTACATGGAAAACCACGAAGCGCTGATGATCGAGCATCACCGCGCGATTTACGAGGCCATCGCCAGCCGTGACGCCGATGGTGCGGTCGCCGCCGTCACCGCGCATCTGGGCTGGGTGCTGGCCCGCTACCACGCCATGAGCGTGGCCCCTGCGGCCGCACCCGAATCCGAATCGACCGATTCCGCCTCCGCCGAAGCCTGAAACCGATCAATTGATCCACACACGAAAAGACCGCAGCCCTTTGCCGAGGGCTGCGGTCTTTTCGTGTTCAGCCCCCCGTTGTCGGAGGGGATGCGGATCCATCAGGCGAGAATCGCCTCGATCTGTCGGGTGACTTCGTCGATGTCGGCCATGCCGTCCACCGTCTTCAGAACCCCGCGCGCCTCATAGTAAGGCAGGATGGGCGCGGTCTGCTGGTGATACTGCCCCAGACGGGTCGTGACCGTTTCAGCGTTGTCGTCGGCCCGGCGCTTGAACTCCGTGCCACCGCAGGAATCGCACACGCCCTCGACCTTCGGCTTCTCGAAGCTGTCGTGATAGCCCTTGCCGCATTTGGCGCAGGTGTAACGCCCCGTGACCCGCTCCACCAGGACGGCGTCGACGACGCGCATCTCGATAACGTGGTTCAGCTTCAGGCCCTTCTCGGCCAGCATGGCGTCCAGCGCCTCGGCCTGGGCGACCGTGCGCGGGAAGCCATCCAGGATGAAGCCGTTGGCGACGTCCGGCTTGGAAATGCGCTCACCGATGATCTCGACCATCAGGGCGTCGGGCATCAGTTTGCCCGCCGCCATGATCTCTTTCGCCTGCTGGCCCAGCGGACCACCTTCGGCCACCATCGCGCGGAGCATGTCGCCGGTGGACAGCTGGACAAGCCCCCGCGTGTCCTCCAACCGGCGCGCCTGCGTCCCCTTCCCGGCACCCGGCGGTCCGAGCAGTATCAGGTTCATTGCTTTCTCCCCCGGAGCTTTGATTTCTTGATCAGTCCCTCATACTGGTGGGCCAGCAGGTGGGAATGAATCTGAGCAACCGTGTCCATCGTCACGGTGACGACGATCAGCAGGCTGGTGCCGCCAAAATAGAACGGAACGGAGTGCTGGGAAATCAAGATTTCCGGCAAGAGACAAACCGTCACAAGGTACGCCGATCCGATGACCGTCAGACGGGTCAAAACATAGTCGATGTGATCGGCGGTGGTCTTGCCAGGGCGGATGCCGGGGATGAAACCGCCATACTTGCGGAGATTGTCCGCCGTCTCACCCGGGTTGAACACGATGGCGGTGTAGAAGAAGCAGAAGAACACGATCATCGCCGCGTACATCGCCATGTACAACGGGGTGCCGTGCGCCAGATAACGCGACACCGTTTGCAGCCACTCCGGCCCCTCACCCCCGGCAAAGCCGACGGCGGTCAAGGGCAGCAGCAGCAGCGACGACGCAAAGATCGGCGGAATGACGCCCGCCGTGTTCAGCTTCAGCGGCAGGTGCGACGCCTCGCCGCCAAACACCCGGTTGCCAACCTGACGCTTGGGGTATTGGACCAGCAGGCGGCGTTGGGCGCGCTCCATGAACACGATGAAGAACACGACGCCAACCGCCATCACCAGCATGACGATGATGAAGATGGTCGACAACGCGCCCTGACGGCCGAGTTCCAGCGTGTTGACCAACGCGCGCGGCAGTTCCGCGACGATGCCGGCGAAGATGATGAGCGAGGTGCCGTTGCCGATCCCGCGCGCGGTGATCTGCTCGCCCAGCCACATCAGGAACATGGTCCCGCCCACCAGCGTGATGACGGTGGCGATGCGGAAGAACAGGCCGGGGTCGATGACCGCCGGGCCGGTGGATCCGCGCATGGCTTCCAGACCGACCGCCAAGCCGTAAGCCTGGACGGTGGCGAGAACGACCGTGCCGAATCGGGTGTATTGGTTCAGCTTCTTCCGACCGGCCTCGCCTTCCTTCTTCATCGCCTCCATCTGCGGCGACACGGCGCTCAAGAGCTGCACGATGATCGACGCCGAGATGTACGGCATGATGTTCAGGGCGAAGATGGTCATGCGGTGCAGCGCCCCACCCGCCAGCATGTCGAACATGCCGAGGATGCCGCTGCCCTGCTGCTTGAACACATCCTGCAGGATGTGCGGGTCGATGCCCGGAATCGGGATGTAGGTGCCCAGCCGGTAGACGATCAGGGCCGCCAAGGTGAACCAAATCCGCTGTTTCAGCTCGGTCGCCTTGGAAAACGCCCCGAAATTGATGTTGGCGGCAAGCTGCTCGGCCGCTGATGCCATGGTCCGATCCCTGTCCCGTAAGTGCGAGCCTAAAAGCGCGCATGGGGCGGTCCTGCTGGTGCAGGCCGCCCCATGCGACTACGCGTCTTGTAGTGCCGAAAACGGCGCCGCGCAAGCGCGACGCCGTTCTGTCACTGTCACTCGGCGGCTTCGGCGGCGGGTTCGGTCAGCGTGACGCTGCCACCAGCCTTCTCAACCGCTTCAATGGCCGACTTCGAGGCACCCGCGACGGTGAAGGACACCTTCGCGGTCAGCTCGCCCTTGGCCAGCAGGCGGACGCCGTCCTTCTTCACCCGGCCGGTGATGCCAGCCGCGAACAGGGCGGCGGCATCCACGGTGTCACCGGCGTTGAGCTTGCCGGCGTCGATGGCCTTCTGGATGTGACCCAGATTCACCACCGAATATTCCTTGGCGAAAATGTTGCGGAAGCCGCGCTTCGGCAGACGGCGGTGCAGAGGCATCTGCCCGCCTTCGAAGCCGTTGATCGCCACACCGGTGCGCGAGGTTTGACCCTTCACGCCACGGCCAGCGGTCTTGCCCTTGCCGGAACCGATACCGCGACCAACGCGCATGCGCGCCTTGCGGGCACCGGCGTTGTCACGCAGGTCGTTGAGCTTCGTCATGGCATCAGCCCTCGTTCTCGACGCGGACCAAGTGCGCGACCTTGGCAATCATGCCCCGCACAGCCGGAGTGTCCTCCAGTTCGCGGGTCCGGTTCAGCTTGTTCAGGCCCAGGCCGACCAGCGTTTCGCGCTGATCGTGCTTACGCCCGATCGGGCTGCCGGTCTGGGTCACGACGACGGTCTTCTTCTCGGACATGGCTTAGGCCTCCTGTCCAGCGCCGGCCTCACGACGGCCGAGGATGTCGCTCACACGACGACCACGACGCGCCGCGACCGAACGCGGGCTGGTAGCTTGGGCCAGGGCGTCGAAGGTCGCCTTGATCATGTTGTGCGGGTTCGAGGTGCCGATCGACTTGGTCACGACGTCCTGGACGCCGAGAGCCTCGAAGATTGCGCGCATCGGACCACCGGCGATGATGCCGGTACCGGCCGGGGCCGCACGGAGAACGACGCGACCAGCACCGAAGTGACCGTTCGAATCGTGGTGCAACGTGCGGCCTTCGCGCAGCGGAACGCGGATCATGCCGCGCTTGGCCTGATCGGTCGCCTTGCGGATCGCTTCCGGCACTTCACGGGCCTTGCCCGATCCGACGCCGACGCGGCCCTTGCCGTCGCCAACAACGACCAGAGCGGCGAAGCCGAAGCGACGACCACCCTTGACCACCTTGGCAACGCGGTTGATGCCAACGAGCTTTTCAATCAGCTCGCTTTCTTCCCGCTCGCGCGGCTGCCGGTCGCGGTTGTCCCGACCGCCTTGTTCACGTGCCATTTCCGGGCCTCCTTAGAACGACAGCCCGCCCTCGCGGGCGGCGTCGGCCAGGGCCTTCACCCGGCCATGGTAGATGTAGCCGCCGCGATCGAACACGACCTCGGAGACGCCAGCCGCCTTCGCACGTTCGGCGATCAGGCCGCCAACGCGCTTGGCCGCATCGACGTTGCCGCCGTGCTTGAGCTGCTCGCGCAGCTCCTTCTCGACCGTCGACGCCGCAGCAAGGGTCTTGCCGTTGGCGTCGTCGATGATCTGGGCGTAGATGTGCAGATTCGACCGGAAGACGGAGAGGCGAACACGCCCGCCGGCCTTCTTGGCAATCTGCGCGCGAACGCGCTGCTTGCGACGCTCGTTGAGTTGCTTGGGCTTCAGCATGGCGGTTACTTCTTCTTACCTTCCTTGCGCAGGACGGTTTCGGTCTCGTACTTGATGCCCTTGCCCTTGTAAGGCTCCGGCTTCTTCCAACCACGGATTTCCGCGGCGACTTGACCGACCTTGTGCTTGTCGTACCCCGACACCGAGATCGAGGTCGGCTTGTCGCACTTGATGTTGATGCCTTCCGGAATCGGATACTTCACATCGTGCGAGAAGCCGAGCTGCATGACCAGCTCCTTCCCCTGCACCGCCGCACGATAACCAACGCCGTTGATTTCGAGGTTGATCGTGTAACCGGTGCTGACGCCCGTGACCATGTTGTTGATCAACGTGCGCGAGGTCGCCCACATGGTGCGGGCGCGCTTGCTGTCGTTTGCCGGCTTCACCACGACCTTGCCGTCTTCCAGCGAGGCCGTGATGTCGTCGATCAGGGTCAGGCTGAGGGACCCCAGCTTGCCCTTGGCCGTCACCAGCTGGCCGTTGACGTTCACGTCAACACCAGCCGGGACCGGCACAGGATGTTTGCCAATGCGCGACATCGCGAATCCCCCTTAGAACACGCGGCAGAGGACTTCGCCGCCGACATTGGCAGCGCGGGCCTCGTTGTCCGACATCACGCCACGCGGAGTCGAAAGGATCGACAGGCCCAGCCCGTTGAACACGCGGGGCAGGTCCGAGATCTTCGAATAGACGCGGCGGCCGGGCTTCGACACACGGGCGATCTGCTTAATCACAGGTTCGCCTTCGTGGTACTTCAGCTCGATCTTCAGGTTCTTCACGCCAGGGCGCAGGGTCTCTTCCGAGTACCCGCGAATGAACCCTTCGCGCTTCAGGACTTCCAGAACATTGGCGCGCAGCTTGGACGCCGGGCTAACCACAACAGACATGCGAGCGTGCTGACCGTTGCGGATGCGGGTCAGCATATCGCCGAGCGGATCGCTCAAAGACATCGTCAGCCCCCCTTACCAGCTCGACTTCGTCATGCCCGGAATCTGGCCGGTCGAGGCCAGTTCACGGAGCATCACACGACACAGCTTGAACTTCCGGTAGAACGCCCGGGGACGCCCGGTCAGTTCGCAGCGGTTGCGCACGCGAGTCTTGGAGGAATTGCGGGGCAGTTCGGCCAGCTTCAAGCGGGCGGCGAATTGCTCCTCGGGAGGAAGCGAACGGTCGCTGGCGATGGCCTTCAGCTTGGCACGCTTGTTGGCGTACTGCTTGGCCAGCTGGGCGCGACGCTTGTTCTTTTCGATGGAACTGGTCTTAGCCATGGTCGTGCTCCAGCCTCAGCTCACGAACGGCATGTCGAAACCCTTCAGGAGAGCTTTCGCTTCCTTGTCGGTTTTCGCCGAGGTGACGATGATGATGTCCATCCCGCGGATTTGATCGATCTTGTCGTAATCGATTTCCGGGAAAATGATCTGCTCCTTGACGCCCATGGCATAGTTGCCACGGCCGTCAAAGCTGTTGCCCGGGATGCCACGGAAGTCACGGACGCGCGGCAGAGCAATCGTCACCAGGCGGTCGAGGAATTCGTACATCCGATCACGGCGCAGCGTGACCTTGCAGCCGATCGCCATGCCTTCGCGCAGCTTGAACTGGGCGATCGACTTGCGCGAACGGGTCACAACCGGCTTTTGCCCGGTGATGGCGGTCAGTTCGGCAACGGCGAGCTGGATCTTCTTGGAGTCGGCGACGGCTTCGCCCACACCCATGTTGATGACGATCTTCTCAAGGCGCGGAACTTCGAGATCGTTCGAGTAGTTGAACTCGGACTTCAGCGAAGCGCGGATCTTGGAGTCGTAAACGTCTTTCAGACGTGCGGTCATGCCCCGGCCCTCACAGGTCAATGACTTCGCCGGACCGCTTGGCGACACGCACCTTGCGGCCATCCTCCAGAATCTTGAAACCGACGCGGGTCGGCTTCCCATCCTTCGGATCGATGTGAGCGAGGTTCGATGCCTGGATCGGCGCTTCGAACTCGACAATGCCACCCTGCGTCGTCTGGGTGGAACGCTGGTGCTTCTTCACCAGATTCACACCCTGCACGACGACACGGCCCTCCTTGGGGAGGACCTTGATGACTTCGCCGGTCTTGCCCTTGTCACGGCCGGTCAGAACGACGACCTTGTCCTTGGTCTTGATCTTCGCGGCCATCACAGCACCTCCGGCGCCAGCGAGATGATCTTCATGAACTTCTTGCCGCGCAGCTCACGAGTGACCGGCCCGAAGATACGGGTGCCGATCGGCTCGCCTTGCTTGTTGATCAGCACGGCAGCGTTGCGGTCGAAACGGATCGCCGATCCGTCCTCCCGACGCAGTTCCTTCGCGGTGCGGACGATGACGGCACGATGCACGTCGCCCTTCTTGACGCGCCCCTTGGGAATGGCTTCCTTGACCGAAACGACGATGACGTCGCCGACCGTGGCCACCTTCCGCTTGGAACCGCCAAGCACTTTGATGCACTGCACCCGGCGCGCCCCGCTGTTGTCGGCGACTTCCAGGTTGGTTTGCATCTGGATCATGGTTTACGACCTTTCGGTTGTCACGCGGCGCCGGTATCGGCGACCGCCTCAGTCACGACCGTCCAACGCTTGCGCTTGGAGATCGGACGGCATTCGATGATCGAAACCGTATCGCCGACCTTGAACTGGTTGCCCTCGTCGTGGGCGGCGTACTTCTTCGACTGGCGAATGAACTTCTTGTACACGGGGTGCATGACGCGGCGTTCGACGAGAACCGTAACGGTCTTGTCGCCCTTGTCGCTGACCACCGTGCCCTGCATAACGCGGCGAGGCATGAGAATCCCCTTACTTGCCGGCTTCGGCGGAGCGGGCACGCTCGCCGATGATGGTCTTGATGCGGGCGATGTCGCGACGCACCACGTTCACCCGCGCGGTGTTTTCCAGCTGGCCGGAGGCCTTCTGGAAACGCAGGTTGAACTGTTCCTTCTTGAGCTGGATGAGCTGCTCCTGCAGCTCATCGGCGCTCTTGCTCCGAATGTCTACGGCTTTCATGCCGCACCCTCCTCGACACCGCCGAGGCGGGTCACAAGCTTAACCTTGATCGGCAGCTTCGCAGCGGCCAAAGCGAAGGCGGTTTTTGCCACATCTGCGGGCACGCCGTCCAGCTCAAACAGGATGCGACCCGGCTTAACGCGCGCAGCCCAGTATTCCGGCGAACCCTTACCGGAACCCATGCGGACTTCGGCGGGCTTCGTCGAGACCGGCAGATCCGGGAACACCCGGATCCAGACGCGGCCCTGACGCTTCATCGCGCGGGTGATCGCGCGGCGGGCCGCTTCGATCTGACGGGCGGTGATGCGCTCCGGCTCCAGAGCCTTCAGGCCGTAGGCACCGAAGTTCAGGTCGGTGCCGCCCTTGGCGTTGCCGTGAATGCGGCCCTTGTGGGCCTTGCGGAATTTCGTGCGCTTGGGAGAAAGCATCGCTCGGCCCCTTTACTCGCGGTCGGAGCGCTCGGAGCGCTCGCGACGGTCACGGCGCTCGTGGCGCTCGCGACGCGGCTCACCATCGGTGGGCACGACTTCCGAACCCATGCGCTTGTCCTGCGCCATCGGATCGTGAGCCATGACCTCGCCCTTGAACACCCACACCTTGACACCGCAGGTGCCGTAGGTGGTCTTGGCGGTGCCGATGCCGTAATCAATGTCGGCACGCAGGGTGTGCAGCGGCACGCGACCTTCGCGATACCACTCCATGCGGGCGATTTCCGCCCCGCCCAGACGGCCGGAGCAGTTGATCCGGATGCCCTGAGCGCCCAGACGCATGGCCGACTGGACGGCCCGCTTCATGGCGCGGCGGAACGCCACTCGGCGCTCCAGCTGGCTGGCGATGTTCTCGGCGATCAGACGGGCGTCGATTTCCGGCTTGCGGATTTCGACGATGTTCAGGCTGACCTCGCTGCCGGTCATCTTCGACAGCTCAAGACGCAGCTTCTCGATGTCCGCGCCCTTCTTGCCGATCACCACACCCGGACGGGCCGAGTGGATGGTGATGCGGGCCTTCTTGGCCGGACGCTCGATCACGACGCGCGACACACCGGCCTGTTGCAGGCGGCCCTGGAGGTAGCCGCGCAGCTTCAGGTCTTGGTGCAGGAGGTTGGCGTAGTCGCGCTTGGCGAACCAACGGCTGTCCCAGGTCCGATTGATGCCGAGACGCAGCCCAATCGGGTTGATTTTCTGACCCATCTTACTCGGCCCCTTCGGCAACAGCAGCGTCGCGTTCGCGAACGATGATCGTCAGGTTGCTGAACAGCTTTTCAACCCGGGCGCCGCGACCGCGGGCACGAGCGTGGAAGCGCTTCATCACCAGAGCGCGACCAACGGTCGCCGACGACACGTACAGACGGTCGACGTCGAGCTGGTGGTTGTTCTCGGCGTTCGCGATCGCCGCCTGCAGGACCTTCTTCACCTCGCCGGCGATGCGGCGCTTGGAGAAGGTCAGCTCGGCGACGGCGCGGCTGGCGTCCATGTTCCGGATCAGCTGGGCGACGAGGTTGAGCTTGCGCGGGCTGGTGCGGATCATCGGATTGCGGGCCAGGGCCTCGTTCTCCGCGACCCGGCTGGGGTTGGCAGACTTGCCCATGGCTTACTTCCTCTTCGCCTTCTTGTCCGCCGCGTGACCGTAGAAGGTGCGCGTCGGAGCGAACTCGCCGAACTTGTGACCGATCATGTGCTCGGTGACGAGAACCGGCAGGAACTTGTGGCCGTTGTAGACGCCGAACGTCAGACCCACGAACTGCGGCAGGATGGTCGAGCGACGCGACCAGATCTTGATGATCTCGTTGCGACCCGAAGCCCGGCTCTTGTCCGCCTTCTTGAGCAGATAGCCGTCGACGAACGGGCCTTTCCAAACGGAGCGTGCCATCGTTCGACCTCCTTACTTCGAATGACGGCGGCGCAGGATCAGGC
Organism: Azospirillum griseum; assembly: GCF_003966125.1. Taxonomy (GTDB): domain Bacteria; phylum Pseudomonadota; class Alphaproteobacteria; order Azospirillales; family Azospirillaceae; genus Azospirillum; species Azospirillum griseum. Next base: position 359,203 of record NZ_RXMA01000001.1, read on the forward strand.
CATCCGTCTTCTTGTTGTGACGCGTCTTCTTGCCCTTGGTCGGCTTGCCCCACGGCGTGACCGGATGACGGCCCCCCGAGGTGCGACCCTCACCACCACCGTGCGGGTGGTCGATCGGGTTCATGGCCACACCGCGCACCGACGGACGAACGCCAAGCCAACGCTTGCGACCGGCCTTGCCGAGGTTGGTGTTCATCTGGTCCGGGTTCGACACCGCACCGATCGTCGCCATGCACTCGCCACGCACCACGCGCAGCTCGCCCGAGGGGAGCTTGAGCTGGGCGTAGCCGCCGTCACGGCCGACGAGCTGGAGATAGGTGCCGGCCGAACGGGCGACCTGACCACCCTTGCCAGCCTTCAGCTCGACGTTGTGCACGACCGAACCGACCGGGATGGAGCGCAGCGGCATCGCGTTGCCGGGCTTCACGTCGACCTTTTCGCCGGACACGACCGTGTCGCCAACCTTCAGGCGCTGCGGCGCCAGGATGTAGGACAGGGTCCCATCCTGGTACTTGATGAGCGCGATAAAGGCCGTGCGGTTCGGATCGTATTCCAGCCGTTCAACAACGGCGGGAACGTCGAACTTGCGGCGCTTGAAGTCCACCAGACGGTAGACGCGCTTGTGGCCACCACCAATCCGGCGCGCGGTGATGCGACCGGTGTTGTTGCGACCGCCGGACTTGGTCAGACCCTCAGTGAGGGACTTGACCGGCTTGCCCTTCCACAGCTCCGAGCGGTCAACGATGACCAGCTGGCGGAGCGACGGGGTAATCGGGCGATATTGCTTCAGAGCCATCGGATCACACTCCCGCTCAGATGCCCGTGGTCACGTCGATCTTGTTGCCCTCGGCGAGGGTAACAACGGCCTTCTTGACGTCCGACCGACGACCAACGATGCCACGGAACCGCTTGGTCTTGCCCTTGGAAATCAGGGTGTTGACGGCAGTCACCTTGACGTTGAAGAGACCTTCAACGGCGGCCTTGATCTCCGGCTTCGTAGCCGAGAGGGGCACCCGGAAGACAACCTGGTTGTGTTCCGACACCATCGTCGACTTCTCGGTGATGACGGGAGCGAGGATCAGGTCGTACATCCGCTCCTGAGTCACCGAAGGTTTCGACTGCTTGCTCATTTCAGGCGAGCCTCCAGTTGCTCAACCGCGTTGCGGGTCAGGACCAGCGTGTCGCGGCGGAGAATGTCGTAGACGTTGGCACCCTGTTCGGGCAGCACGTCGATCAGCGGGATGTTGCGCGAGGCCTTGAAGAAGTTCTCGTTCAGGTTCGCGCCATCGATGATCAGAGCCGAGGTCAGGCCCAGGCCAGCCAAGCGGGCGGCCAGTTCCTTGGTCTTGTGGCTCTCAGCGGCGGCGGCGTCCAGAACGACCAGCTTGCCTTCGGCCAGCTTGGCCGACAGCGCGGTCTTCAGGGCCAGCTTGCGGACCTTCTTGGTCAGGTCATGCTCGTGCGAACGAACGACCGGACCGAAAATGGTCGCACCACCACGGAACTGCGGCGAGCGGATCGAACCCTGACGGGCGCGGCCGGTGCCCTTCTGCCCGTAGGGCTTCTTGGTGGTGCCGCTGATCTCGCTGATGCCCTTGGTCTTGTGGTTGCCCGACCGACGCTTGGCGAGCTGCCAGTTGACCATGCGCGCCAGCAGATCGCTGCGGGTGGGCAGGCCGAACACGGCGTCCGACAGTTCGATCTCGCCAACGGCTTCGTTGTTGAGGTTCTTGATCGTGGCCTTCATGGCGCTCACTCCTGCGACTCGGCCGGGGCCTCAGCCGCCGGCGCGGCCTTGATGGCCGCCGGGAAGGGCAGGCCTTCCGGGGCCTTCTTCTTCACAGCGTCGCGGATGCGCAGCCAACCGCCTTCGGCGCCGGGGACGGCACCCTTCAGCAGGATCAGACCACGGGCCTCGTCAACCGACACGACCTGGAGATTCAGGACCGTGACCTTCTCGTCACCCAAATGGCCGGCCATCTTCTTGTTCTTGAAGACCTTACCGGGATCCTGACGGTTGCCCGTCGAACCGTGCGAGCGGTGCGACACCGACACGCCGTGCGTGGCGCGCAGACCACCGAAGTTCCACCGCTTCATCGCACCGGCAAAACCCTTACCGATGGAGGTGCCGGTGACGTCAACGAACTGCCCGGCGACAAAGTGGGCGGCGGAGATTTCCGCGCCAACTTCGATCAGAGCATCGGCATCGACGCGGAACTCGGCCAGCTTGCGCTTGGGTTCCACGCGCGCCTTGGCGAAATGCCCGCGCTCAGGCTTCGTGACATTCTTGACCTTGATGGCGCCCGCGCCGAGCTGAACGGCGGTGTAGCCGTCCGTCTCTTCGGTGCGAACGGCGACGACCTGGCAGCTGTCGACTTTCAGCACAGTCACCGGGATATGTTGACCGTCGTCGGTGAAGACGCGGGTCATACCCAGCTTCTGCGCGATCAAACCGGATCGCATTGTTCTTTATCTCCTGACCAGGGACATCCGTTGAGCGGAGAGGTCCCTTACCAAACCGAAAAAATCAGAGCTTGATCTCGACATCCACGCCAGCGGCCAGATCGAGCTTCATCAGCGCGTCGACCGTCTGAGGCGTCGGATCGACGATGTCGAGCAGACGCTTGTGGGTGCGGATTTCGAACTGCTCGCGCGACTTCTTGTCGATGTGCGGCGAACGGTTCACCGTAAACTTTTCAATCTGCGTCGGCAGGGGAATCGGCCCCCGCACGCGCGCGCCGGTCCGCTTGGCGGTGTTCACGATCTCGCTGGTCGACTGGTCGAGCACGCGATGATCGAACGCCTTCAGGCGGATGCGGATGTTCTGGCTGTCCATGTCCAAACGTCCCTTGCACCTCGTAGCGATGACGCGGACGCGCCACCGGAACCCCCACAAACCTTCGCGGACCGCCGACGGCAAAAGAGCCACCCACCGTGCCGCGAAAGCGGGCGACGGGCGACGCTCTGACCGTTTTGACGGGCCGATACGAAAAGAACATCCCCCGCGCTTTCGCGCGGACGGGATGTTCCGGTCGACTCTGAGCGCTGCGTGGCCAGAACTGGCCGAGGCGCTGGTTGCCGTTCGTTATCGGGCTGCGTCTAGGCCGAAAACGCCTACCACCAACCCAAAATCCAGAGGGCGTAATCTCTATGATGACGCCGCCCCCGTGTCAATCCTGATTCTCCCCGCTTGGGGAGAATGCCTGATCGGCACATGGTGGCGGCGTGACAGAGAGCGCCCGATGTCTAGAACCCACCGGTGGGGACGGTCGGACACCGCCCTTCCCCACCGGCTGAACACACACTGACTGACGTCAGATCACGCGATGATCGTGGCGACGACGCCGGCACCGACGGTGCGGCCGCCTTCACGGATGGCGAAGCGCAGGCCTTCGTCCATGGCGATCGGAGCGATCAGCTCGACGTTCATGGCGACGTTGTCGCCCGGCATCACCATCTCCACGCCTTCGTTCAGCGTGACCATACCGGTCACGTCCGTCGTGCGGAAGTAGAACTGCGGACGGTAGTTGGTGAAGAACGGGGTGTGACGACCGCCCTCTTCCTTCGTCAGGATGTAGGCTTCGGCCTTGAACTTGGTGTGCGGGGTGATCGAACCCGGCTTGGCCAGAACCTGGCCGCGCTCGACGTCTTCACGCTTCGTGCCGCGCAGCAGCGCGCCGATGTTGTCGCCAGCCTGGCCCGACTCGAGCAGCTTGCGGAACATTTCAACGCCGGTGACGGTGGTCTTCACCGTGGCCTTCAGGCCAACGATCTCGACTTCCTCACCAACCTTGACGATGCCGCGCTCGACACGACCGGTCACGACGGTGCCACGGCCCGAGATCGAGAACACGTCTTCGATCGGCATCAGGAACGGACGGTCAACCGGACGCTCCGGCTGCGGGATGTACTCGTCAACCGTCTTCATCAGGGCCAGAACGGCGTCGCGGCCGATTTCCGGCGAACGGTCTTCCAGCGCGCACAGCGCCGAACCCTTCGTGATCGGAATGTCGTCGCCGGGGAACTGGTAGGACGACAGAAGCTCGCGCACTTCCAGCTCGACCAGTTCCAGCAGTTCCGGATCGTCGACCATGTCGACCTTGTTCATGAACACGACCAGCGCCGGGACGCCGACCTGACGGGCGAGCAGGATGTGCTCGCGGGTCTGCGGCATCGGGCCGTCGGCGGCCGACACGACCAGGATCGCGCCGTCCATCTGGGCGGCACCGGTGATCATGTTCTTGACGTAGTCGGCGTGGCCGGGGCAGTCGACGTGCGCGTAGTGGCGGTTGGTCGTCTCGTACTCGACGTGGGCGGTCGAGATCGTGATGCCGCGCGCCTTTTCTTCCGGCGCCTTGTCGATCTGGTCGTAAGCGGTGAAGGTCGCGCCGCCGGACTCCGCCAGCACCTTCGTGATCGCCGCCGTCAGCGACGTCTTGCCGTGGTCGACGTGGCCGATCGTGCCAACGTTGCAGTGCGGCTTCGTCCGCTCGAACTTTGCCTTAGCCATGGGTGGTTTCTCCGTTTCTCAATCGTTCCAGCGGGCTTCAGGCCACCTTGGCGCGGACATGATCCGCGATGGCCTGCGGCACCGGTTCATAATGGTCGAACTGCATGCTGTACTGGGCGCGGCCCTGACTCATCGAACGCAGCGTGTTCACATAACCGAACATGGCCGCCAAGGGAACCTGTCCCGTGACGACCCTGGCGTTGCCGCGCTGATCCATGCCGGTGATCTGGCCCCGGCGACTGTTCAGATCGCCGATGACGTCGCCCATATACTCTTCCGGGGTGATGACCTCGACCCGCATCAACGGCTCAAGCAGCACCGGCCCGGCCTTGGTCAGCCCATCCCGATAGGCCGAGCGCGCGGCCAGCTCAAAGGATTGGACCGACGAATCGACGTCGTGGAAGCTGCCATCCATCAGCACGGCGCGCACATCCACCAGCGGGAAGCCCGCCACCACGCCCGCGTCCTTGGCCGCGTCCAAGCCCTTCTGCACACCGGTGACGAACTCCTTCGGCACGGCGGCGGTGGGCGCGCGATTCTCAAAGACAAACCCCGAGCCACGCGGCAGCGGCTCAAAGCGCAGCGCGACTCGGGCAAACTGGGCGCGGTCGCCGATCTGGCGGCGGTGCGTGTGGTCGATGTCGGCAGCGTGGGCGATGGTTTCCCGGTAGGCGACCTTGGGAGCGCCAACCGCCGCATCCACGCGGAACTCGCGCTTCATGCGGTCGACAATGATTTCCAGATGGAGTTCACCCATGCCCCGGATCACGGTCTGGCCGCTCTCACGGTCCACCGACACCCGCATCGACGGGTCTTCCTGGTTCAGACGGCCCAGGGCGACGCTCATCTTGTCGTGGTCGGCGTCGGTGCGCGGTTCCACCACGATCTCGATCACCGGTTCGGGGATATCGAGTCGCTCCAGCACGATCGGGCTGTGCGGGTCGCACAGCGTCTCGCCGGTCCCGGTGTGCTCCAAACCCGCAAAGGCGACGATGTCGCCCGCGCCAGCCCGCGCGATGTCCTCGCGGCTGTTGGCGTGCATTTCCAGCATGCGGCCGATCTTCTCCCGCTCGCCCTTGGTCGGGTTGAACACGGTGTCGCCGACCCGGACGGTTCCGGAATAGACGCGGAAGAAGCTCAACGGCCCGACATAGGGGTCGTTCATCACCTTGAAGACCAGACCGGCGAAGGGCGAATCATCGTTGGCGGCGCGTTCATCCGCTCCGCCGCCCTCGAGTCGGTGCCCCTTCACCGCCCCAGATTCGCCGGGTGCGGGCAGATAATCGACGATGGCGTCCAGCATCGGTTGAACGCCCTTGTTGCGGAAGGCGGAGCCGCAGAGCACCGGAACGAATCGGCCCGACAGCGTCGCCTTGCGGATGCAGGCGCGCAGCGTGTCGGCGGACGGTTCCTCGCCGCGCTCCAGATAGGCCACGGTCGCGGCCTCGTCGAGGTCAAGGACGGCGTCCAGCAGCGCCTTACGGGCGCGCGCGGCCTCGTCCTTCAAACCCTCGGGAATGTCGGTGTGTGTGTATTCCGCGCCCAGCGTCTCGGTCTTCCAGACGGTGGCGCGCATCATCACCAGATCGATCACGCCGACAAAAGCGGCCTCCGATCCGATGGGCACTTGCAGAACCAGCGGCGTCACGCCCAGCCGGTCGCGGATCATCGCGACGGTGCCCGAAAAATCGGCACCGACCTTGTCCATCTTGTTGATGAAGCCCATGCGCGGCACGCCGTATTTGTCGGCCTGACGCCACACGGTTTCGGTTTGCGGCTCAACCCCCGCCACCGAATCAAAAATCGCAACAGCACCATCGAGCACGCGCAGGGACCGTTCAACCTCAATCGTGAAGTCGACGTGACCGGGCGTGTCGATGATGTTGATGCGATGATCGCGCCAGAAACAGGTCGTCGCCGCCGAGGTGATCGTGATGCCGCGCTCCTGCTCCTGCTCCATCCAGTCCATAACGGCGGTGCCGTTGTTGACTTCGCCCATCCGATAGGATTTGCCGGTGTAGAACAGGATGCGCTCGGTCGTCGTCGTCTTCCCAGCATCAATGTGGGCCATGATGCCGATGTTGCGGTAACGGTCGAGGGCGTGCGAGCGGGGCATGAACGATCACCAGGTCCGGCGGTGGCCTTACCAGCGGTAGTGCGAGAACGCCTTGTTGGCTTCCGCCATGCGGTGCGTGTCTTCGCGCTTCTTGACGGCGGTGCCGCGCTGGCTGGCCGCGTCGAGCAGCTCACCCGACAGACGCTCGGTCATGGTGTTTTCCGAACGGGCGCGGGCGGCGCCGATCAGCCAACGGATGGCCAGAGCCTGGGCGCGGTCCGAACGGACCTCGACCGGAACCTGATAGGTCGCACCGCCGACGCGGCGCGAACGCACTTCCAGGTGCGGCTTGACGTTGGTCAGGGCGTCGTGGAAGACCTGAACGGGATCGTTCTTGGTCTTGGCCTCGATGCGGCCCAGAGCGCCATAGACGATGCCTTCGGCGGCGGACTTCTTGCCGTCCAGCATCAGGCAGTTCATGAACTTGGTCAGAACGCGGTCGCCATACTTGGCGTCCGGCAGGACTTCACGCTTCTCGGCGCGGTGACGACGGGACATCGTGGACTCTCCTTACTTCGGACGCTTCGCGCCGTACTTCGAACGACGCTGCTTACGATCTTTGACGCCCTGGGTATCCAGCGTGCCGCGAATGATGTGATAGCGCACGCCGGGAAGGTCCTTCACACGACCGCCACGGATCATGACCACCGAGTGTTCCTGGAGGTTGTGGCCCTCACCGGGAATGTAGCTCGTCACCTCGAAGCCGTTCGTCAGACGAACACGGGCGACCTTACGGAGCGCGGAGTTCGGCTTCTTCGGGGTGGTGGTGTACACGCGGGTGCAGACGCCACGCTTCTGCGGGCAGGCCTCCATCGCGGGCACCTTGTTGCGCGCGGCCAACGGCTCACGCGGCTTACGGATCAACTGGTTGATCGTCGGCATGTCTGCCCTTTATCCCTTCAAGGCAATCGCCCGACCGAGCCGGACGATGCAAAAGCCCGCCTTCGAAGCTTTGCCGCTTCGAGCGAGCCGAATGAGCGAACACCGATCCCGTAACGAAACCGGCTATGTCGATGAGGTCCAACGGAAATCCCAACGCCGGATAGACTACGGCCCTGAGGTCCCTTTGAAGTGCGCGGACTATAGGGAACGGTGATAGGGGCGTCAAGCGCGGTTTTGCCAGATCCCGGCCCCAACCCACGATTCCCGCGCGCTCCCAGACCGCAACGAAAAGGGGCGCGTCCCGGTCGGAACGCGCCCCCTTCCCTACCCCACGACGGAGTGTTTTAGGCCGCCGTGCTTTCTTCGCCCGGCTGCGGCAGCGCCTGGATGTCGGCGGTTTCGCCCGCCGCTTCCAGACCGGCCACCCGGTCGCGTTCCGCCGCGATCAGCTTCAGACGGTTGACCACCGAGCCGGTCCCGGCCGGGATCAGACGTCCGACGATGACGTTTTCCTTCAGGCCTTCCAGGTTGTCGACCTTGCCGCCGACCGCCGCCTCGGTGAGGACGCGGGTGGTTTCCTGGAACGACGCCGCCGAGATGAAGGAGCGGGTTTGCAAGGACGCCTTGGTGATGCCCTGGAGCACCGGGTGGCCCGCCGCAATTTGCAGCCCTTCCGCCGCCGTCTTCTCGTTCTCCTCGTCGAACTCCTGACGGTCCACCTGCTCGCCCACCAGAAAGGTGGTTTCGCCGGCGTCGGTGATCTCGACCTTTTGCAGCATCTGGCGAACGATCACCTCAATGTGCTTGTCGTTGATCTTCACGCCCTGGAGTCGATAGACGTCCTGGATCTCGTTGATGAGGTAGTCGGCCAGAGCCTCCACGCCCATCACCGCCAGAATGTCGTGCGGCACCGGGTTGCCGTCCATCAGCAGGTCGCCGCGCTCGACGTAATCGCCTTCCTGCACCGAGATGTGCTTGCCCTTCGGGATCAGGTATTCCTTCTCCTCGCCGGTCTCCTCGCTGCGGACGACGATGCGACGCTTGGTCTTGTAGTCCTTGCCGAACTCCACACGGCCGCTGAGTTCCGAGATGATGGCGAAGTCCTTCGGACGACGGGCTTCGAACAGCTCGGCCACGCGCGGCAGACCGCCGGTGATGTCACGCGTCTTCGACGATTCGCGGGGGATACGGGCCAGCACGTCACCGGCCTTCACCTCGGCCCCGTTCTCGACCGACAGAATGGCGTCCACCGACATGAAGTAGCGGGCTTCCAGGCCGTTGCCGAGCGTGATGATCTCGCCACGGTCGTCCAGCAGGGCGATGCGGGGCTTGAGATCGGCACCGCGCGGCTGCTGACGCCAGTCCACGACCACCTTGGAGGAGATGCCCGTCGCTTCGTCCATCACCTCGCGGACCGACACGCCTTCGACGAGGTCGAGGTAGCGGGCGGTACCGGCGCGCTCCGTGATGATCGGCAGGGTGTAGGGGTCCCACTCCGCCAGCTTCTGGCCGCGCTCGACCTTCACATCGTCGTCGGCCAGCAGCTTCGCACCGTACGGCACGCGGTGACGCGCCCGTTCGCGGCCCTGCTCGTCCAGCAACACCACTTCGGTGCTGCGGCCCATCACCACCGGCACACCGGCGCTGTTGATGACGACGTTGCGGTTGTTGATGCGCACCGTGCCGTCGAAGGAGGCTTCGACCTGGCTCTGCTCCGCACCGCGCTGCGCCGCGCCACCGATGTGGAACGTGCGCATCGTCAGCTGCGTGCCCGGCTCACCGATCGACTGGGCGGCGATGACGCCGACCGCCTCACCGGTGTTGACCAGCGTGCCACGGGCCAGGTCGCGGCCATAGCACTTGGCGCAGACGCCGTCCTTGGTCTCGCAGGTCAGGACCGAGCGGATCAGGACGCTGTCGATGCCGGACCGCTCGATGCGGTCCACCGTCGGCTCGTCGATCAGGCCGCCGTCTTCGATGATCAGCTCGCCGTTCAGCGGATCGATGACATCGCCCACCGTGGTGCGGCCAAGGATGCGGTCGCCCAGCGGCGAGATGACCTCGCCACCGTCGATCACCGCCTTCACGGTGATGCCCTTGGTGGTGCCGCAGTCATGCTCGACGATGATGGCGTCCTGCGCCACGTCGACCAGACGGCGGGTCAAGTACCCGGAGTTCGCGGTCTTCAAGGCGGTGTCGGCCAGACCCTTGCGGGCACCGTGGGTGGAGTTGAAATACTCCAACACGGTCAGGCCTTCCTTGAAGTTCGAGATGATCGGCGTCTCGATGATTTCACCCGACGGCTTGGCCATCAGGCCGCGCATACCGGCGAGCTGACGGATCTGCGCGGCGGAACCACGGGCACCGGAGTGGGCCATCATGTACACCGAGTTCACCGGCTTGCCGGCGGCGGTGGTGGAGATGGCCTTCATCATCTCGGACGCCACCTTTTCGGTGCATTCCGACCAGACGTCGACGACCTTGTTGTACTTTTCACCCTGGGTGATCAGACCGTCGAGATACTGCTGCTCGAACTCCTTCACCCGCTCCTTCGACTCGTTGACCAGACGGTTCTTGGCCTCGGGGATGACCATGTCGTCCTTGCCGAACGAGATGCCGGCGCGGCAGGCGTGGCCAAAGCCCAGCTTCATCAGGCGGTCGGCGAAGATCACCGTCTCTTTCTGACCGCAATGGCGGTAGACGGCGTCGATGACGTTGCCGACGTCCTTCTTGGTCAGAACGCGGTTGATCAGCCCGAAGGGCACGTTCGGGTGACGCGGCAGGATTTCCGACATCAGCATGCGGCCCGGCGTCGTCTCGACCACCGAGATCTTGGTCTCGCCGTTCTCGTCGACCCCGACGTAACGCGCCTTGATCTTGGCGTGGATCGACAGAACCTTCGCGTTCAACGCCTGCTCGATTTCCGAGACGTTGGAGAAGGTCATGCCCTCGCCCTTTTCACCGGGGCGGTCCATCGAGATGTAATAGATGCCGAGAACGATGTCCTGGCTGGGGACGATGATCGGCTTGCCGTTGGCGGGCGACAGGATGTTGTTGGTCGACATCATCAGGACGCGCGCTTCCAACTGCGCTTCGAGCGACAGCGGAACGTGCACGGCCATTTGGTCGCCGTCGAAGTCGGCGTTGAAGGCGGTGCAGACGAGCGGGTGGAGCTGGATCGCCTTGCCTTCGATCAGCGTCGGCTCGAACGCCTGGATGCCCAGACGGTGCAGCGTCGGCGCGCGGTTCAGCATCACCGGATGCTCGCGGATGACCTCTTCCAGGATGTCCCACACCTCGGGACGTTCCTTTTCCACCATCCGCTTGGCGGCCTTGATGGTGGAGGCCAGACCGTACAGTTCCAGCTTGGCGTAGATGAAGGGCTTGAACAGCTCCAACGCCATCTTCTTGGGCAGGCCGCACTGGTGCAGCTTCAGTTCCGGACCGACGACGATGACCGAACGGCCGGAATAGTCGACGCGCTTGCCGAGCAGGTTCTGACGGAAGCGGCCCTGCTTGCCCTTCAGCATGTCGGACAGCGACTTCAGCGGGCGCTTGTTGGCGCCGGTGATGACGCGGCCACGGCGGCCGTTGTCGAACAGCGCGTCCACCGCCTCTTGCAGCATGCGCTTTTCGTTGCGGACGATGATGTCCGGGGCCTTCAGCTCGATCAGCCGCTTCAGACGGTTGTTGCGGTTGATGACGCGGCGGTACAGGTCGTTCAGGTCAGACGTGGCGAAACGGCCGCCGTCGAGCGGGACGAGCGGGCGCAGCTCGGGCGGGATCACCGGAACAACTTCCAGGATCATCCATTCCGGGCGCGACTGCGACGACATGAAGGCGTCGATCAGCTTCAGGCGCTTGACCAGCTTCTTGCGCTTGGCTTCCGAATTGGTGTCGCGCAGCTCTTCGCGGCAGCTCTTCTTTTCCTCTTCGAGGTCGAGCGCCGACAGCATGATGCGCAGCGCTTCCGCCCCGATGGAGGCGGTGAAGGCGTCTTCGCCATACTCGTCCTGGGCGTTCATGTAGTCTTCCTCGCTGAGCAGCGAATGCAGCTTCAGCGGGGTCAGGCCCGGCTCGATGACGACGTAGTTCTCGAAATAGAGGATGCGCTCCAGATCCTTCAGCGTCATGTCGAGCAGCAGGCCAATGCGGCTCGGCAACGACTTCAGGAACCAGATGTGCGCGACCGGCGACGCCAATTCGATGTGGCCCATGCGCTCGCGCCGGACCTTCGACAGCGTGACCTCGACGCCGCACTTTTCGCAGATGATGCCGCGATACTTCATGCGCTTGTACTTGCCGCACAAGCACTCGTAATCCTTGATTGGCCCGAAAATGCGCGCGCAGAACAGACCGTCGCGCTCCGGCTTAAAGGTGCGGTAGTTGATGGTTTCCGGCTTCTTGATCTCGCCGAACGACCAGGAGCGGATGCGCTCGGGGCTGGCGATCTGGATTTGGATCTGATCGAAGCTCTGAGGACCCTGGACTTGGCCGAAAATATTCATCAACTCATTCATGACCGTCTCCCGCTGGCAGCGCCGCGTTGTCGGTTGAGGGCAGTGCAGAACCCCGGAAGAACGATCCGTCCTTCCGGGGTTGGTCACAAGGTCAGACTCAGTAGGTCCGCTGATTCAGTTCGACGTTCAGGCCGAGCGAGCGGAGCTCCTTGACCAGCACGTTGAACGACTCGGGGATACCGGCCTCGAAGTTGTCGTCGCCACGGACGATCGCCTCGTAAACCTTGGTGCGGCCGGACACGTCGTCCGACTTCACCGTCAGCATCTCTTGCAGCGTGTAGGCCGCGCCGTAAGCTTCCAGCGCCCACACTTCCATTTCCCCGAAGCGCTGACCGCCGAACTGGGCCTTGCCACCCAGCGGCTGTTGCGTGACCAGCGAGTAGGGGCCGATGGAGCGGGCGTGGATCTTGTCGTCGACCAGATGGTGCAGCTTCAGCATGTAGATGTAGCCGACCGTGACCTTGCGGTCGAAGGTCTCGCCGGTGCGCCCGTCGGTCAGGGTCGATTGGCCCGACCGGTCGAAGCCCGCCAGCTCCAGATGACGACAGATGTCCTCTTCGCGCGCGCCGTCAAAAACGGGTGTGGCGAAGGGGACGCCCTTGCGCAGATTGCCGCCCAGTTCCAACAGCTCGCCGTCGGTCATGTCGGCGATGTCTTCCTGATAGGTGACGTCGCCGTAGGACCGCTTGAGCGTGCCGCGCAGCGCCTCAAGTTGAGGGGCACCATCGGCCTTGTTGCGGATCGCCAGACGGTACTGATCCACCGCGCGGCCGATCTGCTTGCCAAGGCCCGAGGCCGCCCAACCCAGATGCGTTTCCAGAATCTGACCGACGTTCATGCGCGAGGGCACGCCCAGCGGGTTCAGCACCAGATCGACCGGGGTGCCGTCTTCCAGATAAGGCATGTCTTCTTGCGGGATGATGCGCGAGACGACACCCTTGTTGCCGTGACGACCGGCCATCTTGTCGCCCGGTTGCAGCTTGCGCTTCACCGCGACGAACACCTTGACCATCTTCATCACGCCCGGCGGCAGCTCGTCGCCGCGCTGGAGCTTGTCGACCTTGTTCTCGAAGCGGTCCTGGAGCGCCTTGATCGAGTCGTCGAACACCTTGGCCAGGTTCTCGACATTTTCCATCACCGTTTCGTCGGCGATGGAGATCTGACGCCACAGACCCTTCGACAGGCCGCCCAGCACCTCGTCGGTCAGGACGGTCCCGCCCTTCATGCCCTTCGGTCCGGCCTGCGCGGTCTGGCCGATCAGCACTTCCTTCAGGCGGGTGTAGAAGCTGCGCTCCAGGATCGCGCGTTCGTCGTCGCGGTCCTTGGCCAGCTTCTCGATCTCGGCCCGTTCGATGGCGAGCGCGCGCTCGTCCTTGTCGACGCCGCGACGGCTGAACACGCGAACCTCGACGATGGTGCCGACCACGCCGGGCGGCAGGCGCAGCGAGGTGTCGCGGACGTCCGACGCCTTTTCGCCGAAGATGGCGCGCAGCAGCTTTTCTTCCGGCGTCATCGGGCTTTCGCCCTTCGGCGTCACCTTGCCGACCAGAATGTCGCCCGGACGGACTTCGGCACCGATGTAGACGATGCCCGCCTCGTCGAGGTTCTTGAGGGCTTCCTCACCGACGTTCGGAATGTCGCGGGTGATTTCCTCCTGGCCCAGCTTGGTGTCGCGGGCCATGACCTCGAACTCCTCGATGTGGATCGAGGTGAAGACGTCGTCCTTGACGATGCGCTCGTTGATGAGGATCGAGTCTTCGAAGTTGTAGCCGTTCCAGGGCATGAAGGCGACGAGCACGTTGCGGCCCAGCGCCAACTCGCCCAACTCCGTGGACGGACCGTCGGCGATGATGTCACCCGCGTTCACCCGGTCGCCCACCTTCACCAGCGGACGTTGGGTGATGCAGGTGTTCTGGTTGGAGCGCTGGAACTTCAGCAGGTTGTAGATGTCCACACCGGGGGCCGTGCTGTCCGAGCTGTCGGTGGCGCGGACGACGATGCGGGTCGCGTCGATCTGGTCGATCACGCCGGAGCGCTTCGCCACGATCGTCACGCCGCTGTCGCGGGCCACGGTCGCTTCCATGCCGGTGCCGACCAGCGGGGCGTCGGCCTTCACCAACGGGACCGCCTGACGCTGCATGTTCGAACCCATCAGCGCGCGGTTCGCGTCGTCGTTCTCCAGGAACGGGATCAGCGCGGCGGCGACGGACACCAGCTGCTTCGGCGACACGTCGATCAGGTCGATGGCCTCCGGGCGGAACATCAGATATTCGCCACCCTGACGGCACGACACGAGGTCGTTGGCGAAGCTGTTGTCCGCCGTCAACTCGGCGTTGGCCTGGGCGACGACGTAGCGGCCCTCCTCCATCGCCGACAGATAGACCACCTCGTTGGTGACGCGGCCTTCGTGAACCTTGCGGTACGGGCTTTCGATGAAGCCGTACTGGTTCACGCGGGCGTAGGTCGCCAGCGAGTTGATCAGACCGATGTTCGGGCCTTCCGGCGTCTCAATCGGGCAGATGCGGCCATAGTGGGTCGGGTGCACGTCGCGGACTTCGAAGCCCGCGCGCTCACGGGTCAGACCGCCCGGCCCGAGCGCCGACAGGCGGCGCTTGTGGGTGATTTCCGACAGCGGGTTGGTCTGGTCCATGAACTGCGACAGCTGCGACGAGCCGAAGAACTCGCGCACCGCCGCAGCGGCGGGCTTGGCGTTGATCAGATCGTGCGGCATCACCGTGTCGATCTCGACCGACGACATGCGCTCGCGGATCGCGCGCTCCATGCGCAGCAGTCCGACGCGGTACTGGTTTTCCATCAGCTCGCCGACCGAGCGGACGCGGCGGTTGCCCAGATGGTCGATGTCGTCGATTTCGCCGCGACCGTCCTTCAGGTTCACCAGAACCTTCAGGATCTCCAGGATGTCCTCCTTGCGCAGGACACGCATCTGGTCGTCGGTCTTGAAGTTCAGGCGCGCGTTCATCTTGACGCGGCCCACGGCCGACAGGTCGTAGCGCTCCGAGTCGAAGAACAGGCCCGAGAACAGCGCTTCGGCCGATTCCAGGGTCGGCGGCTCGCCCGGACGCATGACGCGGTAGATGTCGATCAGCGCGTCTTCGCGGCTGGCGTTGCGGTCGGCGTTCATCGTGTTGCGGATGTACGCGCCGATGTTCAGGTGGTCGATCGCCAGCACCGGCAGCTCATCGACGCCGGTTTTCTCCAGCTTCTCGATGTCGCTGGCCGACAGCTCGTCGCCCGCCTCGAACAGCACTTCACCGGTGCGCTCGTTGATGATGTCAACCGCCAGATAGCGACCGCTCAGCTCTTCGGTCGACACCTGCTGTTCGGTCAGGCCGCCTTCCACCAGCTTCTTGATGGCGCGCGGGGTCATCTTGGTCCCGGCCTCAGCCACGACGGCACCGGTGGCGGCGTCGATCAGGTCCGAAACCAGCTTCACACCCTTCATGCGCTCGGCGCTGAACGGGGTCTTCCAGCCGCTGCCCGAGCGGGAGTAGGTGATCGTGTCGTAGAAGTAGTTGAGGATCTCTTCCTTCGACATGCCCTGCGCCTCATAGGGCAGCAGGTCCTTGCGCTGGCTCTTGCGCTCGGCGCGCAGGGTCGCCGTCTCCGCGCCGTCCAGCGCGAAGAGCAGGGTCGTGGCGGGCAGTTTGCGGCGGCGGTCGATGCGGACATAGACCATGTCCTTGGCGTCGAACTCGAAATCCAGCCAGGAGCCGCGATAGGGAATCACACGGGCGGCGAACAGATACTTGCCCGAGGAGTGGGTCTTGCCCTTGTCATGGTCGAAGAAGACGCCCGGCGAGCGGTGCATCTGCGAGACGATGACGCGTTCGGTGCCGTTGATGACGAAGGTGCCGTTGGCCGTCATCAGGGGCATGTCGCCCATGTAGACGTCCTGCTCCTTGATGTCGCGGATGGAGCGCAGCCCGGTGTCTTCCTCGATGTCGAAGACCGACAGGCGCAGCGTCACTTTCAGCGGAGCGGCGAAGGTCATGCCGCGCTGCTGGCACTCCTCGACGTCATATTTGGGCTGTTCAAGCTCATACTTTACGAAATCGAGCACAGCGCGATCGGAAAAGTCCTTGATCGGGAACACCGACTTGAACACTTCCTGAAGGCCCAGATTCGCCCGCTTTTCCGGGGCGATGTCCATTTGCAGGAAGTGATCGTAGGAGCTGCGCTGCACCTCGATGAGGTTTGGCATCTGGGTGACTTCCGGGATGCGCCCGAAGCTCTTCCGAACACGTTTACGACCCGTAAAGGATTTGGCCATGGATGTCCCCAAACGTCTGCTACGTGATGCGCTCAACCGACCGTTCAACCGACCGTACGGACGACCGCGCGGGCCGTCCCGATAATTGGGACGGAAAGAACCGCACCGGGAAACCCCGGTCCGGCGAAAGGCAGAAAACGCCGTGCGGCGGCAAGCCCCCTGGGGGACTGGCCGCCGTCCGGCGCGGAACTGTATGATCCGTAACGCAACAAGGTCTTACTTAATATCGACCTTGGCGCCGGCCTCTTCAAGCTGCTTCTTGATCTTGGCGGCTTCGTCCTTGGTCGCGCCTTCCTTGACGGGCTTCGGAGCGCCTTCGACGAGGTCCTTGGCTTCCTTCAGACCCAGGCCGGTGATGGCGCGGACTTCCTTAATCACGTTGATCTTCTTGTCGCCGGCATCGGCGAGGATCACGGTGAATTCGGTCTGCTCTTCAACCGGGGCGGCGGCGACGGCCGGGCCAGCGGCGGCAACGGCCACCGGAGCGGCGGCGGAAACGCCCCACTTCTCTTCCAGGAGCTTCGACAGCTCAGCGGCTTCCAGGACGGTGAGGGCCGACAGATCGTCGACGAGCTTCTGCAGATCAGCCATGTTACTACTCCAACGACTTGATGTTCTGAGATTGGATTAATCGAGTGACTCGACGGCTCAGGCCGCCTCGTCCTTCTTCGCGTAGGCCGCCAGCACACGGGCGACCTGGCCGCCCGGAGCCTGGAGAACGCCAGCGATGCGAGTCGCCGGGGTCTGGATCATGCCCACGAGCTTGGCGCGCAGTTCGTCCAGCGACGGCAGGGTCGCCAGGGCCTTGACGCCTTCGGCGTCCAGCACCTGGTTGCCGAGACCGGCACCAACGATCTGGAGCTTGTCGTTCGCCTTCGAGAATTCGGCGATGACCTTGGCGGCCGCCACCGGATCCTTGGAGTAAGCGACGGCGGTCGGCCCCTTGAAGAGACCGTCCAGACCTTCGAACTGCGTGCCCTGAAGGGCGCGGCGGGCGAGCCGGTTCTTCGTCACTTTGAAGCCAGCGCCAGCGGCCCGAACCTTCGCACGCAGGTCGGTGACTTCCTTCACCGTCAGACCGAGGTGGTGAGCAACCACCACCAGGCCCGCATCCTGGAGCTTCGATTGCAGGTCCGCGATCGTCGCTTCTTTTTGTGTACGATCCACGGATCGCCTCCTTGCACAGAGGTGTACATGGAGCCGAGGCCCATTGCGGGGCTTAGGCTCCGGCGAACCTGTCCCAGAAGTTCAAGCCGTTCCTGTTCTGGCTTGGGACCAGAGTGGTCAACGGTTCAACTCCCGTCTGCGCTGGCGGATTTTAAGCCCTTGCGCCAAAGGCGTGTTGGGCACCTGCGGTCTCGGACAGGGGCGGCAACCAGCCTTGCGGCTGATCGCCTGATCGCCTCCGGCCCTTGCGGGCCGGAAGCAAAACACGTGTCTTACGCCGAGGCCGGAGCCGACAGCGTGGACAGATCAAGCTTCAGGCCGGGACCCATGGTCGAGGACAGCGAGACCTTCTCGATGTACTGACCCTTGGCACCGGTCGGCTTGGCGCGGGTGATCGCTTCCACGAAGGCGCGGATGTTCTCGACCAGGGCCTGCTCCGAGAAGCTGGCCTTGCCAACGCCGGCGTGCACGATGCCGGTCTTTTCCGCACGGAACTCCACCGCGCCGGCCTTGGCGGCCTTGACCGCGTCGGCGACGTTCGGGGTCACGGTGCCGAGCTTCGGGTTCGGCATCAGGCCGCGCGGGCCGAGAACCTTACCCAGCTTGCCGACCACGCCCATCATGTCCGGGGACGCGATGCAGCGGTCGAAATCGATCTTGCCGCCGAGAATGGCTTCGGCCAGATCGTCACCACCGACCACGTCGGCACCGGCGGCCAGGGCCTCGTCCACCTTCGCGCCACGGGCGAAGACGGCGACGCGCACGGTCTTGCCGGTGCCGTTCGGCAGATTCACGACGCCACGGACCATCTGGTCGGCGTGACGCGGATCAATGCCCAGGTTCATCGCGACTTCGATGGTCTCGTCGAACTTGGTCTTCGACAGCGACTTCAGCAGCGCAACGGCGGCTTCCAGGTTGTAGAAGGACTCGCGGTTGACGTTCTTGTAGGCGTCGGTCAGACGCTTGCCGAGCTTGGCCATCGGATCAGCCCTCCACCACTTCGAGACCCATCGAGCGGGCCGAACCAGCGATCATGCTGGCGGCGGCTTCGACGTCGTGCGCGTTCAGATCGGCCATCTTCTTCTGGGCGATCTCGCGGATCTGCGTGGTCGTGACCTTGCCGACGAAACCGCCCTTGCCGGGGGTCGTCGAACCCTTATCCTTGCCCGACGCCTTCTTCAGGAAGTAGGACACGGGCGGGGTCTTCGTCACGAAGGTGAAGGTGCGATCACCAAAGGCGGTGATGACCACGGGAATCGGCATGCCGACTTCCAGGTCCGCCGTCTTGGCGTTGAACGCCTTGCAGAACTCCATGATGTTCAGGCCGCGCTGACCGAGCGCGGGGCCGATGGGGGGCGACGGATTCGCCTTGCCGGCCGGAACCTGCAGCTTGATGTAACCGACGATCTTCTTCGCCATGGGACAACCTCCTGAGACGACGCCACACGCGTGCGGTGGGCATCGCGGGGTTCTGCGGTCTGGCTATGGCAAACCTACCGCAACAGAATGGAGCCACCGACGCGTGAACGCGTTGGCAGCTCCGGGAAAGACACACGCGACACTCAGACCTTTTCGACCTGCGTGTATTCCAGCTCGACCGGCGTCGAACGACCAAAGATCGACACCGCCACCTTGAGGCGGGACTTCTCTTCGTCCACTTCTTCGACCGTGCCGTTGAAGGAGGTGAAGGGACCGTCGCTCACGCGAACCTGCTCGCCCACCTCGAAGGTGATCGACGGTTTCGGGCGCTCAAAGCCTTCCTGCACCTGATGAATGATCCGCTCGGCTTCGCGCTGGGAAATCGGCTGCGGCTTGCCGCCACCACCCAGGAAGTCCGTGACCTTCGGCGTGTTCTTCACCAGCGACCAGGATTCGTCCGTCAAGTCCATCTTGACGAGAACGTAGCCCGGGAAGAACTTGCGTTCGGTGTTGATCTTGGAGCCCCGGCGCACTTCGACCACTTCTTCGGTCGGAACCAGGATCTCTTCAAACTTGTCTTCCAGGCCTTTTTGAGCGGCCTTCTCGCGGATCGCCTGCGAGACCTTCTTCTCAAAGCCGGAATAAACGTGAACGACGTACCAGCGCGCAGCCATGCTCAGCCTCCCAGCCCAAGGATCAAGCGGACGGCAACCGCCAGCACCTGATCGACGACGAGGAAGAACAGGGCGGCGAGCACCACCATGACGAAGACCATGGCGGTCGTGATGCCGGTCTCCTTGCGGGTCGGCCAGGTGACTCTGGCAACCTCGCGGCGGACCTCGCGCGCGAATTCTGCGGGATTGACTTTAGCCATCGTGCGAACCGTGCGAGCTCCGGTAGCGACAGTGTGGGCGCCGCTTCTACCCTAAACAGTTGCCGGGCGGGATGGCAGGAGTGGAGGGGATCGAACCCCCAACCCCCGGTTTTGGAGACCGGTGCTCTACCAATTGAGCTACACTCCTAGCGCCCGCCACCTTGCTCACCATTGGCTTGCAAGGCTTTGTACCGGAAGCTGTACCTTACCACCTGCCTTTGAAAAGCAACCCCCGTCGAGCTTCCGTTCGGCGGGGGAGGCAGGCTTATACCATCGCCCGAAGACCAGCGCAAGACCGATCTTCGAGCGATCAACCAGAAACTTACGCGATGATCGTGGCGACGACGCCGGCACCGACGGTGCGGCCGCCTTCACGGATGGCGAAGCGCAGGCCTTCGTCCATGGCGATCGGAGCGATCAGCTCGACGTTCATGGCGACGTTGTCGCCCGGCATCACCATCTCCACGCCTTCGTTCAGCGTGACCATACCGGTCACGTCCGTCGTGCGGAAGTAGAACTGCGGACGGTAGTTGGTGAAGAACGGGGTGTGACGACCGCCCTCTTCCTTCGTCAGGATGTAGGCTTCGGCCTTGAACTTGGTGTGCGGGGTGATCGAACCCGGCTTGGCCAGAACCTGGCCGCGCTCGACGTCTTCACGCTTCGTGCCGCGCAGCAGCGCGCCGATGTTGTCGCCAGCCTGACCCGACTCGAGCAGCTTGCGGAACATTTCAACGCCGGTGACGGTGGTCTTGACCGTGGCCTTCAGGCCGACGATCTCGACTTCCTCACCAACCTTGACGATGCCGCGCTCGACACGGCCGGTCACGACGGTGCCACGGCCCGAGATCGAGAACACGTCTTCGATCGGCATCAGGAACGGACGGTCAACCGGACGCTCCGGCTGCGGGATGTACTCGTCAACCGTCTTCATCAGGGCCAGAACGGCGTCGCGGCCGATTTCCGGCGAACGGTCTTCCAGCGCGCACAGCGCCGAACCCTTCGTGATCGGAATGTCGTCGCCGGGGAACTGGTAGGACGACAGAAGCTCGCGGACTTCCAGCTCGACCAGCTCCAGCAGTTCCGGATCGTCGACCATGTCGACCTTGTTCATGAACACGACCAGCGCCGGGACGCCGACCTGACGGGCGAGCAGGATGTGCTCGCGGGTCTGCGGCATCGGGCCGTCGGCGGCCGACACGACCAGGATCGCGCCGTCCATCTGGGCGGCACCGGTGATCATGTTCTTGACGTAGTCGGCGTGGCCGGGGCAGTCGACGTGCGCGTAGTGGCGGTTGGTCGTCTCGTACTCGACGTGGGCGGTCGAGATCGTGATGCCGCGCGCCTTTTCTTCCGGCGCCTTGTCGATCTGGTCGTAAGCGGTGAAGGTCGCGCCGCCGGACTCCGCCAGCACCTTCGTGATCGCCGCCGTCAGCGACGTCTTGCCGTGGTCGACGTGGCCGATCGTGCCAACGTTGCAGTGCGGCTTCGTCCGCTCAAACTTTGCCTTCGCCATCGCTTTGATCTTTCGTTCCCGACGTTCCGGACGCACACAATGGCCCGGCCGGGACTGTTTGTTCCGAACGGCGGGCGCGGATTGGAGCGGGTGAAGGGAATCGAACCCTCGTCGTAAGCTTGGAAGGCTTCTGCTCTACCATTGAGCTACACCCGCCGAGCAATCCCGCCGTCGCGATCGTCCGGGGCAACACAGTCACGGACAAGCCGTGGAAAGTAAGTGGTGGAAGGGGCTGGATTCGAACCAGCGTACGCTATGCGGGCAGATTTACAGTCTGCTGCCTTTAACCACTCGGCCACCCTTCCAATCCGCTCTGGGCTGTGCCCGTCGCGGAGTTCGGCAATATCGACATTTTTCGACCCTTGTCAACAAACAAAATCAGGTTCACACCAGAAAAATTGACGGCTCGGTTTGCCCACCGACGCCACCCTGCCCCTCCCGTTCTGGCCTGTGAGTCCCATGACACGCTCCAAACCCTCCCCTTCAACCCCGCAATCCGGTCGCTCCGCTGGCAAGACGTCGGGCGCTCCGCGTGGGGCGCAGGGCGTTCTGCTCTATGGCCTGCACCCAGTTGCCGCCGCCTGGACCAACCCGGAGCGCCGCATCCATCGCCTGCTCGCGACCGAGGCCGGGCGAGCCTCCCTGGAGGGCACGATCAACGCTGCACGCGCGGCGGGCCTCAGCCGTCCCGGCCTGACGTTGGTGGAGAAATCGGACCTTGACCGCATGCTGCCGCCCGGTGCTGTGCACCAGGGCCTGGCCATCGACACCGCCCCGCTGCCAGACGTGGGGATCGAGGATCTGTGCAACGAATTGGCGGAGCAGGCGGAGGCCCTGATCGTTGTGCTCGATCAAGTCACCGATCCGCACAATGTCGGCGCTGTTCTGCGCTCTGCCTCCGCATTTGGCGCGAAGGCCGTGGTGGTGACGGAGCGGCACGCGCCGGAAACCACCGGCGTGCTGGCCAAGAGCGCGTCCGGCGCGCTGGAGGCCGTGCCGCTGATTCGCGTCACCAACCTGTCCCGCGCGCTGACCGACCTGCAGCAAGCGGGTTTCTGGTCGGTCGGATTGGCCGAATCCGGCAAACAGACGCTGGCCCAACTGAACCTGACCGGCAAGACCGCGCTGGTGATGGGGGCGGAGGGCAGCGGCCTGCGCCGCCTGACCATGGAACGCTGCGACGTTATCGCCCGCCTGCCCACCACCGGCCCGGTGGGCAGCCTGAACGTGTCCAACGCCACGGCGGTGGCGCTGTACGAGGTGGCGCGGTTGCGCTCGTAACGCTTGTTCCCGACGCGCGACGGCGCTAAGGTGCCGCTCCCGCAACGTTGCGGAACCGCCGGATTAGCTCAGCTGGTAGAGCAGCTGATTTGTAATCAGAAGGTCACGGGTTCGATTCCTGTATCCGGCACCAGTTTTCTGTCATGGCCCCCTTCGGTCGCAAAGCCCCGCGCGTTCCCGCCGGGGCTTTTTCGTTGCCGCGATCTGTGATCAATTCTCAGTCGCACAGTGAGGGGAAAGACCAGCGCCGACGGCACGACCAGAGTCGGGCAGTACTGGTAGGACCAGATCGCCGGACTTTCGCAGTTGCGATGCAGTCCTGGCGGTTCTTTCAATCCGGATCTTCCCTGATTCTGGCGGTCCACTAGGGTTATCCCTTGTTTCGACTCCCTCCATACTGTGGCTCTATGCCGCATCTGCGAAGGTTGTCGGGGCGTCGTTGCTTTGCCTACCTTTGATTTCCGTGACGCGCTTTCAGCCGCTGCGCCGCCCCGGCGGTTCATCGTCGGCTGGCGCGCTCACGGTTCCGGCCTCGTCCTCGCCTTGGCGTAAGGAACGGTCACGCTTCGCCCCACCTGGCCCCAATGGTGCGCACATGGACGACATCGGCCGACCGCCGCTCGACGATTATCAACTGGCCGATCAGGTCCATCACCGCCTTCGCCGCGCCCATCAACGCGCCTCCGCCATTTTCCTCGACACCATCGGCGACGCGCAATTGACCCCGACGCAATGGGCGGCTCTGGCCACCCTGCACGGCGAGGGCGCGCTGTCGCAGAACCAGCTTGGCCGCATGACCTACATGGATCCCGCGACAACCCAGGGGGTGATCCTGCGCCTGGTTGACCGCGGACTGGTGGAACGCAGCCCGGATCCGATGGACCGCCGCCGCACCAGCGTGCAGCTGACCCGCGTCGGTCGGGCGATGGTCGAGGAACTGACGCACAAGGCCACCATCGCCCACGAACGCACGCTGGAACCGCTGTCGCCAGACGAACGCGCCCATTTCCTGGATCTGCTGCACCGCCTGATGTGATGGGCCGAAGCAGACCCTTCAACGTTCCGTCGGCTTGTTCGCGTTCTTGACGGTGACTTTTGCGCCCGGTTTGCTATGAACGCGGGGCACGCGGGCGAGACGTCCCCCTTTCGGGCCGCCGTCGCACGCACCGACCGTCACCCGAAGCCGGAACGCCCCCGCATGTTGCACCGCCGCCAGACCCTTTCGCTGCTGATGACCAGCGCCGTCGCGCTGATCGCCGCCCTGACCGCCGGTTCCACATCCGCTCTCGCGCAGGCGGCCCCTGCGTCCTCCGCGCCGGTTCGGGTGGGTGAAATCAACAGCTACACCGGCCTGCCCGCCTTCACGATCCCGTACCGTCAGGGCTGGCAGCTTGCGGTGGAAGAGATCAACGCCAAGGGCGGCGTGCTCGGCGGGCGCAAGCTGGAGGTTGTCTCGCGCGACGACGCGGGCAAGCCCGACGACGCCGTGCGCGTGGCGCAGGAGCTGCTGAGCAGCGAAAAGGTCGATCTGCTGGCCGGAACCTATTTTTCGCACATCGGCTTGGCCGTGGCCGATTTCGCCGCGCGCAACAAGGTTCCCTTCGTCGCCGCCGAGCCGCTGACCGACGCCATCACCTGGAGCAAGGGCAACCGCTACAGCTTCCGCCTGCGCCCCAGCACCTACATGCAGGCGGCGATGCTGGTGGAGGAAGCCGCCAAGCTGCCCGCCAAGCGCTGGGCCACCGTCGCGCCGAATTACGAATATGGCCAGTCGGCGGTGACGTGGTTCAAGCAGTTGCTGAAGGAAAAGCGCCCCGACGTGGAGTTCGTCGCCGAGCAATGGCCGGCCCAAGGCAAGCTGGAGGCCGGACCGACGGTGCAGGCGCTGGCCGCCGCCAACCCCGAGGCGATCTTCAACGTCACCTTCGGTGCCGATCTGGCCAAGCTGGTGCGCGAGGGCGAGGGGCGCGGCCTGTTCAAGAACCGCCGCGTCGTCAGCCTGTTGACCGGCGAGCCGGAGTATCTGGAGCCGATGAAGGACGAGGCCCCGGAGGGCTGGATCGTCACCGGCTACCCGTGGGAGCAGATCGACACGCCCGAACACAAGGCGTTCCGCGACGCCTACAGCGCGCGGTTCAAGGAATCGCCACGCCAAGGCTCCGTTGTCGGCTACGCCACGCTGAAGGCCATCGCCGCCGCGCTCGACAAGGCCGGATCGACCGAACCGGACAAGCTGGTGGCGGCCTTCCGGGGCCTGTCGCTGTCCAGCCCCTTCGGGCCGATCACCTTCCGCGCGTCGGACCATCAGGCCACCATGGGGGCCTATGTCGGCGTGACCACGGTGAAGGACGGGCGCGGCACGATGAAGGATTGGCGCTACGCCGACGGGGCCGCCTATCTGCCCGGCGACGAGGCGGTGCGGGCGCTGCGGCCGGCGGAGTAAATGTCCTTCCTCCTCGTCCAGGCGCTCAGCGGGTTGGCCACGGCGGCGACGCTGTTTCTGGTGTCGTCGGGGCTGACCATCGTCTTCGGCGTCACCCGCATCGTCAATTTCGCCCACGGCTCCCTCTGCATGATCGGGGCCTATCTCGGCTGGTCGTTGATCGAGCGGTTTGGCGGCAGCGTCGGCGGTTTCTGGGGCAGCGTCGCGCTGGCGTCGCTGGGGGCCGGGGCGCTGGGCGCGGCGATGGAGGTGGGTTTGCTGCGGCGGCTCTACCGCTCGCCGGAGCTGTTCCAACTGCTGGGGACCTTCGGCGTCGTGCTGGTGGCGCAGGACGCCGTGGCCTGGGTTTGGGGGCCGGAGGACCTGATGGGCCGTCGCGCGCCGGGGCTGAAGGGATCGGTCGACATTCTGGGCCAGCCCTTTCCGCTCTATGATCTGGTGCTGATCGGCTTGGGGCCGCTGGTGCTGGGCCTGCTGTGGCTGCTGTTCACCCGCACCCGCTGGGGCGTTCTGGTGCGCGCCGCCACCCAGGACCGCGACATGGCGTCGGCCCTGGGGGTCGATCCGGCCCGGCTCTTCACCGGCGTGCTGTTTCTGGGGTCCGCGCTGGCCGGGTTGGGCGGCGCGTTGCAGGTCCCGCGCGAGGCGGTGAACCTGCACATGGACATGGCCATGATCGTCGAGGCCTTTGTCGTCGTCGTGGTCGGCGGCATGGGCAGCCTGACCGGGGCCTTTCTCGCCGCGCTGCTGATCGGCCAGTTGCAGGCCTTCGGCATCCTGGTGTTTCCGCAAATCACGCTGGTGCTGGTCTTCCTGTTCATGGCGGTGGTGCTGGTGCTGCGCCCGCACGGGCTGATGGGCCGGGCGGAGGACGCACCACCCGCCGCCGCCGCCGCCGCACCGGTGCTGCGACTCGGGAACCGGGGCGGCTGGATCGCCCTCGCGCTGCTGGCGCTGCTGGCCACCGCGCCGCTGCTGGTCGGCGATTACGCCGTGATTGTGCTGACCGAAATGGTCATCCTCGCCCTGTTCGCCGCCAGCCTGCATGTGCTGATCGGGTTGGGCGGGCTGGTGTCCTTCGGCCACGCCGCCTATTTCGGGTTGGGGGCCTATGGCGCGGCGTTGCTGGTTCGCCATCTGGGCGCGCCGATGCCGCTGGCGCTGGCCGCTGCCCCGCTGGTCGCCGGGCTGGGGGCGCTGATCGCGGGCTGGTTCTGTGTGCGGCGGTCGGGCCTGTATTTCGCCATGCTGACGCTGGCTTTCGCGCAAATCACCTGGTCGGTCGCCTTCCAATGGTCGGGCTTCACCGGCGGCGACAACGGGCTGTTGGGGATTTGGCCGTCGGCCTGGGCGTCGGGCAAGGCGGTGTATTATTGGCTGACGCTGGCGCTGTGCGCCGGGGCGTTGGCGCTGCTGCGGCGCGCGGCCTTCGCCCCCTTCGGCTACGCCCTGCGGGCCGGGCGCGATTCGGCCCTGCGCGCCGAGTCGGTGGGCATCGACGTGCGGCGGCACCAATGGTGTGCCTTTGCGCTGGCCGGATCGGCGGCCGGGCTGGCCGGTGGGCTGTACGCCTTCGCCAAGGGCAGCGTTTTCCCCACCCTGATGGCGGTGTCGGTGTCGGTCGACGCGCTGGTGATGATCCTGCTGGGCGGGGTGCAGACGGTCAGCGGGCCGCTGGCCGGGGCCGCCCTGTTCCATCTGCTGGAAAGCCAGGTGATGCGCGCCACCGATCTGTGGCGTCTGCTGCTGGGCCTGACCATCGTGGCGCTGGTGCTGCTGTTCCCGCGCGGCATCGTCGGCGTTCTGTCGAACCGACGGGAGCGGTCATGAGCCAGTTGGAGGTGACGGATCTGGCGCGGGGCTTTGGCGGCGTGCAGGCGGTGCGCGGCGTGTCCTTCACCCTGGAGTCGGGGGAGCTGCTGGCCCTGATCGGCCCGAACGGCGCGGGGAAAAGCACCTGCTTCAACCTGCTGAACGGCCAGTTGCGCCCCGATTCGGGCCGCGTGCGCCTGGATGGCGTCGATCTGGTCGGGCGGACGCCGCGCCGCATCTGGGCGATGGGCGTCGGGCGGACCTTCCAGATCACCGCGACCTTTGCCTCGATGACGGTGGCGGAGAATGTCCAAACGGTGCTGCTGTCGCGCGCGCGTCGGCTGTTCGGCCTGTGGCGTCCGGCCAGCCGCCAGTTCCGGGACGAGGCGCTGGCCCTGCTCGCCCGTGTCGGCATGGCCGATCAGGCCGACCGGCCTTGCGGCGTGCTCGCCTATGGCGATCTGAAGCGGGTCGAACTGGCGATGGCGCTGGCGAGCGACCCGAAAATCCTGCTGATGGACGAACCGACCGCCGGAATGGCCCCCGCCGAACGGCTGGAGTTGATGGCGCTGACCGCCGCGCTGGTGCGCGAACGCGGTCTGGCGGTGCTGTTCACCGAACACGACATGGATGTGGTGTTCGGCCACGCCACCCGCCTGCTGGTGCTGGACCGGGGGACCATCATCGCCGATGGCCCGCCCGACGCGGTGCGCACTGACCGCCGTGTGCAAGCCGTGTATCTGGGAGACGAGTCGTGACCCCGCCCGCCCCCCACACCCCGTCCGACCCGCTGCTGCGCGTGGAGGGGCTTCAGGTCTGGTACGGGCACGCCCACATCCTGACCGGCGTCGATCTGACCGTTGGGCGCGGCGAGGTGGTGGCGCTGATCGGCCGCAACGGCGCGGGCAAGACCACGACGCTGAAGGCGATCATGGGGTTGGCCGAGTCGCGGCGCGGCAACGTCACGTTCGACGGACGCCCGATCGGGACGCTTCCGCCCCACGCCATCGCCCGCCTGGGCCTGGGCTATGTTCCCGAAGACCGGCGGATCTTCGCCGATCTGACGGTGGACGAGAATCTGGAGGTGGGCCGCCAACCGCCCCGCCCCGGCGCGCCGCATTGGACGCCGGACCGGCTGTTTGCGCTGTTTCCCAATCTGGCGGCGATGCGCGGGCGGCGCGGCACGCGGATGAGCGGCGGCGAACAGCAAATGCTGACGCTGGCCCGCACCCTGATGGGCAACCCGACCCTGCTGCTGCTCGACGAGCCATCCGAAGGGCTGGCCCCGATCATCGTCCGCCAGATGGCCGACGCGGTGCGGCGGTTGAAGGCCGAAGGCCTGTCGGTTCTGGTGTCGGAGCAGAACACCAGCTTTGCCGCCGCCGTGGCCGACCGGGCCAGCGTTCTGGAAAAGGGACAGGTGCGGTGGTCGGGCCGGATGGCCGATCTGATGGCCGATGAGGCGGTGCGCCGGACCTATCTGGCGGTGTGAAAAATCTGGCGGTGTGAAAAAAGCGCAAACGCCGCTCAGGCAAACATGTCCAACAGGCGCTGGGTGTTTTCCTGTGTTGCTTCAAACACCTTGGCGTTGGCGGCGAAATCGGTCTGGGCGTTGGTGATGCTGACCACGACCGCCGGATCCAGGTTCCCCGCCGCGATCTGCTCCGCCCCATCGGCCACCCGGGCCTGCGCGTCCTGCAACCCCTCCAGGGCTGAGGCTTGCGGTTGGAACAGCGTGGGGGTGGAGGAAACCGAACCGATGCCCATGGCCGTCGCTTTCAAAAAGACGCACTCGGAGGATCTTACCGACGCAGCGGTAAAGCCTTGGTGAACGCGCCGGTCGCGGGATAATGCCATCGGACCCGTGTGCCCACATAGTTTCTGTTGCCGTTGAGCAACAGGCAACGGTGGAACACGGGCGCGATGCTCCGTCATGGACTGAAGGACTTGCGGGAAACCCTGATTTTGCTATTGTTGCAGCGCAGCAAGCGATTGCTGCCTCGCCCTTCTTGGGCGTTTCCTCCCTAAACTTCAAGGCCGCTGTCCTCAGCGGCCTTTTTTCTGCCAGAAAGGCGGGGAGCAAGGCAATCCCTAACAAAGGTCATAGTCCCCGACCGCAAAGCCTTGGAATCCCTGAACCTGTCAGACCACCTTCCGCCCCAACACCCACCAAAACAGCCTCCTGTGGTCTTGCGAACAGTTTGCTCGGAAAGCATTTCTTTGATTGCCCAACGGCTTTTGTCAAACCGTCTGCCCGCAAAGCGCTGACACGCGCAAAAGCTGTCGGACGACTGAAGCCCAAGACCCGCTGCAGAATGGCAAAATTTCCCGCGTGCCCTTCCAAAAAAATGCGCGCGAATGGCCGCAGCCACACGGAACCCCCTGCCCCCGACACGCGAACTGTCGTATAGAGACCGCCGAACCGATCCACATCACCGACCTTGCGGGAGCGTCACATGGACATCGCCATCATGGTTCTGGCCGTCGTTTTCTTCTTCTGGCAGACCATTTCCGAGTGATCGGCCGGGCGGTTCCGCCGCCTTGCCTCCCAACCCACCCCCGCCCAACCGGGCGCGTTCGGGTGGCGCACCAAAAAGGGCGGCCCAACACGGGTACCGCCCTTTTTGCTGACTAGGTTCGACAAGGCCAAACTCCACACGGTTGAACGCCCCCACGGACGCCCAGACCGTTCCACACCGCTATTCAGCGGCCACGGGCGGCTCCAAACGGGCCTGAGTCGACGCGATCAGCCGCAACGTCTCCATGATCGAACCGATGGCTTCGTGCAGATCGGCTTGCTCCCGGAGTCCCGGCAAATCGAACAGCACGCTTTCCAGTTCAACGGCCGCGTCCTGCAAGCTGGCGCACGCCTGTTCCAGATGACGCCCAGCCTCCAAACGCTTTGCAATCCGCAAACCAGTCGCAATGTCACCCGCCCGAGTCGCATTTCGATTTGCAAATTGCGAATCCGACGGCGCGCTCCCGCTTTGGATTCCCAGCACTTTCCGCATCATGGGCCATTCCCCCGCTTGCTCTGGGCGGGAATGCAGCAAAATCCACGCCAAAAGTAGGGTATCTGGGATCAATCCATCACCCACACCCCCGCGCGCCAACGCCCGGCGGTCAGACCGCCATCGGCGGTGCGATGAACGCCCCAGCCTTCGGGCTGCCCATTGTGGAACTGCCCGGCAAAGCGCCCACCATCGGGGTACCGCATCACGCCCAAACCGGTCATCAGATCGTCCACCCACTCCCCGTCATACCGTGCGCCGTTGGCAAAGCGGTACGCGCCCAGCCCCGCGCGGCGGGGTTGGGTTTGCGCTGGGTCGGTGCGCCATTCCCCATCATAGCGGTCGCCGTTGGGAAAGGCGTGGCCCCACGCCCCCGCATCCCCTCCGGCCCGCGCCCGCTCCGCCGCTCGTTGCGCGCGGTCGGCGGCCTCCAACGCGCGTTGCTCCATGGCGGCGGCCTCGGCATCCGACAGGGCCGCCGGGGTCGTTTCCTTGGGGTTGGCAGCAGGCTCCGCCACCGGAGTCGCCTCAATCGCGGCGCGCGGCTGGGCGGCGACCGGCGGCGGCGGCTCCCCCCAGCGGTCGGACAAGCTTCCGGCGGTGACGTAACCAATCCGTCCCGCCGCGTCGCGAATCTTCACCCAACTTCCCACGGTGGGAGACGGCAGCACCGTCACGGCGGCCCCCACCGCCAGCGATGCCACCCCCTTCGCGCCCACCGCCGGACGGTCAAAGATCATCGCCCCGCCAACCGCAACATAGTCCCCTGGCGGCAGCGCACCCGCCACAGCGTGGGTCGGCCCAACCAGCCCCAACCACGCCACAGCCACAGCCATCATCCGCGTCATCCCACGCCCCCAGCGGTTCGCACCACGCCCCGCCTCCGCAGCAGCCCAGAGATCCGGCATCGCGCGCGAGGTTGCGCTTTTCCTTTGGGGCAAAGCCGCCTATATGACGCGCTTTCCGATTCGCACAAAGGACCCCTCCCATGCCGCCCGCCAAGCCGACCGTCGCCAAGATGACCGATACGGAAGTTGCCCGCGTCCAGGCCTATCTGCGCAAGACCCTGGGCAACACCAAGATCGTGATCGAGCCGCCCGCCAAGGCCGGCCAGTCGGCGGAAGTGTCGATCGACGGCGAGTTCATCGGCACCCTGCACCGCGACGTGGACGAGGGCGAGGTTTCCTACGATCTGCACATCTCGATCCTGGAAGAGGATCTGCCGGAGCTGCCGACCATCCCGCGCCGCTGATCCGCCGTTTCCATCCCCCGCAGGAGCGCACCCGTTGCGCCCGGCGGGGTGGACGCGCCCACAGCGCCCATCACCAACGCGGTCTCCACGCGCCCTCACCGGCTGTGCGCGCGCAGTTCCGCCGACAGCGCGGCCAGCAGGGTTTCCCCGCCCGACAGGGTCAGCCCCCGCACCAGCACGATGCCGCGCTTGCCGCCGCGCCGGTGCATGACCAGCCGCACCGTCGAACTCTTAGCCGCCCGCATCGCCGCCTTCACCGCGTCGTTCGCCAGCACCTGCCCGCCCGCCAGCGCCAGTTCCGCCTTGTGGCCATAGCTGTGCTGCGGGTCGATCCAGGCAAAGAACAGCGGGTGCCCGCCGACCAGCGGGTACAGCGCCAGATCGCGAATCGTCTCGTGCGGGTAGAGATGATGGTCATCCACCGACAGGCCAACCGGCGTCACCCCCAACCGCACCGCGCGCCGCCGCACGGTCTCGCTCAACGTCACCACATACATCAACAGCACCGGCACCGCGCAAAGCGCCGCCAGCCATTGCAGCATCGTGGCGACGTAATCGGGGGCCAGTCCCGCCCCGGCAATGAACCCGATGGCCAGCAACCCGGCAATCAACAGATAACGCGTGCGCATGCGCGGGCTGAAGGACGGGGTGGCGACAAAGACCACGCCGGTCGCGGCGTCCTCGCGCGTGATCTCCAGGGGCGGGGGCGGTGGTTGGGTCGGCATGGCGGCGATCCTGCGGGGGAACGGGCGGGGCGTCCAGCCCTTTCCAACCTTTTGCCATATCGGAATTTTCCGGTTCCGAATCAAGCGTCTGCCCACCATTCCCTGCGCCCCGTGGGGACTCTGGCGCGGCGCGCGGCGCGGTGATAGCGTGCCCCTTGAACAATTGCCCGTGAACAATTTCCCGCCAGAAGGACCATTCCCCGTGCACAGCCCGTCACCGTCCCGGACCAACGGGGCGACCGGCCAACCGGCCCCCGCGCCCATCGTTGAGGCCCGGTCCCTGTCGCTGGTCTACCCCACCGCCGACAACCGCCCGGTGACGGCCCTGAGCGAGGTCGATCTAACCATCGCGCGCGGCGATTTCGTGTCGCTGATCGGCCCGTCGGGCTGCGGCAAGACCACCCTGCTGCGCGTCATCGCCGATCTGGAGCAACCGACCGGCGGCCGCATCACGGTGGAAGGGTTGACGCCGGAACAAGCGCGGCTGAAACGGCTGTACGGCTATGTCTTCCAGGCCCCGGCGCTCTATCCGTGGCGCACGGTGGAACGCAACGTCATGCTGCCGTTGGAGATCATGGGCATCCCCCGCGCCGAACGGCAGGCCCGCGCGCGCGAGGAGTTGCAGCGCGTCGGCCTGTCGGGGTTCGAGCGCAAGTTTCCCTGGCAACTCTCCGGCGGCATGCAGCAACGCGCCTCCATCGCCCGCGCGCTGGCGCTGAAGCCCGATCTGCTGCTGATGGACGAGCCGTTCGGCGCGTTGGACGAAATCACCCGCGACCATCTGAACCTGCACTTGACGCAACTCTGGCGCAGCACCGGCAAGACCTGCGTATTCGTCACCCATTCGATTGCGGAGGCGGTGTTCCTGTCCACCCGCATCGTGGTGATGAGTCCGCGCCCGGGCCGGATTCTGGACGTCATCGACTGCGACCTGCCGCGCGAACGCACACTCGACATCCGCGAATCGCCGGAATTCGCCGCCATCGCCCACCGCGTGCGCGACGGGTTGAAGGAAGGCCACAGCTATGACGACTGAAGCCGGGACTGTGCCGCCCCGTCGCTGGGCCTCCGGCCGTCTGGCCGACGCCGTCCCCGTGCTGGTGACGACGCTGGTCGTGCTGATCCTGTGGTACGCCGGGGCCGCGTGGCTCAATCTGCCGCAAGCCGAAGAGGCGCTGACCCGCAGCGGCAAGCCGTTCGGCGGCCTGGATCTGCTGCTGCAAACCTACAGCATGAAGCGCCCGATCCTGCCCACCCCCGATCAGGTGGTGGTGGAGCTGTGGGGATCGCTGACCGGCTACCCGCTGACCAGCCCGCGCAACCTGCTGTTCCACGCCGCCGTGACCGCGCAGGCGGCCCTGACCGGCTTGGCGATGGGGGTGGCGCTGGGCACGCTGCTGGCGGTAGGCATCGTCTACACCCGCACGCTCGACGCCAGCCTGCTGCCCTGGGTCATCGCCTCGCAAACCGTGCCGATCCTGGCGATCGCGCCGATGATCGTCGTCATCCTCGGCAATCTGGGCTTCACCGGCCTGCTGCCCAAGGCGGTGATCTGCATGTATCTGTGCTTCTTTCCCATCACCGTCGGCATGGTCAAGGGGCTGCGCTCCGCCGATCCGCTGTGGCTCGACCTGATGCGGACCTATTCGGCGGGGGGCCTGCGCGCCTTCTGGTCGCTGCGCCTGCCCGCGTCCCTGCCCTTCCTGTTCGCCAGCCTCAAGGTGTCGGTGGCGATCAGCGTCACCGGGGCCATCGTCGGCGAATTGCCGACCGGCGGTCAGGCCGGGTTGGGGGCGCGGTTGCTGTCGGGATCCTATTACGGCCAGACCGTGCAGATTTGGGCGGCGCTGGTGATGGCGGCCCTGCTGTCGGTGCTGCTGATCGCGGTGCTGCGGGGCATTGAACGGCTGGTGTTGGGCCGGGGGGGCGTGCGATGAGCCGACAAGCGACCACAAACACCCACACCACCAGCCTGCGCACGGCGGCGGATTGGGGGCTGGTGGCCGTGGCCCTGCCGACCCTGGCGGCGCTGACCCAACCCATCGGCGCGCGCGGCGGTGAAACGCTGGGCTGGTTCGGCGGCAGCCTCGCCCCGCTGTTTCTGATCGGCGTGGTGTTGACCGTGCTGGCCGGGCGCACCGCGCCGACGCGGATCAAGGGGGCCTGGACGGAGTTGGCCGGAATCGTTCTGGCCTGGCTGCTGCCGCTGCATCTTCTGGACGAGGGGGTGGATCTGTCCGCCGGGGCGGGCGTCTGGCTGTTCCTGGTCGCCGCCATCCTTCAATTGTGGCGGGTGCTGGGCGCGCTGTCGGCGCGGCCGGGCTGGACGCGGTCGGTCGTCGTGCCGGGCCTGTTCGGGCTGGGGCTGCTGATCGCCTGGGAAATCCTGGTGCGCGGGTTCCAAGTCCCCGCCATCCTGCTGCCCGCCCCCAGCCGCATCGCCGGGGCGCTGGTGCAGCACGCGCCGGTGCTGTGGGATGATTTCCGCCAAACCGTGCTGATTTCGGTGCTGCGCGGCTATCTGCTGGGCTGCGGGGCCGGTTTCGCGGTGGCGATCCTGGCCGACCGGGTCCCGTTCCTGGCGCGCGGGTTGCTGCCGCTGGGCAATCTGGCCAGCGCGATCCCGGTGGTGGGCATCGCGCCGATCATGGTCATGTGGTTCGGCTTCGATTGGCAATCGAAGGCGGCGGTCATCGTGGTGATGACCTTCTTTCCGATGCTGGTCAACACGCTGGCCGGTTTGTCCAGCGCCGAACGCATCCAATTGGACCTGATGCGCTCCTACGCCGCCGGGTATGGCCGCACGCTGGTCAAGCTGCGGCTGCCCAACGCCCTGCCCTTTCTGTTCAACGGGCTGAAGATCAACTCCACCCTCGCCCTGATCGGGGCCATCGTGGCGGAGTTCTTTGGCACGCCGGTGGTCGGCATGGGCTTCCGCATCTCCACCGAGGTGGCGCGGATGAATCTGGACGTCGTGTGGGCGAGCATCACCGTGGCCGCGTTGACCGGATCGGGCCTCTATGGCGGCTTGGCCCTGCTGGAACGGGCGACCACCGCCTGGCACCCGTCGATGCGGCGACGCTGAGCCGCCGTTCGGTTGCGCTCCCCGCACAGCACGATTGCGTTTTGCGTGCGTTGCAAAATGGGGACGGATTCGCAAATTGGCGATCATTCCGCGTGGAACGCGGCGCAAGGCGCGATCCGCCCCCGGACGTTGGAACGGCAACCCATTGATTTTCAAGAGATGCCTTCGCAACCATCCGTTGGCACAGCCTTTGCTCCTATGACCAACGTCGGTGAGCGCCGCGAGCGCGCCCGCCGATGTGTTTCCTCCGGGACCTGAACCGACCGCGTTCCGCCTGCGGTCGGTTCCTTCTCGGGCACCGTTCGGGAGAGGACGCGATGGGTCAGGTGATCGTTCTGAAGCATGTGCGTTTGGCCAAGGCCTTCCAGGCCGTGGAAGCGGCCGCGCAGTCCCTGGACGCCGAACTGCTGTCCCTGCGCGCCCTGCGCGGGGCCGGGTTGCCGGATTTTGCCGAGGAAGCCGCCATGCTGCGGGCCTATGTCCGCACCCTGACCGTGCTGCTGCAGGCGATGCCCGCCGAGGATGTGGACAGTGCGGGCTTGAGCGAACGGTACACAAAGGCCACCGCCACGGTGGGGCGCTGCGCCGAGAATCTCAGCGGCTTTTTCGCGTCGCCGACTCCGGTCGCCCTGGGAACCACCGCCTGACACCGCATCGGGCCGCAGCCCCATCAAGCCAAGCCGCCTGTCCAGAAACGCGGGCGGGTGGTCGGCAACCTGTCTGCGTCCCCTGACAGGGGTCGGATCGCGGGCCTCAGAAGAACACCGTTTTTTCAGTGCCTTATCGGATTTGGCGCGGTTGGCCCTCTTCTTGCTAACCATGCCTGTCAGAATTGTTCCGGTTCGATCCGTGGGCAATTCCTCCAAAGCACCTTCGCCAGCCGCCCCCAGCGGCTGGCTTTTTTGCGCATTCCTTTTGTTCGTCATACGCACCTATGCCTGTGCGCCGGTTGCGCTATAGTGCCCCCCGACCTTCGTCGGAACGATCATCCCGGCCGAAGGGTTGAGGCGACCAAGGCCACATCCGGGGCGTGATGCGACTGCTGATTTCCGATCTGACCCACCGTTACGACGATCTGACGGTGCTGGACCGCATCGATCTGGTGCTGAATGAGGGCGAGGTGCTGGCGGTCATCGGCCCCAGCGGTTGCGGCAAGTCCACCCTGCTGGGCATCGCGGGCGGCATCGTCGCGCCCAGCGCCGGACGGGTGGCGGTGGACGGCCCGGTCCCCGACGGCTGCCTGAACCCGATCACCTATGTGTTCCAGGATTTCGCGCTGCTGCCTTGGCGGTCGGTGGAGGAGAACGTCGCGCTGGTGCTGGCCCATCACCCGCTGCCCGCCGCCGACCGGCGCGCGCGGGTGGAGGAAGGGTTGCGGCGCATGGGGCTGTGGGAGTTCCGCCAGGCGCTGCCCAAGCAACTGTCCGGCGGCATGCGCCAGCGGGTCGGCATCGCCCGCGCGCTGGCGGTGCGCCCGGCCATCCTGCTGCTCGACGAACCGCTGTCCGCGCTCGACGCGCAAACGCGCGAGCTGCTGATGGATGACTTCCTCGATCTCTGGCGGCGCGAGAAGACCACGGCGCTCTACGTCACCCACAATCTGGACGAGGCGCTGCGGTTGGCCGACCGCGTGGTGGTGTTGAGCCGCCGCCCTGGCCGCATCCGCGAGATCGTGACCATCGAGGAGCCGCGCGACCGCCGCCTCGCCCCCGCCGCGCAAGCGCATCTGGCGGAGGTGCGCGCCCGGCTGTGGCACCTGATGAAGGCCGAAGCGCAAATGGCCGACCGAGAGATCGCCCGTGCCTGATCCCATCAACACCCCCACCAGCACGCAAAGCACTCTGCAAGCCGTGCGCTTTCGCGGCGGCGGGTTCCACCCGCGCCGTCACCCCTGGGCCGCGCTCGCCGCCTTCGCCCTGCTGATCGCGCTGTGGGAGGGGACGAGCCGCGTCGGGCTGGCCAGCCCGCTGTTCCTGCCGCCGCCCAGCGCGGTGGGTCGGGCGCTGGCCGGGATGATCGCCGACGGATCGCTGTGGCTGAACCTGAAAGCCTCGCTGCTGCGAATCGGGGTGGGGTGGAGCCTGGGCACGTTGGGCGGCTTGACGGTGGGCCTGCTGATGGGGGTGGCGTCGGTCGCCCGCGCGGTCGGCGTTCCGCTGGTGTCGGCCTTCTTCCCAATTCCCAAGATCGCGCTGCTGCCGCTGTTCATCCTGTGGTTCGGCATCGGCGAGGCGTCCAAATTCGCCACCATCGGCTTTGGCGTCTTCTTTCCCACGGTGATCGCCGTCTACAGCGCCATCGATTCGGTCCCGCGCAACCTGATCCGCATGGCGCAGAGCTTCGGCCTGCCCTGGGGGGCCATTCTGCGCAACATCCTGCTGCCCGGCGCGCTGCCCGGCATCCTGGCCGGATTCCGCATCACCGCGTCCATCGCCCTGATCCTGGTGGTCGCCGCCGAGATGATCGGGGCCGAATACGGCATCGGGGCCTTCGTGCTGATGGCGGGCAACCTGATGCAGACCGACACGCTGCTGGCCGGGGTGATGGTGATGTCGGCGCTGGGCCTGACCATCGGCGCGCTGCTGTCGCTGCTGGAACGCCGCCTGCTGGTCTGGCGCTAATCCTGAACCAAGAACACAAACGTGAAGAGGACACCCACCATGTCGATTGCACGCTGGACCCGCCGCACGCTTCTGCAACGGACGGCCTTTGCGGGCGTGGCACTGGCGGCGGCGCTGGCCGTCGGCCCGCAGCCCGTCGCGGCGCAAACGCTGGACAAGGCGTCGGTCGGCGTGCTGGCGCTGTCCTCCTCCGGCCCGATCTTCATCGCCAAGGCCAAGGGTTATTTCGAGCGCGAGGGGCTGGACGTCACCCTGTCCACCTTCACCTCGGCCCAGCAGGTGCCGGTGGCGGTCGCCTCCGGCGATGTGGATTTCGGCGTCACCGGCCTGACGGCGGGCTTCTACAATCTGGCCGCCAAGGGGGCGATCACCATGATCGCCGCGCAAAGCCGCGACGAGCCGGGCTTTCCCCTCAGCGCCTATGTGGCGACCAACGCCGCCCACGCCGCCGGGTTGGCCAAGCCATCGGACCTGAAGGGCAAGCGCATCGCCATCACCACGGTGGGGTCCACCTTCCATTACATGATCGGCATCCTGGGCCAGAAATACGGCTTCACGGTCAAGGACGTGACCATGGTCCCGCTGCAGGACGTGCCGAAGATGGTCGCCGCCTTCAAGGGCGGTCAGGTGGACGCCATCCTGGCCCCCTCCACCGTCGCCCGCCAGTTGGTGGCCGACGGGGCCGGTCAGATCCTGGGCTGGGCCGGGGATGAAACGCCCTGGCAATTGGGCGCGCTGTTCACCGGGCCGAAGACGATCCAGACCCGCCGCCCGGTGGTCGAAAAATTCGTCCGCGCCTACAAGACGGCGTTGGCCGAATACCACGCCGCTTTCAACGTCAAGGACGCCTCCGGCGCGTTGGTGAAGGGGCCGGGCTATGACGCGCTGCTGACCATCATCGCCGACGCGACCAAGCAGAAGCCGGAGATCGTCGCCGCCGGTCTGCCCTATGTCGATCCCAACGCCCGCCTGCTGATCGACGACGTCGTCAACCAGGTCCGCTTCTGGCAATCGGAAGGCCAGGTCGACAAGGCGCTGGATCCCAAATCCATCCTGGATCTGAGCTTCATCGGCCAATAAGGCACCCGCACGCGCCGTTCCCCCGCCCGCGCGGGGGAGCGGGCGTCAGCGCCGCCGGGCGTACACCTTGGGTTGGGCGAAGTTCAGATGGTCGAGCAGCTCCTTGCTGACGCAGCCATCGACCGGCAGCTTGGCCGCGCGCTGGTAGGCGCGGATGGCCGAACCGGTCTGCCCGCCCGCCTTGCCATCGACCTTGCCCGCCTTGAACCCATGCTCGTTCAGCGCCTCCTGCACCCCAGCGACGTAGGTCTTGAACATCTCCGGCGGCATCGCCCCGGCCCCGCAGGACGCGGCGAACGCGGACGAGGGCAGCGCCGCAACGGACGCAACCGCCAGCAGGGCGGCGAGGAACGGACGGATCATAAGGGCACACTCCCGGTAAGAACGGACCTGGGACGATCAACGTAGCCGACGATCGTTCCATTCCCCAAAAAAGAAAAGCCCCCCTTCCGCTGGGAAAGAGGGGCTTTTCAATCTCAACCGGCGCAACCAGCCGCAAGAACCGTCACGCCGCAATGCGCCGCGCGGGACGGACGGCGGTCAGCCCTCCAGATCCTCGTCAAGCTGGCCCTTGATGCGCGACGCCAGGGCGGCTTCCAGGAACGGATCCAACGCGCCGTCCAAAACCGCCTGACTCTGCGAGGTTTCCACGTTCGTCCGCAGATCCTTCACCATCTGATAGGGGTGCAGGACGTAGGAGCGAATCTGATGGCCCCAGCCGATGTCGGTCTTGGTCGCTTCCAACGCGGCCGCCGCGTCTTCGCGGATCTTCAACTCCCGCTCGTACAGGCGGGCGCGCAGCATGTCCCACGCCTTGGCGCGGTTCTTGTGCTGGGACCGCTCTTGCTGGCAGCTCACCACGATGTTGGTGGGCAAGTGGGTGATGCGGACCGCCGAGTCGGTCTTGTTGATGTGCTGACCGCCAGCGCCCGACGCCCGATAGGTGTCGATGCGGCAATCCTTTTCGTTGATTTCGATGTCGATCTTGTCGTCGATGACCGGCGACACCGAAACGGCGGAAAAGCTGGTCTGCCGCCGCGCCTGGCTGTCGAACGGGCTGATGCGCACCAGACGGTGCACCCCGGCCTCGGTCTTCAGCCAGCCATAGGCGTTGTGGCCCTTGATCTGGATGGTGGCGGATTTGATGCCGGCCTCTTCACCGGCGCTTTCTTCCAGCCATTCGGTCTTGAAGCCGTGCTGTTCGGCCCAGCGCGTGTACATGCGCACCAGCATCAAGGCCCAATCCTGCGCCTCGGTGCCGCCAGCCCCGGCGTTGACTTCCAGATAGCAATCGTTGGCGTCGGCCTCGCCCGACAGCAGGCTTTCCAGCTGAAGCTTGGCCGCGCGCTCGCGCAGAGCGTAGAGCTGGGCCTCGGCGTCGGCGACCACCGTCGCGTCCTCTTCCATCTCGCCCATCTCGATCAGCTCCAGGCTGTCGGACAGGTCGCGTTCCAGCGCCCGATAGCCGGACACCGAGGTGTCAAGCTGGGTGCGTTCGCGCATGATGGTCTGGGCGCGGCTGGGGTCATCCCAAAGCTTGGGATCCTCCGCCAGATTGTTCAGTTCGTCGAGACGACGCAGCGCGTTGTCCCAGTCAAAGATGCCTCCTCAGCAGCGCCAGCGATTCTCTGATCTCGCCAGCGGCCGCTTCGATCTCGGCCCGCATGGCGGTGCCTCCTCGTGTGCCTAGAGTTGATGGGATGTCGGGTGCATGTGTAGCGGCTTGACCGCGCCCATGCACCCTCTTTTCGCCAGTGGGTCAGCCCACCGTCGTCAGTACAGGCCGCCGGTCCCCTGCACCGCCGCCGCCGGGGCGGCCCCCGCCGACGCGTCGGCGGCAGGATCGCCGACGATGGTCGGGGTGGCGTTGGCCGAGCCGTCGAGCACGGTTTGCGGACGGTCCGGGTTGGGTTCGGTGCCGGGGAGGAAGGCCTCCCAGATCGCCTTGCGGTCGCCGGGCTGGGCCAACTGGCCGTTCGCCGGGTTGACGCGGACCAGACGCAGACCCGGCGGCACGCGGAAGGGGGTGGCCGGTTTGTCCTTCAGCGCGTCGGCCATAACCTCCTTGAACACCGGAACCGCCGCCGACCCGCCGGTTTCGCTGCCGCCCAGCGAGCGCGGCTGATCGAAGCCGATGTAGGTGCCGACCACCAGATCGGGCGAGAAGCCGACGAACCACGCGTCGTTGCTGTCGTTGGTGGTCCCGGTCTTGCCCGCCAGCGGCTTGCCCAGCGACAGCAGCGCCGTGGCCGTGCCGCGTTGCACCACGCCTTCCATGATCGAGACGATCTGATAGGCGGTGCGCGGGTCGTTGATCTGCTCGCGGGTGTCGGGCAGCGCCGGGGGCAACATCCCGTCGCGCCAGCCCGGCGCGGCGCAAGTCGCGCAGGGGCGGCCGTCGTGACGGAAAATCGTCTTGCCGTTGCGGTCCTGGATGCGGTCGATGAAGGTCGGCGTCACCCGCTTGCCGCCGTTGGCGAGCATCGCGTAGGCGGTGGACATCCGCAGCACCGTGGTTTCCCCCGCCCCCAGCGCCATCGGCAGATAGGGGTGGAGGTTGTCGACGACGCCGAATTTCTCGACCAGCGCCTTCACCTTGTCCATGCCGATGTGCTGGGCCAGCCGGACGGTCATGACGTTGCGCGATTTTTCGATGCCGACGCGCAGCGGCGTCGGGCCATAGAACTGGCCGCTGTAGTTTTCCGGCCGCCAGATCGGTTGCCCGCCGCCGGGGTTGTATTCGAACGGCGCGTCCATCACCAGGGTGGACGGGGTCAGCCCCTGGTTCAACGCGGTCAGATAGACGAAGGGCTTGAACGACGAACCGGGCTGCCGCATCGCCTGGGTGGCGCGGTTGAACACGCTCATGTGCGGGGAAAAGCCGCCGACCATCGCCAGCACGCGCCCGGTGTGGGGATCGAGGGCGACCAGACCGCCTTGCACCGTCGGGATCTGGCGCAGCGCAAAATAGCTGCCGGGCGGCAGATCCTTGCCCTTCTCATCCTTGCCGTTGGTCGGTTCCACCAGCAGCAGATCGCCGAGCTTGGCGACGTCGGACGGCTTGCGCACCGCCGGGCCGAGCGTGTCGTCGTCCTTGTAGGCGCGCGCCCAACGCAGTTCGGTCAGCGGGATCTTGCCGCGCGTGCCGTCGGCCAGCCCGATGTCCAGCCCATCGGCCAGATCGTCTTTCAGCACGACCGCAAGCTTCCACCCATCGCTGCCGGCGGGCGGGGCGATGGCGGCGAGCTTCTTCGGCCAGCCATCGAAATTGTCCATCTTGCCGACCGGGCCGCGCCAGCCATGGCGGCGGTCATAGGCCACCAGCCCGTCGCGCAACGCCTTGGTCGCCACCGCCTGGAGGCGCGGATCCATGGAGGAGCGCACCGACAGCCCACCCTCGTACAGCGCCTGCTCGCCGTAGAGCTTGACCAGTTCGCGCCGGACCTCCTCGGCGAAATACTCCGCCGTCACAGTCTCCTGTTCGTCGCGCTTGCGCACGACCAGCGGCTTGGCCTGGGCGGCGCGCGCCTCTTCCGCCGTGATGTAACCGTCATCGGCCATGCGACCGATCACCCAGTTGCGGCGGGCGACGGCGGCGTCGCGCTGGCGTTCGGGGTGATAGTTGCTGGGGGCCTTGGGCAGCGCCGCCAGATAGGCGACCTCCTCGATCTCCAGTTCGTCCAACGCCTTGTTGAAGTAATTCAGCGCCGCCGCCGCCACGCCGTAGGACCGGAAGCCGAGGAAAATCTCGTTGAGATACAGCTCCATGATGCGGTCCTTGGTGAAGGCCCGCTCGATGCGGACCGCCAGGATCGCTTCCTTGATCTTGCGGGCGAAGGACACCTCGTTGGTCAGCAGCATGTTCTTGGCGACCTGCTGCGTGATCGTGCTGGCCCCGACCGGACGGCGGTCGCGCCCCAGATTTTCCACGTTCATCAGCACG
Source organism: Azospirillum griseum (assembly GCF_003966125.1). Lineage (GTDB taxonomy): Bacteria > Pseudomonadota > Alphaproteobacteria > Azospirillales > Azospirillaceae > Azospirillum > Azospirillum griseum. The sequence continues at coordinate 401,748 of NZ_RXMA01000001.1, forward strand.
GCGCGGATGATGCCGGTGGGGTCGACGCCCTTGTGGTCGTAGAAATTCTTGTCTTCGGCCGACATGAACGCGTTGATGACCCGGCGGGGCATCGCGTCCATCGGCACGAAGATCCGGCGTTCGGAGGCGAATTCTGCCATCAACCGCCCGTCACCGGCGTGGACGCGGGTCGTCACCGGCGGCTGATAATTGGCCAGCTTGGTGTAATCCGGCAAATCCTGGTTGTAATGGTCCAGCAGGAACACCAAACCGCCCGCCCCGGCCAGGGCCAGCAGAACCACACTCATCAGCAAGGACAGAAGAAGGCGCATGACCATTCCCGAGAAGACCAGCGAGGACCGGCGTCCCCCAACGACAAAACGGGCGCTCGCGCACCGCGATTGGCCCAAAGACCACCGCAGCCCGCCAGAAGCACCCGGAAACACCGCATCCTAACACCAAGCGGCCCCACCGCGCGCCCCTCATCCCGACATGTCAGGACAATGTGTCACGCAGAGGGCAGGACCAGCGCCGTCACAGACATCACACAGGCACAGCGTCCGCGAACGCGCGCCGTCAACCGCCCTTCGCCCCGCTCAACCATCGGAAATAGGCGTCGATGGTGCGGGCCAGGGCGCGGCCCAGCTTTTCGCGGTGGTCGGCGGTGGTCAGCAGGTTGGCGTCCTGACGGCTGGACAGATAGCCCATTTCGATCAGGGCCGACGGCACGTCCGGCGCGGTCAGCACGGCGAAGCCGGCCTGACGGTGCGGTTTGCTCGGGATCAGCGTCACCTCGCGCCCCAGATGCTCCAGGGCGATTTTGGCGAAGCGCTTGGAATGGTTCATCGTGTCGCGCTGGGCCAGATCGATCAGGATGCCCGCCACCAGATCGTCCTTGCCCGACAGATCGGCCCCGGCGATGGAATCGGCGCGGTTTTCCTTCGCCGCCAGCATTTCGGCCTCGCGGTCGGACGCCTTGTCGGACAGGGTGTAGATCGACAGGCCACGCATCTCGCCGCTGCCGATGCTGTCGGCGTGCAGCGACAGGAACAGGCTGGCGTCGGCCTCGCGCGCCATGGCCACACGGTCACGCAGGCGGATGAAGACATCCCGGTCGCGGGTCAGCTTCACCCGGTAGCGGCCGGTCGCCTCCAACTGGCGCTTGGCCTCGCGGGCGGCGGCCAGCGTGATGTCCTTTTCGTGCAGACCGCCCACACCGATGGCCCCCGGATCGGGACCGCCATGGCCGGGATCGAGCACGATCAACGGCTTTTCCACCTCCGGCACCGGTTTGGCCGAGGGAACGGGGGCGGAGGGAACCGGCAGGGTCATGCGGGGCGCGCCCGTGGGCAAACCGACGGGCAGCAGTTGCGCGGGCGGGGGCTGCACGGGCGGGGGCGGATCGGCGGGCGGGCTTGGCGCGGCCTCCGCCTCCCCCACCGCCGCGCGCGCGGTGGATTCGGTGTTGCGTGTGCCCTCGCCCCGCTCCGGGGTCCGTTTGGGCGCGGCGGGAGCGGCGGCGGCCAGGCGCTGGAATTCGATGGGCGATGCCCGTTCCAGGTCCAAAACGAGCCTGGATTGATGCCCCTCACGCGGGGGGATCATGTAGGCTTCGCGCAGCTTGGCCGGACCAACCGTTTCAAAGGTCAAACGAAGCGAACCAGGGGTGGGCGACGAGTAACGATAACGGGCGACGATGCCCTTCCCCTCCACCGGCAGGCCGCCCCCCGTCCAGGCCAGATCGGGCAGATCGACGATGACTCGGTAGGGGTTGGCCGCCAGCGACACGGTGAAGGGCACGGACTCGCTGAGTTCCAGCACAAAGCGCGTCTTGTCCGGGTGCAGCCCCAGCCGGGCGTCCACGACCGCCGCCTTGGCCGTCGGCGGCGGGGACGGCAACAACGCCGTTGTTTGCGCCCAGGCCGGACCGCCCACAAAGCCACCGCCGCCGATCAGCCAGCCCCACGCCGCCGCCAACAGCGCAGCGCCCACGGCGCGCACGCCCAGGCTGCGCCGCCAGCGGGTGGCGAAACGGACAGGGGACGGAAAGGGCATGACCTCCACACGGCACCGGGGAAAAGGCTGGGGAACCGCTTGACCTTGGCCCAGCTATAAACACCCCGCCCGGCATCCTCAACGCGAAGCTTGGGACATCTCCGGGAATTTCGCCCCGGGGTGCCGTTCGTGCAACACCGCGCCCCGCGACTCGAGACCGCGCCCCTCCCGCCGAAACGTCATATTTCCGCGTTGTGCCGGGCGGATCTCTTGTCTATGGTATCGCTGCGACAAACCGCAATTCGCCAGTTCCTCAAACCGGCGGCGTTTCGGTCGTGCAACGGCCCCGCCTTTGCCCGATCCGTGCCCAATTTTGAGGAGGCTGCGGCGTGATCCGCGTCCACAGACCCCCGGTCGGCACACAGACCGTCGGTCTGTCGTCGGGTGACGCGTTCGGATGCGCGGTTGAGAGGACGAAACCTCGAAGCTGGCGTCGGCCGCAAGGCCGTTGCCCGGTGCCTGTCGACCGGCCCGTCCTGGCTGCTTTTATCAGCGCCGTTCGACGGTGGCGGTCCCTGCGCCGCACGCTTCGCCCACAACAGACGATGCCTCCAGGCGACCCTGTCGGTCGCGCGGGTCAGCCGGGATCGCGTCGTTGAGGAACGTGTATGGCCAAGCGCATGCTGGTGGATGCCACGCACCCGGAAGAAACCCGGGTCGCGGTGGTGAATGGAAATCGGTTGGAAGAACTCGACTTTGAGATCGCCAGCCGCAAACAACTGAAGGGCAACATCTACCTCGCGAAAGTCACGCGGGTTGAGCCTTCCCTCCAGGCGGCCTTTGTGGAGTATGGCGGCAATCGCCATGGCTTCCTCGCCTTCTCGGAAATCCATCCCGATTATTACCGCATCCCGGTCGCCGACCGCGAAGCGCTGCTGGCCGAAGAGCGCCGCCTGGAAGAACAGGCCGAGGCGCGGGCCGAGGCCGCCGCCGATGGCGCGGTGATGGCCGAGCCGGTGCGCCCGGAAACGGTGGTGGATGAATCCTCGCCGATGCCCAGCCCCATCGCGCCGGAATCGGGCGACAACGACGCCCTTCAGGCCGAAGGCAGCGACGACGTGGCCCCGCCGGAAAACCCCGACGTCGTCGGCGGCGATGAAGAGGAAGAGGCCGAGGAGGCACAGCGCCGCCGCTCCCGCCCCCTGCGCAGCTACAAGATCCAGGAGGTGGTCAAGCGCCGCCAGGTGATGCTGGTGCAGGTGACGAAGGAGGAGCGCGGCAACAAGGGTGCGGCGCTGACGACCTATCTGTCGCTGCCGGGCCGTTACTGCGTGCTGATGCCCAACACCGGGCGCGGCGGCGGGATTTCCCGCAAGATCACCAACCCGGCGGACCGCAAGCGTCTGAAGGAAATCCTGTCCGATCTGGACATTCCCGATGGCATGGCGGTCATCCTGCGCACCGCCGGTCTGGAACGGTCCAAGCCGGAAATCAAGCGCGACCTGGAATATCTCCTGCGTCTGTGGGACGACATCCGCGAACAGACGCTGAAGTCGTCGGCCCCCTGCCTGATCTATGAGGAAGCCAACCTCATCAAGCGGTCGATCCGCGACCTCTATTCCGCCGACATCGACGAGATTTGGGTCGAGGGCGAGGCCGGCTTCCGCACCGCGCGGGAGTTCATGGGCATGCTGATGCCCGGCCACACCAAGCGCGTCCAGCTCTACCGCGACGACACGATCCCGCTGTTCCACCGCTATCAGGTGGAAACGCAGATCGACGCCATCCACAGCCCGGTGGTGCAGCTCCGCTCCGGCGGCTACATCGTCATCAACCCGACCGAGGCGCTGGTCTCCATCGACGTCAATTCCGGGAAATCCACCCGCGAACGCAACATCGAGGAAACCGCCTACAAGACCAATCTGGAGGCCGCCGACGAGGTGGCCCGCCAGCTGCGTCTGCGCGATCTGGCCGGTCTGATCGTCATCGACTTCATCGACATGGAAGAGGCGCGCAACAACGCCTCGGTCGAACGTCGGATGAAGGAGGCGATGAAGAACGACCGGGCGCGCATCCAGCTTGGCCGGATCTCCGCCTTCGGCCTGATGGAGCTGTCGCGCCAGCGTCTGCGCCCGTCGCTGCTGGAAACCAATTTCGAACGTTGCCCGCACTGCTCGGGCACCGGGGTCGTCCGTTCGGTCGAATCGGCGGCGCTGCACATCCTGCGCGCCATCGAAGAGGAAGGGATCCGCAAACGGTCGGCGGAGATCACCATCTACGTCCCGACGCAGGTGGCGCTCTACATCCTCAACCAGAAGCGCGCCGAACTGACCAAGATCGAGGAGCGTCATGGCTTCCACGTCATGGTCCAGGCCGACGACACGCTGATCACCCCCGATCACCGGCTGGAGCGCAACCGCGCCCGCCTGCCGGACGAGGATGGCCCGCTGGTCAGCGCCGACCGGGCGATGGCCGAAACCGACCGGGCGCTCGCCGCCGAGCCGGTTGAAGCGGTCGTCGAAGAGGTCGAGGCCGTTGAAACGGTGAACGCCGAGGATGAGGCCGAAGCGCCCGCCGCCGACGGCGGGGCCGAAAGCGCCGAATCCGCCGAGCGCCGCCGCCGCCGCCGCCGCCGTCGTGGCCGTGGCCGTGGCGAGCGTGAGGATGGCCGCGCCGAATCCGGTGCCGATGGCGAGGCCGAGGACGCCGACGGCGAGACCGACGGCACCGCCGAGGACGCCATCAGCGCGGACGCCCCGGCCCACAGCCCCGCCGCCCCCTCCACCGAGGATGGCGACGAGGATGAGGACGGCGACGACGCGTCGGGCGAGGACGCCAGCGACGAGGCGGGCGACCGCAACGGCGATGGCCGCAAGAAGCGCCGCCGTGGCAAGCGCGGTGGCCGCCGTCGGACCCGCCGCGATGGCCTGACCGAGGGCAGCGAGGAGGCGATCGCCGCCGACGCCGCCGCCGAGGCTTTGGCGGTTGAGGGGTCGGTGGTTGAGGCTCCGGTGGCCGAAACCCCTGTCGCCGCTCCGCTCGACACCGTCGAACTCGACCAGATCCTGGCCCCGGTGGATGCGCCGGTTCGCGAGGCTCCGGCGGTTGCGGCGGAGGTTGCGGCTCCGGTGGTGACGGACGCGGTCGAGGCGGTGGACGCCGCTCCGGCCAAGAAGGCCCCGGCCCGCAAGCGCAAGACCGCCGCCGACGCGCCGGTCGACGCCGCTCCGGCAACGGCCCCTGAGGCGGTTGAGGAGGCTCCGGCCCCCAAGGCCCGCCGCAAGGCCCCGGCCAAAGCCAAGGCCGACGAGGCTCCGGCCGCCGCCCCGGTGACGGAGGAGGCTCCGGCCAAGAAGGCCCCGGCCCGCAAGCGCAAGACCGCCGCCGACGCGCCGGTCGACGCCGCTCCGGCGGCGGTGGCCGCTGAGGTGGTTGAGGAGGCTCCGGCCCCCAAGAGCCGCCGCAAGGCCCCGGCCAAGGCCGCCGCAGCGCCGGTCGATGCGCCGGTGGCTGAGGAGGCTCCGGCCAAGAAGGCCCCGGCCCGCAAGCGCAAGACCGCCGCCGAAACGCCGGTCGACGCCGCTCCGGCGGTCGCCCCGGTCGAGACGGCTCCGGTTGCCGAGACGGCTCCGGTCGTCGAAGCGACCCCGGCGGTCGAGACGCCCGCCGCCAGCGCCGAGACGGAAAAGCCCCGTCGCGGCTGGTGGAAGCGCTGAACCGAACGGCGTAAGCCGCGTTGAGTGAGGAAAAGGCGCCGCAAGGCGCCTTTTCCGTTTCCCCCTCTCCCTCCCTTCTCTCCCTGCTGTCTGGGTCGATCATGAGCAAGGCTTTCACCCGCGAGAACGACGACGCCGAAGACGAGGAACTGGACGACCCCCAGCCCCTGCCCAAAGGGCTGAAAAACTACATGACCCCGCCCGGCTTCCAACGGATGCAGGAAGAGCTGCGCCATCTGCTGCGGGTGGAACGCCCGAAGGTGGTGGAGGTGGTGTCCTGGGCGGCGGGGAATGGCGACCGCTCCGAAAACGGTGACTATCTGTACGGCAAAAAGCGCCTGCGCGAGATCGACCGCCGCATCCGTTTTCTGAACAAGCGGCTGGAATCGGCCACCGTGGTCAACCTGCAGGACCAGAAGAACCGCGAACAGGTCTTCTTCGGCGCGACCGTGACCTACGCCCGCGAGGATGACACCGAAAACACCGTGACCATCGTCGGGGTGGACGAGGTCGATTCCGATCACGGCCACATCAGTTGGATTTCCCCCATCGCCCGCGCCCTGCTGAAGGCCCGCGAAGGCGACATGGTGGAGGTCCGCACCCCGGCAGGGGTGGAAAAGCTGGAGGTGCTGGAGATCCGTTACGCCGGGTGAGTCGGAAGCACGTTCATCACCGGGTCCATCCAGGACGTGGGCGGTGGGGATTTGACACCGATGAACACAGATTAGGGATGAACACAGACTTTTCCGCGCCTGGGTGAGCGCCGCCAATCCGGCAACGACCCATCACCGTTCATCGGTGTCCATCTGTGTTCATCTGTGTTCATCGGTGTCAAAAAATCCCTCACCTCATCGGCGCTTTACGATCCGAACGCCGGCCTAACGCTGACTCCACGCGATCAAGCGCCGGGCGGCTTCGGCGATGGTCTCTTCCGAACCGGCGAAGCTGAAGCGCAGGAAACGCCGACCGCGCGCCGGGTCGAAATCGATGCCCGGCGTGCAGGCGATCCCGGTCTCCTCCAGGATTTGCTTGGCCAGCGCCTCGCTGTCGTCGGTCATCGCCGACACGTCGGCGTAAATGTAGAAGGCACCGTCCGCCGGGGCGAAGTTGCTGAAACCGGCCTTCGGCAGTTCCTCCAGCAGCAGCGCGCGGTTGCGGGCGTAGCGGGCGATGTGCCCCTCCAGCTCGTCGGTGCTGGTGAAGGCCTCCACCGCCGCGATCTGGCTGATGGTGGGGGCGGAGATGAAGAGATTTTGCGCTAGACACTCGACCGAACGGATCAGGTCGTCCGGCACGATCATCCAGCCCAGCCGCCAGCCGGTCATCGAAAAATACTTCGAGAAGCTGTTGACCACCAACGCCTGCGGGTTGATCTCCGCCGCCGTCACCGCGTCGGTCCCATAGGTCAGGCCGTGGTAAATCTCATCCGACACCATGCGGACGCCGTTGGCCTGGCACCAATCCGACAGGGCGGTCAGCTCCTCCCGGCTCAGCATCGTGCCGGTCGGGTTGGCCGGGCTGGCAACGATCAGCCCCTGCACCGGCTCGTCCAGTTGCTCCAGCAGCGCGACGGTGGGCTGGAAGCGGTGCTCCGGCCCGGTCGGCAGCTCCACCGGGATCACCCCGGCGGCGGTCAGCGTGTGGCGATAGGCCGGGTAGCTGGGGGACGCCATCGCCACCCGGTCGCCCGGGTCGAAGGCGGCGAGAAAGCCCAACTGGAACGCGCCGGACGACCCGGTGGTGACGACCACCCGGCTTTCCGGCACGGCCACGCCGTAGCGGTCCTGATACCAGCGGGCGATGGCGGCGCGCAGCGGTGGAATGCCCAGCGCCCCGGTGTAGCCCAGCGGGTCGCTGCCCTGCATCAGCGCGGCGGCCTTGTCCAGCACCGCCCTGGGCGCGCCGGTGGAGGGTTGGCCGACCTCCATGTGCAGCACCTCGCCACCGGCGGCCTCGCGTTCGGCGGCGGCGCGCATCACTTCCATCACGAAAAAGGGCGGGATCGCGCCCCGTTTCGACACTTTCGGCGGAATCGTCATTCTCGTTCGTCTCTGCAAAAACCGATCAACGCTCGCGCACCGATTCGACGAGCACGGCCAGACCGTGGCCGCGCGAATCCGTGCCGGGCTGGCAATAGCGGATGCCGTCTTCGTTGGAGACCTGACAGGCCACCAGATTGACGCGCCCCGGCGCGCTGGCCGGACGGGTGTTCAGAAGAACGTCGCCCTTGACCCCGTCCAGCGCGGCGGGCAAGGCGGCGGTCAGCAGCGCCAGCGGTCCCGCCGCCGGGCCGTCGTCGCCGTTCGCCACCCCCACCCCGGCGAACAGGGTGCGCCCGACGATGGCGTTGGCCACCAGGGCGGGCGTGCCGAATCCGCCGCGCTCCACCCCCTGGGCCGCCAGCACACCGGTTCCGGCAATCGTCCGACCGGTGCCAAAGGGCGCGCCTTGGGTCAAGGCGCAGGCCACACCGTTTTCGTCACGGTCGATGACCATCAACCCAGCCCCGGCGGCGGAGGCACCTTGCCCGGTTGCACCAAGGGCGGAGGCGACGCGGGCCGCGCGCTGGGCGGGCGGCAAATCGGCCGCCGCGTTCCAGGCCTGGACCAGCGCCGCGCCCGATTCGGGCAGATCGGTGTCGGCCAGATGCAGCGACACCAGCCCCAACGGAACCGACCGCGTGCCGGTGACGCGCGGCTGATAGGCGCGCAGGGCCGCCGGGTCGACGCCCAAACCCTGGGCCAGCGTCGTCGCCAGCGGACCGGTGTAGAAGGCCCCGACGCCGTTGCGGCGCAGGACCGACAGCGTCCCCGACAGCTCCGGCTGGTTGATCGTGGCCCCCACCGCCGGAACGGCCCCGCCGGCCAGGAAATGCTTGCGGATCTCCGAATCCGCCGTCAGGCGGTTGCCGAAGGCGGCGAGATCCTGGGCGAAGGCGCGGCTGACGCCCGGCGAGAATTGGGCGAGCTGCTCGGCCGGGGAAATCACCTGCTCCCAGCGCTGCACACCCGCCAGCGCCTGCACGGCGTAGAGGCCGCGCGGCAAGGTCGGCAGGGTCACGCCGTTGGGTCCGGCCGGGCGTGGCAGGAAATCAACCGTCCGCGCTTCCTTCTTGGCGGCGTCGAACAGCACGCAGACACCGCCACCGGCCAGACCGACGCGCGAGGGCAGCGTCACGGTCATCGCCAGCGCCATGGCGACGGCGGCGTCGCCCGCCCGTCCGCCCTGATTCAGAACGTCGCGCCCGATGGAGGCGGCGCGTGGCTCGTCCGCTATGACAAAACTTTGCACCAGGGCGTCGGTCTTGAACTTGGTGTTGACGCAGCCGGTCAGCAGTGATGCAGCTATGGCGAGCGCGCCCACGCGGCGCCACATCAGCAGGGAAGACGCCGCGCCCGGTCGCGCGGAGGCCCGTTCATCAGAGCCGGAGGTCGTCACGGTGCGCAAGCCCAGCAGGCTGGTTTCGGTCGTCGCCATCATGTCCGTGTTGGTCGTGTCGCTGGTGGGGGGAGCGCCACCCGCACAGGCGCAGCGTCGGCCCGAGATGCAAATCCTCAGCGACGCCGAGACGGACCATATCATCCGCAAGATGGCCCGGCCAATCTTCCAGGCGGCGGGCATCGATCCGGAGGCCGTCACCATCCTGCTGGTCAACGATTCGACGCTGAACGCCTTCGTCGCCGGGGGACAGAACATCTTCCTCCACACCGGCCTGCTGCTGAGCATCGACGATGTCGGCCAGTTGCTGGGCGTCATCGCGCATGAAACCGGCCACATCTCCGGCGGGCATCTGGTGCGCGGGACCGGCGCGATGGAAAACGCGTTCCTGTCCTCGCTGGTCGGCATGGGGCTGGGCATCGCCGCCGGGGTGGCGGCGCGCAACAGCAACGCGGGCATCGCGGGCGTCATGCTGGGCCAGCATCTGGCCGAACGCAACTTCCTGGCCTTTTCCCGCACGCAAGAGGCGTCGGCCGATCAGGCCGGGCTGTCCTACATGGAGCACGCCGGGTTGTCCTCCGTCGGCATGCTGACCTTTCTGGAAAAGCTGGGGGTGGGTGAGCCGCTGTTGAACGACCGCGACGCTGGATACCGCCTGACCCACCCGTTGACGCGCGAACGCATCGAGGCGGTGCGCAACTTCATCGAAAAATCGCGCTTCACCAAGGTTCCCACCCCCGCCGCCGTGAACGAGGATTTCCGCCGCATCCAGGCCAAGCTGTCGGCCTATCTCGATCCGCTGGGCACGCTGCGCCGCTTCAAGGCCGACGACCGCAGCGTGGTCGCGCGCTATGGCCGCGCCTACGCCTATTTCCGCCAGGGCGACATCAAGCAGGCCGCGCCGCTGGTCGATGGCCTGATCGCCGAGGATCCGAAGAACCCCTATCTGCACGAGATGAAAGGCGATCTTCTGCTGCAAACCGGCCGGGCCGCCGACGCCGCCCCGCCCTACCGCAAGGCGGTGGAGTTGGCGGGAACCGAGGCGGGCGTCATCCGCGTCTCGCTGGCCCATGCCCTGTTGGAGCAGCGCGATCCCAAGCTGGCCGACGAGGCGCTGAAGAACCTGCAAATCGCCACCAAGACGCAAGGGCAATCGGCCTTCCTCTGGCGGCTGACGGCGCAGGCCTGGAGCATGAAGAACAACCCCGGCATGCTGGCCTACGCCACGGCGGAAGAGGCGCTGGCGCGCGGCGATCTGCCGATGGCCAAGGCCCAGGCCGAACGGGCGGAAAAGCTGCTGCCCGCCGGGTCGCCCGGCTGGCTGCGCGCCCAGGACATTCGCGGGCAGACGGGCGGTCTCGACAAACCAAAATAACCCGACGACCAAGGGAGCGGGACCGGGGCGTCACGCAACGGTCATGGCTTCGACCGACGCGCGTCACACGCCGTTGCTATGCCGCTGGAAACACCCATCCACACACCCGGATGTGTCCTTCCTTTTGCGGAAAGCCGGTTCCATGACCCTGTCCCGTTTCCTGTCCGGCGCGTTGAGCGCCACGGCGGTCCTCGCGCTCGCCACCGCCGCCGTCGCCACCGCCGCCTTGGCCGACGAGGCCACGCGCTTTCCGGCCACGCTGGCCGGGCACGCCGCCTTGCCCGCCGCCACGCTGGTGCAGGCCCCGGCGGACGCCGGGCCGCTGTTCGCCACCGCCGGAAAATTCACCGCCGCCGACCGCAAGCGGGTGGAAGCGGTGGGCAGCCTGATCGCCACCTCCTTCGCCGCCGACCCCAAGGCCCCGCGCCAGACCGAGATCGGCCTGCCGGTCGCCGGTCAGGCCGTGCAGGGCTTTTCCGCCGTCGTGCCGCAGGGCAAGGACCGCTTCCTGGCCCTGACCGACAACGGGTTCGGATCGAAGGTCAATTCGGTCGACGCCCTGCTGATGGTCCACACGGTGAAGGCCGATTGGGCCAGCGGCGCGCTGACCCGCGACAACACCCTGTTCCTGCGCGATCCGAACAAGAAGGTTCCCTTCGCCATCGTCAACGAGAACACCACCAGCCGCTATCTGACCGGCGCGGATTTCGATCCCGAATCGTTGGTGGTGCAGAACGACCGCCTGTTCATCGGCGATGAGTTCGGCCCCTACATTCTGGAGCTGGACCGCGACGGCGTGGTGCTGGCGGTGCATGAGACGGTGGTGGACGGCAAGCCCGCCCGCTCCCCCGACCATTACCGCAACAACGGCCTGCCGCCGATCCCCGGCGCGGTGTCTTTCGAGGTCCGCCGTTCGCGCGGGTTTGAGCCGATGGGCGTGTCGCCGGACGGCAAGACGCTCTATCCGGCCCTGGAAGGCCCGCTGTGGAACGCCGACGCCAAGGGTTTTGAGAACAAGGACGGGCGTCTCTACACCCGCGTGCTGGAGTTCAACGTGGAGACGCGCGCCTACACCGGCCGTTCCTGGAAATATCTGCTGGAGGACAACGCCAACGTCGTCGCCGACCTGGCGATGATCGACGCGGGCAGCGCCCTGGTGATCGAACGCGACGACACCACCGAAGGCAGCGCCGCCCAGGCCTGCAAGGGCGCGGTGACGCCGACCTGCTTCAACGCCCCGGCCAAGTTCAAGCGGATCTACAAGATCGACCTCAAAGGGGCCGACGCCGACGGCTTCGTCCGCAAGATCGGCTACATCGACCTGACCGACATCGCCGATCCCGACCACAAGGCCCGCATCGGCGAGGCGTCCGACCGCTTTGTCATGCCCCATCTGGGGCCGGAGGGCGTGGGCATCGTCGACGCCGACCACATCGTGGTCGTCAACGACAACAACCTGCCCTACTCCACCGGGCGGACCATCGGCAAGGCCGACGGCGACGAGATCGCCTTGCTGAAGGTCAGCGAGCTGTTGCGGGCGCGCTGACCCGACGCGGTCGCGTCAACAGGGTGAACTGAGCACGGTGAACTGGGACCGGGACCAGCGCCGTTCCTCCCGCATTCGTGATGGGGGACGGCGCTGATAGCCCTTGTTCCGCCGCAATTGCCGGTACAGTGTGGGCGACTTTTCGTCTTCGTCCGTCGCATCGGGAGACCGCCCACCATGCCGTCGTTGTTCCGCTCCACCCTTTTTGCCCTGCCCATCGCCGCTGTTGCGCTCGCCGCCACGGTTCTGACCCCGGCGACGGCCAAGGCCCAAGCGGCGGCGGTGGACGACGCCCAGCGCGCCGCCATCGAAACGGTGATCCGGGATTATCTGATGAAGAACCCGGAAATCATTCTGCAAGCGGTCGAATCCCTTCAGCAGCGGCAGAAGGTTGCGGAAGCGGAACGATCCAAGCGCGCCCTGGCCGACAATCAACAGGCCCTGACCCGCAACCCGGCGGACCCGGTCGCGGGCAACCCGCAGGGCGACATCACCGTCGTCGAGTTCTTCGATTACCAGTGCGGCTATTGCAAGGCGGTGCAGGCCGACGTCCAGCGCCTGATCAAGGACGACAGCAAGCTGCGCTTCGTCTTCAAGGAGCTGCCAATCCTCGGCCCGGCGTCGGTCGTCGCCGCGCGGGCGTCGCTGGCGGCGCGCGCGCAGGGCAAATATCTGGAATTCCACAACGCCCTGATGGGCCAGCGCGGCCAACTCGACGAGGACATCATCCTGCGTCTGGCCAAGTCGGTTGGCCTGGACACCGAAAAGCTGAAAAAGGACATGGGCAGCCGCGAGGTCCAGGGCGTCATCGACGACAATCTGGCCTTGGCCGAAACGCTGGGCATCCACGGCACGCCCGGCTTTGTGTTCGGCACCGAACTGATCCCTGGCGCGATCAAACTGGACGAGATGAAGCGTCTGGTCGCCGCCACCCGCAGCAAGAGCTGAGAGGGATCGTTTCATGACCGGAACGAAAGCATCCCCCTCCATCGTCGTCTTTGACGTTGGGCAGGTGCTGATCGAATGGGATCCCCGCCACCTCTACCGCGACCTGTTCGACGGCTATGAGGATCTGATGGAGGATTTCCTCACCGCCGTCTGCTCCCCCGCCTGGAACATGGAGCAGGATCGCGGCCGCCCCTGGGCGGAGGCGGTGGCGCTGCTGACCGCAGAACACCCGGATTGCGCCGAGTTGATCCGCGCCTACGACGAGCAATGGGAACAGATGGTTCCCGGCCCGATCCCCGGCACACCGGAGATTCTGGCCGCGTTGAAGGCGCGCGGGGTTCCCGTCTACGCCATCACCAATTTTTCCGCCGACAAATTCGCCCTGTCGCAGAAACGCTTCGATTTCCTGAACAGCTTCGACGGCATCGTTGTGTCCGGCGTGGAAAAGGTTATCAAGCCGGACCCGAAAATCTACCACATCCTGTTTGATCGTTACGGACTCGATCCGAAATCCTGCCTGTTCATCGACGACAGCGCCGCCAACATCGAAACCGCCCGCGCCGTCGGCATGACCGCGCATCACTTTGTTGGCGGGGCCGAGACGTTGCGGGCGGAATTGGAAGGTTACGGCCTGCTGTAACCGGGGCCTGCTCTGACCAGCGCGGGGCCGTCGCCACGGCGATGGCCCCCCCCTCACGCGGCACAAGACGCGGCGGGTTACTTGGCCGCTGCGTCGCGATCGGTGGCGGAATTGTAGGCGTAGGTCTTCCAGGTCGGTTCATAGCCGTCATCGGCCTGGTTGCCCCACACCGACCAGTTGGGCCGCGCCCCGCGCGCGAACAACTCCAGATAGGGGCCGGGGCTGCACGCCTCGATCAGTTCATACTGTTCGTCGGGCTTGCGGCTGTGCTCGCGCTTGCGGGTGCTGATGCAATTGACCTGGGTGCGGCCCGGCGGCAGGGTGCGGGCGTTCTTGCCGCGCACGCCGAACAGGATCAGTTCGGTCACGTTGCGGAAGTAGAAACCGACCCCGCGCCCGTCCGACCCGCCATCCTTGCGGATCTTGTGCCAGACCAGATTGGTTTTGTACTCGAACCCCCAGGCGTTCATCACCTGCAAGCCTTCCGGCAGCAGCGCGTTGGGAACCCACAGATAGAGATGGGCGGTGGGGGCGGCGATGTCGGCCACCGGCAGGGCGCAGATGTCGGCGATGGTCATGGTGCCATAGCGCGACAGGCGGCGGTGCTCCGGGGCCATCTTGCCGGTGCGGTTCACGAACCGCCACGGCGGATCGGCCATCACGGTGGCAAAACGCCGGTCCCCGGCGAAGGACACGAGATCCTGAACGGGATCTTGCGCCGTCGTCACCGTTGTCGTCGTCTCGCTCATCGCGTCCTCAAACAGAACCCGAACGCCGGTCGGCGCCCATCCATGGAAGGGGTGCAAGCTCGCACGCGGGCACCACCCCCGTCAACCACCGCCCCGGCCTTGCCCGGACAAAAGCGGAACAGCGGCAGGCCGATCAACCACCCCCGCTCAACCATCCTCAGCTCAGTCACCCTCGGCCTCGACGAAGCGGCGCAGCGCCGCCAGGTCGGCCACCATCACGGTGCCGCCCTGGCTGTCCACCCCGACCGGGCGCAGCTTCGCCAGCGCGCGGGAGAAGGTTTCCGGCTGCATGCCCAGGCGGCGGGCGATCAGCGCCTTGTCGAACGGCAGGGCGAAGCTGGCCGCCCCCTCCCCCGCCGGGCAGAAGCGCAGCAGAAAGGCGGCGACCCGCTGCGGCGCGGGCTGAACCTGCAACTGCTCGATCTGCGTCACCAGATGGCGCAGGCGCAGCGACAGCGACCCCAGCATGCCAAAGGCGATGCGGTCATCCTCGCGCAGGCAGCGGGCGAAGCCGTCGGCGGTCAGCGTCATCACCCGCGCGTCCGTCACGGCCTCCGCACAGACGGGGAATTTGCCGTCGGCGAACATGGCGGCTTCGGCGAAGCTCTCCGCCGGGCCGATGACGTGCACCACCGCCTCCGCCCCCTCGCGGGTCAGGCGGAACAGCTTGACCCATCCCTCCAGCAGCACAAAAAAGCGGTCCGCCGGTTCATCCTGGACAAACAGGGTCGCCCCCCGCGCCACCGCCCGCACCTGCGCGACCCCGGCCAACAGGGTCAAGGCCCGGTCCGTCAGCTTGGCAAAGAGCGGAATGGCGCGCAGCGCGGCCAAATCCTGCGCCGACAGGCTGTTCGGCGGCCAGGAACGGTTGGGCACTGGTGAGTCGGTCATGGTGACGCTCCCGATTCGGGGGACAGGCGGCGGTTGGCGAAGGCCCCGCTGCGGGCCAGCATCCACAGATTGACCGTCATGCCGACCACATCGGCCAGCATGCCCGGCACCGACCCCAGCAAGACGCTGTGGGTGAACCAGCAGGGCAAGGCCAGCGCCATGAACAGGCGAAAGCGCAAAACCCCGGTCTGGTAACGCGCCACGCTGACCAGCGTCATCGCCAGCGCGGCGAACAGCGAGGGCCAGCCGTTCCAGGTCATCGCCATCAGCCCGGCGATCACCGGCAGAATCAGCAGATAGGCGACACGGAAATTCGGGCGCGTCCCCAACGGAATCGCCGCCACCCCTTGCAGCACCGCCAGCAGATTGAGCGCGGCCCCGGTGACGCCGCCCAACAGCCAGAAATGCACCATGAAGAACAGCGATGGGACCAGTTGGGCCAGCAGCAGGGCGACCCGGCCGTGAAAGACCGGCCACAGCATCGCGCTGACCGTTCCCAGATAGCCGATGATCTGGGCGGTGGACAGATCCAGCGTGGACCAAGCGGAAAAATCGGGCATCGGCGTCACACACCCGGCGGTCGCGCGGCACCGGACGCGGTGCCCCTGGCAAACGGAATCTGTCGGGAAACGGGGTCTGCTGGGGTCCGGGAAGCCGCTGCGGTCAAACCGGCACCGCCGCAACCCCGGGCCGACGCCCCGGCACCCTGAACGGCGTTGGTCCCAGAGGTGAACGGATCATCAGAGACAAAAACGCACGGCACCGCCTTGCGGAGCGCCGTGCGTTGACACCGACCCGAAGGCCGATGGTGGGTTCGACAAACCGGACAGCGTGGGCTGAAACCAGCGACAGGCCGTCCGGCGTCAAAACCGAGCCGAGACCTTAGAGATACTCGACCTTGCCCGCTTCCGGACCCTTCTGGCCCTGGCGAACGGTGACGCGCACCTGATCGCCTTCCTGAAGGGTTTGCATACCCGAGCGGCGCAGCACGTTGACGTGAACGAACACGTCCTTGCCGCCGGTGCTCGGCGTGATGAAGCCAAAGCCCTTGTCGGCGTTGAACCACTTCACGGTGCCGTTGACTTCTTCGCCACCGGCGTCGTAACCGCCACGGTCGTAACCGCCGCGATCAAAACCGCCACGGTCGAAGCCGCCACCGCCCGCGCGCGGCGGACGGGGGGAGCTTTGGGCCGTCGAGGCGTCCACCGAGTGGATGGAGGCAACCTGCGGACCCTTCGGCCCACGGGCCAGATCGCAGGAGATGGTGGTGCCTTCGTCGAGCGCGTCGTAGCCGGCGGCCTGAACCGCAGAGACGTGCAGGAAGGCGTCGGGCGAACCGTCCTCAGGCGACACGAAGCCGAACCCCTTGGTGGGGTTGAACCACTTCACGGTGGCGGTGACGTTGGACTTGGTGATCTCGGGAGCGCGGAAGCCCTGGCGGGGCGGGCGATCGAACATGTGTCTTCAAGCTCATAGAGTGTGCCGAAGGTCCTTTGTCACAGGGATCGGACGATCCGTCAAGCCCGCCAAAAGAAAGAGACCTGATTCTCTTTCATTTGTCGCAGGCTCCTCCCCGATGTTGCGACGCACAAGAACAAACCGCCCAACATTGCGCCAGGCCGAAACCATGGACTCCGCTTGACTTGGGGCCTCTCCGCCCATGCCCCATCGGCCACCGGAATGACGCGCGCGTCGACTCGCGTCCGTGCGACCAGGGCGGGTGCCGTCGCGCCCGGTTGCAGGGGATAGGAACTATGACGATGGTAAACTGTTTGGGAATCATATTGACGTAAGCGTCAAGTCACCATACCGTCACGCTCGAACAATCCGCCCGCTCCCGCGCGTCGCACCGCGCCGGAGACGAGGCGGCCAAGCAAGCGGGCCGGAAACAAGGCCCCACACACCGCGCCGGGGGAGCCGCATGACCACCACACCCATCACACCGCCCGAAATCCGTCCGCACGCCATCGGCACCGCCGCCACAGGACGGGGCTTCCGTCCCGTGCCGGTGGTTCGCCCGCGCGTCTGACGCGGCACCATCGACGGACCGCGCGACGCCGCCGCGTCGCCCCGCACATTCGCCGCTTGGGCCGCGCCACACCGGTGCCGACCCCCGCCGCCGCCGTTTCGGCCGGACCGCTTCCGGTCGGGTCACGGCCGATGGCGGGGAACGGCGGCCTGTGGCCGTCGCCCAGGTCTGACGCTCGCCTCCAGCCCCGTTGGGAGACTGGTCCCGTGATGCTTGCGCTTTCGCGCACCCTTGTGTGCGCCGCCGCTCTGCTGGCGATTCCCGCCCCTGGACACGCCGATGTGACGGCCAAGGATGTCCAGGTCGCCGCCCGCACCTTCGGCTTTCTCGCCACCAAACCCACCGGGTCGCTGACCCTGGCCATCGTCTACGCCCCCGCCATCGCCGACTCCAAGGCGGAGGCCGACGCGCTGTCTGGCCTTCTCGGCAGCGGTCTGGCGGCGGGCGGGGTGACGCTGGTTCCCTCGCTGGTCCCGGTCGATCAGCTCGCCAAGCTCGCCGGTGCGGGCGCGGTCTTCGTCACCGCCGGTCTGTCGGCCCACCAGGACGCGGTTTTTGCCGCCGCCAAGGCCGCCAAGCTGCTGACCATCGCCACGGACATGGGATGCGTGCAGTCCGGCAAATGCGTGCTGGGCGTGCGGGCCGAACCCAAGGTCCAGATCGTCGTCAACAAGGCCGCCGCCGAAGCCTGCCAGATCGGCTTCCAGCCCGCCTTCCGCATGATGATCAGCGAAATCTGAGATCAGCGAAATCTGACCGCCGCGCCGCCCCTTCCGTCAAAGGACCACCACCCATGCCCAGCCACCGCCCGCGCGCGACGGACCGCCTGCGCGCCATTCTCCGCCCCGGCACCGCCACCACCGCCGCCGTCGCGCTCCTTCTCGGCGGGATTGCCGCCCCGCTGTCCAGCGCCGGGGCGCAGGCCATCGACCATGGCGCGCTTGAGGCGCTGTTCGGCGAGCCGGTGACGACCTCCGCCACCGGCAAGCCGCAGCGCGTCAGCGAGGCCCCGGTGACGATGGACATCGTGACCGCCGACGACATCCGCCGCGCCGCCGCCACCGACATTCCGGGCATCCTGCGCCAGTTGGCGGGAATCGACGTGTGGGAATGGGGGCGCGGCGCGTCCGACGTCGGCGTGCGCGGCTACAACCAACCCTATTCGCCCCGGCTGCTGGTGCTCATCAACGGCCGTCAGGTCTATCTCGACCATTACGGGATGACGGCCTGGAGCACCCTGCCGGTGCAATTGGCCGAAATCCGGCAGATCGAGGTGGTGAAAGGCCCCAACACCGCCCTGTTCGGCTTCAACGCCGTGTCGGGCGTCATCAACATCATCACCTTCAACCCGCTGTACGACACGGTGTCGAACGCCACCGCGCGGGTGGGCACGCCGGGTTACGCCGAACTGTCGGCGGTGCGCAGCGTCAAGCTGGGCGACCGCATCGGCCTGCGGCTGTCGGCGGGCGGGACCAGCGCCGACGCCTTTGACAAGCGGGTGCGCGCCGACGACCGCCAAATCCTGACCAAACCGCAGCGCCGCGCCTTCAACGCCGACGGGCTGATGCAGGTCAACGATCATTCCCAGCTTGGCGTCGAACTCAGCTACTCAACCGCGCGGCAGAACGAGTTCTTTCCGCAATGGGAAATGAACATCGCCGATTACCGCACCCTGTCGGCCAAGGCGACCTACGCGCTCGACAGCGACCTTGGGCAGGTGGAGGCCTCGCTCTATCACAACATGCTGAAGGTGGACGTCGACAGCGCGTCCTTTCCGATGCTGAACGTGACAAACGGGGTCACGGTGGCCCGCGTGCAGGATCTGTTCAAGATCGGCACCGACCACAGCGTCCGGCTGGCCGGGGAATACCGGCACAACGCCATGGACAATGTGGCCATCAGCGGGGGCAACACGTCCTATTCGGTGTGGTCGGCCAGCGGCATGTGGGATTGGGCGATCACCGATCAACTGGCGCTGACCAACGCCCTGCGCCTGGATCATCTCCGCCTGGACCGCAAGGGCGCGACCACGGTCTATGGCGAGCAGGCCTATGACCGGACGATGACCAAGCCGTCCTTCAACACCGGCCTCGTGTTCAAGGCGACGCCGCAGGACACCGTCCGGCTGTCGGCGGCGCGCGGGCTGCAAATCCCGACCCTGATCGAATACGGCTATTCCGAATCGCGGGTGGTCGGCATCGATCCGCGCAGCGGCCGACCGATCCCGGGGGCCTTTTCCGGCAACCCGAACCTGAAGCCGACCACGGTGATGAATTACGAGCTGTCCTATGACCGGACGCTGCCATCCATCGACGCCGTGGGCCGGGTCAGCCTGTTTTTCCAGACCTCCGACAACATCAAGGCGCTGCCCGGCTACACGCCGACCCGGCTGCGCGGCGGGGTTCTGCCGGAATTCACCTTCACCAACGTCGGCAAATCCCAGGCCTGGGGGCTGGAAGCCGGGCTGAAGGGCAAGATCGGCGGCGATTGGCGGTGGGGCCTGAACTACACCTTCGAACGGATTCGCGACCGGCTGACCGTGAACACGACGGCGATCACCAACTCCACCGAATTCGGGCGCGAAACCCCGCACCACAAGCTGAACGCGTCCATCGGCTTCACCGCCGGGGATTGGGAGGGCGACCTCTACGCCCGCTATTCGACCTCCTACGACATGCTGCGGCGGTCCGACAACGCCCGGCAGACGGTCTATGACCGGGTGAAGGTCCCGTCCTACGTCACGCTCGACACCCGGCTTGGCTACAAGCTGACCGACGCCACCACGGTTGCGCTGCAGGGAACCGCGATCACCCAGACCGCCTACCGCCAAACCTCCGGCCCGGCGGTGGAGCGTCAAGTCTTCCTGACGCTCAGCACCCGGTTCTGACGCCCACCTGATTGACCCGCCCCCACCGTCACCCTCGGGAGATCGCCATGGCCCGCTTCCGTCTGTCGCTGTCGAATCTGCCTTTTGCCGCCAAATTCGCCCTGGCACCGGGCCTGGCGGTGTGCCTGATGGCCAGCGTTGCGGCGGTCGGCTGGAGCGGCCTCGGCACCCTGGTCGGCGAGGTGCGCGCCATCGTGGACCGCAACATGGTGGCCAGCACCGACCTGTCGGCCTTCGCCGGTCGGGTGCAGCGGATCAACGGCGCGCTGTTCCAGACGATGACCGAGCAGGCGGCGGGCATCGTCCAGGGCAGCGCCGCCGACCGGCTGGGGCAGCTGGCGCGGGACGTCGATGGCGTCGTCCAGGATCTGGCGGCGTTCAAACAGCGCGCCGCCAGCCCGGAGATCGACGCGCTGGTCGACCAGATGACCGGGGAACTGACCACCTACAAGGGGGCGGTCGAGTTCGTGGCCGCGATGCTGGAGATCGATTTCAACAGCGCCGTGTCCTTCCTGCGCCCGTTCGAGGCCAACTACACCCGGATGATGGCGCTGATCGGCGCGGCGGTGGACGGGGTCGTCCGCGATTCGCGGGCGCGGGCCGAACGGTCGGCGGAGGAGGCCGAGCGGCTGAACGCGCTGTTCGTCGGCACCACCCTGCTGGCGGCGCTGATGGTGGCGCTGTCGGCCGGGTGGGTCGGCGGGGCCACCACCCGGTCGATCCGCCGCATCGCCGAGGCCACCGGGCGGGTGGCCAAGGGTGGGGAGGCGGGCAATCTGCGCGCGTTGGAGCGGCGGGACGAGCTGGGGGCCATCGTCGGCTCGCTGGAGGTCTTCGCCGAACACGTCGCCCGCTCCCAGGCCAGCGCCGCCCAGCACGAGGAGTTGCGCTTGCGGGCCGAGATCGAAAAGCGCCGCGCGCTCGACGAACTCGCCTCCACCTTCGAGGCCAGCGTGCAGGGGGTGGTGGACAGCGTGTCCGCCGCGTCCGGCCAGGTGCGCGACAGCGCCGAGCGGATGTCCGACACCGCCCGCCACACCAGCGCCCAGGCCGGGCGGGTCAACGGCGCGTCGGCCACCGCGCTGGAGAATGTCCGGCAGGCCGCCGACACCGCGCGCGGGCTGGCCGAGGCCACCGACAGCATCGGGCGGCAGGTGCAGGAGGCCGCCGACATCGCCCGCGCGGCGGTGGGCGAGGTCAACCGCACCAACAGCACGGTCGAAGGGCTGTCGCGGGTGGCGCAGCGGATCGGCGAGGTGGTGGACATGATCAGCGGCATCGCCAAGCAAACCAACATGCTGGCCCTGAACGCGACCATCGAGGCCGCCCGCGCCGGGGAGGCCGGGCGCGGCTTTGCCGTGGTGGCGGTGGAGGTGAAAAGCCTCGCCACCCAAACCGGGCAGGCCACCGACGAAATCGCCAACCAGATCAGCGCCATCCAACAGGCGACCTTGGAGGCGGTGGACGCCATCCGTGGCATCGACCGCACCATCGTCCGCATGAGCGACATCGCCGTCGGCGTGGCGTCGGCGGTGGAGGAGCAGAACGCCGCCACCCGCGACATCGCCCGCGCGGTCGCCCTGGTCGCCGACCGCACCCACGCCGTGTCCGACAGTTTGGGCGATTTCACCGTCGCGGCGGACGAAACCGGTCGCTCCGCCTCGGACATCCTCGCCAGCAGCGGCGTCCTGGCCGATCAGGCGCGCGTGCTGCAAGGCTCGGTGCGCGGCTTCCTGGCCCGGGTGCGCAACGCCTGAGATGCGAAAAACGGCGAGATGCGAAACGCCTGACCAGGGCAATCGCTTGAAGCGCCGTGCACCCGGTCAAAACAAGAATGGACACAGATTTCACGGATTTTTTCGCGGATTTCGCGGAACACGCCCCAGAGCTGCCCGGTTTTGCGATCTTGCGGCACGCCTCATGGCGGGATGCAGGAAGCATTTGGAGTCGAAAATCCGTGTAATCCTATATTTTTTCCGTGAAATCCGCGTCCATTCTTGTGTGCGTGACGATGAGCGTTCATTCAAGCGATTGCCATGAACGCCTGACCCGCCCCTTGCCGCTTTGGCCCGGATCGGCTAACGATTCGCTTCCCCTGGGCCGCCGGATGACGACGACGCGATGCTGGCACGCTGCCGCAGCTTGAACGACCGTTGGGGGTTGGCGCTGTCGCTGGTGCTGGCCCTGGCGCTGTTCGTGCGTCTGGCCGCCCCCGTCTTTGGGGCCGCCGACCGGGCGGGCTATGTCGCGATTTGCAGCGGCAGCGAGATCGTCTATGTGCCGGTCACGGCGACCGGCGAACCGATTGCCGACCCGGACACCGCCAAACCGGGCAAGGGTGATCCGCAAGCGACCCCGCCGCTGCACAGCCCGTGCAGTTGGCTGGGCCAATACGCCGCGTTGCTGCCCGATGTGCTGGGTCTGGCGCTGCCCCTTGACCGGATTCGGACGCCGGAGCCGCAGGGCCACGCCACCGCGCCGCCGCTGCGCTCCGCCAAACCCTTCCACTCCCAAGGTCCGCCACCGCCGTCAGCCTGACGCAACCCGCCGCCCGAATCCCGCAAGGCTCCCACAGGGACTCCCTGGACGGACTCCCCCTCGGGCGGTTGCTTCCCGCTGACCGAACGGACCCATTTCCATGTCGCAAGCCCTCACCGGCGGAGCCATCGGCTCCGCGCTGTACCGCGCCGTCTGGCGCTGGCATTTCTTCGCCGGTCTTCTGATTCTGCCCTTCGTCCTGGTGCTGTGCGTCACCGGGGCGGTCTATCTGTTCAAGGACGAGATCAACGACGCCCTGTACAAGGACATGCGGATCGTCACGCCGATGACGACCGCCCAACTCTCCCCGTCCGAACTGGTGGCCAAGGCGCTGGCCGCCCACCCCGGCACGCTGAAGGGTTACGCCCCGCCCGCCGCCGCCGACCGCGCGGCGGAGGTGCGGATCATCGGCACCGACGGGGTCAAGGACGCCCTGTTCCTCAACCCCTACACCGGGCAGGTGCTGGGCAGCCAATGGGACGCCGGTTTCGCCGGATCGCCCGCCATGCACGTCGTGCGCAAGCTGCACAGCCTGCAATATGTCGGCTGGGTCGCCGAACGCGTCATCGAAGCGGTGGCGGGCTGGATGGTGCTGATGAGCGTGTCCGGCGTCTATCTGTGGTGGCCGCGCGGACAGGCCGGGGGCGTCGTGACCGTGCGCGGCGAACCGGGCAAGCGCGTGTTCTGGCGCGACCTGCACGCCGTCACCGGCATCGTCGTCAGCGGCTTCATCGTCTTCCTGGCGATGACCGGCCTGCCCTGGTCGGGCTATTGGGGCAAGCAATTTTACGCCGCCGCCTACGCCGTCGGCATGGGCATGCCCGATGGCTATTGGGACAAATACCCGGTCTCCACCGTGCCGCTGAAGGACACGATCGACCGCGCCCCCTGGATCGTTGAAAACCAACCCACCCCGTTGTCCACCACCGCAACCGGCGTCCCGGCCAAGCTGGACGATGTGGTCAGGACGGTCAACGCGCTGGGTCTGGCGGCGGGCTATGTCATCGCCATCCCGACCAAGCCGCAGGGCGTCTTCACCGCGTCCGTCTACCCCGACGACATCACGCAGGAACGCGTCGTCCACCTCGACCAATATTCCGGCAAGGTGCTGTTCGACATGCAGCTGAAGGATCTGGGCCTGTTCGGGCGTCTGGCCGAATGGGGCATCAGCATCCACATGGGCCAAGCCTTTGGGCTGGCCAACCAGTTGGTTTTGCTGGCGGCACTGCTCGCCACCATCCTGATGACGGTGTCGGGCGTGGTGATGTGGTGGAAGCGCCGCCCGGCGGGCACGCTGGGCGCGCCAAAGCTGCCCGCCAACGCCCAGGTGCCCAAGGTTCTGCTGGGCATGGCGCTGGTCGCCGGACTGTTCTTCCCGATGGTCGGCCTGTCGATGCTGGCCTTCGCCGCGTTCGAACTGATCGGCCACGGCGCGCGCCGCCTGCGCACGGCCTGATCGGACGGGCGCAGGACGGACGTCCAACGAAAAAGGGCCGGAGCAATCGCTCCGGCCCTTTTCTCATCTCACAGCGTCCGGCGTGCAAACACCGGACGGCGGTCGATCAACGCAGGTTGCCGCAGGCGCGTTGGATGCGGCGGCAGGCCTCTTCCAGCGCTTCGGTGCTGGTGGCGTAGGAGATGCGGAAGTGCGGGGCGAGGCCGAAGGCCGACCCCTGGACCACCGCAACGCCTTCCGATTCCAGCAGGTAGGTGACGAAATCCTCGTCGGATTCGATCACCTTGCCGTCCGGCGTGGTCTTGCCGATGGTCCCGGCGCAGGACGGGTAGACGTAGAACGCGCCTTCCGGCTTCGGGCAGCTCAGGCCGGTGGCCTGGTTCAGCATCGACACCACCAGATCGCGGCGCTGGCGGAACACCTCCGCACGCTCCTTGATGAAGTCCTGCGGGCCGTTCAGCGCCTCGACGGCGGCGGCCTGGGCGATGGAGGTCGGGTTGGAGGTCGATTGGCTCTGGATGACGCCGATGGCCTTGATGAGGTCCTTCGGGCCACCGGCGTAGCCGATGCGCCAACCGGTCATCGCGTAGGACTTCGACACGCCGTTCACCGTCAGGGTGCGGTCGTACAGCGACGGTTCGACCTGGGCCGGGGTGACGAACTCCAGACCGTCATAGAGCAGGTGCTCGTACATGTCGTCGGTCATCACCCAGACATGCGGGTGCTTCACCAGCACGTCGGTCAGCGCCTTCATCTCGGCGCGGGTGTAGGCGGCACCCGACGGGTTCGACGGGGAGTTCAGGATCAGCCACTTGGTCTTCGGCGTGATCGCCTTTTCCAGATCGGCGGGCTGGAGCTTGAAGCCCTGTTCGGCCGGGCAGGACACCGTCACCGGGGTGCCTTCCGCCAGCTCCACCATGTCCGGGTAGCTGACCCAGTAGGGGGCCGGGATGATGACCTCGTCGCCCGGGTTCAGCGTGGCCATCAGGGCGTTGTACAGCACCTGCTTGCCGCCGACGCCGACCGTGATCTGGTCGGGCGTGTAGGTCAGGCCGTTTTCACGCGCGAACTTGGCGCAGATCGCCTTCTTCAGCGCGGGCGTGCCGTCCACGGCGGTGTATTTCGTGTCGCCGGTCTCGATCGCCTTGATCGCGGCGGCCTTGATGTTGTCGGGGGTGTCGAAGTCCGGCTCCCCGGCGCCCAGGCCGATGACGTCACGACCGGCCGCTTTCAGCTCGCGGGCTTTGTTGGTCACGGCGATGGTCGGCGACGGCTTGATGCGGGACAGGCGGGACGCGAGAATCGACATGGCGGCAGGCCCCCTCAGGGCAATGGGTGGGGATGGGTGGTTCGGGTGTCCCGCCCCAGCGGCGAGACGCCGGACCTTACTGCCGCATCACCGGCGTTGCAAGGTTGACTCCGCCACAATTCCGCAGCCCAAAGCATCGTCCCACGCGGGGCAAAGCGCCGTTCAGCCCGCGTTCAGACTGCCGCGCTTACACAGAACAGGCCACTTCGTGCCGTGGAATCAGGCGGTTGCCGGGGCGGCCACGGCTTGACAGGGTCGGTTGCCCCATGCCTATCGTTTCGCTGTTCCTGCGTGTTCATCCAATTCGTCCAATGATTTGAGGATCAGGCTCACCATGCTGACCCGCATCGCTTTCGCGGCCACCGCCGCCTTTTTGCTGACCAGCGCCGCCATCGTCGCCCCGGCGGTTGCCCAGGATCCGATCAAGGCCCGCCAGGCCGGGTTTGAGGATCTCAAGAAGGCCATGGGCGAGATCAAGGACGCGCTGGGCAAGGACAAGGCGACCGCCGCCGCCCCCGTGGCCACCCGCGTCGCCGCCTTCGCCAGCACCATCCCCAGCCTGTTCCCGGCCGGGTCCGACAAGGGCAAGACCGGGGCCAAGGAAGTGATCTGGGCCAACTTCCCCGACTTCACCGCCAAGGCCAAGGATCTGGAAACCGCCGCCACCGCGCTGGCCGCCGCCTCGGCCACCGGTGACAAGGCCGCGACCGGCAAGGCGTTCGCGGCCTTGGCCGACACCTGCAAGGCCTGCCACCAGCGCTACCGCGCCGATTGATCGCTGTCGGCGAGTCATGGAAAAGGTTGCCCCCGTCCGGTCCGCCGGACGGGGGTTTCTGTTTGGGTCGGCCCGTCGTCCAGCCGTCGTCCGGCCCCCGTCAGCCCGCCGCGCGCACCACCAGCGACACCAGCCCCAGCGCGGCCAGCAGAAGGGTCAGCGCCAGCAGCGGCGAGGCCCGGCGCGGCTCGTCCACCGGCGGTTCGCCCAGCGCGTGCGGCACGCGCTTGCGCCCGGTGATCATCGGGCCGATCAGATTGTCTTTCTTGACCAGCAGATAGACCAGCACCGCCGCGACGTGGACGGCGATCATCAGCAGCAGGCCGTTCGGCAACAGCCGGTGCAGCGTGCTCAGCGCCTTCACCGTGCCCTCGGCCACCAGCGGGACCAGCGGGCCATCGACGACCACATCGTCGGTGGTGAACAGGCCGCTCGACGCCTGGACCAGCAGCACCAGCAGCAGCGCCACCACCATCAGGCCGCCCAACGGGTTGTGGCCCAACGTGACCGGGGCCGCACCCGGCGTGCGGCTGTTGGTGAGATAGGCCAGCACGGCGCGCGGTCCCCTGATGAAATCGGTGAAGCGCGCGGTCTGGCTGCCCACCAGCCCCCAGACCAGGCGGAACAGCACCAACCCCAGAATTGTTTCCCCGGCCAACATATGAATCGACAAGGC
The DNA here is from genome assembly GCF_003966125.1 of Azospirillum griseum. Lineage (GTDB taxonomy): Bacteria > Pseudomonadota > Alphaproteobacteria > Azospirillales > Azospirillaceae > Azospirillum > Azospirillum griseum. Next base: position 428,695 of record NZ_RXMA01000001.1, read on the forward strand.
CCCGGCCTTGCCCGACACGATCGCCACGGCGACCAACAGCACCAGCGCCCAATGAAACAGGCGGGTCGGCAGGTCCCACACCCGGATGTCGCGCGCGCGTTGCTCCCGAGTCGCGGTATGACCACTTGCCATCGCTCGATCCTCGCCGTGTTGCCCAGCTTCGGGACTGGAAAATGGGGATGTTTCTTTTGCGGCTGATCCTGAAAAGCCGTCCCGTTTTTGGTGACAAAGACCGTATCGGCTGTCAACACGCTTGATGGTATGGCCGCACGGCGGATATGACTGGTCGCAAGATCGGCCCGCGCACCCGCCCGAGGCTGACGCCCGTTCGCATCCGCGTTTCCAGACATCAGCCCCTCAAAACATCAGCCACAAGGACCCCGTCCATGCCCGACAAACAGCTCCTCCACCTCGTGTTCGGCGGCGAACTGGTGCGCCCGGACACCGACCAGTTCGTCGATCCGTCAAAGCTGCACATCGTCGGCATCTTCCCGAGCTATGACGAGGCGTACAAGGCGTGGCGCGGGGCGACCGGGCAGACCATCGACGACGCCCACACCCGCTATTACATCGTCCACCTGCACCGCTTCCTTGATCCGAACGCGGGCCATCAGGACGGCGACCACCATCATTGATGGGATGGCGGGCGGCGCGTCACCGCCGCCCGCCCGCCGGTTCGCCGTGTTATGTCCCGTAGTTTCGTATTTTAAAAACACACCGCCTCGAACGCGCGCCCGCTCAGGCCGGTTCCGGCACCGCGAGGCTTTTCAGGCGCTTGCTCAGCAGGTCCAGCGCCGCGTCGGCGGGGACCGGCCGCCCGGTCAGCCAGCCTTGCACCTGGGTGCAATTGTGGTGGCGCAGGAAATTGGCCTGCTCGGTCTTCTCCACCCCTTCGGCCACCACGTCCAGCCCCAACATGTCGGCCATGGCGATGATGGTGGACACGATGCTGGCGTCCTCGCGCTCCTGCGGGACGCCGTTGATGAAGGAGCGGTCGATCTTCAACGTGGTGATCGGCAGCTTTTTCAGATAGCTCAGCGACGAATGGCCGGTGCCGAAATCATCCACCGCCACCCGGATGCCCATCGCCTTCAGCGCGGCCAGCACGCTCATCGCGTGGTCGATGTCCTGCATCACCGCCCCTTCGGTGATTTCCAGCTCGATCAGTTCGGGCGGCAGACCGTGGCGGTCGACGATGCGGCGGAAATCCTCCGCCGTGCGGTGGCGCAGATGGCGGGGGGAAATGTTGACCGCCACCGGGACCGGCCGCATCCCCTGATCCAGCCACGCCCGTTGCTGGCGGCACGCCTCGTCCAGCACCCAATCGCCCAGCGGCACGATGAAGCCGGTGTCCTCGGCCACCGGGATGAACTCGCCCGGCGACACCATGCCCTGCCCCGGCACGTCCCAGCGCAACAGCGCCTCGAAGCCTTCCAGGCTGTAATCGATCAGCGACACCTTGGGCTGATAGTGCAAACGGAACTGGCGGTTGACCAGGGCGGAGCGCAACTCCCCGTCCAGGGCCAGATGGCGGCGGGCCTGATCGGCCAACTCTTTGCGGAAAAAGGCGTGCCGCCGCCCGCCCAGCCGTTTGGCCGCGTACAGCGCGGTGTCGGCGGCGCGGATCAGCTCGTGCGGCTCCTCGGTGTGGTCGGGGAACAGGGCGATGCCGATCGCGGTGCGCACATAATGCTCGTTCCCGGCCAGGATGACCGGGCGGTCGAAGGCGGACAGGATGCGGTCGGCGATGACCGCCGCCTCCGCCCCGTCGGCGATCTCCTCCAGGATGATGGCGAAATCGTCGGTGCCGATGCGCCCGACCACATCGGACGCCCGCACCGCATCACTGACCCGCCGCGCCACCTCCTGCAACAGCGCGTCGCCCGCCTGATGGCCCAGCGTGTCGGTGACAAGCTTGAAGCGCGACAGATCCAGGCACATCACGGCAAAGCGGCGGTCGTGACGGCGGCAGCGTTCCACCGCCGTTTCCAGCATGGATTCGACCATCGCCCGGTTGGGCAGGCCGGTCAGCCGGTCGCGCGTGGCCAGCCGCATCAGCTCGCGCTCGTGCCGCAGCCGCTGCGTCATGTCGGTCAGGGCGCAGACATAGCCGCGCTTGCCCTGCACCACCAGCGGCGACACCGAAATCGCCGCGTCCACCCGCCCGTCGGCGCGCGGAATGCCCAGCGCCTCGGCCCGCAACAGTTCGCCAGCCCCACCGGCCCCGGCCAACAGGGCCTGGACGCGGCCCCGGTCGGCCTCAACAAACAGACCGGCCAGCGCCCGCCCCGGCAGCGAGTCCCCCGCCACCCCGAACAGGGCGACCGCCGCCGGGTTGTGCTCCTCGATCCGGCCATGCTCGTCCACCAGGACAATCGCCTCGCTGACGTTGTTCATGATCCCGGCCAGCCGCTCGTCCCGCTCGATCAGCGCGCTGGCAGAACGGCGGAAATACTCCATGGCGCGGGCCATCGCGCCGAACTCGTCGCGGCGGTGGCGGCCCGGCACGTCCACATCGGTCCGCCCCTCGGTCAATTGCCGCATGCGGGCGGACAGCGCCTCGATCGGGCCGACGACGTTCTGCGACAGATAGAGCGAAAAGGGCCAGCTCAGCACCAGCAGGGCCAGCAGGAACAGGATGAAGGCCGCCGCCTCCATCAGAAATTCACGGTCGATGTCGTCGATGTTGGCGGCGGCGGCGACCACCCACCCCCACGGCTCGAAGCGGGTCTGGCTGATGACCGCGTGGGAAAAGGGCGGCCAGCCCGCCGGTGCCGTTCCATCGGTGAAGACGGTCAGGTGAAAGGGGTCGTTCCCCAACGCGCGCAAGGCCAAGCGGGCGCGGGCCTGCGCCTCCTCACGCGGAATCGCCCCGCTGGCCGCCTCGCGGTCCAGATCGTTCAGCATGGTGCGGGAGGATTCGACGAGCGCGCCCGCCATCCGCTCCCGCTCGGCGATCAGGCCATGGCGCAGCAGATACAGCGCCGGAATGGCCGCCATCAGGCAGCCAATCAGGCCGATCCAGGTCAACCAGCGTATCTTGCGGCGAAGCGTCATCTGGCCCCGGCGAGGCTCCCCTGACCATCAGTCACACGGATGGTGTCTGTGCGCAGCGCAGGTTCGCTGTTTTGTTTCAAACCTGCAATCGCAATCTTGTTTGCAAACGCAACATTATCATGCAAGACCAACCTTGATTGGCGAGATGCGTCAATCGGCCTCGCGTCATGGTGTCACCCTGGCAAGCCCCCGACGACGCTGCCGCGATCACCCCGCCAATCATGCCCGTTCGCTCCCTTACATCCGGGTGGGGTACAGGCGTTGGAACCCGTCGGTGACGCGGGCGATCACCGCCGGGTCGCGGTCCCGCCAATAGCGCGGGTCGCGCATCAACGCCCGCAACTCCGCCTCGCCATCGGCGACGGTGGCCCGCCCCGGCCCCAGCGCCAGGGCCGTCGGCTCGGTCCCCGACATCATCGCGTGCAGGGCCATCACCCCTTCATAAGTGGTGGACAACCCTTCGACGGCGGCGGGCGGCAGATTCTTGCCCGCCCAGGCGAGAAGCTGGCGCGACACCTCCCGCCATTTCTCTTCGCCGCCAAAGCGGGCGACCAGCCGCTCGACCTCGCGTTCGGCCTGGAATTCAGCGGCGAGATGCTGGATCAACGGCATCATCCGCTCGGCGGCGAGATCATAGAGCAACTGCGCCTGACCGGGGGTGTAGCCCGCCTCGAACAGCCGCCCGTTGATCTCCGGGTCGGGCTGGAACAGGCCGTGGTCGCAGGCGATGCAATAGCCCTCCGGCGACTCGGGCGCGCCCAACGCCCGACGCAGCGCGACCGGATCGAAGGACGCCGGGTCCGGCGGGCTGTTGGCGGGCGACGCGACCGGGGCCGCCACCGACAGGCGTCGCTCCAGCTCGCGATAGGATTTCAACAGGGCGTCCACCCGCAGCGCGCCGGTTTTCGGGTCGCGGAACTTCTCCGGGACCGCGTCGGGCTCGGCGGGCGGGGTGTTGGGCGGGACATCGGTCCCGGCACCGGTGCGGGGGGCGATCAGCAGATTGTCGGCCATCGGTCACACACTCCATTCTAACAGCAAGGAAAAGGCGGCTCAGGCCCGTTGCCCGCGCGCCGTCAGGGCCAGGATCACCGCCACCAGATGCCGTTGGCCTTCCAGATGGCGCAGCGCGGCGTCGGGAACGTCGGGGCCAAGGGCGCGGCCCAACGTCATCGCCCGCAGCGTGTCGAGCACCCGCTGCCCGTCCGGCCCGGCGAAACAACGGGCAAAGGCCGGGGCCGGATCGGCGGCACTGTCGGCGGCGGCGTTGGTGGATGCGTCCGGGGGCGTCACCCCGTTCAACCACCCCCACCCCGCCGTGGTGTCCAGGTTCGGTTCCAGGATGCGATCAGCCATGGACGCCCCCGGTCGCGGAGGACGCGGAGACAGGCGGAACCGTGGCGGGCGGGACGGCAGCGGGCGAAATGGCGGCAGGCGATGCCGGGACCGGCGGCGGCGCGTCCTCCGCCCGCATCAGCGTGGCCGGAACGCCAAAGGCTTCGCCCAGCCAGCGCGCGGTCGCGGCGGCGTCCACCGTGGCGGCGGCCTGCGGCCCCAGCTGCTGCACGGTGTCGAGCCAGCGCAGCGTCGCCCGCACATCGCGTTGCGCCTGGGCCTGGGCCAACGGGGAGCGGTGTTGCAGCGCCACCAGCCGCCCATCGACGGTGATGTCGGGAATCTCGCCCCGGCGGCGCAGGATGGCGACGGCGCGCAACAGCAGCGGCGTCAGCATCTCCGCTTGCAGGCGGCCATAGGTCGCCCCCAACAGCCGCGCCATCTCGGCGGACCGCTCCATCACCTCGGTCGCGGTCATCCGCGCCTGATCGACCGGCCCCAACCGATCCGTCAGCAGGGCGTGGCGAATGCGCGACCGCAGATCCTCGAGCACCAGTTGCGAGACGTCGAACCGCCCCGGATTGGCCAGCGGCGTCAACCCGGCGGACCCCACCGCCTTGGGGATGATCGTTCCCGGCACCAAGCGGATCGTCGCCGGATTCAACACGCCGTCGTCATCGGCCTGCCAGATGCTAGGGAAAAGCTGGCATTATGATTGCTATTCAACGGATTGAGTGCCGGACGGGGGAGCATGTAAGCGCCATGTAAGCAAGGTGTCGGCGGCATCGATCACGCTCTGTTTGGCACCCAGCCACACATCATCCCGTACGCTAGTATCTATAATATACATTGTGTTATCAATACGGTGGAAGCAAGTTCAATGGCTGCGGTAAGTAGGCACCTCTTTACGCAAACTTCCGATACGATTAAGCTCCACGCCCCGTCCTAAAGTTGACAGTGCTGCTATGCCATTTGTCCTTGAAGCAACCGTTCCCCCATCTGATTATGATTTTTTTGATCGTGGAGAACACGATTGTATGGCTCTCTGTTATCTTGGAGCAGACCAGGATAAGGGGACAACATACTTCGCCGCAGTAGCTCTTGCCCCTTACGCGCTGGATCGGCCCGAGTACCATTTTTATATCGTCGAAAGGAACAGTTTCACCGGTGAAGCTGTTGAGCATTGGACAGGCAGAAGCATTCATGATGAGTTTACGAAACAAGATCGATGGATGATACTAGGGATCGTTTGCTACCTAACCGAAACTATTTTGAACATAAAACGACCCAGACAGGTGGATAGGTGTACGTATGACCATAACCCCCCTGAAAAATCTATGGACAAACATTATATGATTTCTCGTGTCTTTGTTGGATGTGGGTACAAGGTGCTCCAATGTGACGACTGGAATGGAAAGCGCGTTTGGCTAGCAACGCTCGGGGATCCAGAAATCGTTTGATTCCCGCCTCGGATAGGCGCTAGCTATGTAAGTCAATGGAGAGTGAGCTATGAACAGGACAGACCAGATAGAGTTCTGCGAGAACGCCGAGGAGCGTGCCAGAGCGACGTTTGCGAAGTGGCGTGTTGACGCTTCGTTCGAGGCTGCCCTGAGCAAGTACGATCATAAGGCCCAAGAGGAACGTAAGGTCGCTCGTAGAGCATAACGTTAGCCTAGCTTGATCTCAGCAATAGCCGTAAGATATGGCCCCGCACTTGCGGGGCCGATTTTTTTGCTTTGGTCACACTAATTCTCGAAAGCCGTTAATATTCATTATATCACCGCAAATGGCAGCGGCGAAGTTGATGGCGACGACAAAAACAGCACCGTCAAACTAAGAACTCTTCGTCCTCCACGTCCAGATCGTAAATGGAGCCTCCCGCTTCACCGTGTTGCGCCAGCGATACGGCGATGGCGCAGGCAACGGCCCCGTCGATCCGCTCGCGCGCCTTGCCCTTGCTGAACAGGCGGTTTCCGGCCCGGTCGGTTTCCACCTGGATGTTGTCGAAGCACCAGCGCAACACCTCATGCCCGCCGTGCTGAAACTGTCGCCCGACGATGGCGCGCTCAAGCTCCTTGATGGCGGGGGCCATGGTGATCCAGCCTTGCCGCACCTCCACAGCCGGATAACCGTCCTCGGTCAGCGTGTTCAGGGTGGAGCGGGCAAGGTGGGGGTCGATCCCCACCGACACCACGTTGAAGCGGTCGCACAGGTCGCGGATGCAGTCTTCCACCGCGCGGAAGTCCACCACGTTGCCCGGTGTCGGCTCGATCAGGCCGTCATCCGCCCAGCGGACATAGGGCACGCCGTCGCGGTCCTGTCGGCCCCGCAGGTTGTCGCCAGGACAGAAGAAATGCGGCAGCACCGCATAGCCCGTCCCGACGCGCCAGCACGCCACCACCACCGTCAGGTCCGAATTGCTCGACAGGTCCACACCAAGCCAGCAGGGCGCGCCCGCCAGGGCGTCGAGGTCGAGCGGTTCGGCCCCTGCGTCATAGACCGACATGTCAACGAACGGGTCGGTCGAATGATCCAGCCACACGTTCAGGTGCAGTTGTTTGAACGCCTCCCGATCCGCCGGGCGGTTCTCCGCTTCACGGGCAAGCTGCCGCAAGCCGTCGATGTCGGGGAAGCCATGGGCCAAACCGGGGTTGGCGCGGAACCACACCCGTTCGTCGCGCCAATCGGCATCCGGGGCCGTCTCGAACAGGACGGGCAGCGTGCCGGGGTCGTCGATCTCGCCACGGGCGACGCGGCGGGCGTAATCCACGATGTCATGGGCGACGTTCTGTTGACCGCGCCCGGCGGTGGAGATGACCACGCACAGGGAACCGGGAACCTTCACCAAGCCGGTGCGGATCACGTCCCACAGATCGCGCTTGGGCCATGCGTGCAGTTCGTCCACCAGGGCAAAGGTGGGGGTCGTGCCGTGGGACCGGGCGGCGTCGCAGGAAATGGCGCGAAGCTGGCAGCCGGATTTCGGATGCTCGATCCGGTGGCGGTAGTCGATGAACCGCAGCTTGTCACCGATCCGGGCATCCTCCCGGCAGATACCGGCGGCTTCCTCAAAGCCGATTCGGGCTTGCTCCCGATCCGACGCGGCGAACAGCGCCAGCCCGCCGGGCACCCGCTCCGGGCCGATGGTGTGCAGCAGCCCCAGACCAGCGCCCAGGCTCGTTTTGCGCCCGCCGCGCGGCAGCAGCATGACGACGTTGCGCACGATCCGCCGCCCGTCCGGGTGGCGCGGGCCGTAGATGCGTCTGACCAGACGCTCTTGAAAGTCGTGAAGCTGGAACGCCCGCTTGGGCAGGGTGGATTTCGGGTGGCGCAGCAGGCGCAGGAAATCGACGGCGCGTTGCCCGTAGCCCAAGGGGTCGGGGATGTCGGAACCGTCAGAGATCCAAGCCGGATAGGTCGTCATCGTCGTTGTCCGTGGGAGCGGCCTTGTTGCGGCTGGCCGGGGTCAAGCCCAGTTCGGCAGCCAACCGGCGGCTTTCGGTCAGGGCCTGGAACATGGTCTGAAAGGCCGGGTGCCGCCGCACCTCGCCCTTGGCGCTGGTGATGGTGTCGCCTTCGGTGGCAAGGGTCGCCTGCATCCGGCGGACGGTGCCAGCGGCCAGACAGTAGGATTCCAACATGGGCAGGTCTTCGCGCGTCACCGTCTTGCGGGCGCGCAACCCCGGCACCACCCGCCGCCATTCGGCCTTGGCCTCGGTCGGCAGCCAGGACGGCGCGGGCGGCAACCGGGCAAGCCCGCCGTCAATCGCCTTCAACTCCGGTTTCCGTCCACGCATCACAGCACCCCTTATCCGATTTGCTCAATTCGCCTCTCTCGGGAGGAAGACCCCCATCCGGTACCGGCCCCTCTCCCCCGAAATTGGGAACCCCCTACCCCAACCCCTTGCGATCATGATGTTTTTCCGTGTGTCTTCCGGTTGTGGTGCAGGCGGCAGAGCGTTTGAAGGTTGGACGGGTCAAGACGACGGTCGGGCCGGTCCTTGATGCTGGCCTTGTGGTCCACGTCCACCCCCTCGGTTGCCCCACACACCACACAGCCGGGGTGCGCCTTCAGATGGGCACGGCGCAGACGGGACCAATCGGCGTCATAGCCGCGCGCGTGGCGATCCGGGCGGGCGGCTTCCACAGCCTTGGCGCAGCGTCGGCACCGTTGACCGGCGGGAATGACCGAACCGCATGTGCAGATGCGGGGAGCGGCGTAGGGCATGGCTCACCCCTTCACGTTCATTTCAATGCGCACCAACTCACCCCGCGCATAGACCGGCCCCACGGCCTCCACGTTCCGCATCGTGCCGCGAACAACCAGCGAGTCGCCTTTCCTCGGAACGCGCGGGTCTGGGGTGCCCGACAGACCGGAACCGCCGGGCCACTTCGCCCGCTCGATCTCCGTCGGTGACAGGATGACGAAGATGTCCGTCTGGGTGATGCTGCCGATCAGTTCTTGCGGCTTGTAGCCTCGCACGAAGGCCATGCATTCCACGTCCACGCTCGTGCGCGGGTTCACGCCGTAGAAGCGGCGCAACAGCACGGGTTCACCGGCCACGGCAAGAGCGCGGTCAAGGGCTGCAATTTCGGGAATCATACTGCCGCCGCCCGGGGGGACTCGAACCCCCTACCTCCAGCTTGGAAGGCTGGCGCTCTATCCAGATGAGCTACGAACGCATACACGTCGCCATAAGGCAGCGGCAGGACGTTTTTATACCAAGGTTGCAGAGCGCATTGCAAGTTCTGAGTCATCGCACCACCGCCTTCACAGAGATGATGCTGTTGGCATAGGTACCGGTGGTCACGATCCGCGCGCGGAGCCGGTCCCCGAGAATGCCGTCAAGAATGGTGTCGTCCGTCAACGCGCCATCGGTGGGAACGGCGGGGGTGCCCCTCGGCGTCAGGCCGGACACATTCACCACCTTGACCGCGCCCGCCGCGCCAAAGGCGAGACACGCCACGTCAACCCAGGTGATCCCGCCGTCAAGGCTGGTCGCCACATAAACCTTGGCGGTCGTGCCGCCGGAGCCATAGGCAAGCCGCGCCTGGATGGTGACGGCGGTCACGCCCTCCAAGTCCAGAATGGGCGACTGCGCTTCGTTGATGGCGGTGGTGATGGCGCGGTCGGCAAGCGCGTAAGTGCCGGGATTGAGCATGGCGGTTCACCCGATGGACGGTTGACGGTGGGGAAAGAGAAGCCCTTCAACATCCGGGGGCAGGCACACGCCCGCGCCAAAGCCGCCCACCCAATAGGTGGTTGCCATGACGCCCGACACGTCTTCCGTGCGCACCATCGGATCGCGGGATCGGGCGAACCAACCCGCCTTCACCAGCATGATGGTTGCCCGCTCGATGTCTTCCGGGAGCGTGCGGCCCGGTTGTCCAGGCGCGACGTAACCGGCGGTGTACTCCACCGTCACTTTGCCAACCGGCCAATCACAACGGCGATCCAAGCCGGTCAGCCGGTGGATGAACCCGGCTCCACCGTCGGTTTCGTAATCGGCGGAGGTCAGCGCCTTTCCCCCTTCGATGATCGAGAGGATGGAAACCACCGGCCAACGCCCAAGGGACAGCGCGTCGGCGGCGACCGTCAGGCGAACGCTTTCGCGCACCGTTTCCAGGGCGAAGACGCGGTTGCAGAACCGTTCGACCGTCGCGCTTGCGCGGGCGATCAGGTCCGCGATGAACGGATCATCCGCCCCCGTCACAAGGGACAACTCAGCCTTGATCGCGGCCACGGTGGTGAGTCGGCGGGTGGTGGCGGGGGTGATGACGGTCAGCATGGCGGGCCTCACACCGGCGGGTTGCTGGTGGGGGCGTTGGCCGGATGCCCCAGGATCGCCACGGCCCCCAGGTTCGCCGCGCTGGCGTTGCCGGTGGGGGTGATGGTGAGGCGCTGGTAGCGCTTGCCCCCGACATAGCCCAGCTTGCGGGCCTTGTTGTCGTCGGCAAAGGTGAAGCCCGCCAACGCCTCGGTGCCCACCAGCAGAGCGTCAGGCACGGCCACCGCGTCGGACAGGTTCGCCGCGTCGCCATGCTCCAACAGGACGGCAAAGGTGGCGTCCGCGTCGGCAAGCGAGCCGGTCAGCAAGACGAAGGTCACGGAGCCATAGCCCAGCCGGTCCACGATGGCGGACACGACGGGGGTGTTGTCGCTGGTCGCCACCCCCGGCGGGATGATGGTGATGGGATGGATGCTGTTCAGCAGGTCGCGCATGGTGTGGCCCTTCCTCAGTTCGTGGCGATGCGCAGCTTGCGCAGGGCTTCGGATTTGCGAACGCCACCGGCCACCCGCTTGCGGGCGTGGAAGCGGCATTTCCCCTTGGTGCGTTGGGTCAGGTCGTCGCGCAGCAGGGAGAAGCCCACCCGGTCGAACACGCGATAGCCTTGCGCGAAGTCACCGAACACCAGGGGGATGGCTCCCGCCGTGATGTCCGGCATGTCGGGCAGTTCCACCACCGGACGGCCCAGGATCGTGGTGACGGGGGAACCGGCCAGCCCGGTCATGGACAGCAGATATTCGCCCGTCGAGGTCTTCAGCTTGCGAACCGCCCCCAGGGTGGTGGAGTTCATCGCCCAGACAGCGTTCGTCCGGTAGGGCGACGGCAGGGCGTGGAAGGCGTCAATCAAGCTGTCGGCGGTGATCTTCGCCGCGTCGCCGCTCGCCACGGTCGGGATGCTGGTGTCGGTCATGAAGCCCATGGGGCGTTTGACGCCGTTGCCGGTGACGAACGCCTCACCCTCCGCTTGCCCGAACTCTTCGGCCAGATCGGCGGCGAGTTCCGCGAAGATGTCCACGGCGGCGTCTTCCAGCGTGCTGAACGCCACATCGACATAGGCGGTCAGTTCCTTCACCTCATAGGCCGACTTGCCATAGCGCGAGCCGGTTTCGGTGTCGTCGCGGTCTTCCAGTTCCTCCACCCACGTCGCGGTGGGGCGACCGATCCGCTTGGGCAGTTCCACCGATCCGCGCGCCGTGTTGCGCACGGTGGCAAGTTGACGGACGGGCGACCACAGCACGATGTTCTTGTCCACCTCCGCGATGAACTCCGCCGGGGCCAGATAGCCCGCGCTGGTGTCGTCGCCCGTGCGCAGGGTCTTCACCTCGGTGAACTCCATCCCGGCGGTTCCGCCCCGGAGGTAGGCTTCAAACGCCTTGCGTTCGGGCGCGGTGGTTGCCGCGTCGCCCGTGGTCGCGGCGGTTCCCGGACGGCGCAGCATCGTTTCAATGCGCGAGACGCCTTTCGCGGTGGTCCCCATGCTGTCCTCAACCGATTTCAAACGCTTGTCGATGTCGGAAACCGTCCCTTCCAAGGCGGTCAGACGGGTGTCGGCGGGGGGCGTGTCGGTGGTGTCGGTGGTCGCCGCGTTCGGATCGGCCATGGTCTTTTCCTCGTGGGTTCGTGCCGTCGAAACGGCGGGGAAGGATTTCACGCTGGTGATGGTCGCGGCGGGGGCAGCCGGAACCGACACCAGTGAAATTTCGAGCAAGTCCACCTCATCCAACCGCCGGATGCCGCCGGGCAGGCGGGTGGCCTTGATGGTGCGGAAACCGATGCTCAGGCCGGTCAGCGCCTTGGCGCGGGCCAGGGCATAGGCGTCATCCCCGGTGGTGGTCCCCAGGGTCAGCCGCCCGGCCACCGTCAACCCACGCGGGGTTTCCTCGACGCGCTCCCACGCCCCGACAACCGCCGCCGGATCGTGGCTCAACAGCATGGCGGGCATGGTGCCGCGCGCCTTGTGTTCGGCCAGCGAGCGGGAGAAGGCACCGGGGGCCACGATGTCGCGCACGCGGTCGGGCGTACCCCCGAAGGGCGACGCAAGCCCCTCGATCAGCCCGGCACCGCTGGGGGCGGCTTTGAACTCCAGATCAAGCCGTTCCATGCGCGCCCCCTGTGGTCGGGGCGGGCGCGGTGTTGACCGGGCGCATGAAGGTTTCACCCCCGGCGTAGGGCGGGCGGTTCTCCATCGCGCGGGCTTCGTTCGGGTTCAGAATGCCCGACGAAATCGCCTTGCTCATCGCTTCGAACCGGGCGGCGATGTCGGCGCGGGCCAGATCGTCCACCAGAAATTCAAAATAAAGGCTGTCCCGTTCGTCGGGCGAAAGCAGCGTGATCGCCAGCGCGTCGCACCAACTGCGCAAGATGGGCAACATGCAGAAGGTGAGGAATTGTTGCCCCATGCTCTCGGCGTTCGCGTGGGTGGCGCGGTCCATTTCGTTGACCAGATGCAGCGGCACCCGCCAAAAGCGCGACACCTCTTCGATTTGGAACCGGCGCATTTCCAGGGTTTGCGCGTCCACGCTGTTCAACTGGATTTGGGTGAAATCCATGTCGTCATCGAACATCATCGTCCGGTGTTCGGCGTCCGCCCCCGAATAGAAGCGGGTGAACAGGGCGCGGATGCGCTGCAACGCCTCGGGCGTCTTCTTGCCCTTGACCTTCAAAATCCCGGACGGCTTGGCACCGCGACCGAACAGCCCGGCGCAATGGGCCTCCAACGTCAAAGACAGGCCAATGGCCTCCCGGCCCAGCGTGACGGGCGACGCGCCCTTGTGAACGTCCAGCCCCACGCCCCGGATGTGCAGGATCTCGGATCGGTCATAGTCGCGGGCGGGCAGCGCCGGGTTGCCGGTGGCGACGCTGTAGACCGGGGCCATGGTGCGCGGGTCTTGCCGGATGGAAACCGCGCGGGGATCGAGCGGGATCAACTCCACCACCCGGCCCTCGCCGTCCCGGTTGACGAAGGCAAAGGCGTTGCCGTGGGTGGCAAGGTGGGTGCCCAGCACAAGCCGGAACTCGCTGGCCGGGGTCCAGTCGTTCGCGGCCTTCGTCACCAGGGCGTAAAGGGGATGGTCGGTGGCGCGCTCCCGGTCATCGCCCTTGCGGCGGTACAGGTGCGGGGTCAGTTGCCCCATGGTTTCGGCAATGACCTTGATGCAGGCGAAGGACACCGAACAGCGCATGGCGGTTTCCGGGGAAACCGACACACCGGCAGCGGTCGGCAACGCCCCGCCGGTCAGAACCTCATAGCCGTCCGCGCTCTTGCGCTCAGTATCCGTGAAAAATCCCTTGATTGCTCCAAACATTTGCCGCGTCCTTTGCCGTACAAAAGCAAAATTCGTCGCAGTATCCGCGCAATCAAGTTATAAAATCAAAACAACCACACGCCTTGTGATTTGTCTTTTCTTCATCATTCCAGGGTTTTCCAACCGGAACAGAATGATTTCCGCACCCTTGACACATCACCGGACACCCGGCATCCGCTTGATGATGCCAGCGTCGGCCAGCAGCTTGGCGACGTTCGCCTTTTGCGCTTCCGTTGGCGTCGCGTTGTGGTCGGAACCGTCCGTGTCACGCCAACGCCCGATCCGGGGACCGGCTCCCCCTTTGGCGATCACCGTCAAGCGCTCCCATTCCTGCCGGAAGGCCGCACGCTCCGCGTCCAAGGCAGCTTCCAATTCCGGCCAACTCGGCCACCATGTCGGACGGCCCGGAACGGTCAGCCGCCGCAAGACCCGTTTGACAACATCCGCGTCGTTGATGATCGCAGCGGGATAGCCCGCGCGCAGAATGGCCGACGCGGCCCCCATCAGCTTGCGTTCGGGCGGCAAGTCCTTTCCCGCGCACAGATTCGCCACATGGGCCACGAACCGATCAGCCTCCTCTTGGTTCACCGGCCTGGATTGGACCTTCAGAACCCCCAACGCGTGGACCGCATCGCGTTTCATCTCGTCGGTGATGACAGCGGGCGGATGCCACGGGCACGGGCGGTTTTCGGCTCCATGATCGTCGGTGAACACGACGGTTTCAGGCGTCGCCAAAACAGCGCTCAAGGTCGCGCTCAAGTAGCGCCTCGAAATGGTTTCCTTGGGAAGCGTGCCGAATGGGTTGAACGGGGCGACGGTGTTCATGCGGGCCTCCCTTGGGCATTGGGCGGTTTCGTTGGGCGATGGCGTCGGCTATGGGCTTCTCGAAGTAGGACAACGTTCCCGGTGGAGCTTGGGACCGGGCGGCCATCGCGGCGCAGATTGCGGAAAACACCCCCTCGCACAGCGCATCGTCCGCACCCGCCGCAACCCATCGCTTGGCGTGGGTGATGTCCGTGGGGTGAGGGAAGGGGCGGCGTTGGTCTTCGCCAAAGGCCGCAGCGCGGGCGTTGTCGAACGCGTGAATGATCGCCCGTTCGGCCAAAATCACCCGAAGCCCCCCATTCGGCTCAGGCTGGGGGTTGCCGGATGGAACCGGATCACCGGCCAGATCGGAAACCGGCTCGCGCCCATCAACACAACAGTTAACTTCTTTAACTGTATTCCCTTCTTTGTTCTTGGTCCTAAAGCGGTCCTCTTGCGGTCCTGAACTGGTCCCGCTTGTGGTCTTCAAGCGGTCCTCTTGCGGTCCAAAATCGCCATCAATACCTTGATATTCCTTGTAATTCATGATGCGGGCGATGGTCCCGGCGTTCTGCGGGCAGCGGTCCCGAAACAGGGCAATCATGCCATCGTCAACCATGCGTTGGATCAGGTTCCGCATGGTGTTTCGGTGCAAGCCGAACTCTTCGGCCAAGCTGCGTTCCGCGATCAGGAGTTCCCCGGTTTCCAGGCGCACAGGGCCGTATTTCGTCGAAATGCGGCCATCCCGCCATTGGGCAGCGGCCAGCATCCACGAAAACACAGCGGCCTCTTGCTTGCTTCGAAAAACCGGGTTGTCCCACAGCCGCCGATACTGCCGGGTGTATCCTCCCTCAGCGTTCATGGTGCAGCCCTCCCCCCCTTCGATCCGCCAATCACGCACCCAGGTCGCTGGTGGAGCGGACCAACTTCCCCATGCGCTCAACCGCCCAGCGGTCGAGTTCCGCGACGGGGTACAGCGGCGTCCGGCTCACCCCCTTGTTGAAGGCCGGGCCACCCCCGACGCTGGCGTATTTGGCAAGCGTGGCCGGGGCGACGGTCACGCCGTGGACCAATTCCAGATACTCGGCAGCCTCCCAACGGCGCAGGCGCGGCTTGCGCAGGGCGGGCGGAAGGCAAAGGTCAGGGCTTTGCGGCAGAACGTCATTCTGCCGAATGCTCAGATCAGACATGTTGTGGTTCCTTTCGAAGTTGGGGCCAATGCCCCCAGTCAACTCAGCCGTTGTCCTCTTCATCCGCCGCCATCGCTTCAGCGATAGCCCGCAGCGCCTTGCCGGTCAGAATGCGCACCGTGCGGATGGGGGGAACCTCCTTTTCATCAGCATCGGGAAACGCAAACCGATGTTTCGGCGTGTAAATCTTTCCGTCTAGGGAATAACTCTCCCAAATCGTAAATGTTTTGATGTCGGGATCAACCTCGATCCGATCAATGTCTCGGGCTTTCTGAGGCAGAGCCAACAGAACCGTCAACGCTTCACCAAAGTAACTTTGCCCAGTCAGAGGGCATTTTTGTTCTCCAAAAGCATCACGGGACTGTTGATTCGGGGAAATATACATTGCGCCAAGATTGAGAGTCTTTGCGATCCGCCCGGCGTTGCGCTTGGTTGGACTCCCCAAGATCGCACTCAGCAACAGCGCAACGTTCCCCGGAGTGGCCGGGGTTCCGCCACCAGGGCCGGAGCGCCCGCCGGAAAACTGCCCATCGTCCCGGATGGCTCGCTCCCAGTCGTACAACTCATGCAAGGTCATATTGAGCGCTTCGGCCATCCCTTGCGCATACAGGTTTCTCAGGTTCATCACGCACCCCTAATGTTGGCGTTGTCTCAACATTGTTTTCCCGGACTGTCTGGATAATGTTGTGACTCTCCCAACATGTCAAGATCGTTGGTCAGGCGAGCGGCGAAACCGCCTTGAACGCGATCAACCACAGCCGCTGTAGCTCTTCCCGGTGTTCGGCTGCCGCCCTGGACAGGTAGGAGGCGGCAGACGGAGCCTCACCATGTCCCATGGTCTCAGCGATCACGCTCAAGGCGTTGATGGCCCCCTCAAGCTGGATCAGTTGGGCTTCCATGGCGATGATCGCACGCGGACCAGGGTTGTTGAGCTTCCTCTTGGCAACCTTGGGGGTGGCAAGAAACTCTCGCATGATGGCCTCGCATATTCAGATTAACGTTTTTCGTTATTCGGTACCGTAAAACGGTGCGCGAAACGAAGCAAGCGCATTCCGGTATCGGTTGACGATTTTCGTTATTTCGGCCATTGTCGTTGTCATGATGACACCAGCCCAATGCCGTGCGGCTCGCGCACTAATCGACTGGTCGCAAAAGCGGCTTGCCGAAGCATCCCATCTTGGCGAGAGCACCATCCGCAACTTTGAAGCGGGCCGGGGATCGCCAACTCATAACAACCTCGCCGCGATCCGCGCCGCCCTGGAAGCGGCGGGCGTTGAGTTCATCCCTGAAAACGGCGGTGGCGCTGGGGTGCGTCTGCGCAAGGAAGCTCCCTGAAACCGCACGAGCCGCCAACCGGCGGCGGGAAACAGCGCCCCGATCAGGGCGCACCTTGGGGGTGGCAAGAAACTCTCGCATGATGGCTTCCTTGGCAAAACATGATACCTCAGGCATAATCTAACCAGCAAACACTAGTCAATACCTGAGGTATCATCTCATGCTGACCAGCGAGCAAGTCAGAGCCGCACGGATGCTCGTGCGCTGGGAACAGCGTGACTTGGCTGAACAGTCCAAGGTCTCCTTGCCAACCATCAAACGGCTTGAATCAAAACCCGGCACGATCTCCGCATATGAAACCACCCTCGCCGCGATCCGCGCCGCCCTGGAAGCGGCGGGCGTTGAGTTCATCCCTGAAAACGGCGGTGGCGCTGGGGTGCGTCTGCGCAAGGAAGCTCCCTGAAACAAAAAGCCCGCCACGGCGGAACCGGGCGGGCTTTGGTTGGTTTTCTGGCGTTGGCGGGGTTATTCGTTCCACATTCGTTCCGGTCGGTCAAGCCTTCCTGAAAAAACGGCTGCACGCTGGCACGCCAGCATAACAGGCGCACTCAAACACCCGCCGCTCACGCCCCTGCCGATCCAGGTCCTTCAACCGGAAGCGCTGCCCGCCAACAGCGGAAAGCAAAGAAGGCCCAGCGAAAGCCGGGCCTTCATGTCTGAGCCGTGCCCCATTACGGATCTCTTGGGTCAAGCCCTCAACTCGCCCTTGCGGGAAAGTGCGGCGGCTGGGTCTTCCGCCCTCAACAGACCGATTCAGCGTGCGGGGAGGCGCACGCCACGTCAAGAGCAAGACCAGACATGCCGCCGATGCGCTTGCGTTTCAGGTCCATACCCGCCCCAATCAAGAGTTGCTCGCAAACCAGCGCGAAGCTATGTTTTGCGTGCGGTCCGTGAAGTCGGTTTGGCCGTTCAGTGACGGGGGGATCTTCGGGTTCAGCACGATCACGTCACGGGCCGTGAATGCACCGTCTCACGCTTGCGCCCGATCCGCGCCGCAGCAACGTGGGGGCAAGCCTCGTCCAGACGCTTCACAGCAACGCCCCACGTTGGTGCGCAGCGGTGAGCAATGGCAAATCCACCGACACCCGATCATAAACGGCACGCGGCACCAGGGTGCGCCCGTGGCGTTGCAAATCGACCAGCCCGAACCCGGCCAGCGTCTTCAGGGTGCGCGACAGGTTCGGCCCCTTCCGCCCGCTCAAGCTTTCCAATTCCGCCACGGATGACGGTTTGGCTTCCGCGATCAATTCCAACAGCAGTTGGTTCTTGGTCGAAAGGACTTGCGCAAAGCTTTCGATGGACGAGAACCAGATTTTCGGCTCATCCGGCGCAGGCTTGTGTTCACCGCGAGCGATGGCCATCAACCGCGCCTTTTGCTGTTCATAGGTGGCGATCCCCACCTTGACGACACGTTCGGTCATGATTTCACCCCTCGCTCTTTCAGCACCGCATCGACTTTGGCGAAAAAGTCCGTCAACAGGTCTTGCGCCGACACATATTCGTAGAAGCTGATTTTCTGCCCATGATGCTGGTGGTCGTACTCAATCCGCCGCACCCGCCCCGGCCCGCGCCTTTCCCCCGTCACCTTCGGAGCGTGCGCGTTGTCGATCCCGAAGATGCGCGGCCCCTCCATGACATGCAGCGTCAGCGAGTATTTGACCCCGTGCGGAATGGCCGGTGACAGCGGGACCGCGCGCGCTTCGATCTTGAACCAATAGCCGCCCCCGACTTCACCGCGCTGCCCATCCATATCGAGAAGGGTTTGAAGCCCCCATTGTTCATCAACCATGCCCCCTCCCCAGCGCCTTAAACCTATCATCGGATGATAGATGTTTCAACGCGTCCCGAGTCGCAGCCCCGAAGTTCAACGCCCACAAGTTCAACGCCTATGAACGCCCCGGCCTTTTGGATGCGAGTGGCACCACGTTGCCGCTGGTCTCTCCCTTCATCGCGGCGGCAATGGTCCCGGCGATCCGGTCGGCGGCAGCCTTCAGGGGATCGTTCGACAGGTGGGCATAGCGGGCCGTGGTGGTGGTGTCCCGATGGCCCAGCAAAGCACCGATCACAACAAGGCTGTCGCCACCCGACGCGCCGACGCTGGCGAAGCTGTGGCGCAGGTCGTGAATGCGCACGCCCGGCAACTCGGCGCGCGTCCGGGCCTTGTCCCACACCTTCCACACGGCGGTGGTGGTGCCGTCGCGCCCCCGACCAGGGAACACCGGGCCGGTTCGCTCATCGCCCTGCAAGGCGGTCAGCAGCCCCAGCGCCGCCGCGCCCAACGGCACCACCTTTGCCCCGGTCTTGGAGTCGGGGAAGCGAATGCACGCCCGATCCCAATCCACCCACTCCCAACGCAACCCGGTGATTTCACCGCGTCGGCAGCCGGTCAACGCCAGCAGGCGCGCGACATTGACCGCAACCGGATTGGCTCCTTCGTCGATCAGGTCGGCCAACGCCTTGCCAAGCCGCGCCATTTCAGACGGCGACAGGAACCGTTCGCACTTCTTATCGGCAAACCGCTTGACGCCCCGCACCGGATTGTCAGGGCGCAGGTTGCGGTTCACCGCGAACTGAAACACGCCCGACAGCAGCCCCAGGACGCGGGCGGCAGCCCCTCGCCCTCCGGTCACGGTCGAGCGGGATTTGAACCCGCCCTTGATGTCGGCAGCGGTCTTGCCGGTGGCAACGTCCGCCTGAAACCGCTCGATGTCCGCACGGGTGATGGACCGCAGCAGACGCTTGCCCAGCAGCGGCTTGACATGCCGCTCCAGCTTGCCCTTGTCGGTCGCGATGGTGGACGGCTTCTTTGTGGTCATCCCCTCCGACACATAGAGGTCGCACAGTTCGGACACCGAGAGGTCACGCCGCTGTTCCTCACGCCGCGCCGCCGGGTCCAACCCGCGCGCCACGTCGGCCAGGATCAGGCGCGCCTCTTTGCGGGCCTCATCCGGGGTCATGACGCCATGGCGGGCGACGGTCATCCGGCGGGAGCGGCCACCAAAGCGATATTGCACAACGTAGGATTTCGCCCCGGCCACCGTGACGCAGAAGCCGAAACCGGGCAATTCGTCATCCCAGAGGAAGCGCGTCCGCCCGTCGGCGGTCGTCACATCGACCAACTTTTTTGTGATCTTCGGCATTGGGCGGCGTCTCCATGTAAGCGCCATGTAAGCAGGCAAGGGAAAATGCGTGAGTTTTCCCGGAGTGTCGTTGCCCCACTATCTCGTAAAAAACCCTGTAAAATCAATGTGACTAGCCAATTCCAGAAAGCTCACGCAACCATCGGAAAATATAAATCACGGGCCTGCCAGATGCCGGTCACGGCGATGGAGGCGTTTTTCAGCACCAGTTCCACCACCTTGTTGGCGGTTTTGATGTCGGGCAGCGCCTTCATCACCGGGGAGCGGCCATAGGTTTCGCCGGGGGCCTTCAGCCAGCGGAAATTGACGAAGGGCGATTGGGCGAAGCGCCCCTGCGCCAGCCAGGACGGATCGGCCAGACCGCTGTCCAGCACCACGCCCCAGCGGTAGGCCAGACCATCGGGCAGCACCGCTTCCACCAGCGGGAACCGGCGGTCCGGCTCGTCGGCCCCGCCCCGCTCCACCGCGTCCGGCAGGGCGGCGGCGGGGAAGCGGTGGCGCAGTTGGGCGAGCGTGGCCTCGCTGCGGCGGAAGGTGGCGTCGAGGCGGCCGTCCGGCCCCTCCTCCAGCACCGCTTCGGCCAGCGGCACGGCGGTGAAGCGCAGGGCCGACTCACCGCCGGGGGCGGCCTCCTCCATCAGCAGGCAGGCGGTGCCGACGGTGACAAGGTCGAGAAACGCCTGATGCGCCTCCACCGCGAAGTTGGAGCGGTCGAAATGCGCCTGGACCAGCCCGGCGGCGCGGTCGAGCATCGGGGCGACGCGGTCACGCTCCGCCCCGGTCAGCGCCGGGCCGGGTTGAAAGCCGAACCAGCGCGACCAGGGCGGCGTCAGTTCCGACAACAGACTGGCGGCGAGCTGCTCCACCGCGTCGGGAGCGGTTCCGTCGAACAGCCGATCGACCCGCCGGTCCCCCGGCGTGCCGACCCCGCGAAAGGGCTGGCCGTTCGGCAGGGCGTGGTCGTAGCACTCCTGCCAATGGCTTTCCCACACGGTGCGGCGTTCGCGGGCGGCGCGGTAGCGCTCCAGCAGGCGTTGCGCCTCCTCCCGGTCCGGTTCCGAAGGGGGGTGCGGGTGATCCGGCGGGGCCAGATCGGCCCGGTGGCGGTTGGGCATGGCGGAACTCTCCCTCAAACGACCTCTCCCTCAAACGCCGTGGGCGGCGCGGGTCAGATGGCGGTGCAATTGCCACGGGGTGACGACAAAGGGCGCGTGCAGCCCCAGCAGCCGCTTGACCGCCTCCACGCAGGTGAACGGCCCCCAGGGGGCCGGGCGGGTCAACCCGCGCCGCAACGGCGCGGTGTCCACCGTCAGCCCCTGGTCGCGGTACCAGCCGGGCAGATCGAAGCCCGGCGGCAGATCCAGCACCGCCACGTCGGTGAAGGGGGCGAGCGGATCGACCACCACCCAGCGCCGCCCGTCGTTCAACAGGGCCAGACAGTGGCGGAAGCCGGGTTTGAGCGGGCGCAACCACCACAAGGGCGACTCCCCCCGGAACACCACCCAGGCGGCCGGGGCGGTGGCCGGTTCCCCGGGCGCGCGGCGGGGGACCGGGAGTGATGCGGGGGCGTGGCTCATCGCACGATGCCCTTGGCCCGCAGCACCGGGGCCAGCCGGGCGAACGCCTCCCCCCACAGGCTGTGGGCGCGCTGCTCGCGGTGGCGGTCGGGATCGGGCGCGCTGAGGCGGCGGCCGTAATGGGCCAGCACATACAGATGGTCGCGCAGCAGGGCGCGGCTGCGGTACAGGCGATCCACCGCCCGCATCACGTCCGCCGGTTCGCAGGGGCGCTGCACCGCGCCGCGCCCGGCGGCCACCCGCGCGCCCGCCGCCTTGGCGTCCTCGGCCTGGACCGACCAGAACCACGCCTCCTCGGCGCTGTTGAAGGGGGTCCCCTCGACGCCAAAGGGATCGCCCGAACGCACGATCACGCCCGGCGGCGGGTTGGCGGCGGGGCGGCTGGTGGGGACACAATGGGGGATCGCCATGCTCGTCTCCTGTCGGACGGACGGGTGGAGCGGGGGGCGGTCCGCAGGCGGTCCCGCGTGGGGAACACCCAAGCTTTGTTTCCCAACCGCACCCCACCCCACCCGCCGTCACGGGTTTTTTCCCGGTGGGGTGGTGTTTGTGTTTTCTTTTTGTTTCTATTACGGGGTGCGGTCAATGATTTTATGAAAAAGTTCCTAGGGACGGTGCGGCGGGATTATGTGATTATCGTCCCATGCTGAAACACACGGACATCTGGCGGGCCATTGATCGCCTCGCGGCGCAAAGCGGCCTCTCCGCGTCGGGCCTGGCGCGCCGCGCCGGATTGGATCCGACCACCTTCAACAAGAGCAAACGGACGACCGGCGACGGCAAGCTGCGCTGGCCCTCGACCGAAAGCATCTCCAAGGTGCTGGACGCGACCAGTGTGTCGCTGACCGATTTCGTCTCGCTGATCGGGGATACCGCCGGACCCGGCGCGTTCCAGCGGGTTCCGGTCATCGGCTACGCCCAGGCGGGCAACGCCGGGTACTTCGACGACGCCGGGTTCCCGGTCGGCACCGGCTGGGACGAGCTGCTGTTCCCCAGCCTGGGCGATCCGCAGGCCTACGCGCTGGAAATCGCCGGCGACAGCATGGAACCGGTCTACCGCGACGGCGACACCATCATCGTGTCGCCCGCCGCCCAAATCCGCCGCAACGACCGCGTCGTCGTGCGCACGCGCGGCGGCGAGGTGATGGCCAAGCAGTTGGTCCGCGAAACCGCGACCCGCATCGAACTTCTGTCGATCAACCGCGCCCACCCCGACCGCAGCATCCCGCGCGGCGAGGTTGCGTGGATGGCCCGCATCATCTGGGCCAGCCAGTGAGCATCACAGGGTGAGGACCATCGCAGGGTGAGCGCCGCCATCGGAGCAGCCGCTCCGGCGACCTCAATGTCTATGGTTTTAGGGTAAATTTCCTTGATTGGGCTGCGTGGTGGCGCGATGCTGCCGCCATGCCGCGCTCTGATCCCCCCGCCTGCCGCTTCGCGCCTGCCCATCCGACGGGTGGCTCGCCCGGCTGTGCGCCGCGCTGGCGCATCACCGGGCGGTGGCCCTGCGGTTGCGCCAGGCGGATTAACGGAACGCGTATTCCCAATAGAGCGCGCGGGCGCGGGCAAACAGCGGACCCGGCGCGAAGACGCGATCCTCCACCTTCGTCACCGGCACGCATTTGGCGTGGTTGCCGGTGGAAAACACCTCGTCGGCGTTCAGCACGTCGGCGGGGGTCAAGGTCACTTCCTCCACCGTCACGCCGTCGGCGCGCAGCAGGGCGATGATGCGCTGGCGGGTGATGCCGTTCAGGAAACAGCCGTTGGGAACCGGCGTGCGCACCACCCCATCCTTGGCGATGAACAGGTTGGCGGTGGCGAATTCGGCGACGTTGCCGATGGCGTCCAGCATGATGGCGTTCTGGAAGCCGCGCTTGCGCGCCTCGGTCAGCGCCAGACCGGCGTTCGGGTAGAGACAGGCGGCCTTGGCCTCGGTCGGGGCCATGCTGGGGATCGGGCGGCGGCGGCTGGACAGACAGGCGGCGAAGCCGGTCGGCTTGGGCATCGGATCCTCATAGATCGACAGCACAAAGCGCGTGGTCGCCGGATCGGGCGAGACAAAGCCCTCCTCCGCGAAGAACATCGGGCGGATGTACAGCTCCGCGTCGGGGCCGAAGCGGCGGATGCCGTCCCAGCACAATTCCTCGATCTCCCCCGCCGTGACCATCGGGGCCAGCCCCATCACCAGGGCGGAGCGGATGGCGCGTTCGCAATGCAGCCCCAGATCGGGGGCGACGCCCTGGAAGGCGCGCGCGCCGTCGAACACCACCGACGACAGCCACAGGGCGTGCGACAGCGGCCCGACGATGGGGGGATTGCCCTCCAGCCATTCGCCCTGCACCCAACTCCACGCCTGCCCCGTCGTTCCACCCATGATCGTTGTCCTTCCTGGGATCCAAAATTGCCTGTTCGTTGAGCATACCCGCTCACCGCGTCGGGTCAACCGGCCCCATCACGTCCAAAAACAAACGGGACGCTCCTTGCGGAGCGCCCCATCAGGCCCAAAAAGAAACGAGGCGCTCCTTGCGAAGCGCCTCGTCGGGGTCACGGACCAGCGTCGCGGATCGGGTGGATCAGCGGCGGGCCACCATCAGCTTCTTGATCTCGGCGATGGCCTTGGCGGGGTTCAGACCCTTCGGGCACGCCTTGGTGCAGTTCATGATGGTGTGGCAACGGTACAGGCGGAACGGATCCTCAAGGTTGTCGAGGCGCTCGCCCGTCATTTCGTCGCGGCTGTCGGCGATCCAGCGGTAGGCTTGCAGGAGGATCGACGGGCCGAGGTAACGGTCGCCGTTCCACCAATAGCTGGGGCAGGAGGTCGAGCAGCAGAAGCACAGGATGCACTCGTACAGACCGTCCAGCTTGGCGCGGTCTTCCGGCGATTGCAGACGCTCGCGGCTCGGGGCCGGGGACTGCGTTTGCAGCCACGGCTTGATCGAGGCCAACTGGGCGTAGATGTGCTTCAGGTCGGGCACGAGATCCTTGACCACCGGCATGTGCGGCAGCGGGTAGATCGCGACGTCGCCCTTCACATCCTCGATGGCCTTCAGGCAGGCCAGCGTGTTCGTGCCGTCGATGTTCATCGCGCACGACCCGCAGATGCCTTCACGGCAGGAGCGGCGGAAGGTCAGCGTGCTGTCGACCTGGTTCTTGATGTAGATGATCGCGTCGAGGATCATCGGCCCGAACTTGTCGAGGTCGACGATGTAGGTGTCGACGCGCGGGTTCTGGCCGTCGTCCGGGCTCCAGCGGTAGATCTTGAAGCTCTTCGCCCGCTTGGCGCCGTTCGCGACGTTGATGGTCTTGCCGACACCGACCTTGGAGTTGGCGGGCAGGTTGAATTCAACCATGGTTGCTATCCTTGCCGATGCGGGGCTTAGTAGACGCGGGCCTTGGGCGGGAACACCTGGACCTCGTCGGTCAGGGTGTAGAGGTGGACCGGACGATAATCGATCTTCGTCTGGCCGCCTTCTTCCACCCAAATCGCCGTGTGCTTCATCCAATCCTCGTCGTCGCGGTTCGGGTAATCCTCACGCGCGTGCGCACCACGGCTTTCCGGGCGGTTTTCCGCCGAATGCAGGGTGGCGACGGCCTGGAACAGCAGGTTGTCCAGTTCCAACGCCTCGACCAGATCGGAATTCCACACCAGCGAGCGGTCGCTGATGGAAATGTCGTTCTTCTTGGCGAAGATGGCGTCGATCTTCTTCACGCCTTCGCTCAGCACGTCGCCGGTGCGGAAGACGGCGCAGTTGTTCTGCATCGTCCGCTGCATTTCCAGGCGCAGGTCGGCCGACTTGATCGACCCCTTGGCGTTGCGGATGCGGTCGAAACGCTCCAGGGCGGCGTCGGCGCTGTCGGCCTTGACCGACACCGACTTGCCCGGCGTGACGATTTCCGCCGCGCGGATGGCCGCCGCACGGCCGAACACCACCAGATCCAGCAGCGAGTTCGAGCCGAGGCGGTTCGCGCCATGGACCGACACGCAGGCCGCTTCGCCGATCGCCATCAGGCCGGGCACGACCTGATCGGGGTTTTCGGCGGTGGGCGAGACCACTTCGCAGCGGAAGTTGGTGGGGATGCCGCCCATGTTGTAGTGGACGGTCGGCAGAACCGGGATCGGCTCCTTGGTCACGTCCACACCCGCGAAGATCTTGGCCGTCTCGGCGATGCCGGGCAGGCGCTGGTGGATGATCTCGGGCGGCAGATGCTCCAGGTGCAGATGGATGTGGTCCTTGTGCTCACCCACGCCGCGCCCTTCGCGAATCTCGATGGTCATCGAGCGGGACACGACGTCGCGCGAGGCCAGATCCTTGGCCGACGGCGCGTAACGCTCCATGAAGCGTTCGCCGTTGGAGTTGGTCAGATAGCCGCCCTCGCCGCGCACGCCCTCGGTGATGAGGCAGCCGGAGCCGTAGATGCCGGTCGGGTGGAACTGCACGAACTCCATGTCCTGCATCGGCAGGCCGGCGCGCAGCACCATGCCGCCGCCGTCGCCCGTGCAGGTGTGGGCCGAGGTCGCCGAGAAATACGCGCGGCCATAGCCGCCGGTCGCCAGAACGACGAGCTGGCCACGGAAGCGGTGGATGGTGCCGTCGTCCAGGTTCCAGGCGAGCACGCCCTTGCAGACGCCGTCTTCCATGATGAGGTCGAGCGCGAAATACTCGACGAAGAATTCGGCCTCATGCTTCAGCGACTGCTGATAGAGCGTGTGCAGCATGGCGTGGCCGGTGCGGTCGGCGGCCGCACAGGTGCGATAGGCCTGGGTCTTGCCGTACTGCGCGGTCATGCCGCCGAAGGCGCGCTGGTAGATCTTGCCTTCCGGGGTGCGCGAGAACGGCACGCCGTAATGCTCCAGCTCGATGATCGCCGGAATGGCCTCGCGGCACATGTACTCGATGGCGTCCTGGTCGCCCAGCCAGTCCGACCCCTTCACGGTGTCGTACATGTGGTAGCGCCAATCGTCCTCGCCCATGTTACCGAGCGCCGCCGAGATGCCGCCCTGGGCGGCAACGGTGTGGCTGCGCGTGGGGAACACCTTGGTGATGCAGGCGGTCTTCAGCCCCTTTTCGGCCATGCCGAAGGTGGCGCGCAGACCGGCCCCGCCGGCGCCGACGACGACGACGTCATAGGTGTGATCGATGATCTGATAGGCGGTCGCCATGGTCGTCAGGCTCCGATGAAAATCTTGGCGACGGCGAGCACGCAGGCCGCCGCGAGCGCGAAGGACAGGAACTTGACGGCGATCAGCAGCGCCAGCTTCTGCCATTCAACGTGGACGTAATCCTCGATCACCACCTGCAGGCCCGCATGGGCGTGGTGGAAGGTGACGACGGCGGTCAGGATCATCATCACCGCCGAGAAGGGCGACTTCATCCAGGCGTGGAAAGCCGTGTAGTCGGCCCCCAGATGGCGGATGACGCCGAAGACGAACCAGATGGTCAGCGGGACCAGCGCCATGGCGGACAGGCGCTGCCCCCACCAATGCTCCGTACCATCCTTGGCCGAACCGAGGCCGCGCGCGCGGGCCAGCGGCGAACGCAGATCCGAGGTGTTGGACGCCATGCTCTCTCTCCTCACCACACGGCCAGGCCGACGATCCACGTCAGCACGGTGAGCGCGGCAGCCGCACCCAGAACGATCCGGTTGTTGCGGTCAGCGTCCGACAGCTCGAACGACTTGCCGGCATCCCACACCAGGTGACGGATGCCGTTGCACAGGTGGTAGTAGAGCGCGGCCGACCAGCCGAACATCAGCAGCAGGCCAAAGCCTGAACCGATGAAGCCCTGCGCGCGCGCAAAGGCTTCGGGGCTGACGGCGGCGGCCACCAGCCACCAGGTCAGGAGAAGGGTGCCCACGGCCAGCCCCACGCCCGTGATGCGGTGCGTGATGGACAGGATCGCGGTCAACGGGAGTTTGTAGACCTGAAGATGCGGGGAGAGCGGCCGACCGCTGCCGTTTGCCATTGCGTCGTCCTCTGTTCGGCGGCCGATCGCGGCGGAACATGACGAGTGCCGCGACGGCTGGGTGGTGCGTGCCCTGGGATGGAACGGTTTTCCGCTCCGATTGGTTGGCGCATTGAATTACGCTCACGCAGCATCCGAGTCAACGGCGCGGCCCGTGCAAAAGCCGACGGTGTGACGTTTTTGGCGCGGTGCGGGAAGTGGCTGAAAAGAAACGGCGTCCGCGTCTCGTGGTATTACCATCGAACCGGCGCGGGCGAAACCTGCGCGCGGTTCTTTCGCGCGCTTACTTGTCGAACCGCCGCACGTTCTCGACCATCATCGAGTACATCTGGGTGATGAGTTCCGCCGGGCGCAACCGACCAAAGGGGATGTTCTCCTTGGCCCATTCCACCAACCCTTCCGGCGGCTTCACCGGGGCCACCTCGTACCCCGCCTTTTTCAGCGCGGTGGTCACGGCCTTGGCCTGCTTGGCGTAGTCCTCGTTGAAAAAGGACTTGTCGGCGTCCTTGATCGCCTTGGCGATGAGATCTTCGATGGTCGTCGTCATGGCGCGGGCGCGGCTGGCTTCGGTTGGCTTGGTGAAGGAATGGTTAGCGCATCATGTCAGGGTGCGCGGGCGCTGGCAATCGCGCGTGGATGGGTCCTTGCGCCCGGCCGCCTGTCGCTGTGCGATGCGCGGTCATCCGGTGATTTGCCACCACCGTCGGCCATCCGGTGCGCGGACAACGGGTCACAACCCCAAAAAGAAGGCGTTTATATACTTTAAAAACCCACGGTACCAGGGTAAGGTAGGGACATAGAGGAAATGCCCCTATGTCCGTCCTGTCCGCCCCGTACTTCCACGACGAAGAAGCCGCTTACGCGAAGCTGGAGAGCATCGTTTGGCCGAACGGCCCGGTGTGCCCGCACTGCGGCGGCTACGAGCGGATCGGCAAGCTAGCGGGCAGCGCTACCCGCATCGGCGTCCACAAGTGCTACCAGTGCCGCAAGCAGTTCACGGTGAAGGTCGGCACGGTCTTCGAGTCCAGCCACGTTCCGCTCTACAAGTGGTTCCAGGCTTGCTATCTGCTGTGCTCCTCCAAGAAGGGCATCAGCTCCCACCAGCTCCACCGCGTGCTGGATGTGACCTACAAGACGGCTTGGTTCATGACGCACCGTGTCCGCGAGGCGATGCGCACGCTGGGCTTCGACCCGATGGGCGGCGAGGGTGAGACGGTCGAGGTTGACGAGACGTTCATCGGCATCGACCGCACCGTAAAGCCCAAGGGCGAGAAGAAAAGCCGTGGCTATGCCCACAAGCACAAGGTGCTGGCGCTGGTGGACCGGAAGACTGGCCGCGCCCGGTCTATGGTGGTGGACAGCCTGAAGGCAAAGGATCTCACCCCGATCCTGCGCGAGAACATCGCCAAGGAGAGCAGGGTGTGCACCGACAAAGCCGACCAATACGTCCATCTGGGCAACGAGTTCGCCGCCCATCGCGTGGTGCGCCACGGTCAGGGCGAGTACGGTCGTGGCCCGATCCACACGAATACGATTGAAGGCTTCTTCAGCATCTTCAAGCGCGGGATGAAGGGCGTGTACCAGCACTGCGCCAAGAAGCATCTGCACCGCTATCTGGCGGAATTCGATTTTCGCTACAACAATCGTGGTATAGATGATCTTACCCGTACGGGAGATGCACTGACCGGAATCTCCGGGAAACGACTGACCTATCGGCGGGTTGGTGTCTGATTTGAAAAAAGAATCAGGATCAAAGACTTAGTGCTCCGGCTGTTTTTCATGCACCATCCACTTGACTGTTGAGTCAGCATCACATATCTTCATCACTGGTGGGACGCCGGGGCGCTCGGGTTGCGGGAAGATTTCGGCCTCGTGGCGTCTGAGTGGACGGTCGCCTCCGATAGATCGGCGGCCTATATGCCCTCGGATTAGACGGGTCCGGGTCCCACCACTGCTTTGGGTATCCGTAAAACTGGAAAATCTCTTTCTGCTGACTGGTAATGTTAACCTTCTTGTATGAAGGGAATAGCTTCACACCATATCCCGAAATCAAGTTATCTCCCTTGTAAATTGACCGCGCCATGCGGGGACGTAACAATTTAGCAAATTGAGGGTCGCATTCCCTCGTGTCGTGAATATCGCACGACTTAAAGAATGCACTTGCAACAATGTCAGCAATTTGTAGCCCTGGGCGCTCCTTGTGCGGATAAACTTTAAGCAAGCTGCGGTCCATTGTCTCCCATGCCAAATCTCCCAATGGCAGAAACAAGTTTGCGGCTCCGCTCTTCATCTTCAGCCATTCATAATATGCGTTCATCTGCGAATAAGACAGACCTCCGCATTCGCTATATTCCAACTTGACCTTCTTCGGCTCTCCGTAGTGCTTAATTGATCTTTGCTTTACGTATTGAGTGACACGCTCAAGTAAAATTCGTGACATCCAACAATAAAACCAATTCTTTGACGGAATTTGTTCTGCAAACGGATTGGCGTACCCTCTCATGTTTTGCTTATTCGACGCTACAATAAAGCAACGAAGAGGAAGGCTTGCGACGGATGTGCAGACTAGCGTCTTGGTCACTGGAAGAAGGTTCTTGAAGTGAAGCACTTTCATCTGGCGCTGAATAAGGCGAGCGCTGGCAGTAATATGTTCGACCCACCCAGCAACCTCACTCTCTCTTGCCGCATCGATGACGACAGCCGACAGAATGAACCACTCGCTTGACCCGTTTTCATCGATGGGCTTGACTGTCTTGAGGCCGTAGTCGCCGGCCTCATCAATGTAGGCGATGTAGTGGTATTCCATGTGAACGGCCACGCGCAACCAAAGGGATTGCTGGCAATGAAACAAGAGAAATCATCTACAGGTCAACACCAGAAGTTTATGGATGCCGCCCGCGAACTCGGTTGCGACGAGGACGAAGCAGCCTTCGAGGACAAGCTACGACGCATCGCGAAGGTGAAACCGAAGCCTGAGGCTGACACCAAGGCAGAAGACGACGAAGCCCCCGAGTGATCTTCGGGGGCTTCTGATTCGTGGGTTATCCGCCGCAAGTGGCGCTGAGTTTGCGAAGTATACAAATGCCAAAAAGAAACCCCCGCCCAGGCCGGGCGGGGGTGCGGGGAGTCAAAGTATCGTCCGCGCAGGGCCAGCAGCGCGCCGCCACGTCGGCCCGTTACGGCCCGTCGTAGCGGACGACCTGCTGGTCAATGGCCCCGAAGACGCTGGCGCCGGCTTCGTCGAACAGTTCGATGCGCACGCGGTCGCCGAAGCGCAGGAAGGGGGTTTTCGGCGCGCCGGTGGTGATGGTTTCCACCGTGCGCAGTTCGGCCAGACAGGAATAGCCGACGCCGCCCTCCGTCACCGGTTTGCCGGGGCCGCCGTCCAGCTTGTTCGACACGGTGCCGGAGCCGACGACGCTGCCCGCCGCCAGAGGACGGGTTTTGGCGGCGTGGGCCACCAGGGTCGGGAAATCGAAGGTCATGTCGACGCCCGCGTCGGGCTGGCCGAACAGCGCGCCGTTCAGGTGCGTCACCAACGGGCGATGGACGACACCGCCGTCCCAGGCCGCGCCCAGCTCGTCCGGCGTCACCGCGACGGGGGAGAAGCTGGAGGCCGGTTTGGATTGCAGGAAGCCGAAGCCCTTGCCCAGCTCCGCCGGGATCAGGTTGCGCAAGGACACGTCGTTGACCAGCATCAGCAGCTTGATGTGACCGCGCGCGGCGTCGGCGCTGACGCCCATCGGCACGTCGTCGGTGACGACGGCGATCTCCGCCTCGAAATCCACGCCCCAGGCTTCCGACGCCGCCGGGATCGGGTCGGTCGGGGCCAGGAAACCGTCGGAGCAACCCTGATACATCAGCGGGTCGGTCCAGAAGCTGGGCGGCATCTCCGCCCCGCGCGCCTTGCGCACCAGCTCCACATGGTTGACGTAGGCCGACCCGTCCACCCATTGATAGGCGCGCGGCAGCGGCGAGGCCGCCTGCGCCGGGTCGAACGGCGCGCCCGCCGCCGGATCGGCGTTGAGCGTGGCGTAGACCGCCTCCAACTGCGGGGCGAGCGTCGCCCAATCGTCCAGCGCGGCTTGCAGAGTCCGGGCGATGGTGGGGACCGCTTGCGCGCGGGACAGGTCGCGCGCCACCACCACCAGGGTGCCGTCGCGCCCGCCCGCCTTCAAACTCGCCAGCTTCATCGGTGTCTCTTCCCTCTTGGCCTGTGTGGTCTGTGTGTGATCGCAACGCGGGGGCGGCCCGTCTCAAACCGCCCCGCTCCTCAAGCCGCCCTTACTTGGCCTTCCAGCTGTCGGCGTAGCCCGACCATTCGGTGCGCTCCATCGGCTCGTACACGTCCAGCGGGTCGCGGGTGTCGATCATCACCGCCACCTCGTCGGTCTCCTTGCGGTCGTACTTCTGCGCGGTCTCATAGGCCTTGGGGTGCGGCCCGTGCGGGAAGCCCGAGGGGTGATACGTGACCATGCCGGGATGGATGTTGTCGCGCGAGAAGAACTGCCCCTTGTGGTAGAACAGGACCTCGTCGAAATCCTCGTTGGAGTGGTAATAGGGCAGCTTCAGCGCCTCCGGGTCCGATTCGATCGGGCGCGGCACGAAGGTGCAGACGATGAAGCGGTTGGCCACCCAGGTGCTGTGCGCCGACGGCGGCAAATGGTAGCGGTGGCTCATCAGCGGGCGGATGTCGCGCCAGTTCAGCCGCACCGGGGCAAGGTCGCCGTGCCAGCCCACCGCGTCCAGCGGGTTGAACGGGTAGGTCATCGCGCAGATTTGCCCGCGCTTGCGCACCCGGATGTGGGTTTCACGCTCGCTCTTCTGATCCTGGAACGCCTCGTCCAGCAGCGGCACGTCGAGCATCGCCGGGTCGAAGATGGCGTGGGTGCCGACGATGCCCTTGGCGGGCAGGCGGTAGGCGTCGTTGGTCGCCTCCACCATCAGCACGGTGGCCCCGTCCGGGCTGTCCAGCCGCCAGGCGGTGTTGCGCGGCAGCACGACGTAATCGCCCTCCACCACGGTCAGATGGCCGTAATCGCAGAACAGCTCGCCGCCGCCCTGGTGGAAGAACAGCAGATCGTCGCCGTCGGCGTTGCGGACCAGATGCTCCATCTTGCCCTGGAAGCGCCACAGGCGGACTTGGGTCGCCGCGTTGCCCATCAGGCTGGGGGCCGACAGCGGGCAGTCCAGCCGCTCCTCGCTCTTGGTCAGGTCGAAGGCGCGCGGGCGCAGCGGCCCGTCGAAGCGGGTCCAGCCGGTGGGCGGGTGGCTGTGGTGGAACTGCGTGGCGGGACCGAAGAAGCCCTCGCGCCCAACCTCGCGCTCATAGGTTCCGGCGGGCAGGCGGACATGGGCCTGTCGGGTGGCGGTGCCTTCGACCTTCGGGAACGAGATCCAGTTCTTCAAAGCGTCCTCCCACGGGGATCGGTGGCGGGCGTTTGCGCCCGGTTGTCGTAAGCACACAAGATAGTTTCGTTTGAAACTGTTGCAAGCACAAAATTCCCGGTCAGGATGGATTTTCAGCGCTGCACCGATCAAGAAGCCCGCCCATGCCGCCCGTCCGCCGCACCCGCTCCGCCAAAGCCACCCCGGCCGCGTTGCACCTGACGCGCTTTCTGCCCTATCGCCTGTCGGTTCTGGCCAACACGGTCAGCCACACGGTGGCCAAGCTGTACGAGACGCGGTTCGGCATCACGATTCCGGAATGGCGGATCATCGCGGTGCTGGGCGGCGGCGAAACGCTCAGCGCCGGGGACATCGCGCGGCGCACGGCGATGGACAAGGTGCAGGTCAGCCGCGCCATCAGCCGGATGCTGGACTCCGCCCTGATCCTGCGCGAATCGGGCGACACCGACCGGCGCAAGGCGCTGTTGACGCTGACGCCGAAGGCGCTGGCGATCTACACGGAAATCGTGCCGATGGCGCTGGCCTACGAAGCCGAACTGACCGACGCGCTGAGCGACGAGGAGCGCGCCACGCTCGACCAGCTGCTGACCCGCCTCCAGGCCCGCGCCGACGCGCTGGCCACGCCCGCCGCGCCGGAGGGCGAGGAGGCGGTTGACGCCTGACCCCGCCGCCCTCACCCCTCCTTGGTGCGGTGCAGCGGTTGCACGGTGCCCGCGTCCACGCGCGGGCGGCTTGGCTCCTCGGCGGTCAACGCGTCGCACGCGACCATGGTGGCGAGCGAACGCTGGCTGAGGCGCTGGTATTCGGCGGTCCCTTCGGCCTTCCAGGCGATTTCCTGGTCGCTCAGCTCCCGCACCAGCTTGGCGGGCATCCCGGCGGCCAGCGTGCGCGGCGGCACGGCAAAACCGGCCTTGACGAAGGCCATGGCGGCGACGATGGCCTGTTCGCCGATCACCGCGCCATCCATCACCACCGCGTTCATCCCCACCAGCGCCCCGCGCTTCACCACGCAGCCGTGCAGCACCGCGCCATGGCCGACATGGCCATCGACCTCGATCACCGCGTCGTGACCGGGAAAGGCGTGCATGGTGCAATTGTCCTGCACGTTGCTGCCCGCCTCCAGAATGATGCGGCCGAAATCGCCGCGCAGGCTCGCGCAGGGGCCGACGTAGCAACGCGGCCCGATCACCACATCGCCGATCAGCACCGCCGACGGGTGGACAAAGGCGGTCGGGTCGATCACGGGAACCACGCCGTCGATGGCGTAGACGGTGGGGCGCGGCAGGCTCATCGGGCATCCTCGGCGATGACATCAGCGGGTGTTGTGACCCAGGCTACACCGCAACCGCGTTGCACGCGATACTGATTTTCTGCATGATGCATTGTGTTTGTATCGCATGAGCCGACCGGCACGAACAGCGCTTGATTGGTATCAAATGAAACTGTATCGTTCGCAACAATAACAATCCGCCCAAATCCATCCCCAGGGGGAAACATCCATGCATGCGGCCTACAGCTATCCGAAATTTCCCTATCAGCCGTCGGTGGAACAGCGCACCGGCGCGCGGCCCCGCCATCCGGTGGTGGTGATCGGGGCCGGGCCGGTCGGCCTGACCGCCGCGCTTGATCTGGCGAAAAAGGGCGTGCCGGTGGTGGTGCTCGACGCGGAGGACACGGTCAGCGTCGGCAGCCGTGCCGTCTGCTACGCCAAGCGGGCGTTGGAGGTGTGGGACCGGCTGGGCGTGGGCCAGCGGATGATCGACAAGGGCGTGGTCTGGAAGATCGGCAAGGTCTTCAACGGCGACGGGCTGGTCTACCAATTCGATCTGCTGCCGGAGCCGGACCACAAGATCCCGGCCTTCATCAACCTTCAGCAATATTACCTGGAGGATTATCTGGTCGCCGAGGCCGGTCGGCAGGATGGGCTTGAACTGCGCTGGCTGTCGCGCGTTCTGTCGGTGAAGGACGAGGGCGACCATGTGGTGTTGCAGGTGGAAACCCCCGATGGCGTCTACGCGCTGGAGGCCGATTGGGTGATCGCCTGCGACGGTGCCAAATCCTCCGTCCGCAAGATGCTGGGGCTGGAGTTCCATGGCGAGGTGTTCAAGGACCGCTTCCTGATCGCCGACGTCATCATGACCGCCGATTTCCCGGCGGAGCGCTGGTTCTGGTTCGACCCGCCTTTCCACCGCAAGCAATCGGCCCTGCTGCACATGCAGCCGGACAATGTCTGGCGCATCGATTTCCAACTGGGCTGGGACGCCGACCCGGAGGAGGAAAAGAAGCCCGAACGCGTCATCCCGCGCCTGAAAGCCATGCTGGGCGAGGACACGCCGTTCGAACTGGAATGGGTGTCGGTCTACACCTTCCAATGCCGTCGCCTGGACAATTTCCGGGCGGGCCGGGTGTTCTTCGCCGGGGATTCGGCCCATCAGGTGTCGCCGTTCGGCGCGCGCGGGGCCAACAGCGGCGTGCCCGACGCCGACAATCTGGCCTGGAAACTGAAGCTGGTCCTCGACGGGTTGGCCCCGGAAACCCTGCTCGACAGCTATTCGGACGAGCGGGTGGCGGCGGCCAAGGAGAACATCCTCAACTCCACCCGCTCCACCGACTTCATCACCCCGAAAAGCGCGATGAGCCGCATCTTCCGCGACGCCGTGCTGGAACTGGCGGAGGAGTTTCCCTTTGCCCGCTCCCTGGTCAATTCGGGCCGCCTGTCCACCCCCACCACCTACCTCGACAGCCCGCTGAACACGCCCGACCGCGACGCCTTCGCCGGAAAGATGGTTCCGGGCGCACCGGCCACCGACGCGCCGGTGGAGCGCAACGGTCAGGACGGCTGGTTGATGGACGCGCTGGACGGGCGCTTCGTCGTGCTCTGCGCCGCCGGGGATGGGCCGGTCCCGACCGAAACCGCCGCCGCGCTGGACGCGCTGGCCGCCGGGCCGCTGCCGCTGGTCTGGCACGCCGTGGCCGACCGGCGCGGGACCGCCACCAACGCCGCCAGCACGCTGGTGGACAGCGCCGGGCGGCTGCGCGAACGCTACGATCTGACGCCGGGCAGCCTGTATCTGATCCGGCCCGACCAGCACATCGCCGCCCGCTGGCGCGCCTTCGACGGCCCGGCCCTGACCGCCGCGCTGAACCGCGCGGTTGGTCGCTGACTCGGTTGCTGAGACGCCCCCCCCCCCCTTTCCCGCCCAGGAGTTCCGCCACGATGGCCTCGCTTGTCACCACCGCCCGATTCGCCAACCCGGACGACGTTTATCAGGCCCTGATCGACAGCCACCGCGATCTGACCCCCGACCAAAGCGCCACGCTGAACGCCAAGCTGATCCTGCTGCTGGCCAACCACATCGGCGACTCCGAGGTCGTGGCCGAGGCGCTGGCGATCGCCCGCAAGGGTGTGCTGTAAGGGCTTGTTCCCCGCCGGGAAAGGGTTCTACAACAAGGGGGAGCCGGTCCCCGCCCGACCCCGGTTGCCGCCCAGGCACCCGGTGGTTCGCGCCGGACCGGCACCCCCGTCGGCCCTGTGCGCCGGTCCTGACCGATGGGGCGACGAACCACGACCGGAGATGAGGACGCCCGCGATGTCGAACCAACACAAACAGGCCATGGACGCGGTTCTGCAAGCCGCCGCGCACGACATCGTCGCCACCCTGCAAGAGCGGGAGGTCGAGGATCGTCACAGCGAGGAAGGCGATCTTGCCGTTCTCGACGTCGCCATCCTGCACGCCTACCGCGTGTTCATGCGCATTTGCGAGGAAAACGGGCTGGAGGTGGACGCCGGTTACTTCGCCGATCTCGCCTCCGACCTCGCCGACGAGGTTGCGCAGGACGAGGAAGACTGATTGACCGAGGCGTCACGCCCACCCGTCGCCGCCCCGGATCGCCCGATTCCGACGGATCTTGATCTGGCCATCATCGGCAGCGGCCCCACCGGGCTGATGGCGGCGGAGGTCGCGGCCAGCGCCGGTTTGCGCGTGGCCGTGTTCGATCAGGCCCCCAGCCCGGCGCGCAAGCTGCTGCTCGCCGGGCGCGGTGGGCTGAACCTGACCCATTCCGAGCCGCTCGACCGCTTTCTGCCGCGTTACGGCGCGGCGGAACCGCTGTTCCGTCGGCTGCTCGCCGATTTCCCGCCCGACGCCCTGCGCGATTGGGCGGCGGATTTGGGGGTGGACACCTTCGTCGGCAGCAGCGGGCGGGTCTTCCCCGTCGGCATGAAGGCATCGACCCTGGTGCGAGCGTGGCTGCGGCGGCTCGACGGGCTGGGCGTGACCCTGCACCGCCGCCACCGCTGGACCGGCTGGGACGCCGACGGCCGCCTCACACTGAGCAACACCGAGGGCCAGACGCTGGCGCTGTCGCCGCGCGCCACCCTGCTGGCGCTGGGCGGGGCGAGTTGGCCGCGCACCGGGTCGGACGGGCAATGGACCGGGCGTCTCGCCGAGCTTGGCGTCGCCATCGCCCCGCTGCGCCCGTCGAACATGGGGTTCGAGGTGCCGTGGTCCGATCACCTGCGCGCCCGCTTCGCCGGGCAGCCGGTGAAAAGCGTCGGCCTGTCCGTCGCAGGCCCATCCGCCCCCCACCAGTCCGTTGCCAGGCGACGGATCAAGGGGGAGTTCATCGTCACCGACAGCGGGATCGAGGGCGGGGCCGTCTACGCCCTCAGCGCCCCCTTGCGCGACGCCATCGCCGCCGACGGCCACACCCTCCTGACGCTGGATCTGCTGCCCGACCGCACAGAGGCCGAGGTGGCGCAGCGCCTTCGCCAGCGCGGGGCCGAGTCGCTGGCCACCTTCCTGAAAAAATCCCTGGGCATCTCGGGCGTGCGCGCCGCGCTGCTGCGCGAATTCACCCCGGTGGCCGACCTGTCCGACCCGGCGGCCCTGGCCCGCAGCCTGAAGGCGCTGCCGATGCCGTTGACCGGCGTCCGCCCCATCGACCGCGCCATCTCCAGCGCGGGCGGGGTGGCGCTGGACGAGTTGGACGAGCGATTCATGCTGAAACGCCACCCCGGCCTGTTCCTGGCCGGTGAAATGCTGGATTGGGAGGCCCCGACCGGCGGCTATCTCCTGCAAGGCTGCTTCGCCATGGGCGTGGCCGTGGGCCGGGGGATCGTGGACCGGCTGAACGGCTGACGCGCGGCTGCGTCACCGCTGCGACGTTCCGTAATCCGGCTGTCCCTTCGGCGCGCTGCCACCGCCAACCAGACGGCTGATGAGCGAACCGATGCCGCTGTCGCCGCGCGTCGCGGGAGCGGCTCCGACCGGAGCAAGGCCGGGTTGCCCCGCCGGAACGGCTCCAGGCATCCCACCACCCGCCGCCGCCACCGGCGTGGTCCAGGCGGGGGCACCGTCCAATCCGGGCAGCGGGCGCGGCGGCTTGCCCGCGTGGGCGTCCATCATGAAGCCTTGCCACAGCTTGGCGGGCAGCGTACCGCCGGTGACGCGCTTCATCGCCTCGTTGTTGTCGTTGCCCAGCCACACCCCGGCGACCAGATCAGCGGTGAAACCGACGAACCACGCGTCGCGGTATTCCTGCGTCGTGCCCGATTTCGCCGCCGCCGGACGGTCGAGCTTGGCGCTTTTGCCGGTGCCGAACTCGATCACCCCCGCCATCATCCGCGCCAACTGCACGGCCAGCGCCGGATCGACCACGGCGGCGGAGCCACCGCCCTGGCGGCGGTACAGCACGGTCCCGTCGCGGTCGCGGATTTCGGTGATGGCGTAGGCCCAGACCGGCGCGCCCCGGTTGGCGATGCCCGCGTAGGCGCGGACGAGGTCGAGCAACGTCACCTCGCTGGTTCCCAGCGCCAGCGACAAATCCTTGATCATCGGCGTGCCGATGCCCAGCGCGGCGGCGAGGTGACGCACCCGCTCCGTCCCCACCTTTTCGATCAGGCGCACCGTGGCGGTGTTGGAGGAGTGGGCGAGTGCGGTGGCCAGCGTGATCGGCCCCCGGAATTTGCCGTCGTAATTGCCCGGACTCCAGGTGCCGATCTGGATCGGCGCATCCTCGATCAGCGTGTCGGGCGTCCACCCGGCCTCCAGCCCGGCCAGATAGACAAAAGGTTTGAAGGCCGATCCCGGTTGCCGCTGGGCCTGGATGGCGCGGTTGAACTCGCTGCTGTCGTAATCGCGGCCACCGACCAGCGCCCGCACCGCGCCGTCGGGCGACATGGCGACCAGGGCACCCTGGCGCACGTTCGCGCTGGGGCCAGCGGTGGCCAGCAGCGTTTCCAGCCGTTGTTCGGCGGCGCGCTGCATCTTCAAATCCAGCGTGGTCCGCACGATGACGTCGCCATGGCCGGACCCGACGAAACCCGACACCAGATCCGTCACCCAATCGGCGAAGTAGCGGCCATCGCCGCCCGGCTTGCGGCGCGGAACCGGCGGGGTGTTGCGGGCGTTTTCCGCCGCCTGCGGGGTGATGAATCCGGCGTCGGCCATCGCCGCCAGCACGATGCGGGCGCGTTCGGCCGATTCGTCGGGGTTGGTGGTGGGGGCGTAGCGCGAGGGCGCTTTCAACAGCGCCGCCAGCACGGCGGATTCGCGCATGTCCACCTGGGTGGCCGGTTTGCCGAAATAGGTGCGCGCCGCCGCGTCCACCCCGAAGGTTCCCGCCCCCAGATAGACGCGGTTGAGGTAAGCGGTGAGGATTTGATCCTTGGTGAAGCGGCGCTCCAGCCACAGGGCGAGCATCGCCTCCTGAATCTTGCGCTTCAGCGATTTTTCCGCCGTCAGGAACAGGTTCTTCGCCAACTGCTGGGTGATGGTGGAACCGCCCTGTGTGGCCCGCCCCGACCGCCAATTGACGTACACCGCGCGCGCCAAGCCAATCGGATCGATGCCGAAATGGGAGTAGAAGCGCCGATCCTCAATCGCCAGCACCGCTTGGATCAGATGCGGCGGCAGATCCTTGACGCTCAAGGTCGTGCCGTGCAGATCGCCGAAGCGGGCGAACTCGGTCCCGTCGGCGGCCAGCACGGTGACGGAGGCGCGGCGTTCGAACTGCGCCACTTTGGAAATGTCCGGCAGGTCGAGCGCGAAATAGGCCAGCACCGCGCCCAACCCCACCCCGCACCAGATGGCGACCACCAACCCCCAATGAATCAGCGTGCCCAGCCGCAAGCCCCAACGCATCCCGCGCCCCGACCCGCCACCACCCCCAGCGGAACGCCCGCTGGATGGAACCGGTTTGGGCGCGGCCTGCGGGGCCTTGGCGGCAGGTTTGGGCGGCGGAGACAAGGAAGGCGGTGCGGGAGGCGGCTTGGCGGCCTTGGCCTTGCCGAAGATCGGGAGTTTGCCCAGGGCAAAGCGCGATCCCTTGGCGGGGGCGGGTCGTTTCGCGGGCGTGGCTTTTGCCGCCTTGCCCAGATGGCCCGGTCGCGGTCCGGCGAAAAGCTGATCCGGTCGGTCGGCGCTCACGGCGTGGCCCCATTTCCACCCAAGGACAATCCGCGCGGCGACAGGCCGCACCCCCGCCATATAGCCCCGCCTTGCGGCAGCGCAAAGCGCCGTCAGCGCTGCCCCATCATTTGCCCGCCAACCGTGGCGAAAGAATGACTCTCCGCGCGCCTTTCCCCATCAGGCCCCACCCATCATCCCCCACCAATCAAACCATGCTTTTTCAGCATCCCGCGCAGCTGGTGATAGCCCAGCCCCAGCGCCTGCGCGGTCTGGCGCTGGTTGAAGCGGTGACGGTCCAGGGCGGCGCGCAACCGGTCCGCCTCATACGCCCGCAACTCCTCCAGGAAACCGCCGGGGGGAACGGACAGGTCGGCGGGCGGTTCCGCCACCTCCGCAGTCAATTCCGGTTCCGAAACAACCACTGACGCCATTGGGCGCGGACGCCAGGGCGAGGCGAAGGGGTCGAGCACGATTGTGGCGACCGGCGCGTCGGGATCGCTGGCGGCGACGGAGCGCTCCACCGCGTTGCGCAGCTCACGGACGTTGCCCGGCCAGTCGTGGCCGCGCAGGGCGTCGAGCGCGGCGTCGGTGAAGCCGGGAAACAGCGGCCGCCCCAGTTCCCGCGCCATGGCGACGGCGAAATGGGTGGCCAGCAGGGCGACATCCTCGGGCCGGGCACGCAGCGGCGGCAGAGTCACCACATCGAAGGCCAATCGGTCGAGCAGATCGGCGCGGAACCGACCGGCGGCGGCCAGCGCCGGAAGATCGCCGTTGGTGGCCCCCACCACCCGCACATCCACCGTCGCCGTGCGCCCCCCCACCCGCTCGATCTCGCCATACTCCACGGCGCGCAGCAGCTTTTCCTGCACGGCGGGCGAGGCGGTGGCGATTTCGTCCAGGAACAGCGTGCCGCCGTCGGCCTGCTCGATCCGCCCGATCTGGCGGCGCGTCGCCCCGGTGAAGGCCCCGGCCTCGTGCCCGAACAGTTCGGAATCGAGCAGGCTTTCCGGCAGGGCCGCGCAATTGACCTTCACAAAGGGCCGATCCCACCGCCGCGACAGGTAATGCAGACGGGCGGCGATCAATTCCTTGCCGGTCCCGCGCTCCCCGATCACCAGCACCGGGCGTTCCAGCGGGGCCACCCGCGACACATGGGCCAACGCGGCGTGAAAGGCCGGGGATTCCCCCAGCAAGGGCGGCGGCGTGGTCATTATCGCGATTTTGGCTTCATAATCGTGTTTTCAGCGATTGTATCGCCGTTTTGACCACACGGCAACCGACCCCATTGACCCCCACCACCGCGCAAAGCCCCTGTTTTCCAGGCTTTGCCGCCCATCCCGCCACTTGGCACGCCGGTTGCAAAAGAGAGGGCCAGGAAGGAGATCACCCATGACCGACTTCACCGATGTTCGCCGCCGCTACAGCGACCTTGCTCCGCTGGCCCACCGCGCCCGCCTGTATCTGGCCACCCGCCCCGCCGAAAGCTGGCTGTTCTTCTTCGTCGGCATCGTGCTGGGCGCGGTTCTCGGCTGATCCACTGACACGCCCCACAGGCACGCCCCACAGGCACGCCCCACAGGAATCCGATCATGAGCATTTTTTCGCGCCTGACCGACATCGTCCAATCCAACCTGAACGCCCTGCTGGACCGGGCGGAGGAGCCGGAGAAGCTGATCCGCCTCATCATCCAGGAGATGGAAGACACGCTGGTCGAGGTCCGCTCCTCCACCGTCAAGATCATCGCGGAAAAGAAGGAGATCGAACGCCGCGTCGCCGATCTGCACCGCGAGCGCGACGAGTGGGACCGCAAGGCCGAACTGGCCCTGACCCGCGACCGCGAGGATCTGGCCAAGGGCTGCCTGCTCGCCAAATCCAAGATCGCCGAGGAGGCCGACACCCTGACCGAGCAGCTCATCCACGTTGAAGCCGCGCTGTCCAAGGCCAACGACGACATCGGGCGGCTTCAGGCCAAGCTGACCGACGCCAAGAACCGGGAAAAGGCGCTGACCGCCCGCGCCCAGACCGCCGCCAACCGGGTGAAGCTGCGCAGCAGCCTGCACGACGAGCGCATCACCG
Source organism: Azospirillum griseum (assembly GCF_003966125.1). Taxonomy (GTDB): domain Bacteria; phylum Pseudomonadota; class Alphaproteobacteria; order Azospirillales; family Azospirillaceae; genus Azospirillum; species Azospirillum griseum. Next base: position 471,084 of record NZ_RXMA01000001.1, read on the forward strand.
ACGCGCTGTCGCGCTTCGAACAGGTCGAACGCAACCTGGACGAGATGGAAGGCCGCGTCGAATCCTATGATCTGGGCCGCAGCAAGAGCCTGGTCGAGGAAATGGCCGAACTGGAGGCCACCCACAAGGTGGAAGGCGAACTGGCCGCGCTGAAGGCCCGCATCGCCGCCCGCCGGTCGTCCTGACCCACACCCGTCACCGCTGGAAAGGTCCATCAACCATGGGGTTCTTCGCGTTTGTCATCGGCGTTCTGTTCATGGTGGTGGTGGCACCGGTCTGGATCGTCTTCCACTACATCACGCAATGGCGCGCCCAGCGCGGCTTGAGCGCGCAGGACGAGCAGTTGCTCGCCGAATTGTGGGAGATCGCCAACCGGCTGGAAGGCCGCATCCACGCGCTGGAACGGGTGCTGGACAGCGAAGCGCCCCAGTGGCGGAACAAGATCTGACCGGAAAGGCTCCTCATCATGGATCGCCCGTCCTCCCACACGCCCTATGAGTCCCCCAACCCGCACCGTCTTTACCGCAACCCGCAACAGGGTGTGTTGGGCGGGGTGTGCGCCGGGATCGCCGAGTATTTCGGGGTCAAGCCGCTCGCCGTCCGTTTGGCGGTGGGGGTTGGTCTGTGCTTCTTCGCCTTTCCGCTGGTGATCGGCTATGGCATCGCCCTGCTGGCCCTGCCGGTGCGCCCGCCCCAGCTCTACCGCAACCCGGAAGAGGAAGTCTTCTGGCGCACCGTGTCCACCAAGCCCGACCGCAGTCTGGCCGGTCTGACCCAGCGCTTCCGCGATTTTGAAAAGCGCATCGCCGGGTGCGAGGCCTTCGTCGCCTCCAAAGAGTTCGAGCTGAACCGCGCGATCCGCGATCTGGATCGCTGACCCCCCTCCCCCCTTTTACCCCGGAGCACACCCAAAATGGGACGGCACACCGCCCCCTTATGGCCGACGCTTGCCCTGATCGCCGCCCTGCCGGTCGGCGCGGCCAGCGCCGCCGCCGCACCCGACACAGCCCCGGCGGTCGGATTCCGCACCATGACCATCGCCGAGAGCGCACAAGGCCGCGCGCTGGAGGTCGCCCTCTGGTACCCGACCGACGACCACGCGCGTGACACCACGCTGATCGCCGACAACCGCGCCTTTGTCGGAACCGCTCTGCGGGTGGACGCGCCGCCGCAGCCGGGGCGGCACCCGCTGGTCGTGCTGTCCCACGGTTATGGCGGCAACTGGACGAACGAGCAGTGGCTTGCCGCCGATTTGGCCGCGCAGGGCTACATCGTCGCCGCCCCCAACCACCCCGGCACCACCACCCGTGATCTGGCCGCGCCGGACCAGGTGCGCCTGTGGGAGCGTCCGCGCGACGTCAGCCGGGTGATCGACGCGGTGAACGCCGATTCCCGGATCGCCCCCACCCTGGTCGCCCAACAGGCGGCGGTGATCGGCCATTCGCTGGGCGGCTGGACCGCCGTGGCGTTGGCCGGTGGGCGGTTCGACCCGGCGCGCTTCGCCCAATCCTGCCAAGCCCATCCGGCGATGGCGGCTTGTGGGCCAGAGATCGGGGCCGACCGGCGCGACGCCGCAACCATGACCGCCCTGGCCCAACCGCTGGGCGACGCGCGGGTGCGGGCGGTGGTGACGCTGGATTTGGGGCTGACCCAGGGCTTCGATCCGGCCAGCCTCGCCGCCGTCCGTGTTCCAGCGCTGGTGATCGCCGCCGGGCCGGGCAACCCGAAAATGCCGGTGGATCTTGAATCGCGAACCCTGGCCGACCGGCTTCCCGCCGCGACCACGCGCTACGTCGCCATCGACGACGCCAGCCATTTCAGTTTTCTGCGGGTCTGCAAGGCCGACGCCATCCCGCTGTTGGAGGCCGACCGGCCGGGGGATGGCGTCGTGTGCCGCGATGGAAACGGGCGGGACCGCGCGGCGATCCATCGGCAGGTCGCCGATCAGGTGTCGCGCTTTCTGAAAGACACGATGCCGTCGCTGTAAGGCGGCTCGGCACCGATCACCGCAAGACGGAGTAAGCCGCGTTCAGCGTGCAGGCGGTGGGGTCAGCGGCGCGACCGGCGACGGTCGCGGCTGCGGATCGGAACCGGCTTGGGCGTCGGCAGCGTCGCGATCACCCCGGCCAACACCGCAGCCATCGCACCACCGAGCAGAATGACGTCCATCATTGGCCCCTCCACGATCAAACCTGCCTACCGTGCTATGGTGCGACAGTTTGATTGCAACATGGTAGCGAAAAGAGCGTCCGACAACCGCTCCACCCCATCGGGATCAACCCGGATACGCGGAAAAAACCGGCCCGGCCAACCGGATGAGGCGTTTCCATGACACACCCGGCGGGCGGACACGGTCCTTGATCCATGTCAGATGTGTCAAAGTCGGGCGGCGGCCTCCCCATTCATCGGGGGGGTGCTCACTTGCCCTGCTGCTCGATCTCCATCACCGCAAAGCCCTTTTGTTCGGGATAGCGGGATGTGGCCTTTTCACGGGCCTTTTTCTCGTCCTGCGCCCACACCAGGAATCGCCGCCCACGCTTCCAACTGTCCAGAGCGATGGGTTCCAGATTGCTGTTCACCCGGCTGGCATACTCAATGTTGACGATTCGCAGGATCCAGGTGCTGTCGGCGTCGGTGCGGCGGTCGTCCAGCACGTAAATCCGATTGCTGGCACCGCCCGTTGAGCGCAAACGCTGCTCCAACTCCTCGCACCCCAGTTCGGCCATCGCCTTGCGGCGGCGGGCGTCACGCAGGTCGCGGGCCTGCCCCAGCGTGGTGCGGGCCAGCTTCTTGATGCGGTCAACCTGGGTCTGTTTGCGGTTGACCGCGTTGGCGATCCGCTCCTCGGTGTTCTTCAAACGGCGCAGGGCCAGCAGCAGCGCCACCACCAGAGAGGCCAGACCGATCAATCCGGCGAAAACGAAAGCCATGATGCGCTGTCCTCAACCCGCTTTGGCAACCGGGCCATCGCTGGCCCCGCTGTCCTGCATGCGCGTGATGCTGTAGCCCAGCGCCGGGGGAAAGCGGCGTTCCACCTCGGCGCGGGCGTCGGCGATGGTCTTGGCCCACACCTCGACCGTTTGGGGCCGCGCCCAATGGGGGTCGATGTAGGCGTTGGGCTTTTGCTGGAAATTCGCCCCGGTGATGTATTTGTTGACCACCATGGCGATGTAGCAGGGGGTCCCTTTCACCTCTTCGCCGATCAGACGGATCAGCTTTTCTCCGGCGACCTGCGACTCGCGGAGCTGGCGTTCCAGGGTCTTGCGGCGGCGCAGGATGTCTTCCACCTCGCCGTCCAGCTCCTTCAGCTCCGTAATCCGCACCACGCGGCGGGCTTCCAGCTTGGTTTCCAGTTTGGCCCGCATCACGATGGAATCGCGCATGCCGGTCACACCATGCCGCTTTTCAATGGCCCGCTCGCCAAACACCACGACGAGCTTTGCGATGGCAAAACCAAGTCCGGCCAGCCCGAAAGCGGTGATCAGTGCCTGGGTGTACTCGTGCCACATGATGTTGCGCCCGTGTTGGCTATCGCCCGCGCCAATCAGTATCCCTTAAGTCAGATGGGTTCAACGGGGGCAACGCAACATTTTGCGGCAACGCCGATGGTCAGCCACGCTCGACCCGGTTGCGCCCGGCCTGCTTGGCGCTGTACAGCGCGGAATCGGCCCGACGCAGGGTCTGTTCGATCGAGGTTTCGTCGGCCAGCCAATTGGCCACACCGATGCTGGCCGCGATCGGGACCAGACGCCCTTCCACCGGAACCGGGGCCTGCGCCAGCGACGCGCGCACCCGCTCGGCAACGACCAGCGTGCCCTCGATGTCGGTTTCCGGCAGCATGACGACAAACTCCTCACCGCCAAAGCGCGCGATGTGGTCGGACGCCCGCAGCGCCTCGCGGGTGCGGCGGACCACGGTGCGCAACACCTCATCCCCCGCTGCGTGGCCATAGGTGTCGTTCACCTGCTTGAACCGGTCGAGATCGAGCAGGAAAATCCCCAGATGACGGCCATAGCGCCGCGCCCGCCCCAGCTCCGCCCCGGCCAGTTCCAGGAACCGGCGTCGGTTCCACACCCCGGTCAAGGGATCCAACGTTGCCAGCCGGTTCAGGCGGGCGTTCGCCTCTTCCAGCGCACGGGTGCGTTCGGCCACCCGCAGTTCCAGCGTCTCGTTCGCCTCGCGCAACCGCTCATACAGGCTGACGTTGGAAAAGCTGATGGCGATCTTGGACGCGAACACCTCGACCAGCGCGCGGTCCACCCCGTCGAGCGGACGGTCGGTGTGGATCCAGGCCGCCACCTCATGCCCGTCGGGCACGCGGATGTAGAGGGTGGAGCCGTCCGCGCCATAAACGCCGCGCTTGCTGCGGAACGCCTCGTTGATGCCGGCGACGATCTCCGGGGTCAGGGCGTGGTCCGGGTGGTCCACCGCGTCGGCGTAGCGTCCGGCCCCGGCCAGCACGGTCAGCGGACCATCCGCCTCCCCGCGCTGGGCGCACAGGATGGCGTTCGGCTTGACCCGCAACACGCTGGACAGTTGCGTCAACACCCCCGCCGCGAATTGCTGCATGCTGCGCAGTTCGAACAACCGGTCGGTCGATTGAATGATCTGTTGCAGGCCGCGCCGGTTGGTTTCCAGCGCGACGATGTCAGTGTAGGAACGCAAGGCCGCCACCACGCTGGTGAACAGCTTCTGCGAGGTCAACTCCGCCTTGGATTTGTAATCGTTGATGTCATAGGCCAGCACGACATCCTCCTCCGGAGCCTGACCTGGCTGACCGGTGCGCAGGATGATGCGGATCGCGTGGTTGCCGATCTCCTCGCGGATGGTGCGGACCAGACGCAAACCGGCGTCCTCCGTCTCCATCACCACGTCCAGCAGGATGATGGCGATGTCGGGCGTGGCGCGCAGAACACGTTCGGCCTCCGCCGCCGACAGACAGCTCATCAGCTTGAGCGGTCGGCCACGAAAGCGCAGACGGGTCAACACCAGACGGGTGACGGCGTGCACCTCCGGCTCGTCATCGACCACCAGAACCAACCAGGGATCAGGCCAGGGGTCGGCGTCGCGGGTCGCCACCGACGGAGAAGGGGTGGTTTCCTGGATGAACGGATCGTCGTTGGACATGGCCCCCGGCTCGGGATGCATCGCGGCACGCGGAGGCATGGAAGCATTTAGCCAAAGACGATGCAATGGTTCCGAACCCTGATTGCGCCCGGAACCATTCCAGGAACCGATTGCGCGAAAAACCAACGCGTCCGTTCAGGATATGATTGCCGGTTGTCCCCACCGCAACCGCAGACTCCGCCGGAACCATTCGGATCTTGCCTTGCGACGCAGCGCCGCATAAGGGATCGGAGTCTGAACACTCCCCTCGGGCGACGAGCGACAGGACCGCCATGGAAGCCAGCACGACCGACCGCGACCACGCCGCCAAACTGCGCGCCATGACCCTGGGCGCGCTGGGGGTCGTCTATGGCGACATCGGCACCAGCCCGCTCTACACCCTGCGCGAATGCCTGACCCAGGGCGGCGGCTTTGATCTGTCGCCCCACATCATCCTGGGCGTGCTGTCCCTGATCTTCTGGGCGCTCATCATCACGGTGACGGTCAAATACGTCGTCTTCGTCATGCGCGCCGACAACCAGGGCGAGGGTGGAATCCTGGCGCTCACCGCGCTGGCGCTGCGCGGGATGCGGCCCGGCCACCGGCGGACGCGCGCGGTGATGGCCATCGGCATCATCGGGGCGGCCCTGTTCTACGGCGACAGCCTGATCACCCCCGCCATTTCGGTGCTGAGCGCGGTGGAAGGGTTGAAGGTCGTCGAGCCGGTGTTCGACGAGTACGTCATCCCCATCACCGTGGTGATCCTGGTCGCGCTGTTCGTGTTGCAGAATTTCGGCACCGAACGGGTCGGCAAGCTGTTCGGCCCGGTCATGATGCTGTGGTTCCTGGCGCTGGGAACGATGGGCGTCAGCCAGATCGTGCAATACCCGGCGGTGCTGGGCGCGGTGTGGCCCGGCCACGCGGTGGAGATGCTGTCCACCCACGGGTGGAAAGGCTTCCTGCTGCTGGGGGCCGTGGTGCTGGCGGTGACGGGGGGCGAGGCGCTCTACGCCGACATGGGGCATTTCGGGCGCAAGCCGATCCGGCTGGCCTGGTTCGCGCTGGTCCTGCCCGCCCTGCTGCTGTGCTATTTCGGCCAGGGGGCCTTGCTGCTGCGCGAGCCGGAGGCGATCGAAAACCCCTTCTTCCATCTGGCCCCGGACTGGGCGCAATTGCCGCTGGTGCTGCTGGCCACCGCCGCCACGGTCATCGCCGGTCAGGCGGTCATCACCGGAGCCTATTCGGTGACGTTGCAGGCCATGCATCTGCGCTATCTGCCGCGCATGGAGGTGCGTCACACCTCCGAGCACGAGAAGGGCCAGATCTACATGCCGCAAATCAACTGGGTGCTGTTGATCGGCGTGGTCGCCCTGGTGCTGACCTTCAAGACGTCGAGCAATCTGGCCGCCGCCTACGGCATCGCCGTCACCGGGACCATGGTCGCCACCACCCTGCTGGCCTACAAGGTGGCGCGCGGGTTGGGGCGGTGGCCGCTGTGGCAGGCGGTGTTGGCCGCCCTGGTCTTCCTGTCGGTGGACGCGGCCTTTTTCCTGTCCAACATCATCAAGGTGGAAGACGGCGGTTGGTTCCCGCTGGTCATCGGCGCGCTGGTCTTCCTGCTGATGGCGATCTGGCGCGCCGGGCGCGAGGTGGTGCGCAAGCGGCTGGCCGAAGACGCGCTGCCGATGGATTCGCTGCTGGAACGGCTGCGCGGCGGCTCGATCCAGCGCGTGCCGGGAACGGCGGTGTTCCTCACCGGCAACCCGCGCGGCCTGCCGCCCAGCCTGCTGCACAGCATGAAGCACTACAAGGTGCTGCACCAACGCGTCGTGCTGCTGACCGTGGACATCGACGACGTGCCCCATGTGCCGGACGAACAGCGGTTCGAGCTGAAACCCTATTCGGCGGGCTTCTACCGGCTGATCCTGCATTTCGGCTTCAAGGACGAGCCGGACATTCCCAACGCGCTGGAAAAGAAGAAGATCCCCGGCCTGCCGTTCGAGCCGATGGAAACCACCTATTTCGTCAGCCGCGAGACGCTGATCCGCTCCACCCACACCAACGGGCTGCCCAAATGGCAGGAGCCGGTGTTCATCTTCCTGTCGAAGCTGTCGGCCAGCCCATCGGAGTATTTCTGCATCCCGCCGAACCGTGTGGTCGAGCTGGGCATGCAGTTGGAAATCTGACCGCGACTCGCCGTCCCTCACGCCATTCCACGGTCCGGGGAGGGGGGCGGAACGCCCGCTGCGGGGTTCCGCCTCCTCATGGTGGAGCGCCCCGCCGGATCGACACGACCTTGCGGGGCTGGTCAGAGGTTGCCGGGCGGGACCGCCCCGGCGGCAAAAAATGCCGCCTGACGGGCTGCCAGTCCCGCCGCATCACTCACCAGACAATCGACACCGGCGGCTTGTAGGTCGACGCCGCGAACATGGTGCGAATGGCGAACTCGATCTTGATTTGCGCCTCCGATTTCTTGACGAACGACAAATCGATGTCTCCCAACGACTTGACCATGCAGCCCGACCGGCTGAGGTTGCGCAGGGTGACTTCCGATTGCTTCTGTTTTCCTTCGGGAATGGCGGTGACGGTCGCCATTCCGGCGGGGGGTCTTACGACGTAGAGGTCGAATTTCGGCATCGGCGTCTCCGTTGGTGGAACAAACGCGTATGGCATCGCAAGGGATGGGCCAATTGTCGGGCTGCGGCGACGCGGATGGATTTCACCGCCGGGGCGGGCCTGCTATACCTCTTGCTCGATTGGGCCTCTGGCTCGATTGGGTTTGGGCGCTGCGCAGGGGAAGACCGGGGACGATGGGGGTGGACGACCGTTTCGGGACTGGAGAGCCGTGGTTTGAATCCCGGCGGGACGGGGAGTCGCCCGACGGGCCGCGCCGCGAACCGCGCTTTGGCCAACGCCCGCCGCCCGCCTTCCTGACCACCCGCTCCCCCACCTTCGACGCGCCAGCCCCGCCGCCGAACGCGGACCACGGCCACGCCGACCAACCGTCGCCCAGCGACCACCCGCATCTTGGCCCGGCTCCACTGAAGGCGATCCGGCCAAACCTCACCACCCGGTCGGTCCCGCCCCTGCAACCCCATCCCCGCGCCCATCTGGTGGTCCCACCGATGGAACCGCCCCCCGCGCCCGCGTCACCCGCCCCCGCCCCCGCCCCCGCCCCCGCCCCGACCAAAGCCGCGCTGTTCCTGCCCGAACAGCGGTTGCGCGAGGCGCTGAATCCGCTGTTGAGCGCCGCCGCCCCGGCGCTGGCGCTCGCCGCCGCCCTGCGCGACCGCGCCACCCACGAGGATCCCGACGGTGCCCTTGAACTGGCGCTGTCCACCCTGCGCCGCTTCGAGAGCGACGGGGCCGCCGCCGGGCTGGCCCCGGAGGAGTTGCGGGTCGCCCGCTTCGCCCTGTGCGTCACGCTGGACGACGTGGTCCGCGCCACGCCTTGGGGTCCCCGCAGCGTCTGGGCGCAGGCGGGGGTGGCCGACCGGATCGACCCCGAGGCGGGCGGACCAGACCGGCTGTTCGACCTGCTCGACACCATGCTGGGCGACCCGCGCCTGCATCTGCGCGAGCTGGAGCTGTTCTACGCCTGCCTGTCGCTGGGATTCGAAGGCAAATACCGCGACAAGCCGCGCGGCGCGCATGATCTGGCCCATCTGCGCGATGAACTCTACCGCATCCTGCGCCGGGCGCGCGGCGACCGCGACCCCGCTTTGTCGCCGTCCTGGCGCGGCCTGACCGAACGCTTCCGCCCGCTGGGCGTGACGGTCCCGTCCTGGATCGCCTGGGTCGCCGTTGGCGTGGCGCTGGCGCTGCTCTACGGCCAATTGTCGGCCTCCCTGGCCCGGCAGGCGGAGCCGGTGGTCGCCCGGCTGTCGGCCCTGCTGCCCGACGGCCCGATCGAAATCGCCCGGCTCGCCCCGCCGCCGCCGCCCACCGCCGGTCCCGCCCTGATCGCCCGTGTCACCGGCCAACTGACCCCGGAAATCCGCAGCAACGCGGTGGAGGTTCTGGCCGGGGAAGACGGCGCGCTGGTCATCCGCATCCCCGCCGCCGCCATGTTCGCCACCGGCAGCGAGGTGGTGAAGGCCCGTCACCGTGCCATCGTCGACCGCGTCGGGCAGGCCCTGGCCCCGGAATCCGGCCACGTCATGGTGGTGGCCCACACCGACGACCAGACGCCGCGCACCGGCCGTTTCCCCAGCGCCCAGAGCCTGACCGACGCGCGGGCCGACGCGGTGCGCAAGCTGTTGGAGCGCAGCGTCGGCCCCAGCCGCCTGAGCGCGGAGGGACGGGCCGACAGCGAACCCATCGCGCTGAACAGCACGCCCGCCGGGCGCGACAGCAACCGGCGGATCGACATCCGCCTGTACCCGCAGTAAGGGGGCGGCGATGCACCGGCCAACCCAGCCCCACCCCAAGCGGTCCTTCCTGTCCAAACCCACGCTGGCGCGGCTGCGCGGGCGTGGTCCCCGCCCGGGCTTGGCGTCCATGGGCGCACCGCTGCCCGCGCGGGTGCGCTGGGGCGTGTCGCTGGGCGGGGCCGCCCTGTTGGGGGTGATCGGCTGGCTGGTGGTTCCGCATCTGGCCGACACCGATTGGTCGGTGCGGCTGCTGCCGCTGCTGGCCGCGCTGGCCGGGTGGGTCGCCGTCAACCGCCTGATCGACGCCCGCGAACGCGCGGCGAACGCCCGACTGGTGGAGGCGCTGGCCGCCGCCCACGACCCGGAGCTGCGCGCCTCGCTGGACGAGATCGGGACCGTGCGCCAGCGGCTCGACGCCGTGCTGACGCGGTTGAAGACCCAGCGCTTCGGCGCGGGCTGGACCGGGCGCTACCTCTATCAACTGCCCTGGTATCTGGTGATCGGCGCGCCGGGGTCGGGCAAATCGACCGCGCTGGCCAACGCCCGTCTGGGCGCGCCGCTGACCGACACCGACATCGCCGAACCCATCGCCAATCTGGGCGGGACCCGCAATTGCGACTGGTGGTTCACCGACCGGGCCGTGCTGATCGACACCGCCGGGCGCTACACCACGCAGGACAGCCGCCGCGCCGTCGATGGCCGGGTGTGGTCGGGCCTGCTCGACCTGCTGAAGGAGCACCGGCCGCGCCAACCGGCCAATGGCGTGTTGGTGACGCTCAGCCTGCCCGATCTGGCGCAGTGGAGCACCACCGAACGCCGCGCCCACGCCACCGCGCTGCGCCAGCGCCTGGGCGAGCTGCGGGCGCAACTGGGCGTGCGCCCCCCGGTCTATGTGGTGCTGACCAAGGCCGATCTGGTTGAGGGCTTCGCCACCTTCTTCGACCCGCTCGACCGCGCGGGCCGCGCCCAGATTTGGGGCATGACCTTCCCCGCCGAGGAGGCGTTGACCGGGCCGCTGCCCGCCTTCCACGGCCTGTTCGCCGGGCTGATCCGGCGGCTGGACGAATGGCGGCTCGACCGCCTGCACCAGGAGCCGGACATCCAGCGACGCTCCGCCGCCTTCGCCTTTCCGCTGCGCATCGCCGAGCTGGAACCGGCGCTGGCCGACCTGATCGACACCGCCTTTTCCCCCGACGCGGCGGAGGCGGAGGGATCCGCCCCCCGGCTGCGCGGCGTCTATCTGACCAGCGCCACGCAGGCGGTGCGCGGACGCCCCGGCCCGCTGGTGGCCGACGCCGAGAGCGACACCTATTTCCTCGACCAGCTGTTGCCCGACGTGGTGTTCCCCGAGGCCAACCTCGCCGGGGTGGACAGCGCGCTGGAACAGGCGCGCCGCCGCCGCACCGTCCTGTCGCTGGGCGGGGCGCTGGCCGCCGGGCTGCTGCTCGGGGCCTTCTGGCTGTACAGCTACGGCGGCAACGCCGCGCTGCTGGCGCGCGCCAACGCCGCCGCCGCCGGGGTGGAGGAGGCGTTGCGCCCGCTCAACACGCCGCCACGCGCCCTGACGCGGGTGGACGACACCGACGCCGCCGCCATCCTGCCCGCGCTGGACGCCCTGCGCGCCCTGCCGATGGGCTACGCCGAGCGCGGGCGCTGGGCCACCCCCGATCTGGCGGGTGGGCTGTATCAGGGCAATCGGCTGGCCCCGCCCGCCGATCTCGCCTACCAGCGCGCCTTGCGCACCTTGTTCCTCGCCCGGCTGGTGCTGCGGCTGGAGGAGCAGTTGCGCACCAACTGGGCGCGGCCCGACATCCTGCGGCTGGCCCTGCGCGCCTACCGCATGGCGGGTGGGGAGGAGCCGATGGATTCGGCCTATTTCGCCGAATGGCTGGCGATTGACTGGCAACGCACGCTGGTCGGACCCGCCAACGATGGCCGCCGCCGGGCGCTGGGCGACCACCTTGCCGCGCTGTTCGAAATCGGCTTCGCCCCGATTCCGGTGGACGAGGCGCTGGTCAACCGCGTGAACGAGGTGCTGGCCCAAAACCAGCCGTCCCGCCCATGAGCCTGGATCTGGCCCTGCGCGCGCCCGCCGGTGGCTGGACGGTTCCCGCCGCCCCTCCCCGGCCCATGCCCCTGGCCAGCCGCCACGACGCCTACGCCCGCAACCACTACCCGCGCGGCGGTTTCTACGGCGTCGGCTTCCACGGCAAGCTGCCCGCGCGCGGCGATTTCGTCGGCCACGGCTTGCCGCGCGAGGTGCTCGACCCCTGGGACGAGTGGCTGGCCCGCGCGTTGGCCGAGGCCGGGCGCGGCCTGGGTGCGGCCTGGGAGCGCGCCTTCGCCGCCGCGCCGGTGTGGCGCTTCGCCCTGTCCGCCGGGCTGTGCGGCGACACCCCGCTGGTTGGCCTGCTGATGCCCAGCGCCGACCGCGTCGGGCGGCTCTACCCCTTCACCCTGGCCGCCACCCTGCCCGAGGACGTCGAGCTGGCCGCCGCCCCGGCCGCCTGCGCGGCGTGGTTCACCCGCGCCGAAGCGGTGGCCGACGACGCCTGCCGCGCCGGGGCCGATGTGGAGGGGCTGCCCGCCCGCCTCGCCATTCTGGGCCGCCCGGAACCGGAACGCGTCCACCCGGCCTCCGTCGCGATGGTGGAACGTCTGGCCGGACCGCTGACGGGCCTGTCAAGCCTGTGGTGGACGCGCGGCGGCGGCCGGGTCGCCCCGTCGCTGCTGTCCTGCCACGGCCTGCCCGGCGGCGCACGCCTGACCGCCTTCCTCGACGGCGCGTGGGAACGCTGGGGATGGGAGGACGCTGGGGGGTGAGACGAGAGTGTTTCTGTCCACAGATGAACGCAGATAAACACAGATGATTTTTTGCGTCATATAGTATTTAAAATAAGTGTAGATCAATTTTAATGAATGAAAAAAATTTATAATTTCGCGCGCAAGAAGTGGCTCATTTCATATAACTCCATCTTGTCGGAAATGGCGCGCTGATGGATCAAATTTTACGCACGCCTCTCCAGAGAGGCAATCAAAGCCATCATAGAATGCATAGTATTTTTATCTGTTTATATTTCTTATCTGTGTTTATCTGCGTTCATCTGTGGACAAAAAACCCCTCCCTCATTCACCAAGATTCACGATCTCCACCCGCCGGTTCGCCGCCGCCATCGGTTGGTCGGGCAGCAGAAGCTCCCGCATCCCGCGCCCGGTCGCTTCCAGGCGGTTCGCGGCGATGCGGTGATGGCCGGTGAGGTAGGCGACGACCGCCAGCGCCCGGCGTTCGGACAAAGCGAGGTTGGCCGCGTCGCCGCCCACCGCGTCGGTGTGGCCGATCACGCGGAAACGGATGGTCCCGGCGGCGGGCGCGCTCATCACCGCCGCCACCCGGTCCAGGATCGCCCGCGATTCGGGGCGGAGCGTGGTTGAGTTGAAATCGAACTCCACCCGGAAGGCCGCCTTCAACTCCGGCTTGGCCATCTCGGTGACAGGCGGTGGAGCGGGGGAAAGCACCGGTCGGGTAGACGCCGTGGGGGTAGACGCCGTGGGGGTAGACAGGGGCACCGCCACGGCGGGCGGCGGGGCGGGGGGGCGTTGCAGGTGTATGGCCGGGCAGCCGGGGCCGACCACCCCCAACAGCGCGGCCTGTATCTCGCACTCACTGGGGTTCGGCCCCAACGGCACCGCCGCCGCTTGCGCCGCAGCCGGACTCACCGGTGCCACCACCCCAGCCAACAGAAACCCGATCCGGGCGATGACGAACATTCTGCGCATGTCGGCATTGTCGGACCTGACGACACGCGCGTCAAATTCCGCGTGGAAGACTTGTGCGCGCGTCTGTACCATCCCGGTCCGTATCGTTCGTGCCAGGCGCTTGGGAGGAAACAAGAATGACATCGCTGAAGTCTCTGCTCACCGGCCTCGCGTTGGCCGCGTTGACGCTTCCGGCCCTGCTGCCGGGTGCGGCGGCCGCCGCCGATTACAAGGCGGAGTACAAGCTCTCCACCGTTCTGGGCAAGCCCTTCCCGTGGGGTGTGGGCGGCGACCGCTGGGCCGAACTCATCAAGGAGAAGACCAACGGGCGGATCGTCGTCAAGATGTACCCCGGCACATCGCTGGTGAACGGCGACCAGACCAAGGAATTCACCGCACTGCGCCAGGGGACCATCGATCTGGCCGTCGGCTCGACCATCAACTGGTCGCCGCAGGTCAAGGAGCTGAACCTCTTCTCCCTGCCCTTCCTGATGCCCGACCACAAGGCGATCGACGCGCTGACCCAGGGGGCCGTCGGCAAGCAATTGTTCGACCTGCTGGCGACCAAGGATGTGGTCCCGGTGGCGTGGGGCGAGAACGGCTTCCGCGAGATTTCCAACTCCAAGCGCTCGATCAAGGCCCCGGAGGATCTGAAGGGGCTGAAGATCCGCGTCGTCGGCTCGCCGCTCTACCTCGACACCTTCACCGCGCTGGGGGCCAACCCGACGCAGATGAGCTGGGCCGATGCGCAGCCCGCCCTGTCCACCGGTGCGGTGGACGGGCAGGAAAACCCGCTGACCATCTTCACCGCCGCCAAGCTGCCGACGCTGGGGCAAAAGCACCTGACCCTGTGGGGCTACGTCGCCGATCCGTTGATCTTCGTGGTCAACAAGGAGGTGTGGGCGAGCTGGTCGAAGGAGGATCAGGAGGCCGTGCGCGCCGCCGGCCTTCAAGCGGCGGCGGAGGAAATCGCCCTGTCGCGCAAGGGCATCGCGGCGGGCGACGACAGCCTGTTGAAGGAGATCGCCGCCCAGGGCGTGGACGTCGTCCAACTGACCCCGGACCAGCAGAAGGCGTTCCAGAAGGCCACCCAGGCCGTCTATGACAAATGGGCCAAGCAGATCGGCCCCGATCTGGTCAAGGCGGCGGAAACCGCCATCGCCGCGCGCAAGTGACCGGCCCCGGCGTCCGTCCCGGTGGGACGGACACCGCCCCTTTGACGGTCAACGCGATTGATTTCTTACAATTCGTCACAATACCCTGACATTCGACAGAATCGTTAACGGGGCGACGCAAGCATACAAACGGCGAATACGCCCCTGATCTGCCAAAAAAGACGCCATGATCTTCACGGGACGGCATCCCAACCCCCGCGAACGGTGCGTTTCTTTGATGGCAAGGGTGGACGAGCCGCCGCAACGGCGCTACCGTCTTGTCTTTGCGACCGGCGCGGGGCCGCTCGCTGCGCAACGCCATGGGATTGCGGAGCCACAGGGGATGACCGACACCACGCTCAGGACGGACGCCCGATGACGCCCTCCGCAGCGGCGGGCGGCGGGGCCGACGATTTCGTCGTGCTGCTGTCGGTTCTGTGCATCGGCGCAACGCTTCTGTTTCTGGCCATTCGCTTCGCGCTCATCCTGGCGCGGGCGCGCGAAATCGAACGGGTCGCCGCCAAGCTGAAGGTGGAGCGCGACGCGCTGGAGGTGCGCGCCAACGAGTTGGAGACCATGCAGGCGGAGGTGGAAGCCCAACGCGCCGTTCTGGCCGAGTTGGAGGCCGAAAGGCTGGTGTTGGGCCGCCGGGGGCGCAAGCGCACCGCCGGGTCGCGCCGCTTCATCCACGAAATCGGGCGGCCCGAGGTGGGGCGGCTGCTGTTCCGCTTCACCCTGTCGATGCTTCCCGGCGCGATGCAGCGCCCGGACGCCAAGGCGGTGGTCCACCCCGCCATCTGGCCCTTCCGCAACGAGGCTCAGGTCTGGTCCACCGATTACCCCGCCGCGCAAATGCTGACCCGCAGCATCTTCAACGAGACCGTCGGCGTCACCTTCGTCTCGTCCGACGCCGAGAAGGCCGCGCCGGACAGCGCCGCCGCCCCACCGCCCACCGCCCCCGCACCGGGAGCGGCCGCGTCATGAACATGCTTTGGCTTCTCGCATCCCTGTTGACGTTGGGCTTCGGATCGCTGGGCGAACGCCAGCTCCGCACCCGCGCCGACCGCCAGAACGCCAAGCTGCGGGCGCTGTCGGAACGGCTGGACGTTTACGACAACTACAACAAGCTGGCCGCCGTCCGCCGCGCGGAAATCGAGGAAACCCTGACCGCCTTGGGCCACGACATCGCCAACGCGCAGGCCGACGTGAACGACCTGCAAAACGCGCTGGTGGCGGCGGAAAGCCAAGCCCCGATGGAGTTCCATTGCTTCGACCGCGTCGCCCGCGCCGACGGCCAGCTCTGGTACGTCGCGGTGGAGGCGCTGGACGACAAGGCCCCCTGGACCGGCGTGAAGCATTACGCCCTGGTCGCCGAGACGGCCGACGAGGCCCGCCGCCGCATCCAGGAACGCCACCCCTCCCCCAGCGGCTTCGCCATCGGCCAACCCGTGCCCTTGCCGCTGGCGGGGTGAGGGGGCTGCTCGCGATCAACGGAACCGTGACGAACGCAAACACGCCAGCAATCCTCCAAACAGGAAAGATGGCCCGGACATGCAAAGGCCCTGAAGCGCGGGGCGCTTCAGGGCCTTTGAAACTGGTGCCGCAACAGGGATTTGAACCCCGGACCTACTGATTACGAATCAGTTGCTCTACCCCTGAGCTACTGCGGCGTCGTTGTGGCGGGGAACATAGCGACGTGATTGGGATGATGCAAGCGAACATTTTCAAAAAAATCATCAGCCGTCCAACCGCCCGCCAACCCGGTTTCAGCTCCCGTTTCAACCATGCTCGTGGATCACGTCCAGGAAGGCGGCGGCGTAGCGGTCGAGTTTGCGGCTGCCCACGCCGGGCAGGCGGGCGAAGGCGTCGGGGGTCAGGGGGCGTTGGTGGACCATCTCCAGCAGCGTGCTGTCGTGGAAGATGACGTAGGGCGGCACACCCTGTTCCTTGGCCAGTTCGGTGCGGCAATCGCGCAGGGCGTGCCACAGCGCGTCATCGGCCGCCGACAGGGTTGCCCGTCCACCGCCAGACGAACCGCCTCCGGTCGAGAAGGACGAGCCGCCCCGCCCGCTCTGGCGGCGCAGGGCGTCGTGGACGTTGCGGCGGCGTTCCTGCACCGGATCCTTGCGCAGACGGACGGTGCGTTGGCCCTTGATCACCGCCACCCCGGCATCGGTCAGGCGGAAGCCGCCATAGCCCTCCAGATCGACGGTGAGGAAACCGTTCGCGACCAACTGCCGATACACCGACTGCCATTCGGCCTTGGCCAGTTCCTTGCCGACGCCGTAGGTCTTCAGGGCGTCGTGCGCCTGCTGCACCACCTTTTCCGTCGGGTTGCCCAGCAGCACGTCGATCAGATGCCCGGCCCCATAGCGCTGGCCGGTGCGGTAGACCGCCGACAGCGCCTTTTGCGCGGCGATGGTCCCGTCCCAGGTCGCCACCGGCTCCAGGCAGGTGTCGCAGTTGCCGCAGGGCTTGGCGAGCGTCTCGTTGAAATAGTTCAGCAGGACCTGACGGCGGCACCCGCTGCTTTCGCAATAGCCCAGCATGGCTTCCAGCTTGCCACGCTCCACCCGGCGGTGGCTGTCGCCCGCCTCCGATTGCTCCAGCATTTGGCGCAGCATCACCACGTCGGCCATGCCATAGGCCATCCAGGCGTTGGCGGGCAGGCCGTCGCGCCCGGCGCGGCCGGTTTCCTGATAATAGGCTTCCAGGCTTTTGGGCAGGTCGAGGTGACAGACGAAGCGGACGTTCGGCTTGTCAATGCCCATGCCAAAGGCGACGGTCGCCACCATGACCAGCCCCTCGCCCTTGATGAAGCGGTCCTGGTTGGCCTCGCGCACCTCGGCGGGCAGACCGGCGTGGTAGGGCAGCGCCTCCCGCCCCTGGGCGTTCAGCCAGGCGGCGGTTTCCTCCACCTTGTTGCGCGACAGGCAATAGACGATGCCCGCGTCCTCGCCGTGATTCTCGTTGAGAAAGGCCAGCATCTGCTGGCGCTCGCTCTTCTTCGGAACCACGCGGTAGGTGATGTTGGGCCGGTCGAAGCTGGACAGGAAGACGCGCGCCTCCGTCAGCCCCAGCTTTTCCTTGATCTCGTTGCGGGTCTGGACGTCGGCGGTGGCGGTCAGCGCGATGCGCGGCACGTCCGGGTGCCGTTCGTGCAGGATCGACAGTTGCAGATATTCCGGGCGGAAATCATGCCCCCACTGCGACACGCAATGCGCCTCGTCCAGCGCGAACAGCGCCAGTTTGGTGCGGTCGAGCAGGTCCAGAAAGCGCGGCGTCACCAGCCGTTCGGGCGCGATGTAGACCAGATCGAGGTCGCCGCGCACCATGTCGCGCTCCACCTCCCGCGCCTCCGCCGCGCCAAGGGAGGAGTTGAGGAAGGCGGCGCGCACGCCCAATTCGCGCAGGGCCGTGACCTGATCGCGCATCAGGGCGATCAGCGGCGACACCACCACGGTCACGCCGTCGCGCACCAGCGCCGGGATTTGGTAGCACAGCGATTTGCCGCCGCCGGTGGGCATCAGCACCAGCGCGTCGCCGCCGCGCACCACATGGTCGATGATGTCGGCCTGCTGGCCCCGGAAGGCGGCGTAGCCGAAGACGGTGCGCAGCGCGGACAAGGCCGCGTCAAGCCCGGAGCCGTCCGGGCCGGGGGCCGGGCTGGTCGCGCGGCTGGGAAAGGAAAACAACGAATCCACGCCGATGCGGTTCAATCAGGGGCAGGCCGCCGGGCGGCCATCGGGTCAACCCCCATCATGTCGCACAGATTGCCCCCACGGCAAAGCCGCAATCGCGACTCGGAAAACCCGGTCGGCCCGCATGGCCGGAACAGATCCACACATGCGTGTGACATCCTGGATTGTTTTCGCGCGATCCGGGTAAACTGAAAACGGCGGATGGATGGTCCATCCGCCGTTTCAGAAGGAGGAAAAAAGGCATGAAGAAGATGCCCTTCTCCCTGGTGCTCCAGTGGCGGCGCTGGCGGATCGAAATCCGCCTGATCCACCGCTAAGCAGTCAGGAGCGGGCCGGTGGGTGCGCCAACACCCATCGGCCACCTCCCAAGACTATAGCGCCGCTCTCTCCCTTTTTCAACGCAAGGTCTACAACAGGTCCCGCAGCATGGCGACCAGCGGCACGTCGGCGGGGGGCATCGGGTAGTCGCCCATGCGGTTCGGGCGCACCCAGGCCAGCCGCTGCCCCTCCCGCGCCACGACATCGCCCTCCCACACCCGGCAGACATAGAGCGGCATCAGCAGATGAAAGCTCTCGTAGCTGTGCGAGGCGAAGGTGAAGGGGGCAAGGCAGCTGGCCGCCGTGTCGATCCCCAGCTCCTCCTTCAGCTCGCGCACCAGCGCGGCTTCCGGGGTTTCGCCCGCGTCCACCTTGCCGCCGGGAAACTCCCACAGACCGGCCAGCGATTTGCCGGGCGGCCGTTGGGCCAGCAGCACGCGGCCATCGGCATCCACCAGGGCCACCGCGACAACCAGCAAGGTCGGCAGGCTGCCGCGCGGCGGGGTGGAGGTGGGATCAAAACAGGCGGTCATCGCGCGACTCCGATGACGGTCAGCTCCGGTAGCTGCCGTTGATGTCGATGTAGCCGTGGGTCAGGTCGCAGGTCCACACCTTGGCGGTTCCACGGCCCAGGCCGAGGTCGATGTGCACGTCGATCTCCTTGCCCTTCATGTGGGTGGCGACCGGGGTTTCGTCGTAACCGGGGACCTCCATCCCTTCGGCGCAGATCAGGGTCCCGCCGACGGTGATCTTGATGAGGTCGCGGTCGGCGCGCTCGCCCGCCCGCCCGATGGCGGCGACGATGCGGCCCCAATTGGCGTCTTCACCGGCGATGGCGGTCTTGACCAGCGGGGAGTTCGCCACGGTCAGGGCGATGCGCTTGGCCGCCGCGTTGCTGTCGGCCCCGTCCACGGTGATGGCGACGAACTTGGTCGCCCCTTCGCCGTCGCGGACGATTTGCAGGGCCAGATCGAGCAGCAGATCCTCCAGCGCGGCGCGGAACGCGGCCAGCTCCGGGGCCTGGGCGCTGGCGACCGGGGCGTTGCCCGCCTTGCCGGTGGCGAACAGCAGCAGCGTGTCGCTGGTAGAGGTGTCGCCGTCCACGGTGATGGCGTTGAAGGTGCGTTCGGTGAATTCCGACAGCATGTCCTGCAAAGCGGTGGCGGCGATGGCGGCGTCGGTGAAGACGAAGCCCAGCATCGTCGCCATGTCCGGGGCGATCATGCCCGACCCCTTGGCGAAACCGGCGATCGTCACCGGCGTGCCGCCGATGGTGACGGTGCGCACCGATCCCTTGGGAAAGGTGTCGGTGGTCATGATGGCGCGGGCGGCCTTTTCCCACGCCGCCGAATCCGCCGCCAGCGTCGGGACCATGCCGGGCAGGCATTTGCCGATGGCGTCGGCGGCGAGCGGGATGCCGATCACGCCGGTGGAGGCGACATAGACCTCGTCGGTGGCGCAGCCCGCGATGGCGGCGGCGGCCTCGACCGTGGCCTGCACGGTGGCGTCGCCCGCCTTGCCGGTGAAGGCGTTGGCGTTGCCCGCGTTGCAGACAACCGCGCGGGCCGATCCCTTGGGCAGGCTGTCGCGGCACCAGATGACCGGGGCGGAGCAGGTCAGCGAACGGGTCAGCACCCCGGCGACGGCGGTGCCGGGATCCAGCACGGCCAGCAACAGATCATCGCGGCCCTTGTATCGGATGCCGCTGTTCGCCGTGGCGAGGCGCACGCCCGCGATGGGGGGCAGCGTCGGAAAGCTGGCGGGAGCCAAGGGGGAAAGCGTCGTGGCCATGGGGCAAATCCCGTGCGGGGGTGGGTGTCTGGGCAGAGGCGAACTGGGGCAGGCAAAAACGGAGAGGCGCAAAACGGTCCGTCACAGAAGCGGGGAGGTGGGCGCGCCGCCCCCTCCCCACCCCTTCCCCGCCGGAGCGGGAGAAGGGGGTGCGGATCCGATCCGGAACCTTATTGCTTCTTCGGCTCGTCCGCCTTCGGGGCGGCGGCCGGCTCTTCCTTGGGCATCGGCGAACCGTCGAGCTGGAAGGTCTCGATCTTGGCACCGGCGCGCAGCTCGTCGACCAGGGCGGTCACGATGTCCTTGGACAGGGTCTGTTCCAGCTGCGGCTTGACCTCGTCCAGGGTCGGGGCGGGCTGGGTGCGCTTGTCCTCGACCTTGATGATGTGGAAGCCGAACTGGGTCTTGACCGGCTCCTTGCTGATCTCGCCCTTGGCCATGGCGAAGGCGGCGTTGGCGAAGGGTTCGACCATCGCGTCCTTGGTGAAGTAGCCCAGATCGCCGCCCTGCTGGGCCGCGACGGTGTCCTTGGACTTCTCCTTGGCCAGCTTGGCGAAATCGCCACCCTTGACCAGCTCGGCGATGATCGCCTTCGCGTCCTCTTCCTTCTCCACCAGGATGTGGGAGGCCTTGACCTCGTCCTGCGGCGGGTTCTGCTTCAGATAGGCCTGATAGGCCTCGTCCAGCGCCTTTTGCGTGATGCGGGCCTTGACCTCCTTCTGGACGAAGGCGCGTTGGACCGCGCGCTCCTCGGCGCGCTTGACCTCGTCCTTGACCTCGGCGGTCTCGGCCAGCTTGGCTTTGTAGCCCGCCACCGCCACCAGCTTGCCGCTGACAAGCTGATCGATGACCGCCGTGTAGATCATCTCGATCGGCATCTGCTGCACCTGGGCCGGGAGCTGGGCAACCATCCGGGTGACGTCGGAGCGGTGCAGTTCCTCACCGTTGACGCGCGCCACGACCGGGTCGGCGGCGGCGGGGGTCGGGGCAGCGGTCTGCGCGTGCGCGGCCAGCGCGATGCCGCAGGCGGCCATCGACAGAAGAGCGGTGCGGAACACTCGATTCACCATGGCGACTGATTTCCTTCCGGCGGATGTGTGGCAAAGCGTTGGGGCGTGACGCCAGGGCCATCCGCCGCCCCCGCGCCCGATTTCGTGTGGATTAAGCATGGCTTGCGCGCGTCGGGCAAGGCCCCCATCAATCCGTCACACAACTGGGCCGCCGCCCCCGGCAATACCAGCCCCGGGGCGGCTTTCCGCGCGCATTTTGCGCAGCGCGGGCGGACCGGTCTCGTTGACAGCGCCCCGCCATAGTCCTATGTGAGACCGGTCGATAGGCTGGCCCACATTCCGTTTTACTCCCGAGGTTTTCATGTTCGGCGCTCTCGCCCGCAAGATTTTCGGCACCGCCAACACGCGCGTGGTCAAGACGCTGCAAAAAACCGTTCAGCAGATCAACGGTTTGGAGCCGTCGGTCGCCGCCCTGTCGGACGAGGCGCTGAAGGCGCGCACCGACTGGCTGCGCGAACGTCTGGCCAAGGGCGAGTCGCTGGACGACATCCTGCCCGACGCCTTCGCCACCGTGCGCGAAGCGGCCAAGCGCGTTCTGGGCCAGCGCCATTTCGACGTGCAGCTTCTGGGCGGCATGGTGCTGCATCAGGGCAAGATTTCGGAAATGCGCACCGGCGAAGGCAAGACGCTGGTCGCCACCCTGGCCGTCTATCTGAACGCGCTGGAGGGCAAGGGCGTCCACGTCGTCACCGTGAACGATTATCTGGCCCGCCGCGACAGCGGGTGGATGAGCCGGGTCTATGGCTTCCTCGGCCTGACCACCGGCTGCATCGTGCCCGGCCTGGATGATGACGAGCGCCGCGCGGCCTACGCCGCCGACATCACCTATGGCACCAACAACGAATTCGGCTTCGATTACCTGCGCGACAACATGAAGTTCCGGCTGGAGGAAATGGTCCAGCGGTCCTTCAACTTCGCCATCGTGGACGAGGTCGACTCGATCCTGATCGACGAGGCGCGAACCCCGCTCATCATCTCCGGCCCCTCCACCGACGCGGGCGAGATGTACCAGCAGGTTGACCGCCTGATCCCCATGCTGCGCCCGGAGGATTTCGAGAAGGACGAGAAGCACCGCTCCGTCAGCTTCTCCGAAGCCGGGCAGGAGCATATGGAAGCGCTGCTGGCCGAGGCCGGTTTGCTGAAGTCCGGCGGGCTGTACGACATCCAGAACGTCGCCCTGGTCCACCACGCCCAACAGGCGCTGCGCGCCCACACCCTGTTCCAGCGCGACAAGGATTACATCGTCAAGGATGACAAGGTCATCATCATCGACGAGTTCACTGGGCGCATGATGGACGGCCGCCGTTTCTCCGAAGGGCTGCATCAGGCGTTGGAAGCCAAGGAGCGGGTGACGATCCAGCGCGAGAACCAGACGCTGGCCTCCATCACCTTCCAGAATTACTTCCGCATCTATCCCAAGCTGGCGGGCATGACCGGCACCGCGATGACCGAGGCCGCCGAGTTCGGCGAGATCTATGGCCTGGAGGTGGTGGACATCCCGACCAACGTGCCGGTCAAGCGCATCGACCACGACGACGAGGTCTATCGCACCGGGGCGGAAAAATACCACGCGATGATCGATCTGATCGAGGAGGCGCGCAAGCGCGGCCAGCCGGTTCTGGTCGGCACCACCTCCATCGAAAAGTCGGAATTGCTGGCCGATCTGCTGACCAAGCGCGGCATCCCGCACAATGTGCTGAACGCCCGCCACCACGAGCAGGAGGCCTACATCGTCGCCCAGGCCGGCCGGCCGGGCGCGGTGACGGTCGCCACCAACATGGCCGGTCGCGGCACCGACATCCAGCTGGGCGGCAACCTGCACATGCGGATCGAGGTCGAGCTGGCCAACCTGCCGGAGGGGCCGGAGCGCGACGCCCGCATCAAGCAGATCGAAGCGGAGATCGAACAGTCCCGCGAGCAGGTGAAGGCGGCGGGCGGCCTGTACGTCATCGGCACCGAACGCCACGAAAGCCGCCGCATCGACAACCAGCTCCGTGGCCGCTCGGGCCGTCAGGGCGACCCCGGCACGTCGAAATTCTTCCTGTCGCTGGAAGACGACCTGATGCGCATCTTCGGGTCGGAGCGGATGGACAGCATGTTGCAGCGCCTGGGCCTGAAGGACGGCGAGGCGATCATCCATCCCTGGATCAACAAGGCGTTGGAAAAGGCCCAGCAGAAGGTCGAAGCCCACCATTTCGAGGTGCGCAAGAACCTGCTGAAGTTCGACAACGTCATGAACGACCAGCGCAAGGTCGTCTATGAACAGCGCCGCGAGGTGATGGACAGCGAGGACATCGCGGAGGAAATCCGCGAGATGCGCCATCAGGTCATCGCCAATCTGGTCGCCACCGCGATCCCGGCCAACAGCTATTCCGAACAGTGGGACATCACCGCGCTGCACGAATCGGTGAACCGCCTGCTGGCCATGGACCTGCCGGTGCAGGATTGGGCCAAGGAAGAGGGCATCGCCGAACCGGAGATCGAGGAGCGCATCCGCAACGCCGCCGACGCCAAATACGCTGCCAAGGAAGAGGCGTATGGCGCGGAGACGATGCGCCATGTGGAAAAGAGCCTGCTGCTCCAGATCCTGGACCAGGAATGGAAGGATCACCTCCTTCAGCTCGATCATCTCCGCCAGGGCATTTCCCTGCGCGCCTACGCGCAGAAGGATCCGCTGAACGAGTACAAGCGCGAGGCGTTCGAGCTGTTCGACACCATGCTGATGACCCTGCGCGAGCAGGTCACGTCGGTGCTGATGCACGTCGAAATCCGCATCGCCCCCTCGGACGAGGAGCTGTTCGCCCAGCGGATGCGCGAGTTGCAGGGCCTTCAGGAAGGCCGCGACGATCCGGCGCTCGCCATGGGCGAGGGCAACGAGTCCGCCGGTGGGCTGAACCCGGAAGACCAACCCCTGCCGCCGGAGGTGATGGCCAGCACCTCGCGCAACGCCAACTGCCCCTGCGGCTCGGGCAAGAAGTTCAAGCACTGCCACGGGCGTTTGGCGTAACCGCGCCCAACTCGCACGACCAAAAAGGGGCGGGCCGTTGGCCCGCCCCTTTTTTCTTGCGGTTCTGCGGCGCGCGGTCGCACCAAGGGGGGCGCGGTCGGATGTTCATCCTTTGGGAACCCGATCGGATGTACACTGACCATCGGTTCCCAAGGCGGTGCCAGCCCCGATCCGGCGCGCACCCGCACCGCCGGTTCGCGGGGGTCCGATCATGGTCGCGCACGCACAGCCCCACCCGCTTTCCCGCCGCCCCGCCGCCCCCAGCCTCGCGGCGCGGCCCCCGGCCAAGCCACAACCGACCTCCGTCCACCACCCCCGGCAGGAGCCACACACCCGCCGTCTGGTGCTGACGCTGCTGGTGGTGCTGCTGACGCTGCTCGGGCTGGCCTATGGCGGCTCCATCGCCATCACGAAAATCCTGGAACAGCAGCGCGTCACCGCCGTGATGGGGCCGAAAGCCCGCTTGGCCCCCCTGCCCGCGATGGACATCGCCCTGGGCGGCGCCCGCGCCATCGACGTGCAAGTGTCCCTGGTGCTGGCCCCCAAGGTGAAGGCCGACGCCGTCCTGCGCTATCAGGACCGCATCGCCGACCGCCTGTTCGAACGGATCGGCGCGATGGAGCCGGAGCGGTTGACCGCCCCCGGATCGGGCCAGCGGCTGAAGGACGCCGTCAAGGAGGCGGTCCAGCGCGAGGCCGGGGCCGGGCTGATCCGCGACGTCTACATAGAACGCATGGTCGTCCGGTGAGGAACGCAGGGCTTGGCCGACGAAAGATCTTGGATTGTGCGGCGCAATAGACTATCAAGGCTCTCTTGATCGCTGGAGGCTCGCGCGTCTCTTGAGCGAGACGCGCTTTGATTTCGCAGGGCGTCCCTTCCAAACAACCGGAATGGGCGGATCATGCTTCGGATAGACGCCTCTCCCTCTCGACCTCCTCCCGGCGAAACCGCCGGCATCCTTCACGCCCACCATTGGGGTGCGCGTGACCGTGCCGTCATGCTTTGAGAAGGTTGATCGCTTTGTCTTTTGCCGAACTTGGTCTGCACCCGCTCGTCCTGAAGGCCCTTGAGGCGTTCGAATACACCACCGCCACCCCCGTCCAGGCCGCCGCCATTCCCCCGGCGTTGCAGGGCCGCGACATCCTCGCCACCGCCGAAACCGGCACCGGCAAGACCGCCGCCTTCATGCTGCCGTCGCTGACCCGCGTCGCCGAACTGCCGCGCCTGGGCGTTGCCGCCCCGCGCGTTCTGGTGCTGGCCCCGACGCGCGAACTGGCCAAGCAGGTCACGGACGCCGCCCGCAAATACGCCCGCTTCATGAAGCTGAACATCGTCGATGTGGTCGGCGGCATGCCCTACCGCGACCAGCTTCGTCTGCTGTCGCGCCCGGTCGACGTCATCGTCGCCACGCCGGGCCGCCTGATCGACCATGTGTCGCGCCGCCGCATCGATCTGGACGCGGTTGAGGTGCTGATCCTCGACGAGGCCGACCGCATGCTGGACATGGGCTTCCTGGACGATGTGGAAACCATCGCCAAGTGCTGCCCGCCGACCCGCCAGACCCTGCTGTTCACCGCCACGCTGGACCGCCGCATGGCCGGTCTGGCCAGCAACCTGCTGCGCAACCCGGAACGCGTCGCGGTGGAAACCGAAGCGACCTCGATCAACGTCGAGCAGCGCCTGCACCACGCCGACGACCTCGACCACAAGCGCAAGATGCTCCAGCATTTCGCGACCCAGCCCGAGGTCGGCAAGGCGATCATCTTCGCCGCGACCAAGCGCGACGCGGATTCGCTGGCCGAGGAACTGGCCGACGCCGGTCACGCCGCCGCTGCCCTGCACGGCGACATGGACCAGGGCAAGCGCAACCGCACGCTCCAGCGTCTGCGCACCGGCCAAATCCGTCTGCTGGTCGCCACCGACGTCGCCGCGCGCGGCATCGACGTGCGCGACATCACCCACGTCATCAATTTCGACCTGCCGCGTTCGGCGGAGGATTACGTCCACCGCATCGGCCGCACCGGCCGCGCCGGGGCCTCGGGCATCGCGATCTCCTTCGCGGGCCGCGCCGACCGTGAAACGCTGTTCCGCATCGAGCGTTACACCAACGCCACCCTGGCGGTGCACGTCATCCCCGGCCTGGAGCCGCAGCGCCCGTTCCACGCCGGTGGCGGTCGCCCCGCCGGTCGCAACAACAGCAGCCGCCACAACGGCCCGAAGCCGTGGCAGCGCAACCACGGCGACAAGCCTGCCGGTCATCAAGGCCCGCGCGGCCCGCGCGCCGACCACGCCCGGTCGGAGCATGGCCCCGCCCGTTCGGAGCGCCCGGACCATGGCCGCCGCGACTCCCACGGCGCTGGCAAGCCGCCCGCCCGCGCCAAGGCGTGGTAACGGGTTCGGCGTCGTCTGACGTCTGAAACACTCCGGTGTTTTGAGCAGAACGGGGCGGCTTCCCACAGCGGGGAGCCGCCCCGTTTCCGTTTCAGCTCCTCCGCTTTGGCATTTTGTTTTCGTATGGTGGCATTCACGCCGATTTTGCCAGCGGACGCGTCGACCTACCCTGACCGCTCCCCCCTCATCATCGGGAGCACCCCCGCCATGCTGCACCTCCGTCCCTCCTGCGAATGCTGCGATCGCGACCTGCCGCCGGACTCGCCGGACGCCGTGATCTGCTCCTTCGAATGCACCTTCTGCACCGACTGCCGCGATCGGCTGCCCGGCCAGCGCTGCCCCAATTGCGGCGGGGAACTGCTCCGCCGCCCGATCCGCCCGGCGCACAAGCTTGCCGCCAACCCGCCCACCACCCAGCGGACGGTCAAGCCCGGCGGCTGCGCAGCGCTGTTCTGAGCCTGCGCGCCCCAAAACACCCGCGCCCCAAAACGCGCATGCCCCAACCCCGCGCGCTGCGGTGGCGAACAGGATGGTTTCTCCTGTAAGGTCGCCACCGTTCGGAGCGTTTTCACCGGGTGTGTGCGAGATGATGCGGCGTGCGTGTGTGTCCCTGGCCTTGGCCCTGACCGTCCTGATGCTCCCCGGTTGCCTGCCGCGCGACCGCATCCCCAACCCGGCCGACGTCCGCAGCGCGCCCGACACCGGGCCGGGGCTGGAACCCATGTTCGGTCAGTGGGAGGCCGACAAGCCCACCCAACTGCGCGCCCAGCCCAACGCCAGCGCCGCCGTGATCGCCAGCCTTGGGGCCGGTCAGGCGGTGACGACGATGGGCCGCGTGCGCAACAGCGATTGGGTGGCGGTGAAGGCGGGTGGCGGCACCGGCTATGTCCGCCTGCATCTGCTGCGGCTGAAGGGCAGCGCCCCGGCCACCGCGCGCGGAACCACCACGACGCTGGCCAAGCCGGCCGACAACGCCGGGCCGACGGTGAAGGCCGCCCCGCGCAGCAAGATCGGCGCGGCCCCGATCCCGAACTGATCACCCGCACCGCGCCCAAGCCGATTTCCGGGCCGCACGGGTTGCTTTTGACGGGCAAAGCGCCTAGGTCAGACGCGCTTTGCCCTTTTTTGTTTTCTGTTGAGCACCAAGGAGAGGTCCGTCATGGGCTACACCGTTGCGGTCGTCGGCGCCACCGGCAATGTCGGTCGGGAAATCCTGAACACGCTGGCGGAGCGGACCTTCCCCGCCGACCGCGTCGTCGCGCTGGGCACCGACCGGGCCGTTGGGCATGAGGTGTCCTATGGCGACGACCGGGTGCTGCGGGTCGAGGACCTGGGCCGTTTCGATTTCTCCACCATCGACATCGCCTTTTTCGCGGTGGAACCCCGGCTGGTCGCCGCCCACGCCGCCCGCGCCGCGACGGCGGGGTGCGTGGTGATCGACACCGGCCCCAGCTTCCGCCTGGATCCCGAGGTGCCGCTGGTGGTCCCGGAGGTCAACCCGCAGGCCATCGCCGCCTACAAGCAGCGCTACACCATCGCCACCCCCAGCCCGACCGCCGTCCAACTGGCGCTGGCGCTGAAGCCGCTGCACGACCGTTTCACCGTGCGCCGCGCCGTGGTGTCCACTTATCAGGCCGTCTCCGGCGAGGGCAAGGAGGCGATGGACGAGCTGTTCACCCAGACCCGCGCCATCTTCGTCAACGATCCGGTCAGCAAAAGCGTGCTGCCCAAGCAGATCGCCTTCAACGTGATCCCGCAGATCGACGGTTTCCTGGACGATGGCGCGACCAACGCCGAATGGGCGCTGAACGCCGAAATCAAGAAACTGGTCGATCCCAAGATCAAGGTGGCCGCCACCTGCGTGCGCGTGCCGGTCTTCATCGGCGACGCCGCGTCGGTCCATGTCGAAACCGATCAGGAGATCGGGGCCGACGAGGCGCTGGAGGCCCTGCGCGGTGCCGCCGGCCTGTCCATCCTCGACAAGCGCGGGACCGCCGACGGCTACATCACCCCGGTGGAGGTGGCGGGCGAGAACCCGGTCTTCATCAGCCGCGTGCGTGACGATTCCACGGTGGAAAACGGCGTCGCCTTCTGGTCGGTCGCCGACAATCTGCGCAAGGGGGCAGCGCTGAACGCGGTGCAGATCGCCGAAATCCTGGCGCGCGATTATCTGGAGGAGTGAGGATCGGGGGTGGACGCTTCCGCCTGCCAGGGCGGCACGGCAAAGCGCTCCGCCAACCACTCCACAAACACCCGGCTTTTGGCGGCGGCGTGGCGGGTGGACGGGCGAACGACGCTGACGCCCTCCTCCCGACCGACGTTCCAATCCGGCAGCACCCGCAACAGCCGCCCATCGGCCAATTCCCGGCTGACCTGCCAGTTCGCGGCCATGACGATGCCCGCGCCGCCAAGGGCCGCTTTCAGCACCGCGTCGGCGTCGTCCGTCTCCATCCGGCCAACCAACCGAACCGCACGGCTCTGGCCATCGCGCTCCAGATGCCATGTCGGATGGGTGGCCAGACGGGTGAAGCACAGGCAGTCATGCGCCGTCAGGTCCTCCGGCGTGCGGGGATGGCCGCACCGGTCGAGATAGGTCGGGGCGGCGCACAGCAAGCGCCAGCTTGAGGCCAGACGGCGAACGATCAAGCGGCTGTCCTTCAGCGCCCCCAATCGGATCGCGGCGTCGTACCCCTCGGCCACCAGATCGGTGTAACGGTCGCTGTAATCGACCTGAAGGCGCAAAGCCGGGTAACGGGCCAGGAAGTCGGGCAGCATCCCCGCCACCCACATCCGCCCGAAGGTGGCCGGAACCGCCAACCGCAACAGCCCCGATGGCAAGGCCGCCATCGCCCGCGCCTCCTCCTCCGCTGTGCGCAACAATTCGGCCACCGTTTGCAGCCGTGCAAAGTAACGCAACCCCGCTTCGGTTGGCGTCACCCGGCGCGTGCTCCGCTCCAGCAAGCGAATGCCCAGCCGGGTTTCCAACGCTGTCACCCTCCGCGACACCACCGACGCGTCGCGCCCCAACCGCCGCCCGGCGAGGGCGAAGCTGCCGGTTTCGACAACCGCTTGGAACGCGGCGGCTTGGTCGGCGTTCGCGCTGCCCATTCCTGCACCTGATGCATCAATCCACTGTCAGAACCCTGGATTATCATTCCCGCAATGGGCTGTCACCGTGCGGCATCCAACACGGAGATTCGCCCATGCGTGCCTTTCATCTCACCGGCACTTCCATCGACTCCCTGAAGCGGGTTGAGCTTCCCATCCCGGCCCCGGCGGCGGGCGAGGTGCTGATCCGGCTGCGCGCCGCCAGCCTGAATTACCTGGATCTGATGGTTGCGCGCGGCCAGTTTCCGGTCCCAAGCCTCCCCATGATTCCGGGCAGCGACGGCGCAGGGGACATCGTGGCGCTGGGCGACGGCGTGCGCGGCTGGGCGGTGGGCGACCGGGTGGTGCCAGGCCTGATCGTCGATTGGGCCGCTGGCGCGCTTGCCGCACCGCTCGCCCAACGGATGCGCGGGGTTACGCTGCCTGGGTCACTCGCCGAACACGCGACCGTGCCCGCAACCGCGCTGGTCCGCATCCCGGACCAAGTGTCCTACCGGGACGCCGCAACCCTGCCGATCGCCGGAACCACCGCGTGGAACGCGATCGCCGGGCGGGTGCGCCCCGGATCCACCGTGCTGCTGCTCGGCACCGGCGGCGTCAGCCTCTTCGCCCTGCAATTCGCCAAGGTCGCCGGCGCGCGGGTGATTCTGACCTCCTCCTCCGACGCCAAGCTGGAACGCGCCCGCGCCCTGGGGGCCGATGACACCATCAATTACCGGTCGGTGCCGGACTGGGACGCCGCTGTTCTGACCTTGACCGATGGCCGGGGCGTGGATTTGGTGGTGGAAACCGTCGGGGCCACGACCTTCGCCCGCTCGCTGAACGCGGTGGCGGTCGGTGGGACCGTCTTTGTCGTTGGCTTGATCGGGGGTGGGGAATTGAGCGTCCCGGTGGTGCCGGTCCTGCAAAAGGTCATCACCATCCAAGGCAACAACACCGGATCCACCGCCCATCTGGCCGACGCGCTGCGGGCGGTGGCCACCAACCGGATCGCCCCGGTGATCGACCGCCGCTTTGCCTTCGACGATGCGCCCGCCGCCTATCGCTTCCTGGAAAGCGGCGGGCATGTTGGCAAGCTGGTGGTGGACATCGACCCGTAACCGGCCGACGCGCCGCCGGTCAGCGGCGCGTCACCGCCCGAACAGCCGGTACAGCGCCGCGTGGTCCAGGCCGCCGTCACCCTGGTCGGCCAGCATTTCGAACAGCTCCAGCGTCAGGCCCAGCGCGGGCAGGTCGATGTCCGACTGTTCGGCCAGCTCCTCGGCTTGACGCAAGTCCTTGATCTGGGTGGACACGCGGCCGCCGGGGGTGAAATTCCCCGTCACCATCCGCCCGCCGTGCAGATCGAGGATGCGGGATTCGGCGAAGCCGCCCCGGATGGCGTCGCGCACGCGGGCCGGATCGGCCCCCGCCGCCTTGGCCAGCGCCAGCGCTTCGGCCACCGCACCGATGGTCAGGCCGACGATGACCTGATTGGCGGTTTTGGCGATCTGCCCGGCCCCGCTGTCGCCCACCAGGGTGATCCGCCGCCCCATCGCCTGGAACAGCGGCAGGGCGCGGGCGAAGGACGCCTCCCGCCCACCGGCCATGATGGTCAGGACCGCGTCGTCCGCCGCCACCGTGCCGCCAGACACCGGGGCGTCCAGCCAGTCGGCCCCGACCGCGCGCACCCTTGCGGCCAGCGACCGCGTGGCGGCGACGGCGGTGGTGCTCATGTCCACGATCAGATGACC
This sequence comes from Azospirillum griseum, assembly GCF_003966125.1. GTDB lineage: Bacteria > Pseudomonadota > Alphaproteobacteria > Azospirillales > Azospirillaceae > Azospirillum > Azospirillum griseum. The sequence goes on from NZ_RXMA01000001.1 coordinate 502,592, forward strand.
GGGGCGCAGCACCGGCAGCAGCGCGGCGGCCACGCTTTCCACCGCCGGGGTGTCGGTCAGCATCAGGATGATGATTTCGGCCTGCCCGGCCACCGCCACCGCGCTGGTGGCGGCGATCATGCCCTCCGCCGCCAGTTCGGCGACCGGGCCGGGGCTGCGGTTCGACACCACCAGCGACGCGCCGCAGCGCGCCAGCGCGCGGGCCATGGGCTTGCCCATCAGGCCCAACCCGATGAAGCCGACCGTCTGGCCGGTTAAATCGGGGCGGGGCAAATCGGGGCGGGGCGCGTCCTGCGCAACGTTGGTGGAGGTCACGGCGTCGCTCATCCGCGCCGTCACAGGCGCATGTGACGGGCGCGGGCGCCGCGTTCGATGGCGGCGGCGCACAGCTTGTCGATGCCCAGCCGCATGCGGATCAGTTCCAGCATCCGCAATTCCTCCTGCGAGGCCTTGGCGTCGGCGGCGGCGATGTCGCAGGCCACCGCGTAGCCGGTTTCGCGCAGCTTGCTGGGCAGGGCCTGTTCGATGATGGTCAGCACCGTGTCCATCCCGTCGCTGTCGGCCAGCATGGCGGTGCATTCGCGCGTCGCGGCCATCACCGAATCGCCATCGAAATCGCGGAAGATCGGGAGGTAGCGGACATTCTCGCCGATGGTTTCAAGCTCATCGTTGGTCATGTCGCCGTCGCAGGCCGACACCAGGACCATGACGTAAATCAGCGCGCTGTGATGGTCGATCATTGGCTTTCCTTGAAGCGGGGAATCCAGGGGAAGCGAACGCCCCGTCGCCGCTATCTTGCCCGGCGGCGGCGGCGCGTCAAGGGTGCCATGCCACAAACGGGGGGGTCGGCGGCTCGACGCGACCATTTGCGCCCCCTATTGTCAGCGCCATGTCCGTTGTCCTGAACGTCGCCCTTCCCGTTTTCGCCATCATCCTGGCCGGCGTCCTCTCCGGCAAGGCGAAGCTGCTCGGCCCCGCCTCGTCGGAAGCGTTGAACAAGTTCGTCTATTGGATGGCCTTGCCGCCGGTGCTGTTCCTGGGCACCGCCCGCCGCTCCCTGCCGGAGATTTTCAACGGGCCGTTCATCGGCGCGTTTCTGGGGGCGATGCTGGCGGTCTACGCGCTGGGCGCGCTGATCGGCTGGCTGGTGCACCGCGAACGGTCGCAAATCCTGTGCATGCAGGGGTTGACCGCCGCCTTTTCCAACACCGGCTATATGGGCATCCCGCTGTTCCTGGCGGCCTTCGGCCCCGATCATCTGGCCCCGACCATCCTCGCCACCGTCATCATGAGCGCGATCATGGTCGGCATCGCGGTGATCTGGCTGGAATTCGCCAACAGCCACGGCCACGGGCTGGGCAAGGCGCTGGGCGATGTCGGCCGGGCGCTGGCCAAGAACCCGCTGATCGTGTCCACCGCCATCGGCATCGGTTGGTCGGCGCTGCTGCCCGGCGTGGCAGTCCCGCGCCCGATCGCCACCTTCTGCGAATTGATGGGGGCCGCCGCCGGACCCTGCGCCCTGTTCGCCATCGGCCTGTTCCTGGCCGGGCGCAGCCTGAAGGCCGATCTGGTCGAGGTCGGGTGGATCAGCGCGCTCAAGCTGCTGGTGCAACCGGCGTTGACCTGGGGGCTGACCGTCACCCTGTTTCCAATGGACCCCTTCTGGACCGGATCGGCCATCATCCTGGCCGCCCTGCCCACCGGGGCGCTGACCTTCGTGGTTGCCCAGCAGTATCAGATTTATGTGGAGCGCACCTCGTCCGCCATCCTGGTGTCCACAGTGGTGAGCGTCGTCACCCTGTCGGCGTTGCTGGCGGTTTACGCGCCAGCGGGGTGAAACCGGCGGTCGGCGACCTGTTTCCGATGAGTCGCCAAACATGATGCGACCCCCGATGGAATAGCCGAACCATCGAATCGAGCCGCGCCGGATAACGCTCAGGCTTGATTTTCCGCATTTCCAACAATAATTCCGTTTTACCTCTGATGACCGACTTATTTTAAAACGGACTGGGCATTCATGTTCGGTGTTGTTGTTTCTTAAAACCATTTCTGGGGTGATTCTTTGCCCTTTCTCCCTTTCGGTGCGTTGACATCACGGGCACACGTCCCAATGTAGGCGAACGAGATCTGGATTTTGACAACCGACGCCCCGACCGAGGTATGGACATGACGCTTCTTCAGAACCTGCGCATCGGCACCAAGATTTACGCCGTGGTCGCGATTCTCAGCGCCCTGACCTTGGGGATCTCCCTGTTCATGGGCCGCACGATCTCAGACGTCGATGACCAATACACCGAGATGCTGACCAATGACGTCACCTTCGCCTTGAAGCTGGAACGGGTGCGCGGCGACCTGGCCAACATGGGGCGTCAGGTGAACAACGTGCTGCTGCTTCAGGAGCCGTACGGCCTGCCCGCCTTGACCAAGGCCATTGGCGAGATTGAGGCCGCTGTGGCCCAATCGGGCGCGGTCATCACCCGTCTGGCCAAACCGGAGCACAAGGAGAAGGTCAACCGGATGTCCGCGCTGGTGAGCAGCGTCAAGGCGTCGTTGCCCAAGGTGTACGCCGCCAAGGAAAAGGGCGATCACGCCGAAGCCGCCGCCATCTACGGCAAGGAAGGCCGTCCGCTGTTGACGGAGGTTTACACTCTCGCCGCCGCGCTGTCCGACGAGGTCGCCGCCGGGGTGGAGCGCAACTCCCAGGCGTTGACTCTCCAAATCGACCGGACGGTTTGGTTCACCACCGCCACCGCCGTTGGCCTGCTCGGTCTGATGGGTGCCCTGTCGGTGGCTCTGGTCGTCGTCGGCATCCGTCGCCCGATCACCGCCCTGAACGCGGTGATGGAACGGCTGGCGGCGGGCGACGCCACGGCCATGGTGGCGGGAACCGACCGTGGCGACGAGGTCGGCGCGATGGCCCGCACCGTGGAGGTGTTCAAGCAGAACATGATCCGCGCCCGCCGGTTGGAGGAGGAGGCCAAGGAGGCCGAGGCCAAGGCCGCCGCCGAAAAGCGCGCCAACACCCTGGCCCTGGCCCAAAGCTTCGAGGACCGCGTCGGGGCCATCGTCAACGCGGTCGGCAGTTCCGCGACGGAGCTTCAGGCCACCTCCGCCCAGTTGAGCGCGACGGTGGAGGAGGTTGGCGCGCAATGCTCCAACGTCGCCGCCGCGTCGGAACAGGCCAGCGCCAACGTGCAGACGGTCGCTGCCGCGTCGGAAGAGCTGTCGGCCTCAATCAACGATCTGTCGAGCCGGGTGGTCCGCGCCGCCGACCGCTCCAAGGAAGCCGCCGAAGGGGCCAGCGAGGCCCAGCGCCAGTTGGATTTGCTGTCCTCCTCCATCGAGCAGGTCGATCAGATCGTCGCCGCGATCAACAGCGTGGCCAGCCAAACCAACCTGCTGGCGCTGAACGCCACCATCGAAGCCGCGCGGGCGGGCGAGGCGGGCAAGGGCTTCGCCGTGGTCGCCAGCGAGGTCAAGAATCTGGCCAACCAGACCCACGCGATGACCGAGCAGATCGGCAACCAGATCAACGCGGTCAAGGCCGCCTCGGACCGCACGGTCGGGGCGATGCGCACCATCATCGGCCAGGTGGAGGACATCAGCACCGCCACCGCCGACATGGCGCTGTCGGTCAACCAGCAAAGCAGCGCCACCGCCGAAATCAGCCGCAACGCCCAGCAGGCGGCGGTCGGAACGACCGAGGTGTCGCGCAACGTCCTGGGCATCCAACAGGCTGAAACCGAAACCGGTGCCGCCACCAGCAACGTCAAGGACGCGTCCGACGATCTGGCCCGCCAATCGGCCTTGCTGAAACAGGCAATGGACAGCTTCCTGGCCGACCTCCGCGCCGCGTGAAGGCGGGTTGGAAACCACGGCAAAGCCCCTGTTGAACATCAACAGGGGCTTTGCCTTTCAACCTCGCGTGCCACACCCAGATCACCCGCTTGCTGCGTTCAGGCAAATCGGGTGACTGCGCTCAAGCTGCCGATGTCTGAGCGGCGAGCGACTTGAATTTTGAATACAGATCCAACGCCCGATCCACGCCGCCACCCTCGTCATCCCGGGCAAACAGGACAGCGGCAACATCCGCTTCGGAACCGGACTTGCCGTTGGTCACGGCGTATCGGTGCATCCCAGCCATCGACGGTTGACCGGTGGAGGACAGCGGGGAGGCCAGAGGGCCGGAGAGGATGGACGCCCACAGACCGCTGGCTGTTGCGTCGCCGGAATCCAAATCGACAAGCGTCTTCTGGTCATCGGGCACATCGACACCACGGTCAAACGCCACAAACGACGTGGTGCTGAGTTCATCCCGCACCGAACGGCTGATGGAGAATGAGCCGACGCGCGCCTTGGCAACGTTCGCCCCGTCACGCTGATCAGACCCGTTGGCGCTTTTCAATGCCGAAGACATCTCCGGCATTCGAATTCCACGGCGCTCCATCGCCTCGAGCATGATGTCGTAAGTTGCTCCCCCCGTAACCGTCATCTCATTCTTCGCCACACCAAAGGTATCCCTGATGAAGCCGTTCAGCTTTTGCTCATGCTCTGAAAGATCGTTGATCATCGCCGAAATCGAATCCATCATTTTGGACACGGACATACCCAACTTCGGCGCACCTTTCGGCATGGCGTTGGACAGATCGACCGCCTCGCTGTTTCCGAAGAGGTCATAGGCTCTGCCGGGCTCCATGTGCTTAATGGTTGATCGAAGATCAACGATCACGGCGGGAGAGCCGGAGCGCGGTGGCTCGGCGGGTGCAGAAGTCTTTGCTTGAGTCGGCGGTTGCTGCGCAGCGGTTCTCACCGCAGACGATGACCAGTATCCGCCCGTGGGGGTTTCAAGCGATACCTTCATGATGCGCCCTCCTGCTGCAACCCGGCGGCGTAACGTGATATCAACGCGTCACCCGCAAGCGCCTGCACACGCAGTCGTAGCACCACCACCACACACCCATAAGGTGGATTTGTTGGGTATGAACCCTCCTTAAGTGGATAGAACCTGGCTCATATGCTGGTTCGCCCCACCACCTACGGATAGCCCACAACTCTTCCAAAAAGCCCGCAAGGCCAGTGCCAACCCGGCTCACCCCCGCGCCAGAAAGGCCGCCGTCTCCTCCACCGCCTGTTTCAGGCCCACCCGTTTGATCTCCACCCCCTCGGGGAAGGCCCCGAACAGGCGGCTGGGCATCATGGGGTCGAGCAGGACGAACACGCCGGTGTCGTCGGCGCGGCGGACCAGACGGCCAAAGGCCTGCTTCAAGCGCAGGCGGGCGATCATGTCCTCGTAGCGGCGGCGACCGAAGGCGTCGCGGCGGGCGCGGTGCAGGATGTCGGGGCGCGGCCAGGGCACACGGTCGAACACGATCAGGCGCAGCGAGCGGCCCGGCACGTCCACCCCGTCGCGCACCGCGTCGGTTCCCAACAGGCAGGCGTGCTCGTCGCCCCGGAAAATGTCGATCAGGGTGGCGACGTCGAGCGGATCGACGTGCTGGGCGTAGAGCGGCAACCCGGCCGCGTCCAGCGGTTCGGCGATGCGGTCGCGCACGGCGCGCAGCCGGTTGATGGCGGTGAACAGCCCCAGCCCACCACCGCCCGCCGCCAGGAACAGCGCCTTGTACGCGGCGGCGACCTGCCCCAGATCGTCCTTGCGCACGTCGGTGACGACGAACACGCGGGTGTGGCCGGGGTAATCAAAGGGGGATGGCACCTGCGCCCGCAGGGCGGGCATCGGCAGATGGGCGGCCCCGGAGCGGTCCTCCGCCGCGCGCCAATCCTGGGCGACGTCGCCGGTCCCGTCGGTCAGGGTGGCCGAGGTGACGACCATCCCGTGCGCGGCCCCGCCCAACGCCTCGGCAAAGGGCACCGTCGGGTCGATCCAATGGCGGTACAGGCCGACGTCGAACTCGCGCCCGTCCAGCCGCTCCACCGCGAACCAATCGACGAACTGCGCGGGGGTCTCCACCGCCAGCGTGCGCAGCATCGCCCGCCACGCCTCGACCGTCATCGTCCCGCGCCGGTGCAGGCTGCGCGACAGCGCGTCGATGCGGCGGCGCTGGTCGGAGTCCAGCTCGGCGGCCTCATCCTCCAGCCGCGCGGCCAGACGGCGGGCCAGCGCCTCCACCGGTTCAGACAGGCGGGCCAGCGCCTCGTCCAGCGCCTGCGCTGCGTCGATCAGCCCATCGACCGGATAGGCCTTGTCGGCCTCCAGGCTGTACAGCCCGCCCTGTCCGGCGGTGCGGGCGTGGACCTGCTGGCGGGCGAGCAGGAGAAAGCGTTCGGTCGGCCCTTGCGGGTTGTCGGCGGCCAGCCGCGCCGCCCAGCCTTCCGCCGGCAGCACCCGCGCCCCCATCAGCGCGGCGTCGAGCAGGGCCAACGCCTCCTCGTCCCCGGCGACGATGTCCTCCAACCGGCGTTTCAGGCCACGGGCGCGGCTGCGCCCGGTCTCTTCCGCGCCCAGCAGCCAGCGCCGCAGCTCCTGCGTTTCCCGCCCGGTCAGATGCCCGGCAAAGGCGCTGTCGGCGGCGTCGAACACATGGTGCCCCTCGTCGAAGACATAGCGGCTGGGCAGGGTCGCGTCCTCCCCACCGCCCAGGGCGGCCTGGACCATGACCAGGGCGTGGTTGGCGATGACCACATCGGCGCGGCGGGCGCGGCGCACGCTCTTTTCGATGTAGCAGCGGCTGTAATGGTCGCAGGCGGAGTAGATGCACTCGCCGCGCCGGTCGGCCAGCCCCAGGGTGGGGCCGCGCCCGGCGATGTCGACCAGCCAGCCGGGGAAATCGCCGCCGGTCATGTCGCCGTCGCGCGTCGCCGCCGCCCAGCGCGCCATCAGCCCGATCCCGACGGCACCACCGCCCACACCGCCGCCGCTTCCGCCACCAACATCGGCGCGGAAATGCATGGCGCGCACCGCCTCCTCCAGATTCAGCAGGCAGAGGTAATTCTCGCGGCCCTTGCGCAGCACCACCTTGCGCGCCTTGGTCGCCGGATCGGGGTAGAGCCGATCCAGCTCGGCGTCGATCTGGTGTTGCAGGTTGCGGGTGTAGGTGGAGATCCAGACGGTTCCGCCGTTCTTTTCCGCCCACACCGTGGCCGGGGCCAGATAGCCCAGCGTCTTGCCGACCCCGGTGCCGGCCTCCGCCAGCACGACGTTCGGCGTGTCGGGGGCCGGGCGCGGGGCGAAGGCGGCGGACACCGCGCTGGAATAATCGGCCTGCTGGGGCCGGGGTTCCGCCGCCTTGCCGGGGACCAGCGCCGACAGCATCGCGGCCAGACGGCGGCGCGCCTCCTCCGGCTCCACCGGGTTTTGCGCGGGCGGCGGCAGCGGTGCGCCCTCCTCCCACTCCTTGATCTTGGTCCAGACGCGCAGGCCCGCGCGGGCGGCACCCTTCTCCGGCCCTTCGGGCTTGCCCAGCGCGGCCAGCACGGCGGGTGCCCACAGCCACCCGGCCCGGCCCATCTCATAGGCGAAGGCCAGCGGGTCGGACGCCTCCTCCCGCCCCGGCGCGCCCAGGTCGCCCAGCAGGCGGCGCACGGCGCGTTGCAGGGCCAGCGCCTCGGCCTCGTGCCCCTCGGGGATCGGCAGGTCGAGCGCCTCGGCCAACCCGCGCGGGGTGGGCACGCAGAAGCGCGCGGGGTGGACAAAGGCAAACAGCTCCAGCGCATCAAAGGCCGGAAAGGGATCGACGCCCAACCGCCGGGCAAAGGCGCGGGCGTGGCAGAGCAGCGGGGCCTGCTGCCGCACCCGCCGGGCGGCGGCGGCGAAGGTCAGTTCCTCCACCTCGCCGTCCGCCGTCAGGGCGACGACCAACCGCGCCCCCGCCGCCAGGGCGGGCGCGTCGTCAAGCCGGAACGGGTGATCGGGAAAAGGCGTCGTGTCCATCGGCGGCACTATAGGGCGCAGCCCCCCGCCAAGGCGAGCGCGGCTTTGCCACCGACACCGCGCGTGTTGACGGCGAACCGCAAACCCCCGCATGGAAGGAGGATGACGGCGGGGCGATGACGGGAGCGGCGGCGATCATGCGGCGGTGGGGGCGCGCGGTGGCGCGGTGGGCGTTGATCGGGTTGTTCGGTCTTGTGGCCCTCTCCGTTGCCTGGGTGGGGCTGTACGCCGTGGCCCCGGTGTGGGGAACGCCGCTGATGCTGATCCGCGCGGCCACCGATGGCGCGGGCATGGCGCAGCGCTGGGTTCCGCTCGATCAGGTGTCGCCGCATCTGGTGCGCGCCGTCGTCGCGTCGGAGGACAGCACGTTCTGCGATCACGGCGGTTTCGACTGGGACGCCATCGAAGCCGTGTTCGAGGCCAACGCCGAGGGCAAGCCGCTGAAGGGCGGCAGCACGATCAGCCAGCAGACCGCCAAGAACGCCTTTCTCTGGCCGGGTCGCGACTGGCTGCGCAAGGGGGCCGAGGCGTGGTTCACCCTGCTGATCGAACAGGGGTGGTCCAAGCGGCGGATTCTGGAGGTCTATCTCAACATCATCGAGTGGGACGACGGCGTGTATGGGGCCGAAGCCGCCGCCCGCCATCATTTCCGCAAAAGCGCCAGCGCCCTGACCCGGCGCGAGGCGGCGCTGTTGGCCGTGGTGCTGCCCAGCCCGCGCCACTGGTCGCCCACCGCCCCCGGCCCCTACATCGCACGCCGGGCGGCGATCATCGAAAAACGGATGGCGGTGGTGGAACGCGACGGGTTGGCCGATTGCGCCCGGTGACAACGCCAACGGCCTCCGCCTTCAGGCGGGATCCTCGATCGGCTGGCACACGGTTCCGATCAGCATGGCCACCGCCTGCAACGCCGCGATGTCGTCCGGCCTCCAGGCGCGTTCCGCCCCGGATTGCTCGCAGCACAGCACACCGACCGCGACCGTCTCGCGCAACACGATGCAATCCAGCAGGCTGCGGACATCGTGCGGCTTGAAATACGCGTCGGAAAAGCCCCGCGTCGCCGGGTGGGTCAGGGCGTCGGGGGCGATCACCTTGGCGTTGTTGGTGATGGCCCGGAAATAATCCGGGTGGTCGCCCCGCCGCAGCACCCCGCCCACGGCGTGGGATGACCGGGCGCGATCATACAGATTGACACAGGTCAGGGATTGAAAGGCATGGTCAAACACCCAGAGACTGGTGCGGGACGCCCCTGTTGACTCGGCAATGTCTTCGCACGCCGCCTTCCAGACATCGGACAGCGTCGTGTGCCCGATTCTAAGCCCAAACACCGCTGCCTGTGTTTTCAGCACGGACCAACTCCACGACGCCGCTCCGGACATTCATGCTGGTCTTAGCAAAATCCTTGCCGACCGTCGATGCTCATCGTTATCCCGCAAGATAGTCTAAAAGTTTTTCAACAGAGAATAGGCCTCAGCGCCGCGAGACAACCGGGAAAACAGCCAAGTCGTTCGATGCCGGAACCATTCGTTGCCGCACCACACCAAAAGGGGTAGGCTTACGCCGCACACAGGGAGGATATAGGGAGCGGCTACGGTCGACCACCCGTTGAATCCAAAGACCTTGAATGATTTCTTCCATCACCCCGGTCACGATGCCCGCCGTTATGCGCCAAAGATTGGAAACGGATCAAAGCCCAGTCGCCTCTGGCGTGCGCAGGACAGTGACCGCCCTGGCCCTGGCGGCTGCGCTCGTGTTTCCGTCGGGTGGCGCGGTGTTGGCAACCTCCCCCGCCGCCAAGCCGGTGGCACCGGCAGCGCGGTCGTCGATCAAGGTGGCGCTGGACGACAATTATCCGCCCTTCAGCTTCCGCGATGCCGAAGGCACCCATATGGGCATGCTGCAGGAATTGTGGGCACTCTGGTCGGAACGGACCGGGGTGGCGGTTGAGTTGATCGGCACAGACCTCAGCCTCGCCGTCAAGATGGTGGAGCAGGGCAAGGCCGACGTCATCGACACCATCTTCCGCACGCCCAGCCGCAACCGCAGCCTGGAATTCTCCGCCCCCTACGCGACGCTCGACGTTCCGGTCTATTTCAACGCCGATCTCAGCGGCATCACCGGTCCGGCCTCGCTGCGCGGCTACACGGTGGGGGCCAAGAACGGCGACGCCTGCATCGATTGGCTCAACGACCAGGGCATCGTCAGCATCAGCCGCTACCCCAGCTTTGCCGCGCTGATCGACGCCGCTGTCCACAAGGACATCCTGGTCTTCTGCATCGACGATCCGTCCGCCCGCCATTTCCTGACGAAATACGGCATTCAGGACCGCTTCCGCTACACCGACCCCCTCTACACCGGCGAATTGCATTGGGCGGTGCGCAAGGGGGAAAGCGCGCTGCACGCGCTCATCACCGAAGGATTCAACCGGATCACACCGGAGGAGCGCCGCGCCATCGAAGAGCGGTGGTATGGGCGCAAGATCAACGGCGGCCTGGACGCCAACCGTCTGGCCCTGTTGAGCAAAATCCTGATCCCCCTGCTGGTCCTGGGGGCCGCGACGCTGGCCTGGAACGCCATTCTGCGCCGTCAGGTCGCCGCCAAGACCGAAAGCCTGCGCGAGGCGGTGAGCGCCCTGTCGGCCAGCGAGGACCGGTTCCGCACCATCTTCGACAACGTCAACGACGCCATCTTCATCCATGATCTGGACAGCACCGGCATCATCCAGGTCAACCGGCGGATGATCGAAATGTACCGGCTGGGCGATCACCCCATGTCGGCGCTGGACATCGGCATGCTCAGTTCGGGTGTGGCCCCCTACACGCTGGACGACGCGGTCCTATGGGTGCGCAAGGCGGCGGCGGGGCAATCGCAGATCTTCGAATGGCACGCCCGCACCCTGGACGGTGATCTGTTCTGGGTTGAAATCAGCATGCGCCGCGCCACGGTGGACGGCAACGACCGCCGATTGGTGGTGGTGGTGCGCGACATCTCCGAACGCAAGGCCGCGCAGGAGCGGATGGATTTCCTGTCGCATCACGATCCGCTGACCCTGCTGCCGAACCGCCTGTTGATCCAGGACCGCGCCGCCCAGGCGCTGGCCCGATCGGAACGCAACGGCCGGATGGTGACGCTGCTGGCCTGCGATCTGGACGAATTCCGCACCATCAACGATTCCCTAGGTCACGGCGTCGGCGACGCCCTGCTGCGCGCGGTGGCGGAGCGGTTGAAAACCTGCGTGCGCGACACCGACACCGTCAGCCGCACCGGCGGTGACGAGTTCCTGTTGCTGTTGTCGGGCCTGCCCGACGCCGACGCCGTGGTCGAAACCGTGGCCCTGCTGCACGAAACGCTCACCACGCCGTTCGACATCGATGGCCATGAATTGACCGTGACCCTGTCCACCGGCATCGCCATGTCCCCCGCCGATGGGCGCGATTTCCACACCCTGCTGAAAAACGCCGACATCGCCCTGCACCACGCCAAGGCCAGCGGGCGCAACACCCATCGTTTCTTCGCCGAGGCGATGAACGTGGAGGCGGTGGCCCACCTGTCCATCCGCAACGGCCTGCGCCGCGCGTTGGAGCGGGGAGAATTCCTGATTCACTACCAACCGCAAATCAGCCTCGACACCGGCAAGGTGATGGGGGCGGAGGCGCTGGTGCGCTGGAACCACCCGGAACGCGGCATGATCCCGCCCGGTTCCTTCATCCCGATCGCCGAGGACAGCGGCCTGATCGTGCCCATCGGCGAATGGGTGCTGCGCGAAGCCTGCCGTCAGGCCGCGCAGTGGAGCGCAGCCGGGCTGCCGCTGACCGTCGCCGTCAATCTGTCGGCCCGCCAGCTCCAGCGCCCCGATCTGGCCGACACCGTCGTCGCCGCACTGGCCGACAGCGGCCTCGACCCGCTGTTCCTGGAGCTGGAACTGACCGAATCGATGCTGATCGAGAACACCGACGTGGTTCTGGCCAACATCCGCAAGGTCAAGGCGCTCGGCGTGCAGCTCTCCATCGACGATTTCGGCACCGGCTATTCAAACCTCGCCTACATCGGCAAGCTGGCGGTGGACAAGCTGAAGATCGACCGCTCCTTCATCCTGGATCTGTGCCGCAACCACGACAGCGCCCGCATCACCGCCGCCGTCATCCAGATGGCCCACAGCCTGAATCTGACCGCCGTCGCCGAAGGGGTTGAGGACGACGACACCGTGGCCCACCTGCGGCATCTGCGCTGCGACGTGGCCCAGGGCTATCATTTCGGTCGGCCCGGCCCCGCCGACGCGGTGGAGCGCATGGCCCGTCACGCCAACAGCGTGGCCGCTCCCGCCGCCTGAACGCCGCCCGCCCGCCGGTTGCGCCTTACGCGTGGCCGCCCGCCATGTGCAGGCTGACCACCCCGGCGACGATCAGACCGATGCCGACCACCTTCAGCACCGTCAGGCTTTCTCCGAAGACGAACACGCCGACGGCGGCGATGGCCGCCGTGCCCGCCGCCGACCAGATGGCGTAGGCAATGCCGACCTCGATGGTTTTCAACGCCTGGGCCAGCAGGGTGAAGGCGGCCCCATAACAACCGACCACGACCAGCGCCGGCCACAGCCGGGTCATGCCGTCCGACATCTTCATGGCCGAGGTGCCGACGATTTCGAAAACGATCGCCACCAGCAGATACACCCAGCTCATCACCGCACCCACCGTTCAGGACCAAGCCGCCCAAGATGGCGATCCGGCCCACGCGCCGCAAGCCCTGCGGTTGACGGCAGGGACGCGCCGCCCTAGGGTTGTCGCCCTCTTTGGCAGTGTTTCTTTGGTGTGTGAAAGGGTCCGACGATGACCGGTGAGCGGGATTTGGCGTTGCAGGCGAAGGCTTGGCCGTTTGAGGAGGCGCGCAAACTGGTGGCGCGCTTTGCCAAAACGCCGCCCGCCAAAGGCTATGTCCTGTTCGAGACCGGTTATGGCCCGTCGGGCCTGCCGCATCTCGGCACCTTCGGCGAGGTGGCGCGCACCAGCATGGTCCGCCGCGCCTTCCAGTCGATGAGCGACATCCCGACCAAGCTGTTCTGTTTCTCCGACGACATGGACGGGCTGCGCAAGGTCCCCGACAACATCCCCAACAAGGAGTTGATCGCCGCCAACATCGGCAAGCCGCTGACCCAGGTGCCCGACCCGTTCGGCACGCACGACAGCTTTGGCGCGCACAACAACGCCCGGCTGCGCGCCTTCCTGGACAGCTTCGGTTTCGAGTATGAGTTCCAATCCTCGACCGACTGGTACAAGTCCGGCCGCTTCGACGCCGCCCTGCTGGGCGTGCTGCGCCATTACGACGCGGTGATGGACGTCATGCTGCCGACGCTGGGGGCCGAACGTCAGGCGACCTACAGCCCCTTCCTGCCGGTGTCGCCCTCCACCGGCCGGGTGCTCCAGGTCCCGATGCTGGAGCGCAACCCCGACGCCGGAACCGTGGTGTTCCAGGACGAGGACGGCAAAAAGGTCGAGCTGCCCGTCACCGGCGGCCATGTGAAGCTGCAATGGAAGCCCGACTGGGGCATGCGCTGGTTCGGCCTGGGCGTCGATTACGAGATGTACGGCAAGGATCTGATTCCGTCGGCCGAACTGGCCGGGAAGATCTGCCGCATCCTGGGCGGCACGCCGCCGGAGGGCTTCAATTACGAACTCTTCCTCGACGACAAGGGGCAGAAGATCTCCAAATCGAAGGGCAACGGCCTGACGATGGAGGAATGGCTGGCCTACGCCCCGCAGGAAAGCCTCGCGCTCTACATGTTCCAAAAGCCGAAATCGGCCAAGCGGCTGTATTTCGACGTCATCCCGCGCGCGGTCGATGAGTATCTGACCTTCGTGGACAAGGTCCATGGCGAGGAACCGGCCCGCAAGCTGGAAAACCCCGCCTGGCACATCCATGGCGGCCAGCCGCCCGTCGTGCGCTCCGACGTGTCGTTCAACCTGCTGCTCAATCTGGCCGGTGCGGCGAACGCCGAAACCACCGAGGTGATGTGGGGCTTCATCCGCCGCTACGCGCCCGACGCCACGCCGGAGAACAGCCCGTTCCTGGACAGCCTGATCGGCTACGCCGTCCGCTACTACCAGGACCATGTGAAGCCGACCAAGCGGTTCCGCGCCCCGACCGACGCCGAACGCGCCGCACTCGACGCCCTGCTGGTCACGCTGGACAAGCTGCCCGCCGACGCCAAGGCCGACGTGATCCAAAACGAGGTGTTCGAGGTGGGCAAGGCCCACGGCTTCACCGAACTGCGCGCCTGGTTCCAGGCGTTGTACGAGGTGTTGCTCGGCCAGACCACCGGGCCGCGCATGGGATCCTTCATCCAGCTTTACGGCGTGGCGGAAACCAAGGCGCTGATCCGCGAAAAGCTGGCGGTCTGATCCACCCGCTCAAACACACGCCGCTCACTCCGGATCACAACGGGGTGAGCGGCGTTTTTTGTTGCGCGCGGCGCACGCGTGATCCGTAAAATTCCAATCGTCTCATTCAGTCTCCTCTTGCAACCCAGAGAAACATTTTCCACAATCCGAATATACCATGTGAACAGGCTGTCAACAATTTCGACAAAACCGTTTTATCGGAATGTGCGTTTTCTGATTTTTTGTTTCCCTGATTGTTTACACCGCCATCTCTCCTTGGTTTGGCTATGCATTGAGCGGCACGTTGCCTTTTTGCATGCAAATTGTGCACAGCAAGCCTTTTTCCTCCCCCGGCCATGCGGTCATTGCACCGCACCAATTCGAAAAGGCTGGTACCGCTAACACGGCATTCCCCGTATTCTCTGCCGCGTTACTGCATTTTGCAGTGCGTTTCCTCCCTAGACTTCAAAGGCCGCGCCCTTCCGGGCTGCGGCCTTTTTTTCTGCCCGCCTCCCTGCCATTGACCGATCCAAGATTCATCGCGGGCCTGTGACCGCGATCACACGCGCTTTTGCCTAAAATGCGCGACAATTTGGATCAATCGCCACACCGTATGGAACCGGAGCCAGGGGAGCGTTCCAGGATGCCGTCCGACCAACCGCCGTTCGCGCGCCACCACCGCACCGCCCAGGTTCTGGTCAGCACCTTTCAGGAGGCGCTGGAACCGCAATTCGCGACCAAGGGCGCGCTGACCCGCGAGGAGTTCAACCGCGCCATGGGGTTGATGATGGCGCACTGGCCCTCGGTGCTGCCGCTGTTCGCGAACATCTGCCAATCCTGCACGATGGCCTCCTCCTGCGGATCCTGCGGCACCGGCGGTTGCGGCAAGGACGACAGCCCCCGCGTGGTGTTCAAGCCCGACGGGCGGCGGCGCGATTTCGTCACCCGGCTAATGTTCTCCACCGTGCTGCTGAAGGTGCCGGAAACCGTCGATCCCATCAGCGGCGAGGTGTTTCCCCAGGTCATCGCGTCGGGCCTGCAAACCAGCATCAGCGGTCTGTTCTATGAAAAGGAGTGGGAGGCGCTGAACGCCAACGCTCTGACCATCTACAACCAGATCGGCACCGACCATGACGAGGAGATTTGGAACCGCATCAGCCACCAGGATTCGCTGGCCGTGCTGGTCGACACCATGTTCGTCCGGGTGATGCTGCGTTTCCGCCAGTTCCACCAACAACGGCAAACCTTCATGCGGCGGATGACCGATCTGCTGCGCGACAAGCGCTTCATCTTCGGCAACAGCCATTTCGACACGCTGTTCGACACCATGTTCGGACGTCTGCGCGACAGCCTGCGCAGCGAGCTGGACCGCGCCCGCGTGGACATCCACTACGGCGAAGGCACATCCGACAATCTGATGCGGATTTTCGACCAGTTTGACAAACACCGGATGGAGCAGTCCCAACCCATCCAGCTGGTGGGCGGTCGCCGCGCACCGCGTCCGATGCTGGCGCAACGCCCGATGCTGGGGGCCACCCCGGCGGCCAAACGGCGATGAGCGCGCGCACCGCAATTAGGCGAACGTTAACCGGATCGGCCAAGCATGGCTTTATGACGATTCCCGTTCCCGATTCCTGCGCTGCATGGTCCGTCGGCCGGTCAGAGGAGACCGCGCGATGACGGCCCGGCGCATCCCCGCCCCCGAATCACGCCGCACGGATGACACCGCCACGCGCGACGAACGGGGCGTTGCGCCTGAATTGCTGTCCTACCTGTTTGACGCCCCCGAGGTTCCGGCCCCCATCACCCCCGCCTCGGCCCCGACCGCAACCACCGGCCTTGCCGTCCGCACCGCCGGTCAGCGGGTGGCCGACGCGCTGGTCGAAACGCGGCTGGCTGGAACAGGCGACGCCGATCTGCGCGCCTCGCTGGCCCGCACGCTGTGCCGCCTGTTGCCCGATCTGCCCCCGGCGGGGGCCGACGCCGTCACCAATCTGGCCATCCGCGCGCTGGAGCAACTGGCCCGCGACCACATCACCCGCGTGCGCGAGGCGCTGGCGACCGCGATCAAGGATGTGGCCTGCGCCCCGCCCAGCGTCGTGCGCACCCTGGCCCGCGATGTGGAGCGCACGGTGGCCGAGCCGGTGCTGCGCTGCTGCGCGGCGTTGACCGACGAGGATCTGCTCGACATCGTCGCGGCGGAGCCGGCGGGCTGGGCCTTGGCCGCGATCGCCCGACGCCACCGGGTGGGCGCGCCGCTGGCCGACGCCATCGCGGGCAGCGGCGACGCCACCGCCACCGGCATCCTGCTCGACAATTCCGGCGCGGTGATCGCCGAACCGACCCTGGAACGGCTGGCCGCCATGGCCGAACAGCACCCGGAATGGCGGGACAAGCTGGCCCGCCGCCCGGCCCTGCCCCGCCGTCTGGCGGTGCGGCTGGCCGATTTCGTCGATGTGACGGTGATGGAAACCCTGCGCCGCACCGATTTCGACGACGCCACGGTGGCGGAGATCGCCGCCGCCACCCGCCGCCGCATCGATTGGGCCGAAGACCGCGACTCGGGCGACAGCCCCGAGCGGCGCGCGGTCCGCCTGCACCGCCAAGGCAAGCTGGACGACGCCGCGATGGGCGACGCGCTGTCCTGGAACGAGACCGGCTTCGTCCAGGCCGCGTTGACGCTGCGCGCCCGCGTGGCCCCGGAGGTGGTCACGCGCATCCTGACCGCGCAGGATGCCCACGCGGTGACGGCGCTGGTCTGGCGGGCCGGGTTTTCGATGCGTTGCGCCATGCAGGTGCAGGCGCGCGCGGCCGGAATTGCTCCACGCGCCATGCTGAACGCCCGCGATGGCCGAAACTACCCGCTCAACCCGACGGAAATGACCCGCCGCCTGCAACGCTACGGCGTGCCGGGCTGACCCTTGAGGCCTTGCGGCGGGACCCTTGCCCCACCGCTCCCCCGGCACCACCGTTGCTTCTGGGTTTACGGTGTGCCGACGCGGCGCAGGGCGCGGTTTCCGTGCGGCACGACGCCCGCCTCCGGCATCGGGGTCGCCGGGTCGCGGTAATAGGGTTGATCGGTCGTGTCCTTGTAGGCTTCCGCCGGGGTGACGATCTGCTCGCCGGTGCCGCCGTCGAACGCGACCACCGCCTGCTTGCGCGCCTCCAGGCAGGCCAGACGCTTTTGCGCGACCACCGGATCCTCCTTGCCGTCCAGCGTGACCAGCGGCAGCAGCCAATCGGCGCGCTGGCCGTCGGGGATCGCGGTGAAGACATAGGTGGACAGCGTGCGGCAGCCCGCCGCGTCGGTCGCCGTGGCGGTTTCCAGCGCCGTCTTGTAATCCGCGACGGATTGTCCCATCGCCACACCGGCGACCAGCGCCAACGGCAAGGACAGGGACAGAATGGGGATGATGCGGGACATCGCGATGCCTTCTCTCGTGCCAGATCAAACGGTTCGCCCGGTTGGCTCCCGGTGCGGGACCAACCCTGTTCTGTACGTATAGTGCCGATCTTTGCCGTCGGGTGAAACGAAGATCCGGCGTGCGGCGCAATGCGGCACTGTTGCGCGTGCGTCCGGGCTTGCTCTCTGCGTCAAAACGCGCTACCTACGCTTCCGAAATCTCGGGGCGCTGGATCCCTAAGACGTTAGAATGACCCTTGGTTCTGTCCCCCGCTGAATGGGGGATGCTCAAACGTTTTAGGGAACGCTCCAAAATGGCTCGCAAGAAGATTGCGCTCGTCGGTGCCGGTCAAATCGGCGGCACGCTGGCCCTGCTCGCTGCCCAGAAGGAACTGGGCGACGTCGTCCTGTTCGACATCGCCGAGGGCATGCCCGCTGGCAAGGCCCTGGATCTGGCCGAGACCGCCCCGGTCGAGGGCTTCAACGCCAGCCTGACCGGCGGCAACGACTACTCGATCATCGAGGGTGCGGACGTCGTCATCGTCACCGCCGGCATCCCGCGCAAGCCGGGCATGAGCCGCGACGACCTGATCGGCATCAACAGCGGCGTCTGCAAGACCGTTGGCGAAGCCATTGGCAAGTACGCCCCGAACGCCTTCGTCATCGTCATCACCAACCCGCTCGACGTCATGGTGTGGGTGCTCCAGCAGGCGTCCGGCCTGCCGCCGGAGCGCGTGGTCGGCATGGCCGGTGTCCTCGACTCGGCCCGCTTCCGCTACTTCCTGGCCGAAGAGTTCAACGTCTCGGTCGAAGACGTCACCGCCTTCGTGCTGGGCGGCCACGGCGACACCATGGTCCCGCTGGTCCGTTACTCCACCGTCGCCGGCATCCCGCTGCCCGATCTGGTCAAGATGGGCTGGACCACGCAGGAGAAGCTCGACGCCATCGTGCAGCGCACCCGCGACGGCGGTGCGGAAGTCGTCAAGCTGCTGAAGACCGGCTCGGCCTTCTACGCCCCGGCGGCCTCGGCCATCCAGATGGCGGAATCCTACCTGAAGGACCAGAAGCGCGTTCTTCCGGTCGCCGCCCACCTGACCGGCCAGTATGGCCAGGACGACCTGTATGTCGGCGTCCCGACGATCATCGGCGCCAAGGGTGTGGAAAAGATCATCGAGATCGAGCTGAACGACGAAGAAAAGGCGATGTTCCAGAACTCGGTCGACGCCGTGAAGACCCTGGTCGACGTCGTCAAGAAGCTGGACGCCGAAAAGGCCGCTTCCTAACGGCACCGCTGTCCCGCGCGCTCTGGCCGCATGACGGTGTCGCAACGGTGGTTTCATCCCCCGCTCTGCAATGATACGGTCAACGGTCGGCATCGTCCGCCCTTCGGCGCAAGTCCCTCCAAAGACAAACACCGGAGAGCGGACGGTCGGCGCGCAAGGACAGAAGTCCATGGCCGATCGTTTGTTTCGACCTTTCGATCATTGTCTGTCGTCAGTCGATCCGATTTCGTCAGCCGAACCAAAAAACAGATGGACGCCCGATGAACATCCATGAGTACCAGGCGAAAAGCCTGCTGAAGAAATACGGCGTCGCGGTTCCCCGTGGCGGCGTTGCCTACACCCCGCAGGAAGCCGAGACGGTCGCCCGTGAACTCGGCGGTCCGGTTTGGGTCGTGAAGTCCCAGATCCACGCCGGTGGCCGTGGCGCTGGCCGCTTCAAGAACAACCCCGAGGGCAAGGGCGGCGTCCGCGTCGTCAAGTCGATCGAGGAAGTCGGCAAGAACGCCGGCGAGATGCTGAACAGCGTCCTCGTCACCAAGCAGACCGGCCCCGACGGCCGTGAGGTCAAGCGCCTCTACGTCGAGGAAGGTGCGGACATCAAGCGCGAGCTGTATCTCGGCCTGCTGACCGACCGCGCGACCGGCCGCGTCACCATCATCGCCTCGACCGAAGGCGGGATGGAGATCGAGGAAGTCGCCCACAACACCCCGGAAAAGATCGTCAAGGTCGCCGTCGATCCGGCCACCGGCATCCAGGGCTACCACACCCGCAAGGTCGCCTTCGCGCTGGGCCTGGAAGGCAAGCAGGTCGGGGCCGCCGCCAAGTTCATCACCGCCGCCTATCAGGCGTTCGTGGACCTGGATTGCGCCATCGTCGAAATCAACCCGCTGATCGTCACGGGTTCGGGCGACATCCTGGCGCTCGACGCCAAGATCAGCTTCGACGACAACGCGCTGTTCCGTCACAAGGACATCGAAGAGCTGCGCGACGAAGCCGAAGAAGATCCCTATGAGATCGAAGCGGCCAAGCACAGCCTGAACTACGTCAAGCTCGATGGCAACATCGGCTGCATGGTGAACGGCGCCGGTCTGGCGATGGCCACCATGGACATCATCAAGCTGTATGGCGGCGAACCGGCCAACTTCCTGGACGTCGGCGGCGGTGCCACCAAGGAGCGCGTGACGGCGGCCTTCAAGCTGATCCTGTCCGACAGCAACGTCGAAGGCATCCTGGTCAACATCTTCGGCGGCATCATGCGCTGCGACGTGATCGCCGAGGGCGTGGTCGCGGCGGCCCGTGAAGTGCACCTGCACGTTCCGCTGGTGGTCCGTCTGGAAGGCACCAACGTCGATCTGGGCAAGAAGATCCTGGCCGAATCCGGCCTGCCGATCCTCTCGGCCGACAACCTCGCCGATGCCGCCGAAAAGGTGGTCAAGGCCGTGAAGGAGGCCGCGTAACATGGCTGTTCTCGTCGATAAGAACACGAAGGTCATCTGCCAGGGCTTCACCGGCGCGCAGGGAACCTTCCACTCCGAACAGGCCATCGCCTACGGCACCAAGATGGTTGGCGGCGTCACCCCCGGTAAGGGCGGTGCCAAGCACCTCGACCTGCCGATCTTCGACACCGTCGCCGACGCGGTCCACAAGACCGGTGCCAACGCCTCCGTGATCTATGTGCCGCCGCCCTTCGCGGCCGACGCGATCCTGGAAGCCATCGACGCCGAAATCCCGCTGGTGGTCTGCATCACCGAAGGCATCCCGGTGCTGGACATGGTCCGCGTCAAGCGCGCCCTGCAAGGCTCGGCGACCCGCCTGATCGGCCCGAACTGCCCCGGCATCATCACGCCGGACGAGTGCAAGATCGGCATCATGCCCGGCCACATCCACAAGCGTGGCAAGATCGGCATCGTGTCGCGCTCCGGCACGCTGACCTACGAAGCCGTGGCGCAAACCACGGCGGCGGGCCTGGGTCAGACCACCTGCATCGGCATCGGCGGCGACCCGGTCAACGGCACCAACTTCGTCGACAGCCTTGAGCTGTTCGTGAAGGACCCGGAGACCGAGGGCATCATCATGATCGGCGAAATCGGCGGCGACGCCGAGGTCAAGGGCGCCGAATTCATCAAGGCGTCGGGCACGAAGAAGCCGGTCGTCGGCTTCATCGCCGGCCGCACGGCCCCTCCGGGCCGCCGCATGGGCCATGCCGGCGCGGTGATTTCGGGCGGCAACGACACCGCCGATTTCAAGATCGACTTCATGAAGTCGGTCGGCATCGCCGTGGCGGACAGCCCGGCCTCGCTCGGCTCGACCATGCTGAAGGTCTTCAAGGGCTGAGGATGCCGGGGATCGGGGCGCTGGCGACAGCGCTCCGGCTCTCCCGCCACCTGGTCCGGGCCTGACGGCCCGCGCGCCGACGGCGTCCCGTCCCTTTCTCGCACAAGGGGCGGGCGTCGGCGGCCTGTCTTCTCGCTATAAAAACTCCCACAGGGAATCGGGCGAAAAGCCCGACGTGAAACATGTCGGCAAATTTGGAGCAGACCTCGTTCCTGTTCGGATCGAACGCTGGTTACGTCGCCGAACTCTACGCCCGCTTTCTGACGGATCCCGCTGCGGTCGATCCGAGCTGGAACGGCTTCTTCCAGGACCTGGACGATGATTCGCGCGCCGTTCTTGACGAGCTGCGCGGCGCGTCCTGGACCTTGCGGGACGACGAGGCGAACGGGGCTGCCCCGGACACCGTTGGCCACGGCCTGGCCGGTCCCGCCAACGGCGCAATGGTCGCCCACACCCAGCAGGTCTATGGCGGCGTCAGCCCGCAGCAGCTGCGCGCGGCGACGCTGGACAGCATCCGCGCCCTGATGCTGATCCGCGTGTTCCGCGTGCGCGGCCACATGAACGCCCATTTCGACCCGCTGGGCCTGGAAAAGCGCGAGCCGCACCCGGAACTCGATCCGGCGACCTACGGCTTCGGCCCCGGCGACCTCGACCGTCCGATCTTCCTGAACTACTCGCTGGGGCTGGAAACGGCGACCCTGCGCCAGATCCTGGAGATCCTGCACAAGACCTATTGCGGGACGGTTGGCGTCGAGTTCATGCACATCCAGGATCCGGAGGAAAAGGCCTGGATTCAGGAGCGCATTGAGGGTGGCCGCAACCACACCGATTTCACGGTCAACGGCAAGCGCGCCATTCTGGAACGCCTGACCGCCGCCGAAGGCTTCGAAAAGTTCCTGCAGCTGAAATACACCGGCACCAAGCGCTTCGGCCTTGAGGGCGGTGAATCGATGATCCCGGCGCTGGAGCAGATCCTCAAGCGCGGCGGCCAACTCGGCCTGAAGGAGGTTGTCGTCGGCATGGCCCACCGTGGCCGTCTGAACATGCTGACCAACTTCATGGGCAAGCCCTTCTCCGCCGTCTTCTCGGAATTCCAGGGCAACCCCTCCAGCCCGGAGGATGTCCAGGGATCGGGCGACGTGAAGTATCACCTCGGCACCTCGTCCGACCGTGATTTCAACGGCAACATCGTCCACCTGTCGCTGACCGCCAACCCGTCG
The DNA here is from genome assembly GCF_003966125.1 of Azospirillum griseum. GTDB lineage: Bacteria > Pseudomonadota > Alphaproteobacteria > Azospirillales > Azospirillaceae > Azospirillum > Azospirillum griseum. Next base: position 525,094 of record NZ_RXMA01000001.1, read on the forward strand.
CACCTGGAATGGGTCAACCCGGTGGTGCTGGGCAAGGTGCGCGCCAAGCAGACGCAGCGCCGCGACCTGGACCGCGAGCAGGTGATGGGCGTGCTGATCCACGGCGACGCCGCCTTCGCCGGTCAGGGCATCGTCGCCGAAACGCTGGGCCTGTCGGAGCTGCGCGGCTACCGCACCGGCGGGACCATGCATTTCGTCATCAACAACCAGATCGGCTTCACCACGAACCCGACCTATTCGCGCTCGGGCGTGTATTGCACCGACATGGCGAAGATGGTGCAGGCCCCGATCTTCCACGTGAACGGCGACGACCCGGAATCGGTGGTGCATGTCAGCCGCATCGCCATCGAATTCCGCCAGAAGTTCAAGCGCGACGTCGTCATCGACATGGTGTGCTACCGCCGCCATGGCCACAACGAGGGCGACGAGCCGGGCTTCACCCAGCCGCTGATGTACAAGAAGATCCGCGCCCACGCGACGACGCGCGAGCTGTACGCCAAGCAGCTGGTCGATGAAAACGTCGTCACCCAGGCCGAAGCCGACCAGATCAACGCCGACTTCATGAAGAAGCTGGAAGGCGAGTTCGAAGCCTCGGCCACCTACAAGCCGAACAAGGCCGATTGGCTGGAAGGCAAATGGGCCGGTCTGCAACAGCAGGACGAAAACACCGAGCATCGCGGCGACACCGGCGTCGCGCTCGACCTGCTGAAGGAAATCGGCTTCAAGCTCTGCCAGTATCCGAAGGACTTCGCGATCAACCCCAAGATCGCCCGTCAGTTGGAAGCCAAGAAGAAGTCGATCGAAAGCGGCGAAGGCATCGATTGGGCCACCGCCGAGGCGCTGGCCTATGGCTCGCTGGTCGTCGAAGGCACCGGCGTGCGCCTGTCCGGTCAGGATTCGGGCCGTGGCACCTTCTCGCACCGCCACGCGGTGATGTACGATCAAAACACCGAAGCCAAATATCTGCCGCTGACCAACCTGCACCCCGAACAGGGCACGTTCGAAGTGCACGACAGCCCGTTGTCGGAAGCGGCGGTCGTCGGCTTCGAATACGGCTACTCGCTGGCCGAACCGCATGATCTGGTGCTGTGGGAAGCGCAGTTCGGCGATTTCGCCAACACCGCCCAGACCATCATCGATCAGTTCATCTCGTCGGGTGAGTCGAAGTGGCTGCGCATGTCCGGTCTGGTCATGCTGCTGCCGCACGGCTACGAAGGCCAGGGGCCGGAACACTCGTCGGCCCGGCCGGAACGCTTCCTCCAGATGTCGGCGGAAGACAACTGGCAGATCTGCAACATCACCACCCCGGCCAACCTGTTCCACGCCTTCCGCCGTCAGGTCCGCCGCTCCTTCCGCAAGCCGCTGATCCTGTTCACGCCGAAGTCGCTGCTGCGCCACAAGCTGTGCGTGTCCGATCTGGCGGAGCTGGGTCCGAACACCCACTTCCACCGCGTGCTCGGCGAAACCGCCAACGATCTGGTCGAAAACGACAAGATCCGCCGCGTCGTCGTCTGCACCGGCAAGGTCTATTACGACCTGCTGCAGGAGCGGATGAACCGGGGCATCAAGGACGTCGTCCTGATCCGTCTGGAGCAGATGTACCCGTTCCCCAAGGCCACCCTGTCCGACGAGTTCGCGAAGTACCCGAACGCCGAGGTCGTGTGGTGCCAGGAGGAGCCGGAGAACCAGGGCGGCTGGACCTTCGTCGACCGCCGTCTGGAAGGCTGCCTGAAGGCCATCGGCCACAAGGCGGGCCGCCCGTCCTACGCCGGTCGTCCGGCCACCGCATCGCCCGCCACGGGTCTGCTGAAGCGCCACAACCAGGAGCAGGCCAAGCTGCTGGACGACGCGCTGTCCGTCGGCTGACCCGATCACCCAAGCGACCAAAAAAGAGACGCACGAGGAAGTTATGACCATCGAAATCAAAGTCCCCACGCTGGGTGAGTCCGTGTCCGAGGCCACCGTTGCCCGTTGGCTGAAGAAGGTCGGCGAGGCGGTGAAGCTCGACGAGCCGCTGGTCGAGCTGGAAACCGACAAGGTGACGCTGGAAGTCAACGCCCCGGCGGCGGGCGTTCTGGCCGAAATCGTCGCGGCGGAAGGCGAGAATGTCGGCGTCGGCGCGCTGCTGGGTTCGCTGACCGAGGGTGCGGCCGGTGCGGTCGCCGCCCCGGCGGCGGCCCCGGTCGCGGCGGCCCCGGTCGCGGCGGCTCCGGCCGCCCCGGCGGCCCCGGCTCCGG
>NZ_RXMA01000010.1 GCF_003966125.1 Azospirillum griseum
GGTTGCACGAATTGCTCCCGTGGAATTGGAAAGCCGCTCAAAATATCAGGAAAGCAGCCTGACCGCGTCACTCGCCGGATGGTTACGGTGGTCGCCACGCTGGCCACCGGCAACGACCGCTCGCGCCGGGTGGTGGAGCGGCTGGGGATGCGCTTTGTCGGCGAGGGCCGGTACGAGGGCGAGCCGTGCCTGGTCTATGAGGCGCGCCCGGCGGGAACCGACCGCTGACCGCTGCCGCTGACCGGTCAGGCGAAATCGCGGAAGCTGTCCGCCGTGGCCCGGTCATAGCCCTGGCTGGCGCGCAGCAGTTGGCGGGTGTAGGGCTGGTGCGCCTCGCCCCGGCGCAGCGCCTCCACCGTCAGCTCCTCCACCAGACGCCCGCGATTCATCACCGCCAGCCGGTCGCACAGGTTGGCGACGACCGCCAGATTGTGGCTGACCAGCACCATGGTCAGCCCATGGGCGGCGCGCAGGCGGCGCAGCAGGTTGAGGATCTCCGCCTGGACCGACACGTCGAGCGCGGAGGTCGGCTCGTCCAGCAGCAGCACGCGGGGTTCCAGGATCAGGGCGCGGGCGATGGCGACGCGCTGGCGCTGGCCGCCCGACAATTGATGCGGGTAGCGGAAGCGGAAGGAGGGGCCGAGTCCCACCTCGCGCAGCGCCCGGTCGATCCGGCCATCGGCGTCGTCCAACCCGTGGATGGCCACCGGCTCGGCCAGGATCCGGTCCACCGAATGGCGGGGGTGGAGCGAGCCGTAGGGATCCTGGAACACCATCTGGCAGGTCTTGAAAAAGCCCTTGCTCCGTTTCGCCGTCTGGTCGGTGCCGCCGATGGACAGGCGGCCGGTCCAATCCGGGTTCAGGCCGCTGACCGCGCGCAGGACGGTGGATTTGCCCGATCCCGATTCGCCGACCAGCCCATAGCATTCGCCGTCCGCCACGCGCAGCGACACGCCATCGACCGCCACCACCCGCTGCGCCCCATGGCCGAAGGCGACCTGGAGCGATTGAAGGTCAATCATGGGCGCGCTCATCGCTGGGCCTCCGCCGCCGGACCGTCGGTCAGCCACGCCGGATCGCGGGTCAGCACCGGCAGGTCGCGGCGGTTGTCGTCCAGCCGGGGCAGGCTGTCGAGCAGGCCGCGCGTGTAGGGGTGGCGGGCGTTGTGCAGGTCGGCCGCGCGGCAGCTTTCCACCACCCGCCCGGCGTACATGATGAGCACCCGGTCGCAGAAGGACGCGACGAGATTCAGATCGTGGCTGACGAAGATCATGCCCATGCCGCGCTGGCCGCACAGATCGTCCAGGATCGCCAGGATCTGCATCTGCACGGTGACGTCGAGCGCGGAGGTCGGCTCGTCGGCGATCAGCAGGGCGGGGTCGGGGATCAGCATCATGGCGATCATGATCCGCTGGCCCATGCCGCCCGACACCTCGTGCGGGTAGCGGTCGTAAACCCGTTCGGGATCGCGGATGCGCACCGCCGCCAGCATCTCCAGGGCGCGGCGCTTGGCCTCGCGGGCGCTGGCGCGGCTGTGGACGCGGTAGGCCTCGGCGATCTGGTGGCCCACCGTCATCACCGGATTCAGGGAGAATTTCGGATCCTGCATCACCATGGCGATGTCGCTGCCCCGGATGGCGCGCAGCCGCTTGTCGGACGTAGTGCGCAGATCCTCGCCGCGAAAGGCCAGCCGGTCGGCGGTGACGCGCCCCGGCGGCGGAACCAGCCCCAGGATGGAGCGCCCGGTCATCGACTTGCCGGACCCCGACTCGCCGACGATTCCCAGCTTTTCCCGGCCCAGGGTGAAGGAGACGCCGCGCACCGCCTCGGTCACGCCCTGGCGGGTGGGGAAGGACACGCGGAGATTCGACACCTCCAGCAGCGGTTCGCTCATCGCCTCAATCCCCCTTCGGATCCAGCACGTCGCGCAGCCCGTCGCCCAGCAGGTTGAATCCCAGACTGACGACGAAGATGGCCAAACCGGGCATGGCCGCGACCCACCATTGTTCGAGCACGTTCTGACGCCCGGCGGCGATCATCGCCCCCCACTCCGGCAAGGGCGGTTGCGCCCCCAGCCCCAGAAAGCCCAGACCGGCGGCGGTCAGGATCACCCCGGCCATGTCCAGCGTCGTCCGCACCACCAGCGAGGCGACGCACAGCGGCATGATGTGGCCCAGCACGATGCGCGGCCCCGACGCCCCTTGCAGCCGGGCCGCGCTGATGAAATCGGCGTGGCGGATGGTCAGGGTTTCGGCCCGCGCCAGACGGGCGTAGGGCGGCCAGGAGGTGATGGCGATGGCGATCACCGCGTTTTCGATGCCGGGGCCAAGCGCGGCGACGAAGGCCAACGCCAGGATCAGCTTGGGAAAGGCGAGAAAGATGTCGGTCACACGCATCAGCGCGGCGTCGACCCAGCCGCCGCGATAGCCCGCCACCGTGCCGATCACCAGCCCGATCACCGGGGCGGTCAGCGCCACCAGCGCGACGATCATCAGGGTCAGCCGCGCGCCGTGGATCAACCGGGACAGGATGTCGCGCCCGAAACCGTCGGTCCCCAGCCAATGCCCGGCCGTGGGCGGTTGCAGCCGGTTGGCGAGATCCTGGTCATAGGGATGGTGCGGGGCCAGCAGCGGGGCCAGGGCGGCCACCACCACCAGCGCCAGCACGATCAGCAGGCCGATCATCGCCATCCGGTTGCGGCGGAAGGCGCACCAGCCGGCCCAGGCGCGGCCAAGCCGGGCCTGCGCGCGCGACTGCGGCGTGTCGGTGGTCAGCCACGCGCGCCAGGAGGGGCTTTGGGGTTGGCGGGTCATGACGGGAGCCTCATCGCGCGCGCGGGTCCAACAGGCGGTAGAGCAGATCGGACAGCAGATTCAGCCCGATGAAGACAACGCCCACCACCAGCGTGCCGCCCAGCACCGCGTTCATGTCGGCGCTCAACAGCGAGTTGGTGATGTAGAGGCCCAGACCGGGCCAGGCGAACACCGTCTCGGTCAGCACCGACCCTTCCAACAGGGTGGCGTAGGACAGCGCGATCACGGTGATGAGCGGCACGGCGATGTTGCCGAGCGCGTGCCGCCAGACCACGCGAACCTCCGACAGCCCCTTGACCCGCGCGGTGGTGATGTATTCCTGGCGCAACTGGTCCAGCATGAAGCTGCGCGTCATCCGCGCGATGTAGGCGACGCTGTACAGCCCCAGAATCGAGGCGGGCAGCACCAGATGGTGCAGGGCGCTCCAGAACACGTCGGTTTCCCCGGCCAGCAGAGCGTCGATGGTGGCGACCCCGGTGCGCGGATCCACCAGCCCTTCGTAAAAGACATCGACGCGGCCCGGCCCCGGGACCCAATCCAATTTGGCGTAGAACAGCAGCAGCCCCATCAGCCCCAGCCAGAAGATCGGGGCGGAATGGCCGATCAGCCCCAGCAGGCGGATGATGTGGTCGAGCCAGCCGCCGCGATGGGTGGCGGCCAGCACTCCGGCGGGGATGCCCAGCGCCGCACCGATCACCACGGCGACCGTCGCCAGCTCCAGCGTGGCGGGAAACACCCGCAGCACGTCGTCCAGCACCGGGCGGGAGGTGAGGATGGAGGTGCCGAGATCGCCCTGCAACACGGCCACGAGGTAGCGCAGGAACTGCCGCCACAGCGGCAGATCCAGCCCCAGTTCACTCCGGATGCGGGCGTAGGTGTCGGCGGTGGCGCGGTCGCCGACGATGGCCAGCACCGGATCGATCGGCACGACCCGGCCGATCAGGAACGTGACCAGGATCAGGCCGAACAGGGTGGCCGCGACCGAGGCGATCAGGCCAGCGGCGCGGGTCAACGCGCGCGGGGAGGAACCGGTCAAGCGCTTCGCCCTCGAATGGTTTCAACCGATAAGGATGACAGGCAATCACACTCGCCGCCGTCTGCAAAGCCTTGTGTCATAAATGAGTGGGATGTTTCTGGCCCTTTGGTCAGGAACGCGGGCGCGTTGAAGCGGACTCCGCCGCCGTTTATGGTGGGAACCGGCGCGGCGACCGATGGCGCTGCCAAACCTGTTGGGGGGAATTGAGATGCGGATCGACGGCGAAGCCTACCGGACCATCTGGCCGGTGGAGGATGGGGCGGCGGTGGCCATCATCGATCAAACCCGCCTGCCGCATGATTTCGCCATCGTCCATCTGACGACGCTGGAGGAGACCGCCCACGCCATCCGCGCCATGCTGGTGCGCGGCGCGCCGCTGATCGGGGCGACGGCGGCCTATGGCGTGGCGCTGGCGATGCGGGCCGACCCATCCGATTCGGGGTTGGAAACCGCCTGCGCCACCCTGCTCGACACCCGCCCGACAGCGGTCAACCTGCGCTGGGCGTTGGAGCGGATGCGCGACCGGCTGGCGGCGGTCCCGACCGCCTTTCGCGCGACGGCGGCCATGGGCGACGCGGCGGTGATCGCGGACGAGGATGTGGCGATCAACCACGGCATCGGCCTGCACGGGGCGACGCTGATCCGCGCCGCCGCCCGCCGCAAGGGCACGGACGAGCCGGTCCAGGTGCTGACCCACTGCAACGCCGGTTGGCTGGCGACGGTCGATTGGGGCACGGCGCTGGCCCCGGTCTACGCCGCCTTCGACCAGGGCATTCCGATCCATGTCTGGGTCGATGAAACCCGCCCGCGCAACCAGGGGGCCAGCCTGACCGCCTGGGAGTTGGGCCGCCACGGCGTGCCCCACACGGTGATCGCCGACAACGTCGGCGGCCATCTGATGCAGCATGGCATGGTCGATCTCTGCATCGTCGGCACCGACCGCACGACGGCCACCGGCGACGTCTGCAACAAGATCGGCACCTATCTGAAGGCGCTGGCGGCCTTTGACAACGGTGTGCCCTTTTACGTCGGCCTGCCGTCGCCGACCATCGATTGGGGGATGAGCGACGGCGTGCGCGAAATCCCCATCGAGCAGCGCGACGGGCGCGAACTGACGCACATGACCGGGCGCACCGCCGATGGCCGACTCGAAACCGTCCAGATCACGCCCGACGGCAGCGCGGTGGCCAATTACGGGTTCGACGTGACGCCCGCCCGTCTGGTGACGGGCCTCATCACCGAACGCGGCGTGTGCCCGGCCAGCCGCGAGGGGCTGCTCGGCCTGTTTCCCGAACGGCGCTGACGGACGTTTTGGGCGTGCGCTGTCTGGCGGTGGGGATCACCTCACCGCCGGGCGGCGCAACAGGCGTCGCCACAGCGGGCGGGGGCGGGGAGTGGCGTCCTGTTCGGCCAGCCACTGATCGGCCAGTTCCCGCACCTGCCAATCGCCGAGGAAGCGTTCGCAATCGACGGCGGCGTAAAGGCGCACGCGCTCTTTGCCGAGTCGTTCGAAATACTCCAGCGTTCGTTGGCGGTCGACGTCTTCCAGGATCCGCGCGCGTTCGGCGGATGGGCGTCCCGTGGCGAGACGGGAGGAGAGACGGCGGTGTCCGCCTTTGTGCGATTCCCCCATGCCCACATAGTGGGTGAGTTGCGACACCGGTGCAAGTGTTTGATCGGCAAGGCCATCGCCGATTGGTGCGACGTTCTGCCCCGCAACCGGCACGACCATGGCGTGTGCGATCGCTGGGGGAGGCCCCGGAATGGTCACAGCGATCCCCGTCCGCCCATCCCATATGCATGTTGTGATGACGCGCGTCGGCGGTTGACGGGGCGCGGGCATCAGACCGTCGAACACAGGAGACAAGGAGAGGTCCGATGACCACGACGATTCAACGCACGACCATGAGCAAGACGACGCGCGCGGCCACCGGTCTGACGCTGTTGGTGCTGGCGGCGGGTGCCCTGGGCGGCTGTTCCAACCTGAGCCATCGGGAAAACAACGCGCTGGTCGGCGGTGGCCTGGGGGCGGCGGGCGGTGCGGTCATCGGGGCTGTGACCGGCGGCAGCGCGCTGTATGGCGGCCTGTTGGGCGGTGCTGCGGGTGCGGCGGTCGGCGCGCTGTCCAGCGGCGAGCGTCACGGGCGTTGATCGGGTGGTGTGACCGGCTGGTGTCCGCTCAGCCCGCACCCCATCAGCCCGCGTCGTCCTCCTCATCCTCGAATTGGTCGAGGCTGAGGGACCGCACCTCCGGCGGTGGTTGCGGGGTGGGGGGCGGCATGGCCTGCGCCCGGCCCGGCGGGCGCGGCGGCAGCCCGGCACCGGGACCTTTCAGCGGGCTGTTCAGCGTGCCTTTCGGGCCGATGCTGGGTTCCTCGCCGAAATCGGGCAGGGGCGGGATGCGGTCCATGATGATGCGGATCAGGCCGATGATGCGGTCGGTCTGCGCCCGCAACGCCGTCCCGCGTTCGCCGTCATAGAGCGGATCATCCAGGAATTTGCGGATCTCCACGACGCTGCGCAGCTCCACCCCGCACATCTCGTGCGTGCCGATGGGCAGCGCCTTCACCCGCGCGTAGGCACCGAAGAAGGCGGCGGTCCCCTCGACGAACAGCACGACCATGCGGGTGTGCAGCCGTTCCAGCGCCGTCGTCATCGCGTCGATCAGGTCCTCCATCTCCTCCGGGGCGGCGTCCAACCGCTCCTGGGCGACGGCGGCGAGCGCGAAGAAATCGCGCACCCGGCGGCTGAACCGGCGATAGCGGGTCAGGCCGCCGATCGACACCCGTTCGCGCGCGTTCACCGCCAGCTCGTTGGCCTGTTTCAACATGGCGTCCAACCGCATCAGCAGCGTGGCGATTTCGCGCTGCCGTTGGGCGGGGGTTTTGGCGACCGGCGGGGACGCGGCGCGACGTTGGTGAATCGGGCGGTTCATGCCGCTGCAACCATGTCCTTTCTCATCGACTCCACGGGGGTTCGGGTCATGGTCCTCTGGCCCGCGATCATTTCGCGGTGCGCACGGTCAGGGATTTTTGCGCGCCGTTGCGCACCACCGTAACCTGAACCGGGGTGCCAACGCGCAGCAATCCGATGCGGTTGCGGAAATCGGTGGCGCTGCGCACCGGGCGGCCATCGACGGCGATCACCACGTCGCCGCTGCGCATGCCACCGCTGTCGGCGGGCGATCCCGGTTCGATCTTGGCGATCAGCGCGCCCTCGTCGCCCACCAGATTCAGGCTTTCGGCCAGATCGGGGGTCAGATCCTGGATGGCCACGCCCAGCCGCCCGCGCCGCACCTCGCCATACTCGCTCAATTGGTCGATCACCGAGCGGACGATGCTGACCGGCACGGCAAAGCCGATGCCGACCGACCCGCCCGCCGGACCGATGATGGCGGTGTTGATGCCGATCAGCTCGCCGCTGAAGTTGACCAGCGCGCCGCCGGAGTTGCCTGGGTTGATCGACGCGTCGGTCTGGATGAAATCCTCGTACCCCTCGATCTTCAGGCCGCTGCGGCCCAGCGCGGAGACGATGCCCGACGTCACCGTCTGCCCCAACCCGAAGGGGTTGCCGATGGCCACGGCGAAATCGCCGACCTTCAGCTTGTCCGAATCGCCGATCGGCAGGGCGGTCAGGCCCTTGGCCTCGATCTTCAACAGGGCGATGTCGGTGGCGGCGTCGCGCCCGATCAGCTTGGCGCGCAGACGGCGGCGGTCCTTCAGGGTGACGGCGATCTCCTGCGCGTTCTCCACCACATGGTTGTTGGTGACGACCAGACCGCGCGCGGCGTCGACGATCACGCCCGACCCGGCGCTCATCTGCGGGCGGGCTTGCGGCTGGTCGGGAATGTTGAAGAAGCGGCGGAACAGCGGATCGCGCAGCAGCGGGTTTTCCGCCTGCGGTGCGCGCGACAGGACCGAGATGTTGACGACGGCGGGCGTCACCTGCTCCAGCATCGGCGCGATGGTGTGGACCCCGGTGACACCGGCGGGCAGGGCCGCCGCCGCCGGGTTGACCGTCAGGCCGCCGCCGGCAACCATCCCCAGCGCCAACAACGCGGCCGCACCGACCGCCGCCGCCATCGCCGCCTTGCCCGTCCGTGCCGCCAACCCTGCCGTCAACCGCGCCATGGCTCCGCCCTCTCCGTTGTGAACCGGGCTGATTTGGGAGAAAAGGAAAGCGTGTTCAAGCCCGTTGCCGCCATCATAGCCGACGCCGACACCAGATCGGAACGGCCATCATGCGCCATGGAACGGGGGCGTCGTCGGATCGCTTGGCCCGGGGGGCGCTCTCGGGGTAAAGTGGGGTCATAGCCCTTTGGGATGGGCGACGGGTCAGAGGTGAATCGCTTGGGGCGGATGGATGGGATGAGCGGCGGGCCACTCCTGGAACTGACCGAGCAAGATTACTTGCAGATGGAAGAGGCGCTGTCGCAATCGGCGCGCGGTCGGGCCTTTCTGCGCATGCGCGACCGGCGCAGCCGCGTGGTGGCCTCCGATGATTTCCAGCGTCTGGTCGGGCAATTGGAGGGGCAGGTCAACCGTTTGGCCGGTTTGGGGCCGATGGGCATGCCGGGTTCGGTTGGTGCCGTGGGCGGCGACCAGCGGTTCCAGCAGGAATTGACCGCCATCACCCAGGTGGTGCGGGAGGCCCGCAGCGACATCGCCGCCCTGAAGGCGACCGACACCGGATCGAACCGGATCGAGGCCGCGACCAGCGAGCTGGACGAAATTGTCGCGGCGACGGAACGCGCGACCACCGATATCCTGAACGCGACGGAGAAGATCCAGGAAATCACCATGTCGATCCCGCGCGACGATCCCGATCTGGCCGAACAGATCGACGCGATCGAAGCCTGGTGCATCGAGGTGATGACCGCCTGTTCCTTCCAGGACATCACCGGCCAACGCACGACCAAGGTGGTGAACACGCTGCGCTACATCGAAGAGCGCGTGAACACCATGATCGAGATTTGGGGCGTGGAGCGGTTGGCCGGGGTCGGGTCCAGCGCCGGACCGGGGGAGGATGTCACCTCCCACCGCAAGATCGGCGACACCCGACCCGACGCGCATCTGCTCAACGGGCCGCAATTGGGCGGGCCGGAGGTCAGCCAGGACGCCATCGACGCCCTGTTCGACAGCTTTCCCGCCGCGATGGAGCGCGCCGAACCGGCGTTCGAAACCTCGCCGCCACCCCCACCTCCGCCTCCACCCCCGCCACCCCCTCCGGCGAAGAAGAAGGCGGCTCCCCCGCCGCCGCCACCTCCCCCGGAACCGACCGGCGGCGGGACGGAGATTTCGCAATCCGACATCGACGCCCTGTTCGCGTGACCGTTTGAGTGATCCCTGATGGCGCAAGACGGCAAATCCCGCATCCGATTGTCCCAGGAGCAGCTCGACCGGGTCTGCGAACGCCACCTCCGTTTTCTGGAAGGGCGTCCGAACGGGGCGCGGGCCAATCTGCCGTTCTTTGACCTGTCGGGGTTGAACCTGTCGGGGCGCGATCTGACCGGGGCGCACATGTCCGGCGTCATCCTGCGCGACGCCAAGCTGGTGGGCGCGCGGCTGGACCACGCCGACCTGTACGGGGCCGATCTGCGCGGGGCCAACCTGACCGAAGCCCGCCTGTACCGCACCGACATGCGCGGGGCCAACGTGCGCGGCGCGCAGCTTGACGGGGCCACCATGGTCGAAGTCGATCTGCGCGACGGCAGCGTCTACAACCGCAGCAGCGACGGTGAGTTGAAGGTCGTCGGTTTCGATCCCGGTCCGGCGGACATGGCGTCGGCCAAATTGACCAACGCCAACATGGCGCGCGCCCGGCTTTCGGGCAGCTTTGCCCAGGCCGCCGATTTCACCAACACCTCGCTGTCGGGCGCGCGGCTGGACCGCACCGATCTGCGCGGCTCCAACTTCACCGGGGCCGACCTGCGCGGGGCCGACCTCAACGGCTCCGACCTGCGCGGCGCCATTCTGACCGGTGCCCATGTGGACGAGGTCGGGATGATGCAGGCGATCCGCAGCGACGAGGACGCCCGCCGCGCCGCCCGCGAGGCGCAAGCCGCCGGAGCGGCGGCGGAACCGGAGCCGGACGAGGAGGCGGTGGTCGCCGCCGAAATGCCGGCCCTGCCCGCCGAACAGCTTGATACCATGCTGAAGCAGCACATGATCTGGCTGGGGACCAGCGGCAAGCAGGGCAGCCAGCTCGACCTCACCGGCCTCAACCTGGAAGGGGCTGACCTGTCGGGCAAGATCATGACGCTGGCCAAGGGGACCGGGGCCAAGCTGCGCAACGCCCGCCTGCACGGCGCGCAGCTTCAGGCCGCCCAGTTCGACGGGGCCGATCTGCGGTCCGCCGACCTGCGGTCGGCCGATCTGCGTGGGGTGAAGCTGGACCGCGCCATCCTGATCGATTGCCAATTGGACCACGCCAACCTCGGCATGCTGCTGATCAGCGCCGGGGCGAAGGTGATGCGCGCGTCGCTGGTGCGGGCGCGTCTGGCCGGGGCGTCGCTGCTGCAAACCAACATGAAGGGCAGCGACCTGACCATGGCCGACCTGACCGGCTGCGACCGCAGCTCGGTGGTGCTGGACGACGCCATCCTGGAAGGGACCCGGCTGGGGGCGGTGTGAGGGCGCAGCCCCCCGGTCGCCGCAGGCCCCCACCGTCGGCGTCAGGCCGCCCGAATGGTCCCGAGGAAACGGCTCATTTCCTGTTTCAACCGCTGGGCCTGATCGGTCAGAGCGTTGGCGGCCCCCAGCAACTGGGACGCCACCGCCCCGCTGGTCATCGCGGCGTTGGTCACGGTTTCCATGTCCTCGGCCACTTGGCGCGCACCCGTCGCCGCCTCTTCCACGCTGTGGGCGATGCCGCTGGTGGCGGCCCCCTGCTGGTCGATGGCGGCAGCGATCACGGTTCCCAACTCGTGGGCTTCGCCGATGGTGGTGGCGATGCCCTGGATGGCCTCCACCGCGTCGGTGGTCGCCGTTTGGATCGCGGTGATCTGGGAGGCGATGTCCTCCGTTGCCTTGGCGGTCTGGTTGGCCAGCGCCTTCACCTCGCTCGCCACAACGGCGAAGCCCTTTCCGGCCTCCCCGGCGCGGGCGGCTTCGATGGTGGCGTTGAGCGCCAGCAGGTTGGTCTGCCCGGCGATGGACTGGATCAGCCCGACGATTTCGCCGATCCGATTGGCCGCCTGGGCCAGGCTGCCGACCGTTCCATCGGTGCGGGCGGCTTGCTGGGCGGCGGTGTCGGTGATGCGGCTGGATTGGAGGATGTGCTCGGAGATGGCGGCGACTGCGGTGTTCATCTCCTCCGTCGATGACGCGACCATCCGCACATTGTCAGAGGTTTGCAGGGAGGCCGAGGCGGCGCTCGCCGCCCGTTTCTGGGTGTTGTCGGTGGCCGCCGCCAAATCCTGGGCGCTGACGCGCAACTGTTCGGCGGAGGCGGCCACGGTGCCGACCACCCCGGCCATGGCCGCTTCAAATTGGTCGGCCATGCGGATCATGGTGGCGCGACGCTCCCGTTCCGCCCGTTCCTGGGTGGCGGCGGCTTCGGCCTGAAGGCGCAGCATCTCCGCGCCGTTGCGCTTGAAGACCTCCGCTGCGCGGGCGAGCGCACCAATCTCATCCGCCCGATCCAGGCCAGGGATCGTCAAATCCTGGCGGTTTCGGGCCAAATCTTCGACGGTGGTGGTGATCGCGCGCAGCGGCGCGGTGATCGACCGGCGAACCATCAGCGCGGCCAAGCCCAGCACGGCAAGGATGCCGCCGATCGCCAATCCGCCAAACAACCAGCGCATGGAGTGTTCGAACTGGGCCAGATCGGCGACGACCCAGTCGATTCGCTCGTTGTTGCGCTTGGCCAGCGCCTCAATGGCGCGGTTCAGCGCTTGCCGATTGCTGCGGTTGGCGTCGTTGTCGCCAAAGGCACGAGCGGCGGGCGATCCCTGGCTGCGTCCCAACTCGACCAATTGAGTGCGGAACTGGATGAAGGACCGAGCGGCGGCGCGCGTCTGTTCAAACTCCCCGTGCAAATCGCCGGGCGTGACACGCTCCCACCTGTTCAGCAGATCGTCCAACTTGCGCAGATTGGCCAGCAGAGGTTTGCCGAACGCCTCGACCTCCGCAGGGCTGTTGGCGATGTAGATCCCTCGTGAATCCATGACCACAGCCAGAACGGTGGCGTTCACCTGCTCGCCGATGACGGCGCTGTTGGATGCCTCTTGTATGTTATCGACTTTGGTCTGATAGACATTCAGAGCGTACCAAGCCAAAGCAGCAATGCCCAGAGAAACGGCCCCCAAAAGAACAATCAGGGTATAGACGCGGAATGCAATGCTGGATGCGAAAATCCTTGGCATGGTTTTCTCCGCCAAAGTTAAAAGTTGGCTTTATCTTAAAATTCTTAGTGACTACTCTTAACATATGATGGTGTGAATTTCATGGCGAAATCTGATGATTAAAAAGAAATTTATCGAAAGTAAATTGTAATTTCTCCCCATTCTTGGAAATGACTTTTCCAACATTTGGTTGGAAACATTCGCCCACTGACTGAAAGATGTTTGGTCTGAACGCCTTAGCTTGACGGAGTGGGGGAGCGGTGGCACGCTTTGATCAAGCGGGGAACGGACGCCAACACGTCCCGCAACGAATTGGGGGAACGTCAACGGCCATGACCAAGTCGGAACTGATCCAACGTCTGGCGGAGCGCAATCCGCACCTGTACCAGCGCGACATCGAAAAAATCGTCGGCACCATCTTTGATGAGATCAGCGAGGCGCTGGCCCGTGGGGATCGGGTGGAACTGCGCGGATTCGGCGCGTTCTCGATCAAACGGCGCGACGCGCGCACTGGTCGCAACCCGCGCACCGGGGAATCGGTTGACGTGGGCGAGAAATGCATCCCTTTCTTCAAGACCGGCAAGCAACTGCGGGAACGGCTGAACACCGATTGACCGCTCCCCGCCGGGCTTGGGGAACCGTTATCGCGAGGAATCGTCGCTGTGCGTTATCTGTCTTGGATCGTCACCCTTCCGATCGCTTTGGTCGCCGTTCTCTTCGCGGTGTCCAACCGCGAGGGCGTGACCCTGTCGCTCTGGCCGCTGCCCTTCACGCTGGACGCGCCGCTGTATCTGGCCGCGCTGCTGGCGCTGTTGGCCGGGTTTCTGGCGGGCGGCTTCGTCGTGTGGAACAGCCAGCGCCGTCACCGCCGCCGCGCCCGGCGCGAAAGCAACCGCGTCCTGTTCCTGGAGCGTGAGGTGAAGGAGGCGCAGGCCCGCGCCGCCGCCGCTGAAAAGCGTCTGGCCGAGCTGTCGCGCCCGGTGTCCGGCCCGCTTGGCGGTTTGCCGGTGGCCGCGCCACCGACCAACGCGCTGACCAACGCGCCGACGACGGTGCATTGATCCGACCCGATCCGGCCCGGTTCCCGCCGCCGCACGCCGCCATCGGTTGGTAGGCCGTTCGTTTGCCGGATGGTCCGGCGCGCGTCGTCGTTTCGGGAGCCTTGCCGATGCGGATCATCCCCGGTGCCGAACTCCGCTCCGTCCTGCATTACCCGATGCTGGTTGAACGGATGCGGCAGACCTTCCGCGCCGGGGTGAACGCGCCGCCCCGCCACGAACACCGGGTGGACACCTATGGCAAGAGCGACGCGTCGCTGTTGCTGACCCCGGTCTGGCAGATCAACCAGTCGATCGGCCTGAAAATCGTCACCGTGTTTCCCGACAACGGCGCGCAGGATCTGCCCGCCGTGCAGGGCGTTTATCTGCTGATGGACGGCAAGACCGGGGTGCCGCAGGCCATCATCGACGGGCCTGCGCTGACCAAACGGCGGACGGCGGCGGCCTCGGCCCTGGCGGCCTCCTATCTGGCGCGGCCCGACTCCGAACGGTTGCTGGTGGTCGGCACCGGTGCCCTGGCCCCCGAACTGATCGAAGCCCACACGGCGACCCGCCGGATCAAGCAGGTGCTGGTCTGGGGCCGCCATCTGGACAAGGCCAAAAAGATCGTCTCCCGCTTCCACCGCCCGAAATTCAAGATCGAGGCGACCGACGATCTGGAAGGGGCGGTGCGCGGCGCGCACATCATCACCTGCGCCACCCCGGCGACCGACCCGATCATCCGGGGGGCGTGGCTGGAGCCGGGCCAGCATCTCGACCTCATCGGCGGTTCCACCCCGGACGCGCGCGAGGCCGACGACGAGTGCATCCGCCGCGCCCGCGTCTTCGTCGACACCCGCGAAGGAGCCTGTCAGGAGGCGGGCGACATCGTCCAACCCCTGCGCGACGGCGTGCTGACGGCGGACGACATCGCGGGCGACCTGTTCGACCTGACGCGCGGCGAACGGGCGGGGCGCCGCTATTACGACCAGATCACCGTCTTCAAATCGGTCGGCACCGCGCTGGAAGACCTCTGCGCCGCGCAGTTGGCGGTGGAGATGGTGCTGCACAACGACTCGATCCGGTGAGGGGAGAGGGTGTTTTGACACAGATGAACACAGATAAACACAGATGGACTTTGATGATGGGTTGGTGGATTTGTGATTGGATGGGCTTTTTGGGTGAATTCCATTTTTTAATTAAAGAATAACCTATATATTCATTTTTAGAAATCGCGATAAATTCCACTATTATTAAAAATTATCTTTCTAAATCTGTGTTCATCTGTGTTCATCTGTGTCAAAAAAACCGATCCCAGCGCCCCACTCATCCCCAACCCTCACCCCCAGCCCTACGGCCGATGCTGATCCGGCCTCTCTCCCCCGCACTGGCGCGCGCCGGTTCCGCTTGCTAGGGTGCGGGCCGTTCCGATGACCTTGGTTTTGGGAGGCTCTGCCCCATGATCCCCGCCGCTTCGCGCGTGTTCTGTTCCATCGACACCACCGAGATCGACGGCGCGCGCCGTTTGGCCGCCCAGGTCAATGGGGTGGTCGGCGGCATCAAGCTGGGGTTGGAGTTCTTTTCCGCCCAAGGCCCGGCGGGCATCCGCGCGGTGGTGGGGGAGGATGGCCCGCCGCTGTTCCTGGATTTGAAGCTGCACGACATCCCCAACACGGTGGGGGCGGGGGTGCGCGCCGCCTTGCCGCTGAAGCCGGCCTTCATGACCATCCACAGCTCCGGCGGTCCGGCGATGATCCGCGCGGCGGCGGACGCGGCGGCGAGCGCCGGGGCGATCCGCCCGAAGATCCTGGCCGTCACCGTGCTGACCAGCCTGGACGACGGCGATCTGGGCAAGGTCGGGCAGTCGGTTCCGGTGGCCGATCAGGTGACGCGGCTGGCCCTGCTGGCGCGGGATTCGGGGGCCGACGGCGTTGTCTGCTCCCCGGCGGAGGTTGCGATCCTGCGCGCCGCCTGCGGACCGGATTTCATCCTGATGGTCCCGGGCATCCGCCCGGTCTGGGCCGCCGCCAACGATCAGAAACGCATCATGACGCCCGTCCAGGCGCTGGCCGCCGGGGCTGACCATCTCGTCATCGGCCGCCCGATCACCGCCAGCGACGACCCCGCCGCCGCCGCCCGCCGCATCGCGGCGGAGATCGCAGAGGGCGTTGGCACAGAGGGCGTTGGGGGTGCCGCATGACCGTCGCGGCCAAAATCTGCGGCCTGTCGGAACCCGACACCCTGCGCGCCGCCGTGGCCGGTGGGGCGCGCTACGTCGGCTTCGTCTTCTACCCGCCCAGCCCGCGCGCGGTCGCCCCGGCGTTGGCGGGGGAACTGGCGCGGCTGGTCCCGACCGGCGTGCGCTCCGTCGGGTTGTTCGTCGATCCCGACGACGCCTTTCTGGAGCATGTCCTGGGGCAGGTGCCGTTGGACATGATCCAACTGCACGGGTCAGAAAACCCGCGCCGCATCGCCGAGATCAAGGCCCGCCACCGCATGCCGGTGATGAAGGCGATCAAGATCGGCGGGCCGGACGATCTGGCGCTCGCCGCCGCCTGCGCCGAGGTTGCCGACCGCCTGCTGTTCGACGCCAAGCCGCCCAACCGCAGCGACGCCCTGCCCGGCGGCAACGGCGTGGCCTTTGACTGGACGCTGCTGGCCGGTCGCCGCTGGGACAAGCCGTGGATGCTGTCCGGCGGGTTGACCCCGGACAATGTCGCCGAGGCGGTGCGCGTCACCGGTGCCGTGGAGGTCGATGTCTCGTCGGGCGTGGAAGACCGTCCGGGCCACAAGGACGCGGGCTTGATCCGCGCCTTCCTGTCCAACCTGTCGGGGCTGTGAGATGAGCGCGCTCCGGCTGTCGCGCCTGTCGCTGGTGGCCGGGGTGGCGCTGTTCTTCACCCTGGTCGCCTGGGGCAACCTCGCCGATTACGGCAGCAACTTTGCCTTCGTTCAGCATGTGCTGTCGATGGACACCACCTTTCAAAGCCCGGCGCTGATGGGGCGGGCGATCACCGACCCCACCCTGCACCACGCCGCCTATTGGCTGATCATCGGCTGGCAGATCCTGACGGCGGCGCTGTGCTGGGCCGGGGTGGGGCGGCTGTGGCGGGCGCGGAACGGGTCGGCGGCGGCCTATGACACGGCCAAGGGGCTGGCCCTGCTGGGCGTGACCGCCGGGTTCCTGCTCTACGCCGTCGGGTTCGTCACCATCGGCGGCGAATGGTTCGCCATGTGGCAGTCCCAGACCTGGAACGGCCAACGCAGCGCCCACCTGTTCCTGACCATCCTGGGCGTCGTTCTGCTGCTGCTCGCTCTGCCGGAGACGGACCGGCGGTGATGGGGGCGCTGATCCCCGCATGGTGTTGACCCGCCCTTTCGGCTAGGATGATGGTATGAGCGACACCACCTCCTCCCCGTCCGCCACCGAACTGCTGGGCGTGGTTCTGGACGAGCATTTGCGCTGGATCGGGCAATGGCACCGTGCGGCCTTTTTCCGCGACGGGGTGGGCGGCGAACGCCCCTCCGCCCCCGCCGCTTTCGCCGCCTGGTGCGTGGCGGCCAACCGCGACGATCTGGTCCACCAGCCCGCCGTTCTGAAGCTGGCCAACCTGCACGAACAGATGCACCGTCAGGCCAAGCTGGTGCTGCTGAAGGCGTCGGGCGGCGACACCCCCAGCGAGGGGGAGTATGAGGCGGTCATCGCCCGGTTTGAGGAATTCGTGCTGCATCTGCGCCGGATGGAGCGCGCCTTCGGGGCCGCCGCGTCGGGCCTGGATCCGTTGACCGGCCTGCGCACCCGGCGCGGGATGATGGAGGCGCTGGAGCGGGAGCACAACCGGTTCCACCGCACCGGCCAACCCTATTGTCTGGCGCTGGCCGACATCGACAAGTTCAAGAGCATCAACGACACCTACGGCCACGACATCGGCGACCGCGTGCTGGCCGCCACCGCCGCCGTCATCAGCCGGGGCGTGCGCAGCTTCGACGAAGCCTTTCGCATGGGCGGTGAGGAGTTCCTCGTCTGCCTGAAGGAAACGGAGATGGAGGAGGGCTTCGCCGTCATCGACCGGCTGCGGCTCGACCTGATGGAGTCGCCGGTGCTGCTGGCCGATGGGCGGGAGATTCCCGTTACCGCCTCCTTTGGGCTGGTGGAGGTGGAGGACGACGCCAGCATCGACGATCTGCTGATCCGCGCCGACCGCGCGCTCTATCAGGCCAAGCACGCCGGGCGCAACCGGGTGATCCGCCACGGCGTGGACCGCCCCCCCGCCGTTCCCGCCAGCAAACCGGCCCGTCCGCGCGCCTGACGGCGGCACTGATCGGGGCTTGGGCGGCTGCGGAACATCCTCATCTTGGCTGAAGCTCATCTTGGCTGAACTGGGGCGGGGGGAGTAGGATCGCCGCCAATTTCAGCCAATGGCGATCCAAACCCATGCGCATCGAACCCGCGTTCCCCAACCTGTTCATCCTCGACCACCCGCTGATTCAGCACAAGCTGACGCTGATGCGCGACAAGCAGCGCTCGACCGGCGGCTTCCGCACCCTGCTGCGCGAAATCTCGCTGCTGATGGGCTATGAACTGACCCGCGACCTGCCGCTGACCACCGAACGGATCGAGACGCCGTTGCAGGAGATGGACGCCCCGGTCATCCTGGGCAAGAAGCTGGCGGTCGTGCCGGTGCTGCGCGCCGGGCTGGGCATGTCGGCCGGTCTGCTGGAACTGGTCCCGTCGGCGCGCGAGGGCCACATCGGCCTGTACCGCGACCACGACACCAAGCAGCCGCATGAATATCTGGTGAAACTGCCGCCCGCCGACGGCCGCCTGTTCATCGTCGTCGATCCGATGCTGGCCACCGGAAACTCCGCCGTCCACGCCTGCGACGTGCTGAACCGCCACGGGGTGGAGGACGCCAACATCCGCTTCATGTCGCTGGTCGCCGCCCCGGAGGGGGTGCGCCGGTTCCACCAGTCCCACCCGGATGTGAAGGTGTTCACCGCCTCGCTCGACAGCCATCTGAACGAGGACGCCTACATCGTTCCCGGCTTGGGCGACGCGGGCGACCGGATGTTCGGCACCAAGTAACCGGCCCTGCGACGGCGGCGCGGCGGGACGGGGTGTTGGGCCGGAATTGTTCCGGTTTTCGCAACACTCTTCCCCCGCGCCGCGCTCTTAACGGGCGGGATGGAAACGGTTAACTCTGGACTCGTGCTTTTTGAGAGGAGTCGTCCGATGACCGCCGCTGTTCCCACCGTCCGCCCCGTGATCGCTTCGGTCGAAGGGATGCCCACCTCCGACGGGGCCGGGGTGTCGATGACCCGGATGCTGGGCACGCCGCGTCTGCGCACGCTCGACCCCTTCCTGATGCTCGACCTGTTCGGGTCGGACGAGCCGACCGACTATCTGGCGGGCTTTCCCGATCATCCCCATCGTGGCTTTGAAACCGTCACCTATATGCTGGCCGGGCGGATGCGCCACGCCGACAGCCGGGGGCATGAGGGGGTGATTGAAACCGGCGGGGTGCAGTGGATGACCGCCGGGCGCGGCCTGATCCATTCGGAAATGCCCGAACAGACCGAAGGGCTGATGAAGGGCTTCCAGCTTTGGATCAATCTGCCCGCGCGGCTGAAGATGACCGAACCGCGCTATCAGGAATTCCCGGCCGACCGCATCCCGGTGGAAAATCGCGACTCGGGCGTGCGGCTGGTGGTGATCGCCGGAACCACCGCCCAGGGGACCAGCGGGCCGGTGCGGGCGGAGGCGACCGACGCGCGTTACTTTGACGTGACCCTGCCCGCCGGGCAAAGCCTGGACGAACCGGTTCCTTACGGCCACACCGCGTGCCTGATCCTGTTCGAAGGCAGCCTGCGCGTGGGCGCGGAAACGGGAGAGCGCAACGGTCCGCGCGTGGTCGTGCTGGGGCCGGGTGACCGCATCACCGCCACGGCGGGGGCGGTGGGCGCGCGTTTCCTGCTGCTGTCCGGTCGTCCGCTGGGCGAACCCATCGCCTGGGGCGGGCCGTTCGTGATGAACACGCGCGAGGAGGTGATCCAAGCCTTCCGCGATTACGAGGAAGGCCGGATCGGCTGAGGCGTGGTGAGGCCCGGCGGCTGGCGTTCGGGGTTATTGGCCTTGAGGAACGGCGGCCAGCCGTTGCGGGATCAGCGCGCTCATGACGCGGCTCTGGTCGTCCAGCCGACGAGCCTGTTCGTCCAGCCGACCATCGATCCGCGACAAGAGCTGATGAACCAACGAGAGGGTGCTTTTGATCTCGGTGATTTCACCCGCTTGGCGGTGCTGCTCGGCTTCAATGGCGGCGAGGCGTTGATCGGTGTTGGCTGACATCGCGCGATCCTTCGGGGCGCATTCCTTTGGGGTGGGCGCTTCGCCCCTCCGACACCTCAAAAATTGGACCAACGCGCTTGCCTGTCAACCCTTCGTTTCATTCGTCTGATCGGTGCCCGGCGTCGCTGGGGGGAATGGGCGGGGCGTGTGCGCCTGGTCGCGTGTCAGCAATCCTTTGATCCGCCGCCCCTTGCGGCAACACACGCCTTGCGCGCCGTCGATCCCCGGTTATCATGCCCGCTCACGACAACCGGAACGGCGGCAAGGGGTCTGCGATGGGTTGGAAAGGTCTTTTGGGCGGGTTGGTGATGGCGGTGATGGCCGCTGTCGGTGTCCAGCCCGCCGCCGCTGCGGATTTTTCCAAGGCCGATCTGGGACCGGAAGGGGCCTGGACCAATCAATGCGATGTGGACCGGATGACCGACAGCAAGGTCTGTCGCCTGATGGTCTACCGTCTGTTTGATGACGGCAAGGAGGTCGGCTTCATCGCCTTGAGCGTCATTCCGACCGGCAGCGACTATCACTTGTTTTTGACCACCAGCCAGGGGCTGGTCGATTCCTGCGCCATCCGGGTGGATCGCCAGCCGCGCATCGAATCGCACATCGCCACGCTGAACATGTGCATGTTCCCGAACTTCGTGTCGGGCCGGGTCGCCGACCAGTTCCGCAACGGCTCGTCGATCCTGGTCCGCGTCAATTTCGTCAAGGCGGGCAAGCGCGACATCGATTTCCCGCTGAACGGCTTCTCGCGGAATTTCGAAGAGATGCAGCGCAACCTGCAATGAGGGGAGTCGCCCGACTTCCGGGTGGGCATGAAAAAGGCGCGTTCGACCGTCGGTCGGCGCGCCTTTTTGCTTTTGGAAACGGTAAGGGATTGAGCCAGAAGGCGCGGTTCAATGCCGGGTGCGGGCCGGGGTGACGTAGACGCCATCCCAATCAACCCCGAGCAGGGCGTCGTCGCCCGCCGCCTCCACCAACTCATCGTAGTCGTTGGCGTCGATCAGGCCAAAGATCGAGGCGGTTCCGTTGGCGTCCAGATCGCACGTCACCACACGCCCGCCAACCTCGACGGAGGTGAAATAGACCTCCGGCAGTTCCAGACTGTCGAGATCGCAGGTGACGGCCTGTTCGATGTCGTGGATGGCGCGCGCGCTCAAGGAGGAGCGCAGCGCGGCAGCCTGGGAGGCCCAGAGGATGCGGGCGACCCGCGCGGCCGGTTGGGCATCGACCGAAGCGGCGCTGCCGTCGGTCTGGTCGGTCACGCCAACCGGCTGGACATCCGCAACCGGGCTGTCGGGTGCGCGCATGAACATATCTCCGCAGTCGAACGAAACCACACTCACGCCTAGGGGGTTAACGGGTTGTTAAGACGGCGTGCGGGGCGCACCGGATTCCGCCCTTTTCAACGCGCTCAGGGCGGTCGCGATGGCGGCGCCCACCCGCGCGTTGTGGCGAATCAGCGCCATGTTGGCGATCAGGCTGCGCCCTTGCGTCAAGCGCTCCAGCCCGGCCAGCAGATGCGGGGTGATCGCCTTGCCGGTGATGCCCTGCGAGTCGGCCTCGGCCAACGCCTGTTCGATCGCCTGCTCCATGGCGTCGGCGTCCAGTTCGTCGGCGGCGGGGATCGGGTTGGCCAGCAGAACGCCGCCCTCCAGCCCCAAATCCCATTTGGTCTTCAGGATCGCGGCGACCTCGGCGGGGCTGTCGCAGCGCTGATCGACCGGCAGGCCGCTGCGGCGGCTGTAGAAGGCGGGAAACTCGTCGGTCTGATAGCCCAGAACCGGCACGCCGCGCGTTTCCAGCACCTCCAGCGTCTTGGGCAGGTCCAGGATGGATTTGGCCCCGGCGCAGACGACGCAGACCGAACTGCGGGCCAACTCGTCAAGATCGGCGGAAATGTCGAAGCTGCGTTCGGCCCCGCGATGCACCCCGCCGATGCCACCGGTGGCGAACACGGCGATTCCGGCCAGACGCGCGGCGATCATGGTGGCGGCCACCGTGGTCGCTCCCAAGCTTCCGGTGGCGAGCGCGATGGGCAGATCGCGGCGGCTCAGCTTGCGCGCCGCGCGCCCGGCGGTGGCCAGCCGTTCCAGCGCCTCGTCGTCCAGCCCGACGCGGATGCGCCCATCCATCACCGCGACGGTGGCGGGAATCGCCCCGGCGCTGCGCACCTCCGCCTCCAGCGCGCGGGCGGTGGCGAGGTTGTCGGGGTAGGGCATGCCGTGGGAAATCACCGTCGATTCGAGCGCCACCACCGGGCGGTGGTCGGCCAGCGCGTCGGCGATCTCAGGCGTCACGGTCAAAACACGGTGCATGGCGGGTGTCCGTTGGGCGTTGGTGGGGGCGGGGTCAGTGTAGGCGCTTGCCCCGGTTGGCTCCATGCTTTCGCCTTTGGGTGCCGGTGGCGCGGTTTGAGGGGTGTGCTGATCGTGTGGATGGATCGGGCTGGTTTCACAAACGGTGTGAAACCCGGATCGGCGGGCGTGTTGCGGATTTCCAGTGTAATTTTCTGCCAACGACTGGACAATTCGGCTTGTGAAATACCGTGGTGTCCGTGTAAAAAATCACCATCCAACAGGCCAGCGCTGGGGGAGGCGATGCGCGCCATCCGGGCACGCCCCGCCCGCGCGCTGGAACCGGGGCCGGGCCGTGCGCCAGGGTCCTCTTCATCCGTGTCCTTCAGGGGTGGTCGCGATGCTCCGCATCTCCAAAAAGCTGATGTTCGCCATCGAGGCGGTTCTCGACATCGCCTACAACGCGGGCACCGAGCCGGTGCAGTCCGGGGAAATCACGCGCCGCCAGGGCATTCCGAAACGCTATCTGGAACAGGTGCTTCAGCAATTGGTGCGCGACGGCGTGCTGGCCGGGGTGCGCGGGCCGCGCGGCGGCTACCGGCTGGCGCGCGAACGGCGGCGCATCACCCTGGGCGAGATCGTCCGCGTCGTCCGCTCGATGGAAACCGCGTCGGACCCGATCGAGGAACCGGCGGGGTCGATTTTGGGCCACAAGGTGGTTCGGCCCTTGTGGGGTGAGCTTCAGGAAGAGACGATGAAGCAGCTCGACACCATCACCATCGAGGATCTGTGCATGCGCGCCCGCGCCGCCGGTGTGGAAAGCGAAACCGAAGACCGCATCGACTTTACGATTTGATTCGGCCTGTGGGACGGGTAAATTCCAATCCAGGTCGTTGAAATCGGAAAAAACAACACATCACAGAGGTGAAATCATGGCTGCTCCCGAGTTTCGCGGCAAGATTTACGACAGCGTCCTCGACACCATCGGGGCCACGCCGTTGGTTCGCCTGTCGCGTTTGGCCGCCGACGCGGGCGTCAAGGCGCAGGTCGTTGGCAAGCTGGAGTTCTTCAACCCGCTGGCCAGCGTCAAGGATCGCATCGGCAACGCCATGATCGAAGCGGCGGAAGCCGCTGGCACGATCCAGCCGGGCCGCACCACGCTGGTGGAGCCGACGTCGGGCAACACCGGCATCGCGCTGGCCTTCGTCGCCGCCGCCAAGGGCTACCGCCTGATCCTGACCATGCCGGAAAGCATGTCGGTCGAACGGCGCAAGATGCTGAAGCTGCTGGGGGCCGAACTGGTGCTGACCCCGGCGTCGGAAGGCATGAAGGGGGCCATCCGCAAGGCCGAGGAGATCCTCGCCGCCGATCCGAACGCCTTCCTGCTCCAGCAGTTCAAGAACACCGCCAACCCGCAGGTTCACCGCGTCACCACCGCCGAGGAAATCTGGGCCGACACCGCCGGTGCGGCGGACATCCTGATTTCCGGTGTGGGGACCGGCGGCACCCTGACCGGTGTGGGCGAGGTGCTGAAGCAGCGCAAGCCCGGCTTCCGAGTCGTCGCGGTGGAGCCGGAAGACAGCCCGGTCCTGTCGGGCGGCATGCCCGGCCCGCACAAGATCCAGGGCATCGGGGCCGGCTTTGTCCCCGACATCCTCAAAAAGGATCTGATCGACGAGGTGGTGCGCATCTCCAACCAGCGTGCCTTTGAAACCGCCCGCAAGGTCGCCCGCCTGGAAGGCGTGCCGGTCGGCATCTCGTCGGGCGCCGCGCTGGCGGCGGCGCTGGAGATCGGCGCGCGCCCGGAGAATGAGGGCAAGCTGATCGTCGTCGTTCTGCCGTCCTTTGCCGAGCGTTACCTGTCCACCGCCCTGTTCGAAGGGCTGGAATAAGGCGCAAACCGCCGCGTTGGGGGTGTGTGCCCCAACGCGGCGGACACTCCGTTCGGTCGTGCGCGCTCCCTGGAAAATAGGGCACGCAATTTGACTTTTTCGCCGCATTTTCGTATTTTCAAGGCTGATTGTCCGTGCTGGTGGTTGGCTCAACACCGTGACGCGGTGGTGTGCTGATCGGGAGATCGCCATGAGCGTGTCCATACCGAACCTGTCGCTGTCGAATTTTTCGCAGCTGAAGGGCAAGACGACTGGCGTCGCCGCCAATGGCGCGCCCGCCGATTACCGCACCTTCACGGTCAGCAAGCCCGGCGAATTCAATTTCAAGATCAACAACAGCTTCACCAACGTCGACATCGTCGACACCAGCACCAACAAGGTGATTGCCAACCTGCGGTCGCAGCAGGACGCCACCGACGTCAGCGCGCGGTTGGGGCCGGGCACCTATTCGGCGGTCATCTCCCAAGCCAACCGCACGGCGGGGCAACGCGATTACTCGTTGGACGTGACGGAAAAGCAGAACATCCTGATGACGGCGGGCGGTGCCGTGATGAAGGGCACGGCGCAGCCACCCGGCAACGGCGACACCGGCATTCAAAAGCACAACATCACCGTTGTTCAGGGCGGCAGCTTCACCGCCAACTTCACGTTGCCCAACTCGCGCTGGGCGATGATGACCAAGGAGGGGAAAGTGGTCGCGTCCAGCGACTCCTCCAACCCCGACGGGCAGGATTTCTTCAAGAAGCCGACCTACAAGATTGATCCCGGCGAGTATCAGCTCGTCATCATCCCACCGTCGAAACTGTCGTCACCAACACCCTTCCAGTTCAATTTCGTGCCGCGCGATCCGACGGTTCAGGCCAATGGAAGCACCACCCAGGAAAGCGAGATTTCCAAGACGCTGCGCGAACGCCAGGTGCGTTTGAAGCAGTGGGCGGCGGAAGCCAAGAGTTCGTCGACCAAGGCCTGAGCCTGACGCGCACCAGAGTCCGGCGCTCGGTGCGCGCTGGTTGCGCCGCTGCGTGTCTGCGCTATGCTGTCGGCCATGGACTTCACCGACGATCAACTTCACCGCTATTCCCGCCACATCATCCTGCCCGAAGTGGGCGGGGTGGGACAGGAACGGCTGTTGCGTTCCAAGGTTCTGGTGGTTGGGGCCGGGGGGCTGGGCGCGCCGCTGCTGCTCTATCTGGCCGCCGCCGGGGTTGGCACGCTGGGCGTGGTCGATGACGATGTCGTTGACCGTTCCAACCTGCAACGGCAGGTCATCCACGACGAATCCGGGCTTGGCCGTTTGAAGGTGGAGAGCGCGGCGGCGCGGATCGCCGCGCTCAACCCCGATGTGCGGGTGCAGGCCCACCCCACGCGGATCACCCGCGACAACGCGCTGGAGTTGATCGGCGGGTATGATCTGGTCGCCGACGGGTCGGACAATTTCGCCACCCGCTTTTTGCTGAACGACGCCTGTTTTCTGGCGAAAAAGCCGCTGGTTTCGGCGGCGATCTTGCGGTTTGACGGGCAAATCAGCAGCTACAAGGCCCATCTGGGCGCGCCGCACCCCTGTTACCGCTGCCTGTTCCCCGAACCGCCGCCGCGCGGGCTGGTGCCGTCCTGTTCGGAGGGTGGGGTGCTGGGCGCGTTGGCCGGGGCGGTCGGCTCGCTCCAGGCGACGGAGGTGCTGAAGGAACTGTTGGGGCTGGGCGAAAGCCTGTCGGGCAGCCTGCTGATGATGGACACGCTGCACGCCTCCTTCCAGCGCATCGGTTTCAAGCGCGATCCGGCCTGCGCGCTCTGCGGCGACCATCCGACCATCCACGATCTGTCCGCCCATTGACCGGGCGCGGCCCGTCTTCGAGGTTCATCATGGCTGACCAGCCAACCGCCCCAGCGGCCCCGTCGGGCCTTGCCATCGTTGTGTTCGCCGGGGGCTTTGACCGCGTGCATTACGCGTTGGTGATGGCCAGCGCGGCGGCGGCGACCAACCGACCCGTCACCCTGTTTTTCACCGGCCGCGCCCTGCTGGCGCTGAGGCGGGAGGATGAGGCGGGCGCGCCGGGCTGGCATGGCCTGGATCCCGCCGACGATGGCAGCGCCCCGGCGGAGCGCGACCGCTTTTTCACCGGCAACGGGCTGGCCGGGTTCGACGAGCTGCTGTCCGCCTGCGTGGCGCTGGGCGTCACCGTGATGGCCTGCGAGATGGGGATTCGCGCGCTTGGGCTGCCGTCCGGCGCGCCCCTGCGCCCCGATGTGCCGGTGACGGCGGGCGGCGTCGTCACCTTCCTCAACGACGCGCCCAAGGGCGGCGCGATGCTGTTCGTGTGACGATCCATGACCACCACCGATGCGACCCCGGCCGATGCGACCCCTGCCGACCAGGCCCACGATGACATCCGCGCTGTCCTCGACCTTGCCAACCGGTTCGAGGCCATCGCGGCGGACGGGTTCGAGGGACGGCCCTATCGCGCGGCCCTGGCCGCGCTGGCCCAACAGGTGACGGCGCAGCCGGGCATGGCCCCGCGCGTGGCCCACGCCCTGGGCATCATGATCAACCTGATCGGCGAGAGCGACCCGGCGGGCCGCTTCGCCGCCAAGATCGCCATCCTGCGCGAAGGGGTGGGGTTGCTGGAGGGGTGATATGCGCCGGGCGGGGATCGGCCATGCGTCACGTTTGCGGTTGCCGGTCCGTCTTGTCGGTGATTGCAACGCCAAAAGGATCGGACCCGATCATGGACAGCCGCTTCACCGTTTTCGCCGACGCCCCCGCCCTTTACAAATCCCTGGTCGCCGTCACCGCCGCGCTCAACGCGTCGGTGCTGCCCGCCGGGTTGAAGCATCTGATCGATCTGCGGGTGTCGCAGATCAATGGCTGCGCCTTCTGCATCGCCAAGCACAGCGAGGAAGCGCTGCGCGATGGCGACCGCGCCGAGCGGCTGGCGGCGCTCCCCCATTGGGCCGAGTCGCCGCTCTTCACCCCGGACGAACGCGCCGCGCTGACCTGGGCGGAGGCCCTCACCCGCAGCGAGGCTCATCGTGTGGATGAACTGCACGCCGCGTTGGGTCGCCATTTCAGCGCCGAACAGATTGCTGTCCTGACCGTGGCGGTGGCGGCGATCAACGCCTGGAACCGGGTGGGCATCGCCCAATTCCGCGAACCGGTCGCGGCAGCGGCCTGAGTCGGCGCGTGAGCGGGGCAACGGATCGTCCGGACCACGCCCCGCTCGCCCTGTTCGCGGGCGAGCGGGGGCGCTTGCGGGCCTTGGCCTACCGGCTGTTGGGATCGGTGGCGGAGGCCGACGACGTGCTGCAAGACGCCTGGCTGCGGTGGAGCGCGGTCGAAGCGTCGGCGGTCGCCTCCGCCCCGGCGCTGCTGACCACCATCGTCACCCGGCTGGCGTTGGACCGGCTGCGCGCGGCGCGCGCGGTGCGGGAGCGCTATTACGGGCTGTGGCTGCCCGAACCCGAGGTGTCGGTGTGGGAGGAGGAGGCCGACGAGGCCGACTCCACCCCCATCGCCCTGATGCTGCTGCTGGAACGGTTGGGGCCGGATCAGCGCGCGGTGTTTGTGCTGCGCGCGGCCATGGATCTCGATTACGCCGACATCGCCCCGATTCTGGGAAAATCGGTGGAGGCCTGCCGCCAGATCATGCGGCGGGCGCGCGAGAAAATGCGGGACGTGGACGAGTCCGGGCCGCCGCGCAGCCAGACCGCCGGGCGCAAGCTGGCCGCCGCCTTTGCCGAGGCCAGCCAACGCCGCGATTACGCGGGCATCGTCGCCCTGCTGGCGGACGAGGCGCAGTGGTTGAGCGACGGCGGCGGCGTGGTGCGGACCGCCATCAACCCCCTGCGCGGCCCTGACCGCATCGCCCGCTTCATCCTGGGCGTTCAGCGCAAGCGCAACAAAAGCTATGGCTTCACCCCCGTGCGGGTGAATGGCGGGCCGGGCCTTCTCGTCACCTTCGGCGGGACGTTTCACGCGGTGTGGGGGATGGAGATCGCCGACGGGCGGATCGCCCGGCTCTATCAGGTGTCGAACCCGCACAAGCTCGGGCATGTGGTCCGGCCCGCTGCGGACACGGCCCCGTCAGCGCTGTAGCGACTCCAGCCAACGGTCGAGCTGGTCGAGGTTGACCGGGCGGTGCAGGACGGGAAAGGGTTCGTCCCCCGCCGCGCCGACCGTTTCCCCGCCGACACCCTCCGGGCTGGCGGTGACAAGGATGCGGGTGTGGGGGTAGAGCATCGCCGCGAGCGCGGCGGTGCGCTCGCCGCTGCCGTCCGCGCCGTGGCGTTGCAGCAGGGCGACGCTGGGGGCCTCCGACCCGATCAGGGTCAGGGCGTTCATGCCGTCGCTGGTCGCCGACACGCGGAAACCGCGCGCGGTCAGATGCTGGATCAGGGTGGCCCGCTGCTGGGGATCGTCATCGGCCACCAGCGCGCGCCGACCGCCGGGTTCGGGCGTTTGGATGTCGGCGTCAATGCTGAACACCGCCGTCTCCTTGTCGCGATCGGGGCGAGGATCGTTCATCAGGGTTTGACGATAGACAGATGCGCTAAGGTTGTAAACCCGGCGTGGGTTGGGGTTTTCCCCGCTTGATCGTCACCACCTCACCGCGCTGCATCAGGGCCAGCATCGGCAGGTCGCTGGGGCGGTTGCCATAGCCCCAGGTGGTTCCGATCGGGGCGTGCTCCTGCATCCAGGCGCGCACCCGGTCGGCCTTGTCCCGCCGCACGCAATTGCCGGTGCTGAGCCGCCCGGTCAAACGGTCGTCCACCACCTCCATGCCGGTGGCCAGCAGATCATCCACGCCCAGGCCGCGCAGCAGGGCGGGCATGTACAGGTCCAGCGCCCCGGTGGCGACGACCACGCGGCGGCCGTGACGTTGGTGGGTCTTCAGGATCTCCAGAAGCGGCGCGTGCCAGCGGACCCGCCGGACCATCCGTTCGGCGGCGGCGGCGGCGTCGGCCAGCGGCAGGCCGCGCAGGGTGCGCTTCAGATAGACCGCCTTGACCGATCCGGGAAAATCCACCCCCGGCCCCTTTCCCCGCACATGGCGGTGCAGGCAGGAGCGGATGGCGTCGGCCAGGGCCAGGGCGGCGCGGCGCTGCCCGATCACCTCACCCACGAACATCGGCAGGCTGTCGCCGTGGATCAGCGTGCCGTCGAAATCGAAAAACGCCACGCCCGGGGCATCATGGTCGATGCCGGGCGGCGGCGGGGTGGGGAGAGCCGTGGTCTGCATGGCCGGGTTATCACGCCGGGTGGCGGAAAAGGGCAAGCGGATTCCCGCAGGATCAGGGGCGATCCGTGATGACCAGGAGGCCGGACGATGGGGAGAGGCGCTCAGGCCCCGTCGCCGGAGTCGCTGCGCCGGTTGCGCGGCACGCCGTACAGCTCCAGCCGGTGGCCGATCAGGTCATAGCCCAGCTCGCGGGCGATGGCCTCCTTCAGCCGTTCCATCTCCTCGCTGGTGAACTCGATCACCTCACCGGAATTCACATCGATCAGGTGATGGTGATGGTCGGTGCGGGTGCCTTCGTAGCGGGCGCGGCCATCGCCGAAATCCAGCCGGTCGATGACGTGCGCCTCTTCCAGCAGCCGCATGGTGCGGTAGACGGTGGCGATGGAAATCCGGTGGTCGATGGCGGCGGCGCGGCGGTGCACCTCTTCCACGTCGGGGTGATCGGTGGCGTCCGACAGCACGCGCGAGATCACGCGCCGCTGGTCGGTCATCTTCAACCCCTTCTGGACGCACAGATCTTCAATGCGCGACGTCATGACGCTCCCCTGCGATGGCGTGACGGATGGGAGCCTGTCCCCCGCCTCCCGGCAAATACCCGACCATCATACTGTGTTTCAAGCCGATTCTCAAACCGTCACGCGGGCCGTTACGCGGGCCACCGCCGTGGCGGTCGGGGGGAAAGGATGGCACGCGCATGGCCGCTTTGACATCGGGATTGAAACCAATTGCTCATAAACCACTGTTACCGTTTTCCTAACGCTTAAGCGGGCCGGATCGCCCCCGGCTGGCGTTGGCGGCGGTGTTTGGGAGGCTCAAGCCATCGTGACGTCCCCTCCAGTGAACGGTTCGGCCCCGTCCTTGGGCGATGGAGAGGCGGTCTACACCGCCGCCGGGTTGGCCGTGCCCGTGGCCCCGCTGGCGGCGGACGGGCTGTGCGGGGACGCGCGCGACCGTTTCGCCCGCAAAGCCGATCTGTGGGCGCTGGCGGTGGTCGGGCGCGACGGTTGTCCGGTCGGGCTGGTGGAGCGTCACGCCCTGCTTTCCGCCTGTGCAACCACTCCCGACTGCGACCAGCGCCCCATCACCGAGGCGATGGATCCGGCCCCGCTGCTGGTCGAAGCCGCCTTGCCGTTGGGGGAGGTCGGGCGGCGGTTGGCCCGTTTCCGCCCCGCCCCCGGGCATGGCAGCTTCATCGTGGTGGAGGCCGGTCTTTACCGGGGCTTGGCGACGGTGGCCGATCTGATGCTGCTGTCTGCCGAACAGTCCGACCTGCGCGCCCGCCAGTTGGAGGCGGCCCGGCGGCAGGCCGATCAGGCCAACCGCGCCAAGACGGCCTTTCTGGCCAACATGAGCCATGAGATCCGCACGCCGCTCAACGCCATGATGGGCTTTGCCGAAATCCTGGAACAGGAGGTTCTCGGCCCCCACACCATCCCGCTCTACGCCGAATACGCCCGCGACATCGCCGACAGCGGGCGGCACCTGATGGATCTGATCAACGATCTGTTGGACCTGTCGAAGGCGGAGGCGGTGCGGCTGGAGCTGTCTGAAACGCGGATCGATGTGCCGCGCGTGGCGGCCAGCGGCGCGCGGCTGCTGTCGGAACGGGCGTCGCGCAGCGGCGTGCGCATCGTCAGCACCGTGCCGACCGATTTGCCGCCCCTGCGCGCCGACGAACGCAAGCTGCGTCAGATGCTGCTGAATCTGCTGTCGAACGCGGTGAAGTTCACCCCGCGCGACGGGGTGGTGACGGTGGGTGCCCGCATCGCCAACACCGGTGCCCTGTGGCTGTCGGTGCACGACACCGGCATCGGCATGTCGGGATCGGAGCTGGCGCGGGCGATGGAGCCATGGGGGCAGATCGACAGCGCGCTGGGCCGTGGCCATGTCGGCACCGGTCTGGGGCTGCCCCTGACCAAATGCCTGATCGAACTGCACGGCGGGCGGCTGGACGTGGTCAGCACGCCCGAACGTGGCACGACGATGTCGCTGATCTTCCCCGCCGCGCGGGTGGAACGCTAAATAAGGTTCAGTTACTCTTCACAGCCCATTGGGCCACCATAGGCTTTGATAAAGGATGTCATCATCCAACAAGCCCATTCATCTGTCATGAAGCTGTTCTCATGCATGCAAATTTGGAAATCACGCTCTAGATTTCCAGTTTGACTTGTGTCTTTGACGCCTGCAAAAGCGCAAATTAGCTTAAAAGTAAAGTCAATAAACATTTTCTCCATGAAATCATCTGATAAATCAGCAGATTTTTGGCTAAATAAAGCAGCCCAATTGTGTTCTGTGCACGTTTTCAGAAGTAGAGCGCATATCTTCTCTTGGTTTATTCTCTGATCTTTTTTGTATGCGTTCCTTACTTTAAACAAGGAAACATTGTAAAAATATGCCTTAACAAGATTGCTTGCGCCATCTTCTTTAACGCACACAGCATCGGATAGATTGTGATCACGCAGAGCAATGCGATTGCATGTCTTAACACTAATCTCCGCAGTTTTTTGAACAACATCGATACGGTTTAATTTCTTGAAATCGGAGGGTTGAAAATCATCAACGGAATACAATGGCATGATACCGCATTCTAATTGCAAAAATGGCAGCTCTAGTGAGCTGCCATTTCAATTGATTCTGTTTATCAACAAGAAAAACAGGTCTACTTCGTTATGGCATCATAACGACGAATGCCATCCGCAATAAGCTTTTCTTCGTTTTCGATCAGGAAGCGCAGAACCTTGCCATCATCATGCTCCGGTGATGAGTTTGTCATCTTCAGATCGTCAAGCGTACGTTCACGGCTTGGAGCAGACTCTAGTGTGGTTGAAGGAACCGTCATGGCATTTGACCGAAGTTAAACCTTTTCCAGGTGATAGATTGAATCCTCCCCCATAGAGGCCAACTCACCTTACTTTAAAAATTATATAGACCTATTCCTGCTGCCTTTCAATCAGGATAAATCAAAAACAAAGGTGAAAAAATCCTATATAAATACAATTGGATGATTTCGGTTAATCCGTTGATTTGGCTTAGAGCGTCGCGCCAAAAAAGTGGCGCAACACGGCGCTCTAAGCCTTGATTTATCGAGAAAATTCACGCGTTGAATCGATTCTGATTTAACGCGATCTGCCCCCAAATGCATACATAGGAAGTCATTGAGAAATATCAGATATAGGAAGTTGAAAAACAAGCAAGGCGGTCTCCCGCCTTGCTGAATTCTCTCTTGATCAATGCCTCTTGTGGTCAGCCCCTTACGCCAGACCCTTTTCCATCGCACCGGCCATGCGGCGGGCGAAGGCGGCGGGGTCGGGGACCGGTTCGCCTTCAACGATGCGGGCCTGATCCAGCAGCAGCCACGCCGCATCCTCCAGCGCCGTCGCCGCGCCGTCGGCCTTGGCCCGGTCGGCCAGACGCTTGATGAGCGGGTGGGCGGGGTTGATTTCCAGGATGCGCTTGGCGGTGGAGCCGCCCAACTGCTTGTGCTGCTTCAGCAGGCGTTCCAGATGCATGTCCATGTCGTTGTCGTCCGACACCAGACAGACGGCGCTGTTGGTCAGGCGTTCGGACTTGCGGACGTCCTTCACCGAGTCGCCCAGCGTCAGCTTCAGCAGGGCCAGCAGATCGACGACCTCGCCGTCGGGGGTCTTGTCCTCCGGCTTGTCCTCGCCGCCCTGGATCTTGCCCAGATCGGCCCCGCCGCGCGTCACCGACTTGAAGGGTTTGGAGTCGTAGACGCCGACCGACGGCATCCAGAACTCGTCCACCGGGTCGGTCAGCAGCAGGACCTCCACGCCCTTGGCCTTGAAGCCTTCCAACTGCGGGCTGCGCAGCAGGCTGTCCACATCCTCACCCGAAATGGTGTAGATGGCGTCCTGGCCCTCCTTCATCCGCGCG
This sequence comes from Azospirillum griseum, assembly GCF_003966125.1. Lineage (GTDB taxonomy): Bacteria > Pseudomonadota > Alphaproteobacteria > Azospirillales > Azospirillaceae > Azospirillum > Azospirillum griseum. Next base: position 32,894 of record NZ_RXMA01000010.1, read on the forward strand.
ACATACTCGTCGAGCGAGACCAGCCCGTCGCCGACGGTGGAGCGGAAGCGCAGCAGCTTCATCAGCTCGTCGCGGTGCTCGTAATCCTCGTACAGACCTTCTTTCAGGACCGCGCCGAATTTCTCCCAGAAGGTGGCGTATTCGGCGGCCTTCTCGCTGTCCTTGGCCTTCTTGGCCAGCTCCGACAGGATGCGGCGGGTCAGACCGGCGCGGATCTTGGCCAGCATCGGGTTGTGCTGGAGCATCTCGCGGCTGATGTTCAGCGGCAGATCCTCGCTGTCCACCACACCCCGGACGAAGCGCAGATAGGGCGGGATCAGCCCCTCGGCCGCGTCGGTGATGAACACGCGCTTGACGTACAGCTTCACCCGGTGGGCGCGTTTGGGGTCGAACAGGTCGAACGGCTTGGTCGAGGGGATGAACAGGAGGTTGGTGTATTCCAGCGCCCCTTCCGCCCGCCAATGCAGGGTCAGCCACGGCTCGTCAAAGGCGTGGCCGACATGGTGGTAGAATTCCTTGTACTGCTCCGCCGTGATCTCGTTCTTGGAGCGGGTCCACAGGGCCGACGCGCTGTTCAGCGCCTTGGCGTCCTCGCCCTCGCCGAACAGGATGGGGATGGCGATGTGGTCGGAGTATTTGCGGACGATGGCCTGGAGCCGGTGCTCCTCCAGATACTCGTCATCACCCTCGCGCAGATGCAGGATGATCTTGGTGCCGCGCGGCAGGTCGGCGACCTCGGCGATGGTGAACTCGCCCTTGCCGTCGGACTGCCAGCGCCAACCCTGGCTGTCCCCGGCCTTGCGGGTCAGCACCTCCACCCGGTCGGCGGCCATGAAGGCGGAGTAGAAACCGACGCCGAACTGGCCGATCAGGTTGACGTCCTTCTTGGCGTCGCCCCCGTTGGCCTTCAGCGAATTCATGAAGGCGGCGGTCCCGGAGCGGGCGATGGTCCCGAGATTGTCGACCAGATCCTGGCGGTTCATGCCGATGCCGTTGTCGGCGACGGTCAGGGTCCGCGCCTCCTTGTCGGCCAGCAGGCGGACCTTCAGATCGGGGTCGTCGGACGAGAGTTCAGGCTGGGTCAGCGCGGCGTAGCGCAGACGGTCGCAGGCGTCGGACGCGTTGGACACCAGTTCGCGCAGGAAGACTTCCTTCTCGCTGTAGAGCGAGTGGGCGACGATGTCGAGCAGACGGCTGACCTCGGCCTGAAAACTGAGCCGTTCCTCGGTCATGGTGGGCACCTTCATCCGTGTGGTGGGCGTGATCTTGAGACGGCGGAGATATGTGAAAGCGGCTCCGCCGTTCAAGGGGGAACGGCGCGCAAAAACACATCGGGCCAAGGGGATGATCCCTTGGCCCGGCGCGGTTGGTGCGGTGATGGCGCGCTTACTTCTTCGGCTTGCCCGCGTCCGCCGGGGCCGGGGTGGGGGCGGAGGTCTGGGGGCCGCCCAGCAGCGGGGCCATGTCGCCGCCGTTCAGCAGCAGTTGGCCCGCCTCGGTCAGCTCGATCTTGTAGCTGCGCAGCTCGGCCCCGCTCTCGTCCTTGCTGATCTGGCCCATGGCCTGGAGCATGCCGATCATGCCCAACGCGTCCTGCGCGTCCTTGTCCAGCTTCTTGCCGGGGGCGGGTTGCAGGGCCTTGGCCGCCGCGTCCAGCCCCTTCAGCAGGATGGTGACGCCGCCGACGACGCCGAAATCGGATTTGGGGGCCACCCGCATCGCCCCGGTGGCGGTCCCGGTGGTGGCCGGGGTTTCGACCTTCAGCGCGTCGAGTCGCAGTTCGGCCCCGGCGTCCACCAGCGCGGCCATGGTCCGGGCGATCACCGCGTCGGGCGTGGGCAGCGGGGTGGCTGGGGCCGGGGCGGTCTTGGCCTTGTCCCCCTTCTTCGGCTTCGGTTCGGCGGAAGCCTCCATCGACAGGGCCAGATCGCTCACCCCCTGCCACAGCGCGGCGTTGGGCAGCTTGGCCACCGACAGGCCGACCTCGACCGTCTTCGGGACGAAGGCGACGGGGGCGGCCAACGGAGTCATGGTGAAATCGCGGGCGGACAACCCGGCGCTGATGGTCGAGAAATCCTGATCCAGCGCGGCGACGCCGGTGGAGACCGACAGATGGCCCAGATCGATCTTGGTCCCGTCGCTGGGGTCGGTGCCGCTCAGGCCGGACAGGGTGAAACGGCTGTCGAAACCGGCGATGGTCCCGCGCAACACGGGCAGGATCTCCGCCACCTTCGGCGGCTTGCCGGTGGCGGACACGCGCTGTGCCATCGTCTGCAAGGCGTTGATGCGCGAGAAATCGGCGCGGGTGTAGGTGTTTTCCACCGACAGACCGGCCATCTTGAAGACGTCGCGCTTCTTTTCGTCGGTGGCGATGATGTTGCTGAATGCGAAGTTGGAGGGGCCTGACCAGGTCGTCGGACCGTCGGCCTTCAAATCCTGCTTCAGCACCACCCCGCCGATGGTCAGACCACCCTTGCCGTCCGGGCTGGTCACGGCGACGTCGTTGAACGTCCCGTCCATCGTCAGCATGGTTTCCAGCGCGGCCGACCACACGCCGCTGAAGCTTTGGCGGCCCAGCGTGACGGTGGCGGCGTCCTTGTAATCCTCCTCCTGCTCGTCAAAGCTCTGGACGAGGATCTTGTTCGGCAGGGTGACGGACACGCCGAATTGACCGCCGTCGCGCGGGGTGACGCTGAGCAGCACGGTCCCGACCTCGATCCGCAGGCCGTCGCTTTCCGCCGCCAGACGGGGCAGGGCGATGTCGTAATGGTCGCCCGACACCTTGACCGTCGGTTCCCCATCCCATTCGAAGCTCACGTCGCTGTCGTCGGTGCCGGGCGGCATCCAGCGGGTCAGCCCGCTTTTCAGCGTGCTGGCCAGGGCGCGGGCACCCGCGTCATCGACCACGGGCACGTCGGCGCGCACCGGTGACCACGCGGTGACGGCCAGCGCGAACAGGCCGCCCGCCAACAGGCCAGGCGCAACGGAACGGACGGATGGACGACGCATCGGTGGTCTCCCTTTGGGAATGGTTTGAACCAGTTAACCCTGATATTCGACGTTGGTCCACCCCCACCGAAACGGAGGATCGGGTTGACCTGTGTCAGAAATCCAGGTCCGCGTAATGGCGGGGGGGCGGGCAACCGGTGATGTTGTCGGCCAGGATGGCGCGGAAGCTGGGGCGCGACTTGATCCGCGCGTACCAGTCCTTGGCCTCCGGGTTCTTGTCCCACGGCACGTTGTCGATGTAATCGACGCAGGACAGCGCGGCGGCGGCGGCGATGTCGGCCAGGGTGAAGGTCGGACCGGCCAGCCAGGGGCGGCGTTCCGACAGGAAGGCGATGTAATCCAGGTGGTAATGGATGTTGGCCAACCCGGCGCGGATCGCCGGGGCAAAGGGATGGCCCTGGCCCGACAGCCGTTTCATCAGCTTTTCGCCGACCAGATTTTCCGTGACCTCGCGGTCGAACTTCAGCAGGAACCAGTCGGCCAACCGCCGCACCTCCGCCCGGTGCACCACGTCGCGCGGCAGCAGCTGGGTGTTGTCGGGGTAGGCCTCCTCCAGATACTCGATCAGCGCCCAACCGCCGACGATGACCGCGCCATCCTCCTCCACCAGCACCGGAACCTCGGCGGCCGGGGTCATGCGCAGGAAGGCGTCGCGCCGTTCCCACGGGCGTTCGATCACCGGCTCGAAAGGAATGCCCTTTTCGGCCAGCGTGATGCGGACGACGCGCGACAGCACGTTCAGCGGGTGATGGTACAGGATCCTCATGGCGGGCGGACTTTAGCGCAACGCAGCAGAGGAAAACAGCCCGCGCGTGCGCCTCCCTCTGTGGCGAAGCTGACGCAAGGCCAAACCTGTTGATTGTGGGGAAAACGAAAACGGCGGCCCGGCAAGGTGCCGGACCGCCGCTCTCAGGGTTGCGTGGGTCCTGTTATTCGGCCGGGATCGCCTTGGGCAGCGTCACCGGAACCGCCAGACGGCTCAGCATCTCCTTGGGCACGATCTGCCAGAACTTGCCGAGTTCCCGTTCCCAATCGTTGAGGATTTCGGCGGCGAAACGGCTTTGCGTTTCGGCGACGTGCTCCTCGATCAGGCTGCGGAGCTGGGCTTCGTAGTGGCTGACCTCGACGCGCTGGAAGATGACGCTTTCGTCGTTGATGTAGAGCGGCAACTGATCGGCCTCGTCATAGACATAGGCCATGCCGCCGGTCATTCCGGCCCCGAAATTGTCACCGACCTTGCCGAGGATGACGGCGACACCGCCGGTCATGTACTCGCAGCCGTTCGATCCGCAGCCCTCGACCACCACGGTGGCCCCGGAGTTGCGCACCGCGAAGCGTTCCCCGGCCTGACCGGCGGCGAACAGCTTGCCCGCCGTCGCCCCGTACAGAACGGTGTTGCCGATGATCGTGTTCTTGTTCGACTCCAGCGTGCTGTTGCTGGGCGGACGGACGACGATCATGCCGCCCGACAGACCCTTGCCGACATAGTCGTTGGCGTCGCCCATCACCTCCAGCTTGATGCCCTGGACCGCGAAGGCCCCGAGCGACTGACCGGCGGTGCCGCGCAGGCGGACGGTGATGTGGCCGGGTTGCAGCCCGGTCATCCCGTATTTGCGGGTGATCATCGACGACAGGCGGGTGCCGATGGCGCGCTGGGTGTTCCGCGCGTTGTAGGCGAGCTGCATCTTCTCGCCCTCTTCGAACAGCGGGCGGGCGTCGGCGACGATGCGGGCGTCGAGCGTGTCCGGCACCTCGTTGCGGCCCTGGAGCGTGCAGTAGCGCGCGTTCTCACCCGGATCGACCTGGGCCAGCAGCGGGTTCAGATCGAGGTCGTCGAGGTGTTCGGCACCACGGCTGACCTGATGGAGCAGATCGGTGCGACCGATCACCTCGTTCAGCGTGCGGAAGCCCAGCTTGGCCAGGATCTCGCGGACCTCTTCGGCCAGGAAGGTGAAGAGGTTGACCACCTTTTCCGGCGAGCCGATGAACTTCTCGCGCAGCTTTTCATCCTGCACGCAGACGCCGACCGGGCAGGTGTTGGAATGGCACTGGCGCACCATGATGCAGCCCATGGCGATCAGGCTGGCGGTGCCGATGCCATACTCTTCCGCGCCCAGCATGGCGGCGATGACGATGTCGCGGCCCGTCTTCAGACCACCGTCGGTGCGCAGCCGCACGCGGTGGCGCAGACGGTTCAGCGTCAGCACCTGATGCACCTCCGACAGGCCCATTTCCCAGGGCAGACCGGCGAACTTGATCGAGGTCTGCGGGCTGGCACCGGTGCCGCCGGAATGGCCGGAAATCAGGATGATGTCGGCGTTGGCCTTGGCCACGCCCGCCGCGATGGTGCCGATGCCGGACCGGCTGACCAGCTTGACCGTGACCTTGGCGTCCGGGTTGATCTGCTTCAGGTCGTAGATGAGCTGGGCCAGATCCTCGATCGAATAGATGTCGTGGTGCGGCGGCGGGCTGATCAGCATCACGCCGGGGGTGGCGTGGCGCAGCTTGGCGATCATCTCCGTCACCTTGAAGCCGGGCAGCTGCCCGCCTTCACCGGGCTTGGCCCCCTGGGCGACCTTGATCTCCAGCTCGCGGCACTGGTTCAGGTATTCGGCGGTGACGCCGAAGCGGCCCGAGGCCACCTGCTTGATGGCGGAGTTCCAGTTGTCGCCGTTCTTGTCGGGACGGAAGCGCGCCGGATCCTCGCCGCCCTCCCCCGAGTCGGATTTGGCGCCGATGCGGTTCATCGCGACGTTCAGCGTGCCGTGCGCCTCGGGCGACAGGGCGCCCATCGACATGCCCGGGGTGATGAAGCGCTTGCGGATCGCGGTGATGCTTTCCACCTCGTCCACCGGCACGGCGGGCTTGGTGGAGCGGAACTCCAGCAGGTCGCGCAGCTGCATCGGCGGGCGGTTGTTCACCTGCTCCGAATATTTCTTGAAGGTGGTGTAGCTGTCGTTGGTGACGGCCTGTTGCAGGGTGTGGATGACCCCACCCTCCCAGCCATGGCGGTCGCCCGATTTGCGGAAGCGGTAGAAGCCGCCCACCGGCAGGGCCACGACCTCCTCGTCATAGGCCACGGCGTGCTGTTCCAGCACCTTCTTTTGGATGCCGGTCAGGCCGATGCCGGAAATCCGGCTGACCATCGCCGGGAAATGCTCGGCGACCAGGGCGCGCGACAGGCCGATGGCCTCGAAATTGCCGCCGCCGCGATAGCTGCTGATGACCGAGATGCCCATCTTGGACATGATCTTCAGCAGGCCGTCGTCGATGGACTTCTTGTAGTTCGCCATCGCCTTTTCCAGCGGCAGCGCGCCCAGCAGGCCGCGACGGTGGCGTTCGGCCACCGCTTCCTGCGCGAGATAGGCGTTGACCGTGGTGGCCCCGACGCCGATCAGCACGGCGAAGAAATGCACGTCCAGGCATTCCGCCGACCGCACGTTCAGCGAGGTGAAGGTGCGCAGGTTGCTACGGATCAGGTGGGTGTGGACGGCGGCGGTGGCGAGGATCGCCGGGATGGCGGCGCGGTCCGCCCCCATCGCCTCGTCCGTCAGCACCACATGGCTGGCCCCGCCGCGCACGGCGTCCTCGGCCTCCAGGCGGATGCGGCGCAGGGCGTCGCGCAGGGCGTCGGGACCGCCATCGACCGGGAAGGTCGCGTCGATCTGCGCCAGCGTGTCGCCCATATAGGCGCGCATGGCGCGGAATTCGGCGGTGGTCAGCACCGGGCTGTCGAGCTGCAGCAGGCGGGTTTGGCTTTCATCCTCGTCCAGGATGTTGCCCAGATTGCCCAGACGCGTCTTCAGGCTCATCACGCGGCGTTCGCGCAAGGAGTCGATGGGCGGGTTCGTGACCTGGCTGAAGTTCTGGCGGAAGAAGTTGTGCAGGCCGCGATATTTGTCGGACAGCACGGCGATGGGGCTGTCGTCGCCCATCGAGCCGATGGCCTCCTTCCCGTCCTCCGCCATCGGGTGGAGGATGAGTTCCATGTCTTCCATGGTCAGGCCGAAGGCCATCTGGCGCTTGCGCAGCCCGGCCTTGTCCATCTCCGACGGCTCGCCCTTCTCGGCGGCGGTCTTGACCAGCTCGTCCAGGTGGGTGGTGTTCTTCACCCACTGGCCCCACGGCTTTTGCGCGGCGAGGTGATCCTTCAGCTCGCGGTCGTGGTAGAGCTTGCCCGCCACCAGATCGACGGCGATCATCTCCCCCGGACCCAGGCGGCCCTTTTCGATGACCATCGCCTCGTCGATCTTCACCATGCCGGTTTCCGAGCCGCCGATGATCAGGCCGTCGGTGGTGATGGTGTAGCGCATCGGGCGCAGGCCGTTGCGGTCCATGCCGCCGACGACCCAACGGCCATCGGTCATCGCCAGGGCGGCGGGGCCGTCCCACGGCTCCATCACCGAGTTGCAGTAGGCGATCAGGGCCTTGTGGTTGTCCGGCGTGGTCTTGGAGCTGGTCAGCGCCTGCGGGACCAGCATCATCTTGACCATCGGCGCGGTGCGACCGGCGCGGACCATCACCTCGAACACCGAGTCGAAGGCACCGGAGTCGGACAGGCCGACGCCGATGATCGGCTTGAGATCCTGCATGTAGGGGCCGAAGGCCGCATGCTCCATGCGGGTTTCGTGCGCCTTCATCCAGTTGACGTTGCCCTTCAGCGTGTTGATCTCGCCGTTGTGGGCGAGCATGCGGAAGGGCTGGGCCAGCGGCCAGGTGGGGAAGGTGTTGGTCGAATAGCGCTGGTGGTAGATGGCAAAGCTCGACTCGAATCGCTCATCCGTCAGATCGGGGTAGAAGGTGGTGAGCTGTTCGGCCAGGAACATGCCCTTGTAGATCAGCGAACGGGCCGACAGCGAGCAGATGTAGAAATCGTTGATCTGCTCCCCGCGCACCGCCTTTTCGATGCGGCGGCGGATGATGTAGAGGTCCAGCTCGAACTGCTCGTCCGACACGCCCTTGGTGTTGCCGACGATGATCTGCTCGATCTCCGGCCGGGTCGCGTTGGCCTTCTCGCCGATGATGTCGACGTTGATCGGCACCTGACGCCAGCCATAGATGTAATAGCCGAAGGCGAGGATTTCGGTTTCGACGATGCAGCGGCAGGCTTCCTGCGCGTCCAGGCTGACGCGCGGCAGGAAGACCTGACCGACCGCCAGATTGTTGTCCGGCGCGCGGTGGCCGATGATCCGCACATGGTCCTTGAAGAACTTCTGCGGGACCTGGACATGGATGCCCGCCCCGTCGCCGGTCTTGCCGTCGGCGTCCACCGCGCCACGGTGCCAAACGGCCTTCAGCGCCTCGATGCCTTTTTCGACCACCGAACGGCGGGGCTTGCCGTCAATCGCGGCGATGAAGCCGACGCCGCAGGCGTCGTGCTCATCTTCCGGGTTGTAGGCGTTGGCAGTGGTCAGGGCCGCTGCGTTGGCGCGGAACTCTTCGACGAACTGCTCACCCTGGTTCAACTCGGTGGTCATGGAACGACCCTTTCACAGTCTTGACGTTGACCTGAGGGGGAATGGCCCCCTTGGGGTAGAGGGGGGCGGACCGACGCTGCCCCCATCCTGACCCTCGCCCGGTGATGATCGGGGAGGGGACTGCCGCGCCACCGCACAGGGGCGGCGCGGGCCAACATGCGTTATTCCGCCGCCGTCGCCAGGGCGTCCGCCTTCAGCGCTTGGGCGTAGGCGTGGATCGAGTCCGCCGCGTCGCGGCCATCGCGGATGGCCCAGACCACCAGCGACGCGCCGCGCACGATGTCACCGGCCCCGAACACGCCGTCGATGGCGGTCATCTTGGTGCGGTGATCGACCAGCAGCGTGCCCCAACGGGTGACGGTCAGGTCCGGCGCGCCGAAGGCACCGGGCAGATCCTCCGGCTCGAAGCCGAGCGCCTTGATGACCAGATCGGCGGGTTCGGTGAACTCCGACCCTTCGATGACCTGCGGGGTCTGGCGGCCGGTGGCGTCGGCCACACCCAGATGGATGCGCACGGCGCGGACGCCGGTGACGACGTCCTCACCGGTGAAGCCCTCCGGCGCGACCTGCCAGACGAATTCGACGCCCTCTTCCTCGGCGTGCGCCACCTCGCGCTGCGAGCCGGGCATGTTCTTGCGGTCGCGGCGGTAGAGGCACTTGACCGACGTGGCGCCCTGGCGGATCGCCGTGCGCACGCAATCCATCGCGGTGTCGCCGCCGCCCAGAACCACGACCTTCTTGCCCTTGGCGTTCAGCGAGCCGTCGTCATAGGCCGCGACCGAGTCGCCCAGGCTCACCTTGTTGGAGGTGGTCAGGTATTCCAGCGCGGGCACGATGTTCTTCAGGCCGCAGCCGGGGGCCTTGATGTCGCGGGCCTTGTAGACGCCGGTGGCGATCAGCACGGCGACGTGCTTGGCGCGCAGATCGGCGAGGCTGGCGTCGCGGCCAACCTCGAAATTCGGGTGGAAGACGACGCCCGCGTCGGCCAGCAGCTTGACCCGGCGGCCCACCACGTCCTTTTCCAGCTTGAAGCCGGGGATGCCATAGACCAGCAGGCCGCCCATGCGGTCGTGACGGTCATAGACATGGACGGCGTAGCCCTTGGCGCGCAGCTCCTCGGCGGCGGCCAGACCGGCGGGACCGGCCCCGATGATGCCGACCGACTGGCCGTTCTCGCGCGAGGGCGTGCGCGGCTTGACCCAGCCCTGTTCCCACGCGGTGTCGGTGATGTACTTCTCGACCGAGCCGATGGTGACGGCCCCGTGGGTCGATTGCTCGATCACGCAATTGCCTTCGCACAGGCGGTCCTGCGGGCAGATGCGACCGCAGATTTCCGGGAAATTGTTGGTGGCCTGGCTGACCTCATACGCCTCTTCCAGGCGGCCTTCGGCGGTCAGGCGCAGCCAGTCGGGGATGTTGTTCGAGACCGGGCAATGCACCTGGCAGAAGGGAACGCCGCACTGCGAGCAGCGGTTGGCCTGCTCGTTGGCGCGTTCGGTGCTGAAGCGGGCGTAAATCTCGTTGAAGTCCTGGCGGCGCTCCGCAGCGGAGCGTTTGTCGGGCATGGTCTGCGCGGTGTGCACAAAGCCCAACATCTTCTGGTTCGCCATGACCTCTGCTCCTGTTGCGTGGCGTCGCGCGCTTGCGGGCGGTCGCCTGACCGGGCGGCGTCGGGCATGCCGGTGCGCCGTCGGTTGGGTTGAAACCGAACACCCGCGCTTGTGCGGGTCCTCGTCATATAACGCATGCCGCGATGCGGCGAAAGCACAAAAACGACGAAAGGTCCTGTTTGTTGACCTTTTCATCGGCAATGACGTGCGGGCAGTGGCGTTTCCGGTGGAGCGCCGCAAAAGTGAAAGAAAATTAGTCCCAAATCGGACCTATGACCAAAAAGGGCGGAAAACCGCCCTGCGGTCGCCAAGCCGGTTGGTCCCTGCTATAAGCCGCCGCGAAGCCTCCCAACCCGCAGCCAAGGCGTTTCCGCGCATGCTGATCGACCAATATCTTGACGCCATCCTGCTCGGCCTCGTCGAGGGCGTGACCGAGTTTCTGCCGGTGTCCTCCACCGGCCATCTGATCCTGCTCGACACGCTGCTGGGGTTCGACGGCCCGCCCGGCAAGGTGTTCGAGGTGGTGATCCAGCTGGGCGCGATCCTGGCGATCTGCGTGGTCTATTTCGCCCGCCTGTGGCGGGTTGCGGTCGGGCTGAAGGACGATCCCGCCGCCCGCCGCTTCGTGCTGTCGGTGCTGCTGGCCTTTTTGCCCGCGATGGTGTTGGGGGCGGGGCTGCACGGCTACATCAAGAGCGTGCTGTTCAACCCCACGGTCGTCAGCGTCGCCCTGATCGTCGGCGGCGTGGCGATCCTGCTGGTCGAACGGGTGGTTCCCACCGCGCGTTACCACGCCATCGAGTCGTTTCCGGCCCCGCTCGCGCTCAAGATCGGCCTGTGCCAGTGCCTGGCGCTGATTCCCGGCGTGTCGCGGTCCGGGGCGAGCATCCTGGGCGCGCTGCTGATGGGGGTGGACCGCAAGGTGGCCGCCGAGTTTTCCTTCTTCCTGGCGGTCCCGACCATGGCGGGGGCGACAGTCTATGACCTTTACAAGAATTGGAAGCTGATGAGCCTCGACAGCGGGCTGCTGATCGCCGTCGGCTTCGTCGTCGCCTTCCTGGCGGCGGCGCTGGTGGTCAAGACGCTGGTGGATTTCGTCGGGCGCTACGGCTTCGCCCCGTTCGGCTGGTACCGCATCGCGGTCGGCGCGGTGATGCTGGCGGCGCTGTATTTGTGATGCGTGTGTGGTGGTCCGGCGGATTATCGCCGAGAGACCACCATACGCTTGATTGTGACCAGGGTGTAAGGCGTGGTTGAGGGCTTTCCTGCAACCATGTAGTAGGTCCCTGTTGGTGGAGTTTTTTGACGCACTTGGTAAATGATTCCGCCAACGACGTTGGGTGAAAATGTAGCGTGGGCAGAAACGATGTTTAGAAGTTCGCCATCTACCATGCGTTGTTTGTCACAAGTGTATGGATCTTTGACTATTTTTTCTAATGCGACCATAAGTCCGCTGATTTCAGATGGATCGGGAGGAAAAGTAATCTTATTAAAATCAACCAACACAGGCTCGGTCATCGCACACCGGAGGCTAGGGTGATTTCAACACCCTGCCAGCACACGTGTTTCATGGCAACTGTGTTCAACCGATGGGATTCAGTTGCCGTTAAAACAGCTCAACCCCATCCTCTTCCTCTGTGCCAAACACGGCTATGCGAGTGCCCTGGCTGTCAAGAATTTCGACTATTAAATCGTCAGGGCAATCGTCGTGGATGGCTTGTGCCAAATCGAATAAGGGCGATTTCAGTGTCAACGGGTTTAACGTGGGATTGTGCTTGTAGGGTGCGGTGGTGGCGAAAGTCACCTGTGTAACGTTTCGACCAATCGATAACTGCTCTTCCGGCGGTGTAGTGACCCCAGCTGAAATTAAAGCAGGAGGCTGCTCGCGCTCCAGCTCCGCCATCACCAGATCGAGATCGCGCTTGTCTTCATCCGACAGCGACCGAACACGCACCCGTGACAGAGCCATAACGCCACGGCTGGTGTCGTACAACTCCTCGCGGCTGGCCAAGCGCAGATGAGAGGGCGGCGACTCGGCTGTCGGCTGCCTTTGGATCACAACCGGTTCGTGCCTCAGGGCGGGCGTCTGATGCTGCAAAGGACGGCGTTCCGGCGACAGGGCAACCGGATGCGCGGCCATCCCAGGGTGAGCACGATCCGAAGTTGTGGATGTGGAAAAGCCAAGAAGCGTGTTTTGGCTGTTGCTGTTGTTCTTCCAGGACACCGGACCGTCTCCAAAGCCTTTGCGGAACAGACACGCCAGCGCTTCAGGTTCAGACGGGGGCGCTTCCCAGAATCTGAAGCGGGAAGCATAGGCGTGGCTTGCCGGTCTGTCAAATCATCTGGGAATGGAAACACCCGCATCCAAGGGGGGAAAACCCGAATGGGGCAACCCCGGCGGTCCTCCGGGTGCCCCATCTCATTCGTTCGCTTGGCTCAGTGCGCGCCGCCGGGAACCGTCGGGTTGCGGCCACCGACGATGAAGCGGGCGAGGTAGGTCGGGACAACGACCTCGCAGGAGGACAGGGCGGTGATGCCCAGGTCGGCGAAACCGGCGGCGGTCGGCGACACCACATTGTCGCGCTTGAGCAACTCGACCTGATCGCGGGTCAGCGCCGGGGCCAGCACCGGCACCTTTTCCAGGACACCGCCCAACGTTTCGGCGACGGTCCAGGGGACCGGAACCAGGCAGCGGCTGCGGTGAACCTCCTTCATGGTCAGTTGCAGCAGCTCCTTGAAGCTGTAGGCGCGCGGGCCACCCAGCTCGAAGCTGCGGCCCTTGGCGCTGTCCAGGCTGAGGGCGGCGGTGATGGCCTCGGCCACGTCGCCGACATAGACGGGCTGGAAGCGGGTCGTGCCGCCGCCGATCAGCGGCAGGGCCGGGGCGATCTGGGCCATCGCGCCGAACTTGTTGAAGAAGCCGTCCTCGGGGCCGAACACGACGCTGGGGCGCAGGATGGTGGCGGCCGGGAAGGCCGACAGCACCGCCTGTTCGCCCGCCGCCTTCGACCGCGCGTAGGAGGAGGCCGACCCGGCGTCCGCCCCCAGGGCCGAGACATGGACCAGACGGCCAACCCCGTTGGCGGCGGCCAGACGGGCGATGCGGGCCGGGGTGTCGACATGGGCGGCCTGGAAGGTCTGCGCACCGCGTTCGAACAGCACGCCGATCAGGTTGATGGCGACGTCCGCCCCCTGGAGCGCGCGGGCGACCGATTCATCCTTGGTCACGTCGGTGGCGAAGGGAACGATCTGGCCGACCGCGCCCGCCGTCTTCAGGAACGCCGCCTTGGTCGGGTTCCGCGTGGCGATGCGGACGATGGCGCCGGACTTGGCAAGACGCCGGATCAGGTGGCGGCCAATGAAGCCCGAGCCGCCGAACACCGTGATAACCTGAGTGCGAATGGACATCGACCGTCTCCCCATGCTGATGGCGTCACGCGGTTCGCGGGGCCGCGCCCGCGCGCCGATCAGCCCGCTGTGCCATGAATTCCGCGCAAGCTTATAGCGAATGCGCCCGCGCCAAGCTAGCCCTTGCGCCGCTGGGGATTTGCCCGGATGCCGCAGGCCGGGCAATGGGGCGGGCGGGCGCGGTTCAAAAAAATGCAAGGCGGGTGAAAATAGATGTTGACGCTGCCGGGCCGGATCATTAGAAAACGCCCCACACCGAGCACCGAAGCCCAGGTGGCGGAATTGGTAGACGCGCAGGTTTCAGGTACCTGTGGCAGAAATGTCGTGGAAGTTCGAGTCTTCTCCTGGGCACCATTTCTTTCTACCCGGCTGCGCCGCATGCACAACTCCTTCGCAAGAGGGAAACAGTGCAGAGCGGCGTTCGTCGTTTCTGGGGTCCGTGGCCGGGGGCCTGACACTCCGGGAAGCGACCATGTCCATTGAATTGCACGTCGGCGATCTGCCGGATGGCCTCGACCTCGCCGCCACCGCGCGCGACAACGCCATCGCCATCGACACCGAAACCATGGGGCTGAACCCCCACCGCGACCGTCTGTGCCTGGTCCAATTGTCGACCGGCGACGGCAGCGCCCATCTGGTCCAGTTCCGCCAGGGCGCATACGACGCCCCCAACCTCAAGCGGCTGCTGACCGACCCCGCCGTCACCAAGCTGTTTCACTTCGCTCGCTTCGACGTGGCGGTGATGAAGGCCTATCTCGGCATCACCTGCCAGCCGATCTATTGCACGAAGGTGGCGTCCAAGCTGGTCCGCACCTTCACCGACAAGCATGGGCTGAAGGATCTGAGCAAGGATCTGCTGGGCGTGGAGATGTCCAAGCAGCAGCAGTCCTCGGATTGGGGGGCCGCCGACCTGAACGCCGAGCAGATGAAGTATGCCGCCTCGGACGTGCTGCACCTGCACGATCTGAAGGCCAAGCTGGACGTCATGCTGGCGCGCGAAGGCCGCACCCATCTGGCCAAGGCCTGCTTCGATTTCCTGCCCGCGCGTGGCGAGCTGGATTTGGGCGGCTGGGAAATCCCGGACATTTTGGCGCACTGATCCACCGGAATCCGCGCAGGATCATGGCTCCGGCCCCGTATCGGACGGGGCCGGGTTTGACCCGGCGCGCGGCGGTGGGCATACTGCGGGCGCGGAGACCGTCGGGTTCCCCCGGCGGTTTCGCCGTCTGCGCTCCTTTGCCGAAGGCCCACTGCGTTCATGTCCAGCCTGATGAATGAGGTCGCGGAGTTGATCACCGATTTGACCAGTCGGCTTGCCGCCACGGCGTCCGTGGCCGACGACACCGCCGTGCCGGGACCATCCGAAACGGGCGCGCGCCGCCCAGAGGATGATCTCGCCTGCGCGGCCCGTGTTCTGCGGACGGAGGCCGAGGCGTTGGGCGCGCTTGCCGATGGCCTGAACGGCGCGTTCCTGCGCGCGCTTGACCTGTTGGGTGGTGTGTCGGGGCGGGTCATCGTCACCGGCATGGGCAAATCCGGCCATGTCGGGCGGAAGATCGCGGCGACGCTGGCCTCCACCGGCACCCCGGCCTTCTTCGTGCATCCCGGCGAGGCCAGCCACGGCGACCTGGGCATGATCGCCCGCAGCGACGCCGTGCTGGCGCTGTCCAATTCCGGCAACACGCACGAGCTGTCGGACATCATCGCCTACACCCGGCGATTCGACATTCCCCTGATCGGCATCACCAGCCGCGACGCTTCGGCTCTGGGTGAACAGTCCGATGTGGCCTTGATCCTTCCCTCGGCCCCCGAAGCCTGCCCGCTGGGGCTGGCCCCGACCACCTCCACCACCCTGATGCTGGCGCTGGGCGACGCGCTGGCGGTGGCCTTGCTGGAACGGCGCGGCTTTTCCGCCGCCGATTTCCGCGAATTCCACCCCGGTGGGCAATTGGGCCGCGCCCTGCTGAAGGTGACGGACATCATGCACAAGGACGACGGGCTGCCGCTCTGCCGCTTCGACGCGTCCCTGTCCGAGGTGATCCTGGAGATGACGGCCAAGCGGCTGGGCTGCGTCGGCGTCACCGACGCGCAAGGGGCGCTGATCGGCATCATCACCGACGGCGACCTGCGCCGCCATCTGGCCCCGGAACTTCTGTCCGAACGGGCCGACCGCATCATGTCACCCCGGCCCAAGACGATTCGCCCCAAGGCGTTGATCGCCGAGGCGCTGCGGGTGATGAACGACAAGCAGATCACCACCCTGTTCGTGATCGAGGCCGACCGGCCGCTGGGCATCGTGCACATCCACGATTGCCTGCGCGCGGGCGCGGCCTGATCGGCCGGACCAACGGGAAAGGGGCGTCTTCATGACCACCGAGGCTCCAGGGTCCGATCAACGCGGCCCCGGTCCGGCGCTGGCCGCCGCCAAGCGGGTCCACCGCCGTCGCGACACCCGCCCGGTCAGTCGCCTGTACAGCCGTTTCGTCACCGGCATGAAGGTCGTGCTGCCCGCGTCGGCGCTGGCGCTGGTGGCGGTTCTTGCGGCGTGGCCATCGTTGAACAGCGTCCCCACGCCGCGCATCGCCGCCGACAAGGGGCAGACGGAAATGGTCAAGCCGCGCTATTTCAGCGTGGATGAACACAACCAGCCCTTTTCCCTGGTGGCCGCCCAGGCTGACAAATCCACCGACCAGCCCGACATCGTTCTGCTGGATCTGCCCGAAGCGGAATTGACCGAGACGGGCGGCACCTGGGTGACGATCCGTTCGGACAAAGGATGGTACAATCAGGTCACGGGCATTCTGCTGATGCGTGGCCATGTCCGTTTCCTGCGCGACGACGGCAGCGAGTTCACGACGGAAGAGGCGGAAACCGACATCCGCAAGGGCAACGCGTGGGGCAACGTCCCCGTTGTCGGGCAGGGGCCGCAGGGCGAAATCAACGCCAAGGGCTTTCGTATGACCGACCATGGCAAAACCGTGGTCTTCCTCAATCAGTCCAAGGCCGAGGTTCAGGCGGCAGAGCGTCCGGGAGGAAAGAAGCGGTGATGCAGCGATGGGGCAAACCGGGAGCGGGATTCGCCGCGCCGAGCACGCCGGACGGGGTTCTGCGCGCCTGCCGCGCCGCCGGGTTGGCCTTGGCCCTGATGGCCGGGGGGGGCGGAATGGTCGAAGGGGCGTTGGCCCAGGGGCTGCCGGGCATGGCGGCGGGCAAGACCCCGGTGGAGGTCAACGCCGATCAGGCCATCGAATGGCACCAGGATGTCCGCGCCTATGTCGCCCGTGGCAATGCGTCGGCCAAGCGCGGCGAATCCACCGTCTATGCCGACGTGCTGACCGCCTATTACCGCGAGGTTCCCGGCAAGGGGAACGAGGTGTTCCAACTGGTGGCCGAGGGATCGGTGCGGCTGGTCAGCCCGACCCAGCAGGTGTTCGGCGACCGTGGCGTGTATGATGTCGACAAGCAGATCGCCGTCGTCACCGGCAAGGCGCTGAAGCTCATCACCACCAAGGACGTCGTCACCGCCCGTGACAGCCTCGAATATTACGAGGCGCGGGAACTGACGGTGGCGCGTGGTGACGCCGTGGCCGTGCGCGGCACCGACCGCATGCGCGCCGACGTGCTGATCGGCCAGTTGAAGAAGATGCCCGACGGATCGACGCAGATGGAACGCATCGACGGGTCCGGCAACGTGGTGGTGACGACGATCAACGACGTCGCGGTCTCTGACAAGTTGATCTATTCCATCGCCGACAACGTCGCGGTTCTGATCGGCAACGTGAAGATCACGCGCGGCGACAACCAGATCAACGGCGAATCCGCCGAAATGAACATGACGACCAAGGTCAACCGGGTCATCGCCGGCCCCAACGCCGGGCGGGTCAACGGCCTGCTGATTTCCGGCCAGAAGCCGGAGGCCGACGGCAAGGCCCCCCCGAAGCCAGTTGACGGGAAAAAACCGTGACCCAACCGCCCCGCACCCCCCCCACGCTGGGGGACAGCGCCACGCCGAGGGAGGGCCTGATCGCCCGCCATCTTGGCAAGTCCTTCAAAAAACGGCCGGTCGTGCGCGACGTTTCGGTCAGCGTCCAGCGGGGGGAGGCGGTGGGGCTGCTCGGCCCCAACGGGGCGGGCAAGACGACCTGCTTCTACATGATCACCGGGCTGATCGCCGCCGATTCCGGCTCCATCACCCTGGACGGGCAGGACATCACAGCCCTGCCGATGTACCGCCGCGCCCGGCTGGGCATCGGCTATCTGCCGCAGGAGGCCTCGATCTTCCGGGGCATGACGGTGGAGAACAACATCCGTTCGGTGCTGGAGGTGGTGGAAAGCGACCGCGACGCCCGCGAAGCGATGCTGGACGAGCTGCTGGCCGAATTCTCCGTCACCCATCTGCGCCGCGCCCCGGCCCTGGCCCTGTCGGGCGGTGAGCGGCGGCGTGTGGAGATCGCCCGCGCCCTGGCCGGGCAACCCCATTTCATCCTGCTGGACGAGCCGTTGGCGGGCATCGACCCCATCGCCGTCAACGACATCCGCGAGCTGGTCGGTCATCTGCGCGACCGGGGCATCGGCGTCCTCATCACCGATCACAACGTCCGTGAGACTTTGGACCTTGTGGATCGGGCATACATCTTGCACGATGGGGTCGTACTGATGGAAGGCGGTCCCGAAGAGATCGTGGCGCACGAAGGTGTGCGCAAGGTCTATCTCGGCGACCGATTCAGCCTCTAGCTTTCGGTTTCCCACCCATGGCGCTCGCGCAACGGCTCGATCTTCGGCAAGCTCAAACCCTGGTGATGACACCGCAGTTGCAGCAGGCGATCAAGCTGCTGCAACTGTCGAACATCGAGCTGTCGGATTTCGTCGATCGCGAGATCGAACAAAATCCGCTGCTGGAGCGCGACAGCGGCCCCGGCGACGGCGGCGACGCGGCGGCGGGGGAGATCAGCGGTGGGCTGGACGGGCCGGTCGGCGAGTTCGGCGGCAGCGCCGACGGGCTGAACGGGCGCGACGACGGACCGGCCGCGCCGCCGACCGACGGACGCACCCGCGACACGGTCGAGATGACCTCGTCGGAAACCATGGGCGCGTCGTCCGAAGCCCCGCTCGACACCGATTTCGAGAATGTCTATTCCGACGACCGTTTTTCCGACGGGTCGGACGGTGGCAACGAGGTGTATGGCTCCTACAGCGACCGGGGCGGGCGCAGCGGATTCGACGACGACGACTCGAATCTGGAAGCGACGCTGACCGGCGAAAAGAGCCTGCGCGAGCATCTGATCGAACAGCTCAAGATCGACCTGCCCGACCATGGCGACCAGCTCATCGGGCTGGCCCTGATCGATATGCTGGACGGGGCGGGCTGGCTGGTCGGCTTCGACGCGGAGATCCTGGCCGGGCAGTTGGGCTGCGACGCCGCGCGGGTGGACCGGGTGCTGGCCGCCTGCCAGCGCTTCGATCCGGCGGGCATCTTCGCCCGCTCGCTCAAGGAATGCCTGGCGATCCAGTTGCGGGAAAAGAACCGGCTGGATCCGGCAATGGAAACGCTGCTCGACAACCTTGATCTGCTGGCGGCGCGCAACCTGCCCGCCATCATGAAGGTGTGCGGGGTGGACGCGGAGGATGTGGCCGACATGGTCGCCGACATCCGCAAGCTGAACCCCAAACCGGCGATGCTGTTCGACCACACCCCGGCCCAACTGGTGACGCCCGACATCCTGATGCGGGCCAACCCCGGCGGCGGCTGGCTGATCGATCTGAACCCGGACACGCTGCCGCGCGTGCTGGTCAACCACCGCTATTTCGCCAAAATCTCCGATTCCACCAAGAACAAGGCGGACAAGGAGTATCTGACCGAGAAATTCCAGTCGGCCAACTGGCTGGTGAAGTCGCTGCACCAGCGCGCCACCACCATCCTGAAGGTGGCCAGCGAGATCGTGCGCCAGCAGGACGCCTTTTTCATCCACGGCGTCTCGCACCTGAAGCCGCTGATCCTGCGCGACATCGCCGAGGCCATCGGCATGCACGAAAGCACGGTCAGCCGGGTGACGACCAACAAGTTCATGGCCACGCAGCGCGGCGTGTTCGAACTGAAGTATTTCTTCACCTCCTCGATCCAGGGGGCCGATGGTCAGGCCGCCCATTCCGCAGAAGCGGTTCGGCACCGCATCAAAACCATGATCGACGCCGAAAAGGCCGAAGACGTCTTGTCCGATGATAAACTTGTCGAAATCCTCCGCAGCGAAGGGATCGACATTGCGCGGCGGACCGTTGCGAAGTATCGTGAAGCTATGAAAATACCGTCATCGGTGCAGAGGCGCCGCGCCAAGATGTCACGTATGTAGCGGGACTTGCATGGTGTGGGCTTCGTTGACAGGCTCCACAACCGTCACTAAGGTCCCGCCCCGCACGCGAGATCCAGCCGTCTTTACACCGTCCCCAGCGGATCAATTTTTGGAAACGTTCCAACATGCAACTGACCGTCAAAGGCAAGCAGCTTGACGTGGGCGACGCCCTGCGCACCCATGTGGCCGACAGCCTGAACGCCGTGGTCGGCAAGTATTTCAACAAGCCGATCGAAGCCAACGTCGTCCTGACCAAGGACGCGCACCTGTACAAGGCCGATATTCAGGTCCATGTGGGCCGTGGCATCGTCCTGCAAAGCGCGTCGGACGCGACGGAGCCGTACCCGGCGTTCGACACCGCGTGCGACAAGCTGGCCAAGCGTCTGCGCCGCTACAAGAGCCGCCTGCGCGACCACCACAGCGAAAACGGCGCTGCCGAGGTCATCCCCGCCCGCTACCAGATCCTGGAAGCCGAGGCGGAGGAGCATCACGAAGAGGTTCCGGCCGACGCCGCCCACCCGATGGTCGTCGCCGAAATGGAAACCTCCATCGCCACCCTGTCGGTCAGCGAGGCGGTGATGCGCCTTGAACTGGCCCAGGCCCCGGCGCTGATGTTCCACAACGGCGCGCACGGCCGTCTGAACATGGTCTACCGCCGTGCCGATGGGAACATCGGCTGGGTCGATCCGGCGGAGAAGGCCGGGGCCTGATCCCCGGCTCCGACGTCCGGCCCGAACCGTCATGCTCGACCTCATCACGCCGCAAGCCATCCTCCCGCACCTGAAGGCCGGCAACAAAAAGCAGGCCTTGCAGGAGCTGGCGCGCAAAGCGTCCGAGCTGACCGGACAGCCCGAGCGGACGATCTTCGACGTCCTTCTGGACCGCGAGCGGCTGGGCACGACCGGCGTGGGGCATGGCATCGCCATTCCCCACGGCAAACTGTCCAGCCTCGACCGCGTCCACGGCGTCTTCGCCCGTTTGGAGCGGCCCATCGATTTTGACGCCATCGATGAGCAGCCGGTCGATCTTGTCTTTCTGTTGCTGGCCCCCGATCAATCGGGTGCCGACCACCTGAAGGCGCTGGCCCGCGTGTCGCGGCTGCTGCGCGATCAGTCGATGTGCGAAAAACTGCGCGGCGCGCAATCCGGCGACGCGATCTTTGCCTTGCTGACCACCCAGCAGGAAGCCACCCCCGCCGCGTGACGGGGGCCTCAACACCGGAATTCAAAAGGGCCGCCGCCTCCGTCGCGCGGCCTTTTTCTTTGGCGTGGCGGTGGGCGCGCGCGGTGGCGCGGGGCGCTGGGGTGGGGTAGACTGCGCGGCATGACGAACGCGCTGCGCAAGCCGTGGATTTCCCCGGACGACTACCTGTCAGCGGAACGGGTGGCGGAGGTGCGTCACGAGTATGTCGATGGCGAGGTCTTCGCCATGGTCGGGGCCAGCCGACGGCACGCGCAGATCGTGGCGCGGTTCGGCCACGCCATCCGGCAAGCCGCGCTCCGCCGGGGTTGCGACGCTTATCTCAACGACGTCAAGGTTCGGGTCGAGGCCGCGAACGCCTATTATTACCCGGACGTGGTCGCCACCTGCGCGCCCGGCGACGATGATCCTTACGTGGTCCACGCCCCGGCCCTGATCGTCGAGGTCCTGTCCGACAGCACGGAGGCCGTCGACCGCCGGGAAAAGCGCGCCAACTACCAGAAAATCCCCAGCCTGCGGGAAATCGTGCTGGTGGCCCAGGACGACCGCCGTGTCGAGATTTACCGCCGTGACGGCCCCCATTGGGTGGCCGACATCGTGACGGAGGGCGACGTCGCGTTGACGTCGCTGGACCTCACTTTGCCGCTGGCCGCGCTTTACGAGGATTGAGTGGGGGCGTCAACGCGCCGCCTGAGCGCCCACCTCCGCCTGCCTCCTTGAGCCTGCGGATGATTATTCCGGCGGTGTCCTCAGCCTTCCGGCCAGTTTCAGGATTTGTTCAATGTCTTTGAACCCCTCCGCATAGCGGGCAACGACGCTGATCGCCTCCGTCTGAGTGGCGACGAAGTAAAGCGGCGCGGTGCCAGCGGCGACGAGCAGGCTGTAGGCGGTTCCTTTCACCAGAAGCCCGCGAAACTCCTTGCCTGAGTCCTTCATGAAGCGCCAGAGCGCCCCGGCTGTGGCTTTGACCGCCATGCCCGGCACGCGCAGCGCCTTCAGCAATAGGTTGCGCACCGTCGCCATCAACAGTGCGACCCGCCGTTTTTTCAGCGCCGGAACGGCGGGTTCGGCGGCGTCTTCGGACAATCCGGCCAAAGCGGCTCGGGCGTCGGGGCCAAGAAGTTCGGCCTCTTCGGCGCCGCGCCGGATGGCGTCCAGGCCGCTGCGGGCGGTTTCCGCGTCTTCCACGGACGCCATGGCGTCAACCAGCCGCTCGATGTCCTGGCGAGCCAGATCGGGTAGGCTGGCGCACAATTCCTTGGCGGTGAGGTCAAGGTCGATCAAGTCGGCCAACACCCCAGCGGACAATTCCCGTTCGTCCTGCGGGGTGTTGTGGGCGTCGGCCAAGGCGGTGATGGACAGGCTGCGGGACTTGACCAACGCTGGGCGCAGATCGGTAACCCGTTCAGTCAACACGTCCAACAATTTGCCAATCTTGCGGCGGATGTCGGGATCGGTGTTGGTTCGCTCCAACCGCTCGAACAGACCGCCCGCCTTCTCGCGGGTTTCGTCCAAAAAATCCTGCGCCAGTCCACCATCTTCCGGCAACGCGTCCGGCGGCAGAACCACCATGCGCCCGTCGCGCCAATCGAACTGATAAGGGGCGGGCTGCTGGCCGGGGAGGGCGTCCAACGCTTCGGTCAGTTGGATGGAAAGGTCATCGGTGGGCGGGGGGGATGGGACGGTCTGTTCCTCCGCCAACCAGCGCGCGATGTCGGTGTTGATTTCCTCGGCTGGACGCTTCCACCACACGTTGGACTGCGTAGCAATGCGCCTTGTCAGGGCTTCACCAAAGGCGTCCCGTGGAGTTGTTGTCGCGTCGAAGGGAGAAAGAGCCTCATACCATCGGATCCAGCACTCGAATCTGTGACGTGTGGCAAGCTCGCTGTTGGCCAAATGATGCCATTTGGCTTGAAGTCTTTTCGGGGCGTTCCCATGCCAAAGCGGTTGCCTTGCCAGAAGGGCACTCCGTTTTGGGCTAGGAAATTCCTTGTGTAACTCAAGCCAAAGCGCATCAAGGGATATCGATAA
Source organism: Azospirillum griseum (assembly GCF_003966125.1). GTDB lineage: Bacteria > Pseudomonadota > Alphaproteobacteria > Azospirillales > Azospirillaceae > Azospirillum > Azospirillum griseum. The sequence continues at coordinate 55,976 of NZ_RXMA01000010.1, forward strand.
CCAAAGACGGCGCACGCCGTCATCGTCTTTGTAGTCGTCATTGTCTTCGTAGGCGGCATCGGCGGCGGCGTAGGTCGCGCTGCCGACGGTTTGGGTGGCACAGTTTCTGGCAACCTCGACGTCGTCATCGTGGGCGGCGGCGCTGGCGGCTGCGGCGCATCCTGCGGCTGTCACGGCTCCTGCGGCAGCTTGCATGGCTCCTGCAACGTTGCCGACGGCGCTATTCACCGCTCTGTACGTAGCATCTGCGGCGTCGTCGGCGGCGGCAGAGATTATACGATCAGCTTGGTGTGTATGTAGCGCCGATGACAGTAAGTTTGATCGAAAGGCTACGATGATTAAATTCTTATCGCGATTCAGTTTGGGTCCAACCTGTGGAGGGTTGGTTAGGTCTCCTAATGCGGGCAATACGCGCAATGCACTGCGGAAGGCAATGATCTGCGACCAAGCGGCGGGCTTGTCTTTCAGCCAATCCTCCAACTCGTCGGGATTGTTGAGCTTCAGCTCTTCAGCCATGCATCGTCCGTCGCAATCGCTGCCACAGGCTTTGTGATTGTGGCGTACGTCAGCCCCAGACGGCACGCGCGCCACGGCGCAAAGCTATTCTCGGAAAATAGCAAATTACCGGGGCAAACTCTACCGAAGAAGGTGAGGCGGGAGCGTGCGCCGATGATCACCTTCTCCCATTCCGGTGGGGGGAACGCCTGTAAACCGCCTCCCTCACCCCCGCTCCGCCCACCCCATGTAGTTCACCCCCAAATCCCGCGCGTTCAGTTTGAACGTGTCGGTCAGCGGGTTGTAGGTGACGCCGGTCAGGTCGCGCATGGTCAGGCCGTGGGCGCGGACGGCGGTGGCGAGTTCCGACGGGCGGAGGAATTGACGCCAATTGTGGGTTCCGCGCGGCAGCCAGCGCAGGACATATTCGGCCCCGACGATGGCCATGGCGAAGCTTTTAGGCGTGCGGTTCAGGGTGGCCAGGAACAGGACGCCGCCGGGGGCCAGCAGGTCGGCGCAGGATTTCAGGAACAGCGGCACGTCGGCGACATGCTCGATCACCTCCATCGCCAGCACCACGTCAAACCGTTCGCCCGACGCCGCCAGCGCCTCCGCCGTGGTGGCGCGGTAATCGACGGTCACGGCGTTTTCGGCGGCGTGGGTGGCGGCGGTCTTGATGTTCTTGTCCGACGCGTCCACCCCGACCACCTCGGCCCCCATGCGGGCGAAGGGTTCGGCCAGCAGCCCGCCGCCGCAGCCGATGTCCACCAGCCGCAGCCCGGCCAGCGGGCTGGGGGCCAGCGGGTCGCGCCCCAGCCGCTGGCATACGGTGTCGCGGATGTAGGTCAGGCGCAGCGGGTTCAGCCGGTGCAGCGGGCGGAATTTGCCGGTGGGATCCCACCATTCGGCGGCGATGGCCGAGAAACGGGCGACGTCCGCCGGATCGATCGTGCTGGCCCCGCCGCCAACGCGGTCAGCCGGGGTGGACGGGCGGGAAGGGGCGGTCGCGGTCATCGGGGCGGGATTCCATAACAGAGGGACGGTTGGCATGCGGGGCAACCTTGCCTCGCTGTGAACGAGAGAGTATGGATACGCCGCCCCGCGCCGGCAACGGTAGAGCGGGGGTGCCGCACGCCGCCCTGTTCCACGCGACATAACCACGCGCTGGGGGCGGCCAGAGATTGGTGTGAGGTATGGCGCGGATCGTCCTGAAATTCGGAGGCACGTCGGTCGGCGACATCGACCGCATCAAGAACGTGGCTCGAAAGGTGGAGCAGGAAGTCAAGGCGGGCCATCAGGTGGCCGTCGTCGTGTCGGCGATGTCCGGCGTGACCAACCAGCTCGTCAAATACTGCAACGACATCGACAAGCTGCACGACGCGCGTGAATACGACGCCGTGGTGGCCTCGGGCGAACAGGTGACGTCCGGCCTGCTGGCCGTCGCCCTGCAGTCCATCGGCATTCCGGCGCGCTCGTGGGCGGGCTGGCAGATCCCGATCTACACCGACGACACGCACGGCAAGGCCCGCATCGTGTCGATCGACACCACCCAGATGGAAAAATCCCTGCAAACCGGCGAAGTCGCCGTGGTCGCCGGGTTCCAGGGGGTGACGAAGGACGGGCGGATCACCACGTTGGGCCGTGGCGGCTCCGACACCTCGGCGGTGGCGCTGGCGGCGGCGGTCAAGGCCGACCGTTGCGACATCTACACCGACGTCGATGGCGTCTACACCACCGACCCGCGCATCGTGACCAAGGCCAAGAAGCTCGACAAGATCACCTACGAGGAGATGTTGGAGCTGGCCTCGCAGGGCGCGAAGGTGCTGCAAACGCGCTCGGTCGAAATGGCGATGAACCACCGCGTGCGCGTGCAGGTGCTGTCGAGCTTCGAAGCCGCTGCGGGCAGCGCGCTTCCCGGAACCCTGGTTGTTGACGAGGACGAGATCGTGGAAAAGGAAGTTGTGAGCGGCATCGCCTACAGCCGCGATGAGGCGAAGATCACGCTGGTCGGCGTCGCCGATCAGCCGGGCGTGGCCGCCAGCATCTTCGGCCCGCTGACCGATTCCGCCGTCAACGTCGACATGATCGTGCAGAACGTGTCGGAAGACGGCAAGTCCACCGACATGACCTTCACCGTCGGCAAGGCCGACATCGCCCGCGCCGTCAAGGTGCTGGAGGATGCGCACGAAACCTTGAAGTTCAAGCGGATCGTGTCGGACGCCAACGTCGTGAAGGTGTCGGTCATCGGTGTCGGCATGCGCAGCCACGCGGGCGTGGCCCAGCGCATGTTCCGCGCGCTGGCCGACAAGGGCATCAACATTCAGGTCATCTCGACCTCGGAAATCAAGATTTCGGTCCTGATCGCCGAGGAGTATGCGGAGCTGGCGCTGCGCGCCCTGCACACCGCCTACGGCCTGGACGCCGCCTGATCGCGGCGTTGACACAAGGCGGGACGGGTCGGCCATGACCGAAACCACGGCACGGGCGCGGCTCGACCAGCTTTGGGCGCGCGGGTGCGCCTTTCTCGGCACACGCACCGCCGTGATGGGCGGTGCGATGAGCTGGGTGTCCGAACGGCATCTGGTGGCGGCGATCTCCAACGCCGGGGGGTTCGGGGTGTTGGCCTGCGGGTCGATGCCGCCCGACGCCCTGGCGGCGGAAATCGCCGCCACCCGCGCGTTGACCGACAAGCCGTTCGGCGTGAACCTCATCAACATGCACCCCGAATTGCACCGGCTGATCGACGTCTGCCGGGAACAGGCGGTGGGGCATGTGGTGATCGCGGGCGGTTTGCCGTCCGGCGCGACGCTGACCCGCATCAAGGATGGCGGGGCCAAGGCCATGGCCTTCGCCCCCACGTTGGCCAGCGGGCGGCGTCTGGCCCGGCTGGGGGCCGACGCGCTGGTGATCGAGGGGACGGAGGCGGGCGGCCACATCGGCCCGGTTTCCACCACCGTGCTGGCGCAGGAAATCTTGCCCGATCTGCGCGAGGTCCCGGTGTTCGTCGCCGGTGGCATCGGGCGCGGCGAAGCCATTCTCTCCTATCTGGAGCTGGGGGCGGCGGGGGTGCAGATCGGCACGCGCTTTGTCTGCTCCACCGAATGCATCGCGCATCCCAATTTCAAAAAGGCGTTCATCCGCGCCTCGGCCCGCGACGCGCAGGCGTCGGTGCAGATCGACCCGCGTTTCCCGGTGATCCCCGTGCGCGCGCTCGCCAACGCGGGCAGCAAGGCGTTCCTGGACCGGCAACGGGCGGTGATCGCCAAGGTCGATGCGGGCGAACTGACCCGCGACGAAGGGCTGTTGGAGATCGAGCATTTCTGGGCGGGCGCGCTGCGCCGCGCCGTGATCGACGGCGACGTCGAATTCGGATCGCTGATGGCGGGGCAGAGCGTCGGCCTCGTCACCCGCGAACAGCCGGTGGCCGACATTCTGGCCGAATTGATCGCCCAGGCTGAAACGGCGCTGGCGGTTCGTCATCGGGTTGGGGCAGTCTGAGGGTTGTACTGGTAAGACCAATGGGTTGAGACGCCGGGCGGCACGCCCGGCCCCGGCAGGGTGGAAGGGGTGGAGAGCATGGGCAGGACCTACGATGGGGCCTCGTCGCGGCGTTTGCTGGCCTCTCTGCGCGACATCATGGCCGCGTCCGGGACCGGTCAGGAGCGGCTCGACAAGATCGTGTCGCTGATCGCGGCGGAGATGAGGGCCGATGTCTGCTCCTGCTACGTCATGCGCGCGGGCGAGGTGCTGGAGCTGTTCTCCACCGAGGGCCTGAACAAAACCGCCGTCCACAACACCCGCCTGCGCGTGGGCGAGGGCATCGTCGGCTACGTCGCCAACCACGCCCGCCCGGTGGCGCTGGACAACGCGCCATCCCATCCCAGCTTCGCCTACCGCCCGGAAACCGGCGAGGATCCCTTCCTGTCGCTGGCCGGTGTGCCGATTTTGCGCGGCAGCAAGGTGCGCGGCGTGCTGGTGATCCAGCACAAGGACCGCCGGGGCTATGCGGAGGAGGAGGTCGAAACCCTCCAGACCATCGCGATGGTGGTGGCCGAACTGATCGCCCAAAGCGAACTGGTCAGCCCGTCGGAGGTGTCCACCACCGGCGATCCCGTCCTGTTGCCCGCCCGCCTGTCCGGCACGGCGATGAGCGCCGGTCTGGCCATGGGGCTGGCGGTGATCCACCGCCCGCAACTCACCGTCCGCCAGATGGTGGCCGAGGACAGCGAAGCGGAGCTGGAGCGCTTCAACGCTGCGCTCGTCACCATGCACAGCGCCATCGATGACCTGCTGGAAGCGGTGACGCTGGCGGGGTTGGGCGAATCGCTGGACATTCTGGAAACCTACCGGATGTTCGCCGAGGATCGCGGCTGGCTGTCGCGCATCCGCGAGGCGATCCATGTCGGCCTGACGGCGGAAGCGGCGGTGCAGCAGGTGCAGAACGACACCCGCGCCCGCATGAGCCACCTGACCGACCCCTACATCCGCGAACGCGTGCAGGATCTGGAGGATCTGACCAACCGGCTGATGCAGCATCTGGCGGGCAAGACCTCCGGGGCCGACGCCGCGACCCAGCCGGATGACATGATCCTGGTCGCCCGCTCCATGGGACCGGCGGAGCTGCTGGATTACGACCGCTCCCGCCTGCGCGGGCTGCTGCTGGAGGAGGGGACGCCGTCCAGCCATGTTTGCATCGTCGCCCGTGCGCTGAACATCCCGGTTGTCCAGGCCAGCGAGGCGCTGAACCGGATCGAGCCGCTCGACCAGCTGATCGTCGATGGCGACCATGGCCAGGTCTTCATCCGGCCCGCCGAAGACATCCAGATGGCCTTTTCCGAAGCGGTGGCGTTGCAGCACCGCAAGGAGCAGATGTACGCCGAAATCCGCAGCCTGCCGTCGGTGACGCGCGACGGGGTGCCGATTTCGATCCAGTTGAATTGCGGCCTGCTGATCGACCTGCCGCATCTGAAGGCCAGCGGGGCGGAGGGCATCGGCCTGTACCGCACCGAAATCCCCTTCATGGTGCGCTCGTCCTACCCCGATGTGCAGGCGCAGACCGATCTGTACGCCCGCATCATCGACGAGGCGGGCGACAAGCCCGTGATTTTCCGCACGCTGGACGTCGGCGGTGACAAGATACTCCCCTACATGAGCGGCGAGGCGGAGGAAAACCCGGCCCTGGGCTGGCGCGCCGTGCGCATCGGGCTGGATCACCCGTCGCTGCTGCGCCAGCAACTGCGGGCGCTGCTGCTGGCCGCCGCCGGGCGTCCGCTGTCGGTGATGTTCCCGATGATCGCCGAGGTGGCGGAGTTCGACGGCGCGCGCCGTCTGCTGGATCTGGAGCTGAAGCGGCTGGCCGCCCAGGGGGTGGAGGCTCCCAGCCGCCTGCGCGTCGGCACGATGATCGAGGTGCCGTCCCTGCTCTGGCAGTTGCCCGCCCTGCTGCCGAAGCTGGATTTCCTGTCGGTCGGCTCCAACGACTTGACGCAATATCTGTTCGCGGCCGATCGCGGCAACCCGCGCACCTCCACCCGCTATGACTCGCTGTCGCCGCCGATGCTGTGCGTGCTGCGCCGTCTGGTCGATGAATGCGCCAGGCACAAGGTGTCGCTGAGCCTGTGCGGCGAAATGGCGGGGCGGCCGCTGGACGCCATGGCGCTGATCGGGGTCGGTTTCCGCACCCTGTCGATGTCGCCGCCGTCGGTCGGCCCGGTCAAGACCATGCTGCGCTCGCTGGAGGTGGCGGCGCTGCGCGATTACATGACCGGCCTCTATTTCGGCAGCGACCACAGCCTGCGCGACAAGCTGAAAACCTTCGCCAAGGACCACGGCGTGGACATCTGAACGGTCGTTTCAACGCTTGCCGGGCGTTGTCACCGGGGATGCGTCCCGCGCACGGTCATTCCGGTTGCGCCGCAGGGGTGGCTTGTCGTACCCCTTTTGGCAAAGGCGTCCGGTGGCGGGGCCTAGTGGCGAGCAGACGGCGATTCCATGGCCAAGCGCAAGGTTTTCGACAGCTTCGATTCGACCCCGACCGGCCCGACCGTGGCGCAGACGTTGCGGGACGCGCGTCTGGCGATGGGGCATGAACTGCGCGACGTCGCGACGATGCTGCGCATCCGCTATCCTTACCTGCAAGCCATCGAGGATGGCCGGTATCAGGATTTGCCGGGATCGGCCTACGCCGCTGGCTTCCTGCGCTCCTACGCCGAATATCTCGGCCTGGATCCGGTGGACATCGTCGCCCGGTACAAGGCCGAAGCGGCGGGCGCGATGCGCGACCAGGAGCTGTATCTGCCGACCCCGGCGACGGAGGAGCGGATCCCCGGCGGGACCCTGCTGCTGCTGACGCTGATCCTGGCCGGGGCCGTCTATGGCGGCTGGTATTATCTGTCGGCGACCGACCGGTCGATGGCCGATCTGGTCCCGCGTCTGCCCGACCGTCTGGTGTCGTTGCTCGACGCGCTGCCGACGAAGAGCGGCGGTCCGACCTCCGCCGCCGACAGCGCCCCGGCGGCTCCGGTTCAGGCTCCGGTGGTCGCCAACCTGTCCACCGCCGCTGCGCCGCCGGTGCCGCCGCTGGTGTCCGGTTCGACCGTGACCGCGCCGTTGGGCGCTCCGGCTCCGGCGGCCCATGGGACCATGACCACCACGACCGCTCCCGCCACGCCCGGCGCGAACGGGGCGGCGACCGCCGCCAGTGCCACCAGCGCCGCCGCCGCCAACGCTGCGGCCGCTGCGGCGGCAGCGCTTCCGCCCAGCCCGGCGGCCCCGGTGATGATTCCGCCCTTGCCCACCATCAAGCCCACCCCGTCGCCGGTGGTCGCCAGCGCGGCGGACGACGAGGATTCGGAAAGCTCGCCGCAGGAGCCGACGCCGTTGGCGGCGGCGGCGACCGCACAGGCGGCTTCCGCGCAAGCCGCCCAAACGGCGGCCAACGCTGCGGCGGCCAATACCACGGGGGCGAACGCCGCCCGCACCCCGGCGGAGCCAGCCAACCCGAACGCCAAGGTCTATGGGATGCAGAATCAGAATCCCAAGCTGATCATCAAGGCGACCCAGGAAAGCTGGCTGCAAATCCGCGATGGCAACGAGATCGTGTTCACCCGCGTGCTGAAGCCGGGCGACACCTACCGCGTGCCCGACAAGGTGGGCGTGCGCATCCGCACCGGCAACGCCGGTGGGCTGGTGGTGGTCGCCGACGGGGCGGAAAGCCAACCCTTGGGGTCGGTCGGCATGGTGCTGCGCGACGTTCCCATCGACGCCAGCGGCGTGGTGAAGAGCCGCTGACCCGTGGTCCACGCTTGAAACCATCGCGCCGGACCGCATGTCTGGCGTGATGGTGTTGCTTGTGAGAGGTCTGTCATGTCCGTTCGCGCCTATCGCCAGATTCTGCGCCGCAAGTCCCGGCAGATCCGGGTTGGCAACGTGTTGGTCGGCGGCGACGCGCCGATTTCGGTCCAGACCATGACCAACACCCCGACCACCGACGTCAAGGCGACGGTCGAGCAGATCCAAGCGGCGGAGCGGGTGGGGGTGGACATCGTCCGCGTGTCCTGCCCCGACCGGGAATCGGCCCTGGCGCTCAAGGACATCGTCAAACAGGTTTCGGTTCCGGTCGTCGCCGACATCCATTTCCATTACAAGCGCGCCATCGAGGCGGCGGAAAGCGGCGCGGCCTGCCTGCGCATCAACCCCGGCAACATCGGCTCGGCCGAGCGGGTGCGCGAGGTGGTGAGGGCGGCCAAGGATCACGGCTGTTCGATGCGCATCGGCGTCAACGCCGGGTCGCTGGAGCAGGATTTGCTGGAGAAATACGGCGAACCCTGCCCCGAAGCGATGGTGGAAAGCGCGCTCAATCACGCGAAAATCCTGGAAGACAATGATTTCCGCGAGTTCAAGATTTCGGTGAAGGCGTCCGATCCCTTCCTGGCCGTGGCCGCTTACCAGGGCTTGGCCGAGGCTTGCGACTATCCCCTGCACATCGGCATCACCGAGGCCGGGGGGCTGCGCGCGGGCACGGTCAAATCCTCCATCGGGCTGGGCATGCTGCTGTGGTCGGGCATTGGCGACACCGTGCGCGTGTCGCTGTCCGCCGAACCGGCGGAAGAGGTGCAGGTCGGCTACGAAATCCTGAAATCTCTGGGGCTGCGGCGGCGCGGGGTGACGGTGATCTCCTGCCCAAGCTGCGCCCGCCAGAATTTCGACGTCATCAAGACGGTGGAGATCCTGGAAGCCCGTCTGGCCCACATCACCACGCCGCTGACCCTGTCGGTGATCGGCTGCGTCGTCAACGGCCCGGGCGAGGCGCGGGAAACCGACATCGGCCTGACCGGCGGCGGCAACAACACCCACCAAATCTACCTGTCCGGCGTCACCGACCACCGGCTGAAGGACCAGGACATCGTCGCCCACCTCGTCGGTCTGGTCGAGAAAAAGGCGGCGGAGATCGAGGCGGCGAAAGCGGCGGCGGAGGGGTAAGGGTTTTTGTCCACCGATGAACACAGATAAACACAGATAGAAGAATGGATTGAAATTTTAGTGATCGTGGTGAGGCGCGTTCCTGACCTGATCACGCCTCGCCACGATAAAGATCATCTGTGTTTATCTGTGGAAAAATAAAACCTTTCCTCTCTCATTCAATCCCCCCGCAACTGGCAGGAATGAAACGACCCCCGGCGTGACCACCGCATCCTATCTTGTCATCGGCGCCAGCCACCGGACCTGTTCCGGGGTGATCCGTGATCGCCTCGCGACCGATGACGTGGAGGTGCCGGGCGTGCTGGAGCGGTTGCGGGCCGTCGGGGTGACGCAAGCGGTGTGGTTGAGCACCTGCGACCGGGTGGAGGTTCAGGCCGTCCACCCCCGCCCGAACGAGGCGGCGTTGGCCATCGCGGCGGTGATGGCGGAGCGGGTCGGGATGGCGGCGGCGGAGTTCACCGATCAGCTCTACATCCGCACCGGGCCGGAGGCGATCCGCCACCTGTTCGCGGTCGCCTGCTCCCTCGACAGCCAGATCATCGGCGAGCCGCACATTCTGGGCCAGTTGAAGGCCGCCCATCGCGGGGCGGCGACGCAGGGGGTGACCGGGCCGGAGTTGGAGGCGGTGTTGCAGGCCGCCTACGCCGCCGCCAAGCGGGTGCGCAGCGAAACCCCGATTGCGGAGGGGGCGACCTCGCTCGCCGCCGCCGCCATCCAGGTGGCGCGCGATCTGCACGGCGATTTGCGGCGCTGCGCGGCCCTGCTGATCGGGTTGGGCGACATGGGCACGCTGGTGCTGGACGGGCTGCGCGAGGCCGGTTTGCCGCGCCTGACCGTCGCCGCCCCGGTGGACCGCCGGGCCGAAGCGGCGTCGCGGCGGCTGTCCGGCCATTTCGCGCCGTGGGCCGATCTGGACGCGGCGCTGGCCGGGGCCGATATCGTCGTGACCGCGACCGGGTTGGGGCGCTATATCCTGTCCAGCGCGATGGTGGAGGTGGCGTTGAAGCGCCGCCGCCGCCGTCCGATCTTCGTCGTCGATGCGGCGATCCCGTCCGACGTCGATCCGGCGGTGGCCGGGATGGACGGGGCCTTCGTCTATGATCTGGCCGATCTGGAGCGGGTGGCGCTGCAAGGCCGGGTCGGGCGCGAAGCGGCGACGCAAGCCGCCTGGAGCATCGTGGAGGAGGCGGTCGCCGCCTTTGCCCGCGACCGCGCCGAACGGGCCGCCGTGCCCGCCGTGGCGGCGCTGCGGGCGCATTTCGAGCGGGAACGGCGGCGTCTGCTGGCCGATCACAGCGGGTTGGACGCCGGATCGGCCACCCGGCTGCTGGTGAACCGGCTGCTGCATCACCCGTCGGAAGCCCTGCGGGAACTGGCGGCGGATCCGGAGGGTGGGAACGCGATGGGGCTGGCCGAACGGGCGGCGGCGGAACGCTTGCTGTTCCGGCTGTTCCATCTGGACGGGGTGGCGGAGGAACGCGCGGCGACGGAGTGCGCCGGGCAGGACAGGGATGAGGACGAGCGACGTGAATCTGGACGACACCTTCAATAAGGTCGTGGCCCGCCATGACGAACTGCGCGACGCGCTCGCCGCCGGTCTGGTCGATTCCGGGGAGTTTTCCCGGCTGTCCAAGGAATACGCCGACCTTACCCCCATCGCCGACGCCATCCTGGCCCTGAAAAAGGCCAAGGGCGAAGCCGCCGATCTGGCCCAGATGATCGCCGACCCCGACGGCGACGCCGAGATGAAGGCGTTGGCGGAGGAGGAGTTCCGCGACCTGTCCAAGCGCATCCCGGAGTTCGAACGCCGGGTGCAACTGTCCCTGCTGCCCAAGGACGAGGCCGACGAAAAGAACGCCATCCTGGAGGTGCGCGCGGGCACCGGTGGGGACGAGGCCGGGCTGTTCGCCGCCGAACTGTTCGAGATGTACCGCCGCTACGCCGGTTTGCGCGGCTGGCGGTTCGAGGTGATGGACGTCAGCGAATCCGGTGTGGGCGGGTACAAGGAGGCGACGGCCAACATCACCGGGCGCAGCGTGTTCGCCCGGCTGAAGTTCGAATCCGGCGTCCACCGCGTGCAACGGGTTCCGGCGACGGAGGCGCAGGGCCGCATCCACACCTCCGCCGCCACCGTCGCCGTTCTGCCGGAAGCCGAAGAGGTGGACATCCACATCGACGAAAAGGATTTGCGGATCGACGTGTTCCGCTCCTCCGGCCCCGGCGGCCAGTCGGTCAACACCACCGACAGCGCGGTGCGCATCACCCATTTGCCGACCGGGCTGGTGGTCAGCCAGCAGGATGAGAAATCGCAACACAAGAACAAGGCCAAGGCGTTGAAGGTGCTGCGCGCCCGCCTGTACGATCTGGAGCGCGCCGCCAAGGACGCCGCCCGCGCCGCCGACCGCAAGAGCCAGGTCGGCAGCGGCGACCGTTCCGAACGCATCCGCACCTACAATTTCCCACAGGGCCGCGTCACCGACCACCGCATCAACCTGACGCTCTACAAGATCGACAAGATGATGGCGGGCGAAGCGCTCGACGAGTTTGTCGATGCCCTGGTGTCGGAGGATGAGGCCGCCCGTCTGGCCGACATGGGGTGAGGCCGCCCCTGCTTCACCCGAACGGAGACCCCCTGTGACGATCACCCTGTCCGCCCTGCGCCGTCTGGCCGAAACCCGCCTGCGCGGCGCGGGGGTGGACACCCCCGATCTGGACGCGCGGCTGCTGCTGGAACACGCGCTGGGCGTCACCCGCACGGATTTCATTACGAAATCGGAACAAATTATAGCGGCGACGGATCAGGCCCGCGCGCTGGCTCTGATCGACCGGCGCGCGGCGCGCGAGCCGGTGGGGCGCATCCTGGGGCATCGGGAGTTCTGGACGATCGATCTGGCCCTGAATCCCGACACGCTGGAACCCCGTCCCGACACCGAAACGGTGGTGGACGCGGTGCTGGCGGCGATCCCGGACCATGACGCGGCCTTGACCCTGCTGGATCTCGGCACCGGAACGGGCTGCATCCTGCTGGCGCTCCTGTCGGAACTGCCCAACGCGCGCGGTCTGGGGGTCGATCTCAGCCCGCTGGCGGTCGCGGCGGCCCGCGACAACGCCGACCGCAACGGGCTGGCGGCGCGGGCGCGCTTCCAAACCGGCGATTGGGCCAGTGACATCAAGGATCGTTTCGACATCGTTGTGTCAAACCCGCCCTACATCCCCAGCGCCGACATCGCCGCCCTTGCCCCGGAGGTGCGGGAGCATGACCCGATGCGCGCCCTGGATGGCGGGCCGGACGGGCTGGATCCCTACCGCGTCATCGCCGCCCAATTGCCGGACCTGCTGACTCCCGGCGGGCTGGTGGCGTTCGAGGTCGGCCAGGGGCAGGCGGCCGATGTCGCCGCCCTGCTGGAACGCCAGGGGTTGGGCGACATCGCCCGGCTGCGCGATCTGGGCGGGATCGAACGCTGCGTCCGCGCCCGGAACGGCGGCTCCACCGGGGGCTGAGAAAAGACGGGATGGGCAAAAAAAGGATTGGATTGACCGGCGGCGGCGGATAGTGTGCGGTGATACGACCGAGATTGTGGCGTGTGCGGGCCTTTGTGCCCTGGCGTGGGGCAACGCCGGGCGTTTCACCGCAACAGGCAGGCGCAGCCGCCCGAACCGTGTCGTTTGATCCCCGTGACCCATCCATGGATGACCATGGCGGGCTTGGCGGCCGAACCGAACAGGTCGGAAGGGCCGCTGCCGCGTTCCGGGGAATGCGCTTCTCTTGCATGGGGCCTTAAGAGCCGAATGAGACAGGGACCGAACTCCAGGCGTTCGCGTGGCCGTGGCAACAATGGCGGCGGGGGCGGGGGCGGTGGCGGTGGTGGCAACGGCGGCGGCAACAACGCCGGTCGCCGTCAGAATGTGCCGCTGCGCCATCAGAACTTCGACAGCAACGGGCCGGACGTGCGCATTCGCGGCAACGCGTGGCAGGTCCATGAGAAGTATCAGGCGCTGGCGCGCGACGCGATGTCGGCGGGCGACCGGGTGCAGGCGGAAAACTACCTGCAGCACGCGGAGCATTACCTCCGCATCATCAACCAGATCCAGGAATCGGAAAACCGCCAACGCGGCGGCGCACCGGCGTCCGGCCACGCCCAACCCTCCAGCAGCGCCGCGCAACCCGGCGATGATGAGGATGGCGGGGGCGAGGATGAGGCCGACGGCGTCGAAGAGCGCGCCACGGTCAACGCCTGAGGTCAACGCCTGACGGCTGGTGAGGGTCCGGGAAACCGTTGGCCCTCATCCGACCGTCGTGTTTCGGTTCGCCCCGCTTGCGCCGGGGTAGCGGACGGTGGGCCGTAAAGGCGGGCTGTGGAGCGTGGCCAGCAAATGAGGCTGTGTTCAGGCCCCGGTCAATTCCCCTCGGTCAGCTCCACCCGGTCGCCCAGGGCGATGCGCCCGTCGGCGATCACGCGGGCGCGCAGGGCGATGTGGGCGTGGCCATAACCGCGCTCCATGATCGGCCCCAGGGCCAGATCGGCCACGCCGCTGTCCGGATTCACGTTGTTGGCCGGGCGGCACTCCACCGCCTCGATCACGCGCAGGGTGGCCCCGCCGACGGTCAGTTCCCGCCCGATCCACGCCCGTTCGGCCCAGGGGGCCAGCCCATCCAGCAGCAGATTGGCGCGCATCCGGCGCGGGTCGATCGGCTGCTTGGCGATCCGCTCCTCCACATCGCGCAGGCTGGCGCGGTTCAGCAGCAGCAGCGACGGCTCCTCGGTGTCGCCGAACGACCCGCCGTCCTTGGCGTCGACCAGACGCGGCATGCCGGGGACGATGCCCGCCAGATAGGCGGCGAAAAACTGCTCCAGCAGCGTCCGCCCCATCGGCTGGTCCAACCGCCCGCGCGACACCTGCCGCCCGCCCCGCCGGATGATGAGCGACTGGGTGTCCTCATCGAACAGGGTGTCGAGCGCGGCCAGCTTTTCCGTGCGGTCCAGCGTGAAGAAATCGGAGGGCAACCGCCAACCGTCGGACTCCGTGTCCAACGCCGCCGGGCCGTGCAACAGCCCATAACGGCGGTCAAGCGGAATGGCCTGCCCGGCGGTCAGATCGACGGCGGGCAGATCCTGGCCGCTCAACCCCTTCACGGGGTAACGGCGAATGGCGGCGACGGTGGTGTTCATTGCACTGCACAATGAACAGGCTGGGGTCGGATCTGTCAACCACGGCGAAGGTCTGGGGGTGGTGAGCAAGCACCCTTATCGGTTGAATTTTGGTGTTCGCTCGTGTCATTTTGGCGGCGCTTCTTCCGCCACCGGCTCTTTGCTCCGCATGATTGATCTGCCCAGCGCCATCAACGATTACCGATCCCGTGGAGTCACCTCGTTCCATGCCCGGGCGGACAATGTTGCCTTTGAGGAAATTTTGTCGGCGGAGCGTGTGGCGGGTTACGTCGCGCACCCGTCTGTAACCCCTGATTGGGCGGAGCATCACAGCGGCTATGTTGGCGCGCGGATCAACCGCAGCGGGCGCGCTGTGCCGGAAACCTTTGAGGCGATCAACGGACCGGCCCATCTCAACCGGTTGGACGAGAACCAGTTCATCGTCCGGGTCGAGGCGGTCGATTGGGTGCTGAAGGAGAAGGGCCTCAGCGTCGCCCAGCTTGTTGGTTGGTGGGCGGTGGTGAAGGGCGCGGCCAAAGCGGACCCGCATGAGCGGGAAGAGGCGCAAGACAGCCTGGATGAGCTGTTCGATGTCTGGAACCGCAAACGCGACAACCGGCCCATCTTCGCCGGGTTCGAGGGGGATGTGGCGGATGATCTGGCGGCTTTGGATTGGCCCAACCGCCTGCGCGACCGCTGGGGCCTGGGGCATTACGCGCCCTTTTCCGGCCAGAGCATCACGGTTCTGCTGATGCGCTATGCGGTTCGGGATGTGGTGAAGACGGTTGCCAAGCGGGGCGGCGCTGCCTTTGCCCGGCCCACGGCGTTGGATGGTGGGTTGAACGACTGGTTTTTTTCCGCGCCGAAAGGCGTGTCGTTCGGTCGGGCGATGGATCTGCAACCCGATGGGAATTGCGAGCGCCACGTTGCGGAAATTCTGCATCAGCGTATAGACTACCGCGTCAGCCACGCGGCGCGGCTGGGTGCGATCACCGCGCCATTGCCCGCCGTGTCGCTGCGGCAGCGGCGCAACGATCACCTCGCCTGTTTGCAGTATCACAGCGACCGGGACGATTTCGGACAGGACATTCCCGCGCATGTCGTCGATTGATCCCATTCCCCCGCGCCCGGATCATCCGTGGTGGGCGGACTTCGAAGCGGACCCGGCGGCGGCGTTCGATGGGGTGATCCGTAGCGTTGCGGTTCCGTTTCCCTACAGCCGTGGCGAACCGCGCGAGGCGCTGGCCCTGCTGTTCGGGGCCTTGTCCGAACAGGACGCGCTGCGCGCCCAACTGGATCAGACGCTGGGCGACTGGATCGAGCGGCGGCGGCACGACGAGCCAGACCGGCGGCTCTCCTATGGCCTGGAACGCTACATTCAGGAGCTGTCCGACGCCCTGCATCTGATCCACCGGCTGGATCTGCGGAACAGCGCGGAGCGGTTGCGGCGGGGTTATTTTCTGTATCGCGGTTGGTTTGGCGCGCTGCGGTTGAACGACGCGCGCGACGCGCTGGGCGCCTTTTGGACGGTGTTGGCCCACAGCCAGACCGACGCCCGGTTCCTGTCGCGCTGGTACGCCCTGTGCGAAGAGGCGGCGCGGGCGCGCAACCCGGTGGATCTGTCCATCGGGCTGCTGGGGTTGCGGCAATTGCCCGCCGATGGCGATCCCAAACCGCTGGACGCCGCCCTGTCCGGTCTGGCCCGTTGGGGGGCGCTGTTGGGCGAACAGGACCACGCGCGTTTCCGGCGGCAATGGCGTGCCTTGCGCGCGCTGTACCCCCGTGGGCCGCAGGCCTGGGTGGATCACGTCCTGCCGCTGCTGAAGGGGCGCAACGAACCCTTCGCCGACTGGTGGCGGGCGGAGTTGCCGAAGACGAAGGGCGGCGGGGCGCGAGGGGGCTTTGCGGTCAATCCTCCCTTGGCACGCGTTCAGAGTCTTGCCGAGCGCATCGGTTACGAGCCGATTGAACGCGTCCGCCCAGACATTGAACGGTTGATCGACGACCAACTCCACTACGCCGAAGCGACTGGTGTGTCGCATTACGTGGTGCGGACGGCTTGCAACATCGGGACGCGGGTTTTGGCTGACGCGCCCGACCTGGCGTACCGGCTGGCCCGCATCGCCGTGCGCTGGGAACCGCACAACCCCTTTGGTTGGAATTTGTGGAGCGCTTCACTGATTGGTCTGGGGCGAGACGATCTGGCTGAATTGCTGATGTGGGACATCACCCGCCGTTTTCCCGACGATGCAGCTAGCCGCCCCGCGCTGGCGGAGCTTCTGGGGCGGACGGGCCGTGATGCGGAGGCCGAGGCGCTGTACCGGGCGACGATGGACCGCTTCCCGGACAATGATGTCAGCCGCACCGCCTTCATCACCCTGCTGATCCGCCGGTCGCGTCTGGCGGAGGCGGAACGGTGGTTGCCCGACCTGCGTCGTTTGAATACTGAGAGCGCCAACAACCTCACCGCTGCGCTCAACCGGGCCAAGCGGGGGGAGCCGCCGTTTGCCGGGCACGGATCGACGACGCGCGCGTCTGTGGGGAACGCCCGCGACCTCGATGCGGAGGCGGTGCGCGGCGATGGCCGGGCGGCGCGGGCCGCGTTCCGCCTGTCGATGGCGGCGGATGGCGCAGCGGGGGGCGACCCGTGGCGGGAGGCGGCGGAGGCGGAGTTGGCCGACCTGTTGCGCGACCGTCCCGACCACGCCGCCGCGCGGCTCATCCAGGTCCGCCACGCCCAAGCCGGGGCGGCGGATCGGGCGGCGCGCTGGGCGGCGTTGGCCTGTGCCTATCCCAACGATTACGGCCTGCGGCTGGACGCCGCGCGCGCGACGGCGGACGCGGCGGCGTTGGCGGGTTTGATGGAGGATTTTCCCCGCCGCGCCCCGGTCACGCGGCTGGCCCGTTTGCAAGCGGGGCTAGGCGACGCCGCCGACGCGCACCAGCTGACCGACTGGCTGGCGGACAAGGTGCAGGATGGTGATCCGGTCCTGTCCAGCCTGTGGACCAGCCTGACGACCCGCATCGGCCCATCGCCTGACCCGCAGCGCCTGACCGCTCTGGCGCAGAATGATCCATCGGGATGGCTGGCGATCCGTTTGTCCGACGCCGCCTTTGCCGCCACCGGCGACGCGCTGCCGCTGGTTGCCTGACGTCCCCTCCGGCCCCTGTCTCTGAGCCGCGACGTTTCTCCGCACCCCCTTTGCGGCGATGCCCTTTCCCGCGCCATGGTCTTGCGTGGCGGATGGCCATGACTACATCTGGTGCAGCATCCTTGCGGATCGCACATTCGTGGATCGGAACGACCGGGCTGCCGCGCGGACGGTCGTCGGAAGAAGGGGGGCCGCCTCATGGATTTCGAGAAATACACCGAACGCAGCCGGGGCTTTGTCCAGGCCGCGCAGACGCTGGCGACCCGGCGGGGCCATCAGCGGCTGACGCCGGAACATCTGCTGAAAACCCTGCTGGACGACAAGGAGGGGCTGGCCGCCAACCTGATCCGCGCCGCCGGGGGCGATCCCGTGGCCGCGCTGTCCGCCGTGGACGCGGAGCTGGACAAGCAGCCGAAGGTGGAGGGCAGCGGGGCCGGGCAACTGTTCCTGTCGCCCGAGCTGTCGCGCGTCTTCGAACAGGCGGAAAAGGTCGCGGAAAAGGCCGGGGACAGCTTCGTCACCGCCGAACGCATCCTGCTGGCCCTGACGATGGCCGACGGCACCCCGTCCGCCCGGCTGCTGAAGGCGGCGGGCGTCACCCCGCAGGGGCTGAACACCGCGATCAACCAGGTCCGCAAGGGCCGCACCGCCGACAGCGCCAGCGCCGAGCAGGGCTATGACGCGCTGAAGAAATACGCCCGCGACCTGACCGAATCGGCGCGCGAGGGCAAGCTGGATCCCGTGATCGGGCGCGACGAGGAAATCCGCCGCACCATCCAGGTTCT
The DNA here is from genome assembly GCF_003966125.1 of Azospirillum griseum. Lineage (GTDB taxonomy): Bacteria > Pseudomonadota > Alphaproteobacteria > Azospirillales > Azospirillaceae > Azospirillum > Azospirillum griseum. The sequence continues at coordinate 74,039 of NZ_RXMA01000010.1, forward strand.
GGCCCGCCGGACCAAGAACAACCCGGTTCTGATCGGCGAACCCGGCGTCGGCAAGACCGCCATCGTCGAAGGGCTGGCCCAGCGCATCGTCAAGGGCGACGTGCCGGAGGGGCTGAAGAACAAGCGGCTGCTGGCGCTCGACCTCGGCGCGATGGTGGCCGGGGCCAAATACCGTGGCGAGTTCGAGGAGCGGCTGAAGGCCGTGCTGTCGGAAATCCAGGCGGCGGCGGGCGAGATCGTCGTGTTCATCGACGAGCTGCACACGCTGGTCGGGGCGGGCAAGGCCGATGGGGCGATGGACGCCTCCAACATGCTGAAACCGGCGCTGGCGCGCGGCGAGCTGCATTGCGTCGGCGCAACCACGCTGGACGAATACCGCAAGCACATCGAAAAGGACGCCGCACTGGCCCGCCGTTTCCAATCGGTCTTCGTGCCCGAACCGACGGTGGAGGACACCATCTCCATCCTGCGCGGGCTGAAGGAGCGGTACGAGGTCCATCACGGCGTGCGCGTGACCGACGCGGCCATCGTCGCGGCGGCCACCCTGTCCAACCGCTACATCACCGACCGCTTCCTGCCCGACAAGGCCATCGACCTGATCGACGAGGCGGCGAGCCGCCTGCGCATGGCGGTGGACACCAAGCCGGAACACATCGACGAACTCGACCGCCGCATCATCCAGTTGAAGATCGAACGCGAGGCGCTGAAGCGCGAGTCCGATCAAGGCTCCAAGGACCGTTTCGCCAATCTGGAACGCGAACTGGCGGAACTGGAGCAGGAATCGGCCGAACTGACCGCCAAATGGCAGGCGGAGAAGGACCAGCTTCAGGGCGCGCAGCGGATCAAGGAGGATCTGGAAAAGGCGCGGACCGAACTGGACGCCGCCCAGCGCGCGGGCAACTGGGGCCGGGCGGGCGAGCTGACCTACAGCGTCATCCCCAGCCTGGACAGCGCGCTGAAGGCCGCCGAGGCGCACGCCGCGAACCGGATGCTGAACGAGGAGGTGCGCGACACCGACATCGCCGGGGTGGTCAGCCGTTGGACCGGCGTGCCGGTGGACAAGATGCTGGCGGGCGAGCGGGAAAAGCTGCTGGCGATGGAAAGCCGCCTGCGCGGCCGGGTCATCGGCCAGGAGGAGGCGATCGTCGCCGTGGCCAACGCCGTCCGCCGGTCGCGGGCGGGGTTGCAGGATCCCAACCGTCCCATCGGCTCCTTCCTGTTCCTCGGCCCCACCGGCGTCGGCAAGACCGAACTGACCAAGGCGCTGGCCGAATTCCTGTTCGACGACGAAACCGCCATGGTCCGGCTCGACATGTCGGAATACATGGAGAAACACTCCGTCGCCCGCATGATCGGCGCGCCCCCGGGCTATGTCGGCTATGAGGAGGGCGGGGCGCTGACCGAGGCGGTGCGCCGTCGGCCCTATCAGGTCGTGCTGTTCGACGAGGTGGAAAAGGCCCACCCGGACGTTTTCAACGTGCTGCTTCAGGTGCTCGACGACGGGCGTTTGACCGATGGGCAGGGGCGGACGGTGGATTTCCGCAACGTCGTCATCATCATGACCTCCAATCTCGGCTCGCAGGCGCTGGCCGAACAGGCGGAGGGCGAGGATTCCTCCGCCGTGCGCGGCGAGGTGATGGAGGCGGTGCGGGCGCATTTCCGCCCCGAATTCCTCAACCGGCTCGACGAGATCCTGCTGTTCCACCGGCTCGACCGGCGGCACATGGGCGGCATCGTCACCATCCAGCTGGGGCGTCTGGTCAAGATGCTGGCCGACCGCGACATCACCCTGGAGGTGGACGCGGCGGCGACCGAATGGCTGGCCGAGGCGGGCTATGACCCCGTCTATGGCGCGCGGCCGCTGAAGCGGGTGATCCAGCGCGAGCTGCAAAACCCGCTCGCCACCATGATCCTGGAGGGCTGCGTCAGCGACGGCCAGACGGTCACGGTGGGGGCGGAGGCCGGGGTGCTGACCATCAACGGCGTGGCGGTGTCCGAACAGGGCCGCCGCACCGACGCGCCGGTCGCCAAGACCGTGCATTGACGGCGCGCTGACCGGAACGGCGCGCCCGTCTCCCGCCACAGGGGGGGGATGGGCGCGGCGTTCTGCGAATTCCCAAACAGCCCCATCGACACCGGCATCTGAGCGCGCTAGATCCAGGCGATGACCGACACCACCCTCGCCGCTCGCGGCGTCGCGCTTGATCTGCTGCGCGACGTGCTGCGCAAGTCCGTTCCCTTTGACGACGCGTTCGACGCGCACCCCGACCTTGCCGGGCTGGAGCCGCGCGACCGTGGTTTCGTCCGTGTGCTGGTCGCCACGGTGCTGCGCCGTCTGGGCCAGATCGACGAGCTGATCCAGACCAGCCTCGCCAAGCCGGGGCTGCCCAAGGCGGCGATCCACGACATGCTGCGGTTGGGGGTGGCGCAACTGGTCTTCCTCAACACCCCGCCGCACGCCGCCGTGGACACGGCGGTGGAGCTGGCGGCCCAGCGCAACGCGGCCCCCTACAAGGGCCTGATCAACGCGGTGCTGCGCCGGATCGGGCGGGAGGGCGCGACGCTGGCGGCCCAGCAGGACGCCGGGCGGCTCAACACCCCCGATTGGATGTGGCTGTCCTGGCGCACCGCCTACGGCACGGCGCGGGCGCGCGGGATTGTCGAGGCGCACCTGCACGAGGCCCCGCTCGACTTCACCGCCAAGAACGACCCGGCCCCCTGGGCGGAGCGGTTGGAGGCGGCGTTGCTGCCCACCGGCACGCTGCGGCGGACGACCAGCGGTTCCGTGCCGGAATTGCCGGGCTTTGACGAGGGCGCGTGGTGGGTTCAGGATCTGGCCGCCGCGCTGCCCGCCAAGCTGTTCGGCGATCTGCGCGGCAAGCGCGTGTTCGATCTGTGCGCCGCCCCCGGCGGCAAGACGGCGCAACTGGCCGCGCAGGGTGCCCGCGTCACCGCGCTCGACCGCTCGGCCAAGCGGCTGGAGCGGGTGACGGAAAACCTCGCCCGCCTGCGGCTGGAGGCCGAGGTCATCACCGCCGACGCGGCGGCCTGGACGCCGGAGGAGGCCGCCGACGCGGTGCTGCTCGACGCCCCCTGTTCGGCCACCGGCGCGGTGCGCCGCCACCCCGACATCCTGCGGGTCAAGACGCCCGACGACATCGCCAAGCTGGCCAAGGCGCAAGGGCGGCTGCTGGCCCACGCGGTCGATCTGACCAAGCCGGGCGGGACGCTGATCTACTGCACCTGCTCCATCCAGCCGGAGGAGGGCGAGGCGCAGATCACCCGCCTGCTGGCGCGCGACGCGCGGGTGCAACGCCACCCCATCACCCCGCACGAGTTGGGCGGTTTGACCGAGATCCTGAATCCGCTGGGCGAGGTGCGTTCGCTGCCCGGCATGCTGGCCGATCTGGGCGGCATCGACGGGTTCTTTGTGTCCCGGCTGCGGCGTGTCGGCGCATGATTGGGCGCATGATTCATGGCGGCCCGGCGGTTCCGTGCCTTGCGGCGGCGGCGGTGACTTGATAGGACACAGTCATGCCCCTGTCCTTGCTGCACCGCACCGCAACACGCCTGCCCGCCGGCCGTTTCCGCCGTCAGCGGTCCTGAAGGGGTGGCCGCGATGGGCAAGGGGGCGGGCAAGGGGGCGGGCAGGGCCTCGGGCGGCGGCGGGCGGTTCCGCAGCGGACTCGCGCGGATCGCCTACGGCAACCCCCTCTATTCCTTGATCTTGAGCGGACGGGCACCGGCGGCGCTGGCCGTCGTTCCGCCCGATCCCTGGCCCGGCGACCCCAGCGATGGTTCGGCCTTTCTGGCCGGAATGCTGCGCATGGCCGGGCAATCCATGGCCATCGACCCCAACGGTGAACCGCCCTGGCGGATGCCGGGGGCCAGCCCGGTTTGGTTGAAGGCGCTGCACGGATTCGACTGGATGCGCGACCTGCGCGCCGTCGGCGGCGACATGGCGCGGCGGCGGGCGCGGGTGCTGGTCTGGTCCTGGCTGGAACACAATGGCGGCTGGAACAGCCAAGGTTGGGCACCCGACACCCTGGGCACCCGGGTCGCCAACTGGATCGGCCTGCATGATTTCTACTGCGCGTCGGCTGACGACGAGTTTCGCGCGCGGGTGTTCGAGCATCTTGGGCGGCAGGTCCGCCATCTGGCCCGCGTCCTGCCCGCCCGGTTGGACGGCGCGCCACTGATCGCCGCGATCAAGGGGCTGGTCTATGGCGGTTTCTGCCTGCCCGGTCTGGAGCGGGCGGGGCAGGACGGCTTGCGGCTGCTCGACCGCGCCCTGCCGGGCCAGATCCTGCCCGATGGCGGGCATGTGGAACGCAACCCGTCGGCGCATCTGCGGGTGCTGCGCGACCTGATCGACATCCGCGCGGTGCTGCGGGTGGCCCGCGTCGAGGCCCCGGAATCCCTGCAACCGGCCATCGAGCGGATGACTCCGGCCCTGCGCTTCTTCCGCCACGGCGACGGCGGTCTGGCCCTGTTCAACGGCGGGCGGGAGGAGGAACCGGCGCTGGTGGACACCGTGCTGGCCCAGGCCGACGTCCGTGGCCGCACCCTGCGCAGCGCCCCCCACAGCGGCTATGAGCGGTTGATCGCCGCGCGCACCCTGGTCCTGCTCGACACCGGCGCGCCGCCCTCGGCCGGGTTGGACCGGATGGCCCACGCCGGAACCCTGTCGATGGAGATGTCCGTCAACAAGGAGCGGCTGATCGTCAATTGCGGCAGCCACCCGGCCCAGCGCGGGCCGTGGCGCTTGGCGCTGGCCGGATCGGCGGCCCATTCCACCGTCGTCGTCGCCGACACCAATTCGGCGGAGGTGCTGGAGGCGGGCGGGCTTGGCCGCCGCCCCGCGCATGTCGGCTGCGAGCGGCAGGAATCGGGCAGCGCCGTTCTGGTCGTCGCCACCCACAACGGCTACAGCAAGGGGTTCAGCCTGCTGCACCGCCGCCGCGTCTATCTGGCCGACAACGGTGAGGATCTGCGCGGCGAGGACACGCTGGAACCGGTGCTCGGCGCGCAGGCGACCGACCAGCCCTTCGCCATCCGCTTCCACCTGCACCCGACGGTGCAACCGATCCTGGTGCAGGGCGGGGCGCAGGTGATCCTGCGTTTGCCCAGCGGCAACGTGTGGCGGTTGCGGGCGACCGGCGTGGCGCTGGAACTGGCCGAAAGCATCTATCTGGGGACCGGCGACGAACCGCGCCGCACCATCCAGATCGTGATGCACGGGCATAGCGGCCCCGACGGCGTGACGGTCAAATGGGCCTTGCGCCGCGAACGCAAGGCGGCGTAAATCCCGCCATCCGCCGTGGCCGGACCTGATCGCCGAGGCGCTTCGCATCAGCGGACGGGAACGGAGGCACGGACGAACAGGATCGACGCACGGACGAACGCGGGGTATTCACTCTGTGTTTATCTGTGTTCATCGGTGGACACAAACCGGGTTGCGGCCCGGTTGGGCTTTCCACAGATAAACACCGATAAACACGGATGATTGTCTTCACGCTCATCCGTGCTTTTCTTATTCCGTGTTCATCCTGTGTGTCTTCTGGCCGCGTCGTGCCCGTGCAACACCACACGACCATCAGGAACACGCCATGAGTCCGCCGAAAGCCAACCACGCCCCCGCCCCCGACAAGGTTCGCATCACCCGCGCGCTGATTTCCGTGTCCGACAAGACCGGTCTGGTCGCGCTGGGGCAGGCGTTGGCCGCCCGTGGCGTGGAAATCCTGTCCACCGGCGGCTCGGCGCAGCGGCTGGCCGAGGCGGGCGTGCCGGTGAAGGAGGTGTCCGACCACACCGGTTTCCCGGAAATCATGGATGGCCGGGTCAAGACCCTGCACCCGCGCGTTCACGGCGGCATCCTGGCCCGCCGCGACATCCACGCCGACGCGATGGCCCAGCACGACATCCCGCCGATCGATCTGGTGGTGGTCAACCTCTACCCGTTCGAAGCGACGGTCGCCCAGGGGGCTGATTACGCCAACTGCGTCGAGAACATCGACATCGGCGGCCCGGCGATGATCCGCGCGGCGGCCAAGAACCATGATTTCGTCACCATCATCACCGAACCCTCGGATTACGAGGCGGTGATCGACGAGCTGGCGGCGCACGACGGCTGCGTCACGCTGGGGCTGCGTCGCAAGCTGGCCCAGCGCGCCTACGCCCGCACCGCCGCCTATGACGCCGCCATTTCGACCTGGCTGGCCGGTCAGCTGGGCGAAACCTTCCCGCCGCGCGTCACCCTGTCGGGCGCGCTGGCGCAGACCCTGCGCTATGGCGAGAACCCCCACCAGCAGGCCGCCTTCTACGTCACCGGCGACCAGCGCCCCGGCGTGGCGACCGCCGTGCAGCTTCAGGGCAAGGAGCTGTCCTACAACAACCTGAACGACACCGACGCCGCGTTCGAGCTGGTGGCCGAGTTCGAACAGCCCGCCGTCGCCATCATCAAGCACGCCAACCCCTGCGGCGTCGCCCAGGGGGCCAATCTGCTCGACGCCTACCGCTCGGCCCTGCTGTGCGACCCGGTCAGCGCCTTTGGCGGCATCATCGCCGTCAACCGCTCGCTCGACGCTGAAACCGCCGAGGAGATCGCCAAGCTGTTCGCCGAGGTGGTGATCGCCCCCGACGCGGACGACGCGGCCCGCGCCCTGCTGGCGACCAAGAAGAACCTGCGCGTGCTGCTGACCAAGGACGTGCCGAACCCCGCCGACACCGGGATGATGATCAAGCATCTGTCGGGCGGCTTCCTGTTGCAGAACCGCGACTCGGGCCGCGTCAACCCGGCGGAGCTGAAGGTCGTGACCAAGCGCGCGCCGACCGAACAGGAACTGGCCGATCTGCTCTTCGCCTTCCGCGTGGCCAAGCATGTGAAGTCGAACGCCATTGTCTACGCCAAGAACGGCGCCACGGTCGGCGTCGGCGCGGGGCAGATGAGCCGCGTCGATTCGGCCCGCATCGCCGCCATCAAGTCGGCGGAAGCGGCCAAGGCCGCCGGTCTGTCCGAACCGCTGACCAAGGGGTCGGTCGTCGCCTCCGACGCCTTCTTCCCGTTTGCCGATGGCCTGCTGGCGGCGGCGGAAGCGGGCGTGACGGCGGTGATCCAGCCCGGCGGCTCGATCCGCGACGCCGACGTGATCGCGGCGGCGGACGAAAAGGGTCTGGCCATGGTCCTGACCGGGATGCGCCATTTCCGCCATTGATCGCGGGCGGATGGATCGCACGCTGATCGCGCGCTGATCGTCAAACGGAAAAGGGCCGGTTCCCCGCGTTGGGAACCGGCCCTTTTTTTGTCGCTTTGGTGGCGGTGGACGCTGTGAACGGCGCGTCAGGCCGCCGTGGACTTCACCAGCGCCGTGGCGGTGGCCGGGGGCAGGCCCGGTTCCATCAGCGACACGGCCAGGGTCGGAGCCTTCCATTCCAGGCTGTCAAACGCGCCGCAATGGCCGCACAGCCCGCCCCAGGCGTGGCTGACGGCGTTGCAGGACCCGCAGGTCCAGGCCGGATCGGCGGGGGCGTTGGCCGCCTTGGCCAACCAATCGCGGGCGGCGGTTTCGTCGTGGCGCTCGTTCCGCTCCAACTCGGCGAGCAGGCGGTAGAGGCGGTGCGACGGCTCGATGCCCAAGGCGCGCTTCAGATGGTCGCGCGCCTCGCCCCACAGCTTGGCGTCGAGCGCGGCGCGGGCGAGCGCGATGTGCGATTCGACGTGGTTGGGGGCCTGGGTCAGCAGCTTTTCGAACAGCTTGACGCGGGTCAGCGCGTCGTAGCTGCCCAGCACCTCGCGGTAGGCTTCGGCCAGGTCGGGGTGCGGGGCCTGTTTCCAGGTCCGCTCCACCACCTTGGCGGCGGGCTTCAGCCGACCGGCGGCGACCAGCAGACGGGCGAGACGCGCGGCGGCCGGAACGAAACCGGGCAACAGGTCGTGCGCCGATTGCGCGTGGGCCAGGGCGGCGTCGCTGCGGCCCCGCCGCTCCGCCTCGAAGCTGCGTTCCAGCAGCAGGACGGCGCGGTGGCGGCGGCCATCCTCGGTCGGGATCGCGCCCGCCTGGATCGCCTGTTGCAGCGTGCCTTCCGCCGACGCCCAATCCCCGGCGCGGGCTTCCAGATCATAGAGGGTGCCGAGCAGCCAGGGGGTGTTGGGTTGCAGGGCGCGGGCCTTGCGGGCCAGCTCCAGTGCCTCCACCCGGTCGCCGATCTTGATGGCGTGGGTCAGCAGACCGCGCAGGCCGAGAAAGGCGGTTTCCGGGCGGTCGAGCATGGCGGTGAAATACTGCTGCGCGGCGCGGTCGTCGCCCTGCAACTGGGCGGCCTGGGCGGACAGCAGCATGGTCAGCGGCGGCTCGTTCAGCAGCCCGTCGGCCTTGCGGGCCATCTTGCGCGCGGTCACGGCGTCGCCCGCCGCCACCGCGACCATGCCCTGGGTCAGGGCGCGGTAGCCCGCCTCGCGCACGCGGGAACGGCGGTAGCGGCGGATGCTGCCCGGTGCCCGCAGGACGGAGCGGAGGAAACGGTAGCCGAAGGCCGCCAGCCCCATCGCCGCCAACGCCAGCAGCAGCGCGACGGTGAAGGACATTTCCACGACATAGCCCAGCCAATGGACGCTGACCATGCCGGGCCGTTCGACCAGCCAGACCGCCGCCGCGATGACGGCGGCGAGCTTCAGGATGAACCAGAGGGCGCGGATCATTGGGTCGCTCCCTTCCCGCCCGACGCGGTGGTCAACAGGGCGATGGCGCGCTGGGTCAGGGCGCGGGCGGCCTGATCGGCGGCCAGACGGGCCTTGGCCTCGGCCAGCCACGCGGCGGCGGCGGCACCTCCGGGGCCTTGCAGGGCCGTCAGCTCCTCCACCGCCTTGGCGAGGTTGTTTTCGTTCAGGGCCGCTTCGGCGCGGGCGACCACGGCGTCGGCCCCGGTGCCGACCACGCCGCCGCCCTCGCGCCGGACCGTGACCAGGGTGGTCAGCTTGCCGGTGACGCTTTCGATCCAGTTGCTGCCGTCACCGCGTTCGGCGGCGCGGACGATCTCCGACGCCAGCGGGCGGAAGCGGTCGGTGATCTGCGCCTGGGTCGGGATGCCCTTGGCGGCGAAGGGGGCGACGGCGTCCAGCGGCTGGGTCACGCCGGCGTCGGCGATGCCCAGCGCGCGGACGCTCTGCAAATCCTGCTGGAACGGCTGCCCGGCGGCCAGCGTGGCGCGCAATTGCCCGGCAGCCAGCACCAGGGCTTGCGCGGCGACGCCCGAGTCGCGGCGGGTTTCGACGCTCTGGCCGACGCTGGCGATCTGCTGCTTGAGCGCGTCGATCTCCTTGCCCAGATCCTGCGCCGCCTTGGTCCCGGTCCCCAGCGCGGTCAGGCGCTGTTCCAGCCCGTCCAGACGCGCGGTGTCGCCGCCGCCGGTCGCGGCGGGGCGCTTTTCCAGGCTGTCGAGTCGTTGGGTCAACTGCCGCACCGCCGCGTCGAACGCGGCGCTGTCGCCCGCCGGGGCGGCGGCGCTGGCGGCCGGGCGCTGTTCCAGCTTGCCGACGCGGTCGGCCAATTGCTGAAGCTGGGCGCGCAGGGTGGGGTCGACGCTGGCCGGGGCGGAGGCTGCCGGGACGCTCGCCCCGTTGGGCCAGCCGGACAGCTGCGGCCCCCACCAGGGTTCGGCCAGGGCGGCGGCCCCGACCAGCAGCGCCACGATGGACAGCGCGCTGGCAAAGCCACCCGCCGCGCGCGGCTCCTCCAGATAGGAGGGCGAGGGCGGGGTGATAGTTTGAACCGGTTCAGAAACGATCTTGTCCGGCTGGGCGGCGGGCGTCGGCTCGCTCAAGGGCGCGGTGGTCGTTTTGGTTGCGGAAGGAGCGTTGTCGGTCGGCGCAACCTCCGCGCTGGCGGCAGCCGTGGCGCTGGCCGGGGTTTCCGGCGTGACGGGGACCGCAGCGGTCTCGGCGGGGGTGCTGCTGTCGCTGGTGGTGCGCTCTTCCGACGGGGTGGCGGCGTCGAGGTCGGCGTCGTCCAGGGTGATGGCGTGTTTGGTCGCCGCGCCGCGCAGGTCAGCGTGACGGGCCAGCGGGATCGCGCCGCGCTTCTTCCAGCCCTGCACCGTGGTCACGGGGATGTCCAGCTTGTGGGCCATCGGGCGGATGCCGCCAAACCGTTCGACGATGCGGTCCACCGCGCCGGTGTCGCTGGTGCCGCCGACGGTCTGGGGAGCGGTCTGGGGGGCGGTCTGGGAGGCGGTGGCGGGGCTGCTGGTCGACTCACCATCCTGTTCGGTGACGGGACGGTCGGCACCGACACGCTCGGGGCCTGGACGAGAGGTCATGGGGTGTACCTTCGGTTCGCTGTTGTTCGTCGCAACGCCACAGCCACCGAACCGGCATCCTCACCCCGTACCGCCGGTCAGCGGCGGCAACAGGTCGAGCAAGGCGTCCTGATCCGGTCGGGACGCCACCCGTACGCGGTGCCACGGCGTTTCACCGCCTTGGCCGTACGCGCGGGCAGCCTCCGCAACGGCGGGGCTGAGGCAGAGCGCATCGACCGTACGACACCGGTCGATCAGGTCCGCCTCGGCCAGCAACTTAACAAAGGAACGCGCGGTGCGGGGAGAGAAAAACAAGACATTGCCGATCGCCGACGTACGCAAAAACGCCGCAGTCGGCGCGGACAGCGCGGTGGCGGGTACGGCGTCGTACAGCACGGCGCGGGTCAGGGTGAATCCGGCCGTTCCCAGCAGCCCGGCCAGATCGCCCGCGACCTTGCTGCCCGCCACATGCAGCAGGGAACCGTCCACCGGCTGGCAACGGCGGCGGACGAGGTCGGCCAGCGCGTACACATCGCCCGCAGCGCTCTCCACCTGGGAAAACCCGGCCCCGGTCGCCGCCCGCGCGGTGGCGTCGCCGACGGCGTAGACCGGGCGGTCGCGGCGGTCCGTACGCCGCGCATACCCCCGTACGCCGTTGGCGCTGGTGAACAGCAACGCCTGTACGCCGGTCAGGTCCGGTTCCGGCCCGTCGAGCCACACCATCTCCAGCATCGGTTCGATGGCGCAGGCGTAGCCCAGGGCGGACAGCCGCCGCACCAGCGGTTCGGCGTCCTCCCATGGGCGGGTGACGAGCAGACGCGTACGCCCGTCCGTCGAGGGGGGAACCGGTGCGGCGGAGCGGTCGCTCATGCGGTTTCGGTCAGGGCGTGGTGAAGAAATCGGCGGGAAGCTGCGCCTTGATCTCCGCCCCGGCGTCGGCCCCCATCGTGGCGGCGTCGCCCGCCGTTCCGCTGCGCGCGGCGTGGAAGACGCGGCGTCCGTCGTTCGACAGCACCTTGACCCGCAGGGACAACGCCTCGCCGTCCAGCGTCGCCAGCGCGGCGATGGGCGTGCGGCAGGACCCATCAAGGGCGGCGAGCAAGGCCCGCTCCGCCGTCACCCGCGTGGCGGTGGCCGCGCAGTTCAGCGGGGCGATCAGGGCGCGGGTGGCGTCGTCGGCGCTGCGGATTTCGATGCCGATGGCCCCCTGCGCCACGGCGGGCAGCATGGTGTCCGGTTCCAGGATCGTGGTGATGCGGTCGGTCAGGCCCAGACGGCGCAGCCCGGCGAGCGCCAGCAGGGTGGCGTCCACCTCCCCGGCGTCCAGCTTGGACAGGCGGGTTTGCACGTTGCCGCGCAGCGGGAAAATGGTCAGATCAGGGCGCAGCTCCAGCACCTGGGCCTGACGGCGCAGACCCGCCGTGCCCACCACCGCACCCGGCGGCAGATCGGCCAACGCGCAGCCGGTCCGGGAAAAGAACGCGTCGCGCGGATCCTCGCGCGGCAACAGGGTGGCGATCTCCAGCCCGTCGGGAAGCTGGGTCGGCACGTCCTTCATCGAATGGACGGCCAGATCGGCGCGGCCATCAAACAGCGCCTCCTCCAGCTCCTTGGTGAACAGGCCCTTGCCGCCCGCCTCCGCCAGGGTGCGGTCCTGGATGCGGTCGCCCGTGGTCTTGAGGATCACGATCTCGATCGCGCCGGGAGCGGCGAGGTGGGGGTGGGCGGCGATCAGGCGATCGCGGGTTTCGTGGGCCTGCGCCAGCGCCAGCGGGCTGCCGCGCGTGCCGATGCGGAGCGGTTGCGTCGTCGTCATGGCGTCCACTTCTAGGCCATCCGCGCGGCTTTGCAAGGGTTGGCTCAGCCGGAGTCATCCGGCTTGCTGCGGCGATCCGGCGCGGCCACCGACGGCGACGATGCGGGGGCTGGCATCGGTCCAGGGCGCGCCGTCGAAATCGCCGTGGAACGCGTCGGCCCTCAACCCGGCCTCGGCCAGCATGGCGGTCAACTCGGCCCGGTCGATCATCCGCCAATCGAAGGCAAAGCGGGTGGTGTGGATGCCGCCATCGGGCCGCAACTCGTCGTACCAGCCGGTGATCCGCTGCACCCCACGCCCGTCCACCGCCGACAATTGGGCGTGACGCACGTAAGGATGGCCGGTGCGCGGGTTGCGGCGCGGCTGCGATGGGGCGGGGGCGTGGTCGGCCTCCTGCGGCAGCGTGGCCGGGTTCATCACGTCCAGGGCGAAGCGGCCATCGGGGGCGAGGTGACGGGCACCGGCGGCCAAGGCCCGCACCGCCTGCGCGCGGTCGGGGATCAGCATCAGCAGGTTGAAGGGCAGCAGCAGCAGGCCCGCGCCGGGATGGGGTGGGGCGAGCGCGGGCAGATCCAGCGCGGCGGCGTCCTGCCGCACCAGCCGCAACCGCGCCCGCGTGTCCGCCGACTCGGCGGTGAGCCGGTCGCGCAGGTGGTCGAGCATCGCGTCGGCAATCTCCACGCCCCACACCGCGAACCCCCGGCGGGCCAGCGGGATGGCGATCCGCCCGGTCCCGCAGCCCAGTTCCAGCACGGGCCGACCACCCGCCGCGTGCGCCGCCGCCTGTTCGGCGTAGAAGCCGACATCGCCCAGCAGACCGATGCGGGCCAGCGCCCGCACCGCGTCCGGGCTGGCCGGGCCAAGCTCCAGCGAGGGGTAATCGGCGTCGTAATAAAGGATGCTGGCGTCGTCGGCGGGCGTGTCGGGGTTCATCGACGGTCCAGGGTGGGGATCTGGGGCTGGGATCTGGGGCTGGGATCCGGGGCGGGGGGCGCGGAAAGGGGAGCCGGGGGAGGGAGGCCGCCAAAACCCTATACCCACGCCGCCAACGCGGCTAGTTTGGCGGCATGATCGTCCTGGGAATCGAAACGAGCTGCGACGAGACGGCCGCCGCCGTCGTCACCGACGCGCGCGAGATCCGCGCCGACGTGGTCCTGTCGCAATTGGACGACCACACGCCCTATGGCGGTGTGGTCCCGGAAATCGCCGCGCGCGCCCATCTGGAGCATCTGGACGGGCTGGTCCGCCGCGCCATGGCCGAGGCCGGGGTCGGCTTTGGCGATCTGGACGCCATCGCCGCCACCGGCGGGCCGGGGCTGATCGGCGGCGTCATCGTCGGGGTGATGACCGCCAAGGCCATCGCGGCGGCGCGCAACCTGCCCTTCGTCGCCGTCAACCATCTGGAAGGTCACGCCCTGACCGCGCGGCTGACCCACGACGTCGCCTTTCCTTACCTGCTGCTGCTGGTGTCGGGCGGTCACTGCCAATTGCTGGTGGTCGAGGGCGTCGGGCGCTACCGCCGACTCGGGACCACCATCGACGACGCGGTCGGTGAAGCCTTTGACAAGACCGCCAAGCTGCTGGGGCTGGGCTATCCCGGCGGGCCGCTGGTGGAACAGGCCGCCGCGCGGGCCAGAAACCCTGGCCGCTTCGCCCTGCCGCGCCCGCTGGTCGGGCGGCCCGGCTGCGATTTCTCCTTTTCCGGCCTGAAAACCGCCGTGCGGCGGCATGTGGAGGAGGTGGGCGCTCTGTCGGGCGCCGGACTCTCCGACGCCGACCGCGACGACCTCGCCGCCGCCTTTCAGGCCACGGTGGCGGAGGTGATGGCCGACCGTTGCGCCCGCGCCATCGCCCGTTTCAAGCAGGATCACCCGCAGGGCGGCGCGCTGGTCGTCGCCGGTGGGGTGGCGGCGAACAAGACGCTGCGCGCCCGTTTGCAGACGCTGGCCGACCGCGAAGCCATGCCCTTCGTCGCCCCGCCGCTGCGGCTGTGCACCGACAACGCGGCGATGATTGCCTGGGCCGGGATCGAGCGGTTCCGGTTGGGCGAACAGGATCCGTTGAGCTTCGCCCCGCGCCCGCGCTGGCCGCTCGACCCCAGCGCCGCCCCGGTGATCGGGCGGGCGGGGGTGGGGTCGGGCGTGAAGGCGTGATGACGTCAGGCCCTTTGCCGCAAGGATCGCTTCCATGACCACCCATCTGTCTCCCGCCCTGTCCCGCATCGGCGTGTTGGGGGCCGGGGCCTGGGGCACGGCGTTGGCGCTGGCCGCGCACCGCGCCGGGCGCGACACCTGGCTGTGGGCGCGCAAACCGGCGCAGGTGGCGGCGATGGCCGCCGACCGCGAGAATCGCGATTACTTGCCCGGCGTGCCCTTCCCCGAGGCGCTGCGCGTCACCGGCGACCTTGCCGACATCGGGGCGTGCGACGCCGTTCTGCTGGTCTCGCCCGCCCAGCACGCCCGCGCCATGTGCGCCCAACTGGCCCCGGCGTTGCGCCCCGGCGTGCCGGTGGTGGTCTGCGCCAAGGGCATCGAGCTGGACAGCTTCGCCCTGATGAGCGAGGCGGTGGCGGCGGCGCTGCCCACCGGAACGCCGCTGGCCATCCTGTCCGGCCCGACCTTCGCGGCGGAGGTGGCGCGCGGTTTGCCGACGGCGGTGACGCTGGCCTGCGCCGACGCCGCGCTCGGGACCGCGCTGGTCGAGGCGCTGGGCAGCCGCAGCTTTCGCCCCTACCGCAGCGACGACGTGATCGGATCGCAGATCGGCGGGGCGGTGAAAAACGTGCTGGCCATCGCCTGCGGCGTGGTCGAGGGCCGACGGCTGGGCGACAACGCGCGCGCCGCGCTGATCACCCGTGGGTTGGCGGAAATCACCCGGCTGGCGCTGGCGCTGGGCGGGCGGGCCGACACGCTGATGGGGCTGTCGGGCCTGGGCGACCTGACCCTGACCTGCTCCAGCCTGCAATCGCGGAACATGTCGCTGGGTGCGGCGCTGGGCGCGGGCCAGACGCTGGCCGACATCCTCGCCGCCCGCCGGTCGGTGGCCGAGGGCGTTTACACCGCCGCCGCCGTGGTCGGTCTGGCCGCGCGGCTGGGGGTGGAAATGCCGATCTGCGCGGCGGTGGACGCCATCCTCAACCGGGGGGCCGGTCTAGACGCCACCATCGACGGGCTGCTGTCCCGCCCGTTCCGGGGCGAGGGGGCCTGAGGCGCACGAGCACCCTCGGCAAAGGCAACGCTGACAAAAGCAAAGTCGGCAAAAACAAAACCGGGAGCCTCGCGGCCCCCGGTTTTTTCATGCCGTCACCGGCAACCGCTGCGCAACGATCAGGCGTTGTTCATGCGGTTGTCGATCAGGTCCGTCACCACGCCCGGATCGGCGAGCGTCGAGGTGTCGCCGAGCGAGTCGTGTTCGTTCGCGGCGATCTTGCGCAGGATGCGGCGCATGATCTTGCCCGACCGGGTCTTCGGCAGGCCGGGCGCCCACTGGATCAGGTCCGGCGAGGCGATCGGGCCGATTTCCTTGCGGACCCAGTTCACCAACTCCTTGCGCAGCTCTTCCGATGGCTCTTCCCCGGCGTTGAGCGTGACGTAGGCGTAGATACCCTGGCCCTTCAGGTCGTGCGGGTAGCCGACGACGGCGGCCTCCGCCACCTTCGGGTGGGCGACCAGCGCGCTTTCGACCTCGGCGGTGCCCATGCGGTGGCCCGACACGTTGATGACGTCGTCCACACGGCCGGTGATCCAGTAATAGCCATCGGCGTCGCGGCGGCAGCCGTCACCGGTGAAATACTTCCCGGCGAAGGTCGAGAAGTAGGTCTGGACGAAGCGTTCGTGGTCGCCATACACCGTGCGCATCATGCCGGGCCAGGCGTCGGCCATGCAGAGGTTGCCCTCGGTCTCGCCGTCCAGAACCACGCCTTCGTTGTCGACCACGACGGGCTGCACGCCGAAGAAGGGCTTGGTCGCCGAGCCTGGCTTCTGGCCGATGGCCCCGATCAGCGGGGTGATCAGGATGCCGCCGGTTTCCGTCTGCCACCAGGTGTCCACGATCGGGCAGCGGCCATCGCCGACGACGTTGTAGTACCACAGCCAGGCTTCGGGGTTGATCGGCTCGCCCACCGACCCCAGGACGCGCAGCGACGCGCGCGAGGTCTTCTTCACCGGGCCTTCGCCCTCGCGCATCAGCGAGCGGATGGCGGTCGGCGCGGTGTAGAAGATGTTGACCTTGTGCTTGTCGATCACCTGCCAGAAGCGGGAGACGTCCGGGTAGGTCGGGATGCCTTCGAACATCAGCGTGGTGGCACCGTTGGCCAGCGGGCCATAGACGATGTAGCTGTGGCCCGTGACCCACCCCACGTCGGCGGTGCACCAATAGACGTCGCCGTCCTTGTAATCGAAGACATACTGGTGCGTCATCGACGCGTAGACCAGATAGCCGCCGGTGGTGTGCAGAACGCCCTTGGGCTTGCCGGTGGAGCCAGAGGTGTAGAGGATGAACAGCGGATCCTCCGCGCTCATCTCTTCCGGCGGGCAATCGGCGGACACCGACGCGACTTCCTCATGGTACCAAAGATCGCGGCCCTCGGTCCAATCGACCTTGCCGCCGGTGTGCTTGACGACCAGCACATGCTTGACGACGCCCGCCGCCGCCACCGCCTTGTCGGCGTTGGCCTTCAGCGGCACCTTGCGGCCGCCGCGCAGACCCTCGTCGGAGGTGATGACGAAATGGCTGTCGCAATCGACGATGCGGTCCTTCAGGCTGTCGGGCGAGAAGCCGCCGAAGACGATGGAGTGGATCGCGCCGATGCGGGTGCAGGCCAGCATCGCATAGGCCGCTTCCGGGATCATCGGCAGATAGATGGTGACGCGGTCGCCCTTCTTGACGCCGTTCTTCTTCAGCACATTGGCCAGACGGCAGACCTGCTCGTGCAGTTCCTTGTAGGTGATGGCCTTGGACACGCCCGGGTCATCGCCTTCGAACAGGATGGCGGTCTGGTCGCCACGGGTGGCGAGATGGCGGTCGATGCAGTTGGCCGACACGTTCAGCGTGCCGTCGTAGAACCAGCGGATGTGCACGTCGCCGCTGAAATCGACGTCCTTCACCTTGCTGTAGGGCTTGATCCAGTCCAGACGCTTGCCCTGCTCGCCCCAGAAGCCTTCGGAATCCTCGACCGACTGCTTGTACATCCGGGCATAGGCGTCGGCATCGATGTGCGCCGCCTTGGCAACCTCGTTGGACACCGGAAAATAGCTGTTGTCGCTGGTCATAGCTGCGCGATTCCCCCGTTGGCCTCCGCGTTGATTCGGAAGCTGTTTGGTGGGCGGCGGGCCGCCGCCCGTGTTGAGGCGTATTATCCACACAAGTTGCAGTGCGAACAAGCGGAACGGCCCGAAGACACCCCCGACCAAAGGAGGATTGTGTCGTGTTGCGTGCTGCGCGAGACTTATTATTCCCTAGACATATCTTCGGGTTTTCCCTGATTCGCGCGCCCCACCGCGACCGGGTGACGCAACGGCGGGCACCGGTATGACCATGGCCTCTTCTTGACCGGTCTTGATCGAAGCGGCGACAGGCCCTGTTTTTCTTGTGAAGCGACGCTTGAGTGGAAGGCTCGGGAATGTCCCTTGCTTAACGGGGCTTTAACCGGGCGTCCCTACCATCATGCGGTGTGCCGGGATCGTCTGGACAAAGGGCGGAACAGGGATCAGAGGATGACCAACACAACCAGCGCGGATGAAGCGGTCGTGGCGGACGGCGCGGTGCAGCGGCAACCCATCGCTAATCGAGTCATCACCGATCACGCCATCGCCAACGCCGCCCGGTTGACCCAGATCGGCGACCGCACCAGCCTGATGGCGATCGACGCCACCTTGCGCCTGTTGCCCGCCGGGGGGCTTGATGGAGCCTCGCCGCTCGGCCTGTCCAACGCGGCGGCCGCACAGGAGGTGCGGGAACTCGCCCGCCGGATGCTTCAGGCCACCCAGGATTTCCAGGCGGCGATCCGCGAACCGGCGGACGGTTGAGCAAGAGTGCCGGGGGATCGGGGGCTTTACGCCTCGATCCCCGCGAGCGAACACACGCGCGCCCATTCGGCGTCCGTCACCGGGCAGACCGACAGGCGGGATTGGCGGACCAGCGCCATGCCCTGCAACTCCGGGTCCGCCTTCATCTGCTTCAGCGTGACCGGCGTGACCACCGGCTTGACCGGCTGGACATCGACCATGCCGAACCGTCCCGCCGGATCGCTGGGATCGGGGTAATAGGTGCGGGCGATCTCCACCACGCCGACCACCGCCAACCCTTCGTTGGAATGGTAGAAAAAGGCGCGGTCGCCGACCTGCATGGCCTTCAGGTTGTTGGACGCCTGATGGTTGCGCACGCCGTCCCAGTGGGTGCGCCCGTCAGCGAGCATCCGGTCCCAGGAGTATTTGAAGGGTTCCGATTTCAGCAGCCAATAGGCCATGGTTCCGCCGCTCCCGCTCAGGCCTTGGGGAAAACGCGGCGCCAGGGGCGGATCGTCACGCTGTCGAACAGGCCGGCCTTGGCGTAGGGATCGTTGGCGGCGAAGCTCTGGGCCGCGTCGGCGTCGGCGCATTCGACGATCAGCAGGCTGCCGACCATGCCCTGCGCCCCGGCGGCGTCCGGTTCGGACAGCAGCGGACCGGCGGCGAACAGGCGATCCGCGTGGTTTTCCAGATAGGCCAGATGATCGGCGCGGTTGGCGGCGCGGATGTCGGCGGCCCCGGCTTTGTCGGTGCAATGGAACATGTACAGCATCGGAAAAACGCTCCTCCCGTTCGGTGGGGCGGGAGCCTAACCCAGGTGGCTGCGTTGGGAAAGGCCGGTTGGAACCGTCCACAGGCGCGCCCGCGCTCACCCTCCGGTCAGTTGACGCAACTTGGCGAAGGGGTGATCCGGGTTGACTGCTGCGCGCCCGTTTGCCTTGCCTCCGCCCTTGCCGCCGGGGGTCGGTCCGGTTGGCCGCCGCCGCTTCCACGTCACCGCGCCATCCTCGGCCTCGGCGCGGGTGTAGCCCAGGCCGGTGAGCACCGCCGCGACCTCCTCCGCCGACAGGCCGACGCGCTGGCCCAACGCCACCTCGCGCACCGGCGCGTTCGTTTTGACCAGCCCCAGCAGCTCCGTTTCCAGCCGGTCGAGCATGTCCACCCGCAACGCCCGCGCGCCGCCTTTGCCGGGCATGGTTTTACCGGGCATGGTCTTGCCGGGCAGGGGATAGCCGATGGCCTCCCAGAAGGCGGGCGGGGCGTCCGCCGGATCGACCGCCACCCGGCCCGGCGGCGGCAGCGGCACCGGCAGGGGATGGCGCGCGGCCACCGCCCACAACAGCCCGCGCAGGGCCACCGCCGCCGGTTTGGCCAGGGCGGTCAGGTAGAGATGCGACACCCCCAACCGCACGCCCAGCCGGGCCAGCGCCTTGCGGTCCTCGCGCGACAGGCCCTCGACCAGGGCGGCGACCGGCGCGCGCGCCAGCACCCCCAGCCCCTCGACCAGTTGGAAGACCAGCCCGCGCGCCGCGCCGGACAGGCCATTGCCAGCCGTCGATCCGGCCCCATCGGTGGCCGCCAGGGTGAACAGCGGTTTCAGCCGCGCGGAGATGTGCTGTTTCACCCAACTGTCGAGGCGGAGGCGCACCCGCTCGCGCTGGGCCTGATCGAGCATCCCGTCGTCGAACGGAACCACCAGCGGCGACAGCACCGACGGCCCGGCCCCCAGCCGCGCCACCGCCAACCCCTGCGCGCGCAGCACGCCATCGGGATCCAGGGCAAAGGCGCTGTCGGGATCCTGTTCGAAGGCGCGCAGCCGTTTGGCGAGTTCGTCGCGCAGGGCGCGGCGCGCGGCGGTTTCCAGGGCGCGCGCCTCCTCCGACCGGTCGGGGGCGTCGGCGACGAAGCGGAAGCCCTCCAGACGGCCGACGACGTGCCCCTCCACCACCACCTCCCCGTCGGCGCGCACGCCGCCGATCAGGGCGCGGCCATCCTTCAGCGTGCGCGACAGGGTGGCCGACCGGCGGTCGATGAAGCGTTGCGTCAAGCGCTCGTGCAGGGCGTCGGACAGCCGGTCCTCGATGGCGCGGGTGCGCTCCTGCCAGTGCAACGGGTCGCTCAACCACGCCGGGCGGTTGGAAATGTAGGTCCAGGTGCGGATGTGGGCGATGCGGGCGACCAGCGCGTCGATGTCGCCCTCCGTGCGGTCGAGCCGGGCGATCTGCTTGCCCACCCAATCGCTGTCCAGCCGCCCGAAGCCGGTGCGCAGGGATTTGAAGATCTGCGCCAAGAGCCGGGTGTGGGCGTCCGACAGCACCTTGCGGAAATCGGGGATCTGGCAGACCTCCCACAGCAGCCGCACGGCGTCGCGGCCCTTGGCCAGATCCATCACCTCGGAATCGCGGACCAGGGCCTGGAGGGCGAGATGGTCGTCGGCGTCGCGCGCGCGGTGCAGTTCCGCGATGGGCGCGCGTTCCTCCAGCGATTTCAGCAGAAAGCCCGGCGTGTCGAATCGCAGGGCGCTGTTGCGCCAGGTCAGCGTCTTCAGCGTTTCGAATTCGTGGTTTTCCACCCGGTTGATGGTGTCGGCGTCCAGTTCCCCCACCTCGTCGGTGGTGCCGAAGGTGCCGTCGCGCATGTGGCGACCGGCCCGCCCGGCGATCTGCGCCACCTCGGCGGCGCGCAGGCGGCGCGGGGCGAAGCCGTCGAACTTGACGATGCGGGCGAAGGCGACATGGTCCACATCCATGTTCAGGCCCATGCCGATGGCGTCGGTCGCCACCAGATAATCGACCTCACCGGCCTGATAGAGCGCCACCTGCGCGTTGCGCGTGCGCGGCGACAGGGCACCCAGAACCACCGCCGTGCCGCCGCGCTGGCGGCGGATCAGCTCGGCCATGGCGTACACGTCGGTCGCGGAAAAGGCGACGATGGCCGAACGCGGCGGCAGCCGGGTGAGCTTCTTGTGCCCGGCGTAGGTCAGTTGGGAAAAGCGCGGGCGGTTGATGAACTCGGCGCGCGGAATCAGCTTGCGGATCAGCGGCTGCATCGAGTCGGAGCCGAGAAACATCGTCTCCACCAGACCGCGCGCGTTCAGCAGCCGGTCGGTGAAGATGTGGCCGCGTTCGGGATCGGCGCAAAGCTGGATTTCGTCCACCGCCAGGAAATCGACCACGCGGTCGAGCGGCATGGATTCGACCGTGCACACCCACCAGGACGGGTTGGGGGGCAGGATCTTTTCCTCCCCCGTCACCAGGGCGACGGCGTTGCGGCCCTTGATGGCGACGATGCGGTCGTAATTCTCCCGCGCCAGCAGACGCAGGGGAAAACCGATCATGCCCGATTTGTGACCAAGCATCCGCTCGATCGCCAAATAGGTTTTGCCGGTGTTGGTCGGCCCCAGCACGGCGACCACCCGGCCACCCAGCCCCAGACCGCCGCCCGACGAAGCGTGAGAGGACGTCATGATGGTAAGCTTTGGTGGGTCCGGCGGCGCTTTGCAAGACTTTGGCGCGCGGGTGGCGCGCGGGTGGGCTGCCCCGTCAGGGTGCTTTGGGTTTGTCCGCCGGTTTGTCTGTCGTTTTATCCGACGCCTTTTCCGGCGGGGCGCTGGCCATCTTGGCGGCGCGGTCCAGATTGACGGCGGCTGCGCGGGCAAACGCGCTGTCGGGGGCCAGACGCTTGACCAGCGCCCAATCCTCGCGTGCGGCGTTGACGCTGCCGCTCAACGCCTTGACGTTGCCGCGCAGCAGGATGGTTTCGGGATCGCCGGGTTTCAGCTCCAGTGCGCGGTCGATGTCGGCCAGGGCCTGGCGGTGGTTCGACAGCGCCTTGTGCGCGGCGGCCCGGTACAGATAGGCGTCGGCGCGTTTGGGGTCGGCGGCGAGCGCGGCGTCCAGATCGGCCACGGCGTCCCAGAAACGTTCGGCCTCCGCACGGGCGAAGGCGCGGTCGATCAGCAGATCGACGTCGCCCGGCTGCTTGGCCAGCGCGGCGCTGTACAGCGTTTCGGCCTTGGTCTGGTTGCCCGCGCGCAGCCACGCCCACCCGCCGCGCGCCAGGATGGCGGCGGCGGCCTTGGGGTCGTCCTTGCCCAACAGCGGGGCTAGCGTTTCCAACTGCTCACCCGCCGCCTTGAACTCCCCCTTGTGGAAGCGGGCCAGGGCCTGACAGAGCCGGGCGTAATCGCCCCCGCCGCTGTCCTGCCAACGCAGGGCGCGGTCCAGCGCGGCGACCGGGTCGCTCTCCGCCTGGGCCGCGCACTCCTTCAGCTTGCGGTTGATGTCCTGGGTTGCGGAAGCCGTAGCCGGGGCTTGGGCGGTGGTTGTGGTCGGGGCGGCGGCCTGGGCCAGCGGCGGAAGCGCGACCGTCGCCGACAGGGACAGGGCGGCGAGCGCGATGAAAGCGTTGCGTCGGATCATGGTGGCCTTACACTCCGCCATCACCCGACCCGACGCAAGGGCTTGCCACCAGGCCCGCCCAAGGACGTTTCCTGATGCCCGATTCCCGCCCGACTCCCCCCCGCCTGTTCGTGTTTGGTCTTGGCTACACCGCCCGTGTCTTTGCCGACCGGCTGCGCGCCGAGGGCTGGCGCGTCGCCGCCACCTGCCGCAGCGAGGAGAAGCGCGCGGCGCTGGCCGCCGATGGGATCGAGGCGTTTCTGTTCGACCGGGGCAAGCCGTTGGCCGACGCGGCCGCCGCGCTGGCGGGAACCACCCATCTGCTGGTCAGCGTGCCACCCGACGCCAAGGGCGACCCGGTGCTGGATCATCATGGCGCGGATCTGGCCAGTCTGGTGACGCTGGATTGGGCGGGCTATCTGTCCACCACCGGGGTCTATGGCGACACCAAGGGCGATTGGGTCAGCGAAGCGGCGTGGCTGAAGCCGACCGGCGACCGCCAGAAACGCCGCGTCGAGGCCGAACGCGGGTGGCTGAACCTGTACCGTCAATACGGCGTGCCGGTGCATCTGTTCCGGCTGGCCGGGATCTATGGGCCGGGGCGCAGCGCGCTCGATTCGGTGCGGGCGGGCGAGGCCAAGCGGGTGGACAAGCCGGGACAGGTCTTTTGCCGGATCCATGTGGACGACATCGCCACGACGCTGCGCGCGTCGATGGACCGCCCGACCCTGGGCGCGGTCTACAACGTCGCCGACGATCTTCCGACCCCGTCGCATGAGGTGGTCGAGTACGCGTGCCGTCTGCTCGGGCTGGACCCGCCGCCGCTGGTTCCCTTCGAACAGGCTGATTTGTCGCCGATGGCCGCCAGCTTCTACAGCGACTGCCGCCGGGTGAAGAACGATCGCATCAAGCAGCGGTTGGGGGTGACGTTGACCTATCCCGATTACCGCACCGGTCTGGATGCTCAATTCGCGGCGGAGCGGACGGCGTGAGCGGGTAAGAACAGATTGCTTTGCCCCCTAAGCAAAACAAAACATACTCGGATACTTATCGCAAACGTCACACAAGAATCGGTTAGCCGGAAAAGGATATTTAATAATCACCCCGGATCATGTTTGGATTGGTGACGACCGTCCGGCGAGGTTCTGGGGCATGAACAGCGCGATATCCACTTTGTTGCCAAGCGACCTCCCGTCCTCCCCTGAAAGCCGGGCTACGGGAAGTCTGGAATCCGCCGCGTTCCGGCGACAGATGGACGAGGTGGTGGCGCGCATCCCGATGCACGCCATCCGCTCTGTCCTGGACGCCGTGGATGGTGCCTCCAGCTCCAACGGCGAACGCGCCCGGCATCTGCGCGAGGCGTTGGTCGATCACTTCAACCGCCTGCGCCCGATGAAGGCGCGCCGTCTGTTCACCAGCCTGTTCGAACCCTTTCTGGTGGACGACCACATCCTGTACCGCGCGCCCGAAGCGGTCCCGGCGCTGATCCAGCGGGTGGACATGGGCGGCATCTGGGCGGCGCTGGTCCAGTACGCGTTTCCAGGGCTGGCCGCCGAGGTTCAAAACCATCTCGATGATCTGTCGCGCGATGCGATGCTCGACGCCGTGATGGCCAGCCCGCAGGCGATGGCGATGCGCGAGACGATGCGGCGCGAGGCGCTCGGCCATCTGATCCGGCTCACCGCCGACCGCAAGGCGTGCGACCGCTTCCTGGCGCTGGCCAACGACGAGGCGCTGCAGGACGCCCGCCTGCGCACCCAGTATCTGAACCGCAAGGCCACCATCGACAGTGATCTTCTGGGCTTTGTCCGCGCGTTGCTGGAGCACAACGCGGTGCTGGTCCCCCTGACCGAACGGATGCGCCGCGACATCGAGGCGATGCAGGACAACGGCGACGAACGATCCGCCGAGGTCGATTGCCAATCCGCCCTGATGGTCGGCTTCGTTCGTCGGGTGCGCGATCTTGGGGTTCCCTTCCGCGACCAGAGTCAGATTCTGGCCTGGTTCGCCCCGCTCTATGGCCTGAACGTCAAGCGGCGCTACGACGTTTTCCTGCGCCACATCCGCGAGCATGGCGGGCCGACGGTGCGCGAGTCGCACCCGCTGCTGCGCGCCCTGCTGGCCCACTTCAACGCCGCCAGCATCACCGTGCGCGAGGTGGTGGACGGCATGTTCGGCGATGTGGACATCCGCGATGGCGGCGTGCTGTCGGTCAACACCGCCACGCGCGAGCTGATGGCCAACGCGGTGGAGCGGCTCGACCGGTCCCTGACGGCGCTCACGGGCTGCGGCTTTCTCGCCAGCCGCAGCAGCGGCCCGGCGATCCGCGCGCAATTGACCGACGTCAGCCGCTGTCTGACCGGCACGGTGATGCCGGCGTTGGCCGCGCGCCTGCAAGCGGCGATGATCTCCCGTCACAACCCGGTGGCCGATCACGAGGATGTGGTGTGGCTGCTGGAACTGGTGTGTCGCTGGGGGCGTTATCTGGGAGCCGCCGGTTACGCCAACCCGGAGCTGAAATCGCTGCGGATGTTTGCGGTGGAAAGCGGGCGCATCGCCTTCATCCAGGCCATGAAGGCGGAGGAGCATGAAAAGCCGACCCACCGCATGGCCCATCTTCTGCGCATCCGCCGCCTGATGAAGGCGATGGGTGAGAGCGTCGACCCCTGGATCAGCCCGGTCAGCCAAGGATTGCACCGCGTCGTCCACGTCTATCTCGCGGACATCGCGACGATCAGCGAGGATGAATGGGCGGTGATCGACGCCTTTGTCGCGTCCATCCGCGCCGAACTCACCCGCTCCCGCCATTGGCAAAGCGCCGATTTCGTCGCCATCCTGCGCCTTCACGAAACCCGGCGACGGTGAGCGCAGCGCGGCGGCCACACTCCTGGTGATGAACAAATTTCGTTCGCTGCAGGGTGCTTTGTGGTAAGCTACCCGCCCGTTTGTGGCCAACACCTGCCCTGCGGCCCTGTCGCCACCCGCTCAACCCCACCGACCCGACGCCGAGACGATCCCAGCAATGAAAATCACCATTGAACGCGCCGCCCTTCTCCGGTCCTTGGGTCACGTGCAAAGTGTGGTCGAGCGGCGGAACACCATTCCCATCCTGTCGAACGTCCTGCTGCGCGCCCAGCACGACGAGCTGTCGCTGGCGGCGACCGACATGGACCTGGAGATCATCGAGTCGGTGCCCGCGACCGTCAGCACTCCCGGCGGAACCACAGCCCCGGCCCACACCCTGTACGACATCGTGCGCAAGCTGCCCGATGGATCGCAGGTGGAGTTGGAGGTGGAGGGCGGCGGCTCTCAGTTGACCCTGCGGTCGGGGCGTTCGCAGTTCCGCCTGTCCTGTCTGCCGGTGGATGATTTTCCGCAATTGTCGGGTGGCGATCTGCGTTACAATTTCGATGTGTCCGCCGCCGATCTGCGTGGCTTGATCGACCGCTCGCGCTTCGCGATTTCGACCGAGGAAACCCGTTATTACCTGAACGGCATTTACCTGCACGCCGCCGTCAGCCGCAGCGCCGGTGGTGAATTGCCGGTGCTGCGCGCGGTCGCCACCGACGGCCACCGTCTGGCGCGCGTCGAAGTGCCGTTGCCGGAAGGGGCGACCGGCATTCCCGGCGTCATTGTGCCGCGCAAGACCGTGACCGAGATTCGCAAGCTGATCGACGAGGCCGCCGCCGGCATCGCCATCTCGCTGTCGGAAAACAAGATCCGCTTCGCCTTCGACTCGGTCGTCGTCACCTCCAAGTTGATCGACGGCACTTTCCCGGATTACGAACGCGTCATCCCGGTGGGCAACGACAAGGTGATGGAGGTGGACGCCAAGCTGTTCGCCGCCGCCGTGGATCGTGTCGCCACCATTTCGACCGAAAAGAGCCGGGCGGTGAAGCTGGCCTTGACGCGCGGCGTCATGACCCTGTCGGCGACCAGCCCGGAGGCGGGCAGCGCGACAGAGGAGTTGGAGGTCAGTTACCAGGAAGGGCCGCTGGAGATCGGCTTCAACTCCCGCTATCTGCTCGACATCACCCAGCAGATCGAGGGGGAGGGCGCGCGCTTCACCCTGGCCGACGCGGCGTCGCCGACCATCATCCGCGACGTGGCCGACAGCACCGCGCTCTATGTGCTGATGCCGATGCGGGTGTGACGGCGGTTGCTGCGCCGCCCGTTCTGCCGTGACCGTGCTCGCCGCCGCCGTTCGGCGCTCTGTCCCCATGCGATCCCTCCCCATGCGATCCGTCGCCTTGCGGACCGATGGCCGCTGCCCTCCCGGGCCGCGCCTTGCCGGTGCCTGCCATGACGGCTGACGCCATGCCGGTCGAGGATGCGGGCGTTCCCCGTGGCGTCACGCCCGCGCTGGCGGTGCGGCGGCTGACGCTGACCCGCTTTCGCGGCTATGACAGCGCACGGCTGGACTGCGACCGCCGCCCGGTGGCTCTGATCGGGCCGAACGGGGCGGGCAAGACCAACCTGCTCGAAGCCATCAGCTTTCTCACCCCCGGCCGTGGCCTGCGCGGCGCGCGGCTGGCGGAGGTGGAGCGCATCGGCGCGCCCGCCGGATCCGGCTGGGCCGTCGCCGCCACCCTCGACACGCCGGGCGGCCCGGTGGAGATCGGCACCGGGCGCGAGCCGCCGCCGCCCAACCCACGCCCCAGCGACCGCGACCGCCGCGTCGTCCACATCGACGGGCGACCGGCGAAAAGCCAAACCGCGCTGGCCGACCATGTGTCCGCCCTGTGGCTCACCCCCGCCATGGACCGGCTGTTCGTGGAAAGCTCCAGCGGACGCCGCCGTTTTCTCGACCGGCTGGTCTTCGGCTTCGATGCGGGCCACGCCGGGCGGTTGTCGCGCTACGAACACACGCTGCGCGAACGCGCCCGGCTGCTGCGCGACGGGCGGTTTGACGACGGGTGGCTCGGCGGGTTGGAAGACCAGATGGCCACCACCGGTGTGGCCGTCGCCGCCGCCCGGCGCGAGGTGACGCAGCGGCTGCGCGCCGCCTGCGACCGCGCCGTCGGTCCCTTTCCCGGTGCCGATCTGACGGTGGCGGGCACGGTGGAGGAGTGGCTGGACCAAGGCCCGGCGCTGGAGGCCGAAGACGCCCTGCGCCGCAGCCTGCGCGACAGCCGCCGGCGCGACGCCGACAGCGGCGGTGCGGCGGTCGGTCCGCACAAAAGCGATCTGGCCGTGCGCCACGCCGCCAAGGACATGCCC
Source organism: Azospirillum griseum (assembly GCF_003966125.1). Lineage (GTDB taxonomy): Bacteria > Pseudomonadota > Alphaproteobacteria > Azospirillales > Azospirillaceae > Azospirillum > Azospirillum griseum. Next base: position 101,776 of record NZ_RXMA01000010.1, read on the forward strand.
GCCGCGCTCTGTTCGACCGGGGAGCAAAAGGCGCTGCTGATCGCCATCGTGCTGGCCAACGCCCGGCTGTTGGCCGCCGAACGCGGGGCCGCCCCACTGCTGCTGCTGGACGAGGTCGCGGCCCATCTCGACCCGGACCGGCGCGACGCCCTGTTCGGGGAGATTCTGGCGCTGGGCGCGCAGGCCTGGATGACCGGAACCGACGCGGCGGTCTTCGCCCCGCTGGCGCAGGAAGCGGCCCGCGTCTTCGTGGACGACGCCCGCATCCGGCCCGGATAGCGGCGAACACGCTCCGGTCTCTTCGCGCCGGGCGGGCGGGCGAAAAAACGCGCGAAAAAACGCAGGTGGCGGCAGCGAAACCGCCGAAACTCTTCACGGATCTGGTATAGTCGGCGCATGGCACAGGAAGCACTGAAAAACGACCTCCCGCAGCAGGACTATGGGGCCGAGTCGATCACCGTTCTGCGCGGGCTGGACGCCGTGCGCAAACGTCCGGGCATGTACATTGGCGACACCGACGACGGGTCGGGTCTCCATCACATGGTGTATGAGGTGGTCGACAACGCCATCGACGAGGCGCTGGCGGGGTACTGCGACAAGGTCGAGGTGCAGCTCAACGCCGACGGATCGGTGACGGTGCGCGACAACGGGCGCGGCATCCCCACCGACATCCACGCCGAGGAAGGCGTGTCGGCGGCGGAAGTCGTGATGACCCAGCTGCACGCGGGCGGCAAGTTCAACCAGAACAGCTACAAGGTGTCCGGCGGTCTGCACGGTGTGGGCGTGTCGGTGGTCAACGCGCTGTCGGAAACGCTCGATCTGCGCATCTGGCGCAACGGGCGCGCCCACACGATGCGGTTCCGTCATGGCGTGGCTGACGCGCCGCTGGCCGATTCCGGTCCGGCACCGCAGGTTTCCGATGGCAAGGGCGGGACCAAGCCGCTGAGCGGCACCGAGGTGACGTTCCTGGCCTCGAAAGAGACCTTCAGCAACACCGAATTCGATTACGCGACGCTGGAACACCGGTTGCGCGAGCTGGCCTTCCTGAATTCCGGCGTCCGTCTGGTCTTGACCGACGCGCGCGGGGTGGAACCGAAGGTCCAGGATCTGCATTACGAAGGCGGTCTGGAAGCGTTCGTGTCTTACCTCGACCGCTCCAAGGTGGCGCTGCACAAGCCCGCCGTGACGCTGAAGGCCGAACGGCCCACCGAGCATGGCGGCATCGTCACGGTCGAATGCGCGTTGCAGTGGAACGACAGCTATCACGAAACAACGCTGTGCTTCACCAACAACATCCCGCAGAAGGACGGCGGGACCCATCTCGCTGGGTTCCGCGCCGCCCTGACCCGCGCGATCAACAATTACGCCAACGAATCCGGCATCGCGAAAAAGGAAAAGGTCAATCTGTCGGGCGATGACGCCCGCGAGGGCCTGACCTGCGTGCTGTCGGTGAAGGTGCCGGATCCGAAATTCTCCAGCCAGACCAAGGACAAGCTGGTCTCGTCGGAGGTTCGTCCGGTGGTCGAGACCATCGTCGGCGAGGCGCTGGCCCAGTTCTTCGAAGAGCATCCGGCCGACGCCAAGCGCGTGGTGATGAAGGTGGTGGAAGCCGCCGCTGCGCGTGAGGCCGCCCGCAAGGCGCGCGAGCTGACCCGGCGCAAGGGCGCGCTGGACATGGCGTCGCTGCCCGGCAAGCTGGCCGACTGCCAGGAGCGTGACCCCGCCGGTTCCGAACTGTTCATCGTCGAGGGCGACTCGGCGGGCGGCTCGGCCAAGCAGGGGCGGTCGCGCCAGTTCCAGGCGATTTTGCCCCTGCGCGGCAAAATCCTGAACGTGGAGCGCGCGCGTTTCGACAAGATGCTGTCCTCGGCGGAAATCGGCACGCTGATCGCCGCGCTGGGGACCGGCATCGGGCGCGACGAGTTCAACGCCGACAAGGCGCGCTATCACAAGATCATCATCATGACCGACGCGGACGTGGACGGCAGCCACATCCGCACCCTGCTGCTGACCTTCTTCTTCCGGCAGATGCCGGAGTTGATCGAGCGCGGCTACCTCTACATCGCCCAACCGCCGCTCTACCGGATCAAGCGTGGCAACGCCAAGGAACGCTATCTGAAGGACGACCGGGCGCTGGAAGAGTATCTGGTCGAAGCCGCGCTGGGCGATCTGTCGGTGCAATTGTCCGACGGCACGCTGCTGATCGGCGATCAACTCTCCGGTCTGGTCGAACAGGCGCGCGCCGCCCGCCCGGCCATCGACACGCTGGCCCGCAAGGTCGGCAACGCCACGGTGGTGGAACAGGCCGCCGTGGCCGGTGCCCTGTCCTCCAGCCTCGCCCACAACGCCGAGGCCGCCCTGACCGCCGCCCAGGCGGTGGCGGAGCGGTTGAACGCGCTGCTGGAAGACGGCGGTTGGCGTGGTGAAACCCTGCCGAACGGCGGTTACGCCGTCGTCCGCACCCGGCGCGGCGTCACCCATCGCCACCGCTTCGACACCGACCTGCTGAAGAGCGGCGAGGCCCGCCGCCTGGACGCCCAGGCCGCCGACCTGCACCGCGTGTTCGGCACGCCGGGCCGCGCCTTTGAAAAGCAGAAGGAAACCCGCGCCCTGACCGGCCCGGTGGCGCTGTACGACACCGTCATGGAACTGGGCCGTCGCGGCGTGACCATCCAGCGCTACAAAGGTCTGGGCGAGATGAACCCCGATCAATTGTGGGAAACCACGCTGGATCCGACCAAGCGGTCGCTGTTGCAGGTTCGCGTCCACCACGCCGATCAGGCGGAGGAGGTCTTCTCCACCCTGATGGGCGACATCGTCGAACCCCGGCGCGAGTTCATCCAGGACAACGCGCTGAAGGTCTCGAATTTGGACGTGTAAGGATGGTGCTAGGGGCTGCGGGCCGAAAAACGCCCGTTTGTCCGGTCAGCAACATTCTATTGAATTGAAAAATATACAGAAATTATGGAAAGAGCGGGCGGAAGCGCCCGCTTTTTCCATGTCTGGCCTCTTCCTATCCTTACGCACTTGTGGTGGCGTGTTCGCGACTTCCCACCGCGCTCCGGCGTGAGCGCGCGCCGCAGGACCGGCGGTTGCCCGGCGTATCAGGGTCAGACCATTTTGGCGGCTGATCATGAGCGGACACCCGACACGACACACCGACAGCCTGCTGCGCAAGGCGGTGCAACACCACAAGGCCGGGCAGACGGAGCGGGCGGCGCGGTTTTACCGCGAAATTCTGCGCCTCGACCCCGGCCACGGCGACGCTGCGCATTTGTTGGGGCGCATCGCCCATCAGGATGGTCGTCCGCAGACCGCCGCCGCCCTGTTCACCACCGCCGCGCGCGGCAACGCCACGGTTGCGCCCTATCATCTGGCGCTGGGGCTGGCGCAATGGGACAGTGGCAACCCGCGTGCCGCCGCCGCCAGCGCCCGCCGCACTCTGACCCTCTGCCCCGACGACGCTGACGCGCTGTGCCTGCTGGGGGCCGCCGCCGGGAGGTTGGGCGACCGCCGGACCGCGCTGCGCTGCTTTCACGCCGCCGTCCGCGCCGCGCCCCGGTTGCCGGAGGCGCGCACCGGTTTGGGGCGGGTGTGGGAACGCTTGGGCCGCCCTGAGGCCGCCCTTGGTTGCTATCGTGCCGCCACCCGTTTGCGGGGGTGCGACGCCGACGGATGGCGCGCGCTGGCCGACGCCTTTCGCCGTTTGAACCGTCCCCTGGAAGCCGCGTCCGCCTATCAGGAGGCGCTGAGGCTTCGGCTGGATTGGGTGGCTGTTTGGGCGGGTCTGGGAAGTGTCTGGCACGCGATGGGGCTGACCACCGGGGCGCAAGAGGCCTACACACAGGCGCTGCGCCGTGACCCAACCCATGCGGACGCGCGCAACAATCTCGGGCTGCTCCGGTTGGGGGTGGGGCAGGATGCGGCGGCGCTTCGGTCGTTGACCACAACGCTGACTCTCGCCCCACAGCACGGCCCGGCCCTGGTCAATCAGGGCCTGGCCGAGGCGTCCGTCGGGCGGTTTGACGCGGCCGTTGCCTGGCACCGTCGCGCCATCGCGCTCGATCCCAACCAGTCGGAAGCCTGGAACAATCTGGGCGTCGCGCGCAAGGGGCTGGGCCAAGCGGCGACGGCCTGCTGGAAACGGGCGCTGGCGCTCAACCCGGCCTTTGCGGACGCGCTTGGCAATCTGGGCGTCGAGGCGACCGCTGGCGGGCGGGCGGGGGACGGTGTCCGCCTGTTGCGCCGGGCCAGCCGACTGATGCCGGAACACGCGCCGTTGCGCGCCGCCTGCGCCCGCGCGCTGTGCGATGCGGGGCGGCTTTTGGCGGCGGCGGAGCACAGCCGGAAAGCGTTGGCGCTGGTCCCGTCGCTGATCAGCCCCCGCCAGACCTTGGCCGTGATTGAAGCCCGGTTGGGGGTTGTCGCCCCGAAACGCGGCCTGATGGCCATGGGGGTCGCCCCGCCAGCGGAGTTCAGCCGGGGGATTCTGGCGTTGGATCGCGCGGCGCTGGCTCCTGGATGGGACGATTGTCTGCACCGTCCCGATCACACCCATCCTGTGCCTGCCCGAATGTCAGGACCTGGCGCGTTGGCGGCGATCCCTGAATGGGGGGGCGAGACGCTGGCGGGCAAGCGCTTGATCATCACCACCCCATCGGAGGCGTGTGACGTGTTTTCCGCCGCCGCCTGCTGGCCGGACGCTCTCACCCTGGCGGAGCGCGTCGACATCCGCTGCACGTCCGAGGTGGCGGGCTTGCTGGCCCGGGCCATGCCCCGCGCGGTCATCCGGATCGTTGGCGATCCCGACGCCGACGAAAACCTGGATATGCCAACCGTTCAGAGCAGCGCCGCCGCGTTGCCAGACCGCTTGCGCGGGCGGTTGGGCCGTTTGCCGGTACGCGCGTCCTGGCTTTACGCCGATGCCGGGCGGATGATGGATTGGCGGGATCGCTTGGACCGTTTGGGCGGCGGTCTGCGGGTGGGGGTGATTCAGCGGGGGACGGGGGAGAGAACGCGGGCGCTGTCCGCGATCGATTGGGAGCCGGTGTTGCGCGTGCCCGGACTTGTCTTCCTCGACCTTTCGGACGAAAGGGTGGGGGATGGCCCGAGGGCGGCGTCCTGGGCCGCCCCCCTGTCAGACGGTTGGCGGGGTGATGTCGAGGAAACCGCCGCGCTGTTGAGCTGCCTGGATCTGGTGATCGCCCCGCCGCGTTCGTTGGCGGAACTCGCCGCCGCGTTGGGGGTGCCGGTCTGGTGTTATGGGGTGCGGGCGGGAGATGGGGCGTTGCCGTTTCCCGTCGGGGCGATGGTTCGGGCGATCCACCCGGCACCGGGGCAGGCCCTGGCCAGCGTCGTGCCGCGAATCGCAACCGATCTGCGGCGTCTGGCCCGCTTGAATCGCGCGGATGACGCCGCTGCCATGCCACGCGACGCAGCGCAGCGCCGCCTGAACTGAGCGCATAACCCTTACGGCCCTTGCGTCACCCATTCGTCATCTTTGTTGTGGTGGAGGATGGCCGCAATTCCGGCGTGACACGGCCCTGGATTGCGGGTCTCATCCATCATTCGCAACACAAAGGACACGCGCCGCCCGTGTGCGGCGTCGGGAGGAGCGGGATGGGGGTTTTGGCGACGGTTCTGGTCGCGGCGGTCGGGCTGCTGCATGTCTGGATTTTGATTTTGGAAATGGTCCTGTGGACCAAGCCGATGGGGCTGCGGGCCTTTGGGAATTCGGCGGAAAAGGCGCGGATCACCGCCGTGCTGGCCGCCAACCAGGGGCTGTACAACGGTTTCCTCGCCGCTGGCCTGTTCTGGGGGCTGATCGACCCCGATCCCGCCGCCGCTTTGCGCATCAAAAGCTTCTTTTTGATCTGCGTGATCGTCGCCGGTGTCTATGGCGCGTGGACGGCCAGCCGCAAGATCCTGTTCATCCAGGCGCTGCCCGCCGCGCTGGCGCTGGCGGCGGTCTGGCTGTCGTGAGCGTGGCTGAGGGGGTGGGGCGCTCAGTGCCCCGCCTCTTCCCGCCACGGGCCGACATCCTCGACGACAAAATGCGGGCCACGCCGATCCTGGTCGCGGCGCAGGATGAAGCGGTTGGTGCCGCCCGCCTTGATCGTCCACAAACCAACGCTGTCCAGACCACCGCCGCTCAACGGACGGATGTCCAGCTCAACCGGGATCGGGTAATCGCCCAACCGTTTCAGGGCGCGGTCGGCGCGCACGCGGTCGTCGGGCGGCAATTGCTCCATCGCGCGGGCGTCGAAACGGTCGCTTTTGACGTAGCGGGTTCCCAGGCCCTGGATCGGGCTGGATGGCGCGCCGGGATCGGTTGCGGCCCGCCGCGCCATCAAACGCCAGCGCGCCCGCGCGCACTCCACCACCGCGTCGGCGTGGGCCAGGCGCAGCCGCTCCAGCAGGGGCGGAAACAGCGGCAGCAGCGCCCGCCGTTTGAAGGCCACCCGCTCCATCACGCCGTGCACGGCGTTGTCGGCGCTGGAGGCCGCCTCCGGCAGCAGCGCGGTTTCCGCCTGGAGCAAAGGGCGAATGTGGGTGGGATCGCCGCTCAACTCCACGTCCTGCAAGCGGTGGCGAAACCGCTCCTGCGCGTCGTGCATCTGGGCAAGCGCGGCGGCGATCACCGACGCGGCGGCGTCTGCTGGCAGATCGGGTGACAGCGGTGCCAGCCACGCGTCGGCGAACAGGCGGTGGGTCGTGACCATGGGACGCGCGAAGGGACTGGTCAGCCGTCGGCGCGCATGCGGGCGATGATGGCGTCGAGCACCGCCGCCGCCTCGTCGTTGGCAACCTGGCAGGTGCCCGCCGCCTGATGGCCGCCGCCACCATACTCCAGCATCAACGGGCCGATGTTGGTCTTGGAACTGCGGTTGATGATCGACTTGCCGCAGGCCAGGACCGTGTTCTGCTGCTTCAACCCCCACAGCACATGGATCGACACGTTGGTGTCGGGGTGGAGCGCGTAGATCATGAAGCGGTTACCGGCGTAGATTGTTTCCTCATTGCGCAGATCCAGCACCACGACGTTGCCGTGCACGGTGGAGCAGCGCTTGAGCTGGTCGACGAATTGTTCCGCGTGCTGGGTGTAGAGGTCCACCCGTTCCTGCACGTCGGGCAGCTCCAGAATCTGGTCGATGCTGTGGGTGCGGCAATAGTCGATGAGGTCCATCATCAACTGATAGTTCGACACCCGGAATTCGCGGAAGCGGCCCAGCCCGGTGCGCGCGTCCATGATGAAGTTCAGCAGCGTCCAACCGGTGGGGGTCAAAATGTCGTCGCGGTCGTAGCGGGCCGAGTCGGCCTGATCGACGGCGGCCATCATCTCGTCCGAAATGGTCGGAAACCGGTCCTTGCCGCCATAGTAATTGTAGACGACGCGGGCCGCCGACGGGGCCGACGGGTCGATGACGTAATTGGGCTTTTCCCCGACGCGGATGGTTTCCGACAAATGGTGATCGAACACCAGATGGGCACCGTCCACATAAGGCAGGTTGGTGGTGATGTCGCGGTCGGTGATGGCGATCTTGCCGTCCTGCATGTCCTTGGGGTGGACGAACTTGATCTCGTCCAGGATGCCAAGCTCCTTCAGGAGCACGGCGCACACCAGCCCGTCAAAGTCGGAACGGGTGACAAGGCGGTATTTCGCGGCGTCGGACATGCGGGCTTCCCTTGGGCAACGGAACCATCAACACGCGCGCAAGGGTAGTCGCGAGACCACCGCTGCGCAATCCCTTAACCATGACGACGCGGACCATGGATCGCCGATTTGGCGCGGCGTGTGGACGCGGGGCGTGCCTAATCTTTCCAGCCCGATCCACGGGTGCTACAGCCATCGGATTGCCTGAATCCCAAGGATGGTTGCTATGACCGAACAGCCCAAGCCCGACGCGGCTTCCGCCCCACCCAACACCACAGCCGACGCCCAAGCCGCCACACCCAAGACGGGAGCTGCCACAGGGCCGGAACAGAAACCCGGCGAAATCGGCGGCCCGCAGGGGCCGGAACCCACCCGTTATGGTGATTGGGAGTTCAAGGGCCGTTGTTCCGACTTTTGATTCGCACCGTGTCGGCGACCGGAGCCGGGGGCGGGCGCCACCCCTCCCGCCTCCTCGTCGAAGCCGCCGTCTTCCTGCCTGTTCTTCTCCGCCCTTCTGGTGTCACGCGCCGTGTCGGCCCGACGGCGCGCGGCAAACGGATCGCTGGGCGCAATCAAAACACGCCTTGCGTGTTTTTTTGAAATCCCCACCCCGTGAACACGACGAAAATTGAGAAGAACTGTCGCACAAAGAGACATTTGTGCATGGGCTGTAATCGATGATACAAATAAACTCAATGCGCGAAAAAGCCTCGCTGATTGCTCAAATCCAATTATAATTACCCCCACAACACGCCTTATCCTTAAATCGCTTCAGAGCCTTCAAGGGTTTGCTGTTGTGAACCTATTGTTTCATTCCACTCAATTCAGGAGAACATCATGCAGGCCGCCTCGACCGACTTCGCCGTTACCAAGAAAAATGGCGAGAAAGTTTCCGTCGTATCCTTGGTTGTTGGTGATCTGTGCATTCTGGAGGAGGGGAGCGAAAGCATTTATGAGGTTGTTTCAAAAGACGATGACATTGTTGTTTTCAAGTCGGGATCCGAGCACGCCGCCATCTGCTTGAATCAAGACATCAGCGACGAATGGAAAGCCCTGCTGGAGGCTTCGACCTCCGACGCCCCGGCCTCAGACGATGAAACGATCGATACCGTCGACGATGACGACACCGAAGGGGCGGGTTTCATCAAGGCTCTGGCCAAGCGGACCATTGCCGTCATCCCCAACAAGGTGAATCCCTTTACTGGGAAGGGGATTCTCACCCCCGTGCTCAAGGTCACGCCCATCAACACGGACCTTCTCAAGACGAATGATCCGCAGGTTGCCGGCATCGCTGGCCTGCAGAAGGGTGACATTCTGCTCAAGCAACTCAAGGTGAAGCTGAAGAACTGGGATTCCGTGTTGATCGCTGCGGCCCAAGGCGGTCTGAACGATTCGGAGCACAGCTACCTCGGTTCCAGCACGCTGACCCACGCCATGATATACATCGGGGATGGCAAGGTGGTCGAAGCGGTGCGCAAAGGGGTGGGCGTCACCAAACTGAACGCATCCAGCAGCTTCAACGACAGCGACTACAACGAATACAACTTTTACGTTCTGCGCTGCAAGCACGGTGACGTCGCCCAAAAGGCGGTGGATGCGGCGCTGGAACTGGTCACGACCACCGAACCGCACCACGCAGGAACCGAAGTGAAGGTGAAATACAACGACAAGGAATTGTATCTGGGTATTGGCTTCCGGGCCGCGCAGAAATTCTCGTCGAAAATCGTGTTCGAACCTCTCGACCTCATCACGGCGATGGGCGATGCGACCAACAGCTTCATCCGGAAGCTGCGGGGAGGGAACAAGCCTGAACTGTTCTGTTCCGAACTGGTTGCGTACTGCTTCCACGTCGCCGCTGACAAAACCGGACGTCGGCGCTTCTTCAAGAGCGCCCAGCAGGACCGGATCGCGCCGGAAGAGCTGTATGTGCTGGGCCGCGAGGACGGCACCAACTTCACCTATGTCGGTGAACTGCACCAACACCGCCGCTGACCGCATGGGCAACGCGCGGGCGGAAACCGTTCTTTCCGCTCGCGTGGAGCCTGCGATCGCTTTCGTGCTTTCGGCCCAACCTCACATCTCCGGTCCAACCGCATGAGAAGGTGTCCAAGAATGCCGCCACAGATTGATTTCGCTCTGCTTGCCGCGCGGCTCCATCTGCTGTGGCGGCGCACGATCAAGGCGGTGCCGTTGGGGGTGTTTGTGGTTTGCGTGACCGTGGCGGTCTGGGTGACGGCCTTTCCAGCACTGGCGCTCCGTTCGGCGGAGGTCGTTGGACCGCCCTCCGCGACGGGAGCCGATACGCCCGCAGCACCGCTTGACCAGCTTCGGAGCCGGGCAAGCTATTGGCGGTCGGGCGACGAACGGACACTGACCTACTGGATCAACCTCCGCTCCTTCTGTCACACCGAAGCCAATCCAGACACCGGGTGTGCCAGGGCGGACGGCATCTCCGCCAATCTGGCGGCGGCGGCGCAGGATTGGATGGACGCCTGCCCTGATTGCCGCCTGCGCTTTGAGCGGGTGGATCGGAAGGACAAGGCGGTCTTCACCGTCCAATATGTGACGCGGACGCGCGACAGCCCGTTGCCGCCGCGCTACGTTGCCCACGCCTTCTATCCATTTTCCGCCAAGACCTCCCGCGTGCTCCGCATCTCGTCACGCTACCGGACCGATCACCCGGACTATGACGCCGTCGGTGTGCTGCGCCATGAGTTGGGGCATATCCTGGGGTACACGCACGAACACGCGGCGGCCGATCCCAAACAACAAACGACCTGCGGCTGGACCGGTGAACGCCTGCCCGCCAAGGTGCGCGCGATTGCCGTGACCGAATACGACCCTCAGTCCATCATGCATTACCCCTGCGGGACCTCACGGGCCAAGGCGACCTTCGCCCTGTCGCCACGGGACATTGCGGGGCACCGGGCGCTGTACGGCCCTTCCCCGTCTCCCTGACCGGCGAGAGGCCACACAACCAGGGCCGCCCCTTGCGCAGGGGTGCCCCGGCGGTGGCTTTGCGCGTGTCAGTGACTCATCAGCACGGGCACGGTCATGTGCTGGAGGATGAAGCGGGTCATGCCGCCCAGCACCAGTTCGCGCAGGCGCGACCGGCCATAAGCCCCCATCACCAGCAGATCGCACCCTTCGTCGGCGGCCATGTTCAGCAGGCTGTCACCGGGTTCCACCACATCGGTGACGACGTGACTCGCCTCGACCTTGCAGCCGTGGCGTGACAGGTGGCGGGCGATGTCGGCGCACGGTTCGTCGCCCAGGCCATGCGGTCCGGTCTTCGGGTTGGCGGCCATCACCACCACGCGCTTGGCGCGGCTCAACACCGGCAGGGCGTCGCCGATGGCGCGCGCGGCCTCCCGACTGCCGTTCCACCCCACCAGCACCCGTTCGCCGACGCTGGCGAACCGCCCGGCGTAGGGAACCACCAGCAGCGGACGACCGGCCTCGAACAGCAGATCCGCCGGTTGGGCCACCGGGGTGTCGCGGTCGCGGTCCGGGTCGGGCTGGCCGACGATGATGAGGTCGGCGTACCGCCCGCGCACCGCCGCCGCGATGGTCGGATCGCCGTCCACCGCCAGCCACTCCGACCGGTCGGTCAGGCCATGCTGGCGCATCACGGTGGCGAAGTGTTCAGCCTGACGAGCGGTCTGCTCGTCGCGGTTGCGACGGCGGGTGGCGCGCAGAGCATCGGGAAGTTCAGCTTCGATGTAACCGGGAAGCAGCACATCGTTGACGGCGTACAGGCCGGTCAGATGGGCGTCGTTCTGGGCCGCGAGACGGGCGGCGAGGTCAAGACGCACCGCCGACGCGGCGCTGTCATCGACCAGAACGAGCAGATCTTTGAAAGACATGGCGTGTTCTCCCCGGCGTTCGCTGATGCGTCCGCTCATTGCGGTTGTTGGCTGGGAGCCGCCCATGCGGGCCAACGCCCCCACTTCGCTTGGCAGTATAGGCTCACAAACGACCGGCGCGACCAGCCGAAAGCGGGGCACAGGCATACGAACTTCGCGGCTCACGACCAGAGGCGGCGGGGGCCTGTGATCGGGGGGGACCGCCGAAAGTATCCCCTCCGACAACCGCCTGCGTATGGGTTTGCTTTTGACGGGTGGGCGACACATCGCGTAAGTGTTGTGGGGTCAATTGTCTCACGTGTCCTCGAATTTCTGGCGCCATGACACCCGATACCCACATCACCGCCTTGGTCGAGGCTTTGTCCGCCGCTCCGTCCGGTGATCCGGCGCTCGACACGTTGCGCCAGATCCTGGACGCCATGCCGGTGATGGTCGGGGTTTTCGACCGTGACCGGCGGCACATTTTCGCCAACCGCGCCTACCTCGAGATGCTGGGGACCACGCTTGATCGGCTGGTCGGCACCACCATCGGTGACATTCTGGGGCCGGACACCTTCCGCAGCACCTTGGGGGCGGCCAAACGCGCGCTGGATGGCGAGGCTGTGGTGTCGGAAGCCTGGACGATCCAACCCGATGAGCGCCAGCGCTACTTTCTGCGGATGCACGCGCCGCACCGAGCACCGAACGGGGCCATCGCCGGTTACTTCATCGTCATGCAGGACATGACGGAGCGGCGGCAGACCGAGGATGACCTTTTCCGACTGGCCTATTACGACCCGGTGACAGGTTTGGCCAACCGCCTGATGCTGTTGAAGCATCTGGCCGATTACCGGGCGATGGGCGAACCCTTCACTCTCATCATCCTGGACATTGACCGTTTTGCCGATGTCCGCACCAGCCTGGGACAGGGCTTCGCCAACGAGTTGTTGGACGATCTGGCGCATCGGATGGGCGCGCATGGGACGGCGTTCGATCTGATCGCGCGCGTCAGCGATCACGCCTTTGCCCTGCTGATCGCCGGCCCCTGCGACCGTCCTGCCGTGGAGGAGGCGGTCGAGGAGTTGGCCGCCATTGTGCGGTCGGCGCGCTCCAACACGGGCGGCACGGTGTTTCTGTCGGCCAGCATTGGTGTGGCTGTGGCCCTGCCCAGCCATGAACGCCCGGAAGACGTGCTGCGCGACGCCGAAATCGCGACGGGCCGCGCCCGCGAATTGGGGGGCGGGCGGCAATCCTGGTTCGATCCGGCCATGCATGGTCAGGTCGTGGAACAGGTGCGGTTGGAGCATGATCTGCGCGGGGCGCTGGCCAGCGGCACCGATCTGTGGGTGGCCTATCAGCCCATCGTGGAGATGGTGACGAGCGGGTTGGCCGGGTTCGAGGCGTTGGTGCGCTGGGATCATCCCGAACGGGGCAACATTCCGCCGGGTGTCTTCATTCCGATTGCGGAAAGCACCGGCCTTGTGGTGACGCTGGGCACCTGGGTGCTGCGCGAAGCCTGTCGGCAGATCGCCATCTGGCAGGAGGAGCGGGAACCCGGTTCCGCTCCGCTGTTCATCAGCGTCAACCTGTCCACCCGCCAACTGGCCGATCCGAACTTCGTCGATGTCGTGCGGCAGGTGCTGCGCGAGACCGGTGTCGAACCGTCTTGGTTGAAGCTGGAACTGACCGAAAGCGCGGTCATGGACAAGGCCGAACAGTCGATCCGCCTGCTGCAGGAGTTGCGCACCCTGGGGGTGAAGCTGTCCATCGACGATTTCGGGACCGGCTATTCCTCGTTGTCCTATCTGCACAAGCTGCCGATCGACAGCCTGAAGGTGGACCGCTCCTTCGTTTCGGCCATGCACCAGTCGGAGGAAAACCGTGCCATTGTCCGCATCATCCTGGATTTGGCCCGGCTTCTTGGTTTCGACGTGATCGCCGAGGGGATCGAAACAAGCGCCGACGCCAACCTGCTGCGCGCGTTGGCCTGCGATTACGGGCAGGGCTATCATTTTGCCCGTCCGCTGCCTCCCGCCGAGGCGGGCAAGCTGGTCGGTGGCTCTTTGTCCTGGCAGTCTTGACCAGGGTGTTCAGCGGAGCCGTCAAAAAAATGCAGGGACCTGCATTTTCCTCTTGCCGAGGGGGGCGGATTTCCGTAAAAAGCCGCTCCCGGACGACGGGAACGCGGGCGTAGCTCAGGGGTAGAGCACAACCTTGCCAAGGTTGGGGTCGAGGGTTCGAATCCCTTCGCCCGCTCCAGTTCTCCGGTGATGAAAGCGAAGACCAAGGGCCGAGCGCACTGCGCATCGGCCCTTCGCTTTTCTGGCCTTGCACTTCCCTGATCTTGCTGGTGTCTGTCTGGCGCGCTGTGGCGCTTGCTGCGGTCTTGTTGGTTTGCTTTGGCGGCTTGTGCTTGGGATGTCCCGTGCCCGGTCGTCGCCGTTGCGCCCACCACCCGGCATCGACTTGCGCGGTCGGCTGGATTACCCTTTTCCCCAGACCGCCCAGGCTCACCCGCCGACACCCCCATCGAAGTGCAGAGGTTGACGGACTGACGTCTTGCGGGACCGCCAATCACCATGGATCAGACCGGCATGACCGACGACGACCGCGACGACCCGCCCACCGGACGCCTGCGCATCGACAAATGGCTGTGGTACGCGCGCTTCTTCAAAACGCGCAGCCTCGCCGCCAAGATCTGCAACGATGGAGGGGTGCGCCTGTCGGGGGCGGTGGTGTCGAAGGCGCACGCGGCGGTGAAGCCGGGGGATGTCCTGACCTTCGCCCAAGGGCGGCACATCCGCGTCGTCAAGGTGGTGGCGCTGGGAACCCGCAGAGGTCCGGCCCCGGAAGCCCAGGCCCTTTATGACGATCTCGCCCCACCGGTGGCCGAGGAACGGCTGGAGGACCCCTACCGTGCGCCCGGTGCCGGTCGTCCGACCAAGCGCGACCGCCGCGCCATCGACGCCTTGCTGGGGGAGGGGGAATAAACTCCGTCCGCTGGCGTCCTACCCGATGAGCGGCTCTGAATCTGGAGTGATTCAAAAAAGTTCCAGCCCGCGTGATCCAAACGCTTTTGCGATGCGTATCACCAACAACCGGGTGCGCTTGCCACCGTCCCCCCGCCCTTCATGGTGAAGGACCGGGGAGAACCAGGACGGGGCCAAAGGCCACCCCAACGCGCGAGACTGGCTGCACCATCGCTGCACGGCGCCGCCCAGACGGGAAGGAAGGGACGGATGGCTTACATTGATGACCCGGAGACTCAGCGGGCGAATCTGAGCTTCATCAAGGCATCCATGCGCGAACCGCTGCTGTCGCGCGATCATGAATTCGAACTGGCCCGGAAATGGCGGGAAGAGGGGAACGAGCGCGCCCTGCACGAGCTGGTGCGCGCCTACACCCGTCTGGTCATCGCCACCGCGTCGCGGTTCCGCAACTATGGTCTGCCGATGGGCGATCTGGTGCAGGAGGGCAATGTTGGGCTGATGCAGGCCGCCAGCCGCTTCGAACCCGACCGCGAGGTGCGGTTTTCCACCTACGCCGCTTGGTGGATCCGCTCGGCGATGCAGGATTACATCCTGCGCAACTGGTCGATCGTGCGCACCGGGACCACGGCCGCGCAGAAATCGCTGTTCTTCAACCTGCGCCGCCTGCGCGCCAAGATCGACAGCGCGTCGCAGAACGGCAGCGGCAACCGGCTGACCAAGGAAGGCCGGGAGTGGATCGCCGGTGAACTGAACGTGGATGTGGCCGAGGTCGAGGCGATGGAAATGCGCCTGTCCGGGGCCGACCAGTCGCTCAACACCCCGGTCGCCGACGGATCGGACGATGATTGGCAGGATTTCCTGGCCGATCAGCGCCCCTCGCCGGAAGAGGTGGTGATCGGGATGCGCGACGCGCACACCCGCTCGCAATGGCTGGCCGAAGCCCTGGGCGAACTCAGCCCGCGCGAACGCACCATCATCCGCGAACGCCGCCTGCGCGACGAAGGGGCGACCTTGGAGGAGTTGGGCCGCGAACTGGGCGTCAGCAAGGAACGCGTCCGCCAGTTGGAACACCGCGCCATGATGAAGCTGCGCGATTCGATGCTGAAGCGCGTGGAGGATTCCGGCGATCTGGTCGCCAACCCGTAAGGGACACTGACCGGGGGCAAGGCCCCATCAGTCGCTTCGTCTGGTCAATCGGCCCCGGACAGCGCCCGCCCGCGTTCGCGCGGGTGGGCGTTGTCGTGGTGGGCGTTGTCGTCTGCGCCGAGCGGCAACACGCCCCCAACCTCTTCCGTCTCCTCATCCGCCGCCACCAGCCGCCACAATTCGGTCATGCCGGTGCGGCCGCGCAGGGAGCGGCCACCCTGGCGCACCAGCGGGGCGGCCCCGTCGCCCTTGCTGGCGGTGACGCCGCTGGTCAGCACGATCACGTCGGCGTCGCCCTGAAGCGCGGCGGACAGCTCCTCGATCCGGGCGGCGACGTTCACGGTGTCGCCGATGATGGTGTAGTTGATGCGGTTGGCCGACCCGATGTTGCCGACCACCACCGGGCCACTGTGCAGGCCGACGCGCACGCGGATCGGTTCCTGCCCGGCGGCGACGCGTCGGCGGTTGTCGGCCAGCACCGCGCGGTGGATGGCGTGGGCGGCGCGCAGGGCGCGGGCGGCGTGGTCCTCCTGCTTTTCCGGCGCGCCCCAAAAGGCCATCAGCGAGTCGCCGATGAATTTGTCCACCGTGCCGCCTTCCGCCTCGATGCAGGCGGCCAGCAAGGTGAAATGCTCGTTCAACAGGGTGGCGGTGTCGGCGGCGCTGCGGTGTTCGGCCATGCGGGAAAAGCCGCGAATGTCGGTGAACATCACCGTCACCTCGCGCTGAACCGAATCCAGCCCGTCGCCCTGGGTGGCACGCTGGCGCATCAGCCGCAGCACCAGCGCCTTGGGCACATAGGTTTCGAACCAGCGCAGCCCCGCGACCATCGCGTTGAACGCGGTGGCGGCGCGCGCCATCTCCTGCAACCGCGAATCGGGCAGGTCGGTGATGGTCTGGAACTCAAAGGCGCGGACGCGGTCGGCGGCCTCGGCCAACCGGGCGATCTGGCGGCTGATCCGCCGCCCGACGAACAGCGCCACCGCCACCGAAATCAGCAGGATCGCCAGCCCGGCCAGCCCGGTTTTCACCAGCCGCCGCACCTCGCCGTTCATTTCGCTTTCGCGGAACCCGATGCCGATGATCCATTCCTGCTGGCCATAGCCCGCCATCGACCGCATCAGGAACAGGTAATCATCCCCGCCGATGTGGACGGATTGGCCAACCACGCGCTTTTTCAGGGCGTCCACCGGCACGCCATTGGTCCAGATCGCGGCGAGCGCGGGATCGTCCACCTGATCGATGCGCGGCAGCGGTGGGCCGTCCGGCTTGTTGGAAAAATCGAAGCTGCGGCCGACCAGGGCCGGATGGGCCAGCACATGGGTGCGGTCGTACAGGACAAAGGCGTTCAGCCCCTGTTCGACGTACAGCGCCGACAGAAAGCGCGACAGGTCGCCCAACGACACCCCGACCGCCACCTGCCCCAGATAGCGCCCATCGCGTCGCACCGGCTGGTACAGGGTGATGAGGCTGTTCGACGCCTCTTTCAGCCAAAAGGGATCGGCCCAGGCGGCGGCCCCCCGGCTGGGGCCGTTCAGCAATTCCGGCGGGATGGTGCTGTCGCCCTGCAAATCCATGCCCCCGGCCATCAGACCGCCGCTCATCCGTCCGGCCTGCGCGCCGGTCAGGTCGGGGCGAACGAAGGCCACGCCGGTCACGTCCGGGGCGGCGGCGAGCGCGCCGCGCAGGGTGATGGTCAAACGGTCGGTGTCTGTGGGGTCGAGGTCGCCGCGCTCGATCAGACCGGCCACGAAACGCGCCATGTCGCGGGCGGGGTCGAGCTGGTGGCGCACCCGCACCTCCACCCCGGCGAGCGCCAGATCGGCCTTGTCGTTCAGCAGGGCAAAGGTGTTGGTGCTGGCGCTGACCAGCCCCAGGACCAGAACGCTCGCCACCGCCGCCAGCATCAGCGAGCCGAACCCGGCGACCAGCACCGCCGCAATGGGCAGGCGCAACCGCTTCCGGGGCAAGGGCCGGGCGTGGTCCGTCGGGGACGCTGATGGGCTGTCGAGCATGCAGGCACCGTACCCGACCGGGGCGGACGGGGGCAACCCGTGCCGCACCCGCGAAGGGTGAAAGATTTGCGACAGGCTTGCCGGGTGGCCCCGACCCGCTGATAGGATGCGGGCATGACACCCGCGCCCGCTTGCTTGAAGCTTGCGACGGTGATCCGGACGCTGCTTCTGGCCCTGGTTTTTCCGCTGTTGTGGCCCACCACCGCCCCGGCGGACTCCTGGCGCGTGGCCTCGGTGATCGACGGTGACACGCTGGAACTGGCCGACGGGCGGCGTGTCCGTCTGGCCGGGATCGAGGCGGCGAAACCACCCCGCTTTGCCGTGCCCGGGGAACGGTCCTGGCCGCTGGCCGACGCGGCGACGGCGGCCTTGGTTCATCTGGTGCAGGGGCGGGCGGTGACGCCGCGCGGGGCGGTGACGACCGATCGCCATGGCCATCTGCTGGCCCATCTGCTGCGCGACGATGGGCTGTGGCTGCAAACGGAATTGCTGGCGCAGGGCCACGCCCGCGTCCACACCCGCCCCGACGCCCGCGCCTTTGCCGCCGAATTGCTGGCGACGGAGGATGGGGCGCGGCGCGACCGGCGCGGCCTGTGGCGCACCCGCGTCTACGCCGTGCGCGCGGCGGACCCGGAGACGCTGGCCCGCGACCGCGACAGCTTCCAGATCGTGGAAGGGCGGGTGTTGCGCGTCACCAAGACCGGTGGCGAAGCCTATCTCGATTTCGGCGAGGATTGGCGCAGCGACGTGACCGTGCACATCGCGCGTGGGGTGATGCGGGAGTTTGCCAAGGCGGGCATCGACCCGCTATCGTATGAGGGCAAAACAATCCGTGTGCGCGGCTGGATCGGGCTGCGCAGCGGCCCGATGATCGAAGCCACCCATCCGGAGCAGATCGAACGGGTGAGCGTGAGGGCTGGTTCGCCGGAGCCGCCCGCCGCCGCCCCGCGTGTGGTCCGGCCATCCGGTGCCACCTCCTCCACCTCCTCCACCGCCACCACCTCCACCACCCCCCTGCCCACCGCCCCACCCACCGACGAAGAGGACGACCCGGAATGATCGCTCGTCTCTTGACCGCCTGTCTGTTGCTGATCGCGTCACCGCTGCTGGCCGCCGGGCCGGAGCTGACCATCTCCGTCGCCGGGGTGGAGCGCCGCATCGACCGCGACGCGCTGCTCGCCCGTCCCGACGCGGTGACGGTGGACATCGCCAACGACGTCGCCTATGGCCGGGCGATGCGCTACCGCGCCGTGCCGCTCGCCAGCCTGATCGCCGCCGACAGCGTGCCGAAGGACGCGACGCTGGAGGGCATCGCCAGCGACGGATTCGCCGCCCTGCTGCCGCCGGAGCTGTGCCTGCGCACCGGCGACAGCGGTGCGGTGGCCTTCCTGGCGGTGGAACCGGCCGATCAACCCTGGCCGCCGCTGCCGGGCAAGACGGTGTCCGCCGGTCCCTTCTATCTGGTGTGGGTGCGGCCGGAAGCCTCGGGCGTCCGCAGCGAGCAATGGCCCTACCAGCTTGCCCGCATCGCCAGCACCGACAACCCGCTGAAGCGCTGGCCGCAATTGGCGGTGGATGCAGGGCTGGCGGCGGATTCGCCGATTCGCGCCGGTCAGGCTGTGTTTGTCGCCCAATGCATGGCCTGCCACACGCTGAACGGGGCGGGCAGCGCCAACGTCGGGCCGGACCTGAACCGCCCGATGAACCCGACCGAGTATCTGACCCCGACCGGGCTGGCCAAGCTGATCCGTGACCCGCGCGCGGTGCGGACCTGGCCCAACCAGCAGATGCCCGGTTTCGATCCAACGATGCTGAGCGACGCCGATCTCGATCGGCTGGTCGCCTATCTTGGCCATATGGTCGGCAGGAAGACGCCGTGACGATGGTGCGTGGCGGTTGAAAGGCCGCCCCCTTGGGGTTTTGCCCGCTGGCGCAACCCGGCGTCGGTCCTTTACACTCGCGCCTCGCACCACAGGACCGACGCACTCCAAGGATTCCCGTCATGCCGCGCAGTGAGTTTTACCCGCCCATCGACCCGTACCAGGCTGGAACGATCGCGGTGGACGATCTCCACACGGTCTATTGGGAGCAGGCGGGCAACCCGCGCGGCGTGCCGGTGATGTTCCTGCACGGCGGGCCGGGGGCCGGGGCCTCGCCCACCCACCGCCGCTTTTTCGATCCGGCCCATTACCGCATCGTCGTGATGGACCAACGCGGGGCCGGGCGCTCCACCCCGTTGGGCGAAACCCGCGACAACACCACCGAAAAGCTGGTGGAGGACGTCGAAACCCTGCGCCGCCATCTGGGGATCGAGCGCTGGCATTTGTTCGGCGGCTCCTGGGGATCCACGCTGGCGCTGGCCTACGCCCAGACCCACCCGGAGCGCTGCCTGGGCCTGATCCTGCGCGGCATCTTCCTGATGCGGAAGAGCGAGATCGATTGGTTCCTCTATTCGATGCGCGTCCTGTTCCCGGAGGCTTGGGCCGCCTTCGCCGCCCACATCCCGCCCGAGGAGCAGGGCGATCTGCTGGAAGCCTATTGGAAGCGGCTCGATTCGCCCGACCGTGCCGTGCGCATCGCCGCCGCGCGGGTGTGGAGCGTGTATGAAGGCAGTTGCTCGTCCTTGCTGCCCTCGCCCGAACTGATCGCGGCGAGCGGGGAGGACACCCACGCGCTGGGGCTGGCGCGGATCGAGGCGCATTACTTCCGTTCCAACCGCTTCACCCCCGAAGACAAGCTGTTGCGCGACGTCCACCGCATCCGCCACATCCCCGCTGTCATCGTGCAGGGGCGGTACGACGTGGTCTGTCCTGTGGTGTCGGCGGACGAGTTACACCGGGCGTGGCCGGAGGCCGATTACCGCATCATCCCCGACGCCGGTCACTCCGCCATGGAACCCGGCATCCGCGCCGCGCTGGTCCAGGCGACCGAGCGGTTCAAGGAGTATCGCTGATCGGCGGTCCGAAGACTCTTCACAGTGGAAGCGAGTAAAGGAGATCGCGTGAAATCGGAAAGGATTTCACGCGATCCGCTCGATCAATCAAAGCTTGGAGCGCCGGGTTGTTTCACATTTCAGGCGCGGCGCTTTAGACCCGATCGAGGTACTTGGTGTCGTTTGTGTAGATCAGGCGGTCGCTTCCGCCTTTTCCATAAACAAGGCGGAATTGCATCTGGCTGCCGCTGTCGTTTGTTCCAAACAGAGTGTAGCTGACGTCCGAATCATCTCCGGGATAGTGGTACTCCCCACCGCCAAAATAATGATCTTTGTTCAAGTCGATGTGATACGTGACGCCAGACATGACAAGAACGAGTTTCAGGGATGTGAACTGCGATCCGGGTTTGTCATTGTAACTTGCCATGAAGGTTTGCCCAAACCGCAAATGCTTCAGGTTGCCAGTGATTTCTGTGCCATTGATTGAGAAGCTGTTGATTGAAATGCCTTTTCCAGCAAGGTTCGTGAGGTTGACCATACCCATATTTTTTCTCCAAAAAATTCGTCGCTTGCCGAATTGGCGACAAACAGTCGCAAGGAATCAAATTTCATTCAACCATTTGCGCGCTTGATAATGCAATTTGACGCAAAAGATGTATATTTGGCGAAATTGAGCGATAAAAGCGCGCGCAGCATTGTTGGTGCTCGAAAATGGGTTTCCCGCCATTCGAAAGAAAATCAAGCGGATTCCACAGTCTTAAATTGATATGGCTTGATATTGTGTGAAGGGCGGGTGCTCGTCGTCGCGACCCAGGCGACCCGGCGGTTCAAGGAGCGTTGCGGAACCGGTCGCAGGCGGCGGCGATCCAGGCGCGGAAAGCCCGCATTCCGGGCGTGACGTGTTTTGATTTCAGCCAGGTCAGCCAATAGCCGCCCAGCGTGACGTCGATGGCGAAGGGGCGGACGATCCGCCCGGCCTCCAACGGGGGTGCCCAACCGCAACCGCCCGTTGGGCTGGTTCGTGGGCTGGGTCGAACGGGGCGGCGGGCGCATCGTCTTCGCCCGCCTGGAGTTGGGCGACCGCGCGTCGGACACGCCGGGCGGCGCGCGATGCGCTGCTGGCGGAGCTGCCGAGCGTCGCTCGGCCATAACCGGCTCTTGCGTTGCGGCGGGCGGGCGCGTATAAGGCGATCCTTCCACGGGCGGCGAGGCCAGGCCGAAAGGCCAGGGCATGCCCAACCGTCCGTTGGAAGTCGACCCTATCCGATAGGACTGAAAATGCCCAAGCTGAAGACCAAGAGCGGCGCCAAGAAGCGTTTCAAGGTGACTGCCACCGGTAAGGTCCGCGCCCAGGCGGCCTACAAGCGCCACTGCCTCGAGCCGAAGTCCCCGAACATGAAGCGCAACGCGCGCGGCATGATGACTTTGTGCGACTCCAACGCCCGCACGGTGTTGAAGAACTGGCTGCGCAACGCCTGATACTGGGAAGGAACTGAACCATGGCTCGTGTTAAGCGCGGCGTCACCACGCACGCCCGTCACCGTAAGATCCTGAAGCTCGCCAAGGGCTATCGCGGTCGCAATTCCAAGAACTTCCGCATTGCGATTGAAAAGGTCGAAAAGGCGCTTCGTTACGCCTACCGCGACCGTCGCAACAAGAAGCGCGATTTCCGTGGCCTGTGGATCCAGCGCATCAACGCCGGCGTCCGTCAGTATGGCCTGACCTACTCGCGCTTCATCAACGGCATCAAGCTGGCCGGCATCGAGATCGACCGCAAGGTTCTGTCCGATCTGGCGGCGCGTGAGCCGGAAGCCTTTAAGACCTTGGTGGACAAGGCCCAGGCCGCGCTCGCCTCCAAGGCCGCCGCGTAAAGCACTCGCGACCCGTTCGCGGACGCTTTTTCAGGCGCCACGTGTTAGAGAAGGGAGCCGGGCCTTTGGGTCCGGCTCCCTTTTTGTTTCGATTCCGAATTTTCCCCACGTTTGCCGGGAACCGCCATGCTCGACGCGCTGAAAGACGAACTCCTGTCGCTGGTCAACGCCGCCGCCGATCTTCCGGCGCTGGACGAGGTGCGCGTGAACGCGCTGGGCAAGAAGGGGCGCATCACCGGCTTTATGAAGGAGCTGGGCGGCCTGTCGCCGGACGAGCGCAAGGAGCGCGGTCAGGCGCTGAACGCGCTGAAGGACGAGATCGCCGCCGCGCTCGACGCCCGCAAGCTTGACCTCGCCGCCGCCCACATGAAGGCGCGGCTGGAGGCCGAGCGCGTGGACGTCACCCTGCCGGTCCGCCCGGAAACCGAAGGCCGCATCCACCCGATCAGCCAGACGATGGACGAGATGATCGCCATCTTCGCCGAGATGGGCTTCTCCGTCGCCGAAGGGCCGGATGTGGAGGATGATTTCCACAACTTCACCGCCCTGAATTTCCCGGTCGGCCACCCGGCGCGCGACATGCACGACACCTTCTATCTGCCCGACGCAGACGACAAGAAGATGCTGCTGCGCACCCACACCAGCCCGGTGCAGGTCCGCACCATGCTGAACAACAAGCCGCCGATCCGCATCGTGGCGCCGGGCCGAACCTACCGTTCCGACTATGACATGACCCACACGCCGATGTTCCACCAGATCGAAGGTCTGGTGATCGACGAGGCGACCAACATGGGCCACCTGAAAGGTTGTCTGGTGGAGTTCTGCCGCGCCTTCTTCGACGTGGACGATCTGCCGCTGCGCTTCCGCCCCAGCTTCTTCCCCTTCACCGAACCGTCGGCGGAGGTGGACATCGGTTGCCTGCGCAAGGGCGGCGAGCTGAAGCTGGGCAATTACGGCGATTGGCTGGAAATTCTCGGCTGCGGCATGGTGCACCCGAACGTGCTGGAAGCCTGCGGCATCGACAGCACCAAATACCAGGGCTTTGCCTTCGGCATGGGGGTGGAGCGCGTGGCGATGCTGAAATACGGCATTCCCGATCTGCGCACCTTCTTCGAAGCCGATCTGCGTTGGCTGAAGCATTACGGCTTCGTGCCGCTCGACATCCCCAACATCGCCCATGGCCTGACGCGATAAGGAGCCGGTTCCATGAAGTTCACGCTGTCCTGGCTGAAGGACCATCTGGACACCGAGGCCACGCTCGACCAGATCACCGACAAACTGACCGCCCTGGGCCTGGAGGTTGAAGGCGTTCAGGACCGCTCGAAAGAGCTGGCCCCCTTCCGCGTCGCCCACGTCGTGTCGGCGGAGAAGCACCCGGACGCCGACAAGCTGCGCGTTCTGGTGGTGGACACCGGCACCGAAAAGCTCCAGGTCGTCTGCGGCGCGCCCAACGCGCGCGCCGGGCTGAAGGGCGTTTTCGCGGCGGAAGGGGCCTACATCCCCGGTTCCGACATCACGCTGAAGAAGGGCGTCATCCGGGGCGTCGAATCCAACGGCATGATGTGCTCCAAGCGCGAGTTGAAGCTGTCCGATGAGCATGACGGCATCATCGAACTGCCCGAGGACGCGCCGGTCGGGGCCAGCTTCGCCGACTATGCCGGTCTGAACGACCCGGTGATCGACATCAACCTCACGCCCGACCGCGCCGATTGCGCCGGGGTGCGCGGCATCGCCCGCGACCTCGCCGCCGCCGGTCTCGGTCGGTTGAAGCCGCTGACCGAGGGCCGTCTGAACGCCACCCCGGTGGCCGGTTCCTTCCCCAGCCCGCTCGGCGTGACGATCGAGGCGCTGGACGGTTGCCCGATGTATGTCGGCCGCACCATCCGGGGGGTGAAGAACGGCCCGTCGCCGCAATGGATGCAGGACAAGCTGCTGGCCATCGGCCTGCGCCCGATCTCGGCGCTGGTGGACATCACCAACTACATCACCTTCGACGTGGCGCGCCCGCTGCACGCCTTTGACGCCGACAAGGTGCAGGGCGGCATCGTCGTCCGCATGGCGCGCGAGGGCGAAAGCCTGAAGGCGCTGAACGGCAAGGAGTACACGCTCGACCCGTCGATGGTGGTCATCGCCGACCACGCGCGGGCCGAAGCGCTGGGCGGCATCATCGGCGGCGAGGAATCGGGCTGCACCGAAACCACCACCACCCTGTTTCTGGAAGCGGCGATCTTCGACACCGTGCGCGTGGCCCAGGCCGGGCGGCGTCTGGGCGTCGAATCGGACGCCCGGTACCGCCTGGAACGCGGCGTCGATCCGGCGGCGGTGGTCGAGGGGGTGGAACGCGCCACCCGCCTGATCCTGGAGATCTGCGGCGGCGAAGCCTCCGACCTCGTGATCGCCGGGGCCGAACCGGCGTGGAAACGCGCGCTGACCCTGCGTCCGGGCCGGGTCAAGAGCCTGGGCGGGGTCGATCTGCCGCACGACCGTCAGGTCCGCATCCTCACCGACCTCGGCTTCACGATCGAGGGCGAGGAGGATGACGGCTCCCTGCGCGTCGGCGTTCCGTCCTGGCGCGCCGATGTCCATGGCGAGGCCGATCTGGTGGAGGAGGTGTTGCGCGTCAACGGCTTCGACGCCATCCCGGCCACCCCGCTGCCGCGCGACACCGTGCTGACCCGCCCGGCGCTGACGCTGAAGCAGCGCCGCGTGGCCGCCGCCCGCCGGGCGCTGGCCGCGCGCGGCCTGTCGGAAGCGGTGACGTGGTCGTTCCTGGCCTCGGCCACCGCCGCCCTGTTCGGGGCCAGCCACGAGGGGCTGCGGCTGGTCAACCCGATCAGCAGCGACCTGGACGTGATGCGCCCGTCGGTGCTGCCCAACCTGATCCAGGCGGCGGGCCGCAACGCCGACCGTGGCTATCCCGACGTCCGCCTGTTCGAAGTGGGGGCGGCCTTCCGCACCCCGGCCCCCGATGGGCAGGACAGCGTGGCGGCGGGCATCCGCGCCGGGGCCGCCGTGCCGCGCCACTGGTCGGAAAAGACCCGTCCGGTGGACGTGTTCGACGCCAAGGCCGACGCGCTGGCCGCGCTGGAGGCGGCGGGCGCGCCGACCGCCAACCTGCAAGTCACCACCGACGCCCCCGGCTGGTACCATCCGGGCCGGTCGGGCGTGCTGCGCCTTGGCCCGACGGTGATGGCCCGCTTTGGCGAGATTCACCCGTCGATCCTCGACACGCTGGGCGTCAAGGGGCCGCTGGCCGGGTTCGAGGTGATGCTCGACACCATCCCGCTGCCCAAGAAGAAGACCGGCACCGCCAAGCCGATGGTCCAGCTTTCCGCCTTCCAGCCGATCGAACGCGATTTCGCCTTCCTCGTCGGCCAGGGCGTGGAGGCCGACAAGATCCTGCGCGCCGCCAAGGGGGCCGACAAGGCCCTGATCAAGGACGCGACGGTGTTCGACGTCTACCAGGGGGCGGGCGTGGGCGAGGGGCAAAAATCCGTCGCCGTCTCCGTCACCTACCAACCGACCACCGCGACCCTGACCGACGAGGCCATCGAGGCCATCGGCCAAAAGATCGTCGCGGCGGTCATCAAGGCGACCGGCGGATCGTTGCGCGGGTGATCCTGCGCGTGGGGTGAGAGCGGTTTAGGTTCAGAAAGGCTCCCGCCGGTGGCGGGGGCCTTTTTTGTGGGGGGGCGTTGGTACTGGGGCGCGCATGACGACATTGCCGAAGGCTCCAAAACACGGGCACCACCGTCAGCGTCGTGGAGCAACCGTGGATTCACCCAGGCGGCTTATCGTCGGCCATCAAAAGGTGCTAAAGAATGCTCTGCCACTGACGATCTCTGTCGTGCATCCTTACGGAATGGCGAATTTCCTAGCTGTCAGGTCGCTGAAGGACTTTGGGGAGAGGACATTGCAGGCGGATTTCCTGGATGCGCATCAAAGGCACTTGGACGATGCCGAGAGCCTGTTCCAAGCGGAGCGCTATGCAAACGCCGATCACCTGTATGGTATGGCTGCTGAATGCGGCCTCAAGCGGCTGATGATAGCTTTTAAAATGAAGACCCGCTCAAGCGATGGTTCTCCAGAGAAAAAGGAAGATCGTCAACACGCCGATATAATATGGAAGCGTTTTGAAACCTATCGAGATGGTAAAGATGCAGAGTATCTTTTAGCCAACCCCAGCCCTTTTGACGACTGGAAGGCAGAGCAACGCTATGCTCATCAAGGGGATTTTAATGCGTCTCGAGTGGAGCCGCATCGCAAAGCTGCTCAAGATGTTCATGCGTTGATAAAAAGGGCAGAGAAGGATGGGCGGATATGATCGTATTTGACAGAATCCTGCCCATCACGACGGACGTGCTGCGGGCGCACCGCGAGGTGGTTGCCCAACTGGAATGGTTGCTGGTGAATCGCGACCTCAATGGTCGCGTGCGCTTGATCGTGCCGGAAAGCGTCACTGCGAGCGATGGTCTTTCTGAGCAGCTTGAGACCATGTATGGGGTGTTGGCTGGTCAGATCGCCCCTCACGCACATGTGGCGGGATCGGGTGTTCTTTATGAGGTTTCACAGGAGGAAGCCTGCCAAGGGGCGTCGGCGTTCCCGCTCGGCGATCTCGACAGGGTCTGGTTTGTTGACCGTCTGGCGACAGCAAGCCGTTGGGAAACAATCGCGAATGTTGCCCCTGGCGCTCCACGCATTGTGTTTTTCTCCATCAAAGGCGGTGTTGGCCGGTCCACGGCGCTGGCGGCCAGCGCGTGGTCTCTTGCTTCGCAGGGAAAGCGGGTGTTGGTGCTGGATTTGGATCTGGAGTCCCCAGGGCTATCGAGCGCTTTGCTTCCGTTAGAAAGGCAACCAGAATACGGCATCACCGATTGGCTGGTGGAGGATTTGGTCGATAACGGGGAGGCGTTGCTGCCTGATCTTTATGCCACCAGTGATCTTCCAACCAGCGGTTCAATCTATCTGGTGCCAGCCCATGGCCGACAGATCGGGGAGTATGTGTCCAAGCTGGGACGTTGCTGGATGTCCAAGCGCAACGCTCAAGGGGGACTGGACACTTGGTCAGCGCGTCTCAACCGGTTGGTTGACCGATTGCAATCTCTTCATCAACCCGATGTCATCCTCGTTGATTCCCGCGCTGGGATTGACGATGTGGCAGCGGCTTGTGTGACGGATCTTGGGGCACACACGGTCTTGATGTTTGCGATCCAGGGGCAACAAACCTGGACAGGGTATCGCGCGCTGTTTTCGTATTGGAGCCAGCGCGGAGTCATTACCGAAATCCGAGATCGCTTGCAACTGGTGGCGGGGCTTGTGCCGGATGACGAGCGCCGATTGGAGTATCTGGCGGCGCTGCGGAGCGATTCCTATGACTTGTTCGTGGATACTTATGATGCAGTTCCGCCGGGAGAAATCAGCGAGTGGAACTATGACGAGGATGATGACAACGCTCCCCATTCGCCCCTGAGTGTTCGCTGGAATCGTGGCTGGTATGGTCTGTTGAGCTTGCAGAATCGCATGGGCCAAGTGGATCAGGCTGAAGTGAAGGCCGTTTTCGGTGCGCTGTTGGATTTTCTGGATCGCGCCATTGGCCAGGGGAGGACGCTGTGACATCGCCGCAGGCAATACGGCAGGCCATTCAAGCCGCTCCATTTGAGCTGGACATTGCGGGTGACATCCCAAGACCGGGCACGCTTCACATTCCGCAGGCTCACCGCAAGGCATTGACACGTGAAGCTGTTTTGGTGATTGGTGCGCGTGGCGTTGGTAAGTCGTTTTGGACGTCTGCTCTGGGGGATGCTGACCTGAGGCAGCAGATTGGCGCAACGGTGCCGGAACTAATCCGCACAATCATCCGCATCGGCCATGCGGCGAAGCCAAGCATCGAATCCTATCCGAATTCTGACAGCTTCAAAAAATTGCTTCGTGAGGGGTATGACCCATACACCGTTTGGCAGGCGGTTGTTTTGAGGTGGTTGGCGGGGGTTGTCAATCGACAGATCCCTATCGGTTCATGGGGGGAAACAGCAGAGTGGGTGACTCAAAACCCTGAGGCATTTGCCCAGATTGTTGAGTCATCAAATCAAAAGTTGTTACAGGACCAACAGTTCGGTCTCATTGTCTTCGACGCTCTGGACCGTACAAGTCCCGACTGGGGAACGATGAACCGTATCGTTCGTGATTTGTTGCGTATCTCTCTTTGGTTGCGCGACTTTTCAATGCTCCGTGCAAAAATATTTTTGCGGCCCGATCAAATGGAGCGCACCGTCACCTCTTTTCCTGATGCGTCAAAACTCACATCCACAAGCGCCAACCTCACGTGGGATCGGCATGATCTGCATGCCATGTTGTGGCAACGCCTCATAAACGCTCCAAGTCCGCATGGTGAGTGCCTGCGGTCTGTGGTGACCTCTGTGTTACCACCCGCCGAAGTGTTGAGCGATTACGGGCGTTATTGGTCTCTGCCTCCGGTGTTGATGTCCGATTCGCCCTATCAGCGGCGTCTGTTTGAGGTTTTGGCCGGGGACAAGATGGGAAAGGATGCGCGCCGTGGCGTGCCGTATGTGTGGAGCGTCGGTCATCTGGCCGATGGGCATGGCTGGACGTCTCCGCGATCATTCTTGGCCGCCATTGCCGGAGCGGCGGACGACAGCGCTCAACGCTATGCTGACCATCCGTTGGCGCTTCACTATGAAAGTTTGAAGCGCGGCATTCAAAAGGCATCGCAGATTCGTGTGGACCAAGTCGCGGAGGATGATCCGTGGGTGCCCGCAGCCATGGAGCCTCTTCGGGGAATCAATGTGCCTTGCGATTCCGAGACGATTTTCTGCGCTTGGTGGGATGAGTTTCCTGGAGGGGCCGATACGATCTTGTCAGACTCAGACCGCTTGCCGCCTCAGCACGCGGAAAGTTGGGACGGGGTTCGCAAGGATCTGGAACGTCTTGGCATTTTTGTTACCCGCAAAGACACGAGGATTGATATGCCCGATCTTTATCGAGTCGGGTTTGGATTGGGCCGTCGCGGTGGGGTGGCTCCTAGAAAGCGAGCATAAATTGCCTTATCCGAGGCATTGGTCATAGCCCCTCACAACCCCGCGATCTCCCCCTCCACCGCCAGGAAGGCGGCCACGACCACCGGGTCGAAGCGGTGGCCGGAATCGTTGCGGATTTCGGTCAGGGTGGCGTCGTGGCTGAGCGCGGCGCGGTGGGGGCGGTGGTGGCGCATGGCGTCGTAGGCGTCGGCGACGGCGACGATGCGGGCGCTCAGCGGGATCGCGTCCCCGGCCAGACCGTCGGGGTAGCCGCGCCCGTCCCAATTCTCGTGGTGCCAGCGGGCGACGTCGGCCCCGATGTGCAGATGGGTCTGTCCGTCGGTCAGGCGGCTGGCGCGGGTCAGCAGGTCGGCCCCGGCCAGGGTGTGGCGCTGCATCGCCGCGCGTTCGTCGGGGGACAGCGGGCCGGGTTTGGCGGTGATCGACGGGTCGATGGCGGCGTTGCCGACGTCGTGCAGGATCGCCGACAGGCCGATGATCGACAGGAAGGACTCGTCGATGATCTCGGGAAAGCGGTTCTCGTCGCGCAGTTGGCGGGCGATCCGCTCCGTCACCGCCGCGATGCGCAGGGACCGGGCGAAGCGGTTGTCGCCGTCCGCGTCCGCCGCGCGCCGTTCGGCCAGATCGGCCAGCGCCGCCAGCGTGCCTTGCTGGGCGCGGTGCAACTGTTCGTACAGATACAGATTGTCGAAGCCGACCGAGATCTTGCCGCAAAACACCTCGATCAACTCGCGGTCCAGATCGGACAGCGGGCGGTCGGAGCGGAGATAGACGACGTTTTCCCGCCGGTTCGGCGTGCGGATGTACAGCGTGATGTGCTCGCCCGCGTAATGGTTCGCGCGGCTTTCCAGGCAGGCCATCACCAGCCCCAGCACGTCGGGGTCGACATGGTTCAGCGCCGGTTCGTTGATGAGGGTTTCGAACCGCCCGGCCCCGGCCAGCACATACAGCCCGTCGCGCGCCCCGCCCAGCACCGACCCGCGCTGCACGCACAGGATGGCGTCCGGCCCGACGCCGAGCAGGCCGGAAAGTTGCGTCAACACGCCCCCGGCGAACAGCTTCATCGAGCGCGCCTGGAACAGCGACGACGACGCGTCGATGATCTTTTGCAGGCCGCGCCGGTTCGCTTCGATCGCCATGATGTCTTCGTAGGAGCGCAGGGCGGCGACCGTGGTGGTGAAGAGCTGCTGGGCGGTGAGCTGGGTCTTGGCCTTGTAATCGTTGATGTCGTAATCGAGGATCACCGCCCGTTCCGGGGCCTGCCCCGGTTGGCCGGTGCGCAGGATGATGCGGACGTGGCGGTTCTTCAGCTCTTCGCGGATGTGGTGGACCAGTTGCAGCCCGGCGTCCTCGGTTTCCATCACCACGTCCAGCAGGATCATGGCGATGTCGGTTTCCCGCGCCAGGATCGTCCGCGCCTCCTCCGCCGAATGGGCGGAGATGAAGTGCGCCGGACGGCCCTTGTAGGCGAAATCGGACAGCACGAGCTTGGTGATCGAATGCACCTCCGGCTCGTCATCGACGATCAGCAGCTTCCACCGCTGGCCCGACGGTGCCGCCGCCAGCGGGTGGGCGGGGGCATCCACGTCCGGTGGGACCGCCGCGCTCTCCTCCCCCTCGTCCAGAAAGAACAGATCGTCGTCGGGGGCGTCGCCGGTGGTTTGATCGGTGTGGGTCATGCGGGCGAGGTCCGAAAGGCGGTCGGGTGGGGCGGCGGAAGGGCGGTGCGCCACAATGCGGCACAAAGCTTAACGAATGGTCAGAAGGTTTCCAATTCGATGACCGTGCAATCCAACCCGCGTTGGGCCAGCGTGCCGCAGGCGGTGTCCACCTGCAACCGGGTGAAGGGGCCGACGCCCAGATCATACAGCGTGCGCCCGCCCTTGAAGACCGGCCACACCATCGGCGGCAGATCGCGATAGGCGCTGCCCGGCCCGGCGGTGAACTCCTTCCAGGCGCGCATCCCCTCGCTGTAGCTCACATATTGGCCCAGCTTCGCGCCATAGAGCATGCCCGGTTCGATCGGCGGCATGCCGGGCAGGGGATAGGGGGCGACGACGCCGATCATCCCCTCCACCGGGGCGGTGGCGCGGGTTCCGGCGGGCAGCGCCAGGGTGGCTTGGCCGTTGGCGATGCTGATGACGGCGACGACGTCGCCCTTGCGCAGGGTGAAGGGGCGGCGCTTCTTCGAATCGACGAATTCGGTGGCGCTGATCGGCTTGGCGGCGACGACATAGCCCTGACCGGGCGTTTGCGCCGCCTTTTCCCACGCGTCGCGCGGAACGACGGCGGCGGTGCGGCCGCTGTAGGGCGGCTCGGCGGGTTTGCCGTTGGCGGCGGGCTTGGCCGGTTGCGGCCCTTCGCCGCCCACCGCCGGGCGGCCCGTGACCATCAGCGCCGGATCCAGGCTGTCGGCGGGGACATAGCCGATGGGCTGGCCGCCGATGGCGACCTTGGTCCAATAGGTGCCGCGCGGCGTGTCCAGCGCGTTCAGCGCCTTGCCCTGCTTCAGCGTCATCACGATGCGGGCGTCGGCGTTGGGGTCGATCCGCACCTCGATGTCGCGGTTCAAAATGACCTCGCCGGTCAGCGGCGCGCCGATGGCGACCGGGCTTTGCGCCCGCGCCAACGGGGGGGCGGCCATCAGCGCGGCGAGCAGGGACAACGCAAGAAGGAACAGGGGCATCCGCCGGGTCATCGCGCGGTTTCTCCCACCAGATCATGGATGGCGTCGGCCAGCAGCCGCGCCGGTTTGGCCAGGGCACCGGGCGCGCGGTGCAGGGCGATGTGGATGTCGGGCAGGTCGGGGAAGCCGTCCGCCGAGTCCAGCCGCCGCAGGCTGGTCGGGACCGTGCAGGCCTCCATCGCCGTCACCCCCAGCCCGCCCAGGATCGCCCCATGCACGGCGACCACGCTCTTGCTGGTGAAGGCGACGCGCCAGTCGCGGCCGATGCGGTCCAGCGCGTCCACCGCCAGATCGCGGACGACGCAGCCCTTGGGAAACAGCGCCAGCGGCAGCGGATCGAGATCCTCCACCGGGCGGGGCAGGGCGGGATCGCGCGGCGGGGCGACCCAGGCCACCGGCTCCCGCCGCACCAGCTCGCCGCCGGGGGTGTCGGACCGCTGCGTCACCAGCGCCAGATCGTAACGCCCGCGTTCGATCTCCGCGACCAGATCGGGGCTGTTGTCGCACACCACCTCCACCATCACGTCCGGGTAGCTGGCGTTGAAACGGGCCAGCACCTCCGGCAGCAGCATGGTGGCGTAATCGTCGGGCGTGCCGATGCGCACGCTGGCCACCGTGGTGGTCCGGCGCATCAGGGCCATCACCTCGTCGTTGAGCGTCAGCATCCGGCGGGCGTAGGCCAACAGCACCTCGCCGTCGCGGGTCAGGCGCACGCCCTTGGTGTCGCGTTCGAACACGCGCTTGCCGACGGTGTCCTCCAGCCGCCGCACCTGTTGGCTGACCGCCGCCTGGGTGCGGAACAGCTGCTCACCGGCGCGGGTGAAGCTCAGCGTGTCGGCGACGGCGGTGAAGGCGCGCAGCAGGTCGGTGTCGAGGTTGGCGGGCATGGCGGTGGGCACTCACAACAGCGTCACCCATTCAAGCAGAGCCGCCCGACCGCCGCAACGGCTGGTCATCACGATTCGTGATGAGGTCATAATGCCTATTCGTTTCAAAGGGAATGTCGGGGCGCGCATGGTCGGCCCACCCCCGCCGCCTCTGTTCCCTGGAGCCGATCATGTCCCTGCTGTCCGCCTGCGCCCATCTGATCCTGACCGCCGCCGGCGCGCCCGGCCCCACGTCCAGCACCCGCCCCATCCCGGAGGACGCCACCCCGCCCCGCCTGCGGCTGGAGCACGCGCCCGTCCTGACGCCCGCCCGGTTGGACGCCCCGCTGTGGGATCCGCGCGCCACCCCGACCGGCGGCGTCACCGTGCGCGTGATTCTGCGTTGAGGAACGCGCCGATCTGCACTATCGTTTCGGCGAACATATCCCGATAATACAATTCGGGGTGGTGGCTGGCGGCGACCCGCTCGACGCGAGCCGGTCCCAATCAACGATGGCGCGGAGAAACAGGCGATGGCAAAGGTCTATGTCCTCTACACCGGCGGAACGATCGGCTGCAAGCCGAACGATCAGGGCGCGCTCGCCCCGATGCCGGGGCCGGAGTTCGAACAGCTCGTCCTGTCGATGCCGGGGCTGGCGAATCATCAGGTCGCCGATTACCCGGGCCTGACCTGGACGATGGAGTGGTTCGACACCACGCTCGACAGCTCCAACATGACGCCGTCGGATTGGATCACCATCGCCCGCAAGCTGACCAGCGTCTACCAGGAGTATGACGGCTTCGTCGTGCTGCACGGCACCGACACCATGGCCTACACCGCCTCGGCCCTGTCCTTCCTGCTGCCCGGCCTGTCCAAGCCGGTGGTGGTCAGCGGCTCGCAGGTGCCCTTGATCTTCTCCCTGACCGACGCGCTGACCAATCTGGTCGGGGCCATCGTGGTGGCGGGGACCGTGGCGATCCCGGAGGCGACGGTCTATTTCGACACCAAGCTGCTGCGCGGCAACCGGTCGGAAAAGATCAACGCCAACCAGTTCGCCGGGTTCGGTTCGCCCAACTTCCCGCCGCTGGCCGAGGTTGGCAGCTTCATCACCCAGAACACCGCGCTGTGGCTGCCGATGCCGGGGCCGGACACCTCCTTGTCGGAACCGGCCAACCTCGCCGCCTGCCAAGCCGCCCTGGACGCGCAGGCCCAGGCCGTCACCGGCTTTTCCGCCGTGATGCTGTGGCTGTACCCCGGCATCCAGGCCAGCACGGTCACGGCGGTGCTGAACGCCACGCAACCGGCGGTCAAGGGTGCGGTCCTGCTGGCCTTCGGCGAGGGCAACGGCCCGTCCGACCCGGCCTTCCTTCAGGCGCTGTCCGACGCCAACGCGAACGGTGTCGTGCTGATGGACAACACCCAGGTGCAGGCCGGTTCCGTGCTGCCCGGGGCCTACGCCACCGGTCTGGGTGCCGTCGGGGCCATCGGTGCCTATGACATGACCCCGGAAGCCTCGCTGGCCAAGCTGGTCTGCCTGTTCGCGTCGGGCAAATCGAGCGCGGAGGTCAAGGCGCTGATGCCGGTGCCGCTGGTGGGCGAGTTGACGGTGACGGCGGGGTAAGGGATTGGGGGAGCGGGCGAATGCCTGCTCCTCCGTTTCCTCGGACAACACTGGTTCGCTGGACTTCCACTGAATCGTTTTAGGGTAGCGTTCCTGTTAGGCGGCGATCAAAGGCTGCGATACTGAAAGTCGGATTTCAGGACTTCGATCTCGTCACCGTAGCCGTGGTGCTTCAGGAACGCTTTGACCGACTCCGGGGTGGTGTCGTGGGCGGCAGCGGGTCCGATCCACACCCGCTTCAGGGGGCAAGGGGTGGCGGATTTCCAGTTGAATTCTGTGTATGGAACGAGGCTGTTGCCTCGGGTTCGGTATTCAATTTCTTGCTCTTGTTTTTCATTTCCCATATAAATCAATATCCTCCATTCTTTTTCTTCTCGATAGTGCTTGTTTTTTTGATAAAAAGATAGACGGAGGGATGCGGTAATTACATTAATCAGAAATCCAAGTGAATCATTTGTTCTTTCATTCGATGCGTACTTGTTTGTTAAAGCAATGATTTTATCAGACGCGACGTGAAAAACCTCGTAGTCATAAAAAATTTCAGACGAGAAAAATTTATGTTTATGGGGTATCTCAGGGTCTTTCATGTATGAATTGATAAAATCGTAAGAAAACTCAAGGGAGAAGCCAGAGCAATCTTTGGCGTATGATCTCCATTGATTAAGGTCATCTTCCTTTTTGCTAAATGATATAGAGAAAAATTGATCGGAAATTTTCCGTATTGTGCTGTTGTCGGTGCCAGAAAGACACTTATCCCAGAATTTTCTTAGGTCCCCGGATAGAATCGGCAATTTTTGTTGGAGGTATTCATTAAATTTTTCCACGCCATGGATTAATTCAGTGGGATCATTCATGTGGGGAAGGGCGGTGGCCCATAAGGTACCGTTTCTGATTATCGCTTCGAACCCCGCAACCGATGTGTAGTGGAACAATTTCTCTGGGTTGTTTGCGCAACGAGATTTGATGAACTCGTCAACAATCTGGTCGCACTCACGACCGTGCCGATCAAAAACGCTGTCGTTCGGTGGCATGATCATGAGCGCGATCCCTCGTCATGGGTGGGCTGGGGCGGTCAAGGCCGACGGCCTCACTCATCCCCCATCTTGAGCGCGGCGATGAACGCGCTCTGCGGGATTTCGACCTGGCCGAATTGGCGCATGCGCTTCTTGCCTTCCTTTTGCTTGTCCAGCAGCTTGCGCTTGCGGCTGATGTCGCCGCCATAGCATTTGGCCAGCACGTCCTTGCGCATGGCGCTGATGGTTTCGCGGGCGATCACGCGGCCGCCGATGGCAGCCTGCACGGCGATCTTGAAGAGCTGGCGGGGAATCAGCTCCTTCAGCCGTTCGCACAGCATGCGGCCCCGGCGTTCGGACTGGCTGCGGTGGACGATCATCGACAGCGCGTCCACCGGCTCCGCGTTCACCAGGATCGACAGCTTGACGAGGTCGCCCTCCTCATACGCGTCCATCTGGTAATCGAAGCTGGCGTAACCCCGGCTGATCGATTTCAGGCGGTCGTAGAAATCGAACACCACCTCGTTCAGCGGCAGGCGATAGACCAGCATGGCGCGCGACCCGGCGTAGGTCAGCTCGATCTGTTGGCCGCGCCGTTCGGTGCAGAGTTGCAGCACGCCGCCCAGATACTCGTCGGGCAGCATGATGGTGGCCTTGATCCACGGCTCGTCGATGTGGTCGATCTTGACCACGTCGGGCATGTCGGCCGGGTTGTGCAGGTCCATCACCGTGCCGTCGGTCATGGTCAGTTTGTAGACCACCGAGGGGGCCGTGGTGATCAGGTCCAGGTTGAATTCGCGTTCCAACCGCTCCTGGATGATTTCCAGATGCAGCAGGCCCAGGAAGCCGCAGCGGAAGCCGAAGCCCAGCGCCGCCGACGTCTCCGCCTCGTAATGGAAACTGGCGTCGTTCAGCTTCAGCTTGCCCAAACTGTCGCGCAGCCGTTCGAAATCGGCGGCGTCCACCGGGAACAGACCGCACCACACCACCGGGATCGACGGCTTGAAGCCCGCCAGCGGTTCGGTGGCCGGGCGGCGTTCGTCGGTGATGGTGTCGCCGACCTTGGTCTGGGTGATGTCCTTGATCGCCGCCGTGATGAAGCCCATCTCGCCGGGGCGCAGCTCGCCGGTCAGCAGGGCCTTGGGCGTGAACACGCCGACGCGGTCCACGTCGTGGGCGCTGCCCGCCGCCATGAAGCGGACCTTCTGGTTGACCTTCAGCACGCCATCGACGACGCGCACCAGAATGACGACGCCCAGATAGGGGTCGTACCAGGAATCGACCAGCAGCGCCTTCAGCGGCGCGTCGGCGTTGCCCTGGGGGGAGGGCAGGCGCTTGACCACCGCCTCCAGCACCGCGCCGATGTTCAGGCCGGTCTTGGCCGAGATCTCCACCGCGTCGGACGCGTCCAGCCCGATCACATCCTCGATCTGCTGCTTGATCCGGTCGGGTTCGGCGGCGGGCAGATCAATCTTGTTCAGGACCGGGATGATTTCGTGGTTGTTGTCGATGGCCTGATAGACGTTGGCCAGCGTCTGCGCCTCCACCCCCTGGCTGGCGTCCACCACCAGGATGGAGCCTTCGCAGGCCGACAGCGACCGGCTGACCTCATAGGCGAAGTCGACGTGGCCGGGGGTGTCCATCAGGTTCAGGGTGTATTGCTTGCCGTCTTCGGCCTTGTAGAGCAGGCGGACGGTCTGGGCCTTGATGGTGATCCCGCGCTCGCGCTCGATGTCCATGCTGTCGAGCACCTGTTCGCGCATCTCGCGCGCGTCAAGGCCGCCGCACTGTTGGATCAACCGGTCGGCCAGGGTCGATTTGCCGTGGTCGATGTGCGCGATGATCGAGAAATTGCGGATGTGCGAAAGGTCAGTCATCGGTGCCCAGGGACTTTCAGAGTTTGCCGCGCACCATAGGGCCGATGCGGCAGGGGCGCAACGCTGGTGTGCGGCGGGCAGGGCAATCGCTTGAACGAACGATCACCGTCATGCAAGCAAGAATGGACACGGATTCCACGGATAAAATTAAGGATTACACGGATTTCTGATCTCAATTGCCTCATCCATGCCGTCATGAGGTTTGGGCCAAGGTCACAATCAGGATGGTTCTGAGACGCGTTCTGTGAAATCCGCGAAAAAATCCGTGAAATCCGTGGCGGATCTTAAAATCCACAGTCCCGCCCCTTACGGCACCAATCCCCGGTACAGCTCCATATACTCCTCCGCCGGGCCGCGCCAGCCGAGGTCGCGGGTCATGGCGTGGCGTTGCATGGCTTGCCAGCGGTCGGGTTTGCGGTACAGCGCGATGGCGCGGCGCAGGGACCACAGCAGTTCCTGCGCGGTCGGGGCGACGAATTGGAAGCCGGTGGCGCTGCCGTCGGCGATGGCGGCGGGGTTGGCGTCGATGATGCTGTCGGCCAGACCGCCGGTGCGGCGGACCAGTGGCAGGCTGCCGTATTTCAGGGCGTACATCTGGGTCAGGCCGCAGGGTTCCGAGCGCGACGGGACCAGGAACAGGTCGCACCCGGCCTGGATGCGGTGGGACAGCGGCTCGTCATAGCCGATGCGGACACCGACCGATTGCGGGTGCTGTTGGGCCAACTGGCGGAAACCGGCCTCGCTGGCCGGGTCGCCGCTGCCCAACACCACCAGTTGACCGCCCCAGCCCACCCAGTGCGACGCGGCGTCGAGCACCAGATCAAGCCCCTTGTGCCAGGTCAGGCGGCTGACCACGGCGGCCAGCGGCGCGTCCGGGCGGCGGTCCAGGCCGAAGGCGGATTGCAGATCGGCCTTGCAGGCGTCCTTGCCGCCCAGATCGTCGGGGGTGTAGCGGGCGGCGATGTGGGGGTCGCGCGCCGGATCCCAGATGTCGTAATCCACCCCGTTCAGGATGCCCGACAGATCGGCGGCCCGCCCGGCCAGCAGCCCTTGCAGGCCGGTCCCATGCTCCGGCGTCTGGATTTCGTGGGCGTAGGTCGGGCTGACCGTGGTCAGGCGGTCGGCGTAATAGCAGCCCGCCTTCAGAAAGCCGATGTTGCCGTAATACTCCACCCCATCCATGCGGAAGCAGGAGGCGGGCAAGCCCAGCTCCCCCAGCATCCAGGGGCCGACGTTGCCCTGATAGGCGATGTTGTGGATGGTCAGGATGGTCCCGGGGCGCGACGGCCCGCCGAAACGGTCGGGGCGCAGGGTGAGATAGGCGGGGATGAGGCCGGTTTGCCAATCATGCCCGTGCAGCACGTCGGGCCGCCACCAGGGATCGTAGCTGGTGTGGGCGGCAAAGCCGGCGGCGGCCCAGGCCAGCGCGGCGAAACGCTGGGCGTTGTCCGGCCAATCCCGCCCGTCCGGCCCCAGATACGGGTTTCCCGGCCGGTTGTAGAGCGACGGCGCGTCAAGCGCGTAGGCCAGCACGCCGTCCGCCGTGCGCCCCAACAGCAGGCGGGCGCGGTCGCAGCCGGGCAGGTCGGTGATGAGGTCGCCCACCTCGTGCAGGTTCGACAGCCCGTTCAGCACCGCCGGATAGCCCGGCAGCAGCAGGCGGACGTCGGCCCCGGCGGCGTTCAGCGCGGGCGGCAGGGCGGCGGAGACGTCGGCCAGCCCCCCGGTCTTGACCAGCGGGTAGCATTCGGAGGTGGCGTAAAGGACGCGCATCGGCGGGGCGGCTCGGTCGGGAAGGGGAATGGAACGGAACAGCGGGCGCACCGCCCGCGCCCTCTCCCCGCCGGGGCGGGGGAGGGGGCGGGACGGCGTTGGCCGGTCAGTCCTTGGGCAGGGCGTCGATCATGTCGCGGGTGATCAGGCAGACGCCGCCCTCGCTGCGGTAGAAGCGCTTGGCGTCGAGTTCGGGATCCTCGCCCACCACCAGCCCGTTGGGGATGGTCACGCCCCGGTCGATCACCACCTTGGTCAGGCGGCAATGGCGGCCGATGTCGCAATCGGGCAGCACCACCGCCTCGTGCAGCTCGCTGTAGGAGTTGACGCGGACGGAGCTGAACAGCAGCGACCGGCGCACGGTGGAACCGGAGATGATGCAGCCGCCCGACACCAGCGAATCCACCGCCATGCCGCGCCGGTCCTCGTCGTCGAACACGAATTTGGCCGGGGGCAACTGCTCCTGATAGGTGAAGATCGGCCAGTCGCGGTTGTACATGTTCAACTGCGGCGTGACGTGGCACAGGTCGAGATTGGCTTCCCAATAGGCGTCGATGGTGCCGACGTCGCGCCAATAGGGCACATCGTCGGGCGCGTCGATCACGGCGCTGTCGGCGAAATTGTGCGCCATGATCCGCGCGCCGGACGTCACCAGATGGGGGATGATGTCCTTGCCGAAATCGCGGCTGGATCCCGGCGTGCTGACGTCGCGCTCCAGCTGGTCGTAGAGGAACTGGGCGTTGAAGACATAGATGCCCATGCTGGCCAGCGACATGTCGGGCTTGCCGGGCATGGGGGGCGGGTCGGCGGGCTTTTCGACGAAATCGATGATGCGGCGCTCGTCGTCCACATGCATGACGCCGAAGCCGGTGGCCTGTTCGCGCGGCACCTCCACGCAGGGCACGGTCACGTCGGCCCCGCGCGCGATGTGGTCGAGCAGCAGCGCGCCGTAATCCATCTTGTAGATGTGGTCGCCCGCCAGGATCAGGATGTGTTCGGGGTCGTGGCTGCGCAGGATGTCGAGATTCTGATACACCGCGTCGGCGGTCCCCTGGTACCAGGAGGTCTCGTCGATGCGCTGCTGGGCGGGCAGCAGGTCGCAGAACTCGTTCATCTCGCCCCGGAAGAAGTTCCAGCCGCGTTGCAGATGGCGCAACAGGCTGTGCGACTTGTATTGGGTGATGACGCCGATGCGGCGGAAGCCGGAGTTCACGCAGTTGGACAGCGCGAAATCGATGATGCGGAACTTGCCGCCGAAATAGGTGGCGGGCTTGGCGCGGCGGTCGGTCAGCTGTTTCAGGCGGCTGCCGCGCCCCCCGGCCAGAACCAGGGCCACGGCACGGCGCGGTGCCAGACGCAAATCCCGTTTGTCGAGCATGACCGTCACTCCCTAATGCTTCTTTTTGCCCCAACGCTTCCTTGGGGTTGCCGTTGCCGGTCGGCGATCCCGATGAAGGCGTTGACGGTGCCACATCTGCACCCGTGGGCCAAGGGGTGGCGGAAGTCGGTGCTTTTTTCGCGGTTCGGTCGGTTGGATGCGCAAGAGTGCGGCGCACAATGTGCTTAAAAAATCACCACATGCATCATTCGCGTACAGACTCGGCGGGGAAGGGGCGGGATTTTTCGGGAAGTGGGTGCCCAAAGCCCGAAAAGCGCGGCGGATTTCCGTTTGGCATGGTTGCCTGTTTTTCGTGCAGATTGAGGGTGCGACTCGGTGTCCAGGCGGTGGCGGTGGTGGGTGGTCGATAACAACCCCGACGATTCCCCGCCATTTTTGGCTGGCACGCTTCTTGAAGAGTGTGGGGCGTCCTTGGTCCCGTCCGCCGCCCCGTCTTTGCCGGGGACGGGGCGACCGGGACGGGGTGCCCCTTGCGGGGATCGTCCGGCAGACCTCGGGTTCCGGACGGGCCGCAACGGGCGGGAGTGATATCGAAGAAAGAGGAGCCTCGATGAACCGTCTGTTCCTTTTGGCCGCACCGATGATGGCGGTTGCTCTGGGCTTGGCCGGTCTGCCCGCCGACGCCCTGGCGCAAGATCCTGCGGCGGCTGCGGCCGCTGCGGCAGCTGCGGCGGCTGCCGCCGCAGCGGCTCCGGCGGCTGCTGCGACGCCGACCATCAACGGTGGCGACACCGCTTGGATGCTGGTTTCGACGGCGCTCGTCCTGATGATGACCATCCCCGGTCTGGCCCTGTTTTACGGCGGCATGGTCCGCAAGATGAACGTGCTGGCCACGGTGATGCAGAGCTTTGCCATCACCTGCCTGGTCAGCGTGCTGTGGTACGTCATCGGTTACAGCCTGGCCTTCACCGGCCAAGGCCCCTACATCGGCGGTCTGGATCGTCTGTTCCTGAAGGGCCTGAACTTCGCCACCCCGTTCATCCTGGGTGAAGGCGGCGCGTCTCCGGTCCCGACGACGATCCCCGAGCCGGTCTTCATGATGTTCCAGATGACCTTCGCGATCATCACCCCGGCGCTCATCACCGGCGCGTTCGCCGACCGCATGAAGTTCTCCTCGCTGCTGGTCTTCACCGCCCTGTGGTCGCTGGTCGTCTACGCGCCGATCGCGCACTGGGTCTGGCACCCGGCGGGCTTCCTGTTCGGTCTGGGCGTTCTGGACTTCGCCGGCGGCACGGTCGTCCACATCAACGCGGGCATCGCCGGTCTGGTCGCCGCGCTGGTGATCGGCAAGCGCAAGGGCTATCCGAAGGAAGCCTTCATGCCGCACAACCTGGTGCTGTCGCTGATCGGCGCCTCGCTGCTGTGGGTGGGTTGGTTCGGCTTCAACGCCGGTTCGGCGCTGACCGCCGGTCCCCGCGCTGGCATGGCCATGGCCGCCACGCACATCGCCTCCGCCGGTGCGGCGCTGGGTTGGCTGCTGGCTGAATGGGCCGCCAAGGGCAAGCCCTCGGTCCTGGGCATCATCTCGGGTGCGGTTGCCGGTCTGGTCGCCGTCACGCCCGCCGCCGGTTTCGTCGATCCGACCGGTGCGGTCATCATCGGCCTGATCGCTGGCGTCATCTGCTTCTGGTCGGCCACCAGCCTGAAGAAGGCCCTGGGGTACGACGACAGCCTGGACGCCTTCGGCGTGCACGGCGTGGGCGGTCTGATCGGTGCCGTGCTGACCGGTGTGTTCGCCAAGATGTCGGTGTCCAACAGCGAAGGCGGCTTCGCGGCGGTCCTCCAGGCCGACCCGAAAGCCACGCTGGGCCTGCTGGAAGGCAACGCGTCGGCGGTGTGGATCCAGATCCAGGGCGTGGCTTGGACCATCGGCTGGTGCGCCATCGCCACCTTCGTCCTGCTGAAGATCATCGACGTGGTCATGGGCCTGCGTGTGGAAGAGGATGTGGAGCGCGACGGCCTCGACCTCGCCCTGCACGGCGAAAGCATCCACTGAGCGCAATGAGTACGGCTGGTTAACTCCTTCCATCCAGAACCTGGCCGCCGGGGCAACCCGGCGGCCTTTGTTTTTGGTGTGGGTGTTGCGCTTGACGGGGTCCGCCTCATCCCCTCACCGGCGCACGTACATTTTCCCAACGCTGTTCAGCGCCTCGAACAGCGCCTTGGCCTGTTGGAAGAACAGATCCCAGCTGGCCCCGGTCTTGGGCGCGATGGCGGCGTGAATCTCCGCCAACGTCGCCGTGCCATCGATCTGGGACAGGATCGGCCCGGCCAGACGGGGCAGCGGCAGGGGCAGGACGCTGCCCAGCACCTCCACCTCCAGGCTGCCGCCGGGCGGCAGGCCCTTGGCCACCGCCGCGCCATCCAGATCGCGCAGCACCGGGATGACCTCCGGCCCGTCGAAGGGGGCGACGGCCCCTGCCAGATCGGCGGGGCGCAGCAGATAGGCGATGTGCTTGGTCATGCTGCCGCAGATTTGTTCGGCCCAGGCGGCGCGCTCCAGCCGCGACAGCCCGTCCAGCCGTTTCAGCAGGCGGGGGTCGCGCGCCCAGGTGGACGGCTCGTAACGGATCGGGTCGATCAGGGTGCCAACGGCCAGCCCGGCGCTGTCGGCCAGTTCCGCCAGCTCCGTCACCGTGTAAGGACGGTCGCAGGAGTGCAGCAGCAGGTCATAGAGGTTGGCGTCGGCCTGCCGGTGGTCGCTGACGAAGGGGTTGTTCAGCAACCAGTTGGACGCGGGCAGGGTTTGGATCAGGCGGCGGGCCAGCGCCACCCGCTCCGCCGGGGGCAACCCGTCGGTCATGGTGCGCAGCGCGGCCTGCATCGGGTAGACGCCGGTGCGGCCATAGGGGGCGTAGACCATCAGGCCGATCCCGCCGCCCGGGGCCAGAGCGGCGGCGAGCGAGCGCAGCCCCGCCGACGGGTCGGGCAGATGGTGCAGCACGCCGCAGCAATCGATGTAGTCGAACGGACCGTCCTGCGCCGTCACCTCTTCCAACTCCAGCAGCGAGCCGCGTTGGAAGCGGATGTTGGTCAGGCCGCGCGCGTCGGCGCGGGCCTGGGCGATGGCGCGGCTGGCGTCGGACAGATCGACGTAGGTGATGCGGGCGGGCGGGATGCGGCCCGACCGTTCGGCGTCGGCCAGTTGTTGGGCCAGCATGATGGTGCCGTCGCCGGTTCCCCCGCCCGCCACCAGCACCCGCAGCGGCCGGTCGCTGGGCAGCCGACCGCCGAAGACGCAATGGGTGATCTCGTCCAGATGGCTGGGCGATCCGGTGATCAGGCGCTTGGCCTCGTCCGCCGGGGCGCGCGCCGGGTAGGGATAGACCTCGTACTGGGCGCGCAGATCGTCGATGCTCATGAAGGGGGCTGCCGTGGCTTGTGCGGGGAAAACGGTGCGGTGGCGGACCATAGCACCGCGCCCCCGCCGCTGGGCAGCCCCCTGCGCGCCGAGGAGGCTATCCTTACCTCCGCGCTTTCCTGACCTGAGCGATGGCCCGTTTGGCGGAGGGCGGCGTGGGCGGCGACTCACCCGGCGAGCGGCACGCAGATGCGGGTCAACCACTCCTCCGGCGGGGTGGCGCGCGGGTCGTTCAGATACTCTTCGAAACAGGGTTGATCGGCGGGCGTGTGGCCGCTGGCGGGCAGCCACTCCCCATACAGCCATTGATAGGCCGCCCCCAATTCG
This sequence comes from Azospirillum griseum, assembly GCF_003966125.1. Classification (GTDB taxonomy): domain Bacteria; phylum Pseudomonadota; class Alphaproteobacteria; order Azospirillales; family Azospirillaceae; genus Azospirillum; species Azospirillum griseum. The sequence continues at coordinate 146,208 of NZ_RXMA01000010.1, forward strand.
GCGTATGGCCCCTTGTGGATCATGGTGGCGTGGCGGCCGCCCGGCAGCGACAGGCTGCGCGCGCCATCCTCCAGCGCTGGGGTTCCCGCCACCACGAATCCGGCGAAGGCGCGCAGATCGGCGGGCGCGACCGCCGACGGATCGTCGAAATAGACGCCGATGCAGCGGGTGGCCGGGGTCAGCAGGTTGCGCCCGACCATCCAGGCGTGGGCGCGGGAAAAGGCGGTGTTGATCTCCATGTAAGGACCGCGATGGTCGAAGCCGATCAGGGTGGCCGGGGCCAGGGTGTCGATGGTGACGCTGCGCATGGCGCTCTCCGCGTTGGCGTGGGGTGGGGTCGCGTGGAACGGGTCGGCCAGGGGCCAGACGAAGGGCGAGGCCAGGCCCTGACGCCGGTAGGCGGCGGGGGTGAGGCCGTAGCTCTGGGCAAAGGCGCGGGTGAAGGCGGCGACGCTGCCATACCCGGCCCGCCGCGCGATGGCGGCGATGCTCTCCCGCCCCGTCACCAGCATCCCGGCGGCGCGGTGCAGCCGCTGGCGGCGCAGGGTGTCGGTCACGGTTTCCCCGATCATCGCCCGGTAGATGCGGTGGAAATGGTAGGGCGAGAAGCAGGCCACCGCCGCCAACGCGTCCAGATCCAGCGGATCGTCGAGATGCGCGGCGATGTGCGTCACCACCCGATCCATCCGCCGCCCGTACTCCAACAGCGTGTCGGCCTTTGCCGGACGGTCGGGGTGTGGGGCGCTGGCAAATCCGGGAAACGGTGGATGGGGGGAGGATGTGGTCATCGTCGTCTGGCTCCTGTGCCCAAACCCTAACCGGGGTGCTGTTGATCGCGCTTGCGGAGTTGGTGGAGGTGAAGGGCGCTTGACACCTAGTGAAACTAGGCTTAGTGATGCTTGGTATGGAAGGCGATCTGCTCAAAGGACACCTCGACGCCATCGTGCTCGCCGCCCTTGCGGGGGAGGCGGCGCACGGCTACGCGGTCATCGAGGCCATCAGACGGCGCAGCGGCGGCGTTTTCAACCTGCCCGAGGGAACCGTCTACCCGGCGCTGCACCGGCTGGAAAAGGCCGGGGCGGTCAACAGCGATTGGACGACCGCGCCCAGCGGGCGGCGGCGGCGGGTCTACACCCTGACGCCGCAGGGCCGGGCGGCGCTGGACCGTCACCGCGACGTCTGGCGCGCCTTTGCCGAGGCGGTCGAACGGGTGATGGCCGACGCCGGAGACGGTGGCGGAAACGGTGGCGGTGTGGCGGATCAACCGCCCCCGGCGGCGGGCGCGCCATGACCGAGTCGGTGTCCGAAACCGCGACCGAATCGGCGGTGGAGGCGGTGGACGCCTATCTCGACGCGCTGGCCGACGCGCTGCGCTTCGATCCGCCCCTGGCCGCCCGCGTGGTGGAGGAGGTCGGCGATCATTTGGAATGCGCGCTGGCGGCGGAAGCCGATGGTGCGGACCCAGACGCCACGGATGCGGGCGGCGCGGCGGCGCGGGTGATCGCCCGCTTTGGCGCGCCCCGGCGCATCGCCGCGCAATTCGCGGCCTTGGCGCTGCAGCAGCAGGCCGACCGGCTGTGGCGGCTGGCGGCGTTGGTGGCGCTGGTGGCCTTCGCCGCGATGGGGCTGCGCCGCTGGCACCTCGACCCGGTGGAGATGGACAGCGATCCGCTGGCGCTGGCGGCGTTGGCGCTCGACCGGCTGGCCTTCATCGCCGCGCTGCTGCTGGGGCTGTGGGGCGGCTGGCTGGCCCGCGACGCCCGCCGCCGTTGGCAACCCGGCGCGCGCGACTGGGCGCGGCTGTTCGCCGGGTTGCGGTTGTCGCTGGTGGCGCTGGCCGCCCTGATGCTGTCGGTGGCGGCCGACACCGCCCTGACGGTTCCGCGTCTGACCGACGCCGCCGTGGAAAACGTGGGACCCGGGACGCTGTGGCCCGCTGCCGCGCTGACCCTGGAAATCACCTTGGTGCTGGTGCTGGCCGTCGCGGTCAGCCGGTGCCGCGACCACGCGGCGGTGGTTCGCCGTCTGCTCGCGTAACCCCCTGTCCATCCCGTTCACAGAGCAAAAGGTGCGAGACTCATGAACGCATCCCCGAACGCGCGCGCCTCATCGGCCCCCCTTGCGGGCGGGCGGGCGGGCTGGTGTCTGGTTGGTGGAACCGCCGCGCTGCTGGTGGTGGCCATCGCCGCCCTGGTCGGGACGGCGGCGGAGACGACCGACGGGTTGCGGGCGGGGGTCCGGCTGACGGCGCGCAGTTCCCTGCTGCTGTTCCTGCTGGCCTATTGCGCGGGACCGCTGGCGACCCTGTGGTCCAACCGGATCACGAGCGGTCTGCGGGCGAACCGGCGCTTCCTGGGTCTGTCCTTCGCCCTGTCGCACGGCCTGCACGCCGCGCTGTTGCTGGCGCTGGCCCAGCGCGACCCGGCGCTGTTCTGGACTCTGACCAACGTCGGCACGCTGCTGTCGGGCGGGGTGGTGTACGCCCTCATCCTGCTGATGGCGGCGACCTCTTTTCCGGCGACCGCCGCCGCGCTGGGCGGGCGGGGCTGGGGGTGGCTGCACCGTGTTGGCCTGCACGCTGTGTGGATCACCTTCCTGGTGGCGTTCGGCAAGCGGGTGGTGTTGGTGGACGTGGCTTATGCCCTGCCGACGGCGCTGCTGCTGTTGGCGCTGGTGTTGCGTGTGGCGGCGGCACGGCGTCGTGGCCGGGGGTGAGGCGACTCACGCCTCCAGAACCGGCCAGCCTTCCGCCGCCTGGATCACGCCCACCTCGCGCCCGGCCCGGTTGAGCTGCGGCACGATCAGCAGATCGGCGGCCCGGCTCCATTGCTCCTCGTTGAGCGCATCGGTGGCGCGGATCAGCGCGGCCATGGCGACGTCGCGGGCGCGGGCGGAGCCATCCTCGATCTTCAGGGCGATGGCGACGCCCTCCTTGGGCAGCACGGCGCAGGCGATGCCCTCCGCCCCGCTCTTGACCAGCACCCGCCCGCCCGACGCCTGCATCATCCGGGTGTCGAAGCTGTCCTTGCCGCCGATCAGGTGGGGGTGGGCCTTCCACGCCTTGACGATGCGGTTGGCGGCGCTGGCGCGCGCGTCGGGCAGATCGACCGGGTCGGCGAGCCGGGCCATGGCGTAGGCGACGGCCTCCAGCGGGATGCCGATGGTGGGAAGGCCGCAATGGTCCACGCCCCAGGGCGCTTGCGACAGATCCTGCCCGCTCATCTGCTCCAGCACGCCCAGCAGGCGTTGCTGCGCCGGGTGGTCGAAGCGGGTGTAGCCCTTCACCGGTTCGTTGCGGTGGCGGATGGTGGTCAGAAGGCCAGCGTGCTTGCCCGCCCCGGTGTTGTGGAACACGGTGGGGGCCTGGCCGTCGCGGATCAGGTCGGCGGCGGTGTCGGGATCGGTCGGCACCTGTGGCCCGCAATCCAGATCGTCGGCGCTCAGGCCCAGCCGCTTGACCCAGCTTTCCAGCAGGCGGGTGTGGCGGATTTCGCCGCTGTGGCTGGCGCAGGCCAGAGCCAGCTCGGAATCCCCCAACTCGAACGCGTCGAGCGCGCCGCTGTCCACCAGGGGCAGGGCCTGGAGCGCTGCGATGGCCGAACGCGGGTAGACGGGGGCGGTGACATCGCCCCACTGGGCCAGACGATGCCCGGCGGCGTCCACCAGACAGGCCCGCCCGCGATGGACCGATTCCACCATGCCGCCGCGCGTCACCTCGACCAGGATCGGGCTGTCGATCGGGCCGCCGTGGTCAACGTGGCCGTGGGCGGCGTGGGTGGTGTGGGTGTGCGTGTGCGTCATAACGTCCAGAGTGCCGTCCGGCGTGGCGGGAGGCAAGGGGGGCGCGCGCAAATCAGGGACAGCCCGCATGGACAATTCGGTTCCCCCGCCCCCACACTTTCCGGACTTTTGCGAAATTTGCGTCTTTTCCGCGTCCAACCCCGGTTGGCGCGCCGCCGTGACGCAACCACCGCCGCCAGGGGAGTGCCGATGATGATTCGCGTCTGCTTGCTTGCTGGATGTGTCGCCCTCGCCCCCGTTGCCGCGCGGGCCGACATCCTGCTGACGACCGAGGAATACCCGCCCTTCAACATGACCCAGGACGGCAAGGTGGCGGGCATCGCCACCGATCTGGTCCGCGCCATGTTCGACAAGGCGGGGGTGGCTTACAAGATCGAGGTGCTGCCCTGGAACCGCGCCTATCAGACCGCGCAAAGCCAGAAGGACTCCTGCGTCTACAGCACCACCGAAACGCCCGAGCGCAAGGGTCTGTTCGAATGGGTCGGGCCGCTGGTGCGCAACGACTGGGTTCTGTTCGCCAAGGCCGACAACGCCACCCCGCTGAAAAGCCTGGAGGACGCGCGCGGCAAGACGATTGGCGGCTATGGTGGCGACGCGGTGGCCGTCTATCTCGAAAAGGGCGGGTACAAGCTGGACGCCGCCCCGCGCGACGAACTGAACCTGCCCAAGCTGGCGGCCGGGCGCATCGATTATTGGGCGTCGGGGTCAGAACTCGGCCCCTATCTGGCCAAGCTTCAGGGCGTGGCCGACCAGATCAAGCCGGTGCTGACCTTCAACACCACGGTGATGTCGCTGGCCTGCCACAAGGACACCGACCCGGCGGTGCTGGCCAAGCTGCGCGCGGCGCTGGAGGCCGTGCGGAAATAGGGCGCGCACGGCGCGGGCACGCTTGGTCTTGCGCGGGCGGGGCGGGCGAGGCAAGCTCCGCCCCGTTTTTCCTTCAGACCACGGCACGATCCTGACCATGCGCGGCTATTTCGCCATCGGCGTCGAGCGCATCAGCAAACCCGGCAACGTCGGCAACCTGATGCGCACCGCCCACGCCTTCGGCGCGTCCTTCTTCTTCGCCATCGATCCCGAACCGGAATTGCGGGAAACCAAGCTGGTCGACACGTCCGGCGCGACGATGCATCTGCCCTTTTACGTGCACGACCGGGTGGCCGACCTGACGCTGCCGCGCGATTGCGCCCTGGTGGGGGTGGAACTGACCGACGACGCCATCGAACTGCCCAGCTTCCGCCACCCCAGCCGTGCGGCCTATGTGCTGGGACCGGAGCGGGCCAGCCTGTCGCAGCCCTTGATCGACCGCTGCGACTTCGTGGTGAAGATCCCGATGGCCTTCTGCATCAACGTCGGCGTTGCCGGGGCGCTGGTGATGTACGACCGCATGATCTCGCTGGGCCGCTTCGCCGAAAGGCCGGTGCGCCCCGGCGGGCCGCTGGAAGGCCCCTCGATCCACAAGCACGGCAAGCAGATCATGCGCCGCGCCGATCGTCGCCGCCGGATCGCCGGGGAACCGCCGCCGCTGGCCGGGGGCGATGATGGTGAATGATGGGCGGCGAGTAAGGAAGTGTGGGGCAAGCGTTAGGTCCATCGCTTGAACGCGTGATCATCGTCACCGAAACAAGACTGAACACGGATTTCACGGACAAGAACACGGATTTCACGGGTTTTTGAATCCCAGTGTCTCGCCGATCCCGTCCGATGACTTGTCATGAGGCCAGTCCTTCGATGGACCTGCCACCCATTCCGCGAAATCCGTGAAAAAATCCGTGGAATTCGTGGCAACTCCTGTTCCGGTGCGGGCGCGCTCGGGCGTCAAGCGATTGATCTGGGGCAAGCGCGGCGGTTGATCCGTCCCGCCTTGCGCGTCACCCCCGCCCGGTCAGGCGCAACCACGCCATCGCGGCGGCCAGCGCGGTTCCCCGGGCGTCGTCGGCGCGCACCGGCAGGTCCAAATCCGCGATCATCCGGTCCAGCCGCAGATCGACCGCGTGTTTCAGCGCGGTCTTGATCTTGCGGTCGTAATAGAGGCCGGACACCTCGATCCGTTCGTTGGACAGGGGCGCGCCGATCAGCCGCTCCACCAGCGTCGCCGAGAAATCCAGGAAATAGCCGATCAGCGGGCGGTCGCCGAGGAAGGCGGCCAGACGCGCGCCCGCGTCCGCCGGAAACCCATCCTCCCCCGCCCGCAGGATCAGGGCGCTGCCGGTCAGGATGCGGTTGCCCCGCAAGCGGACGGCGGCGATCCGCAGCGGTTCGGCGCGGGCGGCGTCGAAGGACGTGGCGTCGCAATGGATGGCGACGCGCTCACCGTGTGGTGGAGCGTGCGCCGGGGTGGTGGGGGTGGGCATCGCCAGCGTCTCGGCTCTTGCGGTCTCAATGGTTGAGGCGGAAGTGATAGGCGATGGTTTCCTTGAAGCTTTTGACCAGCGCCAGACAATCCTTGAACTGGTCGCGGTCCAGCTTCCCCAGCCGGTCGGGGTGGACCATGTTGTCGATGGCCAGTTCCGCCGCCGGGTCGCCGGTCCCCTCGCCGCCGGACTCGACGCGGGCCTTCAGGCGGATGGTGGACAGGATGGCGAAGGCCTCCGTCAACTCCCCGGCCAGCTTGCGGTCCAGCGCGCCCATTTCGGCCAAGGCCCAGATGCGGGCGACCGTGTTGGTTTCGGTCATGTGTTTTTCCAGCGCCAACGCCCGCACGCCGTGGACGATGGGGAAGACGCCCGCCTTCTTGATGTCCACCGGCTCGGCCCGCCGCCGTTCGAACAGCGCGGCGAACAGGCCCGACGGCGTGTCGAAGGCCAGGGTCGGGCGGGCGAACTGGCTGAAGAACATCTGGTTGTCCTGCAGGCGGCTCAACAGATAGCCCTTGGCCTCGTCCAGCAGGCTGGTGTCCCCGGCGACGGCGGCGGCGTCGTAGAAGATGGCCAGATTCATCGCCGCCGCTTCGTCGGGATGGTGGATCCAATGGAAAATGGCGTCCTTGTACCCGGCCAGCGGGCGGGTCCAGTCGGGGTTGGACACCATGATGTTGCCGGGGCAGGGCGGGTAGCCGAAGGACACGAGATGACGCGCGAAGGCGGCGACGATCTCCGGCAGATCGGGGCAGACATAGCCGTCGCGCAGGATCAAGCCATTGTCCTGGTCGGTCTTCAGCAATTGCTCGCCGCGCCCCTCGCTGCCCATGACGATCAGGCAGGAATTGTCGAGCAGATCGGGCGGGGCCAGCAGTTCGAACAGCTTGCGGAAGATGCGGCGGTTCAGTTCGGTGACAAGGTCGGCGATGAAGGCCACCTTGACGCCGGTGGCGTGCAGGGTGCGGATCAGGGCGACGATGGACAGGCTGGCCTGCCGCAGATCCTCCGGCGAGGTCGCCTGTTCCACCTGGACGCCGATGACCTGGGAATGGTTGGACAGCGCGGCGAGAAGGTCGCTTTGCCCCAGCAGCCCGACCACCGCGCCGTTTTCGGTGACGACGACGCGGCGCACCGCGTGCTTGGTCATCAGCACCAGCGCGTTGAACAGCAGATCGTCGCGGTCGATGGTCAGCAGGCCATAGCGGGCGAGCGGGCCGACCGGCTCATCGACCGGGCGGCCTTCCAGCACGACTCGGTCGCGCAGATCGGTTCCGGTCAGGATGCCGATGCGTTCCTCCCCCGGCCCGTCGCCGTTCGCCCCGCTGTCGCGCACCAGAACGCTGCTGGCCTTGTTGCGCTTCATGGTTTCGGCGGCGTCGCGCAGGCTGGCGCTGCCCGCGACGAACAGCGGCGGGTGCAGATAGGCCTGGCGGATGCGCGCCATGGTCAGCGCCGTCATCTCGCGGTTGGTGCGCTCGGCCGCCAGAGCGCGCATGCGCTGGGCAAAATCGCCGAGCACCGCCGCGCCAAAGGCCGGGTTGTCGCGCGCCAACCCTTCCAGCGCCGGGCGGGGAAACAGGTGACAGACGCTGTCCTCCGCCGCGACGAAGCTGCGGATCAGCCCGCCGCCATACAGGGCGGCCAGATCGAAGCTGTCGCCCGGCCCGTGCAGCGCGGCAACCTCCCCACCATGGCGTTCCTGCACCGACCCGCGCAGCACGATGAACAGCGCGTCGGCGGGGTCGTCGCGCCCCAGAACGACGCTGTCCTTGGCGTACATCCCGATGTCGAGCGCGTCGGCCAGCGCGGCGCGCTGGTCCGGGGTCAGCAGGTCGAAGGGCGGGCGGTCGCTGTCGAAGGCGATGGGAGCGGGCGTGCTGGAATCGCGGGAACGGTCAGTCACGGGAATCCCCCCTCCGTTGGACAGCGGACACAAAAAAAGACGCCCCTGGCACGATGTCCAGAGGCGCTTGGAGGGTACACCCGTCCCGCAGGGCACGGAAAGCCGGGTGCGACAATTGGCGTGCGGGGGAGGCGGGGCGGTTTCATGTGAAACGCCGCACCGCCTCCGCCCGTGGTCATCAGTGCGCCGAGGCTCCTTCGGCACCCAGACCGGTTTGCGACCGGACATACTGGGCTTCGAAATCGCGGCGTTCCTTCTGCGCCTGCTCGCTGTTGTCGGTGATCGAGAAGAACCAGATCGCGACAAAGGACAGGGTGATGGAGAACAGGCCGGGGTTGTCGTAGGGGAAGATCGCCGCCGGGTTGCCCAGCACGGCCTTCCACACGGTCGGCCCCAGGACCAGCATCGTGACCGAGGAGACCAGACCGATGGTCCCGCCGATGACGGCCCCACGGGTGGTCATCTTGCCCCAGAACATCGACATCAGCAGGATCGGGAAGTTCGCCGACGCCGCGATGACGAAGGCCAGGCCGACCATGAAGGCCACATTCTGGTTTTCAAAGGCGATGCCGAGGAAGATCGAGACGATGCCGATGATGACCGTGGTGATCTTCGACACGCGGATTTCGTCGGCCTCGTTGGCGCGGCCCTTGGCGAAGACCGAGGCGTAGAGGTCATGGCTGACCGCCGACGCGCCGGCCAGCGTCAGACCGGCGACCACCGCCAGGATGGTGGCGAAGGCGACGGCCGAGATGAAGCCGTAGAACAGATCCCCACCCACCGCGTGGGCGGTGTGGATGGCCGCCATGTTGGTGCCGCCGATGATGCTGGTGATCGCCGCCTTGGCACCGGCCGCCGGGGCCGCCGTCAGGAAGGGATAGGCACCGTTGGCGTCGGGGGCCAGGATCATCAGGATGGCGCCGAAGCCGATGATGAAGGTCAGGATGTAGAAGTATCCGATGAAGCCGGTGGCGTAGAACACGGACTTGCGGGCTTCCTTGGCGTCGGCGACGGTGAAGAAGCGCATCAGGATGTGCGGCAGACCGGCGGTCCCGAACATCAAGGCCATGCCCAGCGAGATGGCGGAGACCGGATCGGTGATGAGCGCGCCCGGCGACATGATCGCCACGCCCTTCGGATGGACCGAGACGGCGGCCTGGAACATCGCTTCGGGGCTGAAGCCGAACTTGGCCAGGATCATGAAGGCCATGAAGGAGGCACCCGACAGCAGCATCACCGCCTTGATGATCTGCACCCAGGTGGTCGCCAGCATGCCGCCGAAGGTGACGTAGCCGATCATCAGCACGCCGACGATCACGACCGCCCAAATGTAATCCATGCCGAACAGCAGCTGGATCAGCTTGCCGGCACCCACCATCTGGGCGATCAGGTAGAAGGTGACGGTCGCCAGCGAACCGCAGGCCGACAGCGTGCGGATCGGGGTCTGCTGGAAGCGGTAGGACGCGACGTCGGCGAAGGTGTATTTGCCGAGGTTGCGCAGCCGTTCGGCCACCAGGAACAGGATGATCGGCCAGCCGACCAGCCAGCCCACCGAGAAGATCAGGCCGTCGAAGCCGTTGGCGTAGACCAGACCGGCGATGCCCAGGAAGGAGGCCGCCGACATGTAGTCACCAGCGATGGCCAGACCGTTCTGGAAGCCGGTGATGCCACCGCCAGCGGCGTAGAAATCCTTGGCCGACTTGGTGCGGCGCGCCGCCCAATAGGTGATGCCCAACGTGAACAGCACGAAGGCCAGAAACATCAGGATGGCTTCCCAATTGGTCGCCTGTTTCTGAACCGCGCCTTCAACGGCCGCCGCGTGAACGGCGGCGGGAACCAGTGCGCCAGCGGCGGCGAGCGCCCCGGCGATGCGGGTGGTGGCTGCGCGCATCACTTCAAATCCTCCATGATCTGGCGGTTCAGCTCGTCAAACTCGCCGTTGGCCCGGTTGACGTAGATGCCGGTCAGGATGAAGGCCGAAACGATGGTGAACAAACCGATGGGAATGCCCCAGGTCGTCACACCGGCACCGATCGGCGTGCCCAGGAAGCCCTTGCCGAAGGCCACCAGCAGGATGAAGCCGTAATAGATCACCAGCATGGCGACCGACAGAGTCCAGGCGAAGGCGGATCGCTTGGCGATCAGCTCCTGGAACTTCGGATTGCTCAGAATCCGTTGTGCATTTTGATTCATTGTGCGTCCCCTCACGAGTGCCGAGCGGTTGTGCGACGGTCCTTAGAAGACACTCAGGCTGTGCCGTCCCACAGGTGTAGGCCCTTGATCCGTCCAATTGTTTGATACAGATCACTGTTGGGTGCACCCCCGACCATGGTCGGGGCGGGGGAACCCCTAGTGGCCGGGGCGCGCGCGCGAAAAAGGCGTGGCCGGGCTGGCCACGCCTTGCAAATTGTCCGTTTTCCCAATGGTTTCTGGCGGAATCAACCGTCGCGCGGTCAGGAATCCGTGCGCGGCAGCCAGGGGATGCGGTGAAATGTCACACCCTCCTCGTTCAACTCCTCCACCTCTTCGGCGGACGCCTCGCCATAGATGCCGCGCGGGTCGGCCTCGCCGTAATGGATGCGGCGGGCCTCCTCGGCGAACTGGTTGCCGACATAGTCGCAGCTGCTTTCCACCGTGCGGCGGACCTCCGCCAACTGGCGCATCACCTCGGCCACCGCCTCGCGCTGGCGGTCGCTGACGGTCGGCGGCAGGGACGCCACGACGTCCGCCGGGTTGGCGGGCAGGGCGGGCAGGGCGGGCGGCGTGGGGACGGCCGGAGCGGCGGCGGGTTGTGGCGGGCTGTCCGCCTGCTGCGACTCGGCGGTTGCGTTGGCGCGGTCCACGGCGCGGGCCACGCCCTTGGCGATGCGCGGGGCCATCGGGGCCTTGGTGATCGCGCTGTCGCCGCAGACCGGGCAGGCGATCATGTGGGCGGCGGCCTGCTCCTCATAGGCAGCGCCGTTGCGGAACCATCCTTCGAACCGATGGTCGGACGAGCATTTCAAGGCGAAGAGGATCATGTCCCCGGAAAACCCCAGCGAAAGCGGCAGCGTGAAGCGGGTGGGGCCGAGTCGGTGATCGAACCCGGGCGGTGGTGGCGCGGGCTTGCGGTGCGACTCGGCATCGGTCTTAATTCAGCACGCGCGGGCCGTCCGCGTCAAACCCCCGCACCGGGTTTTGTGCACCTCCCCGTTCAGGACACGCCGCCGTGACCGCCCAGCCGCCCGCGCCCCATTCCAGCCTGTCCCCTGTGTCCCCGTGGGTGGCGCGCTTCGCGCCGCTGGTTCGGGCGGGCGGGACCGTGCTGGATCTGGCCTGTGGATCGGGGCGGCATCTGCGGTTGTTCCACCAGCGCCGCCACCCGGTGGTTGGGCTGGACCGCGACCTGTCCGGGGTGGCCGATCTGGCCGGGGCCGATGGGGTGACGCTGGTTCAGGCCGATCTGGAGGCGGGGGACGACGCGGGTGATGCCCTGGAATTGCCAGGGTTGGAGGCGCGGCGCTTTGACGGGATCGTCGTCACCAACTACCTGCACCGCCCGTTGTTTCCCGCGCTGCTGGACGCGCTGGCCCCGGACGGGGTGCTGATTTACGAAACCTTCGCCGTCGGCAACGCCCGCTTTGGCCGCCCCTCCTCCCCCGCCTTCCTGTTGCGGGACGGGGAGTTGCTGGAGGTCGCGCGCGGGCGTCTCTCGGTCGTGGCGTTCGAACAGGGGGAGATCGCCGCACCGAAGGCGGCCGTCGTGCAACGGTTGTGCGCGGTTCGACCGGGGGCGGACACGGGGCCGCTGCGCCTGGACTGACGCGGGCGGCCTTCCGTGTCGTGGCCGGAGCGGATCAGCCCAGATTGTATTTGGCGACGACGGCGGCGAAATCATCGCCGAAATGCTCGCCCACCCGGATGACCGACACGCCGTAAGGAATTTCCTTCAGCGCCGGGTTGTCGAGGTTGAGCGAGGTCAGCAGCGCCATCGGCACATTCTGGGTCACGCTCATCGCCCGCAGGCCACGAATCAGATCCAGACCCGACAGGCCATCCATCACCATCGACGCGATCACCAGATCGGGCGGAACGCGCACGGCCAAACTGATCGATTCGATGGGGTCGGTGACGGTCATGGTGCGGAAGCCGCAGGCGGCCAGCTCACCGCCCAGCTTCTTCGCGATCACCTTGGACGGCGTCACCAGCATGATTTCAACGTTGCGGACCTCGACGTCCGTCACCTGGAATTCGTAACGGACCGGCAGGGCGCGGATGATGCGGTTGGTTTCGGCCAACAGCGGCTGTTCGGCGCGATCCACCAACTCGGCGATGCGGTCGATGAAGATCTGCGCGTCGGACAGCTGCTTGGCCTCCAACTGCTTCAGACCGCTGAGGTAATCCTCCATCCGGTGGGCGATCAGGCTGACGGTGGGATAGCCGAAGCTGGTCCCCATGCCCTTGAAATTGTGGGCCTCCAGCCGCAGCACGCCGATGGTTTCGGCGTCGCTGCGCGTGCCTTCGGCCCGACCGGCGAGCGCGTTGTTCATCACCTCCAGACGATCGCGCGCGTCGTCCACAAACTCCATGCGCAAGCGGTCTTCAAGATCGTCGGTCGTCAGGATCGAGGCCATGGAGAAGCATTCCGGCTGTTTGAGAGCGGTCGAAGACAGGTGCGCTAGGCTACACGAAAATCCGGGGGCAAAACAGACGATGGCGCGGCCCCCGGTGAAAAGGCCGCGCCCTGTGATGAGGATTCTGCGTGCTGGTGGGGTTACAGCCGGGCCAGCAACCCTTGCAGCCACGCCACACGCTCTTCGGCTTGGGCGATGTCGTGGTCGAGCCAGGCGGCGAAATGTCCGGTGTCGCCGCCCGTCACCCGCCGCAGGTCGCCCAGCCGCACCAGCTCGGTTTCGCAGAGCGCGGCGAGGTTGTCGATCTGCTCGCGTTGCGAATCGATGTCCAGCAGATGCAGGAAACGCAGCTTCAGCGCGATGACCAGCTTGTTGATGCCGTCGGCGGATGGCGCGCGGACGTTGGCGCGGATCAGCGTGTCGAACTCCGCCTGTCCGGCCTTGGTCGGGCCGAGCAGGGCGTTGTCCTCCATCCCGCTGCCGTCCAGCGCCTCGATCAGCCCTTCGTAGCGCAGCATCTCCAGCGACGTGCCCATCAGGTCCAGCGACGGACCGACGATGCGGTCGAGGAAATGGCGCACCGATCCGGCAAGCTCGGCGTAGCGCAACGGCCCGTCCTGGATCAGCGTGCCCAGGACGACGAGGCGCACCGCCTCTTTCGGCATCAGCGAGTTGTCACGGTACATGGCGACCCCCTGGGCGTGGCGTTGAGATGGATCCGGCTGGCCCAAAAGCACGGAACGGATTGCGAGCGGCTCGCAATCCGTTCCTGAACATAGGCGTCGCCCGACCGTCTGTCCAGTGGACAAAAGGTCCGACGCACGCACGACCCACGCGCCGCCGAAAAGGAGGGTGCCGATCCTTATGCGGCCAGACGCAGATCCAGGCGGCTCCACACGTCGAGCAGGGCAGCGACCAGCCGGTCCATCTCGGCGTCGCTGTGCAGCGGCGTCGGGGTGAAGCGCAGCCGTTCGGCCCCGCGCGGCACGGTCGGGTAGTTGATCGGCTGCACATAGATGCCGTGGCGGTCCATCAGCTCGTCCGACGCGCGCTTGCAGCGGTGGGCGTCGCCGACCATCACCGGCACGATGTGGCTGACCGACGGCATGACCGGCAGACCGGCGTCGGCGAACAGCCGCTTCAGCTTGGCCGCGCGCTCCTGGTGCTGGGCGCGTTCGGTCTGGCTGGATTTCAGATGGCGGATGCTGGCCAACGCCCCCGCCGCGATGACCGGGGCCATCGAGGTGGAGAAGATGAACCCGGCGGCAAAGCTGCGCACGCAATCGATCAGCGCCGCCGAGCCGGTGATGTAGCCGCCCTGGACGCCGAACGCCTTGCCCAGCGTCGCTTCGATCACGGTGATGCGGTCCATCGCGCCGTCGCGTTCGGCCACCCCGCCGCCGCGCGGCCCGTACATGCCGACCGCGTGCACCTCGTCCAGGTAGGTCATCGCGCCGTGCTTGTCGGCCACGTCGCACAGGTCATGGATGGGGGCGATGTCGCCGTCCATCGAATAGACGCTTTCGAACGCCACCAGCTTGGGCCGGTCCGGGGCGATGCCGGACAGCAGCTCGTCCAGATGCTTGGGGTCGTTGTGGCGGAAGACGTGCTTTTCGGCCCCGGAATTGCGGATGCCGGTGATCATGGAGTTGTGGTTCAGCGCGTCCGACAGGATCACGCAATTGGGCAGGATTTTGCCCAGCGTGGTCAGCGTTGCGTCGTTCGACACATAGCCGGAGGTGAAGAGCAGGGCGGCGTCCTTGCCGTGCAGATCGGCCAGTTCGCGTTCCAGCAGCACATGATAGCGGTTGGTGCCGGAGATGTTGCGCGTGCCACCGGCCCCGGCCCCCACCTCGTCCAACGCGTCGTGCATCGCCTTCAGCACGGCGGGGTGCTGACCCATGCCCAAATAGTCGTTGGAGCACCAGACCGTCACCTGCTTTTCGCGGTCCTGGGAGTCGCGGTAGGTCGCCGTCGGGAAATTCCCGGCGTGCCGCGCCAGATCGGCGAAAAAGCGATAGCGGCCATCCTGTTTCAGGCTGGCGATCTGGCTGCGGAAAAAGCTTTCGTAATCCATCGCGCGGGTCCGTTCGCGGTCATCCACACCGGGTGTGATGCGCGGGGCCGGGCGGTGTCACCGTTCGTACACCCCTCGCATCGGGAAGATCGCATCTTTGACGGCAAAGCGCCATCCGGCATTGATGCGCATCAAGCCAACCCGGACGGCACCTTCGCACGCGGCGGGTGGCTCTGTCCCTTGCGGTTGCGGCGGGTCTGCCGCGCGGGCGCTTTCGGCGCGTGCGGGTTGGGTGTATAAAAAGAGCAATTCATACACACGGAGGGTGCCGTGCGCACCAACATCGACATTGAGGACAGCTTGATCGCCGAGGCGATGGCCGTCACCGGTCTGGTTACGAAAAAGGCCGTTGTGGAAGAAGCCTTGCGTCGCCTGATTCGATTCAAGCAGGAGGAACGCACCTTGAGCCTGTTCGGCACCGTCGATTGGCAAGGGGATCTGGCGGAAAGCCGCTTGGGGCGCGGGGACGCGGCGTGATCGTCGTCGACACCAGCGTCTGGGTGGATTTCTTTCGTCGTCGTGAAACGTTGCAGACCGTAAAATTACGGTCTCTGATCGGGCGTGGCCTGATTCTGGTGGGCGATGTCGTGTTGTTGGAGGTGCTGCAAGGCGTGCGCGACGAGGCGGAGGCTGCGCGCGTCGAGCAGATCCTGCGCGTTCATGCCGTCGAGGCGATGCTGACGCCCGCGCTGGCCCCCCTGGTGGCGGCCAACGACCGCGCTTTGCGAGCCAAGGGGATTACGGTTCGCAAAACCATCGACATGATGATCGGCACATTCTGCATCACCGGCGGGCATGTCCTGCTGCACGCGGATCGGGATTTTGAGCCGATGCGGGAGCATCTGGGCTTGCATGTTTTTTAGGGTGCCGCTCCAACCGGAGCCAAAGGGGCGCGCCGCCGGTTGAGGGGGCGAGCTTCCCCGCCCCCTCATCATCCTCACCCGCGCAGGACCGGGATCGCGGCGTCGAGCGCCGTGGTCAGGCGGTCGAACAGCTCGTTCAGGTCGGCCTCGCCGATCACCAGCGGCGGGCAGAGCGCGATGGAATCGCCCATGGCGCGGACGATCAGGCCGTTGTCCTGGGTCAGGCCATTGACCACCGCCCCGGCGCGGCCCACCGGATCGAACGGGGTCTTGCTGGTCTTGTCGGCCACCAGTTCCAGCGCGCCGATCAGGCCGACGCCACGGGCCTCGCCGACCAGCGGGTGGTCGGCCAGCGCGCGCAGGCGGCGCTGGAACAGCGGGGCGACGTCGCGGACATGGTTGAGAACGCCGCGTTCCTCGTAGATCGCCAGGGTTTCCAGCGCCACCGCCGCCGCCACCGGGTGGGCGGAGTAGGTGTAGCCATGGCCGAAGGTGCCGATCTTCTTGCTCTCGTCCACGCAGGCGCGATAGATCGCGTCCGACACCATCACCGCCGAAATCGGCAGATAGCCCGAGGACAATTGCTTGGCGCAGGTCAGGATGTCGGGCTGCATGCCCATCGTCTGGCTGCCCCAGAAATGGCCGGTGCGGCCAAAGCCGCAGATCACCTCGTCGGCGACCAGAAGCACGTCATACTTTTTCAGGACCGCCTGAATCTTCTCGTAATAGGTGGCGGGTGGAACCACGACGCCGCCAGCCCCCATCACCGGTTCGCAGAACATCGCGGCGACCGTCTCCGGCCCTTCGGCCAGGATCTGCGCCTCAAGCTGGTCGGCCAGACGGGTGGCGAACGCCTCCTCGCTCTCGCCCGGCTGGGCGTTGCGGTAATGGTGCGGGCAATCGGCGTGGGAGATGCGGGCGATCGGCAGATCGAAATCGCGGTGGTTGTTCGGCAGGCCGGTCAGGCTGGCGGTGGCCACCGTCACCCCGTGATAACCGCGCACGCGGGCCAGGATCTTTTTCTTTTCCGGGCGGCCAAGGGCGTTGTTGTAGTACCAGATCAGCTTGACGGCGGTGTCGTTGGCTTCCGATCCCGAATTGGCGAAGAAGACCTTGGACATCGGCACCGGGGCCAGTTCGATCAGCTTTTCCGCCAGATCGATGCCGGGTTCGTGCGATTTGTGGCCGAAGATGTGGTAGCTGGACAGGGTGCGCATCTGCTTGGCCGCCGCCTGGACCAACCGCTCCTCGCCCCAGCCCAGCGACACGCACCACAGGCTTGCCATGCCTTCGATGTAGGCCTTGCCGCTGTCGTCGAAGACGCGCACGCCCTCGCCGCGTTCGATGATGAGCGGGCCTTGCGTCTCGTGGGCGTGCAGGTTGGTGTAGGGGTGGAGGATGAAAGCCTTGTCCCGGCTCGCCGCCGAATTGCCGATCGCGCTCATGCTGTCCTTCCTGCTCCGTGCGGGATGAACCCCCGTTGCGACGCCCGGATGGGGCGCTGGGTGTTCGATTTGTTAAACGTTGATGCCGATCATACCCACAGTTCGCGACGCCGACAAACCCGCGTCACGGTCAGGCGTGCCATGCGTCGGCGGGGGAACGCGGGCGTCGTCTTGCGGGCGATGGGGCGGGGCGAATCCCCCTCGCGCGGCCAAAAGCGCCGCGCCGTCGGGGGTGAGATGGCCGCCGGTTCATGCCCGGCCCTTATGGCGGCATGCGGAAATCTTATCACCGTCGGGGCTGCGGCTCCGCGCGTGAGGGGATGACCGGGCGAGGGAGGATCAGAGAGAGGGAGGATCAGAGGGAGGCGAGGCCGGTCATCAGCAGCGCGACCAGCCCGGCCAGCAGCAGCCCGCCGACGGCGAACAGGGCCAGGGCGCGGCCGATGTCGGAGGCGGTGGCGCGGGCGCGGCCGTCGCCGATCCACGCCTCGGTGATGACGACGCCGCCGTCGCGGTGGGGGCCGCCCAGCGACAGGCCGAGCGCCCCGGCCATGGCCCCGATCGGCCAGCCCATGTTGAGCGAGGGGTGTTTGCGGGCGTCGCGCGCCATCGTCCGCACCGCCCCGCGCAGGCTGGCGGCCCCGATGAAGGGCGCGCCCAGCGCCAGCAGCAGCGCCGCGAGGCGGGCGGGCAGGGCGTTCAACGCGTCGTCCAGCGTCGCGGCGGTCAGGCCGAAGCGTTCATGGCGCACGCCGGGGCTGCCCAGCGCGGCGTCGGCCCCGTCCACCGCCGTCCACACCAGCAGGCCGGGCAGCCCCAGAAGGGCGTAGGCGAAGACGGGGGCGACCAGCTTGCGGGCAAAGGCGCGGGCGGTGGCCTCCACGGCGGCGCGGGCGACGCCATGCTCGTCCAGCCCATAGGCGTGGCGGCGGGTCAGGGGTTGGATCGCGGCCTGCCCGGCCACCGCCCCGCCGCTGTCCAGCGCCCGGCGCACCGCGCGGATGCGGGTCCAGGCCGCCCGCCCGCGCAGGCCGCACAGCACGGCCAGCAATTCCAGCAGCCAGCCGCGCCCATGGCCGCCGATCCAGGCGATCAACAGCCCGGTCGCCCCGGCGATCACCACCAGCGCGCCCACCACCAGCGCGCCGCGCAGCAACCGGTCGGTTGGACTGCGCTCCGTCCGGTTCAGGCGGGCGTCGGCGGCGTTGCAGAAGCGTTTGGCGAGTTGGGCCGGGTCGGGCAGGAGCCGGTCCAGCCAATCGCCAAAGGTGGCGTCGATCACCAACGCCAGCAGCAGGATCAACAGCGGTCCCGGACCGCCAAGGGGAAGACCGCCCATCGCCACGCCGCCTGTCTGAAAGGTCTGTCCGAAATGGGGATCAGCGCGCGCCCGCTTGGCGCAACAGAGTGGTTACGCGGGCGTTGCGCCCGTCCTGCGCCCAATTCAGCGCGGTGCGCCCGGTGAAATCGGCGCGGTCCACCTTGGCCCCGCCCTTCAACAGCCGTTCGACGAGGTCGGCCCGACCGGTCCGCGCGGCGGCCATCAGCGGCGTCACCCCTTCGCGGTTGTCCTGATCGACCTTGGCCCCCTTCTTCAACAGGATGTCGACGATCTCGGCGTTGCCGGCCTCCACCGCCAGCAGCAGCGGGGTGTTGCCCGCCTTGTCGGCGCGGTTGGCGCTGGCCCCGCCATCGAGCAGAAGCGACACCATGGTCGGGTTGGATTGGCTGATGGCGGACATCAGCACCGTCTTGCCGTGAACGTCGGTCTGGTTGGCGTTCTCCCCCTTCAGCAACTGGGATTTCAGACCGGCGATGTCCCCCTTGGACACCGCCCCGGACAGGCCGCTGTCCTGGAACAGGCTGATCTGGGCGTGCGCCGGGGCGCTCATCCCCAGGGCGACAACGCTGGCGAGCAACAGCCGCTTCATGGTGGGGGTCCTTTTCCTCTGCAGTCCGGCGCGGGTGCGGGCCGGGGTCACGACGACGGGGTGATCCGGCCATCGGGTGGTCAACCGTCTGGCCTTGATCGGGGGGTGGGGCGATACTAGCGAAAAGATCCGGCTCTTTGCCAGTTTGGCCTTGCCCTTCGCCGCAACCCGCATCCGTTCGGACGATCATGCTCCGCAACCCGCTCGCCCGCCACGTCGCCCTGTTCCTGTTGGTCAAGCTGCTGCTGATCGGTTTGGGGCTGTGGTGGTTTCTCGGCGATCCGCCGCCGCCGCGTGGCCTTCCGCCCGCCGCACCGACGGTGAGCGGCCTTGTCCTGACGGGTTGAGGCGCTGACGGGTTGACGCACGTCATGGCCGGGTGTACGCGCCGCGTGCCATGTTCGGCCTTGCCCGACGTCGGTCCCGAAGGCGGGACGGCGTCCGCCCACCGGAGAACGCCCCTTGGACGCCCTGTCGCTGCTGCACGATGGCCTCAACCAGTGCGCCCTGGTCATTGACCGGGACGGCGGGCTGTTTCTGGCCCTGCTGACGGCGGGGCTGGTCGGCGGGGTCAGCCATTGCACCGGCATGTGCGGCCCCTTTGTGCTGGCCCAGGTGTCGGCCCGGCTGGAACAGGTCCCCGCCGCGCGCATGTCGGAGTTCAGCCGCCTGAGCGGGGCGGCGGTCCTGCCGTATCATTTCGGTCGTGCAACAACCTATGCGGTGATCGGCGCGGTGGCGGCGACGGTGGCCGGGCATGTCGGGGCGCTGCCCGGTCTGCGCTGGCTGTCAGTGGCCTTGTTGTGTTTTGCGTCCCTGTTTTTTTTCGGATACGCAACGAAAAGCGCGCTGGTGTTTCTGCCGCGTTGGGGTGGCGGTGGGCGCTGGTGGAGCGACCGCGTGTCCGGTCTGGCCCGGCCGCTGTTCGGCAACCCGGTGGGCTGGCGCGGCTATGGGCTGGGTCTGGCCCTGGGCTTCATCCCCTGCGGCCTGCTGTATGGCGCGGTCGCGGTGGCGGCGGCCAGCGGCAGCGCGCTGAGTGGCGCTCTGGGCATGGTCTGTTTTGCCACCGGAACGGCTCCAGGGCTGCTGGCCGTCGGTTTGGCCGGGCATCTCGCCGGGCGGACGTGGCGGACCATGGCCGCCCGCGTCGCCCCGGCGATCATGCTGGTCAACGCGGGCGTGCTGGGCTGGATGGCGTGGAAGCTGGTGGCCTGACCGCCCGCGCGCGCCAGCAGCCTCAGCGACCGTTACGATTCCGGTGTGTTGCTGTTCAGTGCCTGACCGAGCGGGATCGCCCCGCTGCCCGGCTTCAGCGGCTGCTGTTGGCTTTCGTGCGGCGACCAGCCCGCCAGATACAGCACGTCGAAGGTCACGGGGATGCGCCCGTCCGGCTCGGCGTGCTGCTCGGCGTAGCGGCGGGCGGCGTCGAACAGCATGGCGCGGGTGGCCGGAACCTTGCGGCGGGCCAACACGGCGTTGGTTTCGGCCATGCCGCGCAGCTCGCGCATCAGGGCGAAGGCGTCGGAATAGGTGACGGTCAGCGTGTCGCTGTCCACCACCGGCAGGGCGAATCCGGCGCGCTGCAGCAGGCCGCCGGCATCGCGAATCTCGGCAAAGGGCGACACGCGCGGCGACACGCCGCCCGCGATCTCCAATTCGGCCTCATACAGGCATTGCCGCAGCTCGATCAGCGTGTTGCCGCCCAGCATGGCCCCGCAGAAGAAGCCATCGGGCTTCAGGCATTGGCGGATTTGCAGCAGCGCGCCCGGCAGATCATTGACCCAATGCAGGCTGAGGTTGCTGACCACCAGATCGAAGCTGTGCGGGGCGAAGGGCAGAAACTCCTCGTCCGCCGCAACCCCCTGGGCCGCGCGGGCGAAGCCGGGGGCCAGATCGCAGGCGATCAGCCGTTCGATGCCCTTGCGCCCGGCCAGCGCCCGGCCCATCGCCCCGTCGTGGCAGCCCACGTCCAGCGCCAACGGGAAGGGGCGGAGCACATCCTCCAACCGGTCGGCGAGTCGCTCGGCAATCTCGTCGAACAGGAAGGAATGGTTGGCAAAGTTGGGGACGGCGCGTTCGCGGTGGCGGCGGACAAGCGCGCGGTCGAACACGGTCATGCGGTCGGTGGTCGTCATGCCCGGCACTATAGCGCAGCCGCTTGCGCTCTCAAGCGTCGGCAGGGTCCGGTGGATGTGCTAGGGTCATGGCGCAGACGGTCGGGCGCGAAGGACGGGGTTCGCATGGGCATCGAGGAAGCCATCGGCGTGACGTATGAGGCGTTGATCGTCATCATCAAGATCACCTTTCCCACCCTGGCGATCACCACCGCGCTGGCGGCGGGGCTGACGATTTTCCAGTCGGTCACGAACATCAACGAATCTTCGATCCAACAGGATCTGAAGATCTTCGCCACGCTGGCCATCCTGTTCGTCACCGGCCCGGCCATCTTCATCGCGCTGCGCGATTACACGCTCGTGATCTTTGAACGAATCGCCATGCTGCAATAGGCGGGGGCCGGGAGGATGACCGCCGTCCGCCGGATGTCCCGCGTCACCAGGGCCGCCGCGTCGGCGCTGCTGGACGCGCTGTTGCCGCCGCGCTGCCTGTCCTGCGGTGTGGCCGTGGACCGGCAGGGTGGCTTGTGCGCGGCCTGCTGGGGCGGGCTGACCTTCATCGCGCCGCCCTTCTGCGCGGTCTGCGGCCTGCCCTTCGAGTATGAGGCGCAGGGCGATGTGATCTGCGGGGCCTGTCTGGCCGCGCCGCCGCCCTTTTCCCGCGCCCGCGCCGTGTTGGCCTATGACGATGGCAGCCGCCCGCTGGTGTTGAGCTTCAAGCACGGCGACCGCATCCACGCCGCCGGGGCCTACGCCGCGTGGCTGGCCCGCGCCGGGCGGGAGTTGCTGGCCGACGCCGATCTGCTGGTCCCGGTGCCGTTGCACCGCCTGCGCCTGTTCCGCCGCCGCTACAACCAGGCGGCCTTGCTGGCCCAATCCTTGGGCCGACAGGCCGGGGTGGCGGTGATCCCCGACGCGCTGCTCCGCCACCGCGCCACCCCGACCCAGGGCGGTTTGGGCCGCCAGGAGCGGCAGCGCAACGTCAAGGGCGCGTTCCGCCTGCGCCCCGGGGTGTCGGTGGCGGGCCAGCGGGTGGTGGTGATCGACGATGTGCTGACCACCGGGGCGACGGTGGCCGAATGCGCCCGCGTGCTGACCCAGGCCGGAGCGGCCCGGGTGGAGGCGCTGACCCTGGCGCGCGTGGTTCCGGAGTGAAGGGGCGGCGGCGGCATGGCAGCCCGCCGGGAGCGGCCGCTGGCGTCGGTCCGGCGGTTCTTTTACAATCCTTCCAAACTGTGTCCCGTCCGGTTCAACGCCCAAATCCGATGGATGGCCCGTTGCAACCGTTAGCCCAGGAGCCGCGCATGGCCGAGGTTGTCATCTACACCACCCCCTTTTGCCCCTACTGCTCGCGCGCCAAGCGGTTGCTGCAGAGCAAGGGCGTGACCTATCAGGAAATCGACCTGTACGAGCAACCGAACCGCCGCGACGAGATGGTGAACCGCGCCGGGGGCCGCACCACCGTGCCGCAGATCTTCATCGATGGCCAAGCCTATGGCGGCAGCGACGACATCCACGATCTGGACCGCCAGGGCAAGCTGGACGGTCTGCTGGGGGTGGCGGCGTGAGCGCGGTGGTCAAGGCGGCCTGCGTCCAGGTCAGCGCGGGAACCGAACTGCAACCGAACCTGGACGTGGCGGGCGATCTGGTCCGCCGGGCGCGCGACGCCGGGGCGGAGTTCATCACCCTGCCGGAGAATGTCGGCTGGATCGTCCAGGGCCGGGCCAAGACGATGGCGCGGGTGAAGACCGAGGCGGAACACCCCGGCATCCCCTTCTTCGCCGATCTGGCGCGGGAAACCGGGGCGTGGATTCTGGCGGGCACGCTGGGTGTGTTGCAGGACGACCAGCGGGTCGCCAACCGCAGCTATCTGTTCAACCCGCAAGGGCAGGCCGTCAGCCATTACGACAAGATCCACATGTTCGACGTGGATTTGAAGGACGGCGAGAGCTACCGCGAATCGGCGACCTTCCGGCCGGGCGAACGCGCGGTCGTCGCCGCCACGCCCTGGGGCGGGGTGGGGATGACGATTTGCTACGACGTGCGCTTTCCTTACCTGCATCGGGCGTTGGCGAAGGCGGGGGCGTCGATCATCACCGCCCCGGCGGCCTTCACGGTCCCGACCGGGCGGGCGCACTGGCACACGCTGTTGCGGGCGCGCGCCATCGAAACCGGCTGTTTCGTGGTGGCTCCGGCCCAGACCGGCACGCACGACGAGGGGCGGCAGACCTACGGCCATTCCCTGATCATCGCGCCGTGGGGCGAGGTGCTGGCCGACGCGGGCGAGGGGGTGGGCGTCATCACCGCCGATCTCGACATGGCGCGGGTGGAGGAAGCCCGCCGCATGGTTCCGGCCTTGAACCACGACCGCGACTTCGTGGTGGTGCGGGACGGTTTCTGATTGGGCGGTTTTCGAATGCGGCCGGGCCGGTTGGGGGATGTCCCGACGGGTCCGGCCTGCGGATGGGGCGGGTGGACCGGCAACGACGTCCGAAAAGAGGCCCGAAAAGGTTCGAGGCTCCAAGGGGGTGCCCTTGGAGCCTCGTGCATGGTGGTCCCGACTGGGATTGAACCAGTGACCCCTACGATGTCAACGTAGTGCTCTCCCGCTGAGCTACGAGACCATGGTGGCGCGAGTGACGGGACTTGAACCCGCGGCCTCCGGCGTGACAGGCCGGCGCTCTAACCAACTGAGCTACACCCGCGCAATGGGAGACGATCCGTCTCCGAACTCTCAAAGCCATCCGACGGAGCGGTTGACCTTGTGGATGGTGGGCACGACTGGGATCGAACCAGTGACCCCTACGATGTCAACGTAGTGCTCTCCCGCTGAGCTACGCGCCCATCCGATACGCTGTTGCGGTGCGTGGCGGTTGCCAGCGCCCCGTTCGGCGTGGGCGGGTTTCTACCCGCATCCGCTGGGCGTGGCAAGCCTTTTGTTGGGGGCTTTGGCGCGTCGGGAGATTTTTTCCATGGAAGGGCGGCGGCGATGGGGCGGGATCGTGACAGGGCGCGCCGCCTCCATTACATCAGAACCCATTATGAACGCAGAGAACGCCACCGCCGCCGGACCGGTCCCGGCCTATGAGATTCTGGCCCCGGAGCGCCAGAGTCACCCGCTCGTGCTGGCCTCGCCCCACAGCGGCAACCACTACCCCGACGATTTCCTCGCCGCCGCCCGGCTCGACGCCCGCGCGCTGCGCAAGTCGGAGGATTGCTTCGTCGACGAGATTTTTGCCTTTGCCCCGGCGCTGGGGGTGCCGCTGCTGCGCGCCCTGTTCCCGCGCGCCTATCTGGACGCCAACCGCGAGGCCTATGAACTCGACGCCGACATGTTCATCGATCCGCTGCCCGCCTACGTCAACACGCGCTCTCCGCGCGTGGCCGCCGGGTTGGGGACCATCGCGCGGGTGGTGGCGAACGGCGAGGACATCTACAAGCGCCGCCTGCGCTTTGCCGAGGCCCAGGCCCGGATCAACGCCTGCCACGCCCCCTACCACGACGCGTTGCGCCGTCTGGTGGACGACACCCGTGCCGCCTTCGGCCACGCCCTGCTGATCGATTGCCATTCGATGCCGTCGCCGGTCGCTGTGTCGGGGACCGCGCCGGGGGGCGAGCGGGCGGCTGAGCGGGGGCGCAACCGGCCCGACATCGTGCTGGGCGATTGCTACGGCAACGCCTGCGCCCCGGCGGTGATCGACGCCGCCGACGCCTTCCTGACCGGGCTGGGCTATCGGGTGAACCGCAACAACCCCTACGCCGGCGGCTACACCACCCGCCATTACGGGCGTCCGCGCCAGGGCATCCACGCCCTGCAAATCGAAATCGCCCGCGATCTCTACATGGACGAAACCGCCCTGACCCGTCTGCCCTTCCTGGATGTGCTGGCCCGCCAC
Source organism: Azospirillum griseum (assembly GCF_003966125.1). Taxonomy (GTDB): domain Bacteria; phylum Pseudomonadota; class Alphaproteobacteria; order Azospirillales; family Azospirillaceae; genus Azospirillum; species Azospirillum griseum. The sequence goes on from NZ_RXMA01000010.1 coordinate 171,214, forward strand.
ATGGGTGAACTGGTGCAGACGCTGGGGGCCTTGCCCGGCGACCGGCTGGAACCGCGCTGACGGACGGTTTTTTGCTGCGCCGCAGCGTGAAAATCCCGTCGCCAAGCGGGAAGGGGCGTGCCAGATTTGTCGGCCGACCGCCGCGCGCCTGTGGCGGGCGTCTTCCTCTTAGCAACCGCGCACCGGATCCATGACGAACCACGCCGCAGCCCCGATCCTCGTCGCCGACATCGGCGGCACCAACGCCCGTTTCGGCCTGATCGACGGGCGCGACATCCGCGAGGTGCGGATTTTGCGCTGCGCGGATCATCCGTCGCTGGAGGACGCCGCCCGCACCTATCTGGCGGCGGTGGGGTTGGCGGAGGTCGGCGCGCCGGGCCGCCCGCGCCGGGGGGCCTTCGCGGTGGCCGGGCCGGTCACGTCCGATCATGTCGCGATGACCAATCTGGTCTGGGAATTCTCCATCAGCCGCGTGCGCGACGGGCTGGGGCTGGACGGTCTGGCCGTCATCAATGATTTCACCGCCGTGGCGCTGTCGGTCCCGCGTCTGGCCCGCACCGACCGCCGCGCCGTCGGCGGGGGGGAGGTCAAGCCTGGGGGCGTCGTCGCCGTTCTCGGGCCGGGCAGCGGGCTGGGCGTCTCGGGGCTGGTCGCGGGCGCGGACGGGCGCTGGTCGGCGCTGGCCGGGGAGGGCGGTCACGTCACCATGGCCGCAACCGATCCGCGCGAAGCCGCCGTGCTGGAGGTGCTGCGCGGGCGCTTTGGCCACGCGTCGGCGGAACGCGTGCTGTCGGGGCCGGGGTTGGTCAATCTGCACAGCGCGCTCAGCGAACTGGATGGCGGCGCGGCGGCGTTGACCCCGGCGGCGATCACCGAGTCGGCGCTGGCGGGCGAAGATCCGCTTTGTGTGGAAGCGGTGGCGATGTTCTGCGGCATGCTCGGCACGGTGGCGGGCAATCTGGCGCTGACGTTGGGCGCGCGCGGCGGCGTGTACATCGCCGGTGGCATCGTGCCCCGGTTGGGGGCGCTGTTCGACCGCTCCAGCTTCCGCGACCGTTTCCTCGACAAGGGGCGGATGCGGGCGTTTCTCGATCCGATTCCGACCTTTGTCATCACGCACGAGCTGCCCGCCTTCCTTGGGCTGGCCGAGGCGGCGGACGCGGTCTGATCGTTTTTTCCACCGGATGGACGCCGTTTTGGCCGTCCGTTCGCGGCAGACACCCTACGCATGGGGGATGGGGGGTGGCGGGGAATGGTGCGCCGCCGCGCTTGTATCCCCACGCCCGGAACGCTAGAAGGTCGCTCCAGCGGGTTGCCGGTCAAAGGTCTTGACCACGCGGCGGCGATGACCACGCGGGACCGGCTCCGAGTGACCATTGGGCGAGCGAGGATGTTTGCTATGGGCCAGGGCGAGAGCAAGTGGGTCTACAGCTTCGGCGGCGGTGCCACCGAAGGGCGGGCCGAGATGAAGAACCTGCTGGGCGGCAAGGGTGCCAATCTGGCCGAAATGGCCAATCTGGGCCTGCCGGTTCCCCCCGGCTTCACCATCACGACCGAGCTGTGCACCTATTTTTACGCCAACGGCCGGGCTTACCCGCCGGAGCTGAAAACCCAGGTCGCCGCCGCCGTCGCCCGTCTGGAAACGGCGATGGGGGCCAATTTCGGCGATCCGGCGAACCCGCTGCTGGTCTCCGTCCGGTCGGGCGCGCGGGCCTCGATGCCGGGCATGATGGACACGGTCCTCAACCTCGGCCTCAACGACGCGACGGCGCGCGGTCTGGCCCTGCGGTCGGGCGACGCGCGTTTCGCCTATGACAGCTACCGCCGCTTCATCCAGATGTACTCCAACGTCGTGCTCGACGTGGATCATCACCATTTCGAGGACATCCTCGATGGTCACAAGCGCGACAAGAATTACAGCCTCGACACCGATCTGAGCGCCGCCGACTGGCAGGCCGTGATCGAGGATTACAAGAAGGCGGTCGAGCGCGAGCTTGGCACCCCCTTCCCGCAGGACGTTCAGGAACAGCTGTGGGGGGCCATCGGGGCCGTCTTCGGCTCCTGGATGAACGCGCGGGCCATCACCTACCGCAAGCTGCACGACATCCCCGCCGATTGGGGGACCGCCGTCAACGTGCAGTGCATGGTGTTCGGCAACATGGGCGAGGATTGCGCCACCGGCGTCGCCTTCACCCGCAACCCGTCCACCGGTGAAAACGCCTTCTACGGCGAATATCTGGTCAACGCCCAGGGCGAAGACGTGGTGGCCGGCATCCGCACGCCCCAGCATTTGACCATCGCGGGCAAGATCGCCAACAAGTCCGACCTCCCCGCCATGGAGGAGGTGATGCCGGACGTGTTCAACCAGCTCAACGAGGTGCGCCTCAAGCTGGAACTGCATTACCGCGACATGCAGGACATCGAATTCACGGTGCAGCAGAACAAGCTGTTCATGCTGCAAACCCGCAACGGCAAGCGCACCGCGCCTGCGGCGCTGAAGATCGCCGTCGATCTCGCCAACGAGGGCGTGATTGATCGGAACGAGGCGGTCAAGCGCATCGATCCGGCCTCGCTCGACCAGTTGCTCCACCCCACGCTCGACCCCAAGGCCGACCGCAAGGTGATCGCCAAGGGCCTGCCCGCCTCGCCGGGGGCGGCGTCGGGCAAGGTGGTGTTCAACGCCGACGAGGCCGAGCAGATGGCCGGTGTCGGCGATTCGGTCATCCTCTGCCGCATCGAAACCTCGCCGGAGGACATCCACGGCATGCACGCGGCGCGCGGCATCCTGACCAGCCGGGGCGGCATGACCAGCCACGCGGCGGTCGTGGCGCGCGGCATGGGCCGTGCCTGCGTGTCGGGGGCCGGTGAACTGCGCATCGATTACAAGACCAAGCAGATGTCGGTGCGCGGCGTCACCATCAAGGAAGGCGACATCGTCACCATCGACGGGTCGACCGGCGAGGTCATGCTGGGCGAGGTTCCGACCATCCAGCCGGAATTGTCGGGCGATTTCGCCACCCTGATGGGCTGGGCCGACGGCATCCGCCGCATGAAGATCCGCACCAACGCCGAAACCCCGCTGGACGCCCGCACGGCGCGCAAGTTCGGGGCGGAAGGCATCGGCCTGTGCCGCACCGAGCACATGTTCTTCGACCCGGCCCGCATCCTGGCCGTGCGCGAAATGATCCTGGCGGAAAGCGAAGAGGGCCGCCGCACCGCGCTGGCCAAGCTGGAGCCGTTCCAGAAGCAGGATTTCGTCGATCTCTTCACCATCATGGCCGGGCTGCCGGTGACGATCCGCCTGCTGGATCCGCCGCTGCACGAGTTCCTGCCCAACACCGACGCCGACATGGCGGAGGTCGCCAAGGCCACCGGGGCCGACCCGCTGCGGGTGCGCCACCGCGTGACGCAACTGCACGAAGCCAACCCGATGCTGGGGCATCGCGGTTGCCGTCTGGGCATTTCCTACCCGGAAATCTACGAGATGCAGGCCCGCGCCATCTTCGCCGCCGCCGCCGAGGTCTCCAAGACCAGCGGGACCACGGTGACGCCGGAGGTGATGATCCCGCTGGTCGGCACCAAGAAGGAGCTGGACATCCTGAAGGCGGTGGTCGACCGCGTCGCCAAGGAGGTGATGGCCGCCACCGGGCAGAGCTTCGAGTATCTGGTCGGGACCATGATCGAGCTGCCGCGCGCGGCGCTGCGCGCGGCGGACATCGCCCAGTCGGCGGAGTTCTTCTCCTTCGGCACCAACGACCTGACCCAGACCACCTTCGGCCTGTCGCGCGACGACGTCGGCAATTTCCTGCCGGAATACCAGCGCCAGGGCATTTTCGAGCATGACCCGTTCCAGACGCTCGACACCACCGGCGTGGGCGAACTGATCGCCATCGCCGCCGAGCGTGGCCGTGGCACCCGCCCCGGCATCAAGCTGGGCATCTGCGGCGAGCATGGCGGCGATCCGGCCTCCATCACCTTCTGCGAGTCGGTGGGGTTGGATTACGTGTCCTGCTCGCCCTACCGCGTGCCGATCGCCCGTCTGGCGGCGGCGCAGGCGGCGTTGAACAGCGACACCGTCAAGCGCGACTGATCGCGAATCGGCTGGTGACACAGCGCGGGGCTGGAAGGGAGACCTTCCGGCCCCGTTGCCGTTTTCCCCACTGCGCCCAACCCCAATGGGAGTCCACCCACTGTTGCCAATCCGAAATTTGCCCATTCTGTCGGGTATGGAAAAACGCGCGCGGGTGCGCAGGGCAAGAGGTGGGTGATGGCCGACGCGTTGGATGATCCGGCCCGGATGGCGTTTCTGATCGACGGGTTGCAACAGTTGCTGAACGAAAGCGCCGCCTCCACCGGGGCGGCGGAGGTTGGGCGGGCCGCAACGGTGGCGGTGGTGTCGGTTCAGCAGGACGGGTGGAGTTGGAGCGTCGGGTTGACTCGCCGGGGGATGGCGGACGCCCGCCCTGCGCCGGACGCGCGCGGGTTGGTTTACAGCCTGACCAAGAGCCTGATGGCGGCGGCGGTGCTGCGGCTGGCGGCGCGGGGCATGGTCGATCCCGACGGCCCGGCGGCCTTCTGGCTGCCGGAGCTGGCTGACCGCGATGAGGCGGTGACGGTGGCGAACCTGCTGGAACACCGCGCCGGGCTGCCGGATTATGGCGGGCGGGCGGATTATCACCAAGCGGTTGCGGCGGGCGATCCATCGTGGAGCGAAGAGGAGTTTCTGGCCCGCTGTGGCCTGTCCGGGCCGCCGGTCGGGAGTTTCGCCTATTCCAACATCGGCTATCTGCTGGTCCGCCGCCTGCTGGTGCGGGCCAGCGGTCTGCCCTTTGCCCTGGCGCTGCGGGAGGAGGTGTTCGCACCGCTGGGCCTGACTTCCGCCAACGTGCCGGTGGACCGCGCGGATTTGGCCGGGCTGTTGTTCGGGAGCAGCCCGTTGTACGGCGGGGCGGCGGTGGCCGACCGCTATCATCCCGGTTGGGTCGCGCACGGTGTGGCGGCGATGACGGCGCGGGACGCCGCCCGCTTCGTCCATGGGCTGTCCGATCCCGCTTACCTGCCCGCCGCGCTGGCGCAACGGATGCGCTGCGGCGCGCCGGTCAACGCCCCGATGGGCGGGCGGCCCTGGGTTGAGCCGGGGTATGGCCTGGGGCTGATGGTGGAACGGGATCCGGCGCGCGGTGGGTTCTGGGGCCACACCGGCGGCGGTCCCGGCCTGACCGTGGCGGCCTATCACTGTCCGGGTGGTGGTGCTCCCGAAGCCGGGCCGCTGTCGGTTGCGGTTTTCACCGACAGCGAGGATCCGGCGCTCGCCGAATGGATGGCGGTGGAGGCTGTGCAGAGCCTGCGGTGATGGCCTGCGGTGATGCCGGGTTGTGTTTTTCCTCCCCTTGAGTCGCGGTCTGGCCGCACCATGTGCAGGTCATATGGGACAGTCCTGCCCTATAGGGTATAGGATTGCCCCAACGGACGCCGCAGAGCGCCCGCACAAGACACGTCAATGGGGAGAAAACGCATGGGCGACACGGCCAACCCTGCAACCGCTTTTCCGTGGCTGGCCTCCTACCCGGCGGGGGTGGATTGGGGGATGCCGATCCCGGCGCTGCCGCTGACCCGCCTGATCGACGACGCCGTGGCCCGCCACGCCGACCGCAATTGCCTGAACTTCCTGGGCAAGATCTACAGCTACCGCAAGGTGGGCGAGTTGGTCGACAAGGCCGCGCGCGGCTTCCAGGCGGCGGGCGTGACCAAGGGCACGCGGGTCGGGCTGTTCCTGCCCAACACGCCCTATTCGGTCATCTGCTTCTTCGGGATTCTGAAGGCCGGGGGCGTGGTGGTGAATTTCAACCCGCTCTACGCCGACCGGGAGCTGGTGCACCAGATCACCGACAGCGGCGTCAGCCTGATGGTGACGCTGGATCTGAAGCTGCTGCACGACAAGATGGCGCGGATGCTGACGCAAACGCCGCTGAAGCGTCTGGTCATTTGCAAGATGGCGGAGATCCTGCCCTTCCCGAAAAACTGGCTGTTCCCCATCGCCAAGCGGGCGGAGATCGCGGCGATCCCCAAGGACGACCAGCATCTGCCCTTCGCCACGCTGATCGACAACGACGGACGCCCGGCCCCGGTGTCGGTGGACGCGGTGGAGGATGTGGCGGTGCTGCAATACACCGGCGGGACCACCGGCGTGCCCAAGGGGGCGATGCTGACCCACGCCAACCTGTACGCCAACGTCGTGCAATGCGCGGTGTGGTATCAGGCCCGGGTGTGCCGTCCCACCGATACCGGCGGACCGGACAAGCTGCTGGGCGTGCTGCCGCTGTTCCACGTCTTCGCCATGACCACGGTGATGAATTTCGGCCTGCACACCGGGGCGGAAATCGTCCTGCTGCCGCGTTTCGATCTGGATCAGGTGATGGAGACGCTGGCCAAGGAGCGGATCACCCTGTTCCCCGCCGTGCCGACCATCTACACCGCGATCAATCACCACAAGCGGCTGTCGGAGTTCGATCTGTCCTCCATCCGTTTCTGCATGTCCGGCGGCGCGCCGCTGCCGCTGGAGGTGAAGGAGGCGTTCGAGCGGACGACGGGCTGCACCTTGGTGGAGGGGTATGGCCTGTCGGAATCCTCGCCGGTCGCCACCGTCAACCCGGCGGTGCTGCACCCGACCAAAAAGGGATCCATCGGCCTGCCGCTGCCCGGCACGGTGATCGAGATCGTCAGCCTGGACGAACCGCGCCGCGTCCTGCCCCCCGGTGAAAAGGGCGAGGTCTGCATCCGTGGCCCGCAGGTGATGAAGGGCTATTGGAACAAGCCGAAGGAAACGGCGGAGACTCTGGTCGATGGGCGGCTGCACACCGGCGATGTCGGCGTGATGGACGCGGACGGCTTCACCACCATCGTCGACCGCATCAAGGACATGATCCTGTGCAGCGGCTTCAACGTGTATCCCCGCAACGTGGAGGAGGCGATCTATCTGCACCCCGCCGTCGCCGAATGCGTGGTGGCCGGGGTGCCGGACGAGTATCGCGGCCAGACGGTGAAGGCCTATGTCCGCGTTGACGACGGCCACAGCCTGACCGCCGACGAGCTGATCGCCTTCCTTCAGGACAAGCTGTCGCCGATCGAAATGCCCAAGCTGGTTGAATTCCGCAGCGAATTGCCGAAAACCATGATCGGCAAACTCTCGCGCAAGGCCCTGCTGGACGAGGAGGAGCGCAAGCGCGCTCAGGGGTGATGGTGTGGGCGTGACGGTGTGGGCCTTGCGGGGGCGCTGAGAACCACAGTGGGGGCGGGGATGACCAAGGGGACGGCGGACGGGATGGTGGACGGCGCGCGCAGGGCGGTGCTGGCCCGGATCGGCGGGACGGTTCAGGGCGTGTGGTATCGCGGTTGGACGGTGGAGACCGCCCAAAGCCTTGGCCTGTCCGGCTGGGTGCGCAACCGCGCCGACGGCACGGTCGAGGCGCTGTTCGCCGGACCGGTGGCGGCGGTGGACCATATGCTGGTGGCCTGCCAGGATGGTCCGCCCGCCGCCCGCGTCAGCGGCGTCACCGTGTCGGCGGCGGCGGATCCGGGGGAGGGCGTGTTCGAACAGCGCCCGACGCTGTGACCGCGCGCCGTATTAGGACTCCGCTAACCGTGCCGGTCGCAGCATGATGGCGGGGCCGTGCGTCGGGGCGCGCTGGCTGGGACGCGCCGGTGTGGCGCATGGGGTGGGAGGTGGTCGTGATCGGGTCGGACATTGGCAATTTGAAGTCCATGCTGTCCAACGTCTTCACCAAGGCGGCGGAGGCGAAGGACAAGGCGACCGGCAAGTCCGGCGATTCCGATGCCGGCAAGACGGCCGCCACCCCGCCGAAAAACCCCTCCGACCCCGCCTTTCTGCTCAGCGCCAACCTGGAGGATCTGACCAAATCGCTGCGCGGGATGGCCGACGGTGCGGGCGAGGCGGCGCAGGCCGGAGTGGCCCAGGCCGACGGTGCGCTCGGCCAGTTGGATGGGTTGAAGGAGTACAACGACGCCTTCGCCGACCAGCTTGATCAGGTGATGAGCGCGATGGGCGAGGATTTGGGCCGGATGCTCAAGGCCTTCGGCCTGGACGACGACAAGGTCGACGAGGCGGTGAAGGGCTTCACCGGGCGATTCGACGAGCAGGACCGCAAGGCCGCCTTTGCCGCCATGGACAGCGGCGACGCCCAACCCATCGCCGTCGCCAACGCCGAAAGCCACGAGCGCACCGGTGTGTCGGTGGAGGCCGCCAACATCGACCTGACCCTGGAGCAGGGCGGCAAAACCCTGTCCATCAGTTTTGACCGGACCAAACTGGCGATGGCGCGCACCGCCGACAGTGCCTTTGCTGTCACCGATGGCAAAACAGCGATCTCGGGCGCGGAACGCTCCACCACCACGCTGAACGCCCAGTCGGAAGGGCTGACGATCAAGGCCGACGGCTTCAGCAAGGACGAGTTGGACAAGATCATGGGCGCGCTGCAAAAAGGCATGCCGAGCGCGCCCGACGGGCTGACGGGCAGCGCCACCCTGACGCCGAAGACCGCGCCCAAGGACGGCGAGGCGCTGCATCTGTCGCTGGATTTGCAAGGTGTGCTGACGGCGGCCTTTGGCGAAAAGGGAACCAAGGCGGCGGCGTCGATGGGCAAAGAGATACAGAAGCAGGGGTTCGATGTGCGGATCTGATGACCGTGCTTCCCGCGTGGGGCTGTTGCGCCGGGGCGTTGGGGTGTTGGCCACCGTCTTGACCTCCGTTCTGGTCGCCACACCCGCCCTGTCGTGGGCGGGAATGATGGATCGCACAGAGCCGGGGCACATGCCGCCGGTGGTGCCGGGGCAGGACCTGCCCATCGCGCCGCCGGTGGTGCAATTCCCGATGCCACCGCAATGGGTGACGATCCGGTCGAACCAGGAGTGGCGCAAGGTTGGCAAATTTGAAAAGGATCTGAGCAAGGATTGCGCCGCCCGCCGGTTCCGCGAGCTGTCACCGTTGCGCTTCCGCGCCTATTTCAAGGGGGAGGTGGTTGGCGTGGCCTTTGGCCATGGGCTGAACCTGTACGATCCGCAGAAAAAGGCCGACCGCAAGCTGATCTACCTGTTCCGCGACGGCGATTCGACCGCCTGCACCATCCAGACCATCACCAACGAGGATGTGCGGGTGATGAACGAGGCCCAGGCCCCGCAAACCGGCGGCAGTTACAAACCGGTGTCGCCGGGGGGCGGTGCGGACAACACCAACGGTGCCCGCAACACCCAGCCGGGGGGAAATTACAAACCCAATTGAGGCCCGGTGCCCTGGGCCACGGTCATCCGCCCGGTCACGCGTCGGTGTCCGACTCATCCTCACCGCGCATAGGCCCGCCGAACACGGTCGGCCAGGCGGCGATCAGGGCCGAATCCACGTCGTCCATCGTCACCGGATGACCCAGCGCGACCAGCGAGGTGACGCCGTGCTCGTTGATGCCGCACGGCACGATGCCGGTGAAGTGGCTGAGGTCCGGTTCCACATTCAGCGCGATGCCGTGGAAGCTGACCCAGCGGCGCACCCGCACGCCGATGGCGGCGATCTTGTCCTCCTGCCCGCGCAGGCCGCCATAGGGGGCCTTGTCCACCCAGATGCCGACGCGGCCCTCGCGCCGTTCCCCCTTGATGGTGAAGGCGGCCAGGGTCTGGATGATCCATTCCTCCAGATCGCGGACATAGGCGCGGATGTCGGCCCCGCGCGCCTTCAGGTCGAGCATGACGTAGGCCACGCGTTGGCCCGGCCCGTGGTAGGTGAACTGGCCGCCGCGCCCGCTGCGGTAGACCGGGAAGCGGGTGGCGTCCAACAGATCCTCGTCCCGCGCGCTGGTTCCGGCGGTGTAGAGCGGCGGGTGTTCCAGCAGCCAGACCAGTTCCGGCGCGGTTCCGGCGCGGATGGCCTCCACCCGCTCCTCCATGGCGGCCATCGCCTCCGGGTAGGGGACGGGTTCGTCGGAAATGCGCCATTCGATGGGGGGGCGCTGCGTGGGGGGCAGGGTGGGCTGGCTGGCGGCGGCGCTGGCGGGCGGGGTGGTCATCGGGAAAAAACGGCCTTTTGACAATTTTCTTCGTGGAGGGTGATTGTAACGCTTGATCGCGCTTCGGGAAGCTGATATCTACCCGCTCCACCCGATGAGGCGCGCAAGCGTACCTCGGGTCTACCAGCCTCGTGCGGTCGTGGCGGAATTGGTAGACGCGCAGCGTTGAGGTCGCTGTGGGGCAACCCGTGGAAGTTCGAGTCTTCTCGACCGCACCACTCACTCCCAAGCGGAGCGTGTGACAGGCACCAAGGCAGGCGAGGCGGAGCGGCGCAACAGCGTCACATCCGCCGCCAGCCGCCCAAATCCCCTCAGCAAACATTGTTCATAAAATCAGACATTGACTTGAAGCGCACCACCCGCAGCCGTGGTTGCGCGTGATGGTTCCGTGTGTTGATTGGCGATCCCTGCTGTCAGAACAGCTCGACCGAGTCCTCCTCCACCGCGCCGAACACCGCTTCGCGGACGCCGTTGCTGTCGAGCACTTCGACCACCACATCGTCCGGGCAGTCGTCGTGGATGGCTTGGGCCAGAGCGAACAGCGGGGTTTTCTGGACCGATGGGCGGCGTGCGTGGTCGGATCCGCAGGGCGAGATGGTCACTTTCATGGCCGAACCTCGGGTTGTCGTGGTCTCCTTCTTTTGTACGAGAGCTTGGTTGCGCTTGGATTACATAAGAAGAAAATAATTTTTCGAATTGTGACAGGTTTGTCCTTAGGACAAACAAAACAACGTCTTTTTGAAAGAGGTTCTTCAGTAAAAAGCTATTTTAAAAATCGTGACCTTTGCGGGTGTTCCTTATGGTGGAAATTCTTTTTCACACCACCCTCCGCCAAAAGCGACGCGGTCAACGAAACTCGATGTAGGGATCGAGCGCGGCGCGGCGCAGTGCCTTGACGATGTGGCCGGGGGCACCGCTGACGACGATGTGGCCGCCCGCGTCCCGGCAGCGGTTGGCCAGGATGAACAGCATTCCGATGGCCGCCGAATCGATGAAGGTGACAAAGCGCAGATCCAGGGGGACCACCGGCTTGGCGGTGAAGTCCCACTCGGTCAGCATGGCGTTGAAGCGTGGCGCGTCGTCGTAGGTGCAGCGCCCGGACAGCAAAAGGCCGTCCTGCCCGTCCACGCTGGTGAAGGCGTACTCCATACGGTGTGTGTCCTGACGGTTGGTGATCCCGGATGATGCCAGGGGATCATGACGCGGCGGCCGGCGCAAGGCCAGCCCCGCGCCGGTTGTCCTGAGCGGGTTGGAAAAGACGGCTCACTCCGCCGCCTGATCCAGGCTCTTCAGACGGCTGACATACTCGTTGATCTCGGCCATGTGGCTGGCGTGCTGGTTCAGTGCGTCCAGGCGGCTTTCGATTTCGGTTTGCGCCGTCGTCACCTCGACGACCACGGCGTGGATGCTGTCCAGCAGGGTGGCGGCGTTGTGGGCGGCGGAGTCCATCCGGTCGCCGGTTTCGTTCAGCTTGCCGCCGACCTGCCCGACCGAGGCCATCACCTGACCGATCGCGCCACGGGTGGTTCCCAGCGTCTGTTTGGTGTCGCTGGCCAGCTTGCGCACCTCCGACGCCACCACGGCAAAGCCACGCCCGGCCTCGCCCGCGCGGGCGGCCTCGATGGTGGCGTTCAGCGCCAGCAGGTTGGTCTGACCGGCGATGGTGTCGATCACGCCCAGCACGCCTTCGATGCCCTTGACCACCCGGCTCAATTGGGCGAACTCCCGCAACAGCTCCTCCTTGCGCTCGGCGTGGCCGTCGAAGGAGGCGGCGTGGCGGTCCAGGCTTTTTTGGATCGCGGTCATCGACTCGCCGATGCGGCTGGCGTAGCGGGCCGTGTCCTGCACCCCGCTGTGCAGGCTGACCAGCGCCTCCAGATAACCGCGCATCCGGTCGATGATGCTGCTGCGGATGCGGTTGAGCAGATGCAGGCGGTTGTAACGGGCGTTGATGAAGGAGCTGTGGAAGCGGGCGTAATGGATGGGAAAGCGGTCGACGAAATCATCAGCGAAGTCGGTTCCCTCGGGCGCGTCGAAGAACAGCAGGGCCGACAGGGTTTGATTGACGTTGATGCCGAACAGCTCGCCGAAGGTGGAAAAACCGGCGACGGTCATGCCGTCGAACGCCCGCACCCGCGCCAGGGCGTCGCCGTTGTTCAGACGGCGCAGGATGCAGTCGTTCAGGATCGCGCCCACCGGCTGGGGTTTGCCGCGCAGATAGGCGGCCAGATCCTGCGCGGTCTGCTGGGCGAAGTCGGTGGCCTCCACCAGGGTCAGAGCGTCTCCGGCGTTCACGTCGCAATAGAAGGTCGCTTCCCCCGTCTCCAGATTGAATCCGGCGACGGAGCGCACATACAGCTCATCCTCCATCTGGATGGCGAAGGTGCTCTTGCCCAGGCGGCTGGACAGCTCCTCCGGTCGGCAACGCAGGGCGGCGGCCAACGCGTCGGTGAAGCGCATCACCTCGAAGCTGTCGGGATCGATCACGCGGCGCACGACACGGCGGATCGGGTCGGCGTCCACGATGGTGAAGCGGGTGGCGGTCGGGCGGAAATTCTGGCTCTTGAACACGCCATAGCGCGTTCCCGGTGCCACCTTCAGGAGCAGGATGACCGCCGCGTTTTCCAACACCCGGTCGCCGTCGAACAGGCGGGTGTGTTGGAAATCCAGTGTTCCCCCCGCCGATCCGCCGATGAACAGGCAGGGGAAACGCCCGCTGCGGTACACGGCCTCCATCAGTGAGCTTTCGCTGGCCGACAACCCGTCGACGAAGGTCAACGCCACGGTGTCGCGGCTGTCGATCCGAAAGGACGGGCGGATGCGCTCCAACTCGCCCTGGATCGCCTCAACCCGTTTGGTCTGGCTGTGGCGCAGGGGGCCACCGCTGCGGATGTCTTCGCAATGCAGCGGGACCGTGTGGACGCTCAGGCCGCTGAACAGGCGGGGGCTGAAGGCCTGGAACACCACCCGGTCCCAGCGCTCCCCGGTGGGGCAATAGAGCGGTTGGCCGGGGGCCGTGCACAGCTCCCCGGCGGTGGAGACCAGCAGCAGTTTGCAATCGGGCGGCAGCGCGGCCTTGGCCGCGCGGGCCACCGTCGGGAAATCGACGTGGGGGGACACGAAGCCGACGACCAACGCCGGTCCACCCGCCGTGAAGGTCAAGGGGGCCAGCGCGTCGCGGGTGATCGCCGCCGCCGACAGGCTGAGGGTGCGGATCGGCGGTTCGGGGGGCGTCGCGGTGCCGGGCGTGTTGGCCGGGCGGAAACGGTCGGGCGATGGCGACGCCGCTTGAGACGTGGCGACGGTGCCGGTGGCGCTGGCGGAGGTGCGGAAAAGAGTCAGCATGGGAAAGCTCACGTCCAAGGGCGGTCACGACGGGGCGCGCGAAGATCGTTTGGGATGGTACGAGTCCGCCGTTCGTTTGTTATCCGGGTATTCCCGAAGTCCTATGACTCTTTGGTATCAGAACCGGGCGCTGCCTTGGTTTCGGTGGGGCGGCTGAGACAATCAGCCGCGCGCGGTGATCGGCCTGTCGGCCCGCAGTCGGTCCGCGTGGGACCCCATGACTTTTTTCTTGCAATGCGTGCGGCGGAGCGGAACTATCGCGCCATTGGCTTGGGGTGCCGCGCGGTCCTGTGCGCGGCTGAGATCAGACCCATCGAACCTGTCTGGGTAATGCCAGCGAAGGGAGCCGTTGCATGGTTCACGCGCGTGGGATCCGTTTGCCGTCCGTCGCCATTCTGGGGGCGGGCTGTGTTGGCTTGTCGATCGCGTGGCGGTTGGCCGCTGCGGGCTGTTCGGTCGATGTCTTCGATTCGGGGGAGGCCGGGCGCGGGGCCACCCACGCCGCCGGGGGGATGCTGGCCGCCTGCGTGGAAAGCGAACCGGGCGAGGAAAGCCTGTTGCCGCTGACCCGCGCGTCGCAAGCGCTGTGGCCCGCCTTCGCCGCCGCGTTGGAGGCCGCGACCGGCCTGTCGGTCGATCTCCGCACCGAAGGAACCATGGTCATCGCGCTGACCGCCGACGACGCGGCCAAGGTCCGCTTTCTCCACCGTTTCCAAACCGACCTGGGCCTGCCGGTGACGTGGTTGAGCGGGGCGGAGGTGCGCCGCCGCGAACCCTGCCTGCAACCCGGCGTCGTCGGTGCGCTCTATTGCGCCGAGGATCATCAGGTGGACAACCGCAAGCTCGCCGTCGCCCTGCTGCGCGCGGTGCGGGCGGCGGGCGGGCGGGTGCACGAACGCTGCCCCACGCCGACGCTGGTGCTCGACGACGGGCGGGCGACCGGGGTGCAGGTTGGCGACGTGCGGGTGTCGGCCGACCGGGTGGTGCTGGCCGCCGGGGCGTGGTCGGGCATGGTCGCCGGGCTGCCGCCGTCGGCCAGACCGCCGGTGCGGCCGATCAAGGGGCAAATGCTGTGCCTGCGCATGGACCCGGCGGCCCCGCTGCTGCGCCACGTTGTGTGGACGCCCGGCACCTATCTGATTCCGCGCCTGGACGGGCGGCTGTTGGTGGGGGCGACGACGGAGGAGCGTGGCTTTGACAGCCAATTGACGGCGGGCGGGCAATTGGCCTTGCTCGATGGCGCGTGGCGGGCGCTGCCCGGTGTGGCCGAACTGCCGATCGAGGAAAGCTGGGTCGGGTTCCGCCCCGGCAGCCGCGACGACGCGCCCCTGTTGGGCGAAACGGCGATTCCGGGCCTGATCCTCGCCACCGGCCACCACCGCAACGGCATCCTGCTGACCCCCGTCACCGCCGACAGCGTGGCGCGGCTGGTGTTGACCGGGGAAACCGATCCGCTGATCCGCCCCTTCGCCCCCGACCGTTTCGCAACAGACCACATCACCGCCGCCGGAGCCGCCGCATGAGCGCCACCATCCCCCCAGCCACCATCCGCCTGAACGGACAGGACACGCCCTTGACCACCGCCAGCCTGACCGGGCTGCTCGCCGGGTTGGGGCTGGACGAGGCGTCGCGTGGGGTCGCCGTCGCTCTGAACGGGGCGGTCGTGCCGCGCCGCCGCTGGCCCGACACCGCGCTCGCCCCCGGCGATGTTCTGGACATTGTCCGCCCGATCCAGGGCGGTTGAGGATTTTTCAGCATGACCACCGATCTGACCCTTTCCGTCGCACCGCCTGTCCTGGCGGCATCGTTGCCCGCGCGGAGCGACGACGCGCTGACCATCGGCGGTCGCTCCTTCGGCTCGCGCCTGTTTCTCGGCACGGCGGGCTATCCCAACCAACGGGTGATGCTCGACGCGCTGGCGGCCAGCGGGACCGAACTGGCCACCGTCGCCATCCGCCGCATCAGCCTGGACGGCTATTCGGAAAGTCTGGTCGATGTGCTGGCGCGGGTGGCGGGCGGGCGGATCAACCTGCTGCCCAACACGGCGGGCTGCCTGACCGCGCGCGAGGCGGTGCTGACCGCGCAATTGTCGCGCGAGGCGCTGGACACGCCCTGGATCAAGCTGGAGGTCATCGGCGACCGCGATCTGCTCTACCCCGATGTGGAGGAGCTGTTGCGGGCGACGGAGGAGTTGGTCAACGACGGCTTTGTCGTGCTGCCCTATTGCAACGACGATCCCGTCACCTGCCGCAAGCTAGCCGATCTGGGGGCGGCGGCGGTGATGCCGCTGGGGGCCTACATCGGGTCGGGCCAGGGCATCCGCAACCCCCACGCCATCGAAACCATCTGCGCCCGCAGCCCGGTGCCGGTGGTGCTCGACGCCGGGATCGGCACCGCGTCCGACGCGGCGTTGGCGATGGAGCTGGGCTGCGCGGCGGTGCTGCTGAACACGGCGGTGTCGAAGGCGCGCGACCCCGTGCGGATGGCGGCGGCGATGCGCGACGCGGTGGCGGCGGGGCGTGCGGCCCGGCTGGCGGGGCGGATGCCGGTGCGCGGCTTCGCCGAACCGTCCAGCCCGCAACTGGGCTTGATCGGCGGGTAAGGGCGATGTCACCAAGCGTGGCTTGATCGCGGCGGCGGCTTGCCGCAGGCTGGAGGCCGATTGTCCCCCGCTGGAGAGCGAGCCGTGAGCAGCCGTTTCGAACCACGCGACCCCGATTGGAAGGCGCGCTGTCTTGCGTCTTTTGACAAGCAGGCCATCTGCAAGACCCTGGGCATTGAGCTGACGGCGGTGGAGCCGGGCTTTTGCGAAATGCGGTTGCCCTTCCGCGCCGACCTGACCCAGCAGAACGGCTTTTTCCACGCGGGCATGGTGGCGACCCTGGCCGACAACGCCGGGGGCTACGCCGCCGCCTCGCTGATGCCGCCGGGGGCCGATGTGCTGGCGGTGGAGTTCAAGATCAACCTGATGTCTCCGGCCAAGGGCGATGTGATGATCGCGCGCGGCCGCGTGGTGAAGGCGGGCCGCACCCTGGTCATCACGCAGGTCGAGGTGTCGATGCTCGACGGCGGCGTGGAAAAGGATTGCGCGCTGATGCAGCAAACCACCTTCTGCGCGATGCCGAAGTGACGGCCACCCCGCACAACCGCCGGAATCCCCCTTTCACCCCCGACGCAGGACACCGCCGCATGACCCTCCCGCCCGTTTCGTCCGTTTTCGCCGTGGCTTTGGCCGGTTTGGCGCTGGCGGTGTCGTCCCCGGCGCAGGCGAAGGAGCCGCCGGTCTGCTCCGCCCTGTCCTTCCGCACCATCGCGGCGGGCGGGCCGGACGGGGTGCAGGACGCCGGGATGTACAAGTCCCACCTCGCCAAGCTGGAGCTGAAGGCCGACGTCAAGGGCGGGGTGGGGACGAATTATTTCCTGGTCGCCAACGGCCAGCGGGTGGACGGCCCGGCAACCCCGCCCAAGCTGGCGCAATCCTGCCTGACCGCCAAGAACGTCAAGACGCCCTTTGCCAAGCAGCCCGCCGGGGTGTGCACCGGCGACCGTTTCCGCGTGGTGATCGACCGGTCGAGCGGCAAGCCGGTCGCCGCGCTGTTCGGCCTGCAGAACGACGCCTGGGCCTATTGCAGCGCGACGACGCTGTAACCGTTCAGGTCTTCGAACCGTTCAGAGCTTCAGGGACCGCACCCGCTCGCGCAGGGTGGCGCGGGCGGATTCGGCCTCGGCGCGGGCGGTGGTGAGGTCGCGCCCCAGGGCGTCGAGCCGGTTTTCCGCCTCGCCCATCTTGGCCAGGGTGCGCTTGTGCAGGTCGCTGCCGTTGGGCAGGGCGGCGAGGTTGGCGCGCAACCGCTCCTGTTCCGCCACCCGGTCCTGCTGCTCCCGTTCGATGTCGGCGATGCGGCGTTCCTTGTCGGCGACGGCGGCGCGCAGGGCGGCGAGCGCCTTCAACCCGTCGCGCAGGGCGGCGGGGAGTTCTTGCGCGCTGGCCTGGGCGGTCAACTGGTCGGCGGACAGGTCGCCCAACACGATCCGTTCCTGGCGCGGGCGTTCGGTGCTGACCGCCAGCGTCACCGTCTGCCCGGCGGGCACGGCGAGCGTGAGCCGGTGGGCGGTGGCGGTGGTGTCCACCGGCTCCGCGCCGGTTCCGGTCTTTGGCTCCCCGTCCTTTGGCTCCACCAGCGTCCAGCCGGGGCGGCGCGGGTGTTCGATCACCAGCTTGCGGTCGCCATCCCGCGCCCCGGCGACGGTGTAGACGGAGGTTTGCCGGTCGCTGACCGTCAGCAGCATCACCCCGTCGGCGGCGGTGGCGCGGGTCAGGTGGCGGCTGGGCTGGTCGGCGCGGTCGATGGTGACGGCGGAATCGACGGCGAAGGACAGCAGGCGGCTTTCCCCCACCGGCAGGGTGGCCATGCGGGCGTCCCCGACATGGGTCGGGGCGTTGTTGACCGTCTCGTAAAAGGTCAGCAGGCCGGGCGGCAGCGCGGTTTGCGAATCGTTGCGCAGCCGCAGCGCGGCCAGCGGGTGGCGTGGCTGGGTGTTGGGCTGATACAGCGCGATGCGCTCCACCGGCAGGGCGCGGTCGGCGATGGGCATCATCAGCGTGCCGCCGTTGGCCAGAGTGACCGGTTGCGGGTAGCGGAACAGCACCTGCGTGCTGGTGTCGGCGGCGGTCGCCTCGGCGCTGGTCACGCTGGCCGACGCGAGCGGCGGCGGCGGGGCGGCGGCGAAGGGGGCGGCCTTTGCCATCGGGGCCGCCATCGGGGCGGCCATCGCGGGGGGGGGCGGTGCCGCCATGGCGACCGGGGCCGGGCGGGCGGATTCCGCCGCCGACAGGCCGCGCCCGCGATCCAGGGCGACGCCGCCCTCGTCGCTGGTCGGCAGCACGCGGCCCAGAACCTCCACCGGCACCTCGGGCCGCTCCACGGAATAGGGGGTGTAGAGCGCCTGACGCAGCGTGACCGGGTTGCCGGAGACAACGCTCAGGCTCACGTCGCGCCAATCCTCTCCGCTCAGATTTTCCAGAACCGCCCAGCCTTGCAACCCGCCTTGCGCTTGGGTGGCTTGCCCGTTTGTTTGGCCCTGCCCGTTGGTTTTGTTGGAAGCACCGACGGCGGGCAGGCTCAGGCGGTAGGTGGCCTTCCACAGCGGGGTGGCGGCGACAAAGGCGACGCGCACGGTGCGTTCGCCCTCTGCGCCGTTGGCCAGGCTCCGCACGGTCAACCGCCGCCGCTCGCGCCGGGCGTTGTCGGCGATGGCGGCCAGGGCGGCGTTCACCTGCGCCTGCACGCGCGGATCGGTGAAGCGCAGCGCGTCGGTGTCCTCCAGAATGAGTTGGCGCACGCCGCTGGCGGTCATCAGGCTGAGGCGGTGGCGGGTGATGGTCGCGCCTCCTGCGCTGTTGGCCCCTGTAAAGGTGGTTTGCGCGGTTTCCTCCGTCACTGACAGCACCCGCCCGGTCAGGGCGCGCGCGCCGTCGGTTTCCACCTCCGCCCCCTTCAGCGCGGTGAGCAGCGCGGCGGGGGAGGTGAGATCGTCGCGCGAGAAGGGCAGTTCGCGAAAGGCGGTGTCCAGCGGCTCCGCCCCCGGCAGGTCGATGGTCCCGACGCCGCCCCGGTCGTCGTACACCACCACGCTTTTCAGCACGTCATCCACCTGATCGCGGCGCACCTCCAGCGTCAGGGCGGCGTCGCCGGTCACGCGGGCCTCATATTCAAAGGACCCGACACCGCCGGTGGACAGCTGCACCCGCTTCAACACCAGCGCGTCCGGTGTCTGGGCCAGCGCGGGGGAGAGGGTGAGCAGCGCGGCGGTGGAGACGAGCAGGGCGGGGCGGAGCATCGGGCGGCCTTTCCAAATCACAACGGACAACCCTCAACGTGCCCCCCAATTGGGGCGGGATTGCGGGCGGTCCCGATGGGCGGATGGGCGGGGCTGTGCCATGCTTCTTTTGCGGTGCGGTGTGTTGCGCCCCAGCCCGTGGTTTCATCCCCTTGGTTCCGGCCCTTGGCTTTCCGGCCTGGGCTTGCCTTTTCTGCCTTTCCGCCGTTGGAGAATGCCGCCATGACGTCGCTCGCCGCCATCGCCCGCACCGCCCCGCCGCCGGAGCGCCGATTCATCGGCACCGCGTCCCCCTTGGAGCGGGCCGCCGGTTTGTCCCGCGCGCTGGTTCAGGATGGCTGGGTGTTCGTGTCGGGAACCACCGGCCACGACCACGCCGCCGGGACGATCGCCGAGGATGTGGCGCAGCAGACCCATCAGGCGCTGCACACCATCGCGTCGGTGCTGGCGGAGGTTGGGGCCGGGTTGGCCGATGTGGTCAGCGTCCGTGTCCATCTGTCCGATCCGGCGGACGCCCCGCGCGTGGCACCGGTGCTGAACGCCTATTTCGGCGACAGCCGCCCGGCGGGCACCATCGTCGCGTCGGTGCTGATCGACCCGCAGGCCAGGATCGAAATCGACGCGACGGCCCGTCTGCCCTGAATCCGTCTTGAAGGTTTGCCGGGACCGCCCGGTCATGCGGCGTTGCCCAACCACCGGGTCATCATGGCGTTCCACAGCGGGTGGTGCGGATCGCCGCGCCCGGCGTCGTGAAGCGGTTCGCGGCGGTCCGTTCCGCAAGGGGCCAGACGCGGGAAGCGATCGGTTGGAGGCGCAAGGGCGGAGTCACGGCGATGGCTGCTCATGGGTGGCTGTCCGTCACCAAGCGCTGTCAACCGCGCGCGCGGAATCAAAATGACGACGGGCCTCCCCCAACAACGCCCGATACCGCTCCAGAGCGTCGCGCATCGAACCTTGCGCGCTGTAAAGTCGCACCTCGTTCAACAGCCGATCAGCCTGATCCAGCAAAGCCAGCCGCTTCAGGCAACGGTCGATGGTTGGCACGATGTCCGCCCCGTGTGGTGATGGATGGTTGATGAAAAGGTGACTGACAAGACGCGCGCGGATGACGTTTCACGCGTTTTCTCCACTCAATGGATGTGGATTAAAACCGATGCGTGTGTCCCGCTGATGTCACGGCGATGGATTTTTGATGTCTGGCGCGGGTAGAGTTGTTTCAATCAAATCACCGAACGTTGCGCGGTTCATCAGCTGTTACGGACTTGTAACGCATTGCGCGGCGCTCCCGCGTGGGCTAAGAAGAGCGTGGGAGGTAACGGGCATGCACATTCTCGCGGTCGATGACGATGAACCGATCAGGGAGCTGTTGGCGTCCTATCTGACGGCAGAGGGATACCGCGTCACCACGGCCCCCGACACGGCGGCGGCCAAACAGGCGCTCGACGGCGACCCCATCGACCTTGTGGTGTGCGATCTGCGCCTTCCCGACGGCGATGGGTTGGGGCTGGTCCGTCAGATTCGCAGCGAAACCCAGATCCCGGTGATCATCCTGTCGTCGAAAGATCAGGATGTGGACCGCATCGTCGGGTTGGAGCTGGGGGCCGACGATTACCTGACCAAACCCTTCAACCCGCGTGAATTGCTGGCCCGCATCAAGGCGGTGCTGCGCCGTGTCTCCGGCGAAGGCCGCCCGCCGCGCGGGGCCGACGAGCTGCGCGCCGTGGTTCAGTTCGCCAGTTGGGAACTTGACCTGACCGCCCAGCGTCTGCGTGGTCAGGAAGGGCGCGAGGTTGAGCTGACCAAGGCGGAGTTCGGCCTGCTGGCCGCTTTCGTCAAACGGCCCCAGCGGGTGCTGACCCGCGACCAGCTTCTCGACCTGACGCGGGCCGACGGGGCGGAGGTGTTCGACCGCTCCATCGACGTGCTGATTCTCCGTCTGCGCCGCAAGATCGAAGCGAATCCGAAGGAACCGCGCATCATCAAGACCGAGCGCGGGGCTGGTTACGTGTTCGACGCCAAGGTTCGCGCGATCTGATCGCGATCCTGGTGCCACGCCCGGGCGGATGCCGGATCGGTCCTCCCCCGATCCGGCATTTTGTCGGTTGCGTGTTGGATCGGGTCACGCTGGACGCGCCCCGCCCTGTGCATTAGCCTTTCCGCAAGGACGCAGAGGCCGTCCAATCCGGGAGGAAACGCGCGTGGCCGACCCCATCGACTTCTATTTCGATTTCGCATCCCCCTACGGCTATTTCGCCAGCTTGCGGATCGATGAGCTGGCGCGCGCCCATGGCTGCCGCGTGACGTGGCACCCGATCCTGTTGGGCGCGATCTTCAAGGTCACGGGCATGAAGCCGAACCTGGAGCAGCCCTTGCGCGGCGAGTATCTGAGTCACGACGTCGGTCGGATCGCGCGGCTGATCGGTGCGCCCTTCACCCTGCCGGACTCCGCACCGGTCAACGGGGTGGCGGCGTCCCGCGCCTTTTATTGGCTGGCCGACGACCAACCGGAGCAGGCCAAGGCGCTGGCCCGTGCTCTGTACCACGCCCATTTTGCCGAGGGTCGCGACATCGGCCCGGCGGACACGGTGGCGGAGATCGCCGTACAGGCTCTGGCTGGGGCGGTGGGCGACCGCGCCGCCGTCCTGGCCGCCTTGGGCAACCCGACGGTCAAGGACCGCTTGCGCGCCGAAACCGAACAGGCGGTGGCGCGCGGTGTTTTCGGCTCGCCCTTTGTTTTGGTGGGGAACGAACCCTTTTGGGGGTGGGACCGGCTCGACATGGTGGACCGCTGGTTGTCCAACGGTGGCTGGTGAGGCGGGCCGGGGGGAAATCCGGGCCGGGCGGGCGGAAAAGCTTGATGATCGGGCAAGCGGACCGGCTATAAACCAGATCCATGCTGTTCGTTGGCCCCGCTTGCGGATGGTCCGCGAACGCCCATCCGTTCTCGTCGGGGCTTGCTGTCGCCTATGGATCCCATCGTTTCCGACCGCCGCCCGCGTTCCTCCGCCCCCCACTCCACGGCGTCCGCGCACGCGGGCCGGTGGAGCGGGCGGCCATCCTGGTTGGGCGGGGCGCTGCTGACGGCGATGCTGTTGGGGTTGATCGCGCTGTCGATCCGGTCGGTGTCGGGCGATTTGACCTTCGTCCTGCTGGGATCGGTCGGTCTGGTGGTGGGGGCCTTCCATTATCTGTTTCCGGGCAGCCAGTTTTTCACCTTGGCGCTGACCAACTTCATCGGCGTCTACGCCTGCATCTTCGTCTTTTTCCTGGAAAGCAATTTCCACAACATTTCCCCCCTGTTGCAAGGGGTGGCGTTTGTGCTGCCGCTGGCCGCGTTTTTGGGGGGGGCCTGGTGGCGGGCGGACGACATTCGCCGCATCGTGATGTCGCGGCGTTTGCGCGACGGCGGGCATTTCGACCGGATTTTCCTGTGGATGGCCCCGGTCTGGGGCATCGGCGCGTTGACCTTCCTGGTCCCTGGACATGGCGTGTCGCCGGAGTTGCTCAACGCGATCTTTCTGGTGGCGATGTCGGCGATCGCCGGGATCGTCGGCCTGGTCGCCCGCGACATCGCCATCTTTCTGCTCGACGCCGGTCTGCTGTTCGAAGGCTTCTTCCAGCAGGCGGCGCGCCTGGTGTTGCCCGCCTTCGCCTTCCTGACCTTCTATTCGCTCTGCATCATCATGTTCGGCGCGGTCTACACCATCATGGACCGCTTCATGGCCGAACCCAATTTCGTGATCGAGGGCGTGCGGCGCGACCTGACCTTTTCCGAAGGGCTGTATTTCTCCATCGTGACCTTCGCCACGGTGGGCTATGGCGACATTCACCCGGTGTCGGGGGCGGTGCGTCTGGTCTGCGGGGTGGAGATCGTGATGGGGGTGCTGCTGCTGCTGTTCGGCTTCAGCGCCATCATCGGCCACGCCAAGCCGGAGCGGCACGACCGCAACGATCCGCTGTAACGGCTTTCAACGGAACCCCTATGCCTTTGCATCTCATCAAGCTGTCCGTCGGCGTCCGCGATCTGGATCATCTGGCGGAGGTGCAAGACCGGCGCGCCGTCCGCGTCGATGGCCAGACGCGGATTCCCGTCCACACCCGCAGCCTGCCCAAACGGGCCGACGAGATTGTGGCCGGTGGGTCGCTCTATTGGGTCATCAAGGGCAGCATCGCCGCGCGTCAGCGGGTGTTGGCCATCGACAGCGGCGTTGATGGGGAGGGGCAGGGCTTCTGCCTGTTCCAGCTCGACGCCCTGCGGGTGCCGACCGTTCCCACCCCCCACCGCCCCTTCCAGGGCTGGCGCTACCTCAACCCGGACGCCGCACCGCCCGATCTGGCCGCTGCGGCCCCCGGGGAGGAGGCGCTGCCCCCGCATCTGGTGGCGGAACTGCGCGCTTTGGGGCTTCTATAATTCGCTGAACGAAGCGCTTTTCGCTAAACCCATGGATTCACAAAAACTGCGAAAAAAATGCACGGATGCGCAAAAAAGGAGTTGCGCGGTTTGGTGTGGTGCCACTATAACCCGCTCCACCGACGGGGCGGCGCTTCACGAAGCGACG
>NZ_RXMA01000100.1 GCF_003966125.1 Azospirillum griseum
GGGCTACGCCCGACCTCCGTCGCGACGGCGACGTCCTTCATTCTCATCCAGATTGACGCCCGTTCTCACCGTGATTGTCGGGCCATAGGACGTGGCGGATCACGGTGAAACGCGCCGGGATGTAGTCCAGAACCTCGCGGACATCCTCGCCCACCGGACGCAGGGCGCCGCCGCAGGAGGGGCAGGCATCAAACGGGGCGTGCACGATCTCGGTGCGCGGCAGATGCTCCGGCAGCTTGCGCCGGCCGGCTTGGGCACGGCTCTCCGCCGAGGGCGCCCGCGGCTCGGCGGGATCGGCCGACATTCCTTCGGCCGCCGCAGCAGCCTCCAGGTCCTCCAGCGCCAATTCGAGCTGGTCGATCTCGCGGTCGATCTTCTCGGAAGAACGCCCGAATTGCATGCGCCGCAGCCGAGCCAACTGGATCTTGAGCGTCTCCACCTCGAGCGCTTTGGCCACCAGGCCGGCCTTGGCGGCGGCCAATTCGGCCTCGCTGGCCTCGCGACACCGACGCTCGGTCGCCAACTCCGCAGCCTGCGCCGCGATGATCGCGCGCAGCGTCTCAATGTCGGTGGGCAGCGGCTCGGCGGTGGTGGGCATGGCCGGAGTCTACCCGATCGGCGGCTCCCGGAGGAGGAGCGATCATCATCCCGGTGCCGATCATCGGCGAGCGTGGCGGCCGGGACTCACCCCGCCATCTCCGGGCGCCATGTGCGCTGCGGGGCGCGCCAATCCATGCCCTCGATGAGCATCGCCAACTGGGCCGGAGTGAGCACCGCCACGCCCTCGCGGCTGATCGGCCACACGAAGCGCCCCTTCTCCAGGCGCTTGGTGAACAGGCAGAAGCCCTGGCCATCCCAGTAAAGAACCTTCACCAGATGACCTTGCCGACCCCGGAAAACAAACAAATGGCCGGCGAACGGGTCCTGCTGAAGGACCTGCTGGGCGAGCATGGCCAACCCGTCCATGCCCTTGCGCATGTCGGTGGTGCCCATCGCCAGATAGACCCGCACCCCGGCGGGAACCGAGATCATGGCGAATCCAACGCGCCGACCAGTCGGCGCAGCGTGGCCGGGGCGATATCCTCGGCGACGCGCAGCACGCGGCCGTTGGCGAGAACGACCTCGACCAGGGCGGCACGGCGCTCGGCTGAGGGTGCCGGCTCCGGCGCCGACGGCGTCTTGGTGGGAGAGATCAGGCCGACGGACGGCGGCCCCTCCGTAAGCATCCGCTGAGTGCCGCGGTCAGGCAGCTTTTTGCTGTTCGCGGATTGCCTTCCACTCCCATGGCAGGAGTTCGCGCAGGCG
>NZ_RXMA01000101.1 GCF_003966125.1 Azospirillum griseum
CACGGGAATCGCATTTGGAAAAGATGAGTAGCAGCGTTCGTTGAAATGGATTCTGTATGTCGGCCCTTATGGCGGGAGCTGGGTCGATGTCTGGTCTGTTTCGTATTTCCTTTCAGGGGCTTCCCGATCCACGGACGGGCAACGCCCGTCGGCACGACTTTCTGGACGTGCTGACGATCGCCCTGACGGCGTCGATTTGTGGTGCGGAAAGCTGCGTGGACTTCGCGCTGTTCGCCCGCGACCGGCGGGCGTTGTTCGAAGAATTTCTGGAGTTGGCGGGTGGTTTGCCCAGCCACGACACCTTTTCGCGTATCTTCCGCCTGCTGGACCCTTCGGCGTTTGCCCGCTGCTTCGAGCAATTTCTCGGACATCTGGGGGAGGACGGCGCCGGGGTTCTGGCAATCGACGGCAAGACGTTGCGCCGCTCCTTCGACCGGGCCGCCGGTCGCTCGGCGCTGCACGTCGTCACCGCCTTCGCTTCCGGTGCCCGTATGGTGGTGGGGCAGCGGGCGGTGGCGGCGGGCGAGAACGAGATCACCGCAGCGCGGGCGCTGCTGGAACTGTTCGACCTCAAAGGCGTGCTGGTCACTGGCGACGCCTTGCATTGCCAGGGGGAGACCGCCCGCCTCATCCAAAAGCGAGGCGGCGACTGGCTGTTTCCGCTCAAGGACAACCGGCCGACGCTGCGGGCCGAGGTGGAGCGCTACTTCACGGACCCGGCGACGGTGCTGGGTGACGCCCACGTCACCACCGACGCCGATCATGGTCGGGTCGAGGTGCGCCGCCATTGGACAAGCCCGGAGGTCGCGTGGTTGGTTTCCGACCGCCGCTTTCCCGACGAGGCACCCTTGCCGGGCTTGGCGACCTTGGGTCTGATCGAACGCACCGTCACCGGTGCCGATCAACGCACGACCACCACGCGCACCCTGTATCTTTCCTCTGCCCAGCTGGACGCCAAGGCACTGGCCAAGGCTGTCCGCAGCCACTGGACAATCGAGGCCGCCGTCCATTGGGTACTCGACACCAGCTTCGACGAGGATCGCGCACGCAACCGTAAGGACCACGGACCGGAAAATCTCGCTGTCTTGCGCAAGCTTGCTCTCAACGTCGTGCGAGCCGCCAACAACACCGACTCAATCCGAGCCAGGCGAAAGCGGGCAGGTTGGTCCGACGAATACGCCAGAGCCATCCTCGGCCAAATGCGATAGCCCTG
>NZ_RXMA01000102.1 GCF_003966125.1 Azospirillum griseum
CGGCATCCGACTCTCGGCTCCAGAAGGGGCCAATCCTTTACCCGCAGCCCTCTTCGATTGCCAGTCTGCCGATTTGTGCACCAATGTCGTACGATGACGCTGGCGTGACCACGGCACTGGGAGCCGCCATCATGAAGACCACGACACCGAGCATCGAAGGCGGAGAGCCCCCACGCGGTAATGCGCATGATGTTAGTGAGCGTGGTCGCGCCATCATGCGGCGGCTCAAGGCCCGCGCTGCGGCAAAGGGCCTGCCGGCCCCCGATCTGACCGGCGACCTCGACCTCCGGCGCCGCATCTACCGGGCCGCCCGGCGCATCGAAGACGCCCGAGTCCGGCGCGGTGACACGCGGCCGTTCCTGTTGGATGAGGAACCGGCGCTGACGGCTTTCCTGTCCCTGCCGGAGCGCGACATCGCCGCCGGCTGTTCAGCCCGACGGTCCGCTGTTCGCCCACATGCGGACGCTGGTCGGCGACATGCGCGTGGACCTGGACAAGCCGCTGCCTGGTGATAATGACGAGGACGACGTTTAGGCCCCGCCCGCGATCATCTCCCGCAGCCGGTCGATGATGGCGTCGATCTGCTCGGGCTCGCAACAACACAGCCCCTTCAGCAGGCCGCGCGCCGCGGCCTCGGGGTCCGAGTAGTAGCGGAACAGAAAGTCCGATTGGGCCGTGACGGCTGTACGGAAAACCTGACCGAGGGTGTTTCCGTACAGTCCGCCAATCCGACAGGGTTTCCCGGCTATGATTCCAGGGCCTTGAGAGGGGTAGGAAAGCGGCCCCCCTGTGCCTGTCGAAAAATACATGTTTTCCGCCGTTTTCGGACGAACGGCAGCGTCTGTATCGGTTTTCGGTTCCTCTGCTACTCGGATTCCCTCCCCAAACAGCACGGCGCCGTTCGCGCCTCGTTATCTACGCCGCGAACTTGGTCAGGATGTCCTTAGCGACAACCTCGATCCGCTTCAGAGTGGCGTCGGACTGACCCTTCAAGATTGGCCGGCCCGTGATGTCGATGGAAATGCTGCTGTTGATGCGGCTGAAGGATAGATGCCAGTCACAGCGAATCACCCGTCCGCCATAGCCGCAGCGAACGGCGTGGTCCAGAGCCAGCCCGGCAGACATTGGTGCACAAATCGGCAGACTGGCAATCGAAGAGGGCTGCGGGTAAAGGATTGGCCCCTTCTGGAGCCGAGAGTCGGATGCCG
>NZ_RXMA01000103.1 GCF_003966125.1 Azospirillum griseum
CGGGGCGGCAGGACCTGCCGACGCTGGAGAGGCTGGCGGACGGCAGCCTGATCGCAGCTTGGCGGTCCTATGACGCGACGGGCCAGAGTTTCGCCATCATGGGTCGGCGCTTCGATGCCCAAGGCAACGCCCTGGGGACGGAGTTCCAGTTGAGCGACGCGCGCTATACCCAGTCGGCGGCTGGGGATTTCTCGCAGCCATCGCTGTCAGCGCGCCTGGATGGCGGCTTCGTTGCCTATTGGCAGGACCCAACACCAGGAGCAAATGCCTTCGTGTCGAAGGTGTTCGCTGCGAGCAACCTGACTCCGGTGATCGAAATCCAGAATGGACGACTGGGGTACGGTGAAACAAAGTCAGGAACTTCGCTCGTTACCTCCACCCATGCCCAGGGGACTCAATGGCGGACCTCTGGTTTGCAGCAGGTGGGCTGGTACGAGTTTCGTGACCAGACCTCTGCGGTCGGCAGTGGCTACTTCACTGTCAATGGGCAGGCGCAGCCCGCCGGGTCGGTAATTTCAGTTTCGGCTGCGGATGTCGGGCAGGTTGTCTGGCATGCCGGTACCGGGATCGGCACGGATGCCATCCAGGTTCGCGGCTATGACGGCCGACAATGGAGCGCCTGGACGGACGCCGCTTGGACGACCGCTTCGACCAACGGCCCCCTGATCGCCGGGACGGAATCCCGAGATGTGGCGGCAAACCTGGTCTACGAGCCGCTGGAGCAGTCCTATGTGGCGAGCCTGACTGACGGCGGTTACATCAAGGTCTGGTGGACGGCGGAAGGCAATGCGTCGGACATCTATGCCCGCCGCTACAATGCCGATGGTTCGGCGGCCGGGGCAGCCTTCCTGGTCAACACCAACACCAGCCTCAACCAGGGCGGCGCCACTGTCACCGCGCTGTCCGACGGTGGCTATGTCATCGGCTGGTACAGCACCAACGGCGCCATCTCCGGCAACACCTCCGCCGGGTCGATCTGGCAGCAGCGCTTCGACGCCGCCAACACCCGCATCGGCGGCGAACAGCAGGTCAACAGCGCCGCGTCCCCTTCCTCTGAGCGCAGTTGGCCGACGTCGGCCACGCTGTCAGGTGGCGGCTGGGTCACCGTCTGGCAGTCCTACAACCAAGCCTCGGGGAGCAGCTACTGGGATATCTACGGCCAACGTTTCGACGCCAGCGGCAACAAGGTCGGCAGTGAGTTCCTGG
>NZ_RXMA01000105.1 GCF_003966125.1 Azospirillum griseum
CGTCCGCTCACGTGGCTGTTGCCCATGGTGGCGCTTTCGTCGCTGGCAAGGCGCAATATGCCGATGTCAATGGTGATGGTAAAGCCGACCTCATCGTCCAGGGGAGCGACAATCGGTTCTGGCTGTCAGAAAGTACAGGCAGCGGTTTTGTCGCGCCCCACATGGTGGTCGCTGAAGGCGGCACCTTTCAGGCCGGTCAAGCGCAATACGCCGACGTCAATGGTGACGGCAAAGCCGATCTCCTCTTTCAGGACAACGACAACAATTTCTACTTGTCAGAAAGTACAGGCAACGGCTTTGCGTCGCCGCATCTTGTTATTGACCATGGCGGCAGTTTCCAAACCGGCCAAGCGCAACTTGCCGACATGAATGGCGATGGCAAAGCCGACCTCATCTTCCAGGGGAATGATAATCGGTTCTGGTTGTCAGAAAGCTCGGGTGCCGGTTTTGCAACACCTCATCTGGTCGCTGATCAAATCGGAAATTTCAACTTTGGCCAAGCGCAGTATGCTGACATTAATGGAGACGGTAAAGCGGACCTGATTTATCAGGGGGCTGATAACCACTTCTGGCTGTCTACCAGCACAGGAATTTCATTCTCCGCTTCGGACAACCTGATCCAGGGTGATGTGGGCAATGACACGCTGTCGGGCGGCGCTGGCAACGACACACTGGTGGGTGGTCTCGGCAACGATGTCCTTATGGGAATGGCTGGCAACAATCAGCTAGACGGCGGCGATGGCTACGACATTGCTGTTCTCTCCGGAAATCGGGCGGAGTACACGGTTGACTTCATTGGCGATACGGTCAAGGTCGCGGGAGTGGATGGTGTAAGTGTTATGACGCATGTCGAGGCGCTGCAGTTCTCGGACATGAGGGTTTCCACCAGCACCGGTGCCATTATGGTCGATGCCGTGCAACATGGTGGCGTTGCCCTTGCTGGCAAGGCACAGTACGCCGACATCAACGGGGACGGTAAAGCCGATCTCATTTATCAGGGGGGAGATAACCGATTCTGGCTGTCAGAAAGTACAGGCAGCGGTTTTGTCGCGCCCCACATGGTGGTCGCTGAAGGCGGCACCTT
>NZ_RXMA01000106.1 GCF_003966125.1 Azospirillum griseum
CGGGGCGGCAGGACCTGCCGACGCTGGAGAGGCTGGCGGACGGCAGCCTGATCGCAGCTTGGCGGTCCTATGACGCGACGGGCCAGAGCTTCGCCATCATGGGTCGGCGCTTCGATGCCCAAGGCAACGCCCTGGGGGCGGAGTTCCAGTTGAGCGACGCGCGCTATACCCAGCCGGCAGCTGGGGATTTCTCGCAGCCATCGCTGTCAGCGCGCCTGGATGGCGGCTTCGTTGCCTATTGGCAGGACCCAACACCAGGAGCAAATGCCTTCGTGTCGAAGGTGTTCATGGCAAACGCAAATGCTCCTGGCCGCTACATTGGAACAGCTGGTGCCGATGCCCTATACGGCTCCTCCAACTCTGATACGCTGACTGGCGGGGCTGGTGCCGACATGTTCCTCTTCACCGACCCCAATCAGGGAGCGGATACCATCACCGACTTCCAATCGGGCATCGACCGCATCGAAGTCGTCGGTCCCAGCTTCGGTGGCCTGCCGACCGGGCAGCTCAATGCAGGCCGCTTTGCCCTCAACGCACCGGGCGACGCCGACGACCGCTTCGTGTTCAACACCACGTCAGGGGCCTTGTCCTACGACCCCGACGGCAACGGCACCATGGCGGCGACCACCATCGCCCTGCTGAATGTGCGCTCGTTGTCGGCCAGCGACATCTGGGTGGTGGCGCCGACCTGAGGTCGGCGTCGCCATCCGCCCTTGCTGATCAGGGAGCCTGTCCATCAGACGGCGGTCTGATGGACACCGCTAACCGCAATTATGCACCAGGGTTGGCGGGTGTAGCGCAAACCTTTGATCGGGCGTAGAATTTGGTTGCTGAAGCCAACTCCCGCCTTTTCCGGAACGCCCACCCGCCATGGTTGATCCTACGCTGCCGCTGCCCGGCTTGTCACCCGTTACCGGGAAGCCGGTAATCGGGCGCTTCGATGGGGGCCGCCTGTCCTCCGATGGCGGGCTGCTGGTGTTGCGGGAAG
>NZ_RXMA01000107.1 GCF_003966125.1 Azospirillum griseum
CGTCCGCTCACGTGGCTGTTGCCCATGGTGGCGCTTTCGTCGCTGGCAAGGCGCAATATGCCGATGTCAATGGTGATGGTAAAGCCGATCTCATTTATCAGGGGGGAGATAACCGATTCTGGCTGTCAGAAAGTACAGGCAGCGGTTTTGTCGCGCCCCACATGGTGGTCGCTGAAGGCGGCACCTTTCAGGCCGGTCAAGCGCAATACGCCGACGTCAATGGTGACGGCAAAGCCGATCTCCTCTTTCAGGACAACGACAACAATTTCTACTTGTCAGAAAGTACAGGCAACGGCTTTGCGTCGCCGCATCTTGTTATTGACCATGGCGGCAGTTTCCAAACCGGCCAAGCGCAACTTGCCGACATGAATGGCGATGGCAAAGCCGACCTCATCTTCCAGGGGAACGACAATCGGTTCTGGTTGTCAGAAAGCTCGGGTGCCGGTTTTGCAACACCTCATCTGGTCGCTGACCAAATCGGAAATTTCAACTTTGGCCAAGCGCAGTATGCTGACATTAATGGAGACGGTAAAGCGGACCTGATTTATCAGGGGGCTGATAACCACTTCTGGCTGTCTACCAGCACAGGAATTTCATTCTCCTAACCAGGACCATTCATGCAGGTTGGCGGGTGTTCCGGTGTCCGGTGATCGGGGCACCTTCCAACTTGAGGTGATGTGGTGGACGGCCCTTCCACCTTCTGGGATCGGTGGCAAACTGATGCCGTCGAAGAAACCATGTGTGGACGGCCCCTCCGGTGCAAGAGGGAAATCCGCGCTGACTGGCCGAGAAGGATGCATCCATGTGTCCGGCCTGTTGTCGCAGCCGTTGGCTGCTGGCCTTGATGAATTCCGCGGATCGACGCGGGACTATCCGGAATTTCGTGCTCGGCGGGGCGGGTTTTAATCTCAGGCGCTCATCGCCTTTGAGAAACGCTCGCCGAACATGACGG
>NZ_RXMA01000108.1 GCF_003966125.1 Azospirillum griseum
GGACAAAACCGGCGTCAGCCGTGCGGGACACCCGCCAGCCGAGCCCGAAGGGCCAGCGCAGCTACGATCCGCCGGGCAAAGGCGTCGATGATGAAAGCCACATAGACGAACCCACTCCAGGTGGACACATACGTGAAATCAGAAAGCCACAGCTGATCGGGCCTGTCGGCCCGGAATTGCCGGTTCACCCGATCCAGCGGACAGGGTAAGGCCTTGTCGGCAATGGTGGTTTTCACCGGTTTGCCACGGATGGCACCGCGCAGGCCCATCTCCCGCATCAGCCGCGCGACCGTGCAGCGTGCCACCTGGATGCCCTCGCGCTGCAACTGCCGCCACACTTTGCGGACCCCATAGACCTGGAAATTCTCATCAAACACCCGCTGGATATCCGCCTTCAGCCCGACATCGCGCTGTGCCCGCGCCGGGAGCTTGGCCGGATCAGCCTTGCGGGCCGCATGCCGACGCACAGTTGACGGGGCGATTGGCAAAACGTCGCAAATCGGCTCGACCCCGTATTCCTGGCGGTGGGCGTCAATGAAGCCCAGCATCATTTCTGTCGGCGGTCGAGCTCCGCCATCGCGAAATATGCCGACGCCTTGCGCAGCATCTCGTTCGCCTGGCGCAGTTCCCGGATCTCCCGCTCCTGGGCCTTCAGCTTCTCCAGCACATCCAGCGGAACCCCGGCACGGCTGCCGCTTTCCACCTCGGCTCGCTTGACCCATTCATTCAGCGTGTGTGCCGCACAGCCGATCTTGGACGCCACGGACGACACCGCCGCCCATCGCGACGGATGATCCTTCTCGTGATCCAGAACCAGCCGGACAGCCCGTTCCCGGACCTCAGCTGAAAATTTGTTCGTTGTCTTGCTCATCGTCGCTCCACCTTCTCAGGAGTTGGAGCCGCCGACAATCCCGGCGCGGTTCA
>NZ_RXMA01000109.1 GCF_003966125.1 Azospirillum griseum
CAGGTCGAGAACTGCAGCGCGCGAATTGCGGCCCTGGAGAAGGCCATCCTGGCGTGGCATCGCACCACCGAAGCCAGCCGCAATCTGGCCACCATCCCCGGCATCGGGCCGATCACCGCCTCGGTGCTCGCCGCCACCGTTACCGATCCGAGCGCGTTCAAGAACGGCCGCCATCTGGCCGCGTGGCTGGGGCTGGTGCCGCGGCAGAATTCCAGCGGCGGCAAGGATCGGCTCGGCGGCATCACCAAGGCCGGCGACCGCTCGCTCCGCCGTCTTCTGGTCATGGGCGCCACCACGGTGATCCGCTATGCCCGCAGCAAAGCGCCCGGCGTGGGCGAGTGGCTGAAGGGCCTGCTGGCCCGCAAACCGGCTCGGTTGGCCAGCATCGCGCTGGCCAACAAGATGGCCCGCATCGCCTGGGCGGTGCTCAGCCGCGGTGATGTCTACCGCAAGACTGTCCCGGTTCCGGCGGTTACCTGAGCCGTCAGCGCCAGGAGCATCCGGAGCGGATTGTCCGTCCGTCCGCGGAACCTTCTCAAGCCTGGCCCTGCGGGCCACCGCCTGCGGCGGCGCTGGGCTTGACAAGGCCCCGCCGACGAGCGGTCTGTTCCACCATCGGATGCAAGCCACCGTGTCGCTGGACCGTCCGGTTTGGTAACGCTGAAGAACAGGACAATGCTGTGTGAGGGTGCAGAGAGAGGTGATGGCGAAACGGTTCGAGCCAGGGATTGGGAAGACCCACGTACTGTCATGCGCCTCGAGCGCGGCAAGTTGATCGGGACCCAATCCCGCGGAGTTCATCATGGCCCGCGGTCATCAGCACCGCATTCTTCAAGGCCGGACACATGACCGCACCCGACCTTTTCGCCAAGTCAGTTCTCTTTTCCCTTGCGCCGCAGCGGTCGTCCACACATGAC
>NZ_RXMA01000011.1 GCF_003966125.1 Azospirillum griseum
TCGACCCAGCTCCCGCCATAAGGGCCGACATACAGAATCCATTTCAACGAACGCTG
Source organism: Azospirillum griseum (assembly GCF_003966125.1). Classification (GTDB taxonomy): domain Bacteria; phylum Pseudomonadota; class Alphaproteobacteria; order Azospirillales; family Azospirillaceae; genus Azospirillum; species Azospirillum griseum. The sequence continues at coordinate 57 of NZ_RXMA01000011.1, forward strand.
CTACTCATCTTTTCCAAATGCGATTCCCGTGGCCCCGCCCCGCATCATTCCGCCGGGGCCTTTGGCGCGGGGTGATGATGGTCGGGCACCTCCCCGGTCACTTCCTGAACCCACAGGGAATGGTGTTCGCGCGCCCACTGCAATTCGACCTGGCCGTCGCCCATCGCGGCAAAGGCCCCCTCCATGCCGATGGAGCCGATGTAGATGTGGGCCAGGATGATGGCGATCATCACGATGGCAATGGCGGCGTGCGCCAACTGGAACAGTTGCAGTTCCAGCAGGGTGGCGAAACTGAAGGGGAAGATCAGTTGCACGCCGGTGTAACCCAGCGCCGCGCCACCGACGATGGTCGCCCAGAAAATCACTTTCTGACCGCCGTTGAACTTGCGGGCCGGGGGGTGGACGCCCTTGGAGAAAAGCCCGCCCGCCTTCAGAAACCACACCAGATCGTGGCGCTCCGGAATGTTGTGCCGCACCCACATGACAAAGATCAGCAGCAACCCCAGCAGAAAGGCGAAACCCAGGAAATTGTGGGCGATCTTGCCGTATTGGGTCAGGGTGGCAAAAGGCTGCGCCCCCAGGATCGGCAGCAGAACGTGACGGCCATAGAGCAGGTTGAGGCCCGACAGCGCCAGAACGACAAAGCTGCCCGCCGTCAACCAATGGGCCGCCCGCTCCACCGTGTTGAAACGTTCGATGGTCTGGCCGGTCTTCGCCCCGTCGATGCGGATGCGCCCGCGCAACAGGAAGAAGAGCGCCAGCAAACCGACGATCCCGCCCAACACCCAGCGCCCATACTCGCTGAGGGGACCGTTGCGCAGGGCGCGCCACGCCTCGCCTTCCGATTGGATCAGCACGGCGGCTTGTTTGTTGGGGATGGAAACGATGCCCACCGTCTCGCCGGTGCGCAGGCTGTGCCAGACCGCCCCGCGATCCACCCCTTCAATCTGGGTCGGGACCGGCGGCGCGTCGCCAGCGGCAAGGGCCGGGCCGGTCGTGGCCAAACCGGAAAGCACAACAAGGGCGGAAAGAGCGGCTAAGGTCCGAGGCCGTCGTTGCATCGTCGTCACTCTCCCGCCCGTTAGAAACGCTGAGTCGCGGTGCGCTGTTGAAGCGCCCGCAACTCATCCTCGCTGCGCGGCGTGTCGGGCGTGCCCTGATACACGCCCTTCTCGATGTGGATCGGACGCGGGGCACCGTCCTCCTGGCACCCGGCCAGCAGAACCGCGCACCCAACGACGATGACCCAACCGCGCATCATCACTGCCCCTGCTTGCGTTCGCGCAACTGGTCGCGTTCCTGCCCGTTCTTGGTCTGGTAGGCGGTCCCCCAGCCCCAGGCCCCGGAGCCGAACCCACGGGCGACGACGCGCTCGCGGTAAATGTCGGACACCTTGTCGGCGTCACCGGCCAGCAACGCCTTGGTGGAGCACATTTCCGCGCACAGCGGCAGCTTGCCTTCGGCCAGACGGTTGCGTCCGTATTTGCGGAACTCGGCGTCGGACATGTCCTCTTCCGGCCCACCGGAGCAGAAGGTGCATTTGTCCATCTTGCCGCGCGTGCCGAAATTGCCCGCCTGCGGGTATTGCGGCGCGCCGAACGGACAGGCGTAGAAGCAGTAGCCGCAGCCGATGCACAGATCCTTGTTGTGCAGCACCACGCCCTGTTCGGTCTGATAGAAGCAATCGACCGGGCAGACCGCCTTGCACGGCGCGTCGGAGCAATGCATGCAGGCGACCGAAATGGTCCGTTCACCCGGCTTGCCGTCGTTGATGGTCACGACCCGGCGGCGGTTGACGCCCCAGGGAACCTCGTTCTCGTTCTTGCAGGCGGTGACGCAGGCGTTGCATTCGATGCAGCGTTCCGCGTCGCACAGGAATTTCATGCGGGCCATGGTTCAGCGCTCCCCGTGCTCAAACCGCCGCCGTCACGCGGCAAAGGGTGGTCTTGGTTTCCTGCATCTGCGTGACCGAGTCGTAGCCGTAGGTCGTCGCGGTGTTCGCCGCCTCGCCCAGCACGATCGGATCGGCCCCCTTGGGGTATTTGCCGCGCAGATCCTGGCCCTGATACCAGCCACCGAAATGGAAGGGCATGAAGGCCACGCCGCGCCCCACCCGCTCCGTCACCATCGCCTTGACCTTGACCCGACCCTTTTCCGCCCCCTCGACCCACACCATCTGACCGTCCTTGATCCCGGCGTTGTTGGCGTCGAACGGGTTGAGTTCCACGAACATGTCCTGCTGCAACTCGGCCAGCCACGGGTTCGAGCGGGTTTCGTCGCCACCGCCCTCATACTCGACCAGACGGCCCGAGGTGAGGATGATCGGGTAGTCCTTGGACACGTCGCGGTCCTGGATCGACTTGTAGAGCGTGGGCAGACGCCACGATTTGGTGTCCTTGTAGGTCGGGTAGCTGGCGACCAGATCGCGGCGCGGGGTGTAGAGCGGCTCGCGGTGGATCGGCACCGGATCGGGGAAGTTCCACGCCACGCAACGCGCCTTGGCGTTGCCCGGCGGATTGAGACCGTTCTTGACCGCGACACGCTGGATGCCGCCGGACAGGTCGGTGGTCCAGGACACCGCGCCGATCTTCTCGCCGCCGATCTTCTGGATGACCGCCAGTTCCTCCGCCGTCAGCTCCTTGTCGAAGCCCAGCTTCTGGAGCATCGCCATGGTGACTTCGGGGTAGCCGTCCTTGATCGGCGAGCCTTCGGGGTAGGAGCCTTCGGCCAGCAGGGTGACGCCGTTGCGCTCCACCCCGAAGCGGGCGCGGAAGGCTCCGCCGCCCTCGGCCACCGGCAGCGAGGTGTCATACAGGTTGGCCGTGCCCGGATGCTTCATCTCCGGCGTGCCCCAGCAGGGCCAGGGCATGCCGAAGAATTCGCCGTCGCAGGGACCACCGACGGCGCGCAGCGTCGTCTTGTCGAAGGTGGCCTGATGCTCCATGTGCAGCCGCATGCGCTCAGGCGACTGGCCGGTGTAGCCGACCGACCACATGCCGCGATTCCACTCGCGGGTGATGTCCTCGACCAACGGTTCGTTGCCGTTGACCTTGATCGCCTTGAACAGATCCTGGTCGAAGCCGAACTTCTTGGCGAAGCGGTGCATGATCTCGTGGTCGGTCTTCGCCTCGAACAGCGGTTCGACGACCTTTTCCCCCCACTGCACCGACCGGTTCGACGCCGTGCGCGACCCGTAGGTTTCGAACTGGGTGGCGGCGGGCAGCAGGTAAAAATTGTCCTTCCGGTCCGACAGCACCGCCGTCATCGTCGGATAGGGATCGACGACGACGAGAAGCTCCAGCTTCTCCATCGCCTTCTTCATTTCCGGCAGACGAACCTGGCTGTTGGGCGCGTGGCCCCAGAAGACCATGGCCTTCAGCGATTCGGGCTGGTCCAGATTCTCCTTGGCTTCCAGCACGCCGTCGTACCAGCGCGACACCGGAATGCCGGTCCGCTCCATCAACTCCTTGGACGTGAAGCGGGCGAGCAGCGAGTCGTAAGACACCCCCCACACCCGCGCCCAGTGCTTCCACGCCCCTTCGGCCAAGCCGTAATAGCCGGGCAAACTGTCGGAGGTGACGCCGAAATCGGTCGCCCCCTGCACGTTGTCGTGCCCTCGGAAGATGTTGGTGCCGCCGCCGGTCACGCCGACATTGCCCAGCGCCAGTTGCAGCACACAATAGGCGCGCGTGTTGTTGTTGCCGATGTGGTGCTGGGTCCCGCCCATGCACCAGACCAACGTTCCGGGCCGGTTGGAGGCCAACGTGCGCGCCACGCGGCGCAGCTGCGAGCCGGGAACCCCGGTCACACGCTCCACCTCCGCCGGGGTCCATTTGGCGACCTCGGCGCGGATGTCGTCAAAACCGTACACACGCTTGGCGATGTAATCCTTGTCCTCCCAGCCATTCTCCAGAATGTGCCAGAGGATGCCCCAGATCAGCCCGACGTCGGTGCCGGGACGGAAGCGGATGTATTCGTCGGCCTTGGCGGCGGTGCGGGTGAAACGCGGGTCGGCGACGATCAGCGGGGCGTTGTTCTGCTCCTTGGCCTTCAGGATGTGGAGCATCGAGACGGGGTGCGCTTCGGCGGCGTTGGAGCCGATGAAGAACATCGCCTTCGACTTCTGGATGTCGTTGTAGCTGTTCGTCATGGCACCATAGCCCCAGACGTTGGCCACGCCCGCGACCGTCGTCGAATGGCAGATGCGCGCCTGGTGATCGACGTTGTTGGTCCCCCAGAAGGCGGCGAATTTGCGGAACAGATAGGCCTGCTCGTTGCTGTGCTTGGCCGATCCCAGCCAGAACACCGCGTCGGGACCGGATTTCTGCCGGATCTCCAGCAGCTTGTCGCCCACCTCCTGGATCGCCTGGTCCCAGGTGATGCGGGTCCAGGTGCCGTTGACCATCTTCATCGGGTAGCGCAGGCGGCGTTCGCCGTGCGCGTGTTCGCGCACCGACGCGCCCTTCGCGCAATGGGCACCCAGATTGATCGGGCTGTCAAAACCGGGTTCCTGGCCGATCCAGACCCCGTTTTGAACCTCGGCCACCACGGTGCAGCCGACCGAACAATGGGTGCAGATGGTCTTGACCTGCTTGACCGGCGCGCCTGCTGCGGCCGGGGCAGCGCTGGCGGCGTCGGCCTTCTTCACCATGCCGAACGGCATCGTTGCGGCCAGCGCGGCCCCACCGGCGGCAAGACCGGAGGTGCGCAGGAAGGCGCGACGGTCCACCGTGGCCCCGGTGACGGAGCCGACAGCGGCGGACAGGCTGCGGGACAGGTGGCGGCCACCGGCGGCGGTCGAGCGTTTCTTGACGAGCATCGTGGCGATCCTCTCAGAAGCGGCTCAGCGCATAGACCGTCCGCACATGGTCGGTCTCGCGATAGCCGGTGGTGGCGGGGGCGGTGGGAGCGGCTTCGGCGGTGGGGGCGGCACCGACCGCACCAACGGCGGCGGCACCCAGGGCACCGACGCCAAGACCCGCGACGCGGAACAGGTCGCGCCGCGCCATCGCACCGTTGGGCTTATCCGCTCTGTGTCGTTCCGTCATGGTCCCGCTCCCGTCCATCCCGTCCATCACGCCGCAAGGTCAAAGGCCCGGCCCTCGACCGCCAGAAACTGTTCCCCGACCGCGCCGACCGCCCGGTAAAAGCGCGCCGACGGCGAGGTCTGCAAATCCGCGAAAAACCGCCCGGCCCACGCGCCGATGTGACGGTCGTAAAAGCGCTTCTGCCCGTCCAGGCCAACCGGTGCGGCATCGCCCGTTTCGGTGGTTTCCTCGAACAGGCCGCCGATCAACCCGGCCATCATCTCGCACAGGGCGGCCAGATGGTCTTCGGGTTCGGTCACGCCATCGGCGCGCGCGATGCCCAGCCGGGCCATGTCGTCGCGCAAAACGGCCAACGGCTTTTCGTTCATGAAACCGGTGAGGTAGTAGGAGGCGTAGGGCAAGCGTTCGCTGCCGCCAACGCCGATGAACAGGGTGGTGAACTCCGCCGCCACCGCCGCCGCGTCGCTCTCCCGCGCGGCCCCGGCCAGCGCGTTGAGCGCGTCCCCGAAACCGCCACCATCGCCGCGCAGGTCGGCCAGGGCGGCCAGCAACCCGTCATCGGGGGGTGCGCGCAGCAAGCGGGCGAGCAAGCCATAGACCTGGGCGCGCAACAACTCCTCCTCCGCCACCTCGGCGGAGTCCCGGTTGTCTTGCGCAAGATCGGCGCTCATCACCACGGATCGTTGCCCTTCCATCCCCACGACCATGGGCTTGGCGGCGCGGCGGATCCCGCCGGTGCCGGATGGTCCTTCGGACCCTCACCCATTTTGATGCCACCCATTTTGATGCATCTGCGAAAAGCCATTGCTCAACAGAGGCTTAACACAACAGACGTTGTTAATAAGAAAGCCCGCGCCGACCCGTTGTCAACAAAGGACAGGGGCGAATTGTGGGTCAACCCACTCTTTTTGAAAGCGCTATGCCCGCCGCGTCAGAGCGCCCCTTGCGTGGCAACGGGCGACGGTGCGTTGCGGCGTTTTGCCTCACACCCGCGCGGAGGGGACCGTGTCCTGTTCCCCATCGGTGAGAGGGTGGGGACGGATGGGATCGACGGCCAGGGCGGAGTCAGCCAGCGGAGTCTCCACCGGCGACGGCAACGCGTCGGCCGGGTGGGCAAGGTCTTCCCGCCCCTCCCCCTGGTGCTGGGGGGGCGTGGGGGATTCCGCCGGTTCTTCCGTCAGGAAGCCGCGCCCGACGCGATAGAGCGTCTTGACCGGGTTGGCACCGGTGAACAGGCCCGCGTAATCCTCGGCGTAATCCTTCAGCCCATCGTCGTTGGCGTAGACCGGATCGGAGGTCCACAGCTTGCGCAACGCCTGACGGTGCAGGTCCTCCGGCACGTCGGCGCGCAGGAAGGGGGTGAAGTCGGACTCGGCGGTCAGTTCCTCGACCGACGGCAGATCAGCCAACGGGTCCGATCCGGAATCGGACATGGAATCCGGCGCGGCCTCCACCGGAACCGCACCGTCCACCGCCGCGCCGGACTCGGCTGACGGCACCGGCGGCCGGGATGGTGGTGAATCGACCGGAACCGGCGTCGCCGCCCGGCGCTTCAGCCGCGACCAGCGCGACAGGAACGGTTCGTCGCTCACCCTGTCCCTCCGCCTTGTGGTCCACCACGCCTGCCGTCACCCCGTCTGTCATCCTTGTCGAAATGACGCTTGCGTTCGCGCTTTTCGAACGGGACGTCAACGTGGTGCTGATCGACGAAATCCCGGACCAGCGCGGTGATGTCCGGCGGCATCGGCACGGTTTCCACCACATCCATGCCGACCTGATACCCCTCCCCCTCATGGGCCGACGCGGTGACGACCACCGGAATCATGGCGTCGCCCGCCGCGTCGGGGCGCAGCACCACCCACAGGCGGGGCGGTTCCTGCGACAGGTTCAGGCGGTAGCCTTCGGTGTCGGTGCGGAACAGTTCCAGCTCCAGCGTCGCCGCGTGGGTGTGGGTCCAACCCTCGCCGCTGCGCAGGAGCCGGCCCGGCGGTTCGACCGGTCCGGCGCCGGGGATCACCGCCGCCACCCGCCACGACCAATCCGCCCACGGGCTGGTCGAGGCCCGCCGCTCCACCACGATGCCCAGCGGCAGGGTTTCGATGCGGCGCAGCGGGGCGGTGCCCGGATCGACGGGGTCGTCGGTCATCGCGAAGCCCCCCAGACCAGCAGCCGTTCGGCCTCCTCCAAATCCTCCGGGCGGTTGGCGTTGAAAAAGGGATCGACCGGATCGGTGGAGAAATCGGCCACCGCCAGCCGGTGGCGCGCGGTCCAGGCATCGACCTTGCGCACCCCCTCCTCGGTCACGGCGTGGCGCAGATCGGCGGCCAACGCCACCGGCCACAGGCCGAACACCGGGTGCATCTGGCCGTCGGACCGGGCGCAGGCCAGAGCGGCCCCGTCCCGCTCCGCCGCCGCGATCAGGCGCGCCACCAGATCGCCGGGCACAAAGGGCGCGTCGGTGGCGAAGGTCACGACCCAGCGGGCGTCGGGGGCGTGGTCGCGCGCCCATTCCAGACCTGTCAGCACCCCGGCCAGCGGCCCCGGATAGCCGCCGACCACGTCCGCCGCCACCGGCAAACCGAACGCGGCGAAGCGCGCCGGGTCGCCGTTGGCGTTCAGCACCAGCGCGCCCACCTGCGGGCGGGCGGCGTCGATGATGCGCTCCAGGATCGTCCGGCCCGCCAGCTTCTGCAAATTCTTGTCACCGCCGCCCATCCGGCGCGACAGCCCCCCGGCCAGCAGCAGCCCCACCACATCACTCATCCTCGCGCCCTCCCTTGCGCGCGTGCCGATGCTCCTCCTCCCCGGCGGTGTCGGAGTCGGCGTCGAAGATCAGACGGTCGGTTCCGGCCAGGGCGAGGAAGCGCTTGCCCTTGGCCCGCCCGACCAGCGTCAGGTCCACCTGCCGCGCCAGCTCCACCCCCCAGGCGGTGAAGCCCGAACGGGAAATCAGGATCGGAATGCCCATCTGCACCGTCTTGATGACCATTTCAGAGGTCAAACGGCCCGTTGTGTAAAAGATTTTGTCCGCCGCCGACACAGCGTTCAGGTGCATCCAGCCGGCCACCTTGTCCACCGCGTTGTGCCGCCCGACATCCTCCATATAGACCAGCGGCTGGTCTTCCCGGCACAGCACGCAGCCATGGATCGCCCCGGCCTCCAGATACAGGCTGGGCGTCCGGTTGATCGCCTTGGACAGCGCGTAAATCCACGAGGTGCGCAGCCGCGCGCCGGTCGGCAGCCGGGCGGTGCCGAAGCTTTCCATCACGTCGCCGAAGGCGGTTCCCTGGGCGCAGCCGGAGGTCAGCGTCTTTTTCTTCAGCTTGGCCTCGTAATCGGTCGCGCGTTCGGTGCGGACGACGACGGTGTCGGTCTCCTCGTCCACGTCGATGGCGGTGATGCGGTCGTCGCGCCGCAGCATGTTCTGGTTCAGCAGATAGCCGACGGCCAGACACTCCGGGTAATCGCCGATCGTCATCATGGTGACGATTTCCTGGCCGTTCAGATAGAGCGTCAGCGGGCGTTCGACGGTGACGGCGATCTCGACCGGGTGGCCATCCTGGTCCAACCCGGCGACGCGTTCGGTCAGCTTGGGGTTCGCCGGATCCGGCTGTATGGTGAGGGATGCGGTGGGTGCGGTGGTCATGGGCGCGAGTGTGGGCGACCGCCGCCGCCTGGGCAAGCCCAACCGTTGCCGCACCCAACCATTCCCACCATCCGTTCGGATCGCATGCAGGATTTCACCCAGGCGCTGGCCACCGCCGTCGAGATGATCGTCACGCTGGACACGGGCCTGTTGCGGATCGTCGGCCTGTCGTTGCGCGTCAGCCTGACCGCCCTTCTGGCCGCCACGCTGATCGGCTTGCCGCTGGGGGCGGCCATCGCCGCCCTGCGTTTTCCGGGGCGGCGCGGGCTGGCGGTGACGCTCAACACGCTGATGGGGTTGCCGCCGGTGGTGGTGGGGCTGGTGGTGTTCCTGCTGCTGTCGCGCTCCGGCCCCTTCGGGGTTCTGGGGCTGCTGTTCACGCCCACGGCGATGATCGTGGCGCAAACCGTGCTGATCGTGCCCATCGTCGCCTCGCTCGCCCGGCAGACGGTGGAGGATCTGCTGGTCGAGTACGACGATCTGCTGCGCGTCACCGGGGCCGGGCCGCTCGCCACCCTGACCACCCTGCTGTCCGAAGCGCGGTGGAGCCTGTTGACCACGGTGCTGGCCGGGTTCGGGCGCGCGTCGGCGGAGGTCGGGGCGGTGATGATCGTCGGCGGCAACATCGAACACGCCACCCGCGTGATGACCACCGCCATCGCCCTGGAAACCAGCAAGGGCGATCTGCCCACCGCGCTGGGGCTGGGAATCGTCCTGATGACCCTGTCGCTGCTGGTCAATTTTGTCGCATCCCTGCTGCGGGAGACCGCGCGGCGCTGATCACGCCCGGATGGGGCTGGTCGCGGGCCGCCGCACGCGCTACGTCTTGGAGAGCACAACGCCAAGGGAGGAGTGCGCCATGCAGCGCCGTTCCGTCATCGGTCGGGTCGTTTTGGGTCTCGCCGCCGCCGTCACCCTGTGCACGCTGGGCGGCGCGCCGGGCGCGCGGGCGGAGGACCGTTTCATCACCGTGGCCTCGACCACCTCGACCGAGGATTCCGGGCTGTTCAAGGCGCTGCTGCCCGCCTTCACCGCCAAGACGGGAATCGCGGTGCGCGTGGTCGCCAAGGGAACCGGGCAGGCCATCGATCTGGCCAAGCGCGGCGACGCCGACGTGCTGTTCGTCCACCACAAGCCATCGGAGGAGAAATTCGTCGCCGAGGGCTTCGCCGCCGAACGCAAGCCAGTGATGTACAATGATTTCGTCATCGTCGGCCCGGCCAAGGACCCCGCCGGGGTGAAGGGATCCAAGGACGTGGCCGACGCCCTGGGCCGGATCGCCGCCGCCAAGGCCCCCTTCGTGTCGCGCGGCGACGACAGCGGGACCCACAAGGCCGAACTCGCCCTGTGGAAAGCCGCCAACCTGGACCCGGCCAAGGCGGAATCCGGCCAAGGCTGGTACAAGGCCATCGGCCAGGGCATGGGACCGACCCTGAACACCGCCGCCGCGCTGGAGGGCTACGCGCTGGCCGACCGTGGCACCTGGCTGAACTTCAAGAATCGCGGCGGCCTGTCGATCCTGGTCGAAGGCGACAAGCGGCTGTTCAACCAATACGGCGTGATGCTGGTCAGCCCGGCCAAATTCCCCCACGTGAAGGCCAAGGACGGCCAGAGCTTCGTCGATTGGCTGGTGTCGGCGGAAGGGCAACAGGCCATCGCCGCCTACCAGATCGACGGCCAATCCCTGTTCTTCCCCAACGCCAACGAACCGGGGGTGTGAGCGCCGGTTGAAACACTTCCGCTCCGCATCCGCTCCCCACTTCCTGTTTCCATCACAACCCTGATAGGTTGATCACGGAGTGGGATTGGGGTGCGGGTGCGATGAGTGGGGTTGCCAACACCAGCGTTGAGGAAATTGCCGACTGCATGCGCGCCCGCAAACGGGCCAACCAGGCGTGCAGTCTGCTGATCGGGGCGGGCTGCTCCGTGTCCGCCGGGATTCCGCTGGCCAACGGCTTCGTCAGCCGCATCCAAAAAGAACATGGTGCCGCCTATCGCCGGGCCAAAACCAAACACTACCCGGACGTGATGGCGGAGCTGGGCGACGGCTACCGCCGCGATCTGGTGGCCGAGGCCATCGACAAGGCCCACATCAATTGGGCGCACATCGCCATCGCCCAATTGATGAAGCATGGCTATGTCAGCCGGGTGCTGACCACCAATTTCGACCCGCTGGTGGTGCGCGCCTGCGCGATGGTCGGGGAATTCCCGGCGGTCTATGACTTCGCCGCCTCCCAGAATTTCCACCCCGAATATCTGCCGGAAAAGGCGGTGTTCTACCTGCACGGCCAGCGCGACGGCTTCATCCTGCTGCACACGGAGGAAGACGTTCGCCGCCACAGCGCCAACCTCGCCCCCCTGTTCCGCGAGGCCGGGCAAGGGCGCATGTGGCTGGTCGCCGGGTACAGCGGGGAAAACGACCCGGTCTTCACCCATTTGGAAGCGGTCGAGCATTTCCGCTACAACCTGACCTGGGCGCGGTATGAGGACGAGGATCCGCCACCCCACCTGACCCAAAAGCTGCTGAAGCCCGGCAAGGGGACCCTGTACCTGCGCGGCTACGACGCCGACCGCCTGTTCGTCGAACTGGCGCAACGGCTCGATTGCTTCCCTCCCGATTTCATCAGCGCCCCGTTCCAGCATCTGCGCAACACGCTCGACCGGGTCGGCCCCTTTCAATTGCCGCACAAGGCTGGGCCGCTCGACATCGTGCAGGAGGCCCGCAAACGCATCGACCACGCCGAAACCGTGGTGCGCAGCGCCGCCGACGCCACGCGGGACCGTGTCCTTCAGGCCATCCTCCGGGCCGATTATGCCGACGCGGTGCGCGATGTGACGGACGGAGCCATCGCCGAGGACGCTGAACTGCGGGGCTTGATGGCAACCGCGCATTTCATGCTGGGTGTCAATGCACAGCAGAGGGGAGAAAGCGCGACCGGCAAAGAATTTGAACGCGCGATCAGCACCGCCATCGAACAGTATCAGCGCTGCCTTGCTCTCAAACCCGACAAACACGAGGCGTGGAACAACTGGGGCAACGCCCTCGCCGATCAGGCCAAGACCACAGGCGGAGACGACGCGCGCACCCTCTTCGACGTGGCCGGACAGAAATACGCCGAGGCCATCGCCATCAAACCCGACGACCACGAGGCGTGGTACAACTGGGGCATCGCCCTCTTCCATCAGGCCAAGGCCACAGGCGGAGACGACGCGCGCACCCTCTTCGACATGGCCGGGCAGAAATACGCCAAGGCCATCGCCATCAAGCCAGACTTCCACGAGGCGTGGTACAACTGGGGCAACGCACTCTTCCATCAGGCCAGGGCCACAGGCGGGGACGACGCGCGCACCCTCTTCGACGTGGCCGGGCAGAAATACGCCAAGGCCATCGCCATCAAACCAGACAAACACGAGGCGTGGTACAACTGGGGCAACGCCCTCGCCGATCAGGCCAAGGCCACAGGCGGGGACGACGCGCGCACCCTCTTCGACGTGGCCGGGCAGAAATTCGCCGAGGCCATCGCCATCAAACCAGACTTCCACGAGGCGTGGTACAACTGGGGCGTCGCCCTCTCCGATCAGGCCAAGGCCACAGGCGGGGACGACGCGCGCACCCTCTTCGACGTGGCCGGGCAGAAATACGCCGAGGCCATCGCCATCAAACCAGACAAACACGAGGCGTGGAACAACTGGGGCAACGCCCTCTTCCATCAGGCCAAGGCCACAGGCGGGGACGACGCGCGCACCCTCTTCGGCTTGGCCGCGCAGAAATACGCCGAGGCCATCGCCATCAAACCCAACTGCCACGAGGCGTGGAACAACTGGGGGTTTGCCTTTCTCTATTTGGCAAACATCACAAGCGGGACCGAGGCCGCGCAGAATCTTGCGGAAACCGATGCACGATACCGCCGCGCCCTGTCCTTGACGCCTAACGCCCCAAACACCCTCTACAACCTCGCCTGCCTGCACAGCCTCCGTCGCAACGAATCCGCCTGCCGGATGTGGTTGACCCGTTGCCTGGCCATCCCCCACCCCAACGCCAAACGCCTCCTGTCCTCCGACAGCGATTTTGACTCCCTGCGCGACACACCCTGGTTCCAGGGGTTGCTTGCCGCGCTGTAGCCCCCACACCTCCACTTTCCCATTCCCAAGCCCCCGCCGCCGCCCATATCACTGATGGGGGAAACCGGGGCGGACACCCGGCAGGGGAGGAACCAGAATGATGGACGGCGGGCGGGGCATGCTGGTGTGCGATTGCGCGGGTGGCGTTCCCCTGGATGGGGCAGCGCTGGGGGCGGCCTGTGGCGCGGGCGGGGCGGTGACGGTGCATCACCAACTGTGCCGGTCGCAGCTCGACCGTTTCGAGGCCGCGTTGGGACACGCGGGCGGCGCGCCGCTGCTGGTGGCCTGCACGCAGGAGGCCCCGCTGTTCCGCGAGATCGCGGCGGATGTGGCACCCGACACCGCGCTGGGCTTCGTCAACATCCGGGAAAAGGCGGGCTGGTCGGACGAGGGGGCGCAGGCGCTGCCGAAGATCGCCGCGCTGCTGGCCGAAGCCGCCCTGCCAATTCCGCCCACCGGGGCGTTGACGCTCAGCTCCGGCGGGGTGTGTCTGGTCTATGGCTCCGACGACCGGGCGCTGGAGGCCGGGCGGCGGCTGGCCAAGCATCTGGACGTCACCGTGCTGCTGACGACGGCGCGCGAGGTGGCTCCGCCGCCGGTGCTGGACGTCGCCCTGTTCCGGGGCCGCATCCGCAAGGCGGCGGGCTGGATCGGCGCGTTCGACATTGTGGTGGACGATTACGCCCCCGCCCTGCCCTCCGCGCGCGGGGCGCTGGCCTTCGAACCGCCGCGCCAGGGGGCGACGGCGCGCTGCGACCTGATCCTCGACCTCACCGGCGGGCCGCCGCTGTTCCCCGCCCATGGCCGCCGCGACGGCTACCGCCGCGCCGACCCCGGCAACCCGGCGCAGGTGGCCGACGCCCTGCTCGACCTGATCGATCTGGTGGGGGAGTTCGAAAAACCGCTGTTCGTCGATTACAAACCGGACCTGTGCGCCCATTCCCGCAGCCGCAAAACCGGCTGTTCGCGCTGTCTGGAGGTCTGCCCGACCGGGGCGATCACCCCCAACGGCGACGCGGTGGCGCTCGACCCGCATGTCTGCGCCGGTTGCGGATCCTGCGCGTCGGTCTGCCCGACCGGGGCCGCCACCTACGCCCTGCCGCCCGCCGCCACGCTCTATGACCGGCTGCGCACGCTGCTGACGACCTTTGACAAGGCGGGGGGTGCCAAGGCGGCGGCCAACAAAACCGGGAAAAGCGCGCCCGCCCTGTTGATCCACGATCCCCGCCATGGCGAGGAGATGATCGGCCTGATCGCCCGCCATGGCCGGGGGCTGCCCGCCCGCGTCATCCCCTTTGCCGTGAACGAGGTGACGCAAACCGGATTCGACCTGTTCGCGCTGGCGCTGGCCTATGGCTGCACCCAGGTGCGCGTGCTGACCGGGCCGGAGAATGCCGGGGAAACCGCCGGGCTGGCCGCGCAGATCGGGCTGGCGGAGGCCGCCTTCAGCGGTCTGGGCTATGGCTCCGGCCGGGTGGCGGTGATCGAGTCGCGCGATCCCGACGCGGTGGAGGCGGCGCTGTGGGATCTGCCCGCCGTGGCCCCGCACCGCGCCGCCAGCTTCCTGGCGATGGGTGCCAAGCGCGCCGTCACCATGCTGGCCCTGCGCCACCTGCACAGCGTCGCCCCAGCGACGACAGGGGCGGCAACGGTGGAGGTGCTGCCGCTGCCGCCGGGCGCACCCTTTGGCCGGGTGGCGGTCGATGTGGCGGGCTGCACGCTGTGCCTGTCCTGCGTCGGGGCCTGCCCGACCGGGGCGCTGCTCGACAACGCCGACAAGCCGACGCTGTCCTTCGCGCAGGACGCCTGCGTGCAGTGCGGGCTGTGCAAGGCGACCTGCCCGGAAAAGGTCATCACCCTGGTCCCGGAGCTGGATTTCCGCGACCGCGCGCGCGGTGCGGTGGTGGTGAAGGAAGAGGAACCCTTCTGCTGCGTGTCCTGCGGCAAGCCCTTTGCCACCCAATCCTCCATCGAGAAGATCGTGACGGTGCTGGCCGGCAAACACTGGATGTTCGCGACTCCGGAAGCCGCCAACCGCATCCGCATGTGCGAGGATTGCCGGGTGCAGGACCAGTTCACCCAGGGCGGCGCGCCCTTCGCGCTGGGTGAACCCCGGGTGACGCGCACCACCGACGACGATCTGCGCGAACGGGCGGAGGCCGAACGCAACGCCGCTGCGGACCCCGGCAAGCCCCATCACCATTGACCACCACCACCCTTGACCCCACCACCCTTGACCATGGTCAAGGCGTGCGCCCCCTACCCTATGGGACAAGGGCGCACCATATCTGTATGATGTGTGCCACCAACGAAAGGCGCTCCGCCGGAGCGTCCCCCTGCGGAGCCTGCCGATGACGCGCGAGACCCCCGCCCCCCTGATCGACCCCTTCGGTCGGGCCGTGAAGTATCTGCGCGTGTCCGTGACCGACCGCTGCGATCTGCGCTGCGTCTACTGCATGGCCGAAGACATGAGTTTTCTGCCCAAGGCGGAGGTGCTGACGCTGGAGGAGCTGGACCGGCTGTGCAGCGCCTTCGTCCGGCTGGGAACCCGCAAGCTGCGACTGACCGGCGGCGAACCGCTGGTGCGGCGCGACGTGATGCAGTTGATCCGGCGGCTGGGCCGCCACGTCAAGGCGGACGACCTGGACGAGCTGACCCTGACCACCAACGGAACCATGCTGTTCAAGCACGCCGCCGGGCTGTTCGACGCCGGGGTGCGGCGGATCAACGTGTCGTTGGACACGCTCGACCCCCACAAATTCCAGGCGATCACCCGCTGGGGCAAGCTCGACAAGATCCTGGGCGGCATCCAGGCGGCCAAGGAGGCCGGGCTGGCGGTGAAGATCAATTGCGTGGCGCTGAAGGGCGTCAACGACGACGAGATTCACCGGATGGTCGCCTGGTGCGGCCATGAGGGCTTCGATCTGACCTTCATCGAGGTGATGCCGATGGGCGACATCGGCGAGGGCGCGCGCTACGACCAATATTGGCCGCTGACCCATCTGCGGGCCGAGCTGGAAACCCGCTGGACGCTGGAGGACAGCGACCACCGCACCGGCGGCCCCGCCCGTTACGTCCGCGTGCGCGAAACCGGCCAGCGCGTCGGCTTCATCACCCCGCTGACGCACAATTTCTGCGAAAGCTGCAACCGTGTCCGCCTGACCTGCACCGGGACCCTCTACATGTGTCTGGGGCAGGAGGACGCCGCCGACCTGCGCGCGCCGCTGCGGATGAGCGACGACGACGGGCACCTGATCGACGCCGTGCGCGCCGCCATCGCCCGCAAGCCCAAGGGCCACGACTTCATCATCAACCGCCAGACCAACGGCCCGGCGGTGTCCCGGCACATGAGCGTGACGGGGGGATAAGGCCACACAGCCCGGCGCGCCGCGCGCCAACCAAAAAAACACGAAAAAGCACGGGAAACGCCCACCATGCCGCTGCCCTTCCTGTCCGGCCTGCGGGTCATCGACCTTGGCCAGTATCTGCCCGGCCCGCACGCCGCCCAGCTTCTCGGCGATCTGGGGGCGGAGGTGGTGAAGGTGGAGCCGCCGGACGGCGATCCGCTGCGTTTCCTGGGTCCGACGGACAGCGACGGCGTGACCGCCGCCTACAAAATCTTCACGGCGGGCAAGACCGTCGTCACCCTGGATCTGAAAACACCCGATGGCCGCGCCGGGCTGGAGGCGCTGATCCAACGGGCCGACGCGCTGGTCGAAAGCTACCGTCCCGGCGTGATGGAGAAGCTGGGGCTGGGCCGCGACCGGTTGCGGGCGCTGAATCCGCGCCTGGTCCACGCCAGCCTGTCGGGTTGGGGCTACAGCGGCCCCTACGCCACGCGGGCTGGGCATGATCTGAATTACATGGCGGTCGGCGGCGGGCTGGACGCCTCCGGCCTGCCCGATCAGCCGGTGATCTCCTATCTGCCGGTGGCCGATTTCGCCTCGGCCCAACAAACCGCTTTGGCGGTGGTCGCCGCACTGTTTGGGCGGGAGCGAACGGGCGAGGGCTGCTTCCTCGACCTGTCGATCATGGAAACGGTGCTGGGCTGGCAGGGCATCAACCTGACCGCCGCCGCGCGCGGCCAGATGCCCCAACGGGGCGAAGCGCTGCTGTCGGGCGGGGTGGCCTGTTACCGCATCTACAAGACGGCGGACGGACGTTTCATCACCCTGTCGGCGCTGGAGCCGAAATTCTGGCGCGGCTTCTGCGCGGCGGTGGAGCGGCCCGATTGGGTGGCCCGGCAGGCCGATCCGCTGCCGCAACAGGCGCTGACGGCGGAACTCGCCACGCTGTTCGCCAGCCGCAGCCTGTCCGATTGGCAAACCCTGCTCGACCCGGTGGATTGCTGCTTTGAAGCGCTGCCGGAGATCGGGGAGATCGCCGCGCACCCGCACATCGCCGCGCGCGGGCAAATTCAAACCACCGACGGGCCGGAACCGCTGGTGGAAACCCGGATGGGCCTGCGCGTCGATGGCGGCCAGCCCCCCGCCCGCACGCCCTGGCGGGCCAGCGACACCGCCACGGTGTTGGCCGCCTGGGACGGCAACACAACAGGCTAAACCGCCAACAGGGCCGCCGCGTCCCCCTCCTCCCGCACCGGCAGGGGGCCACGGCGGGCACCCGACAGATAGGCGCGGGTCAGGTCCGCCGCGTCCTCGTCGCAACCGCGCAGGTCGGCGGAGCAGAGGTTCGCGTTTTCGAACACGGCGCTGGTGATGCGGGCACCGGACAGCCGCGCCCCGCGCAGGTCGATGCCGCTCAGGGTGGCACCGGTCAGGTTGGCGGGCCACAGGCGGCCGGTCGGGGTGCCATCGGGCTTGCGCAACTCGACCCGGCCGAAATCGGCGTCCCCCGCCCGCGCACCGGTCAGATCGGCCCCCATCAGATTGGCCCCGGTCAGGATCGCCTGATCCAGCTTCGCCCGGCTCAGATTGGCCCCGCCGAAATCGGTCAGCGACAGTTGCGCGTTGGACAGCGACGCCTCGCTCATCTGGGCGTTGCGAAAGACCGCACCGGACAGGTCGACGGCGGTCAGATCGACCCCGCGCAAATCCATGCCGGTGAAATCCGCCCGCTCCCCGCGTGCCCCGCCGCTGTTGATCCACAAAGTGTGGCTGTCCAGCATCCGCCGCACGTCGGGCGGCAGGGCGCTGGTGCTCTTCATGTAGATGGCACCGTTCAGGTTGGCCCCGACCACATCGGCCTTGGTGAAATCGACGTTGCGCATCACCGCGTCGCGCAGATCGGCGTTGCGCAGGATGGTCTGGTTGAGCGTCGCGCCGTTCAGGATCGCCTGTTTCAGCTTGGCCCCGGTGAAATTGGCCTCGCTGAGGTCGGCCCCGGCCAGATTGGCGGCGAACAGGTTGGCCCCGGCGAAATCGGTGCCGCGCAACGCGCTGTTGGTCAGATCGGCGTGGCTGAGGTCGGCGTTTTTGAAGTTGACACCATCCAGGGAGGCGTCCTGCAGATTGGTGCGGTTGCGCACCTCCTCCCGGCCCGACACGAAGGTCAGGATCTGACCGGGGCGCAAATCCGCCTCTTCGAAATCGGTGCTGCGCAGATTGGCCTTGAGAAAATTCGCCCCGCGCAGATCGGCCCGGACGAAGCGGGACCCGACCAGCACCGCCCGGCTGAAATTGGCCCCGAACAGGTCGGACATGTCAAAGCTCACCCCCTCCAACTCGGCGTCGGAGAAGTTGACCTGGGTCAGAACCGCCGAATTGAGCGTGAAGCCCTTCAGCCGCAGTCCGGACAGGTCCACCGCCTTGGCCTGAAGCCGCACCCCGCCGGGACGGAGCTTCAGGTACATGAGATGGTCCCTGACCTGCTTCAGGAACTCCATGCTTCGATCGTTCATCGAGCCGTCCCCGTTCCAGCCCTATCGCGCCGACGATCATAGGCCGAATGGTCATACCGAAAAAGCTGCTATTACATATTGATGTGATTCTAAACCATCGCTGGAAAGAGTATCCCAACCGATCATTCCGCTGCCATGTCTGGTTTCAACCATCCTGGCGATAGGGCGACAGTTCGGCCAACGCCGCCATGTCGGCGGCGACCGCCGCGCGTTCACGGACCAGATGATCGTCCAGCGCCTTGCGGAATCCGGGGTCGGCCACCCAATGGGCGCTGTGGGTTTCCACCGGCAGATAGCCGCGCTGGATCTTGTGCTCGCCCTGCGCCCCGGCCTCCACCCGCTTCAGTCCGCGCGCGATGGCGAAATCCAGGGCGCGGTAATAGCAGGCTTCGAAATGCAGATGGCGATAACGCCCGTCCGACCCCCAATTGCGGCCATAAAGCGTGTCGCTGCCCAGAAGGTTGAGCGCGCCCGCGACCCACGCGCCCTGATCCTCGCACATCACCAGCACGACGCGGTCGGCCATGGTCTGACCCAACCGGTCGAAAAACGCGCGGGTGAGATAGGCCCCGCCCCATTTGCGGTCGGCGGTGTCGAGGTAAAAGCGGTGGAAGGCGTCCCAATGCTCCGGCTTCAGGTCATCGCCGGTCAGGGTGTGCAGGCGGACACCGCTGTCGGCCACCGCGCGCCGCTCCTTGCGGATGGCCTTGCGCTTGCGGGCGTTCAACGCCTCCAGAAACTCATCGAAGGTGGCGTAACCGCGATTGTCCCAATGATATTGCACGCCCACCCGGCGCAACCACCCGGCCTGTTCCAACCGGTCGGCGTCGGTGGCGTGGGGAAAGGTGACGTGGACCGACGACACGCCGTACCGCCGGGCCACCCGCTCCAACGCGGTGATCAGGGCGGCGGCGACCTCCTCCCCCGCGCCCGGAGCCAGCAGCAGGCGCGGGCCGGGGACCGGGGTGAAGGGAACCGCGACCTGAAGCTTGGGGTAATAACGCCCGCCCGCCCGTTCATAGGCGTTGGCCCAGGCGTGATCGAAGACGTATTCGCCGTAGGAATGGCTTTTCAGATAGGCGGGGACCGCCCCCACCAACCGCCCGCCGCCGTCAAAGGCCAGAAGATGGCTGGGTTGCCAACCGGTTTCGCCGCAGGCCGACCCCGACTCCTCCGCCGCCAACAGGAAGGCGTGGCAGAGGAAGGGATTGTCGGGACCGGCGCAGGTGTCCCACGACGGGGCATCCACCGCGCCGATCCCGGTGATGATCTTCACGGTGATGGCGTCCTGACCGTCCGGCATTGACCCTTCTCCCTTGCCGCCCCTGGTTCCGGGTGCGAGCCGGGACATGGTGTCTCCGCCGTTCGGAGGCAAGACGCCCACCGCGCCGCGACCGATCAGGCGACTTCCAGAACCGCGTCCACTTCCACCGCAACGTTGCCCGGCAGCGACGACACGCCAACAGCGGCCCGCGCGTGCTTGCCCGCGTCACCGAACACGTCCTGCATCAGCTCCGACGCGCCGTTGATGACCAGCGGGTGATCGTGGAAGTCCGGGCCGGCGTTGACGAAGCCGCCCAGCTTCAGCACGCGGGTGACGCGGTCCAGATCGCCGCCCAGCGCCGCCTTGGCCTGGGCCAGGATGTTCAGCGCGCACAGGCGGGCCGCCTCCTTGCCCTGTTCCAGCGTGTAATCCACACCGACCTTGCCGACGAATTTGCGCTCGCCGTTCCAGATGGTGATCTGGCCGGAGATGTACAGGGTGTTGCCCGAGCGCGTGTAACCGACATAGGCCGCCACCGGGGCCGCCGCCTGCGGCAGTTCGATGTTCAGTTCCGCCAGGCGCGCGTCGATCCGACTGGTCATGATGCTCTCCCGTTTCCGCCTTATAAGGCCGGTTTGGTTGGTTGACGGGGCGACCATACCCGCGCGGATCGGTGGATGGGAAGATTCCTCCCACGGACTCACCGGCAGATCCATCCCCACCGGCAAAGTTTTCCCGGAATCTTTTTCGACTCCCCCAGCGGGCGTTCTGGCCCAGCGGATCGGCGATTTTTGCCGACTCGGAAATATTATTGTTATTAATCAATGAGTTATCCTGCAATTTTGGAGTTGGCACGGTCCTTGAAAGAGTGGTGTCACGCAAACGCACGTTGCCTCGCTCCGGTCAAAAGACCAGCCGCGAGGACAGCCTCAGAAGGAGACTTGGAGCCATGGCCAACGACGTCACTCTCACCGCCGCAATGCGCACCAACCTGCTGCAACTGCAGGGGACCCAGTCGAACATCGACAAGAAGCAGAACATTCTGTCGACCGGCAACAAGATCAACTCGGCCCTCGACGGCCCGACCGCCTTCTTCGCTGCCAAGGGCTTGACCCAGCGCGCGGGCGACCTGTCGTCGCTGAAGGACGCGATGGGCCAGTCGATCAGCACCATCAAGGCTGCCGACAAGGGCCTGACCTCGATCGACAGCATGATCGACCAGGCCAAGGGCCTGACCACCGCCGCCTACGCCGCGCTGGGCACGGACGCCGCCTCGGTCGCCACCCGCAAGTCTCTGGCCGCCCAGTTCAACAATCTGAAGGACCAGATCGACAAGCTGGCCGGTGACAGCGGCTATCAGGGCAAGAACCTGATCGGCGGCAACGGCCTGCGGCTGGACAGCACCAGCACCTCGCGCCAGGCGGTCAACACCATCCAGGGCATCGAAAACGCCCGCGCCACCAACGTCATCTCGGCGGACACCTATTCCATCCGCGTCAAGGGCAAGGGGACCATCGAAGGCGCGGTCGGCGACATCGGCAGCGCGGAAAACGCGCACGGCCTGACCGGCCTGAAGCTGTCGGGCAAGATGGCCACCACGCTGGGCAGCTTCTCCGACGTGCAGATCGAGGTGCGCGGCGCTTCGGGCCGCGAGCGCTCCTTCATCATCACCGACGGCAAGGAAAGCCGGACGATCTCCTACTTCGACAACAACCAGACCATCGACACCAAGCTGGCGACCGCCGCCACCTCCGGCGTGGCGCAGTCTTCGCAGGTGTCGATTGGCGGGACGATCGAAGCGGGTGACATCTTCACGGTGACGGTGGAAGGCCAGACCTTCAGCTACACCGCAACGTCCTCCGACGTGGCCGTTGGTCAAACCGGTCGGGCGAACATCGCTTCGCAGCTCCGCGCCTCGATCAACAGCGCGCTGGCGACCGGTGGTCGTTTGAACGGCAAGGATCTGGCATCCACCTCGGTCGGTACCCAGGGAACCATCACGCTGACCGGTGCCACCACCGCCGGTGTGGCCCGTGAAGTGACGCTGTCGGCCTCCACCACCAACGCGCTGACCAAGCACATCTCGGAAAGCTTCTCGTCGGGCACCGTCGTGTCCTTCACCGTGGACCGCAAGCTGCTGGAATCCGCGAACAACTCCGGCAACGGCATCTCGGTGATCGAAAAGAAGGTCGATCTCCAGGTTCAGATCACCAACCTGAACGGCGCGCAAATCACCCGCGATGGCATGAACAACCGGGGTGAAGCCAAACTGGCCGATGGCGACCAGTCCTTCGCGTTCGACAGCGGCACCGTCCGTCTGAAGATCGACCAGCAGACCATCCAGCAGGCGGCCTCGGCCAACTGCTCCGCCAACATCGTGACCAAGCAGGTGACGGACGCCAACACGTCGAACGACCTGACGGTGCAGTTGAACGAACGCAACACCAACACCATCAACGTCACCACGGTGAACCTGACCACCAGCGGCCAAGGCCTGCGGTTGGACTCGGCGCAAAACGACTGGACCGACCGCGCGGACATCGACAAGGCGGTCGCCGGTCTGGATTTCGCCAAAGCCACGGTGCGGTCGGCCTCGCAACAGCTCTCGACCAACCTGAACATCATCACCACCCGTGAAACCTTCACCAAGGAGTTCAGCGACGTCCTGACCGAAGGTGCCAGCAAGCTGACGCTGGCCGACCAGAACGAAGAGGGTGCCAGCCTGCTGATGCTGCAGACCCGGCAACAGCTCGGCACCATCGCCCTGACCCTGGCCAACCAGTCGCAACAGTCGATCCTGCGTCTGTTCTAAGACGGGGGTCTCCCCTAGGCAAACGTGCCGCGTCGATGGGCGCCCCGGTCGGGGCGCCCACTCGCGTTTCTGGACACCGCATCTTCCCCCTTGATTTGCGTGGTGGCCCGAACCTATCTCGCTCTTGGTTGAGAGAACCGAGAGGGCGAAGCGCGCCGACTCGGCTCCGGCGCAAAACATTGTTGCCCGTCATGCGGATAAACAATTCGTAGCAAATTTCCGATACTGTTCCGTCCATCCTGCCGACCCAGGTCCATTTCTTCCAATCAGGAACGACATCCATGGCCTCCCTGCTGAACGCCCCCATCCGCACCCGCCTGTTCCTGGGATTTGGCGCGGTCCTTCTGCTTCTGGTGAGCCTGACCGTGGTCGGCGTGAACGAGGTGCGGAAGATCGACACCGATCTGACGATCATCAACGACGTCAACAGCGTCAAACAACGCCACGCCATCAATTTCCGGGGCAGCGTCCACGACCGCGCGATCGCGCTGCGCGACGTGGTGCTGGTTCCGGACTCGATTCTGCCGACCGTTCTGGGTGACATCGACCGGTTGACCGGCTTTTACGCCGAGGCCGCCAAGCAGCTTGACGCGCTGGTCGCCACCATGGCCGCCAGCATCAGCCCGGAGGAACGGGCGATGATCGCGGCGATCAAGGAGACGGAAGCCAAGACCCTGCCGTTGATCAAGAAGGTCATCGACACCCGCAAGGCCAACAACATCCCGCAGGCCCAGGAAGCCCTGCTGGCCGACACCCGCCCGGCTTTCAACGAATGGCTGACCCGCATCAACGCCTTCATCGATCTGCAGGAAAAGAAGAACAACGTTCTGGCCGCCCACGCCAGCGTCCTTGCCCGTGGCTTCCAGACCCTGATGGTGACGCTGTGCGCGGTGGCCCTGCTGCTGGCCATCGGCTTTGCCCTGTGGACGCTGGGGGCGCTGCGCCCGCTGCGCCGCCTGACCGACAGCACGCTGAAGCTGGCCAAGGGTGATTTCACCGTCGTGGTTCCGCACGCCCAGGGCAACGACGAGATCGCCCAGATCACCGGCGCGGTCGAGATCCTCAAGACCAACGCCGCCGAGGCCGACGCCTTCCGCCGCCGTCAGGCGGAGAGCGAGCAGGCCGCCGACGCGAAGAAGCGGGCGGAGATGAACGCGCTGGCCGACCGTTTCGAAAGCGAGGTCAAGGGCGTCGTCAACAACGTCTCCGCCTCCTCCGACGATGTCCGCACGCTGGCGCGCAGCCTGAGCAGCACCGCCGAGCAGACCGAAAGCAAGGCGACCACCGTGGCCGCCGCGTCCGAACAGGCGTCGGTCAACGTCCAGACCGTCGCCGCTGCGGCGGAGGAACTCGCCGCCTCCATCTCCGAAATCGGCCGCCAGATCGGCGAAAGCACCCGCAA
The DNA here is from genome assembly GCF_003966125.1 of Azospirillum griseum. GTDB lineage: Bacteria > Pseudomonadota > Alphaproteobacteria > Azospirillales > Azospirillaceae > Azospirillum > Azospirillum griseum. The sequence continues at coordinate 24,211 of NZ_RXMA01000011.1, forward strand.
GGCCAAGCAGGCCGCCGATCAGGCCGACGGGACCAACCGCATCGTCGATGGCCTGTCGTCGAAGGCCAACCAGATCGGCGACGTGGTGAACCTGATTTCCAGCATCGCCGGACAAACCAACCTGCTGGCGCTGAACGCCACCATCGAAGCCGCGCGGGCCGGTGAAGCGGGCAAGGGCTTCGCCGTGGTGGCCAGCGAGGTGAAGAGTCTCGCCAACCAGACCGCCAAGGCGACCGATGACATTTCCCAGCAGATCGCGGAAATCCAGTCGGCCACCGCCGACGCGGTCGCCGCGATCAAGAACATCGCCGCCACCATCGGCGAGGTGAACAGCATCGTCGGGACCATCGCCGAGGCGGTGGACGGCCAGAACGCCGCCACCATGGAAATCGCCCGCAACGTCCAGCAGGCCGCCGCCGGCACGAACGAGGTGTCGTCCTCGATCAACGGCGTGCTGCACGCGGCGGCGGAAACCGGCGGCGGGGCCAACCGCCTGCTGACCTCGTCGGGCGAGCTGTCCAAGCAGGCCGAACTGCTGCGCACGCAGGTGGACCGCTTCCTGGCCAGCGTGCGGTCAGGCGGTTGACAGAGGGCGGCTGATCGACAGCCGTTCGTCACCCCGCGTCAAAACGTAGCAAAACCACCGCCGGGCGCACGCCCCGCTTGATGCGCCCGGCGGCTGCGATTAGACGAAGGGCTTCCCTTTTTCAGGAAAGCCCGAATCGTCATGGTGTGCGACAGCGCGGAGTGTGGGGCGGTCGATTATGGCTCGCTGGTGTGGAGCGACGACCTGCGTCTTGGCATCGACACCATCGACGACCAGCACCGCACCTGGATCGCGTTGGTCCAGGCCTATCAGAGCGCGGTGCGCGCCGGTGGCAGCGCCGAGGAGATCCAACGGACGCTGGACGCCGCCACCGCCTACACCGAAAGCCATTTCGCCGACGAACAGGCGGTGATGGAGGAAGCGGGCTACCCCTTCCTGGACGATCATCTGGCCCAACACCGCCTAGCCTGGCGCCGCGTGAACGGCCTGAGCGCCGAGGCGCAACCGGCGGATGGAATTGACGCCCCGACCGACTCGGCCGCCGCCAGCTCCACCAACACCCCCACCAACACCAACGATCTGCGCGACAGCCTGGCCGATTTCCTGCCGCAATGGCTGATGCTGCACATCAACACCGCCGACCGCCAATTCGCCCGCTGGTACCGCAGCCGCCAGACCGGCGAGAACCCCTGCGCCCCGGCGGCGGTCGATGACGGTCGGGTGTTTTCCGACATTCCGCTGTAACCCCCCTCCCCCGCGCATCGGCGGGAGAGGGAAGACACAAGCTGTAGAGCTGCCGCCGGGTCAGCGGTTGACCCGCCACCAGCCCATCAGGCCGCTGGTGGAGGCGTCGTGCGCGCCCGGCTGCGGTCCGCTGTCCAGCTCCGGCAGGATGGTGTTGGCCAGTTGCTTGCCCAACTCCACCCCCCATTGATCGAAGCTGTTGATGTCCCAGACGATGCCCTGGACGAACACCTTGTGCTCGTACAGCGCGATCAGCGCGCCCAGCGTGGCCGGGGTCAGGCTTTTCAACAGGATGGTGTTGGACGGGCGGTTGCCGGTGAAGACGCGGTGGGGAACCAGCGCCTCGACCGCGTCGGGCGCTTTGCCCGCGCGGGTCATCTCCGCCCGCACCTCGTCCGCCGTCTTGCCGCGCATCAGCGCTTCGGCCTGGGCGAAGACGTTGGACAGCAGGATGCGGTGATGCGCCCCCGCCGTCTCCCCAATCGGGTTGTGGCTGGTGGCGGTGGCGATGAAATCGCAGGGGATCAGCGACGTGCCCTGATGGATCAACTGGTAGAAGGCGTGCTGGCCGTTGGTGCCGGGTTCGCCGAACACCACCGGGCCGGTGGCGTGATCCACCGGTTCGCCGCCGCGCGTCACCGATTTGCCGTTGCTCTCCATGTCCAACTGCTGGAGATAGGCGGTGAAGCGGTGGAGATACTGGTCATAGGGCAGCACCGCGTGGCTCGACGCCCCCCAGAAATTGACGTACCAGACGCCCAGCAGACCCAGCAGCACCGGCATGTTGCGGTCCAGCGGCGCGGTGCGGAAATGCTCGTCCATCGCATGGGCACCGGCCAGCAGCTCGGCGAAACGCTCCGGCCCGATGGCGATGGCGATGGGCAGGCCGATGGCCCCCCACAGGGAATAGCGCCCGCCGACCCAATCCCAGAATCCGAACATGTTGGCCGGGTCGATGCCGAACTTCACCACCTCCGCCTCGTTGGTGGAGACGGCGACGAAATGCTTGGCGATGTGGGCGGGGTCCTTGGCGCTCTCCAGGAACCAGCGGCGGGCCGAATGGGCGTTGGTCAGGGTTTCCTGGGTGGTGAAGGTCTTCGACGCCACGATGAACAGGGTGGTGTCGGGGTCCAGCCACTTCAGCGTTTCGGCCAGATGCGTCCCGTCGATGTTCGACACGAAATGCAGGGCGACGTGGGGATGGGCGAAGGGCTTCAGCGCCTCCGTCACCATCACCGGCCCCAGATCGGATCCGCCGATGCCGATATTGACCACGTCGGTGATCGGCTGGCCGGTGTAGCCGGTCCAGCTCCCATCGCGCACGGCGCTGGCGAATCCGTTCATCCGCTCCAGCACGGCGCGGACGTCGGGCATGACGTCGCGGCCATCGACCGGAACCGGGCGGTCGGATTGGTTGCGCAAGGCGGTGTGCAGCACCGCGCGCCCTTCGGTCAGATTGATCGGCGCGCCGCCGAACATGCGGTCGCGCCAGCCTTCGACATCCTGTTGCCGAGCCAGATCGAGCAGAAGGGTCAGCGTCTCAGGGGTGATGCGGTTCTTGGAATAATCAAGGAACAGCCCGGCGGCGTCGAGCGAGAAGCGGTCGAACCGGCTGGGATCGGCGGCGAACAGGTCGCGCATGTGGGTGTCGCCAAACGCCTGGCGATGCTGGGTCAGCGCCGCCCAGGCGGGCGAGCGGGTGAGCGCGGTCATGATGCTTGGACTCCTGAAACACGATGGTCCTTTGACGCGGCGTGTGGAGCCTAACACCGACCGGCGCGAGCGGCCATGCGCCAATGCACGCAATGGCCCGCTTCGCCCAGAGGTTTTTGACCGGAACCGCCGGTCAGCGCGCCTCGTCCACCGTTTGTGTCGGCGTCACCCCATCGGGGCGACCGACCAGCACGGTCAGCAGCCGGGCCGGATCCAGCAGGCGCTTGGCGACCCGCCGCACGTCGTCCGCCGTCACCGCGTTGATGAAGCGGTCGCGCTGGCCCAGATACTCGATGCCCAGCCGGTCGCGCTGCACCTGCAACAGCGTCTTGGCGATGGACGCCGTCGATCCCAGTTGCAGCGGGAAGGAACCGGTCAGATAGGTCTTGGCGTCGGCCAGTTCCTGATCGGTCACGCCGCCGTCGGCCATGCGCGCCCATTCCGCCCGCATGATCGCCAGCGCCTGCCCGGCCTTGGCGTTGACGGTGGAGCCGCCCGCGACCACCATCGCCGCATGGTCCATCGGCGCGAGGTAGCTGTAGACGCCATAGGTCAGGCCGCGCTTTTCCCGCACCTCCTCCATCAGGCGCGAGTTGAAGCCGCCACCGCCCAGCACGTAATTCATCACCGTGGCGGCGTACCAATCGGGATCGCTGCGCTTCACCCCCGCCTGCCCCATCAGGATGATGGTCTGCGCCGTCGGACGCGGCAGCAACAGCGTCTCACCGGCCCCCTGCGGCGACACCTCCGGCAAGACCGCCATTTGGCTGGTGGCGGGCAGCGCGCCGAACAACCGGTCGAGCGCACGGCCCAGCGCCTCCGGCGTCACGTCGCCCGCCGCCGTCACCTTCAACCGGTCTCGGCCAAACTGGCTGTGGACGAATCCGCGCAGATCGTCGGCGGTGATGCGGCCCAGGCTGTCAGCGGTGCCGCGCAACTCCACACCATAGGGGTGATCGGGGAAGGCGGTGCGGTAGAACAGCCGCCGGGCCAATTGGTTGGGATCGGCCTGTTCGCGCGTCAACCCGGCAACGACGCTGGCGCGCACGCGGTCCACCGGGTCGGCGTCGAAACGCGGTTCGGTCATCGCCTGCCGGGCCAGATCGACCGCCTCGTCCAACCGGTCGCGCAGGCTGCGCAGCGACCCGGTGAAGGCGTCCCGTCCGGCGCTGAATCCCAGCGACGTGGCGCTGTCCTGCAAGCGGTCCTGGAAGCTGGCCGAATCGAGCGGCCCAGCCCCTTCGTCCAGCGTGTGGGCGACCAGATTGGCCAGCCCCTCCTTGCCCGCCGGATCCCGCGCGCCAGCCCCTTCGAAGGCCCATTCCAGCGCCACCACCGGGACCTTGTGATCCTCCACCAGCCAGGCTTCGATCCCGCCGGGGCTGACCACCTTCGTGATGGTGATGGCGTGGGCCGAAACAGCGGGAACGGCGATGGCAACGGTCAGCGCCAGCAGGGCCAGCGCCGCGCCGCGAACACTCCAGGCGCGCATTCTCAACCGTCCTTTCCAACCGGCGGCAACAGCAGGCCGGTGACGTGGTTGCTCTGGCCCAGCACGGCGCGGGCGGCGGCGTTGACCTGTTCGGCGGTGACGGCGTCGATGCGGGCGGGCCAGGATTCGACATCGTCCAGGCTCTGGCCGGTGGCGAGCGCGGCTCCCAGCGTCTGCGCCGGGCCGGTCAGGCTGTCGCGGGCGTAGGCGGCGGCGGCCAGCATCCGTTTGCGCGCGGTCGCCACCTCCGCCTCCGTCACGCCCTGGTCGAGCAGGGCGCGCAATTCGCCCCACAGCGCCTCTTCCACCCGCTCCATCGGCACCCCGGCGGCGGGTACGGCACCGGTGCTGACGGTCCCCATGTCCCAGGCGGTCGGGTTGTAGCTGAACCAGACCGAGGTCGCGAGCTTGCGCTCCACCACCAGCGTCCGATAGAGGCGCGTGGTCGATCCGCCGTTCAGGATCTCCGCCAGCACCTGCAAGGCGTAGGCGTGGCCGCCGCTGTCCAGCCGGTAGGACGGGGCCACCCATTGCCGCGAAATCATCGGCTGCCGCACCTCCGCGTCGCGCAGGGTGACGCGGCGTTCGGCCCGGATCGGCGGCTCGGTCACGCGGCGGCGTTCGGGCACGGCGCGGGCCGGGATTTGGCCATAGGTCCGCTCGGCCAACGGTTTCAACTCCTCGGCCGAGACATCGCCGGACACCACGAGGATGGCGTTGTTGGGGGCGTACCAGCTTTTGTAGAAGCGCTCGGCGTCGGCGCGGGTCAGCGCCGCCATCTCCTGCGGCCAGCCGATCACCGGGGTGCCATAGGGGTGATGGACGAACAGGGTGGCGTTCAGCAATTCGCCGATGCGGTCGGACGGCTTGTTCTCCACCCGCTGGCGGCGTTCTTCGATGATGACGTCGCGTTCGGGATCAACCACCGCGTCGGTCAGGCGCAGATTCGCCATGCGGTCGGCCTCCATCGACATCACCAGCTCCAGCCGGTCGCGCGCGACGTTCTGGTGATAGGCGGTGTAGTCGTAGGAGGTGAAGGCGTTGTCGCGCCCGCCATTCTTGGCCACGATGCGGCTGAAGGCCCCCGGTGCCAGACGGTCGGTTCCCTTGAACATCAGATGTTCCAGGAAATGGGCGATGCCCGACACGCCGCGCTCCTCGTCGGCGGATCCCACCTTGTACCACACCATGTGGGTGACGACCGGCACGCGGCGGTTGGGGATGACCACCACCTGCATGCCATTGGCCAAGGTGAAGCTTTCCGGGAAAAACACGCCCTTCTCGGCAGCGTGGGCAACCGACAGCGGCAACGGAATCCCCGGCAGGGCAACGGCCCCCAGCGCCAGGCACGCGGCCACGGCCAGACGCGCGGCGGTGCGGCGGGGGAGGATGGGTGCGGGCATGGCAACTCCCGAACAGTCGGACACACGACGATGGATGAGGCAAAAACACGAAGGGCGTCTTCCCGGTGGGGAAGACGCCCTTGCAAAACTGGTGCGGCGACGCGCTTAGAACAAGCCTTCCAGCGGGGCCTTGCGCTTGCGTTCGATGGTCGGCGACCCGGCCCCGTCCAGCGCCTTGCCCTGGGCCTGGGCCTCGCGCAGGCGCTGCTGCTCCTTGACCGGATCGACAACGGTGAAGGGCTGCTCCTGCTTCTGCCAGAACAGGATTCCGTCGATCCAGCTCTTGTCGGCGACGATGAGCTGGGTGGTTTCCTGATCGACCTTGGTGCGGATGTCGGGATCGACACCACCCTTGGCGGCGACCTTGCCAACCAGCGCCGATTCGCCCGCCGATTTGCCGGTGGCGGCGGCGCGCGCGGCGGCGGCCTTGCCACCCATCACAGCGGCGGCGGCGGTCTGGGTCGGCGAGGAATCCTGCGGGCGGGCCGCACCGGGGCGCGGCTTGGGCAGGTTGGCGGGCAGCATGCTGGGCGGCAGGGTCAGCGGCGCGCGCGACACGACGGTGAATTCGTCCGGGCTTTGCCGGTCAAGGCCGATGGAGCGGCGAACGTCGCTGCACCCACCCAGCGCCAGCGCCGCAAGCGTCAGCGCGACGAGAGACCGGGGGGAGGAGAGGGAGGTCTTGAGGCTGGTCACGTTCGGATTCCGTCGTCAGTCACTTGGCGTCAATCACTGGGCGTCGATCGCTGGGCATCGATCACAGAACGCGTCAATCACGGCATGAGCGGTCGTCGCCGCCCCTCTCTTACGACTTTTCGCGGCCCGCGAACAGTCCGTCGAGCAGCAGAAACGCCACACCGACGCTGATTCCGGCGTCGGCGACGTTGAAGGCCCAAAAATGCCACTCGCCCCAATGGAAGTCGAGGAAGTCGGCCACCGCGCCAAAGCGCAGCCGGTCGATCACGTTGCCCACCGCCCCGCCGATGATGCAGCCGATGGCCAACGCCATCAGACGGCGGTCGGCCTGCCGCAGCCACCCGACCAGACAGGCCGCGATCACCGCCGCGATCCCGCTCAACACATAGGGCATGTAGGACGCGCCGCTGGCGAAGGTGCCGAAGCTGACCCCGTAATTCCACACCAGGACGAGGTTGAAGAAGGGCGTCACCTCGATGACGTGGGGAATCGGCTGCATCACCGACTCGAGGATCCACCATTTCGACACCTGATCGAGCAGGGCGATCACCGCCGCGACGATCAAGCCGAACCGGGTGTAGGACGGGGGGGAAAAGCTGGTCATGGCACCACGCATCCCCCTCTCCCCCCCGGGGAAAGGGTCGGGGTGAAACGGTCACGCCGCGCCCCGGTGCGGGGGCCTTGCGGCCCGCACACCCGGCCCCTCCCCCCGGGGGGGAGAGGGACCAACGGCGCGACGGAAGCGGGTATGGTCATTCCACCGCGTCGGCGCAACGACCGCACAGCGTCGGATGATCGGCGACGGTGCCGACCTCCGGCAGGATCTTCCAGCAGCGTTCGCACTTCTCGCCGTCGGCCAAGCCCGAAGCCACCGCGATCCCGGCAACATCGGCCAACGCGAAGGCCCCATCCGGAGCCGTTCCCTCCACCAGGGTGATGGCCGAGGTGATGCACACGTCCTGGAAATCGACGTCGGCCAGCAACGCCTTGGTCGCCGAATCGACATACACCGTCGGATTGGCCTGAAGCGAGGAGCCGATGGCCTTGTTGGCCCGCTCCAGCTCCAGCGCGCCGGTGACGACGCGGCGCACGCCGCGCACCACCGACCATTTGGCGGCGAGGTCGTCGTTGCGCCAATCCGCCGGGATCGCCGGGAATTCGCGCAGATGCACGCTTTCCTCCGTCCAGCCCAAGCCCTCGGGCCGGGCGAGCCACGCCTCTTCCGCCGTGAAGCAGAGGATCGGGGCCAGCCACGCGGTCAGCGCGGAGAACAGATGCTCCATCACCGTGCGCACCGACCGGCGGCGCACCGAATCGACGGCGTCGCAATAGAGGCTGTCCTTGCGAACGTCGAAATAGAAGGCCGACAGCTCCACCGCGCAGAAATTGTGCAGGGCGACGAACAGGGCGTGGAAGTCGTAGGCTTCGATCTTCTCGCGCACCAGCTCGTCCAGCTCGGCCAGACGGTGCAGGACCCAGCGTTCCAGCTCCGGCATCTGCGCCACGTCGATGCGCTCGGCCGGGCTGTAATCGGCCAGCGCGCCCAGCAGATAGCGCAGGGTGTTGCGCAGGCGGCGGTAGAGGTCGGCCTGGGTCTTGATGATCTCCTTGCCGATCCGCAGATCCTCCGAATAGTCGGAGTTGATGATCCACAGGCGCAGGATGTCGGCCCCATACTGGTCGCAGATTTCCTGCGGAGCGACAACGTTGCCCAGCGACTTGGACATCTTGCGGCCCTGCTCGTCCAGGACGAAGCCGTGGGTCAGCACCGCGTTGTAGGGCGCGCGGCCCCGCGTGCCGCAGCTTTCCAGCAGCGAGGAATGGAACCAGCCGCGATGCTGGTCGGAGCCTTCCAGATAGAGGTCGGCGGGCCAGGCCAGTTCCTCCAGCCGCTGTTCCAGCACGAAGGCGTGCGAGGACCCCGACTCGAACCAGACATCGACGATGTCGCGCACCTGCTCGAACTCGTCGGCGTCATAGCCGTCGCCCAGGAAATCCTTGGGATCGCGGGCGAACCAGGCGTCGGCCCCTTCCTGTTCGAACAGGTCGGCGATGCGGGCGAACACGTCCGGGTCGCGCAGGATGGAGCCGTCGGACTTGCGGACGAACAGCGCGATCGGCACGCCCCAGGCGCGCTGGCGGCTGATGCACCAGTCCGGGCGGCTTTCGATCATCGAGCGGATGCGGTTCTCGCCCTGCTCCGGGACCCAGCGGGTGTTGGAGATCGCCTGCAACGCCGTCTTGCGCAGGTCGTTCGTCTCCATCGAGATGAACCATTGCGGCGTCGTGCGGTAGATCAGCGGGGCCTTGGACCGCCAGGAATGCGGGTAGCTGTGCTTCAGCTTGTTGCTGGCCAGCAGCGACCCGGCCTCTTCGAACGCGGTCAGCACGGCCTTGTTGGCCGGGCCGGGTTTGCCCTGGTCGGTGTAGATCGCCAGACCGGCGAACAGCGGCACATGGGCGTAGTAACGGCCATCCTCGCCGACCGTCTGCGGCACCTCGATGCCGTTGGCCTGACCGAGATGGAAGTCGTCCTCGCCATGGCCCGGCGCGATGTGGACGAAGCCGGTGCCGACGTCGGTGGTGACAAAGCCACCGGCCAGCAGCGGAACCTTGAAGTCATAGCCCTTGGCCACCAGCGGATGATGGCAGACGCTGCCCGCCAGATGCGCGCCGGGGAAACGGTGCAGCGCGGTCCAGCCGGTGATCCCGGCCTCGGCGAACACAGCCTCGGCCAGCGACGCGGCCATCACCAGCCGTTCGCCGACGGTGGCCTTGCTGCCTTCGGTCACGGCGGTGACGTCGTAGGTCACATACTCGATCTCGTCGCCATAGGCGATGGCGCGGTTGGCCGGCAGCGTCCAGGGGGTGGTCGTCCAGATCACCACGCTGGCGTTGTCGATCTCCGGCACCGAGGCGCTGGCGACGGGGAAGCGGGCGAAGGCGGTGGTGGAGGTGTGATCGTGGTATTCGATCTCGGCGTCGGCCAGGGCGGTCTTTTCCACCACCGACCACATCACCGGCTTGGCCCCCTTGTACAGCCCGCCATTGGCCGCGAATTTGTGGATTTCGCGGACGATCTGCGCTTCCGCCGGGAAGGTCATGGTGGCGTAGGGGCGTTTCCAATCGCCCTCAACGCCCAGGCGACGGAACTCGTCGGCCTGGATGCCGACCCATTCCTGCGCAAACTCGCGGCATTCGGCGCGGAACTGGATGATCGGCACGTCATCCTTGTTCTTGCCCGCCTTGCGGTATTTTTCCTCGATCTTCCATTCGATCGGCAGGCCGTGGCAATCCCAACCCGGCACGTAATCGGCGTCGAAGCCCTGCATCTGCCGGGTGCGGACGATCACATCCTTCAGGATCTTGTTGACCGCGTGGCCGATGTGGATGTTGCCGTTGGCGTAGGGCGGGCCGTCGTGCAGCACGAACTTCGTCTTGCCCTTGGCCCCGGCGCGCAGCTTGCCGAACAGGTCCATGTCGGCCCAGCGCTTCAGCAGCTCCGGCTCTTTGGTCGGCAGGCCGCCGCGCATCGGGAAATCGGTGCGGGGAAGGAAAACGGTCGATTTGTAATCGCGGGTCATGTCGGATCCCTGGAAAAGCGTCAACGCCGCGCGGTCATGGATGGATCGGACGCGGCCATGCAGAGTCGTCCCCGGCCCTCCTCAGAGAACCGGGCCGGTAATTCGCGCCCCAAACGCAAGGATCCAGAACGAGACTCCCATGGCGCGGGATATTAGCGGCGCGCGCCGTGGGGTCAAGGAGATGGCAGCGCCGCAACCGACAAAGCACGCGCGCCTACACCTCCCCGTTCGCCGCGTCGAATTGGGCGCGGGCGGCGCGGATGGTGGGGTGGCTGTCTTCGGCCCAAATCGCCAGAGCCTGCAACTGGCCGAGGAAGGATTCGCCCAGGGGGGTGAGGCGGTAATCAACGGCGGGCGGTTTGGTCGGGTAGACGCGACGGAACAGCAGCCCGTCGCGTTCCAGATTGCGCAGCGATTGGGTCAGCATCCGTTTGGAGATGTCGGGGATCGTCCGTTGCAGGGCGCTGAACCGGCACGCGCCATGGCTGAGCGTCAGCACGATCAGCGCGGTCCATTTGTCGCCCAGATGGTCCAGCACCTCGCGCACCGGACATTGCCGCCGGTCTGCGGGCGATTGGTTCAGCGCGGTCCAGCGCTCCATCCCGTTTGGAACAGCCGGTGTCCCATTCGGAACGACCGGCGTGGCCACGACCGCACCGTCCGCCGGGAGGCGGTTCCCTTCTGATAACCTGGGCATGAAAAGCTGCCTCCTTCTGCACGGCTCCAACAGTCTCTATTTTAGACCAACGGTCGGATTGAGACCACACAGAAGGACGCCATCATGTCACAGACCTCCCGCATTCTCGTCACCGCCGCCAGCGGCGCGCTGGGCCGCCTCGTCGTCGCCGCTTTGCTGGAGCGGGTGGATCCGTCGCGCGTCGTCGCGGCGGCGCGCAACCCGGACAAGCTGGCCGATCTGGCCGCGTGGGGGGTGGAGGTCCGTGCGGCCGACCACGAACAGCCCGACACGCTGGCCACCGCCTTTGCCGGGATCGACCGCGCCCTGCTGATCTCGTCAAACGAGTTCGGCCGCCGCCTGCCCCAGCACACCAACGTGATCCAGGCGGCCAAGGCGGCCGGGGTCGGGCTGCTCGCCTACACCAGCATCCTGCACGGCGACCGGTCGCCCCTGGCGCTGGCCACCGACCATGTCGACACCGAAGCGGCGCTGCGCGACTCGGGCGTTCCCTTCGCCGTGCTGCGCAACTCCTGGTATCTGGAAAACTACAACGGGGCGATTCCGGTCGCGCTGGAACATGGTTTGGTCTTCGGCAGCGCCGGAGAGGGCCGCATCGCGGCGGCGGCGCGGGCCGATTACGCGGCGGCGGCGGCGGCGGTGTTGACCTCCGATGAGGACCAGAACGGCAAAATCTATGAATTGGCGGGCGACAGCGCCTTCACCATGGCCGATTGGGCGGCGACCCTGGCGACGGTCAGCGGCAAGCCGGTCGCCTACCGCGATCTGCCCCAGGCTGATTACGCGGCGCTGCTGGCCCAACATGGCCTGCCGGAGGCCTTCGCCGGGCTGCTGGCCGATTCGGACGTCGGCGCGTCCAAGGGCGGGCTGTTCGACGACAGCAAGACGCTGTCCCGTCTGATCGGCCGCCCGACGACGACGCTGACCGCCGCGCTCACCGCCGCGCTGGCTGGCTGAACGAACGCACCCGATCCCTCACCCCCGCTTGACACAAGCCGGGGTGAGGGATCGGCGTTTGCGTCAACCCGACACGCCGCTGGGGGCGGTGACGGCGTGCTCCTTCAGGATGGCGTCGGACACCGCCGACACCTCCACCAACTGCACCTCATAGCCCCACAGATTGGCGATGTGGCGCAGCACCGCCTTGGCGTCGCTTTCGTCCAGCAACACGCCGTTGGTCACGCGGTGGTGCAGGATCAGCTTGCGGTCGCCCGCCAGATCGACGTCCACGATCTGGATGTCCGGTTCCAGGAAGCCCAGATCATATTGGCGAGCCAGCATCTTGCGCAACGAGCGATAGCCCCGTTCGTTGTGGATGTGATCGACCAGCAGATAGGGATCCTCCGCGTCGTCGCGCACGCTGAACAGCTTCAGTTTCCGCATCAGATGCGGGCTGAGATATTGCAGGATGAAGCTTTCGTCGCGGAAATTGGCCCAGGCCTCGCGCACCGCCGCCATGCCGTCGCCCCGCCCGGCCAGATCGGGGAAATACTGCCGATCCTCGTCGGTCGGCTGTTCGGCGATGCGGACGATGTCCTGCATCATGGCAAAGCCGAGCGCGTAGGGGTTGATGCCCGAAAAACGCTTGTCGTCAAACTCCGGCTGAAACACGACCGAGGTGTGGGAGTGCAGGAACTCCAGGAACGCCCCCTCGCTGATTTGCCCGGTTTCGTGCAGGCGGGACATGATCTGATAATGCACGAAGGTGGCACAACCCTCGTTCATCACCTTGGTCTGTTTCTGCGGGTAGAAATATTGGGAGATGTGGCGGACGATGCGCAGCAACTCCCGCTGCCAATGCTCCAGGCGGGGCGCTTTTTTCTCCAGGAAATAGAGGATGTTCTCCTCCGGCAGCCCCAGCAGCTTCTTGCGCTCCGACACCGATTTGGGCGGGCGCTGACCGGCGGCGGGGCGCGGCACGGTGCGCCACAGATCGTTGAAGGTCTGCTCCTGATACTCCTGCCGTTCGCGCTCCCGCTTCTGCTCCAGCCGCAGGTCGAGCGTGCGCTTTTTCGGGTATTTGTGGACGCCCTGGCTCATCAGCGCGTGGGCGGCGTCGAGCACCCGTTCCACCGCCGCGTAGCCGTAACGCTCCTCGCACTGGTTGATGTAGGTCTTGGCGAATTCCAGATAATCTAGAATGCCCTCGGCGTCCGTCCATTGCTGGAACAGCTGGTTGTTCTTGAAGAAATGGTTGTGGCCAAAGGCCGCGTGGGCGATCACCAGCGTCTGCATCGTCATGGTGTTTTCTTCCATGATGTAGCTGATGCAGGGGCTGGAATTGATGACGATCTCATAGGCCAGACCGCGATAACCCTTGCGGTACAGCATCTCGTCGCGGGCGAAATGCTTGCCGAACGACCAGTGCTTGTACATCAGCGGCATGCCGATGGACGAATAGGCGTCCAGCATCTGTTCGGCGGTGATGACCTCGATCTGGTTGGGGTAGACGTTCAGCCCCATCTCGTTCAGGGCGATGTGTTCGATGGCGTCGTAGACGCGCTTGATCGTGTCGTAATCCCAATCGACGCCGTCGTAAATCAGCGCGCCCGGTTTGGTGATGACTGCCGTCATGCTCAACCCTCCCCCCGTGTTCTTCACGGTTGTTGCTCGCGGTGTTCCGTGCAAAACCGATGATCCCGAAGGCGCTCAGGCCCCCACCTTGTCGCGGGCGAACAGGTCGCGGAAGACCGGGAAGATCTCCCGGCGCGAACGGACCCGGCGCATCGCCAGCGGGCGGTCCGGCCCCTGCACCTGCTTGTAGGTCCGCCACAATTCCGTTTCGCGGCCCAACGCCGACAGGCCCATGTTGTGCTCCGCCGCCACCTCGATGTAGGCAAAATACTGGCAGTAGGGGACGATGACGTCGCGCAGCAGCGCCGCCGATTTGGCGTTGTCCGACGACATGTTGTCGCCGTCCGACGCCTGGGCGGCGTAGATGTTCCAATCCTGGGGCGGGTAACGCTCCTCGATCACCTTGCGCATTTCTTCCAGCGCGGTGGACACCACGGTCCCGCCGGTTTCCGCCGAATAAAAGAAGGTCTCCTCGTCCACCTCCTTGGCCTCGTGGGTGTGGCGGATGAAGACGATGTCGACCGCGCCGTAACGCCGCTTGAGGAACAGGAACAGCAGCATGAAGAAGCGCTTGGCCAGATCCTTCATGTGCTCCGTCATCGATCCCGACACGTCCATCAGGCAGAACATCACCGCCTGCGCGATCGGCTTCGGCACCGTGTCGAACCGGTTGTAACGGACGTCGATCGGGTCGATGAAGGGGATGCGCTTGGACCGCAGGATTTGCCGCTCCAACTCCTGCCGCAATTCCTGAAGCCGTTCGGGATCCTCCCCGGCCTCCTCCGCCTCGCGCAGCAGGGCTTCGAGTTCGGCGATCTCGGCGGGTTTGGGGCGGCGCAGGGCGATGCGGCGCGACAGGCTGTTCCGCATGGTGCGGACCAGGCTGAGATTCGCGGGCGATCCCGACACCGAATAGCCCGCACGGGTCAGGGTGTGTGATTCGGTCTGCTTGACCTTCTGCTTCACCAGATCGGGAAGCTCCAAATCCTCCAGGAAAATGTCGAGGAACTCGTCGCGCGACAGGACGAAGCGGAAATCATCCTCGCCCTCGCCGTCCGCGCTGCCCTCGTTGCCACGCCCACCGCCACCGCCCTCGGGACGGGGGATGGTGTCGCCCTCCACATACTCCTTGTTGCCGGGCACGACGTAATCGCGCACCCCGCCGGAGCCGGAGCGGTGAAAGGAGGGTTCGCGCACGCCACCGGCGGCGATCGTCACCTTTTCGCCGTTCTCCAGATCCTGGATGCCGCGCTTGCCAGACGCGTCGCGCACCGCCTTGACCACCTGTTCTTTCGCACGCCGCAAGAAACGCTGGCGGTTCGCCAGACTCTTGCCCTGCGGGTTCAGGCGACGGTCGATGATGTTCATCAAGGGACTGGCCCTCCCACCCCGTTGCTTCACGCACCCTTGTTCCTGTGGGGGGCGGCGGGGCCGCAGCGCCGATCAACGGCACCCCGGCCCGCCGCGAACCCGTCAGCCCGCCTGCTTGACGCGCATGTACCATTCCACCAGACGACGGACCTGCCGTTCGGTGTAGCCGCGCGCGGTCATGCGGGACACGAACTCGGTGTGCTTCTTCTCGGTTTCGCCATCCTTCTTCGACCCAAAGCTGATGACCGGCAGCAGATCTTCGACCTGGCTGAACATCCGCTTTTCGATGACCTCGCGGATTTTCTCGTACGAGGTCCAGGACGGGTTGCGCCCGGAATTGGCCGCCCGCGCGCGCAACGCGAACTTCACCACCTCGTTGCGGAAATCCTTCGGGTTGGCGATCCCGGCCGGCTTCTCGATCTTGGTCAGTTCCTGGTTCAGCAGCTCGCGGTTCATCAACTGGCCGGTGTCGGGATCCTTGAAATCCTGATCCTCGATCCAGGCGTCGGCGTAATCGACGTAGCGGTCGAACAGGTTTTGGCCGTAATCGGCGTAGCTTTCCAGATAGGCTTTCTGGATTTCGTTGCCGATGAACTCCGCGTAGCGCGGGGCCAGCTCGGCCTTGATGAACTCCAGATACTTCTTTTCCATCTCCTCGGGGAATTGCTCGCGCTTGATCGACTGTTCCAGCACATACATCAGATGCACCGGGTCGGCCGAAATCTCCGTGGAGTCATAGTTGAAGGTCGATGCCAGCACCTTGAAGGCGAAGCGGGTGGAGATGCCGCCCATGCCCTCGTCCACCCCGGCCTGATCCTTGTACTCCTGCATGGATTTGGCCTTGGGGTCGGTCTCCTTGACGCTTTCGCCGTCATAGACCCGCATCTTGGAATAATAGCTGGAGTTCGGATGCTCGCGCAGCCGCGACAGCACCGAGAAGCGGGCCAGCATCTGCAAGGTCGAGGGCGCGCACGGCGCGGTCGCCAGATCGGATCCCTGGACCAGCTTTTCGTAAATCTTCTGCTCTTCCTGCGCGCGCAGGCAATAGGGGACCTTGATGACGCAAATGCGGTCGATGAAGGCCTCGTTGTTCTTGTTGTTCTTGAAGGTCTGCCACTCCGCCTCGTTGGAGTGGGCCAGGATCACGCCCTGATAGGGAATCGCCCCGATGTTTTCGGAGCCGACGTAATTGCCCTCCTGTGTCGCCGTCAACAGCGGGTGCAGCATCTTGATCGGGGCCTTGAACATCTCCACAAACTCCAGCAACCCTTGGGTTGCCCGGTTCAGCCCGCCGGAGAAGCTGTAGGCGTCGGGATCGTTCTGGCTGAAGATCTCCAGCTTGCGGATGTCCACCTTGCCGACGAGCGAGGAGATGTCCTGGTTGTTCTCGTCGCCCGGTTCGGTCTTGGTGACGCCGATCTGGCGCAGCTTGCTGGGGTGCAGCTTCACGACCTTGAAGCGGGAGATGTCGCCACCGAATTCGTCCAGCCGCTTGACCGCCCACGGACTCATCAGCCCGGTCAGGCGGCGGCGCGGGATGTTGAAGCGCTCCTCCAACACCGGCCCCATGTCCTCGGGGTTGAACAGGCCGAGCGGGCTTTCAAAGATCGGGCTGATCTCCTTGCCCGCCTTCAGGACATAGATCGGGCATTTCTCCATCAGCGTCTTCAGACGCTCCGCCAGAGAGGATTTGCCGCCGCCAACCGGCCCCAGCAGATACAGGATCTGCTTGCGCTCTTCCAAACCCTGGGCGGCGTGGCGGAAGAAGCCGACGATCCGTTCGATCGTTTCCTCCATGCCGTAGAATTCGGAAAAGGCCGGGTAGATCTTGATGGTGCGGTTCATGAAGACCTTGCCCAACCGGGGGTCGCGGGCGGTGTCCACCACCTCCGGTTCGCCAATCGCCGCCAGCAGCCGTTCGGCGGCCGACGCGTAGGCCATGGGATCGTCGCGGCAAAGCTGGAGATAATCCGTCAGGGACATCTCGGTCTCGCGGCGGCCTTCATAGGATTGCGCGTAGCGCGTGAAAAGTTCGTCAGCCGGGAACATTGGTCGCTCCGTCTTATCTGATCCGATGCGTCAAGCCGCAGGAGAACCCGAACGGCCCTGGCGGCGATCGCCGCAATCCCTTGGGGCGGTCAACGCCGCCCACCATCGAACAAGCCAAGAGGCAACGCGGAGCGGCGGAACCGTCGCCCCGCTCACCGGAAGATAACATCGCCGTGAACCGTCGGAAATCTGGCCCGGCCCAGCGGCCAGCGCCACATTCCGCAACTCTTGATGTGGGTGTTCCTCCGTCGAAATCCATATGACGAAGCGGAGGATCAGGGAAATTTGCGCAATGAACAACTTGGAATGGAACAAACGGAAGGCGGCAGGGTGATGGTGTGTGTCACGGTGTGGACCGGCGGCGCTGCGCGCCCATCCAGTCAGAACAATGTGCCCGGTGCGGATCGACGGGGCGTCCGTGTTCACGCCATAACCCCCCTCTGAGTGTTATCCCGCAAAAATAGTCCGTGCTGTCGTCGCTACACCCAACTCTGCGCCGCAATGGTTAACAAAAACCCGTTTCCCCGCTGGGACCTTCCCCAAGGGCCTATGGCGTTGCGCCAAGCCATCGGTCTCAGCCCCATCACACACCCGCATGCCAATTGGCTGGATCTGCGCCCCGGAATGGTGCGACTGATTTCCCACCATCGCCAAGATCCAAATTGCGTGGATGCGTGGCGCGCGTCGGCAAAGGCCGGACGCACATTGCCATTTCACTTTTGCTATCAAATGGTTATCGCGATTGCCACAGCGCGGCAAAAAATAAAAACACCGGTTGGCAAAGGCCCTTGACGGGTCATTCCAGCGGTGAAAGCCGTTCGGTCAGCACTTGGCGCAGCGTGTCGGGTGTGGCGGGTTTGGCCAGAATCGCCTCTGCCCCGGCGGCCCGTGCCTCCGCCACCCGCTCCTCATCGGCCCGGTTGCTCATGAACACGACCGGCAGGGACCGACGGCGCGGGTCGGGATGGGCGCGCAGATGGCGCAGGAAGGAAAACCCATCCATCGGTTGCATCTCGACATCGCACAAAATCAAACCCGGCGTGTGGGCATCCAGAACGGCCAAACCGCTCTGACCATCGGCGGCCTGATGGACGGTGCCGACACCCAGCCCCTTCACCATGCGGACCAGCACCATGCGGGTGAAGGATTCATCCTCCACCACCAGAACCGACGCCGTTGTCCACGACCCTTCCGCCATGACCCTGCCCTTTCCATCGCGGAGTCCGCGCCACGACCGTGCCGTCCTGTGTACGTGCGCACCCGAATTCGCGCAAGCGGTTCGCAAGAAACCACCGCCGGGCGGACCGGACGTTGCGTTCAAGCCTGTGGTCGGGTTAGATCGGGCATGAGCTTTCTCGATCACATCCGCGCCTGCAACGCGCATGACCTGTCCGGCTTCCGCCGGTTCGAGCTGAATGGGCAACCGGTCGGTTGGGTGCGCCACGCGATGGCCGAGGCGATGGCCGACGCCCTGCCCGGCTTCCTCACCACCCCCGACCGCCTGACCCTGGCCCCGGACATCACCGGTTTCGACGCGCGGTCCGACCGGTTGGCCGACGCCGCCCACTGGCTGGCGGAAACGGGGGTCATCACCCCGCTGCGCGGCGAATTCTATCCGGTCGGCACCGGGTGGGGCGTGCCGCCGCTGGCGCGGCTGGACCGGGCGGCAACGGCGGTGTTCGGCACCGAATCCTATGGCCTGCACGTCAACGGCGTCGTGCGCGGGGCCGATGGCGCGCCGCGCCTGTGGGTGGCCACCCGCGCCCGCGACCGCATCATCGCGCCCGGCAAGCTGGACAACATGGTGGCGGGCGGCCAGCCCATCGGCCTGACCCTGGCCGACAATCTGCGCAAGGAGGCGCAGGAGGAAGCCGGGCTGCCCGCCGCGCTGGTCGACCGCGCGGTGTCGGTCGGTGCGCTCGGCTATTGCCTGGAAACGCCGGAGGGGCTGAAGCGCGACCGCCTGTTCCTCTATGACCTGGAATTGCCGCCGGACGTCACCCCGGTGAACACCGACGGCGAGGTCGAGTCCTTCGCCCTGTGGAGCCTGGAGGCGGTCGCCGCGTCGGTGCGGGACAGCCAGGATTGGAAATTCAACGTCCCGCTGGTCATCATCGATTTTCTGATCCGCCACGGCCACCTGACGCCGGACGACGAGCCGGAGTATCTGGCCCTGATCGACGGGCTGCGCCCCCCGCAACGCTGATCGTCAGGGATCGGGAAAGCCCGCCAGCGCCCGCACCGCCGCCGCGCTGTGCCCGGCCTCGCGCAGGGAGCGCAGGGATTGGGCGCGGTCGCGCTTGGCCAACCGTTCCCCCGCCGCGTTGCGCAGCAGCGGGTGGTGGTGGTGGTCGGGCGGGTCGAAGGCGAACAGCGCCTGCAACAGCCGGTGCAGGTGGGTGGCGAAGAACAGATCGACGCCGCGCGTGACCAGCGTCACCCCCTGGCGGTGGTCGTCCAACGTCACGCTGAGGTGATAGCTGGTCGGCGTGTCCTTGCGCGCCAGCACCACATCGCCCAGCAGCGCCGGGGTCGCGTCCTGCCAGCCCTCCGCCCGGTCGTGCCAGCGCAGCGGCCCGGTGAGTTTTTGCGCCCGCGCCACGTCGAGCCGCCACGCCCAACCGTCGCCCGCCGCCATCCGGTCGGCGCGCTGCCCATCGGACAGGGCGCGGCAGGTGCCGGGATAGAGCGGGCCGTCGGGGCCGTGCGGGGCCGCCCCCGCCCGCGCGATTTCGGCGGCGATCTCCTTGCGGGTGCAGAAGCAGGGGTAGACGACGCCCAGCGCCTGCAACCGCGCCAGCCCGGCCCGGTACTCCTCCAGATGCTCCGACTGGCGGCGCACCGGCCCATCCCACGCCACCCCCAGCCACGCCAGATCCTCGATCAGGTCGCGCTCATGCTCCGGGCGGCAGCGGTTGGGGTCGATGTCCTCGATCCGCAGCAGGAAACGCCCATCCGACTCGCGCGCCGCCCGCCAACCGAACAGGGCCGAATGGGCGTGGCCCAAATGCAGATGCCCGGTCGGGCTGGGGGCGAAGCGGGTGACGACCGGGGTGGGACGGGTGGGGATGGCGGGCGTGGTCATGACGGCTGTTATAGCGACTCCAGCGGCCCGCTGCCCAGCGCGGCAAAACGGTGACACAACGGTGAAGATTGGAACGCGCGTCCCGCCGCGTGTTGTGCGGCCCTGCTTGATCCACTATATCTATGATGGTTGACACTATGCAGACTCTGGCGCGCGCCGTCAGGACCGCGCCGGAACAGGACAAACCGGACCCCGCCGACACGCGGGCGTCATGATGAGGGAGTGGCCGTTGGTTCCACCGCCCAACCATTGTCCGGCCCTGGTGCTGAACGCGGATTTCCGTCCGCTCAGCTACTACCCCCTGTCGCTCTGGTCCTGGCAGGAAACGGTCAAGGCCGTGTTTCTCGACCGCGTCAACATCGTGTCGCATTACGACCGGGTCGTGCGCTCCCCCCACTCCGAATTCCGCCTGCCCAGCGTCATTTCGCTGAAGGAGTTCGTTCCGGCCAACCGCCGCCCCGCCTTCACCCGCTTCAACGTGTTCCTGCGCGACCGCTTCACCTGCCAATATTGCGGCCGCCCCTTCCCCACCCACGACCTGACCTTCGACCATGTGATACCGCGCTCGCGCGGCGGACGGACGACCTGGGAAAACGTCATCACCTCCTGCGCGGCCTGCAATCTGGCCAAGGGCAACCAGATGCCGCAGAGTTGCGGGATGGTCCCGCTCAGTCCGCCGTTCCAGCCCAGCGCGCACGAACTGCAAGAAAATGGCCGAGGCTTCCCGCCAAACTTCCTTCACGAAAGTTGGCGGGATTTTCTTTATTGGGACACGGAGTTGGATCCGCTGTGAGCGGGATACAGGCGGGTGTCTTCACACCCGCTCGGCCACCCAGATCACCGCCTTGGTCCCGGCCTTGATCGCGGCGGACAGCAGGGGATAGGCCGGGGCGTGTTCAGCGTCGTTGGCCAGCCCGATGTCGCGGTGCTCGACCTCTTCGGCCTGGAACTGGCGGATGTTGGCGGCGAGATCCGCCTCCTCGGGGCCGAGATGGGCCAGTTGCTCTTCGTAATGGCCCTCGATCACCTCTTCCACCGCCACGGTGCAGGCCATCGCCGCCCGTTCGCCCAGCAGGGCGGTTCCCGCCCCCAGCAAAAAGCCGGTGACGTGCCACAGCGGTTGCAGCAGCGTCGGCCGCACCTTGCGGGCGTTCAACTGCTGTTCGAAATAGCGCAGATGGACCAGTTCCTGGTCGGCCATGTGGCGCAGGGTCTTGCCGTGCCGCCCCTTGCCCATGACGGCGATCTGCCCTTCGTAAATCCGCTTGGCCCCATATTCTCCGGCGTGATCGACGCGGACGATGCGGGCCAGCCGCTCGCGCGGCGTCGGATCGCCGGGCAGCGCCCCGATGGGGCGGGCGGCGGGGGAAGCGGCGGTCTGGGTCACGGTGCGATCCTCATCACAACGGTCCGGGTCTCAGCGACGATAATTGGTCTTGGCGGCGGTCAGGGCAAAGCCCGCCAGCGCCAGAGACACAAGCACGTTGTAACCCGCCATGGAAACCCCGAACAGCGACCACGCCACTTCGTCGCAGCGGGTGACGGGGGCGGCCATGACCTGGGCGCGCAGGGCCTCCAGCGAGGTGGCCGCCGCCGCCCCGCCGCAGGACGAGGTACCGGCCCACCAATGCTGTTCCACCCCGACATGGAAGGCGGCAATGCCCGCCCCGACCAGCAGGGCCAGCCCGCTCAGCCCCAACAGGGCGGCAACGGCGCGGTTGGACCGGCGCAGCGCCAGCGACGCCATGGTCAGCGCCACCACCGCCACATAGGGCCAGCGTTGCAGGATGCACAGCACGCAGGGCTGATAATCCAGCACGAATTGAAAGAACAACGCCGAGGCCAGGGTGCCGACGCTGGCCAGCGCCAGCAGGATCGCCGCAAGGCGCGGGTCGTTCACAAGATCGGGAAACGTTTTCATAAGACCGGACTCTAGCGCGCGGCGGCGCGGCGGGCCAGCGCGGCGCAACGGGTCCGGACCGGATCGGTCGGCATGGCAGGGTCTCGCCCCCGATGGGGAATAGAGCGGGGGTGCGGATCGTCACGCCCGTTGCACAAACCCCGGGACCGCATGCATTTTTGGCTTTGCCTTTTCACGCGGGTGCGCTAGAAGGAGCGCCGTTGCGGGCGTGGTGGAACTGGTAGACGCGCCGGACTCAAAATCCGGTTCCGAAAGGAGTGTCGGTTCGATTCCGACCGCCCGCACCACCTTCTCTCTACAATCTGTTTGCTGACAGCCGGTGCGATGGCCGCCTTGCGCGGTGCGGTCGCAGACCGGTTTTTTTGTTTTTCCCATCCCGCCCGCCTCGCAGCACCCGGAATCGTCCCGGCGCTCCTCACGTCTTGACCATTCAATTAGTATACTCTAATTTAGAAACATCTCACGGATACGGCGCAGGCCGACCGTTCCACACATACACGCTCCAAACACAGAAGGACGCTGTTCGATGCACAAGAATTGGCCGCAGATGGCGGGGGAATTGTCCGGTGCGATCCGCGACCTGCGCGGCGGCGCGCCGGAGGTGATGAAGGCGTTTTCCGGCATGGCGCAAGCCGCGCTGAAGGCCAACGCGCTCGACACCAAGACCAAGGAGTTGATCGCGCTGGGCATCGCCGTCGCCATCCGCTGCGACGGCTGCGTTGCCTTTCACGCCGAAGCGGCGCTGAAACAGGGGGCCACCCGCGACGAGGTGATGGAGACGATGGGCATGGCCATCTACATGGGGGCCGGTCCGTCGGTGATGTACGCCGCCCAGGCGGTGGAGGCGTTCGACCAGTTCGCGGCGAAAAGCGCGGCGGCTTGACCAGCCACGTCAATGGATGGTGCGGGCGGCGGGACTCGAACCCGCATGCCTTGCGGCGAGGGATTTTAAGTCCCTAGCGTCTACCGGTTTCGCCACGCCCGCACAGCGCGATGGACGGCTGAAATCACCCTTCGGGGTTGAATTCTCCGGCGTGAAACACCCCATCGCGTCGCCATGACTTAGACAATTGCAGGGGATGCGGTCAAGCCCCCTGCGCAACCGGCCAAACATCCCCATATCCATCGCTGCGATGACGGACAGGTTGGAAGGGAACGGACGGTGGACTCGATTGACTGGCTGTCGTTGACCGCGCTGCTGATGGTGGCGGTTCTGGTGGTCCCGGGGGCGTTGCGGATGAATCGCGGGGTTCTGCTGCGCAACGCCGCGCTGTGGCTGGCGGCGGTGGTGGCGCTTGTGTGGGTTTACGACCGATTCGGTCCCTTCGGCTTCTGAGTTCGGGATCTGACCGCCTGCGCCAAAGACCGATCAGGGCCGGTTGTCCTCGTTCAGCGCCATGATGCCGATGCCCATGGCCACGCTGCCGAAGGTCAGCATCAGGCTGGCGTAGAGCATGACCACCGCCTCGACCGCGTAGTCGCTGTTGCCGATCAGGGTGGCCAGACGCGCCACGTCGAACCACAGCAGGCCACTGCCCAACACCACCGCCCCGGACAAACCGGCGACGAGGTGGCGCAACAGAAACAGGATGGCGGCTTTTTCAAAGGGTTTCATGGTGCGGCTCGGTAAGACAGCGGCCCGTGTGGAATATGACATAGGCGGGCCGCCACAACCGGCAACCCGCCCTTGGCCCGAATCGGGGTGCGAACAGGGTTTCCCCTTAGCCTTTCGAGCCGACGGTGACGGTGGGCGTGCCGCCCAGCCGCTGGATGATCCCGGCCAACGCGTCGGCGGCCCCCGCCACCTCCGCCTCGTCGGTCCCGCGCAGCACCAGGCTGACGCCGAAATAGCCCGCGCGGAAATAGGGGTAGCTGCCGATCTCCAGATTGGGATGACGGTCTTGCAGGGCGCTGAGGTCGGCGGCGATCACCCCCTCCCCCAACTCACAAGCCACGGTGCGGGCGTGCAACTCCGGCCCGCCGACCAGACGCGGGACCACCCCGTCCAGCATCGCCCGCATGATGTTGGGCACACCGGCCATGACGAAGACGTTGCCAAGCTGGAAGCCGGGGGCCTGGCTGATCGGGTTGTCGATCAACACCCCACCCGCCGGGATGTTGGCCATGCGCAACCGCGCCTCGTTCAACTGGCCGGGGGCGTAATGGCGCTCCAGCCGGGCGACGGCCTCCGGGTTGCGCTCCAGCGCCACGCCGAAGGCCTTGGCGACGCAGGCCGAGGTGATGTCGTCGTGCGTCGGCCCGATGCCGCCGGTGGTGAACACGTAATCGTAGCGCGCGCGCAGCGCGTTGACCGCCGCGACGATCTCCTCCTCCACATCCGGCACGACACGGGCCTCGCGCAGACGCACGCCGATCCCCGCCAGGGTTTCGGCGATGTGGGGCAGATTGGCGTCCTTGGTGCGGCCCGACAGGATTTCGTTGCCGATGACGAGGACGGCGGCGGTGGGATTCATCCGAACGCGCTCCGGGGAAGTGGGACGGGGATCACGCTTGCGCCCGTCCGAGCGGGCGGGTAGCGTCGGGCCACACGATGCGCTTTCCCGCCCCCCTTCTTCAAGGCCGACTGATCCGCCGCTACAAACGTTTCCTCGCCGACGTCGATCTGGGCGGGGAGACGGTGACGGTTCATGTCCCCAATTCCGGCAGCATGATCGGGCTGGACACACCGGGCGCTATGGTCTGGCTCTCGCGCTCCGACAACCCCAAACGCAAGCTGGCCCACACGCTGGAACTGGTGGAGCCGGTCCCGGCCTGGGGGGAGGGGCTGGTCGGCGTCAACACCGGCCATCCCAACGCGCTGGCCGCCGCCGCCATCGCCGCCGGGACCATCCCGGAGCTGGCCGGTTACGCCCGGCTGCGGCGCGAGGTGAAATACGGCGTCAATTCCCGCATCGACCTGCTGCTGGAAGACCCCGACCGGCCGCTCTGCTACGTCGAGATCAAGAACGTCCATTTGCGCCGTCCCGACCGGGGCGACGGGCGGGCCGCCGAATTTCCCGATTGCGTCACCGCGCGCGGGGCCAAGCATCTGGCCGAATTGTCGGCGATGGTGGCGCAGGGGCATCGGGCGGTGATGCTCTACCTTGTCCAGCGCGGCGACTGCACCCATTTCACAACCGCCCGCGATCTCGATCCCGCCTATGACGCCGCGCTGCGCCGGGCGTTGGATTCGGGGGTCGAGGCGCTGTGTTGGTCTTGCGCAATCACGACAGACGCGATTGAATTGCAGGATCCGCTGACGGTTCGGCTGTAACGCCGCCGGTCGGCGTGTGTCGTCACCCGCGTGGTCTTGTCTCTTGGGGGCTTTTCGTCTTGGAACACAACAACGTCGAATCCAACCGCGTGCGGCTGCATGGCCCGGAAGGGTTCGAGGGCATGCGCAAGGCCGGTCGCCTGGCCGCCCTGACGCTCGACTTCATCGGCCCCTATGTCCAGCCGGGCATCACCACAGGCGAGCTTGACCGCATTCTGGAGCAATTCATCCGCGACCATGGGGCAATCCCCGCCCCGCTCGGCTATCGCGGTTTTCCGCGCGCCAACTGCATTTCGGTCAACCACGTCGTCTGTCACGGCATCCCCGGCGACAAGCGGCTGGTCAACGGCGACGTGCTGAACATCGACGTCACCCCCATCGTCGATGGCTGGTACGGCGATTCGAGCCGGATGTATCTGTGCGGCGATGTTGGCGTTAAGGCGCGCAAGCTGATCGATGTGACCTATGAATCGATGATGCTCGGCATCGCCGCCGTCAAGCCCGGTGCCACGCTGGGTGACATCGGCCACGCCATCCAGACCCATGCGGAGGCGAACCGCTTTTCCATCGTCCGCGATTTCTGCGGCCACGGGCTGGGCCGGGTGTTCCACGAGCCGCCGTCCGTCCTGCATTACGGCAAGCCGGGCGAAGGGCTGGTGCTGCGCGAGGGCATGATCTTCACCATCGAACCGATGCTGAACGCCGGTCGCCACGACGTGAAGATCCTCAGCGACGGGTGGACCGCCGTGACCAAGGACAAATCCCTGTCCGCCCAGTTCGAGCATTCCATCGGCGTCACCGCCGACGGGGCGGAGATCTTCACCCTGTCCCCGGCCGGGCACACCAAGCCGCCCTACCCCGAGGCCACGGCCTGATCGTCCGAATCCGTGTGTTTCGCTTTTTGCGTGCGTGTCCTCTGGGCGCTCACGCAAGAAGGCTCTATAGTCATCGCCGAGCATCAGTATGGCGATGGGCGAATGACGGGCGGCAAACGCAAAAAGAGCGCAGGCAAACAGTCGGAGACGGCGCACACCGCTTCAAGCGGCGGACTGAGTGACGCTGGATTGCGCAGCGCCACCCTGAGCAACGCCGAATTGTTCCCGGATTTGCCGCAAGTCACGCCCGTCACACCAGCCGCCGCGTTCACGGGGGATACCGCACCGGGCGACGATGCCGACCACCACAGCGGCCACCGCGAACGCCTGCGCGGGCGCTTCCTGAACCGGGGGGCCGACGCGCTGGAGGATTACGAGCTGTTGGAGATGGTGCTGTTCACCGCCATCCCACGGTGCGACGTGAAGCCGCTGGCCAAGACGTTGATCCAGGCCTTTGGCGATCTGTGGGGGGTGGTCAACGCCCCGGCGGAGCGGCTGCGCGGCTTCAAGGTCGATCGCGCGTCGATGAACAGTGATGTCGCCGTCGCCACCGTGCGGATTGTCGGAGCAGCGGCCTTGCGGGCGATGCAGCAGCGGGTCATCAACCGTCCGGTGCTGGCCTCCTGGCAAGCCTTGCTCGATTACTGCGCGGCGGCGATGGCGCACGAGCCGACCGAACAGTTCCGCCTGCTGTTCCTGGACCGCAAAAACATCCTGATCGCCGACGAGGTGCAGCAGCGCGGCACGGTGGACCACACCCCGGTCTACCCGCGCGAGGTGGTCAAGCGCGGGTTGGAGCTGTCGGCCAGCGCCGTCATCCTGGTGCACAACCACCCCTCGGGCGATCCCACCCCCAGCCGCGCCGACATCGAGATGACCAAGGAGATCGTGCGCGCCGCCCAGGCGGTGGGGCTGGCGGTGCACGATCATCTGATCATCGGCAAGGGCGGCAAACACACCAGCTTCAAGGCGCAGCGTCTGCTGTGACCGGCGGCTGTGGTGGGCGGCGGGTTCAGACCAGCCCCACAGTCATCGCGTCAAACCATCACCCGATCCGCCATCAATCCGCCGTCAATCCGCCACGTCGGCAATCTCGACCACACCGGTCGAACGCTCCCGTTTTGACAGCGGTTGAGCCTCATCCCGGGGGGATTGCGGTTCTCCAGTCTGGGCCTTCAGGAAGGACACGAAATCGTCGTAGGGCATCGGGCGGCCCAGCAGGTAGCCCTGGATCTGTTCGCAGCCGAGATTGGCGAGGCAGGAAAACTGCTCCTCCGTCTCCACCCCTTCGGCCAGGGTCTGCATGCTCAGGGACCGCGCCATGCTGATGATCGCCTCGGCGATGGCCCCACTGTCGGGATCGTTGGGCTTCAATTCATTGACGAAGCTGCGGTCGATCTTCAGCTTGTCCACCCGGAAGCGCTTGAGGTAGCTGAGGCTGGAATAGCCGGTGCCGAAATCGTCGATGGCCAATTGCACGCCCATTTCGCGCAGTTGGGCGAAGGTTTCGGCCACCAGTTCGGAATCGTCCATCAGAACGCTTTCCGTCACCTCCAGTTCCAGCGCTTCCGCCGGAACGTTGTAGGCCGACAGCCAGCCCGCCACCCGGTCGGCCAGACCGGGGCGGCGCATCTGCACCGCCGACAGGTTGACAGCGATCAACAGATCCTGATGCCGCAACAGCTCCGCCGCACGGCGGCAGGCCTCGCCCAGCACCCAATCGCCCAGGGGCAGGATCAGGCCGGTGTCCTCGGCCACCGGGATGAACTGACCGGGCATGATGAGCGTGCCGTCGGGCTGTCGCCAGCGCACCAGCGCCTCCGCCCCGACCAGACGACGCCCACCCACGGCGAACTGCGGCTGGAAGAACAGCTCCAACTCGTTGTTGGCCAGCGCCCGGCGCAGGTTGTTTTCCGTCCACATCCGATCGGACGCCCGGCGATTCAGCTCCGGCGTGAAGAAATGATAGGTGGCGCGCCCGCCATCCTTGGCCGCGTACATCGCCATGTCGGCGTTTTTCAGCAGCGCGTCGATGGTGGTCCCGTCCTGCGGGTAGATGGCCACCCCGATGGACGGCGTAACCTGCAACTCATGCCCGTCGATCAGGAAGGGTTCGGACAGGTTTTTCAGCACCTTGCGCGCGACGATTCCGGCGGCGTCGCTGGAGTCCATGTCGCTGATGAGGATGATGAACTCGTCGCCGCCCTGACGGCTGACCGTGTCGCTGGCCCGCACGGTGGCCTGAAGCCGCACCGCGACCTCGCGCAACAGCTTGTCGCCGACCTCGTGCCCCAGACTGTCGTTGATGGTCTTGAAGCGGTCGAGATCGACGAACAGCAGACCAACCTTGTTGCCGTGCCGTTCCGCCGACAGCATCGCCCGTTCCAGACGGTCGCGCAGCAGAAAGCGGTTGGGCAGATCGGTCAGGAAGTCATACTGCGCCAGATGGCGGATGCGCTCCTCCTGCGCACGGGTTTCGGTGATGTCGGTGAAGGCGGCGATGTAATTGACGACCGCGCCAGCCTCGTTCACCACCGCCTTGACGCTCAACCACTCCGGAAAGACATCTCCATTCTTGCGGGTGTTCCAGATTTCCCCGGCCCAGTGGCCGTTGGTCTGCAACTGTTCCCACATGTCTTGGAAAAACGCCGGGTCATGGCGGTTGGACCGGAGGAATTTCGGGTCCTGCCCCACCGCCTCGTCCCGGCTGTAGCCGGTGATGCGGGTGAAGGCGTCGTTGGCGGCGACGATCCGGTTGCGCTCGTTGGTGACGAACATGCCTTCGGCGGCGTTGTCGAACACCTTGGCCGACAGGCGCAATTCCCATTCCGCCCGTTTGCGCTCCGTGATGTCGCGGGCGATGGCGGAATAATAGGTGTCGCCGTCATAGGCGATCCGGCTGGCCGTGACCTCCAGTTCCAAGGTGCGGCCGTCCGGCGTGCGGTAGACGGTTTCGTAATGGGCGGCGGTGTCGTCCGGTCCCTCGGCGAACCGCTTCAGCAGATCCGCCTGCCCCATCACCAGATGCTCCAGCGTGCCGCCCAGGGCGGCGCAGCCGAAGGGGTTGATGTAGGCGATGCGCAACTGGGCGTCGGCCAGGACGACGATTTCGGAGACGTGATCGACGAAGAAGTTGGCCAGATACAGTTGGCGGGCGCGTTCGCGCAGCATGGTGTCGCTGCGCCGCATGCTGCTTTCGTATTTGTGGACCAGACGCCGGATCCAGCCGGTGATGAGCCAGGAGACGCCCACCGACGCCGCCAGCGCCAAAGCCAGAACGGCCACGGTGGTCAGCACCCGCTGGTCCACGCCCCGGCTGATTTCGGCGCGCCGCGCCTCCATCTCCCGCGCCACATCGTCGATGTAGAATCCGGCGATCAGCGACCACCCCCAGACGCCGGGGGCCGAAACATAGGCCATTTTAGGCGTTGGCCGCCCCGACACCGGGTGCACCCAATCATAGCGGATTTCCCCGCCGCCCTTGCGCGCGATGTCCAGGAATTTCAGAACCAGCTCGCGCTCGACCTCCCAGGGCAGTTCACTCGCGTTCATGCCCTCCGAGGTGGGCGAGGTCAGCGACAGCAGGACCCGGCCATCCTCGCGCAGCACGCCGACATAGCCGCTTTCGCCGAATCGGAAGGAGCGCAAGCGATCCAGCGATTCCTGTTGCAGCTTGGCCTCCACCGCCGCCATCGAATCGCTGGCCCCGATGATCCAGTCATACGGTTCGAACCGGCGGACATAGGCGATCTTGTCCACCATCTTGGTGGGGTTGTCTGGCATGCTCCAGCGGTAACGGGCGAAGCCGCGCAGATGCGGGTCGTGCGCCGCGCGCAGCAGCTCCTGCATCACCTTGGCCGCCGCCGTGTCGCTCGACCCGATGGGCGACCATCCCTCCCGCTTGGGATCCATGGGCATCAGCACCGTGGTCCCGACCGGGTCGTTGATGAAGTAATAGCCCCGCCCGTTGGCAAAGCGCAGCGGACGCAACGTGTCCTTGATCGATTCCTTCACCGCCGCTTCGGGCAGCAGGTCCTTCTGCCGCTCGTAAACGGCGCGCGCGATGGTGTAGGCCTCATCCACCTGGGTGCGAAGCTGTTCCTTCAGCAACGGCTCGGTGCGCGAGCGCATGTAAGCCAGATAGGACCGCGCGTTCTCGACCTCCTGCTCCAACGCCTGGCGCTGTTCCTGAAGGTAGCGGGTCTCCGACTGGTGCAGGTCGGTCTCGAAATCCGCCCAATGCTGCCAGACGAAGTAAAAACCCAGGCCAAGCACCAGCACCGTCACCAGCGACAGCGACGCCAAAAACTGCAGGCGGTACAGCCGGGCCTCGTCGGACGAGCGAGACGGCTCGCGCACCAACTCGGCAACAGGATCAGACAACGAACCTCCTCCTGGCACGCGGAACAACGAACGGAGCCTTGCCGCGCCGCAATTCTTGCTGAATGCCCGCAAGACTGCAACCGCAAGCGCGCGGAAATGATCGTGGCGCGACTCCGAAACAGGATATTTCTCGCAAGAGAGTTGCCGGAGGCGACAACACCACCGGATGGCACGCCGCTGGCAGTTCCGTTTCCAGCGTCACGAACACAACCTTGGCGCTTTCACCCCCATCACTCGCACCAATTTTCCGGTCACTCCATTGCCTTAGCCGACTCTTGGGCGGAACTCCCCGCATGTTTGCGCCCCTGCCACGCCCTTCGCAAGGCTTTGCAACGGCGGCCTCCGCCGGTATGGTCGCGCGCGCGTGGCGGATCGCCCGCCGCCGGGTGCTTGGCGCACCCACCCCAACCGTTCGCCCACCGCCGTCGTTTCAGGACCGCATCCTTCGGAGAGTGCCGATGATCCCCCGTTACACCCGCCCCGACATGGCCCGCATCTGGGAGCCGGAAAACCGCTTCCGCATTTGGTTCGAGATCGAGGCGCACGCCTGCGACGCGCAGGCCGAACTGGGCGTCATCCCCAAGGAGGCCGCTGCGGCCGTGTGGGCGCGCGGCAAGTGGGAAATCGACCGCATCGACGAGATCGAGCGCGAGACCCGGCACGACGTGATCGCCTTCCTGACCAATCTGGCCGAGTATGTCGGGCCGGAGGCGCGCTTCGTCCACCAGGGCATGACCTCGTCCGACGTGCTGGACACCTGCCTGGCCGTGCAGCTGACCCAGGCCGCCGACCTGCTGCTGGACGGCATGGACAAGCTGCTGGACGCGCTGAAGCGCCGCGCCTACGAACACAAGAACACCGTGACCATCGGCCGCAGCCATGGCATCCACGCCGAGCCGACCACCTTCGGCCTGAAGCTGGCCGGTCACTACGCCGCCTTCGCCCGTGGGCGCGAGCGTCTGGTCCAGGCCCGCAAGGACATCGCCACCTGCGCGATCTCCGGCGCGGTCGGCACCTTCGCCAACATCGACCCGCGCGTGGAAGAGCATGTCGCCGCCAAGCTGGGGCTGGCGGTGGAGCCGGTCTCCACCCAGGTCATCCCGCGCGACCGCCACGCCTTCTACTTCTCGGTCCTGGGCGTCATCGCGTCGAGCATCGAAAATCTGGCCGTGGAAATCCGCCACCTGCAACGCACCGAGGTGCGCGAGGCGGAGGAGTATTTCCACCCCGGTCAGAAGGGGTCGTCGGCGATGCCGCACAAGCGCAACCCGGTGCTGTCGGAAAACCTGACCGGTCTGGCCCGCATCGTCCGCGCCGCCGTCACCCCGGCGCTGGAAAACGTCGCCCTGTGGCACGAGCGCGACATCTCCCACAGCTCGGTCGAGCGCATGTTCGGCCCCGACGCCACCGTGACGCTCGACTTCGCCCTGGCCCGTCTGACCGGCATGATCGAAAAGCTGGTGGTCTATCCGGAGCGCATGCAAAAGAACCTGGACGATCTGGGCGGTCTGGTCTTCTCGCAGCGCGTGCTGCTGGCCCTGACCCAGGCCGGGATGAGCCGCGAGGACAGCTACAAGGCGGTGCAGCGCAACGCCATGCAGGTGTGGGAAAAGGGCGGCAACTTCCTGGAGCTGCTGGCCAGCGACGCCGACGTCGCCAAGCACATCAGCCGCGAGACGCTGGCCCCGATGTTCGACATGTCCTATCACACCAAGCATGTCGACACGGTGTTCCAGCGCGTGTTCGGAGCGTGATCGGCTCCAGACCCGCTGTGTGAGTTGATGCGGAACGGGGCGCGTACAGCGCCCCGTTTTCGTTTCCGCTGTGTGAGCGCCCGCCGTCCGTCAGCCGCGCGGCGTCAGGCCGTGCGCGATGGTGTGGGCCAGGGTGGCGACCACGCCCAGAACCCGGTCGTTGTCACGACCGAACACCACCTGATCCAAAAAGCCCAGGCCGAAACTCAACGTCGCGATCCCCGCCGCCACATTGGCCAGATCGACGTCAGCGGCGATGTGGCCCCGTTCGCGGAAGCTTTCCAAACGCTTGAGCAGGCAGGGAATCCGGCTTTCTGACAGCGCGCGCCCCATCTCCTCGGCGATCGCCGGATCGACCAGGGCGCGGGACAGCACCACGCGAGTGAAGTCGCGGCAGGCCCAGCTGTGCGCCAACTGCGCCGTCAGGAAATGCGCCAGATCGGCTTCCAGGCTGTCAGCGGGCGGGGGCAAGGCGCAGCCGCCGGTTTCCTGCCGCCAATAATGCTCGACCACCGCCAGCAGCAGCCCGCTCTTCCCGGAAAAATAGCGCTGGATGAGCTGTTCGTTGACCCCGGCCCGCCCGGCGATCTCCCGTGTCGTCGCGGCGTCGAATCCGCGCTGGGCGAACACCATCTTGGCGGCGTCGAGCAACGCGCCCTTGGTCGCCTCCCGGTCGCGCTTGCGCCCCGCGCCATCGCCACCGCAGCAATCATCCACGGGCGCTGTTCCCTGCTCCACGGTCTCATCCTCCTCTGGGGCGTCCGTCACCCCCTGCGCTGTTGATAATAAGTATGTCGATGCATACTTGACAAGGGGAGGCGGATGGATCAAGTATGTACTCACATACATACAACCCGCCGACGAGACTCCCGCCATGAGCCAGAGCACCCAAACCCAAGGCACCAGCGCCGACCTGTTCACCCCGCTGCGTCTGGGCGCCATCGAACTGCCCAACCGCATCATCATGGCCCCGCTCACCCGCAGCCGGGCCGGGGAAGGCAACGCGCCGACCGCGCTGAACGCCGAATATTACGCCCAGCGCGCCAGCGCCGGTTTGATCGTGACCGAGGCGACGCAGGTCTGCGACACCGCCCAGGGCTATCCCAACACGCCGGGCCTGCACACCGACGCCCAGACCATCGGCTGGCGCGCGGTGGCCGAGGCGGTGCACGCCGCAGGTGGCCGCATCGTCACCCAATTGTGGCACACCGGCCGCATCTCCCACCCGCTGTTCCAGCCGAACGGCGCGCTGCCGCTGGCCCCGTCGGCCATCGCCGCGCAGGGCCAGCTTTACACCGGCCAGGGCATGGAACCCTTCCCGACGCCGCGCGCGCTGGAGACCGCCGAAATCCCCGCTCTGGTCCGCCATTTCGCCGATTCCGCCAAACGCGCGGTGTTCGACGCCGGTCTGGACGGTGTCGAGGTTCATGGGGCGAACGGCTATCTGATCGACCAGTTCCTGCGCGACCGCACCAACCACCGCACCGATCAATATGGCGGCAGCGTGGAAAACCGCGCCCGCTTCCTGATGGAGATCCTGGAGGCGACCACCCACGCCATCGGGGCGGACCGCGTCGGCCTGCGCCTGTCGCCGACCGGTGCCTTCAACGACATGGCCGACAGCGACCCGCTGGGCCATTTCACCACCGTCGCCAAGGCGCTGAACAGCTTCAATCTGGCCTATCTGCACGTGATCGAGGGCCGCCCCGGCCACCACATGGCCCCGGCGGAGGGTCAGCCGCACGTCGCCGCCGCCCTGCGGTCGGTCTACAAGGGAGCCTTGATTCTGAACGGCGGCTACAGCCGGGCCGACGCCGACGCCGCCATCGCCAAGGGTGAAGCCGACGCCATCAGCTTTGGCGAACCCTTCCTGGCCAACCCGGACCTGCCGGTCC
Source organism: Azospirillum griseum (assembly GCF_003966125.1). GTDB lineage: Bacteria > Pseudomonadota > Alphaproteobacteria > Azospirillales > Azospirillaceae > Azospirillum > Azospirillum griseum. The sequence goes on from NZ_RXMA01000011.1 coordinate 58,268, forward strand.
GCTTCGCCCGCAACGCCGCGCTGAACGAACCCGACCGCACGACCTATTACGGCGGCGGGGCCAAGGGCTACACCGATTATCCGGCGCTGGAGACGGTCGCCGCCTGACCAAACGGCACCGCCCCCGGAACGAGAGGCGGGCGGTGCTGCCCAGCGCGTTTTGCTGGGTTCCTGTTGTTGTGTGCGCTCCCCCGGTTGGGGAACACGCCCCTGCTTCCCCAACCGCCGACGGCCGGACGCACGCCCCATGCGTTCGGCCGTCTCTTTGCGGCGGGTTCGGTCAGAGATTGGCGATGGCTTGGCGGATCGCCGTGCGGAACGCGTCCAGCGACGCGATGTCCAGCAGGAACAGCGCATGCCCGTGGGCGTCGCCCGCCGCGAGCGCCATGTCGATGCGCACGAACAGCACCGGATCGTCGGCCGACCCGATCACCTCTTCCGCCTTGCCGGAGCCATAGCCCGGAACGGTCCCGGCGATCTCACCACCGATCAGGTTCGACAGGCTGGCCAGACAACCGTTCAGGATGATGTTGCCGATCTCGGTCAGGGCGTCCTGTTCCATTTCGCCGGGGCCGTTGGCCGCCGGGTCGATGGGAACCAGCCGCCCAACCAGGGCCAGCGTCCCTTCCTCCGGGAAAATCAACATGGCTTCACCGGTGAAGGGACCGGCGAATTCGCCGCGCACGGCGCAGACCGGCGGCTTGATGCCCGGGGCCAGATCGTGGGTGATCCGGGCGCGGGTGGACACCGCGAAGGACGGCACCGACAACCGAACCTCTTCCCCCAGCATGGAACTCAGCGCCGCCGCCGGTTCCCCCATGCCGATGTTGAAGAGTTCGGCAATTGCGTCCGCTTCGTCGCCCGTCAAATGAAACGAGTCATCGGCGGCCATCGGCGTCACTGCCCGCCAGCGGCGAGGAACTCGCGAATCTTGTCCGATGTGATCGGCTTGGCGATGAAGCGCACGCCGAGCGCCTCCGCCTTCATCTTCAACGAGTCCTGGACGTTGGCGGTCAACAGGCCGATGTGCAGGCCCAGAAAACGGTCCTTCAGCCGTTCGCACAGGGTCAACCCGTCCATGCCGGGCATGTTGTAATCGACGATGGCAGCCACCGGCACCGTCTCGCCAATCACCTCCAACGCCTCCTCACCGCTGGCGGCGGCGACGATGGTCCAGTCCGGGCGCAGCGACGTGATGACGCTGCCGACCATGTTGCGCGCCAGCCGACTGTCGTCGACGATGAGAATCGTGGTCATGCCCTGAGTTCCGCCGTTAATGATCGGTTGACACAATTTGGTGTTCTTAGCGCAAACTTTGGTTCTGAACAAGAAAGGGCGGCAGGGTTTCGGTATGTGTGATGATAAAAAATCAACAGAACCTGCCGGATCGGTCAGAATTCGCGCCCCTTCGATCGATTGTCCACCGATCCGGGCGGTGTTGGACACCAACATCCTGGTGTCCTACGCCCTGATGACGGGACGGCCGCCCCGTCACAACCAACGCCAGCACGATGCGTTGCGCCGCTGTGTGGAGTGGGTGCGCCGTGACCATGGGCTGTTGGGCAGCGAAGACACTCTGGCGGAGTTGCGATCCACCCTTTTGCGTCCGGATTTCGAGCGCTATCAGAGAAAGGCGGCGCGGGTGCGGTTTTGCGAGGCCATCGAATCCGAAACCACACGGGTGGCGCAACCGCCCGACGTCCGTCTGTGCCGCGATCCCAACGATGACATGTTCCTGGCCGTGGCCCTGGCGGGCGACGCCGATTGGCTGGTCACGGTGGATCAGCAATTGCTGTCGGTCGGACGGGTCGGGCGCACGGTGATCCTGCGTCCGGAACGGCTGCTGGAACGGCTGGGCTGAACGGGTGATCCCGGGTTTTCTCGGTGCCCAGCGGTCGATTTCGCTCGACAGACGAGGGGTATTAGCGGAATAAAAAGGGAACACTTCGCAAACTGCGAGTGAACGGATGACCGCCCAGCCCCTGCTCTTCACCGATCTTCCCACGACCGACCGGGTGCGCAAGCCCCCCCGCCGACCGCGTTCGGGCAGCATCGCCGCCCCGGTTGCGGTCGATCAGGTGCACGAACCGCTGCGCCCGACCGCCGCGTTGCCCGTGTTTCCCGCAAGCGCCCCCCCCACCGCCGTGCCCCCCACCACCGTGCCCCGCGTCAACGCCTCTTTCGATCTGGTGCCGCCAGGTCCGCCGCCGCCCTTCGATCCGGCCACCTTGTCCAACGCGGAGGCGCGGGCGCTGATTCACGCCCTGCCCGATCACAAGCTCAGCCACCTCTTGCTTGAAGCCGCGCGGGAGTTGAAGCGGCGCGCCCTGCCCGACAATGATCCGGACGACCCGGACACCGACGCCAGCCCCAACCCGGCGCTGTTGCGCGCCGCGCGTCAGGTGGCGGCGGAGCTGTCGGGCGAGGATGTCTGATCGAGCGTTCAAAGTCTGACAGAAAGTTTAGGGGACAAGCCGTCCGGCCTATGCCATGATGCGCAATCAGCCGTTTTGTTTATGTTGCGCCGCACAATAACGCAGCCCATCAGGAGCAAACCGGCAACAAAGCGTCGCGTGTCGTCTCCCGGAGGGGGCTTTGGACTGGATCAACTGGTTGCAGGAATGGGGCAACGCCTTCTACCCGCTGGCGTTCTTCTGGGCTTTTTTTGAAGGTGAAACATTTGTCATCTTCGGCGGGATGGGCGCGCAGCTTGGCATCATCAATCTGTATTGGCTGATCGGCACGGTGTGGATCGGCAGCTTCATGGGCGATCAGCTGTGGTTCTGGCTGGGGCGTCGGTGGGGAGCCAAGGCGCTGGCGCGCTTCCCGTCCGCCGAAACCCACGCCAACCGTGCCTTGCGCTGGTTGGAGAAATACGGCGTCGCCTTCATCCTCAGCTTCCGCTTCCTCTATGGTGTCCGCAACATCGCCTCGGTGGCCATCGGCACGTCGAACATGCCGTGGAGCAAGTTCCTGTTCTGGAACTTCCTGGCCGCTGGCATCTGGGCGTGCAGCTTCGCCGGTGCCGGCTACATGTTCGGCGAAGCGGCGGCGACCATCGGCGAGAACGGACCAAAGATTCTCATCCTCAGCGTGGCGGCCATCGGCGGATTGTGGATCGCCTTCAAAAGCATCCGCTGGGTTGTGCGGCGCTTCGCCGCGTCCTGAGACCGGCACCAGCCACCGGCGGAGTCGGCCTCAGCCCCGCTCCGTCAGGGCCAGCAGAATTCACCGCGCCGGGCCTTCCCGGCGCGGTTTTTTGTGACGGTCGAGCGTTCGCCGCCCCGACCTGCACCAGTCCTCACGCCCGACGGGCGATCCACACCGCCGTCAGATCATCGCGCAACGGCAGGTGCGTGCGGGCGTAGAAGCGTTCCTTCATCGGTGTCAGCGGATGGGCGCGGTTGGCCTCCACCGCCGACCGGACGAAATCGGGAACCGCATCCTGCCCCAACGGTCCCAGCCCGTTGGCTCCCCCGCATTCGATCAGCGCGTCGCTGTAAAGAAACAGGAAGCCGCCGCGCGGCAGGCGGTGGCTGTGATCGGTGTAGCGGGCGTGGCGCGAGGCCCCCAGAACCAGCCCGGCCGAATCCAGCAGGCGGATGTCCCCCCCCACCCCCAACACCGGGTTGGGCGACCCCGCTGCCGCGTAAGTCAGCGTGTCGGTCGTCAAGTCAAGGATACCAAAGAATGCTGTGGCGAACTGCCCGGTCGGCAGCACGTCCTTCAACGCCCCGTTCAACTGCATCAGCCATTGCGAGGGAGCCGCGTCCTGCATCGGAAAGCGGTCGATCAGCGTGTGCAGACGAAAGGTGTTGATCGCCGCCGTGATGCCGTGCCCGGCGAAATCGATGATGAGAAAGCCGACCCGACGGTCGTCCAGCGGATAGACGCCCCAAAAATCCCCGCCCAACTCCGACGACGTTTCAAAATGCGCCTCGAGCACAAGGCCGTAGCGCTCCGCCACCGACTGCAACCGGCGTCCCTCCGGCAACAGGGAATGCTGCATCGCCCGCGCGTGCGCCAGTTCCCGCTCCACCCGCGCGCGATAGGCGGCCAGATCGGTGAACAGCTTGCGCTTTTCCAGTTGGTGACGCACCCGCGCCACGCATTCGCCGGGCTTGATCGGCTTTGAGATGAAATCGCTGCCACCCGCCTCGAAACAACGGACCTGCTCCTGGTCGCTGTCGAAGGCGGTCTGGAACAGCACGGGCAATTGTTCGTGCGTGGCGTTGCGGCGCAGCGCCTCGCACATCTCCAGCCCGTTCATCACCGGCATGTCGACGTCCAGCAGCACCAGATCGGGGCGGAAGCTCTCCACCGCCTTCAACCCCTCCGCCCCGTTTTCGGCAAAGGCGATCTGGGTGATTCCCGCCCGCCGGATCACCAGCGCCAGGGATTTGCGGTTGAACTCGTTGTCGTCAACGATCAGGACACGGCTGTCGGACAGCGAAATGGCCATGTCAATGGCCCGTCAGACGTCGAAATGCAGAACGGTGCAGCGTCCGCCATCGGTCACGGCCACACGGCTGGCCAACGCGCGCATGAACACGAATCCACGCCCGGAACGCGCCTTGCCATCGCTCGCCGGGGACGTTGCCCCGCTGTCGAACCCACCGCCCTGATCGACCACGGCGATCGCGATCGTCGTCGCGTTCCATCGGCAGAAAATATCGATGCGGCGGCGCTTGATGGCGGGATCGCCCAAGCGGTCGCGCAGCAGTTGCCCGAACACGCGGTAGCCGTCGGGCTGGTTCTTCGCCGCGCTGGAGATCCCCAGATTGCCGTGCACGATGGCGTTGGCGATGGCCTCGTGCAGGCACATCTCCACGTTGGCGCGGTGATCCGCCGACAAGGCCCCACGACGCGCCAGCTCGTCGCACACCAGAACGGCGCATTGCAGGCCATAGGCGGTTCCGGTGGTCAGCGACAGATAGAATCCCGGCTCCACCGCCGGTGCACCGGACCAGTCTTCCATCAGGGCGGCGGGTTCATCGCCGCCCTCCCCCAGCTCCACGGTCAGGAACGGGTTGCGGTGAAAGGCCTCGCGCAGGCAATCGCGGTCGGCCCGCTCCACCAGCAGCGCGTCGGCCCAGGGCGGTGCCGCGTCGGAAGGAACCGGCTCGAAGCCGTTGACGTCGAACCGCGCCGTCACCCGGGCCGTCATGTCGGCCGGAACACGATCCCGCACGACGCAGAAGGGACGCAACGGAGAGGGGATCGTATCCATGTCAGGTCATCACTGTTCGATGGTGACGATTTCGTTGATCTTGGCCAGATCAATGGACCGTTTTACGTCGCCGCGCGGGCCGCTGACAACCAGCTTGATGTTCCGCTGCTCCGCTTCCTCCTGAAGGATCAGCAGCATGCCCAGACCGGCGGAATCGATGAAATCCAGCGCCGACAGGTTCAAGACGAAGCGGCGCAGGCCGTTGCCATCCAGCAGCTCGACAATGTCCCGCAGACGATCATGATCGGTGAACTCCAGGCGTCCCGACAGCTGGACTTCAACCGTGTCCTGTTCCACGCGCGATCGAAACTCCATCATTCCCTCTTCTTGTGGCGGGCCGCGCGCCGATGCGGTCGCGCGCGTTTCTCGGATGAAACGCCTATGCACAGTAGTGCAACGCAGCGACTCTTCACAAGCATCGTCATACCGGGATGCTCAAGCCTGCGCAAAAACGCGACAAAACCGTCAACATCTTCGCCTGCGCCATCGATCATGGACGGCGGCGGTCGGAACGGGGTAGAAGAAATCCGGCGGCTTCACCAACGCGCGGGCGCTGCCCCAGTCAATCAGTCAGCCCACTGGCCGGAACACCATGGCATGAACAGGATCGCACAGGCGTGGCGGCGGGTGCCGACGGTGTCGGCCAAATTTCTGCTGATCCTGATTCCCAGCCTGGTTCTGGCCGTCTCGGTCTTTTCATCGGTGTTTTTTTACAACCGCCACCAGGACTTGCGTCTGGCCCTGCGCGACAAGGTGTCCACCATCGCCGACATCAACGCGGCGGCGCTGTCGGCCAGCCTGTGGAGTTTCGACGTCAACGCCATCCGCAACGTCGTCCAGGCCATCGCGGCCAACCGCGAACTGGTCTGCGTCGAGGTGACGGACGATCTGGCCGACGGGCTGTTCGTCTGGCCCGGTGTGGATTGCCCCACCGACAGCCCCAACACCGAACGCCGCGCCATCAAGGTGCAGAATCTCCAGGTCGGGACCATCACCCTGCATTTCAGCTACGACGCGGTGCGCGAACAGCTTCGGCAGGAGATCGTCAACACGGTGTTCCTGTTGCTGATGATGCTGGCCGGGACCGTCGCCGCCGCGCTGGCGGCGCTGCGCCTGACCATCGGCAAGCCGCTGCGCCGCCTGATCGCCTCCATCCTGCATTCCGAACAGGGGTTCGGCCACCGCCCGGTCGACTGGAGCGCGGCGGATGAGCTGGGGCGGGTGATCCACGCCTACAACGGCATGCTCGCCCGCCTGGGCGAGGAGGAAGCCGCCCTGCGCAAGAGCGAGCAACGCCTGTCGCTGGCCATCACCGCCACCCGCTCCTCGGTGTGGGATTACGACCCCACCACCGGGCAATATTGGTGGTCGAAGGAGTTTCCCGCCCTGCTGGGCTATGGCCCGACCGAGCTGGCGATGACGACCAAGACCTGGGTCTCGCTGCTCCATCCGGACGAGGCCGACGACATCGTCGCCGAGTCGCGCCGCCGCCGCCGGGACAAGGCGCTGGCCTACAGCGCCGTGTACCGCATGCGCCGCCGCGATGGTCAATGGGCCTGGATCGAGGACCGCGCCACCGCCCTGCGCGATTCCCAGGGCAACGCCCTGCGCATCACCGGGACCATGTCCGACGTGACGGAGCGGGTGCAGGCCGAACTGGATCTGGCGCGCGAGCGCAACATCCTGCAAATCACGCTGGACAACACGGATCAGGGCATCATCAAGGTGGACCGGGATCTGCGGGTGGTGATGTCCAACCGCCGCGCCGCCGAATTCCTGAACATCCCGCCGGAGTTCCTCGCCGCCTGCCCGGTCTTCCCCGACATCGTCAGCCTGCAACGCAGCCGGGGCGAGTTCAACGAGATGGGCGACGACCCCGACCTCTACCTCGCCTATGGCGGCGATGACCTGGAAGACGGGTTGTCCGGCGGGGGTGGCGGGGGCAGCGTGTGGGAACAGCCGCTGACCTTCAAGCGCCGCCGTCCCGATGGCCGCATCATCGAGGTGCGCACCAACCCGCTGCCCGAAGGCGGCTTCGTCCGCACGTTCACCGACGTGACGGTGGAGGCCCGCTCCGCCGAGGAGATCTTCAACGCCATGCAGGCGCTGGGGGCCGCCTACGCTGATCTGAAGGAAACCCAGGCCAGTCTGGTGCAGGCCGAAAAGATGGCCTCGCTCGCCCTGCTCGTCGCCGGCGTGGCGCATGAGATCAACACCCCGATCGGCATTGCCTTTGGCTGCTCCACCCATCTGTCCAGCCGCACCCAGGCGCTGAACGACGCGTTCGAAGGCGGGACGATGAAGAAATCCGATCTGGCGGCCTACGTCGCCACCGCCGGGGAATCCTCCCGCCTGATTCAGCAGAACCTGACCCGTGCGGCCGAACTGATCCAAAGCTTCAAGCGCGTGGCCGTCGATCAGACCAGCGAGGAACGCCGCGCCTTCGACCTGCTGGCCTATCTGGAGGAGATCGTCACCTCGCTCGGCCCCACCCTGCGCAAGGGGCCGCACCGGGTTGCCATCGCCTGTTCGCCCGGCGTCGTCATCGACAGCTTCCCCGGCGCGCTCAGCCAGGTCGTCACCAATCTGGTGATGAACGCGCTGACCCACGCCTTCCCCGACGGCACCAAGGGGCATATGGTCATCGACGTCGATGATCTGGAGGATGGCGATCTGCAAATCCGTTTCGCCGACGACGGAGTCGGCATCCCCGAGGAGCACCGCAACAAGGTGTTCGAACCCTTCTTCACCACCAAACGCGGGGCGGGCGGCAGTGGGCTGGGCCTGCACATCGTCTTCAACCTCGTCACCCAGACGCTTGGCGGGCGGATCTCGGTTGACAGCGCGCCCGGCGATGGAACTACGTTCACCCTGCGCATTCCCAAATCCATCCCGGCGGTTGCCGCCGTCGCGGGTGTGGACAGCCCCGCAACCAGCCCGGCCACCGTCGGCACCGCCAGCCTGGAGACCGCAGCAGCATGAGCATGGGCGCTCTGGCCGACCGCATGTTCGACGACGACGACATCCTGTTCGCCGACGAGGATGACGCCAACGGCGTTGGCGTGGCGGAAGAGGCACCGCCCCCCTGGACCGTTCTGGTGGTCGATGACGAGGCCGACGTCCATCTGATGACCAACCTGCTGTTGGCCGACGTCACCTTTCAAAACCGCCCGCTCGACCTGATCGGTGCCCACACCGCCACCCACGCGCGGATGATCCTGGAAAACCGGCCCGACATCGCCGTCATCCTGCTGGATGTGGTGATGGAACAGGACGATTCCGGCCTGCGGCTGGTGCGCTGGATCCGCGACGATCTGGGGAACCGCGACGTGCGCATCATCCTGCGCACCGGCCAGCCGGGCCAGGCCCCGCAGCGCGACGTCATCGTCGATTACGACATCAACGACTACAAACCCAAAGCCGACCTGTCGGCGGAAAGCCTGTTCACCGCCGTCATCGCCGCCCTGCGCGCCTTCGATCAGATCCAGTCGATCGAAACCCGGGTGGCCGAACGCACCCGCGAGCTGCGCGAAAGCCGCGAGCAGATCAACGCCGTGCTGGAGGCCAGCCCGATCGGGGTCTGCGCCTATGACGAAAGCGGCATCATCGTCCTGACCAACCACCGGCTGACCACCCTGCTGGGCGTCTCCAAGGACCGGCTGCTGGGCGGCAGCATCGGCGAGCTGTTCGCGCCGATGGAGGATCGGCAGGACGAACAGCGCTGGCTGTTCTACCGCCGCCAGATCCGCGACGCGGAGGTGAAGCTGCTGCGCGCCGACGGCTCCAGCTTCTGGGCGCTGATGACGGTCGATCCGACCCACGTCAACGGCCAGCCGGTCTTTCTGTCCTGGATCTACGACATCACGCGCCGCAAGCTGGCCGAACGCCAGATGGAAAACGCCAAGGAGCAGGCCGAGCAGGCGACCAAGGCGAAATCCGCCTTCCTCGCCACCATGAGCCACGAAATCCGCACGCCGATGAACGGCGTGCTGGGCATGCTGGGGCTGCTGGAACGGACGGAGCTGGACAGCCACCAGCTCGACACCGTGGCGACCATGCGGGAATCGGCCACGTCGCTGTTGCGCATCATCGACGACATCCTGGATTTCTCGAAGATCGAGGCCGGGAAGATGGACGTCGAGCGCGTCGTCGTCTCCATCCCCGCCCTGGTCGAAGGGGTGGCGGAAACGCTGGCCCCTTCCGCCCGCGCCAAGGGGTTGTCGCTGCTGACCTACATCGACCCGGCCATTCCTCCCGCCCTGCTGGGCGATCCGGTCCGGCTGCGGCAGATCCTGTTCAACCTCGGCGGCAACGCCATCAAATTCACCGAACATGGCCGCATCGTGTTGCGGGCGGGGTTGAGCGGCCTCAGCCCGGACAGCGCCGCCTTGCGGATCGAGGTCATCGACACCGGCATCGGCATCCCCGACGCCGCCCGGCGGCGGCTGTTCCAGCCCTTCACCCAGGCGGAAAGCTCCACCACCCGGCGGTTCGGCGGCACCGGCCTCGGCCTGTCGATCAGCCGCCGTCTCGCCACCCTGATGAACGGCGAGATCGGGGTGGAGAGCAACCCCGGCGACGGCTCCACCTTCTGGCTGACCCTGGCGTTGGATCGGGTGGACGCGCTGCCGCCCGTCGGTGACGCCCCCCCGGTCGCCGACACCCCGGATGACCCGATGGCCTTGGACCTGTCGGGCCTGACGGTGCTGCTGGGCGTGCCCGACGCCACCGAACGCGCCTTCCTGTCCAGCTATCTGGAGGTTGCGGGCGCACGGGTTCTGCCCGCCGGGGATCCGCAACAGTTGGCGACCCAGGCCCGCATCGCCCGGGACGCCGGATGCCCGGCCAGTGTGGTCGCGGTGGACGAGGCGCTGCGGGTTCCCGCCGCCGCCTGCGCGCCGGAGGAGTTGGGACGGCGCAGTGGCGAGGCCTGCCCCCCCATCGTGCTGTTGATGCAGGGCAGCGGGGGCGATCGCCCCAGCGGCAACACCGTGCCGTTGGGGCGGCCGGTGCGCCGTGTGCCATTCCTGCGCGCGGTCGCCACCGCCGCCGGGCGCGGGTCGTCGGTGGAACCACCGCCAACGGCCACCACCCCATCCAGCCGCCCGGCGGAGAGCGTGCCGGTGGAACTGGATGCCGAGCAGGCGCACGCCGAGGGCCGCCTGATCCTGGTCGCCGAAGACAACGCGGTGAACCGCAAGGTGCTGGGCATGCAGTTGCGGGCGCTGGGCTACGCCGCCGAGATGACGCCGGGCGGGGCGGAGGCGCTGGCCGCGTGGCGCGGGGATCGCCGTTACGCCCTGTTGCTGACCGATGTGCAGATGCCGGAGATCGATGGCTTCGAACTGACCCGCCGCATCCGCGCGGCTGAACAGAACGGCGATGGCCCCGCCGGAGCCGCACGCCTGCCGATCATCGCCATCACCGCCAACGCCGCGCCGGGGGAGGTCGCGAGCTACCACGCCGCTGGCATGGACGCGGTGTTGAGCAAACCGCTCGACCTGTCGCAACTCGCCATCACCCTGGCGCGCTGGATGCCCCCGCTGTCCAGCGACGCACCGGGCGTCACCGTGGCGGCAGCCCCCCCACCAACCAACGCCGACGCGCCCATCGACCTGAGCGCGCTGCGCGCGCTGTGTGGAGGAGACGACGGCATGGTGGACGAGCTTTTGGGCGATTTCCGCAGCACCAGCCGCGAGATTCTGGCCGGTCTCGACGCCGGTCTGCTGAATCAGGATCTGTCCGCCGTGCGCGCCGCCGCGCACAACCTCAAAGGCTCCAGCCGCAACGCCGGGGCCAAGCCGCTCGCGGACGCGGCGTTGCGCTTGGAACAGGCGGCCAACGGCACCACCGACTGGCCGACCCTGACGCGCTTGGCCAGCGATGTCCACGCGGCCTTCGCCGCTCTGGAACAGCACCTGTCATGACCGCCCCCGACCACCCCAACCGCCGCAGGGCGCTGGCGTTGCTGGGCGGGGCGGCGGCGGCGGCCCTGCCCCTTCCAGCAACCGCCCAGACCACCCCCGCCCCACCACCTCCCATCCAAGACTCGCCCGCCCCAACCGCTCCACCGGTCCCACGGTTGGGGGAGGAGTTGACCCCCTTCGGCGCGATCCGCGCGGGGAACCGCACCCGCGTCATCCCGCCCTGGACCGGTGGCCTGATCAAGCCGCCGCGTGGCTACACACCCGGTCGTCACAGCCCGGATCCCTTCATCGAGGATGGCCGTTGGATCACCGTCGGCCCGGCGGATGTGGAACGCTACAAGATCCGGCTGTCCGCCGGGTTGCAAGCGCTGCTGGCCAAATACCCGACCACCTTCGAAGTGCCGGTGTTCCCCTGCCGCCGCAGCGCGGCGGCACCGCAACGGATCTATGACGCCAGCTTGGAAAACGCCACCCGCGCCGCCCTGGGGGCCAATGGGTTGGTGCTGTCGGGGGCGCGGGTGGGGGTTCCCTTTCCCATCCCCGCCAACGGCGTCCAGGCGATGTGGAACCACCTGCTGCGCTGGCGCGGCGGGGCGATGAGCCACACAAGCCAGACCGTGCTGCCCGGCGGCGACGGCAAATTCAGCGACCGCCTGTATCAGGAGGATTTCCTGTCCCCTTACGCCGCCGGTGAGGGTGGCACGCCGCTGCTGTACCGACGGACCACCCTGACCCCCGCCGACCAGAGCGGCACCACCCTGCTGACACAAGCCACCCTGAACCCCATCCAATCGGGGTTTCGCGCCTGGTTCCGCGCGGGGGAGCGGGGGCGGGTGCTCCCGGCCCCGGATTTTCTCTATGACACCAACGATCCGGCCACCGACGGCATCGCCACCGCCGACATGCTCGACATGTTCAGCGGCCCGCTCGACCGGTTCGACTTCACGCTGATTTCCCGGCGGGAAATGTATGTTCCCTACAACGCCTACCGCATGAACACGCCCAACCTCGCCCCCCACGAGTTCCTGTGGTACGGCCACCCGAACCCGCAGTTCCTGCGCTATGAGATGCACCGGGTGTGGATCGTCGACGCCCGGCTGAAGCCGAATTTCCAGCACAAGCTGCCCGACCGCACCTATTACCTGGATGAGGATTCCTGGCAGATCGTGATGGCCGAGCATTACAACGGCAAGGGTGAGTTGCAGCGCTACGCCGAGGCCCACAACGTCGCCCATTGGCAGGTCCCGGCCTTCGTCCCTGCGGCCGAATTTGTGTATGACCTCACCGGTGATCGCTACGTCGCCCGTGGCATCGACAATCTGCAGCGCCCGCCGGTGTTCGACAAACCCCTGAAGCCCGACGCCTTCACCCCGGAGTCACTGGTCCGTCGCGGTCGCCGCGACTGAGCGTTCGGCTGCGTCGTCACACCGGGCCACTTTGTGCGGCCACACATTCAACCAATTGGTTGACAGTCACCGCCGTCGGGTTCATAGTCAACCATATGGTTGAGCAAGATTCCCCCCAATTGGACAGCGTGTTTCACGCCCTCAGCGACAACACCCGACGGCGGATGCTGCGGGATTTGGCGGACGGGGAGCGCACGGTCGGGCAACTGGCCGAACCCTTCGCCATGTCGCTGGCGGCGGCGTCGAAGCACATCAAGGTTCTGGAAAGCGCCGGCTTGATCCGGCGCGAGGTGCGCGGACGCACCCATCTGTGCCGCCTGGACCCCGGACCTCTGTCCAACGCGCAACGCTGGCTGACCTTTTACGAGGCGTTCTGGACCGATCGCCTGTCGGTTCTCGACCGGTTGCTGCGCGAATCCCCGCTCCCCGCCCCCCCCACCACCGACAAGGATGCCGATCCATGACCGACACCGCGACGCTCGACGCCTCCGTCGAGTCCTTTGCCCGCTGGAGCGAGCCGCTGAGCCTGACCCTGCAACGGCTCTTGCCCGGTCCCATCGAACGCTGCTGGTCCTATCTGACCGACAGCGACCTGCGCCGCCAATGGCTGGCGGCGGGTGTCATGCCCGACCGCACCGGGGTTCCCTTTGATCTGGTGTGGCGCAACGACGAGTTGACCAACCCGCCGGGCCAACGGCCCGAGGGTTTTTCCGCCGAACACCGGATGGAAAGCCGCGTGCTGGCGCTGGAGCCGCCGCGCCGTCTGGTCATCGCCTGGGGAACCGCCAGCGAGGTCGAATTCACCCTGGAACCGAAAGGGGATCGGGTGCTGTTGACCCTGGAGCATCGGCGGGCGCCGGATGCCGCCATGCGGCTGAAGGTCAGCGCCGGGTGGCACATCCACCTCGATCTGCTGGCCGACCGGTTGGCGGGGGCCGACTCCCTGCCCTTCTGGGATCGCTGGGCCGGGCTGCACGCCGCCTATCAGGACCGTTTGACCAGCGGCTGAACGCCGCCGTTCAGGCCGCCATCCGCTCCAGCTTGCGGACACGGCGATCCACCAGCCACCACGCCCCGCGCGATGCGACCGCGCTCAAGGGCGAATGCGGCTTCAGCCCACAGGCCTTGAACACCATGGAGACCGCCCGGTCGATGTGCTTGGGCTGGTAACGGCCATAGGCGCGCCGCATGTAGGCGGCGTTGCACCGGGCGTGATTGTAAACCGCGTCCGGGGCTTCGTTCGCGGCGAAATAGGCGTAGGCGAGTTCGTCGTCTTCGGACTCGCCGATGCGCGACAAGGCCACCTTCAGGCGCTGGAAGGTGCTCAACCCCTCCAAGTCGCGGTATTTCTTGGAATAGTCGTAGAAAATCTTGTAATGGCGCAGCTCATCCGCCGCGATCCGGCGGCAGATCTCCCGCAACAGCGGCTCTTCGGTCGAATCGCCGATGGCGGTGTAATAGGAGCTGGTGCCGGTCTCGACGATGCAGCGGGCGATCATTTCGCCGGTGCGCGAGCCACGCACCGAGGCGTCCAGATCGATCGGCACGCGGTAGCCCGCGCGGAAGCGCGCCACCGCCCCATCGAAATCAAAGGACGGGTCGGCCAGCGTCGCCCAACGGCCCAGCGCCGCGCCGTGCTGCACCTCCTCGTCCGCCCAACCGCGCGCGACCGCCTGAAACTCAGGATCATCGCTGAAGACGTTGCAGAGGTAAGCGGTGTAGTCGTGGGCGTTGTACTCCACCAGGGCCGCCGCCTTGATGAGCGGAACCAGATCGGAGTCCACCGTGCTGGGATCAAACCCATCCCAGGGGAGATCCTCCAACCGCCAATGCCCGCGCGCCATGATCCGCTTCTCCTTCACCACCCGCCTGGGGATGGCCTGATCGAACATTTGGGACCGGAACCACGCACGGCCTGATCCATCCGACCGTTGAATGTAGTCACACTTTTCGGCGTTGCAACAGAAACGGGCGGTTCGGATGACCGAACCGCCCGTTCTTTTTCACACGCTCGTGACCGAGGGTCAGTGCGCGGCACCCGGGGTTGCCAGCGCGTCCAGCTTGGCTTGCGCCACCGCCAGCTTGGCTTCGACGGCCGCCTTGTCGGCGTCCGACGCGGCGTCGCTCAGATCCTCCGACAGGTCCTTGATCGCCTTTTCCACCGCCGCGCGATCGATGGCCGACAGCGCTTGCGCCTCTTCGGCCAGAACGGTGCAACGGGTCTCGGTCACTTCGGCGAAGCCGCCCGCGACGAAGACGCGATCAACAACCCGGTCGCCCTCATACACCTCGATGACGCCCGGACGAACCGTCGCGATCATCGGCGCATGGCCCGCCAGCACGCCGAAATCGCCTTCCGTCCCCGGCACCACGACCATGTCCACCGGAAGCGACTTCAGCAGCTTTTCCGGCGAGACCAGCTCGAATTCGACTTTGTCGGCCATGGGTTCCCTGGTGCCTCTTTGTAAGCGCCCACCCCATCCGAACGGCACAGGGTGGGCGAACCGTTTTCCAACCAGACCACGATCCGCCCCGCAAGCGGGGCGGGATCAGGATCAGGCCGCCAGCTTCTTCGCCTTGGCGATGGCTTCGTCGATGGTGCCGACCATGTAGAAGGCGGCTTCCGGCAGGTGATCGTAATCACCGTTCACGATGCCCTTGAAGCCCTTGATGGTCTCTTCCAGCGGGACGAGCACGCCGGGGGTGCCAGTGAACACTTCGGCGACGTGGAACGGCTGCGACAGGAAGCGCTGGATCTTACGGGCGCGGGCCACGACCAGCTTGTCTTCTTCCGACAGTTCGTCCATGCCCAGAATGGCGATGATGTCCTGGAGCGACTTGTAGGTCTGCAGGACCTTCTGCACCGAACGGGCGACCGTGTAGTGCTCGTCACCGACGACGCGCGGGTCGAGGATGCGGCTGGTCGAGTCGAGCGGATCGACGGCCGGGAAAATGGCCATTTCCGCGATCGAACGCGACAGCACGGTGGTGGCGTCCAAGTGGGCGAACGACGCGGCCGGGGCCGGGTCGGTCAGATCGTCGGCGGGCACGTAAATGGCCTGCACCGAGGTGATCGACCCCTTCTTGGTCGAGGTGATGCGCTCTTGCAGCGCGCCCATGTCCGTGCCCAGCGTCGGCTGATAGCCCACCGCCGACGGGATGCGGCCCAGCAGCGCCGACACTTCCGAACCGGCCTGCGTGAAGCGGAAGATGTTGTCCACGAAGAACAGCACGTCCTGACCTTCTTCGTCGCGGAAATATTCCGCCAGCGTCAGGCCGCTCAGCGCGACGCGGGCGCGGGCACCCGGCGGCTCGTTCATCTGACCGTACACCAGCGCCACCTTGGAGCCGGGGCCGTCGAGCTTGATGACGCCCGACTCGATCATTTCGTGATACAGGTCGTTGCCTTCGCGGGTGCGTTCGCCCACGCCCGCGAACACCGACACACCACCGTGCGCCTTCGCGACGTTGTTGATCAGCTCCATGATGGTCACGGTCTTGCCGACGCCCGCACCGCCGAACAGGCCGATCTTGCCGCCCTTGGCGTAGGGTGCCAGCAGGTCGATGACCTTAATGCCGGTGATCAGCACCTCGGCGTCGGTCGACTGGTCGACGAACTCGGGGGCCGCGCGGTGGATGGGGAAGCTGCGCTCGGCGGTGACGGGACCGCGCTCGTCGATCGGCTCGCCGATGACGTTGATGATGCGGCCCAGGGTGGCCGGGCCAACCGGCACGGCGATCGGCGCGCCGGTGTCGACGACCTCGGCCCCACGCACCAGACCGTCGGTGCTGTCCATGGCGATGGTGCGGACCGTGCTTTCGCCCAGATGCTGCGCCACTTCCAGGACGAGGGTCTTGCCGTCGTTCTGGGTGTGGAGCGCGTTCAGGATCGCCGGCAGGTCGCCGTCGAACTGCACGTCGACGACGGCGCCCGTAACCTGCGTGATCTTGCCGACAGAAGTGGTGGTGGCCATGGAGTAAAGCTCCCTAGGAACTCGGTAAGTGTCGGTGTGCCGTCGCCGGCGCAATTGATGTCGCTGAAGTCCGCCCTACGCGGGATGCCGCCTTAGAGAGCCTCGGCACCGGAGATGATTTCGATCAGCTCCTTGGTGATGTAGGCTTGGCGCGTCCGGTTGTAGGTGATCGTCAGCTTGTTGATCATGTCGCCCGCGTTGCGCGTCGCGTTGTCCATCGCGGTCATCCGCGCGCCCTGTTCGGACGCGGCGCTTTCCAGAAGCGCACGGTAGACCTGGATCGACAGGTTGCGCGGCAGCAGTTCGGCGAGGATCTGCTCTTCGTCCGGCTCGAACTCGTACACCGCCTTCACCTCGTCCGTCGGGGCGGCGTCCGTTTCCGGAACGGCGAAGGGGATGAGCTGCTGCACGGTGACGATCTGCGAGATCGCCGACTTGAACTTGTTGAAGATGATCGTGCAGACGTCGAACTCGCCCGCGTCGAACATCGACAGAACCTTCTGCGACACCATGTCGGCGTCGGCGAAGGACAGGCGGCGGCGGCCCACATCCTCATAGCCATGAACCATCAGCGCCCCGAATTCGCGGCGCAGCTGGTCGCGGGCCTTGCGGCCGACGGTCAGCAGCTTGACGGTCTTGCCTTCGCCCTGCAGGCGGGTGATCTGGCGCTTGGCCTCGCGGACGATGGAGCCGTTGAAGGCACCGCACAGACCACGATCCGAGCTGACGATGACGAGCAGGTGAACCGAATCGGAACCCGTTCCGGTCATCAGCTTCGGCCCGTTGCCGCTGCCCTGCACGTTGGCCGCCAGCGACGCGAGCATACGGCCCATGCGCTCGGCATAGGGGCCGCTGGCTTGCGCCTGTTCCTGCGCACGGCGCAGCTTGGAGGCCGCGACCATCTTCATGGCCGAGGTGATCTTCCGCGTCGATTGGACGCTCGAGATCCGGTTCTTTAGGTCCTTGAGGTTAGGCATGCCGGCCCTTCATTCCGCTCGAGGTCGTTCCGTGTCCGTCAGGGATGACGGCGAGGGGGCGGTTGCCCGCCCCCACACGGTCGGTCAGGCGAAGACCTTGGCGAAGCCGTCGAGGAACGCCTTCAGCTTCTCTTCGGTCGCCGACGTGATTTGCTTGTCGTTGCGGATCGCCGCCAGGATGTCCGCGCCCTTGGCGCGGATTTCGCTGAGGAACTTCGCTTCGAAGCGGTTCACATCCTCGACGCGGATGGCGTCGAGGTAGCCCTTCACGCCCGAGAAGATCGACACGACCTGCTCTTCGACCGGCAGCGGCTGGAACTGGCCCTGCTTCAGCAGCTCGGTCAGACGCGCGCCACGGGCCAGCAGACGCTGGGTCGCGGCGTCGAGGTCGGACGCGAACTGCGCGAAGGCGGCCATTTCACGGTACTGCGCGAGTTCCATCTTGATGGTGCCCGCAACCTGCTTCATCGCCTTGATCTGGGCGGCGGAGCCGACGCGGCTCACCGACAGACCGACGTTGATGGCGGGGCGGATGCCACGATAGAACAGGCCGGTTTCCAGGAAGATCTGACCGTCGGTGATCGAAATCACGTTGGTCGGGATGTAGGCCGACACGTCGCCCGCCTGGGTTTCGATGACCGGCAGAGCGGTCAGCGAGCCAGCGCCATGGGCGTCGCCCATCTTGGCGGCGCGCTCCAGCAGACGCGAGTGGATGTAGAACACGTCGCCGGGATAGGCTTCGCGGCCGGGCGGACGGCGGAGCAGCAGCGACATCTGACGGTAAGCGACGGCCTGCTTGGACAGGTCATCGTACACGATCAGGGCGTGCATACCGTTGTCGCGGAAGAACTCGCCCATCGTGCAGCCGGTGTAGGGCGCCAGGAACTGCAGCGGAGCCGGTTCCGAGGCCGTGGCGGCGACGACGATGGAGTATTCCAGCGCGCCGGCGTCTTCCAGGGTCTTGACGATCTGGGCGACGGTCGAACGCTTCTGACCAACGGCGACGTAGATGCAGTAGAGCTTCTTGCTCTCGTCATCGCCCTGGTTGATCGGCTTCTGGTTCAGGAAGGTGTCGATGGCGACGGCGGTCTTGCCGGTCTGACGGTCGCCGATGATCAGCTCGCGCTGACCGCGCCCAATCGGAACCAGGCTGTCCACGGCCTTCAGGCCGGTCTGCATCGGCTCGTGCACCGACTTGCGCGGGATGATGCCCGGGGCCTTCACTTCGACGCGCTTGCGCTCGACATCGACCAGCGGACCCTTGCCGTCGATCGGGTTGCCCAGGCCGTCGACCACGCGGCCCAGCAGACCCTTGCCGACGGGAACGTCGACGATGGTGCCGGTGCGCTTGACGGTGTCGCCTTCCTTGATGCCACGGTCGTCACCGAACACGACGACACCGACGTTGTCGGTTTCGAGGTTCAGCGCCATGCCCTGCAGGCCGCCGGGGAATTCCACCATTTCACCGGCGCGGACGTTGTCCAGGCCGTGAACGCGGGCGACGCCGTCGCCCACCGAGAGAACCTGACCGACTTCGGCGACATCCGCCTCGGTTCCGAAATTCGCGATCTGCTGCTTGAGGATCGCAGAGATTTCTGCGGCGCGGATATCCATCAGACTGATCCCCCTGAGGCCTTCATGGCGAGTTGCAATTTGTTCAGCTTCGTGCGCACCGAGGTATCGACCATGCGCGAGCCGAACTTAACGATCATGCCGCCGATCAATTCGGGATCGACGGAGGTGTTGACCAAGACATTGGCCCCGATGGACGCCTTGAGCGCGTCGATCACGGCCTGACGCTGCGCGTCGCTCAACGGCTGGGCCGAGGTGACGGAGGCCGTCACTTCGCCACGGCGCTGCGCCAGCATGGCCAGGAAGCCGTCGATCATGCCGCTGATCGCGAACAAACGCCGGTTCGTCGCGGCCAGCCCGACAAAGCGCTTGGTCAGATCGGACACGCCCGCGCTGTCCAGCACGGCGGCCATCGCCCGCGCCTGGTCGGCGCGGCTGATGACCGGGCTGCGGACGAGGCGACGCAGGTCAGCGCTCTCGGCCAGGATCTGCTTCAGCGTGGACAGATCGCTCGCGACCGTGTCCAACGCCTGATTTTCGTCCGCAAGCTCGAACAGCGCGGTGGAGTAGCGCGCAGCGAGTTCGGAAACGCCTGTTCCTTCGGATGCCACCTGATCCCTCGAATTGAGTTCGGTAGACGGTGAATTCAGCGGCCTTAAAGGGCGTCAACCCGAGGCACAAACACCCCAGCCGCGAAAGCGAGCGGTCCAATATCACAGCTTCCGCCACCACGCAACGGGGTCTGGACAATTTGGCTGCGGCGTTTTGAGCAACTGCGGAATCGCCGCTGCGACCGGGGGAAATCGGCGGTCACTGGTCATACCGGACGCCGCGTCCGGCGCGTCCGGATCGGGGTTTTGCGACGGATTCCGGTGACTTGCCGGGCATGACGCCATCGCCCCATCCCGAACCGCACCGCCGTCGGCCCGACGGTCCCACCGCACCGCAACACGGGCCGCTCGCCCCCACGCGGGTCGCCGCGCGCCCCGCACCCGCGAAAACGACCGCCCCGACCGCTCTTTTGACAGCGAGTCGCAGCGCCTCAGCGGTAGACGCCGACCGCCAGCGTGTGCTCCTGCCCGTTCAGCACCAGCCGCCGGGCGTGCAGCGTCTTGCGGGTGATCTGGCCCGACAGCGGGTCCAACCACTGATAGGTGACATCGGCGTGCCCCTGCCCCGCCACCGCGTCCAGCACCTCCCGCATGAAGGGCTTGCCGGTCACGTCGCGCAGGTCGGACAGGTCCGATCCGTTCAGGGACGGGGTCCAGCCATGAGCCAGCATCACCCCGTCGCGGTCCAGCACCATCGGGTACAGATCCCGGTCGATGAAGGGTCCGGCCCGGTTGGCGAAGGCCCCGACCGCCGCCGCCACGCCGTCCTGCCGCAAGAAGGCTTCGGCCCGGTCCATCATCGCCAGCGCTTCGGCGTCGGTGCCACGGGTGCGCGCGGGCGCGCCCGCCGCCAGCGCGATGATGAGCAGCAGCAGCAGAACGGGCAGAACCGTCAGCAGGGTGTGGCGATGGAATTGGCGAGACAGCCAGTGCATCAAACGATCCGAAGAAGAACGCGCGCCCACGCGGGGCGAGCCTCGTGTGCCAGCCTTGTGTGGTAGTACCATGTTGGATCGGTGCGCAACGGATCAATCGTCACAGGTGCCATGCTGGCGCGAAGCGGACAATTCGCCGCAGCCATACCGACCAATTGTTTCGCATTTATAGAAAACTGTAGGGATCCACGTCGATCTGCACCCGGATGGCGGGCGGAATCTCCACCCGCTCCAACCAGGCCGCGATCAAGGCCTGGACCTGCGTCGCACGCGGGGCCTTCAGCAGCAGGCGGCGGCGGTGCCGACCGCGCAGCAACGCCAGCGGGGCCGGGGCCGGTCCCAGCACATGCACCGTGTCGTCGCGCGGGGCCGCCCGCCCCAGCGCCAGCGCCACCCGGTCCACCAGCGTTGGATCCTCGCCCGACACGATCAGCGCGGCCAGACGGCCAAAGGGCGGCATCCCGGCGTCCTGCCGCATCTCCGCTTCCAACTGATAAAAGCCGTCGCGGTCGCCAGCCGCCAGCGCCTGCATCACCGGATGTTCGGGCATGAAGGTTTGCAGCATGACCGTTCCGGGCCGCTCGCCCCGCCCCGCCCGTCCGGCCACCTGATGCAGCAATTGATAGGTGCGCTCCGCCGCCCGCAGGTCGCCGCCGTTCAGCCCCAGATCGGCGTCCACCACCCCGACCAGGGTCAGCATGGGGAAATGATGGCCCTTGGCCATCACCTGGGTGCCGATGATCAGGTCCAGCTCATGGTCGCTGATCTTGCGCACCATCTCCTGAATGGCGCGCGGGCCGAACAGGGTGTCGGACGCCATGATGGCGGCGCGGGCGTCGGGGAACAGCTCCGCCACCTCCTCGGCGATGCGCTCCACACCAGGGCCACAGGCCGCCATGGTCCCTTCCTCCCCGCATTCCGGGCAGGCCGGGGGCAAGGGCTGTTGCAGGCCGCAATGATGGCATTGGAGCTTGCGGGCCAACCGGTGTTCAACCAGCCACGCCGTGCAGTTCGGGCATTGCATCCGGTGGCCGCAGGCCCGGCACAGGGTGAGCGGGGCGTAGCCGCGCCGGTTCAGGAACAGCATCGCCTGTTCCCCCGCCGCCAGCGTGTCGGCCAAAGCCTGGCGCAGGCTGGGGGCGAGCCAATGGCGGGCGGGCGGGCGGTCCCGCCGCAGATCGACCAGCGCCACCTCCGGCAACTGCGCCCCGCCGTGGCGGGAGGGCAGCGCGATCCGGGTGTAGCGCCCGCTGTCGGCGTTCACCTTGGTTTCCAGCGACGGGGTGGCCGACACCAGCACGATGGGCAGCCCACCCAGATGGGCGCGGGCGACCGCCATGTCGCGGGCGTGGTAGATCGCCCCCTCCTCCTGCTTGTAGGCGGAGTCATGCTCCTCATCGACGATGATGACGCCGAGATCGGGGTAAGGCAGGAACAGGGCGGAGCGCGCGCCGACCACCACCGGGACCTCGCCCTTGGCCACCGCCCGCCAGGTGTCGCGGCGCTGCGATCCGGTCAATTCCGAATGCCATTCGGCCGGGGCCGCGCCGAAACGGCGGGCGAAGCGGTCGAGCCATTGCGCCGACAGGGCGATTTCCGGCAGCAGGATCAAGGCCTGCTTGCCCTGCTCCAACGCGGCGGCGATGGCCTCGTAATAGACCTCCGTCTTGCCCGATCCGGTCACGCCGTCCAGCAGCACGGTGGTGTAGCCGCCCGCCCGCACCCGCTGGCGCAGATCGTCCGCCGCCGCCGCCTGATGGTCGGACAGGGTCGGGCCGGGCCGGGTCCAGTCGGGCCGCCCGCCCGGCGGCAACGGCGGCAACAGCAGCGGCTCGAGCAACCCGGCCTCGGCCAGCCCGCGCACCACGGTCACGCCGCAGCCCGCCTCCTCCGCCAGTTCGCCGGGCGTGCGCGGCGGGCCGTCCTCCAGCAGCGCCAGCACGCGGCGGCGGGCGTCGGTCATCTTGAAGCCGGGCGGGGCCAGCGCGTCGGGCCGCAGCAGATAGGCCAGCGTCTCGCGCGGCGGCTCCAGCGCCGCCGGAACGCTCATCGCCATGCGCAGCACGAAGCCGGGCAAGGTCATGGTGTAGGCCGCCACCCATTCGACGAAGCGCCGGGCCACGGCGGTCATCGGCGGCGCATCGAACCGGCGGATCACCGGCTTGAGCCGCCGCGCCTCCACCACCCCGGCCCCCGGCCCCCAGACCACGCCGATCACCCGGCGCGGCCCCAGCGGCACCTCGACAAAATCGCCGGGGTTGAGCGCCATCCCAGCGGGCACGCCATAGTCGTAGGCCTCGCGCAGCGGCAGCGGCAGCGGCAGCAGCACGGCGACGCGCGCGCCCATCCCCAGAAGATCGCCTTGCGGATCCCCGGAATCGGGCGGGCGGGAACTGGCGGAAGCCTCACGCATGGGCTAAAGTGACGCAACGTCCCAAGCGCGGCTCGGGATGGGCCATCGGCGCGCCGCCGGTGAGGCCGACCCGGTCATTTTCTGAAAGCATGGATCCTTCGTCATGAAGTTCTTCGTTGACACCGCCGACATCGCCGAAATCCGTGATCTGGCCGATTCCGGTCTGCTCGACGGTGTGACCACCAACCCCTCCCTGATCGCCAAGAGCGGCCGCCAGTTCCTCGATCTGGTCGCCGAAATCTGCGACGTGGTCAATGGCCCGGTCAGCGCCGAGGTGGCCTCGACCGATTTCGAGACCATGTTGCAGGAAGCGCAGAAGATCGCCAAGATCTCCCACCGCGTCGCGGTGAAGGTTCCGCTCACCCCCGCCGGCCTGAAGGTCTGCAAGATCATGTCGTCGCAGGGGACGATGGTCAATGTGACGCTGTGCTTCTCCCCGGCGCAAGCGATCCTGGCCGCCAAGGCCGGTGCCACCTTCGTCTCCCCCTTCGTCGGCCGCCTGGACGACATCGGGCAGGACGGCATGGGCCTGATCACCGAGATCTGCGAGATCTACAAGAACTACGACCATTTCAAGACCGAGGTGCTGGTCGCCTCCATCCGCAACCCGATCCACATCGTCAAGGCCGCCCGCCTGGGCGCGCATGTGGTCACGGCCCCGGCGTCGGTGCTCAAACAGCTCTTCAACCACCCGCTGACCGACAAGGGCCTGGCGCAGTTCGTCGCCGATTGGCAGAAGACCGGTCAATCCATCCTCTGATCCGGTGACGGGACGACGCCCATGGGCCGGGAAACGGGACACACCCAACGACCGACGCACGCCGTCTCTTGCGACGACGTCCGCGCCTATCTGCGGGGACACCCGGATTTCCTGGTCCAGAACGCCGATCTGGTTCCCCACCTGACCCCGCCCTCGATCGATCGCGGGCGGGGTGTGGTGGATTTGCAAATGTTCATGGTGGACCGGCTGCGCGGCGACCTGCGGCGGTTGAAGGACCAGAACCGCGAGTTGCTCGGGTCCAGCCGGGCCAACCTGAACAGCCAGAACCGCATCCACGCCGCCGTCCTCTATCTGCTCGACGCCCAGAGCTTCGAACAGTTGATCCACACCATCACCAACGATCTGGCGGTTCTGCTGGATCTGGACGTCGCCTGTCTGGTGGTGGAATCCAACGGCAGCGACATTCCGCACGTCCAGACCTCCGGCGTGCGGGTGGTGGCGGCGGGGACGGTGGCCGATCTCCTGGGGCACGCCGACGTCGCCCTGAACGCCGACATCGTTGGCGATCCGCTGCTCTATGGCCACGCCGCCGCGCTGGTGCGGTCCGAAGCGCTGGTCCGCATCCAGGTGTCAAGCGAAACCCCCGACGGGCTGCTCGCCTTTGGCAGCCGCGATCCCCACACCTTTCAGCAGGGGCAAGGCACCGATCTGGTCGGTTTCCTGGCCCGCGTGATCGAACGCGTCATCCGGGGCTGGCTGGACCTGCCCGCATGACCCAACCGGTTCTCGGTTTTTCCGCCCAGCCCGACGTTCAGGACGCGCTGGACCATTGGCTGCGCTGGATGGAGAGCGAACGCACGCTGTCGCCCCACACCCGCGCGGCCTACCGCGCCGATCTGGCGGAATTCCTGGTCTTTCTCACCGGCTATCGCGGCGGGCAGCCACCCGGCCTGAACGACCTGTCGGAGCTGAAGGCCGGGGATTTCCGCGCCTGGCTGTCGCGCCTGTCGATGGATGGCCTGATCGGGGCAAGCCGGGCGCGCAAGCTGGCCTCGCTGCGCAACCTGTTCCGCTGGCTCGACCGCAGCGGGCGGCTGCACAACCCGGCCATCGCCAGCCTTGCCACGCCGAAGGTCAAGCGCCCCCTGCCCCGCCCGCTGACGGTGATCGACACCGACCGCTTTCTCAGTGAAAGCGAGCAGGAGCGCGAGGAGCCTTGGGTCGGCCAGCGCGACCGCGCGCTCTACACCCTGCTCTATGGCTGCGGCCTGCGCATTTCCGAAGCGCTGGGTCTGGCGCGCAAGGACGCCCCGCTGTCCGACACCCTGCGCGTCACCGGCAAGGGCCGCAAGGAGCGGATGATCCCGGTGTTGCCCGCCGTCAGCGACGCGGTGCGCGCCTATCTCGCCGTTTGCCCCTTCACCCTGCCGCCGGACGGGCCGCTGTTCGTCGGCGTGCGTGGGGGCCGCTTGCAGGCCAGCGTCGCCCAATTGCAGATGCGCAAATTGCGCGCCCTGTTGAATCTGCCCGACAGCGCCACCCCGCACGCCCTGCGCCACAGCTTCGCCACCCATCTTCTGGCCGATGGCGGCGATCTGCGCGCGATCCAGGATTTGCTCGGCCACGCCTCGCTCTCCACCACCGCGCGCTACACCGATCTGGAAAACGAACAGTTGATGAGCGTCTACCGCTCCGCCCATCCACGGGCGCGCAAGGGGTAGCCCCCGGCACCCCGCGTTTTACGCTGGATCGACCCCGATTGATTCGTGCCGAAACCGGATAACGGTCAATCATTCCCCCTGCCTACGCTTGCCCCACAAAGCAATCAAAGAACAGGGGGCGTCATGAGCATCCAACTTTCCATCAAAACCCGTCGGCGCAAGACCCGTCTGGCCGCTACCGCCATCACAACCGCACTGGTCATCGGCGCGGCGGTCGGCGGGTGGGCGTCCGGTGCGGCGGCGACGGAAAACGGCGCGCCGACCACACCGTTCGGCGTGTTTGATTTTGGGGCCGGCATGTTGCCGCCGCCCACGCCCTATGGCGCGGTGGGGCTGCGCACCAATTTCTATTCCGCCACCTCGGTCAAGGACGGGTGGGGCAACACCGCCAATTCCGATTTCAACCTGCATGTGCTGTCCGTCGGCGCGGCCTACATCAAAATGACCGACGTGGAGGTTCTGGGGGCCAAATACGGCTTCGGCGGCGTCGTGCCGTTTCTGGACATGGGCGGTCATTTGACCATCCGGACCCCGGTCGGCCCGCTCAATCTGCAAAGCCAGGTGTTCAAGCTGGGCGACATCCAGGTCTATCCGGTGATGCTGCAATGGCAGGCCAAGAACCTGTTCATCAACGCCGCCGCCCAAATTCAGGCCCCGACCGGCAGCTACAACGTGAACCGGCTGTTCAACCCCGGTGCCAACCATTGGGCCTTCGCCCCGGTGGTCGGCGTCACCTATCTGACCGAAGGCGGGTTCGAGCTGTCCTCGAATGTCGAGTTGAACATCAACACCGTCAACCCGAAGACCAAGTACCGCAGCGGCATCGAGTTCAAGCACGAGTTCGCCGTCGGCCAGCATGTCGGCCCGGTCACGGCGGGGCTGGGCGGATACTGGTACCAGCAGATCACCGACGACACCGGACCGGGTTCGGGCACCGGCAACCGGGCGCGGGTCTTCGCCGTCGGGCCTGCCCTCAGCTATTTCGAACCGGGCATGCCGCTGGTCACGGTCCACAGCTACAAGGAGTTCGGGGCGCGGAACCGGTCCCAGGGCATCGCCACCGCGCTCCGCGTCGCCTACTCGTTCTAAGGGAGGGTGGACATGACCAACACGGCCTCTCCCCCCGCCCCCCGGCAAGCCACCGGCAAACAGGGGGCCGTCATTCTGCTGGGCGGCAGCCTGACCATCGTCGGGTCGGTGATGATCGCCCCGGTCCTGCCCAAGATCGGGGCCGAATTCGGGCCGACCACCGCGCACGCCGACGCGCTGGTTCCGCTGGTCGCCGCCGGTCCGGCCCTGACCATCGCGCTGTTCGCCCCGATCGCCGGTTGGATGGCCGACCGGTTCGGGCGCAAGGCGATGCTGATGCTGGCGACGCTGCTGTACGCGCTGCTGGGGGCCGCCCCCAGCCAGCTGAACGAGTTGTCGCACATTCTGGCCACGCGCCTGCTGTTCGGCTGCGCCGAAGCCATGGTGATGACCTGCTGCACGACCCTGATCGGCGATTACTGGCAGGGGGCGGACCGTTCCCGTTACGTCGGCCGCCAGGTGGTGACGATCGCGGTGATCGGCTCGATCTTCTTCGTGCTTGGCGGGGCGGTTGGTGAAACCTCGTGGCGCGCGCCGTTCCTGCTCTATCTGCTGCCCTTGCTGCTGCTGCCGGTGATGGCGGCGACGCTGTGGGAGCCGACGCGCGCCGAACGGCGAAACGGGCCACGGACAACGCTGGACCGGGCGGCCTGGGGGCGGGTGGCCACCGCCTACACCCTGATTTTCCTCGGGATGCTCGCCAGCTTCATCGTGCCGGTTCAGTCACCGGTCGTCATCGCCGGTCTGGGCGTCACCTCCAGCACCCTGATCGGCCTGTGCGCCGGTCTGGGTCTGCTGGCGACGCTGGCGGGGGCGATGGCCTGGCCCCTGGTCCGCCGCCGCATCGGCACCGCGTTCGTCAACGCCCTGCTGCTGGGGTTGTTGGCGGTGGGGCTGTGGCTGATGGCGCGCGCCGACAGCTACAACGCCGTGCTGGTGGCGGTCGCCATCCATGGTTTCGGCGGCGGCATGCTGGTGCCGAACGCGCTGGCCCCACTGCTGGAAAACCTGCCGGAATCGGCGCGGGCGCGCGGTGTGGGCGGCTTCACCTCCTGCCTGTATCTGGGCCAGTTCGTCAGCCCGATCGTGATCGCCATCATCGCCGCGACCACGCACAGCATCCCCTCGGCAATCGCTGTGTTCAGCGTCGCCACCCTTGCCTTGGCCGGAACGTGGTTGCTGGTCGGCGCACGCCGCGCCCGACCGGCTCACGGCGCGGATCCGGCGTAACCCCCCCTCCGCACCCACCGTGTGAGCGTTTGCACCCACTTGCCGCAGGGGCCGGTTGGACCCTCCCCCCTGCGGCCTTTTTCCGATGCATCAGGAGACGGAATCATGGATCACAGCACCGTTGCCACGGAATGGCGGGACGGCCTTGGTCTGGCGGCGCTGATCCGCCAGGGGACCATCACGCCAGCGGAAGCGCTGGAGGACATCCTCGGGCGGATCGAGCGGGTGAATCCGGCGCTCAACGCCATGGTTGAGGACCTGCGCGACTCCGCACGGAGCACCGTGCGCGATGGCGCAAATGGCGACGGCCCCTTCCACGGCGTTCCGACCGTCATCAAGGACCTGTTCATGCCGGTGCGCGGCGTGCGCATGACCAACGGGTCGCTGACCTGTGCGCGCGGCGTCGGCCCGGTGGACGGCGAGGTGGTCGCCCGTCTGCGCCGCGCGGGCGTGGTCATCGCCGGAACCACGACCTCGCCGGAGTTCGGCACCTCCTACGCCACCGAGTCCCGGCTGCTCGGAGCCACCCGCAACCCCTGGTCGCCCAGCCACACGCCGGGCGGATCGAGTGGCGGGGCGGCGGCCCTGGTGGCGGCGCGGGCGGTCCCCTTCGCCCATGGCAACGACGGCGGCGGATCGCTGCGGGTTCCCGCCTCCTGCTGCGGCGTGTTCGGTCTGAAGCCGACGCGCGGGCGCGTGTCCAACGGGCCGCTGATCGGCGAGGGCTGGGCCGGAATGGGCATCAACCACGCGATCACCCTGTCGGTGCGCGACAGCGCCGCCCTGCTGGACGCCACCGCCGGGATGGCCCCCGGCGATCCCTATGACGCTCCACCCCAGACGGAACCGTTCTTGGCGGCGGTCAACCGCCCGCCGACGGCGCTGCGGATCGGGCTGGTGCGCAACCTCGCCCCCTGGCCAACCGATCCGGCCTGTCTCGCCGCCGTCGATCACACCGCCGCGCTGTGCGAAAGCCTGGGTCATCACGTCGAAGAAACGACGCTGCCGGTCAACGCGCTGGAGTTCTACGACACCGTGTTCACCATCATCGGTGCCCAGACCCGCAGCCTGTTGACGTTCCTGGGGCAGGTCAGCGGCCATCCGGTGAACGAAGAGGATCTGGAGCCGCGCACCCGCGTTCTGCTCCGCGCGCGCGGCGAGGTGAGCGGCGCGCGCTACGCGGCGGCGGTGGATTGGATCCACGCGCTTGGCCGCCGCATGGCGAATGTCTTCAGCGGTTGCGACCTGATCCTGACCCCGACCCTGGCCAAGCCGCCGGTCCTGGTCGGCGCGCTGGACATGCACGACGACCAGACCCTGGACGACCTCATCCACCAGTTCCACAGCGTCTCGCCCTTCACCGCGCTGTTCAACGCCAGCGGCCAACCGGCAATGTCGGTGCCGCTGTTCTGGAGCGACGCGGGCCTGCCGATCGGCAGCCATTTCGCCGCGCCCTTCGGGGCGGAATCGCGGCTGTTCTCGCTGGCCGGGCAATTGGAAGCGGCCCAGCCCTGGGCCGGGCGCGTGCCGCCCATCAACGCGCTGTAAGCGGGACGGTGGCAAGACAGGCGCGCTGACAGTCCCGCTGCCCTCCTTCCCCCCCCGGCACGCACGGCGCAGCCCTTCCCCGCGAAGGGGCTGCGCCGTGGCGTTTCCGGTGTTCCCTTTTGGTTGTCCTGCGTCTCACGCCCGCGCGCGGCGCAGCGTTTCGGACGGCAGTTCTCCGAACAGATCGCGGTAGTCACCGGCAAAACGGCTCAGATGCCAGAAGCCCCAATGGGCGGCGACGTCACCGACCGACACCGGGCTGGTCTGCCCAGGATTTTGCAAGGCCCGCCGGACGCCGTTCAGCCGCATCACCCGCAGGAACTGGGCCGGGCTGCACCCCAGCGTCTGATGGAAACAGTTCTGAAGCTTGCGGCGGCTGACACCGAGATGGCGGCAGACGTCGTCGATGGTGGGTTGGCGGTCCATGTTGTCCATCACATAGGCGCGGGCCTTGTCGACAACGCGCTTGTGCGGTGGACAGGCGCGCAGATCATCGCCCTCACCGGTGGACAGGGCTTCCAGCAGCAGGTCGGCCACCAGGCTTTCCAGCGCAACCCGGCTGGCGTGATGCTCCAGCGTCTGCGCCAATTCGGGCAGGTTGCCGAAAATATCCTCAAAGCTTTGAAACAGGCGCTGGTTGGTCGATGGCAATCCATGCAGCCGGTTGGGGGTGGTTCGGATCCGGCGGGCGGCGAGCGCGCAGCCGGACGCGTCGGCCATGTCGCTCAACCATCCGCGATCCACCGCGACACAGA
Organism: Azospirillum griseum; assembly: GCF_003966125.1. Classification (GTDB taxonomy): domain Bacteria; phylum Pseudomonadota; class Alphaproteobacteria; order Azospirillales; family Azospirillaceae; genus Azospirillum; species Azospirillum griseum. Next base: position 88,376 of record NZ_RXMA01000011.1, read on the forward strand.
CCAGATCAAGCTGTTCGGGCGTGCGCAACTCCGGCAAATTGCCCGCGTTGGCCAGCAGGCCGGAGGGAAAGGACAGCGTCCGCCCGGCCAGACGCCCGTCCCCGCTGGCCCCCATCGGCAAACTGAACACCAGGGAGCCGGGCCAGGCAGTCCCTTGCTTGCTCAAGGACCGATTGGTCTGGTCGCGCAGGATCTGCATCCGGTCGAGCTGGACGGCGGCGAGCGCCCCGTTGAAGCGTCCGGGCGACCATTGGGCAAAGGTCAGATCCCAGCCCTTGGCAAGGCTCGCGTGCTGGCTGGCGTCCACCGAGCGGGCGGTGAAGACCCGCGCGCGATGGCCTGTCCTGTCCTGTGCGCCTGTGTCCAACAAAGGGCAACCTCCGCCGGGCAGAAGATGGTGAGGAGAGGGACGGAACGCCGACCCGTCCCCTTGCACCAATGACACCGCAAACGCCATGCCAGAGGATCGGGCGCACCCGGCGTGGCGTTCGTCGCCGATGGCTTGACCCAAGCATTTTAGCGCGACAACTGATTGTTATGCAATTGGACTGTTTTGTCATGATCCCGTTTCATCGGACGGGCCGCGTCGGCGTTTTTCGCAGGGCTGCCTTACACCCGGCGCTCGCCCCATTGACGCACCATTCACCGGCGCGCCCATCGCCATTCACCCGGAAAACGGACTGTTCCCCTCGCCAACAATAACGAGCGGCGCACCAACCGCGCCGCAGGGCATGGAGATCACCACGTGTCGATGACCACATTCGCCAGCGCGCTCGCCGTCTGCACCGCGCTTCTGACCAGCGCCGCCGCCTTTGCCCAAGACAAGCTGCCCAACGTCACCATCCTCGCCACCGGCGGGACCATCGCCGGGACGGGGGCGACCAGCACGACCACCGTCGGCTACACCGCCGCCAAGGTCGGCGTGGAACGCCTGATCGAAGCGGTGCCGGAACTGAAGAAGGTCGCCAACGTCAAGGGCGAGCAGGTCTTCCAGATCGCCAGCGAAAACATGACCAACGAGCATTGGCTGACGCTGGCCAAGCGCGTGAACACGCTGCTGGCCCAGCCGGACGTCGATGGCATCGTCATCACCCACGGCACCGACACCATCGAAGAGACCGCCTATTTCCTGAACCTGACGGTCAAGAGCACCAAGCCGGTGGTGATCGTCGGCGCGATGCGCCCGTCGACCGCCATCAGCGCCGACGGCCCGATCAACCTCTACAACGCCGTCACCCTGGCGGGCAGCAAGGACGCCGTCGGCAAGGGCGTGCTGGTGTCGTTGAACGACCAGATCAACGCCGGTCGCGACGTGACCAAGGCCAACACCTCGACCGCCGACACCTTCCGCACGCCGGAACTCGGCTTCCTCGGCTACATGCAGGACAACAAGCCGCATTTCTACCGGCAGGTCATCCGCAAGCACACCGCCGAGACGGAGTTCGACATCAGCAAGCTCGACAGCCTGCCGCAGGTTGACATCGTCTATGGCTACGCCAACAACAACCGCATCGCGCTCGACGCCTTCGTGAAGGCCGGGGCCAAGGGCATCATCCACGCCGGTGTCGGCGACGGCAGCCTGTCCAACGCGATGAAGCCCGGTCTGGTCGAGGCCCGCAAGGCCGGTGTCCTGATCGTCCGCTCGTCCCGCGTCGGCAACGGCATCGTCGCCCGCAACGGCGAAGCCAACGACGACGAGCTGGATTTCGTGGTCAGCGACACCCTAAACCCGCAAAAGGCCCGCATCCTCCTGATGCTCGCCCTGACCAAGACCACCGACAGCAAGGCGATCCAGAAACTGTTCTACACCTATTGATCGGTTTGCTGACGGATCGGTTGATCCTTGAATAATACCGGGCGGGCGCGGTGGGAAACCACTCACCCGCCCGGTGCCGTTTTGGAATGTCTGGGTGGGGATTTGACACCGATGAACACAGATGGACACAGATTTTTAAGATGAACTGGAATGCTGTATTTATCTTGAAATATTCAAATTTGGTCGCAGTGTAGTGTTTTAATTTTAAAAATTGTCGCAATGATACCACTCGAATCGCAACCGAGATTCGACATTCATCCTATTTATCTGTGTCCATCTGTGTTCATCGGTGTCAAAAAACAAAACGCCCGCCCTCCCCGCCATATCGGCACGGAAGAGCGGGCGTTGTTCACCTCAGCCCTCTGACCGGATGCCCGATCAGATGTGCAGCGGGCGACCGTCCACCGCCAGCGCCGCTTCCTTCACCGCTTCCGACAGGGTCGGGTGGGCGTGGCAGGTGCGGGCGATGTCTTCGGACGACGCGCTGAACTCCATGGCCAGCACCAACTCGCCGATCATCTCCGACACATTCGGCCCCAGCAGATGGACGCCCAGCACCGTGTCGGTGGTGGCGTCGGCCAGGATCTTCACGAAACCGTCGGTATTGCCACCGGCGCGCGCGCGGCCGTTGGCGGTGAAGGGGAACTTGCCGGTGCGGTAGGCGATGCCCGCCGCCTTCAGCTCCTCTTCCGTCTTGCCGACGGCGGCGACTTCCGGCCAGGTGTAGACGACGCCGGGGACGAGGTCGTGGTTGACGTGGCTCTTCTGCCCGGCCAACTGCTCGGCCAGCGCGACGCCTTCCTCTTCGGCCTTGTGGGCCAGCATCGGGCCTTCCACCACGTCGCCGATGGCGTAGATGCCCGGCACGTTGGTTTCAAAATGCTTGCCGATCTTCACGCGGCCTCGGTTGTCCAGCTCGACGCCGACCGTGTCCAGGCCCAGGCCCTGGGTGAAGGCGCGGCGGCCGATGGCGACCAGCACGACGTCGGCCTCGATGGTTTCCGCCGCACCGCCCGCCGCCGGTTCGACCGTCAGCGCGACACCGGCGTCGCCGACCGTGGCCCCCGTGACCTTGGCCCCGAGCTTGAAGGTCATGCCCTGCTTGGCGAAGATGCGTTGCGACTGCTTGGAGATCTCGCCGTCCATCGTCGGCAGGATGCGGTCGAGATACTCGATCACCGTGACCTGAGCGCCCAGACGGCCCCAGACCGACCCCAGCTCCAGCCCGATCACGCCGCCGCCGATGACGACCAGACGCTTGGGCACCTCCGGCAGCTCCAGCGCGCCGGTGGAGGAAACGATCTTTTTCTCGTCGATGGTGATGCCGGGCAGCGGGGTGACTTCCGACCCGGTGGCGATGACGATGGCCTTGGACGCGGTGACGGTGCCGACACCCTCGACCTCGACCGTCGTGCCGGAGGTGATGGTCCCGGCCCCCTTCAGCCACGTCACCTTGTTCTTTTTGAACAGGAACTCGATGCCGCCGGTGTTGTCCTTAACCACCTTGTCCTTGTGCGCCAGCATGCCGGGCAGGTCGAGTTCGACGCCGCCGACCTTGATGCCGAACTTGGCCAGCCCGTGGGCCGCTTCCTCGAACTTCTCCGACGCCGCCAGCAGCGCCTTGGAGGGGATGCAGCCGACGTTCAGGCAGGTGCCGCCCAGCGCGGGCCGCTTTTCCACGCAGGCGACCTTGAACCCAAGTTGGGCCGCGCGGATCGCGCAGACATACCCGCCGGGACCGCCGCCGACGACGACGACATCAAAAGTGCTTTCAGCCATGAGAGGCTTCCTTCCGCCAGTCTTGCTCGTTGCCAAAAGCCGTCCCATCCAGCGGGGAGGGCCGCGCGGCGATATATGCCCGCACCGCACGCGACTGGCAACGGGACACTTCGTCCCGGCACCGTCCCGCCCGCCGCATGGCCCCCGACCTTCGGCCTAGGCGGAAGGCGTGATGCTTGCGCCACTTGCGGTTTCCACAACCGGAGTTATTGTATTCTTTCTGTAACTTGACCCTGGTCAGCCCCTGTGCAAACACGGCACCATAGGCCGATGACGGTCGCTGATCGGGGGTTCAAGGCGCAAGCCATGGCTGAAGCGGACACCAACCGCGAGACGGAACTCAAGCTCGCCGTGCGGCCGGAGGATCTGGCGATCCTGCGCAAGTCATCGGTCATCACCGGGCGGGCGACCGGCTCCATCACCAGCCGCAAGCTGGAAAGCACCTATTACGACACCGCCGACCGGCGGCTGCAGGACCGGCTGGCCACGCTGCGGGTGCGCAAGACCGGCGACGGCTATGTCCAGACGGTGAAATCCGCGCCGGAGGCCGATGGCCTGTCGCGCGGCGAATGGGAATGCGCCGTCCCCGACAACCGCCCCGACCTGACCCTGATCGACGGGGAGGACGCGCTGGCCGTTCTCGGCCCTCTGAGCGAGTCGGACCTGGAGCCGGTCTTCACCTCCGTCATCGACCGTGGCCGGGTGGAACTGGTGGTCGGCACGGACGGAATCGAATCGGTGATCGAGGTCGCCTTTGACAGCGGCGAGGTGCGCCTGCCCGATGGCCGCGCCGAACCGATCTGCGAAATCGAGCTGGAATTGAAAAGCGGCTCCCCGGCGGCGCTGTTCGATCTGGGGCTGGAACTGGCGGCGGCCGCCCCGGTGCGGCTGGAAACCCGGACCAAGGCGGCGCGCGGCTACGCCCTGGCGGCGGGCGAGGGCCACCAGTCGGCCAAGGCGGAAAAGCTGACGCTCGACGCCGACATCACGGTGGAGGGGGCCGTGGCCCGCATCGTGCGCGCCTGCGTCGCCCATCTCGCCGCGAACGAGGCGGTGACGCTGACCGGCGACGATCCCGAAGGCGTCCACCAGATGCGGGTGGCGCTGCGCCGCCTGCGGTCGGCCATCGCGCTGTTCCGCCCCTTCGTGCCGACCGCGCAATATCTGTGGCTGGTCGGCGAGATCAAATGGTTGGCGGGCAGCCTTGGCCCGGCCCGCGATTGGGACGTGTTCGCCACCGAACTGCTCGCCCCGGTGCGCGACGCCTTCCACCGCGCCGACGGCCACGGCCACGCGGTGGTTGAGGACATCGACGCGCTGGCCGCCGCCGCCGAGGCCCGCCGCCGCCGCGCCTACGACACCGCGCGCGAGGCCGTCGGCTCGCCCCGCTACACCGCCTTTCTGCTGGGTCTGGGGGCCTGGGTGGAAAAGCGCGGCTGGCGCAACCAGCCGGTGAACGAGGAATCGATCCGCCTGTTCGGCCCGATGGTCGATCTGGCCGATCACCTGCTGGAAAAGCGCCACCGCAAGGCCAAGCGCTCCGGCCAGGGCTTCGCCCATCTGCCGGTCGCCCAGCGCCACCAGCTCCGCATCGCCCTGAAAAAGCTGCGCTACGCGGCGGAGTTCTTCCGCAGCCTGTACGACGACAAGCCGGTGCGCCGCTACCTTCAGGATCTGGGGGCGATGCAGGACGCCTTGGGCCATCTGAACGACGTCGCCACCGCCACCCGCCTGCTGCACGAACTGCACGAGGACGGCAGCCATTCCCTGCCGGGCGAACCGCGCGCGGCGGGCATCGTCATCGGTTGGCACGCGCGCGGGGTGTCGGACACCGAAGCCGCGCTGGTCGCCCTGTGGCATGATTTCCTTGACGCCAAGCGCTTCTGGTCGAAGCCCGAGCCGGTGGTGTAGGCTGGCCTGATGCTCACGATCCTCGTCGCCAACATCAAGGGTGGCTGCGGCAAGACCACGCTCGCCACCCATCTGGCCGCCGCGTCCGCCGCCAGCGGCCTGTCCACCGTGCTGGCCGACGTGGACCGTCAGCACTCCTCCCTCGGCTGGCTGGAACGCCGCCCGGACAGCGCCCCGCGCGTGGTCGGGGTCGATTGGGCCAAGGACATCACCGACATCCCGCGCGGCTACCGCCGTTTGGTGATCGACGCGCCCGCCGCGCTGAAAACCAAGCAGATCGAGGATTTGGTCAAGATGGCCGACATCGTCGTGCTGCCGGTGCTGCCCGGCGCGTTCGACGAACAGGCGACCCAACGGTTCCTGGGCAAGCTGGACGAGTTGAAGGCCATCGCCAAGAACAAGAAGGCGGTGGCGGTGGTCGGCAACCGCGTGCGCGCCCGCACCAAGGCGGCTGACCGGCTCGACCAGTTTCTGGGCGGGATCGGCCATCGCGTCGTCGCCCGCCTGCGCGACAGCCAGATCTACGCCGACGCGGCGGCGACCGGCCTCAGCCTGTTCGACATGCCGGGCAAACGCGCCGCCGAGCAGCGCGCCGATTGGGATCCGCTGCTGGCCTGCCTGGACGCGGTGTAAGGAACCCAGCGCAAGGCAGGCGGTGCAACTCACCGCCTGATCCGCCTATCCGGCGACGCGGGCGACGATGAACAGATGGCGCGTCGGGACCAGCGTGTTGCCGAACGGGTGTTCGGGATAGGCGGCCTCCAACCGCGCGCGGTAATCGGCCAGAAAGCGGTCCAACTCCACCCCCGCCAACCGCTCCATCACCGGGGCCAGCGCGTCCGACCGCAGCCATTGCAGGATCGGGGTGTCACCGCTCAGAACATGGTGGTGCTCCGTCTCCCACAGCTCGACCGACACGGCGAGCGGGCTGAGCCAATTGTAATACTCCTGCGCCCCGTGCGGCGGCGGGCGCAGCGCGTCGGCCAGACGCTCCGCCCAGGGGCCATCGGCGGCGGTGTCGAGCAACAGGCGGTGCGCCATCAGCGCTTCCGGGCGCGGCAGCGCCACGGCCAGCAGCCCGCCGGGGGCCAAGCATTGCAAAAATTCGGGAAACAGCCGCTCGTGGTGAGGAACGGCCTGCAACCCGCCGAAGGACAGCAGCAGATCCACCGGCCAGGACGGACGCCACACCGACAGGTCGGCCTGTTCATAGCGCACGCGCGACGGCACGCTTTGCGCCCATTGCAGCAGGGCGGGCGACGGGTCCACGCCCATCACATCGACCTCGGGCCATTGGGCGGCGAGCAGCCGGGTGACGGAACCGGAACCACAGCCCAGATCGACCACGCTGGCCGGGGTGATGGGGGGAAGGGATTCCAAAAGATCACGGACGGGCCGACGGCTCAACGCGTCCAACGCGGAGAAGGTCGAACGGTCCCAGGACAAAAACGCGGACGGCGAAACGGCGGACATGGCACACCCCCTTGGGGTCAGGCCGCAGGTTTGCGGTCCGATTGGCCGATGCAACGATGGCAGAGTTTGGAAAGACGAAACGGACGGCACCGGCGGCAGCCCTCCGCCGCCGGTCAACCACCCAAACGAATCAGTGGGCGGCGTCCAGACGGTCGAAATGGCGACCGATGGCGGAGAAGATGTAGGCCACGCAGCCCAGGAAAATCAGGATGCCGCCGACCGCAAAGGCGTCGTCCGACGCGCGCGACGAGGCCAGCAGACCGACAAACGCCATGATTCCCGCGATCGCAGGCGACACCCAAGCACCCAGAGCCTTCACGTCCTGATTTCCTTCCACTGCGCGACCGGCCCATCGGTGGGGAACCGGCGACGGTTTGCACCCGCGTCGACCGAGGACCTCATGGGAGGGAGATCGGCGAACGCTTTCGATCTGAACGAATCTTGCGGCAGAATGCCCCCATTTTCAATGCGACACAAACGACTTTTACGTTGCAGCAGACGCAAGTCTGGCCTCCCCGCCCGCCGCTCCTCCGGGGGTGGCGGAGACGGGCGACAGCGGCAGATCGAGCGCGAAGACGCTGCCCTCGCCCGTGCTGGCCAACAGCCGCAGATCGCCGCCATGGGCGCGCGCCACCTCGCGCGCGATGGCCAGCCCCAACCCGACCCCACCGGCCCGCGCCGACCCGGCGAAGGGCTGGAACAGATGGTCACGCGCGCGCGGCGGCAGGCCGGGGCCGTTGTCGGTGATGGTCAGGGTCAACCGCTCGCCCCGCCGCTCCACCGCCACCCGCACGCCGACCGCCCCGGCCTGCACCGCGTTGCGCCCCAGATTGACCAGCGCGCGCGACAGTTGGTCGGCGTCGGCCTGCAGGACCAGCCCGGCGGGAACGGCGTTGCTCCAACCGGCCTCCACCCGCGCGCCATCGGGCCGCAGGGTGGCGAGCACCTGCTCGCCCGCCTCCTCCACCAGCGCCCGCAGATCGACCGGGGCCAACCGCAACGGCAACGCACCGTCGCGGGTGAAGGACAGGGTTTGCCCGCACAGCTCCACCGCCCGGTCCAGCGAGGCCATCAGCCGGGGCGTGACCCGCCGCACCTCCGGGTCGGTGCTTTCGCTCAACCGTTCCGACAGCAGGGAGGCGGTGGACAGGATGCCGCGCAAATCGTGGTTGATCTTGGCGACCGCCGTGCCCAGCGCCGCCAGCCGTTCGCGCTGGCGCAAGGCGGTGCGGACGGTCCCCTGCATCGCCGCCAGCTCCCGCCCGGCCACGCCGATTTCGTCACGGCGACGCTCCGGCACCATCGGCGGCGCGCCGTCGGGATCGCGGCGGAAGGCGACCACCCCGTCGGTCAGGCGGCGCATCGGGCGGACCAGCAGCGCGTTCAGGGTGACGAAGACCAGCCCCGCCGCGATCAGCGAGATGGCGACCGACACCGCCAGGATGCTGCGCGAAAAATCCAGCATCGCGTTGATCATCGGGCGTTCGTCCATCGTCACCTCGACCCGTTGAGCGTGGTCCTTGGGCGACCGGTCGATCACCCGGATCACGCGGTCGCGCCCCTGCACCAGCGCGCCAAAGGCGTCCATGATCAGCGACCAGTTGCTGCTGGCGCGCAGGTCAAAGGTGTCATCCACCTCGGGCGGCATCGGGCGGGACAGCATGTAGACGCGCGCGTCCGGCTGGATCAGGTCGATCACATGCGCCCCGGCGTAGGAGAGCAGTTTCACCTGCAACGCCTTCGTCACCATGAAATCGGGGGCCGCCTCCACCGACAGGGCGGCGATGTGGGCGGCGGCCAGCCGCTCCTCCAGATAGGTCAGGCGGAACCGCGCGATGGACGGGGTGTAGATCAGCACCTCGGCCAGCAGCACGAACAGGATGGTCAGCACCAGCAGCTTGGCCGACAGGCTGTTGGCGACGAACGGCAGACGCAGGGAAGCCAGACGCATGGGAAAGGACCATCGGAAGCGAGGCAATCGCCGCCATGCTACCATCCCGTCGGCAAACCGCCGCCGCCAAACGCCACACCGGCTTTGTTCGCTGGCGTCGTCCCGTCGGCGTTGGTATGAGAGACGCCATGAGCGACCTTGCCCGTCACATCGACACCCTGTCCCGCGCCAACGTGCTGTGCCTTGGCGACGTGATGCTCGACCGTTTCGTCTATGGCTCGGTGGACCGGGTGTCCCCGGAGGCCCCGATCCCGGTGCTGCGGATCACCCGCGACGTGCCGAAGTTGGGAGGGGCCGGCAACGTCGCCGCCAACCTCATCGCGCTGGACGCCACCTGCCGGTTTGTCTCGGTGGTGGGACAGGACGCGGTCGGCACCGATCTGCTGGCGCTGCTGGCGCAGGAGAGGGTCAGCGACGGCGGATCGATCGTGGTGGAGGCGGGGCGGCAGACCACGGTCAAAACCCGTTTCATCGCCGGACAACAGCAGTTGCTTCGGGCCGATGTGGAGACCGTCGCACCGATCACCTGCGCGGACCGGGTTCTGGCCCAGATCGAACGTGTCCTGGCCGAGGTCGGCGGGGTCATCCTGTCCGATTACGGCAAGGGCGTGCTGACCGACGATCTGATCGCCGGTGTGATCGCCGCCGCGCGGGCGGCGGGCAAGACCGTGGTGGTCGATCCCAAGGGCCGCGACTATCGCCGCTATCGCGGGGCCGACATCCTCACGCCGAATCGCAAGGAGCTGATGGAGGCCACCGGCCTGCCCGCCCACAGCGACGAGCAGGTCGTGACCGCCGCGCGCCGCCTGATCGCCGACTGCGGCGTCGGGGCCGTGGTCGCCACCCGCAGCGAACAGGGCATGTCGGTGGTGACGGCTGACGCTGTGACCCATCTGCCCGCCCAGGCGCGCGAGGTATTCGACGTGTCGGGGGCGGGCGACACTGTGGTCGCCACCCTGACCGCCGCCCTGTCGGTCGGGGTCGGGCTGACCGACGCCGCCCGGCTGGCCAACCTCGCCGCCGGGCTGGTGGTGGGCAAGGTCGGGACCGCCGTCGTCCGCACGCACGAGCTGCTGACCGCCCTGCACGAACAGGAATGGCGGCACGGCGAGGACAAGGTTGCCACCCGCGACGAGGCGGCGGAGCGCGCCGAACGCTGGCGGCTGCGCGGCAAGCGCGTGGGCTTCACCAACGGCTGTTTCGACCTGCTGCACCCCGGCCACATCTCCCTGCTGAAGCAGGCGCGCGCCGCCTGCGACGTCTTGGTCGTCGGGCTGAACAGCGACGCGTCGGTCAAACGCTTGAAGGGCGACAGCCGCCCGGTGCAAAACGAAACCGCGCGCGCCACCGTGCTCGCCTCGCTCGGCGTCGTCGATCTGGTGGTGGTGTTCGACGAGGACACGCCGGAAAGCCTGATCCACGCGGTGCGCCCGGACGTGCTGGTCAAGGGGGCCGACTACACCGTCGCCACCGTTGTCGGGGCCGGATTCGTCCAGAGCTATGGCGGGACCGTGCTGCTGGCCGAACTGGTCGAGGGGCAGAGCACCACCAACACCATCAAGCGCCTGAAGGGCTGACGGTTTCCCGGCCACCGGGCCGCGACGGAATCGCCCCCGCGCGGGCGGTTGCAATGCGCGGTGGGCTGTGGTTGGGTGCGCGCAAAGATCAACATTCCGGCCAGATTCTGGCCTTCCGACTGGGGACGCACGGCAATGACCGAGTTCAACACGATCGACGACCTTGAGGTGAACGGCAAGACGGTGCTGGTGCGCGCCGATCTGAACGTGCCGATGCAGGACGGTGCGGTGTCGGACACCACCCGCATCGACCGCCTCGTTCCCACCCTGAAGGAACTGTCGGCCAAGGGGGCCAAGGTTGTCGTCCTGTCGCACTTCGGCCGTCCGAAGAACGGCCCGGACGCCAAGAACTCGCTGCGCAACGTGCTGGACGCGCTGAGTGCGGCCGTCGGCCAGACGGTTGCCTTCGCCACCGATTGCGTCGGCCAGCCCGCCCAGGACGTGATCGCCGCCGCCGCGCCCGGCGCGGTCATCCTGCTGGAAAACACCCGCTTCCACGCGGAAGAGGAAAAGAACGACCCGGCCTTTGCCGCGCAGATCGCCGCCCTGGGTGATGTCTACGTCAACGACGCCTTTTCCGCCGCCCACCGCGCCCACGCCTCGACCGAGGGTGTGGCCCGCCTGCTGCCCAACGCCGCCGGCCGCCTGATGGAAGCGGAACTGAAGGCGCTGACCCTGGCGCTGGAAAAGCCGGAACGTCCGGTCGCCGCCGTCGTCGGCGGGGCGAAGATCTCGACCAAGCTCGACCTGCTCGGCAACATGGTCCGCAAGGTGGACATGCTGGCGCTGGGCGGCGGCATGGCCAACACCTTCCTGTACGCGCAGGGCGTCGATGTCGGGGCCAGCCTGTGCGAAAAGGACATGGCCGATCAGGCCCGCGCCATCATGGCGACGGCCAAGGAGGCCAACTGCGAAATCCTGCTGCCGACCGATTTCGTCGTCGCCAAGGAGTTCAAGGCCGGGGCCGCCAACCGCGTGGTCGCCGCCGACGCCATCGGTGCCGATGAAATGGCGCTGGACGTCGGTCCGGCGACCGTCGCTTTCCTCGACGGCAAGCTCAAGGCCGCCAAGACCCTGGTTTGGAACGGCCCGCTGGGCGCCTTTGAAATCGCCCCGTTCGACGCCGGGACCAACGCCGTCGCCCAGATCGTGGCGGCGCGCACCACGGCGGGCGGTCTGCTGTCGGTCGCGGGCGGCGGTGACACGGTCGCCGCGCTGGCCCACGCCGGGGCCGAAGCCCAGTTCACCTACGTCTCGGCGGCGGGCGGTGCCTTCCTGGAATGGCTGGAAGGCAAGGACCTGCCCGGCGTCGCCGCGTTGAAGAAGTAAGCGGTCGATGAAAAGCACGGGCGCGGTGGCGGGGTTCCCCCCTCCCCGCGCCCGTTTTGCGTATTTCAGCCCCCTCACCGCGCGGTGTAGGCCCCATCGACCAGCATCGGTTGGCCGTTGACGAAGCTGGACACGTCGCTCAACAGGAAACAGGTCATCGCCGCGATCTCGTCGGGGCTGCCCCAGCGTCCGGCGGGCGAATCGGTGACGAAGGCCATCTTGTCATCGCGCGTGGCAAACAGTTGGTCGGACATCGCCGTGTCGACAAAGCCGGGGCACACGGCGTTGACCCGGATGCCGTCCGCCCCCAGCTCCAACGCGGCGCTGCGCGTCAGCCCGACCAACGCGTGCTTGCTGGCGGTGTAGGCGGCGACGTTGGCGAAGCCGACCACCCCGGCCATCGAGGCGTTGAACACAATCGACCCGCCGCCAGCGCTGGCCCGGATCGCCGGAACCTGATGGCGCAGGCAGTGGAACGCGCCCCGGACGTTCACGTCGAAAATCGCGTCATACACATCGTCGCCCATCCGGTCGGCGGGACCGGCGGTGCCCAGCGCGCCCGCGTTGTTGAACGCGCCGTCCAACCGGCCAAAGGCGTCGAGCGTGGCGGCGACCAGCCGGGCCACCTCAGCGTCCTGGGCCACGTCGGTCGGAACCACCAGCCCCTCCCCACCCGCTGCGCGGATGTCGTCGAGCAGGGCCGCGCAGGCGTCGGCCCGGCGGGCGGCGAGCGCCACGCGCGCGCCCTGGGCGGCCAGCTGACGGGCGGTCGCCGCGCCGATGCCGGAGGACGCGCCGGTGATGATGAACACCTTGCCCGCCAGATCGGGGTAGCGCGCGCCGCTGGGAAGAGCGCTGTTCCTGGTCATGCTGTTGATCGTCATGGCAACCATCGCCTTGCTGCTGCGGGGAAGACAGCGGCACTATGATTGCGGCGTGAAAACGCAGAAATACCGCGTTTGTTGGATCACTCAGAAGCAAAACTGTGGAATGAAAGCGAGGGGGGGGAATGAAAGCCAGGGTGGGGCATGGACCGGTTTGACAGCATGCGCGTCTTCACCCGCGTGGCCGAGGCGGGCAGCTTCGCCGCCGCCGCCAAGCCCCTGACCCTGTCGCCGACGATGATCGCCAACCACATCCGCGCGTTGGAGGAGGATTTGGGCGTCCGCCTTCTGAACCGCACCACCCGGCGGCAAAGCCTGACCGAAGCGGGAACCGCCTATCTCGCCCATTGCCACAGCGTGTTGGCGCAGATGGCGGAGATGCGCGCCGACCTGCTGGCCCAGCGCGCCGAGCCGCGCGGGCGGTTGCGGGTGTCGGCCCCGGTGTCCTTCGGGGTGGAGCGGCTGATTCCGGCGCTGGCCGATTATCTGGCCGCCTGCCCCGCCGTCGATCTCGCCTTGGACGTCAACGACCGCGCCGTCGATCTGGTCGATGAGGGGTATGAGGCGGTGATCCGCATCGGCCCGCTGACCGATTCCCGCCTGATCGCCCGCCCGCTCACCCCCTATCGGATGGTGGTGGCGGCCTCCCCGGCCTATCTGGCGCGGATGGGCCACCCCACGGCACCGGAGGAACTGGCCCACCACACCTGTCTCGCCTTCCGTTACGCGGCGAAGTCGAAATGGCGCTTCACCGGCGAGGATGGGACGGTCCAGATCGCCGTCCAACCCCGGCTGGAGGTGAACAGCGGCCCCGGCCTGCGCGCCGCCGCCCTCGCCGGGATCGGCGTCGTGATGCAGCCCGAGGCGCTGTTGGCCAACGACCTTGCGGCCGGACGCCTCGTCGCCCTGTTCCCCGACCACGCCCTGCCCAGCCGCCCGATGACGCTGCTGCACCAGAAAGACCGCCGCATGTCGGCCAAGCTGCGCAGCTTCATCGATTTCGTGACGGCGCGTTTTCCACCCTAACCAGGGTTGCGCGCCGGTTGGTCACTCCGCCGCCGCCGGAACCGTCCCGGCCACCTCGTCGGGTCGGTGGGGGAAGGCGAGCGACGACAGGAAGATCGACCCGCCCAGCGCGGCCAGCACCAGCATCACCAGGGTGAATCCACCGGGGAAGGCCCCCACACCCTGATCATGCAGCACCGCCACCAACGGGACCGCCACCGCGCTCGCCGCGAAGGAAATCAGGTAACGGATGGAGTAGGCCCGCGCCCGCCACGCGTCATCGGTGTATTTGGCGACCATGGTGTCGTTGATCGTCACTTGGCCGAAGATCGTGAACATCATCACCGTGGCCACCGCCACCAGCCCCCACCCGCTGGCGTAGCCCGCCAGGATCAGGCAGGGGGCCTGCAACACCGACAACGGGATGAAGATGGAGCGCAGGGTGTGGCGGTCCACCAGCCGCCCGACGATCAACTGCGAGGTCGCGCCGATCCCATAGACCGCGCAAACCAGCGCGCCGATGCCCAACGGGGTGCTGGTCAGCAGGCTCAGCCGTTCGTCGAACAGCTTGGGCAGGGCCAGCGTGGCCGCGTTGAACACCACCCCGCCCGCCACCGTCGTCACCGCCAGCACGGAAAAGGCGCGCAGCACCACCGCGCGCGGCAGACGGCCCACCGTCCGCGCCGCCGCCTTGACCGGAGCCAGGCCATCGGGAACCAGCGCCAGGAAGGCGACACCCAGCCCGATGGTGAACAGGCCGGGCAGCACGAAGGCGGCGCGCCAGCCGAACCCTTGGGTCAAGCCGCCGGTGGCCAGCGCGGCGACGGCGATGCCCAGATTGCCCCAGACGCCGTTGATGCCGATCTCCCGCCCGACCCGACCGCCCAGCGCGTGGGCGTGGGCGGTCAGCAGCGCGGTCCCGACCGGGTGGTAGATCGCCCCGAACAGCCCCATCACCGCCAACCCGGCGGCCAACTGCACCGGCGTGCGCGCCAACCCGGTGAGCGCCGCCGCCGCGCCCATGCACAGGAAGAAGACGACCATCATGTTGCGGCGGCTCCAACGGTCGCCCAGCCAGCCCGCCGGAACCGACCCCGCGCCAAAGGCGATGAAGCCGCCCAGCGACAGGCCAAGAAGCTCGCCATAGCCCAACCCGAATTCGTCGGCCATGCCCAGCACGGCGGTGGGAAACACCAGCATCAGCAGATGATCAACAAAGTGCCCGGCGTTGACGAAGCCGATGACCCGGCGGGACTCCGCCGCAGTGGGTGAGGATGGCGATGGCATGATGAATGTCCCTGACCTGCGTTTGGTCTGGACAGGGTAAGCGCGTCCGCCATGATGCGTCTGGTCAACATCTGTCGCGAAACGGACACGTCGCCGGAGGGCACCCACCGATGCGCATCACCAGCCCCGGCCTGCCCCGCTTCGATCCCTACCAGCAACCGATCCTCGCGCTCGCGCGCGACTACCCGCAAGGGTCGGTCGTCGATCCCCACCAGCACAGCCGGGCGCAACTGCTGTTCTCCACCAGCGGAACCATGCGGGTGACGACGCCGACCGGGGCCTGGATCGTGCCGCCGCTGCGCGCGGTGTGGATTCCGGCGGGGATGGAGCATGGCTGGGTGGTGACAGGGCTGGTGCGGCTGCGCACCCTGTTCGTCGATCCCGCCGCCGCCCCCTTCCTGCCCACCGACGCCTGCCGGGTGATCGAGGTGTCGGAGCTGCTGCGCGCCCTGATCCTGGCGGCGATGGATCTGCCCGCCGACGCGCCGCCCACCGCGCGCAGCGGCCTGATCGGCGCGCTGGCGCTGGACGAGCTGGCCCGCGCGCCGGAGGTGCCGTTGCGCCTGCCCTTGCCGCAGGACCCGCGCCTGCGCCGCCTCTGCCAAGCCCTGCTCGACGACCCCACCCGCGCCGACACGCTGGAGGGCTGGGCCGACCAGACCGGGGCCAGCGGCAAAACCATCGCCCGCCTGTTCCTGAAGGAAACCGGCCTGACCTTTGGCGCGTGGCGGCAGCAGGCCCGCTTGGCCGAGGCCGTCGCCCAACTCTCCCTGGGCCGCCCCATCGCGCAGGCCGCCCGTGCGGCGGGCTACGGCAGCGCCAGCGCCTTCACCGCCATGTTCCGCCGCGCCCTGGGGGCCAGCCCGCGCGCGTATCTGAGCGGGGAGGACAACACAAAGGACTCGGAATCACCTTGCATCCCGGCGTCACAATCGCCATAACAGCGGCGGGAGACTGGCGTCGGACGAGTTCCTCGCCAACCTGGTCAGGTCCGGAAGGAAGCAGCCACAACGAGTTCAGGCTCGGGTCGTTCGTCCAGTCTCCTGCTTTCCTGAATTCATGCCTGATGCAAAGACGGTGCGGAGCGCGCCGCACAGAAACCGGCGACAGAGCGGCGCGGGGGCGTTATGGTGCGCCCGGTTGATGAACCGCCGATCCATCCCCTGCCGCCGAAACGGGCCTGCCGCGTGACCGACACCGCCGCCGCATCCACCGCCACCCCCGCGCATCCGCCCGCCACCGGGCTGGCCTATCGGGTGCTGGCGCGCAAATACCGTCCGAAGAATTTCGACGAGCTGATCGGCCAGGACGCGCTGGTCCGCACCCTGACCAACGCCATCCATTCGGGCCGCATCGCCCAGGCCTTCATGCTGACCGGGGTGCGCGGGGTGGGCAAGACCACGACCGCCCGCATCATCGCCCGCGCGCTCAACTGCGTCGGCCCCGACGGGACCGGCGGGCCAACGGTCAGCCCCTGCGGCGTCTGCGACCATTGCCGCGCCATCGCCGAGGACCGGCACGTCGATGTGATGGAGATGGACGCCGCCAGCCACACCGGCGTGGATGACATCCGCGAGATCATCGACGGCGTGCGCTACGCCCCGGTGTCGGCGCGCTACAAGCTCTACATCATCGACGAAGTGCACATGCTGTCGAAGAACGCGTTCAACGCGCTTCTGAAGACGCTGGAAGAGCCGCCCAGCCATGTGAAGTTCGTCTTCGCCACCACCGAAATCCGCAAGGTTCCGGTCACGGTGCTGTCGCGCTGCCAGCGTTTCGACCTGCGCCGCGTCGATGCCCAGGTGCTGAAGGACCATTTCACCCGCGTCACCGGCCTGGAAGGGGCGGAGATCGAGGCCGACGCCGCCGCCCTGGTGGCGCGCGCCGCCGACGGATCGGTGCGCGACGGGCTGTCGCTGCTCGATCAGGCCATCGCGCTCGCCAACGGACGGGTCACGGCCCAGCAGGTGCGCGACATGCTGGGGCTGGCCGACCGCACCCGCGTGATCGACCTGTTCGACGCCACCCTGTTCGCCCGCCCGGCCGACGCGCTGGACATCCTGTCCGACCTGCACCGGGTTGGGGCCGATCCGTTGGTGATCCTTCAGGATCTGCTCGACCTCGTCCACAATCTGACCCGGTTGAAGGTGGTCCCGGACACCGCCAACGACCCCAGCCTGCCCGAGGCGGAGCGGACGCGCGGGGCCGTCCTGTCGGCCAAGCTCGGCATGCCCGCCCTGACCCGCGCCTGGCAAATCCTGTTGAAGGGGTTGGGCGAGGTGCAGGTCGCCCCGGTGCCGCAACAGGCGCTGGAGATGGTGATCGTCCGCCTGTCCTACGCCGCCGACCTGCCCACACCGGGCGAGTTGATCCGCCAGTTCCAGGCCCAGCAGGGCGGTGCCGGGGGCGGCGCGCCGTCGCGCGGTCCCGGCGGGGGTGGTGGACCGGTCGCGGTGGTGTCCAACGGCGTCAGCGCCGGGGGGGCCGCCCACGCGGTTGCCCGCCGCGTTGACCCGCAGACCCAGCCTGCCCAACCCCAGCCCGCCCAACCGGCGGCGGCTGTGGCGGTGGGAGCGGCAACCGGCGACGATCTGGCCCCGATGCCGCGCGATTTCCGCGCGCTGGCCCAACTGTTTTCGGATCGGCGCGAGGGCGCGCTCTACGGCTACCTCGTCAACGCCGTGCATCTCGTGCGGATGGAGCCGGGGCGGCTGGAGCTGAAGCTCACCGCCACCGCCCCGCCCAACCTGCCCTTCCGCGTCGGCCAGTTCCTGACCGAGTGGACCGGCCAGCGCTGGATCGTCGCCCTGTCCGACGGCCCGGCCCAACCGACCCTGGGCGAGCAGGAGGCGGCGGACAAGCGCCGCGCCCGCGCCGACGCCGAAGCCCACCCGGTGGTGCGCGCCATCCTGGACAGCTTCCAGGGGGCCGAAATCATCGACATCCGCGATCTGGCCGCCATCGCCGCCGCCGAAAGCGGGACCATGGCCGACGACGGCGAATCGCCCGATTTCCTGGTTCAGCAGCAAGACGACGGGGTTTATTACCCCCTCGACGACGAAGGAGAGTATGACCGATGAAAAATATCGGCAACATGATGAAGCAAGCCCAGCAGATGCAGGCCAAGATGCAGGAAATGCAAGCTGGCCTGGACAGCGTCGAAATGTCGGGACAGTCCGGGGCCGGGATGGTCACGGTGACGGTCAACGGCAAGGGCGAGATGAAGAAGATCAAGCTTGAGAAGGCCATCGTCGATCCCGAAGAGATCGAGGTGCTGGAAGACCTGATCATGGCCGCCTTCAACGACGCCAAGAAGAAGGTCGAGGCCCACGTCGCCGAGGAAACCTCCAAGCTGATGGGCGGGCTGAAGCTGCCCCCCGGCATCAAGCTGCCCTTCTGATCCGGCGTCCTGCCCGGCCCCCTCTCCCCACCGGGGAGAGGGTTGGGGTGAGGGGGATCACCCCCACGCCCCCTTTCCCATGATGTTCCGCACGCACCGGCCCCATGATCGGACCTGAAATCGAACGCCTGATTCAATTGCTGTCCAAGCTGCCGGGGATGGGTCCACGGTCGGCGCGGCGGGCGGCGTTGCATCTGATGAAGCGGCGGGACAGCCTGATGGTTCCCCTGTCCGAAGCCATGGCGCTGGCCGGGGAAGCGGTGCGGGCCTGTTCGGTCTGCGGCAACCTCGACAGCCGCGACCCCTGCACCGTCTGCGCCGATCACAGCCGTGACCGCAGCATCATCTGCGTCGTCGAAGACGCCGGGGATCTGTGGGCGCTGGAACGCACCCGCGCCTTTCGCGGGACCTATCATGTGCTGGGCGGCCTGCTGTCGGCCCTGCAAGGTGTCGGCCCCGACGATCTGAATCTCGACAAGCTGGCCGAACGCGCCGCCGACCCGGCGGTGCGCGAGGTGATCCTCGCCCTCAACGCCACGGTGGATGGCCAGACCACCGCCCACGTCGTCACCGACCGGCTGGCGGGGACCGAGGTCGCGGTGTCGCGGCTGGCCCACGGCGTGCCGGTGGGGGGCGAGCTGGATTATCTGGACGACGGCACCCTCACCGCCGCCCTGCGCGCCCGCCGCCCGCTGTAACCCGTCCGCTGCAAACACCCCTGTAAACATCCACCGGTCATTCACGCATCGCGAACGACCGGTCCCCGTCGTTCGCGAAGTGGGGCCGCCGTTTTGCGGATCACCGCTCGCCCAACCCACCCCGGCCCGGCAGGGTCATCGCGGTTTTCCACCCGCGACGAGACCGCCGCCATGCCCGCCTTTCTCTCCTCCCTCGCCTCCACCAAGCTGCCCACCGCCCTGCGGCTGGTTCTGGGCTTTTCCCCCTGGATCCTGTTCGGCGCGTTGCTGCCGCTGGTCGGGGTGGGTGCCGCCAGCGCCGGGGGGCTGGCCGTCAGTCTGGCCCTCTGCGCCCTGGACAAGCTGCGCGGCTCCTGGAAAGCGCCGGAGCTGGTCGCCGCCGCCTATTTCCTGCTGATGCTGCTGGCGGCCCCGATCGGCTGGTCCTGGCCGCAGGACCACATCGGCCTCAGCCTGCATCTGGCCTTGGCGGTGATGGCCTTTGGCGGCTTGGCGCTGGGCCGACCCTTCACCCTGGATTACGCGCGCGACGACTGGCCGCCCGCCCTGTGGGAGCGGCCCGAATTCCGGATGATCAACCGGGCGATGACCGCCTTGTGGGGGGCGCTGTTCCTGGTTGGCGCGGCGGGGTTCGCCCTGGGCGACGCGGGCACGGCGGCGGCGCTGTCCATCGGCTCCACCGCGCTCGGCGCGGTCCTGAACCGCCGCGCGCCGCGCTGGTTGATGGAGATGGGCTTGCGCCGCCGTCTGGCCGCGCTGGATCCCAACCCCTGGACCGCGCCGGACTTCCCGCCGCGCGATCCGGACATTGCAGCCCCGGCCATCCACACCGCCCCCAGCCACCGCGCCGACTCCGGTGATGAAACCTGCGACGTGGCCGTCGTCGGCTCGGGCATTGGCGGGTTGAGCGCCGCCGCGCTGCTGGCCAAGGCCGGGTTGCGGGTGACGGTGCTGGAGGCGCACGACCGGCCCGGCGGCTTCTGCACCTCCTGGCTGGTCAAGGCGCGCAACCGCAAGGAACCGGGCGCGGAGCCGTTCCGTTACCGCTTCGACGCCGGGGTCCACGACATCAGCGGCGCGCACCCCGACGGGCCGCTCGGCCATCTGCTGCGCAGCCTGGAGATCGACGGGCGGCTGGACTGGCGTCCGGTGACGCGCGGCCTGTATCTCGATGGGCGGTCCCGCCTTTTGCCCGACAACGCCGACGGTCTGGTCGCCCTGATCGCCGCCGAACACCCCGGCAGCGCCGCCGGGCTGACCGCCTTCATGGCGGAGATGCGGGCAATCCACGCCGATCTGTACCGGGGGTGCGGCGCGCGCGGCCTGCCCAACATCCCGGCGACGCTCGACGCCCTGCGCGCCTACGCCAGCCAGTCGCCGCACGCCTTCCGTTGGCAGGGGGTGAGCTTCCCCGCCATGCTCGCCCGCTTCGTCCCCGACGAGGGCGCGCGGCGGATGCTGTCGGTCCTGACCGGCTATCTCAGCGACCGGCCGGACACGCTGACCGTCACCCAGATGGCCCCGATCTTCGGCTATTGGTTCGACGGCGGGCGTTACCCCATCGGTGGGTCGCAGGCGCTGGCCGACGCGCTGGCCGACTCGGTCCGCGCCAACGGCGGAACGCTGCGCCTGCGCACGCCGGTGAAACGCATCCTCATCGAGGATGGCCGCGCCGCCGGAGTCGAGACCGCCGACGGTCGCCGCATCCGCGCCCGCGCCGTGCTGTCCAACGCCGACCTGCGCCGCACCCTGCTGGAGTTGGTCGGGCCGGAGCATTTGCCGCCCGCCGTTGCCGCCCGCTGCGCGGCGCTGCGGCCCTCGACCTCCGCCTTCATGGTGACGCTGGGGGTGGAGGGCGTGCCGGACCTGCCCGCCGTGACCTTTGTTCAGGATGACCCGACGCTGGGCATCGCCATTCCGTCGCGGCTGGATCCCGGTCTGGCTCCGGCGGGCCATTCGGCGATCACCCTGATGCGGCTGGCCCCGGCCAACCCCACCGGCGCCGATGCGCTGTGGGACCGCAGCGCCCCCGATTACAAGGCGCGCAAGGCGCGGGAGGGCGACGCGCTGATCGCCGCCGCCGCCCGCGTCATCCCGGACCTGCACCAGCGCATCACCGTGCGCCAGGACGCCAGCGCCGCCACCTTCGCCCGTTACGCCCGCAGCACCGGCGGGGCGATCTACGGCATCGACCCGACTCAGGACACCGCCAGCCGCCGGTCGCCGATTCCCGGCCTGGTTTTGGCCGGTGGCGGTGTCTTCCCCGGCCCCGGTGTGGAGGCTTGTGTCATCTCCGGGCGGCTGGCGGCGGAAGCGCTGCTGGGGGCCGACCGCCTGAGCCTGGACGCCCTGCGCGCACCGTCCAGAGGCGCAGACAACGGGAGAGCCACCACCACCCGCCCCGCCCTGGTGAACGCCTGATCCCCCGAACCCCTGACCCACCGCGCAGCAAAAAGCCCCGGCGTCCTTGCGGACGACCGGGGCTTTTCGGTTCAACCGGTCTCGCCACCCGTGAGTCGGAGTGCGATCCTCGCGCGCCGGGATTACGGCAGCGGGGCCGGGCTGTCGGACAGCGAACGGAGATAGGCGATGACGTTGGCGCGCTCCGCATCCTTCTTCAGACCGGCGAAGGTCATCTTGGTGCCGGGGGCGTAGGCCTTCGGGTCGTAGAGGAACTTGTTCAGCTCGTCATAGCTCCAGGTGCCGCCGGTCTTGACCAGCGCGTCGGAGTAGCCGAAGCCCGCCACGTGGCCCTTCGGACCGCCCAGCACGCCGAACAGGTTCGGGCCGACCTTGTTCGCCCCGCCCTTGTCGAAGCTGTGGCAGGCCGCGCAGGCCTTGGCCGCCGTTTGACCGGCGGCGGCGTCGGCCGAGGCCATCAGCGGACCGATGGCCGCCGGACCCGCCGCAGCGGCAGCCCCCTTGTCGGCGACCGCAGCCCCCGCCGGCGCGGCAACGACATAGGCGCTCTTTTCCAGCTTCTTGGGATGGACCAGCACCTCGGACGCGAAGCCGGTCAGCATGGCGATCAAGCCCGCCAGCAGAACGGCGCCAAAAATCTTGTTCAACTCCATGCTCATGTGAGTCTCTTCGTCCTTCGTGTCTTCTGTTCGCCGGCCGTTGATCCGCCGGGGGCGTTCCCGCCGCCTTCGCGTGAGGCGTCGCCCGCACCATACCGCGCGCGCACGGGCTTGTCACCGGCTTGGGATGTGGAAAAGGTCCCGCGCTGCACCGCCACAAGCCTTGACGCCGCCGCCGCTTCCATGGTTCACCCGCCCCAGACGCGGCCCCCGCGCCGGTTCTTTGCAGCGAGCCACCGATGATCGCACCGACCTCCCCGCCGCCCAGCAACCCCATCGTGGTGATTCCGGCGCGCATGGCGTCCACCCGCCTGCCCGGCAAGCCGTTGGCCGACATTCTGGGCATGCCGATGATCGTCCATGTCCTGCGCCGCGCGATGGAGGCCGACATCGGCCCGGTCGTCGTCGCCTGCGCGGAAAAGGAGATCGCCAAGGCGGTGGAGGCGGCGGGCGGGACCGCCGTGCTGACCCGCCCGGATCACCCCTCCGGCTCCGACCGGATTTTCGAAGCGGTCAGCCTGCTCGACCCCGATGGGCATTACGACGCGGTGGTGAACGTGCAGGGCGACCTGCCGACCATCGAACCCGCCGTCGTCCGCGCCGCCTTCGCCCCGCTGTCCGATCCGGCGGTGGACATCGCCACCCTGGTCGTCCCGATCCGCCGGGAGGAGGAGCGCACCGACCCCAACGTGGTCAAGGCGGTGCTGGAACTCGCCCCCTCGACCAACCGGGGCCGCGCGCTCTACTTCACCCGCGCCACCGCGCCGTGGGGCGAGGGCGAGCTGTACCACCACATCGGCCTGTACGCCTACCGCCGCGCCGCGCTGGAACGCTATGTCCGCCTGCCGCCGTCGGTGCTGGAGCAGCGCGAACGGCTGGAGCAGCTCCGTGCGCTGGCCTTCGGCATGCGGATCGACGCGGCGGTCGTTGACGCGGTGCCACTGGGCGTTGATACTCCCGCCGATTTGGAGCGCGCCCGCACGGTGCTGGCCCGCCGCTTCTCCCTGTAACACCCGACCGCCGAGTCCCAACCGTGTCGAACGCAAACGTCATCGCCTTCCAGGGTTTCCCCGGGGCCTATTCCGATCTGGCGTGCCGCAACGCCCGCCCGACCATGACGACCCTGCCCTGCCCGACGTTCGACGCGACCTTCGCCGCCGTGCGCGAGGGGCGGGCGTCGCTGGCGATGATCCCGGTGGAAAACTCCATCGCCGGGCGGGTGGCCGACAACCATCACCTGCTGCCCGAAGGCGGCCTGCACATCATCGGCGAGCATTTCCAGCGGGTGAACCACATGCTGCTGGCGCCCAAGGGCGCGACGCTCGGCACCATCAAGACGGTGCGCAGCCACATCCAGGCGCTGTCGCAATGCCAGGCGATGACCCGCTCGCTGGGGTTGGAGGCGATCAACCACGCCGACACCGCCGGTGCGGCGCGCGAGATCGCGGAGCTGAACGATCCGCAACACGCCGCCATCGCCTCCTCGCTGGCCGCCGAAATCTACAACCTCGACATCCTGAAAAGCGGGATCGAGGACGCCGATCACAACACCACCCGTTTCCTAATTCTGTCGCGCGACCCCAAGCAGCCCGCCGCCGGGTCCTGCCGGACGGTGACGACCTTCGTCTTCAGCGTGCGCAGCGTGCCCGCCGCGCTGTACAAGGCGTTGGGCGGCTTTGCCACCAACGGCATCAACATGACCAAGCTGGAAAGCTACATGGTCGGTGGCCGCTTCACCCAGACCCAGTTCTACGCCGACGTCGAAGGCCACCCCGAGGAACGCCCGCTGAAGCTGGCGTTGGAGGAGCTGGATTTCTTCGCCCGCGAGGTCAAGATCCTGGGCGTCTACCCGGCCAACCCCTTCCGCTATCAGGAAAGCCAGTTGATCGGCGAGGATTGAGCCGGGGCGGCGTCAACGCTGCGGCCAAACACGAAAACGGCGGACCGGGGCAACCCGATCCGCCGTTTGTCGTTTCACCCCACCCGCCTGATCACCCCTGATCGATCCAATCGCGGATCAGGCGGTGGGCGATGGAATCCTTGCGGGCCAGCCGGAAATCATCGCTGGGGGTGTGGTCGCGCAAAAAGGCGCGGTCGAACCAGCGGGCGCTTTCCAACTCGTCCTGGTCGGTCGAAATGTCGAAGCTGGTCGCCCGCGCGGTGAAGCCGAGCATCAGGGAGGACGGGAAGGGCCAGGGCTGCGACGAGCAATAACGCACGTCGGTCACGGTCAGGCCGACCTCTTCCAGCACCTCGCGCGCCACCGCCTCCTCCAGGCTTTCGCCCGGTTCGACGAAGCCCGCCAGCACCGAATGGACGCCGGGGGGAAAGCGCGATTGCCGCCCCAGCACCATGCGGTCGCCGCCATCGTGCACCAGCATGATCACCGCCGGATCGGTGCGGGGGAAATGGTGGGTGGCGCAGGCGGCATCGGTGCAGACGCGCACATGCCCGCCCTCCGCCATCGCCGCCGGAGCGCCGCAGACGCCGCAAAAGCGGTGCCGGGCGTTCCACCACGCCATGCCTCGGGCGTAGGCGCAATAGGCCCCCTCCCCCGGCGGCATCTGCGGGCCGACGCTGCGCAGATCCTCGAACCGGCCCAACCCGGCCAGCGGCGGCAGGGTGTCCGGCGACTCCGCCCCCGGCAGATCGACGGCGAAGACCGGCGCGCCCGCCGCCTCCCCCTCGGTCAACAGGCCCAGAAAGATCGGCTCCTGACCAAGATCGAGCGATGCCGGAACCAGAACGGCGCGCGGGGCATCAGCGGGGCCGGTGACGAAGTTGCGCGATTGCCAGACCGGCAGGACGCGCGCGGTCGCCGACCGGCGCGCCTCGTTCAGCCAATCGGCATCCTTGCGGCGGTGCGCGGCGCGGTCGAGCGGCACGCACGCGTAGACGTTGGGTCGTTCGGACATGACCGGCAGGCTGCCACAACCCCGCCGCGCCGGAAAGGGGGTGCCGCGCGCTTTCGGGTTTGCGCCGCCGTCGGGCGTGGTTAGGATGCCGCCGACACCGCCCGGAAGGATCCCCACGATGACCGAGATTTGCCCCGCACCCCTGGTGGCCCTGGCCCAGCGGCTGGCCGACGCCAGCGCCAGCGTGATTCGCGGCTATTTCCGCACCGGCGTGACGGTGGACGACAAGGCCGATCAATCCCCCGTGACCGTCGCCGACCGCGAGGCCGAACGCGCCATCCGCGCGATCCTGGACGCCGAACGCCCCGACGACGGGATTTATGGCGAGGAGTTCGGCACCAAGAACCTCGACGCCGAATGGGTGTGGGTCATCGACCCGATCGACGGGACCAAATCCTTCATCGCCGGGCGGCCGATCTTCGGCACGCTGGTCGCCCTACTCCATCGCGGCACCCCGGTGATGGGGCTGATCGACCAGCCGATCATCGGCGACCGCTGGCTGGGCGTGACCGGGCAGCCGACCACCCACAACGGCCAGCCGGTGCGCGTGCGCCCCTGCCCCGGCGGCATCGCGGCGGCGATGTTCGGGACCACCTCCCCCGACCTGTTTCCCGGAGAGGATTACGACGCCTACCGCCGGGTTGCCGCACAGGTGAAGGTGTCGGCCTATGGCGGGGATTGCTACAGCTACGGGCTGCTTGCGTCGGGCTATTACGATCTGGTCGTCGAATCGGGGCTGAAGCTGTACGACTTCGCCGCCCTGGTTCCGGTCGTGATCGGGGCGGGCGGGCTGATGACCGATTGGGACGGCGCGCCGCTGAACGCCGCCTCCACCGGGCGGGTGATCGCCGCCGGGGATCCGCGCACCCACCGCGAGGCGATGGCCGCGCTGGCCGGTTGAGCGCACCCCCTTTTCGTTTTGGATTCGCAATGACACCGATCACTCAACCATCCCGTTCCGTCTTCGACACGTCGCCGGAAAATCTGCGCCCCTTCCTGGAGGGGTTGGCGGCGCGTGTGGCCGCCGGGTCCAACTGGATGGTGCGCAAGAAAACCCTCTGCGACCTGCTGCTCGGCCTCGACGCCTTTTTCGCTCTGCCGGAGAGCGAACGCCTCGCCATGCTGGACACGGTCGCGGCACCGGACGACACCGGCGCGGAAGGCGACACGCCCGCAGCCAACGCACCCGAGGATGATGGCCCCGAGGACGGCCGCGCCGATTTCCGCGAAGTCCTGCCGATCTATGTCGGGGCGATCCTGGAGCAACTGGCCGAGAAATCCATTTCGAGTCCGGAACAAGCCATGATCTACATGCTGTCCATCCATCCGGAGCATCATGGTGCGGCGGAAGCCTGGATGCTGGCCAACCCACGCCACGGAAAGGCGGTGCGCAAGCTGATCCGCACGGATCGCCGGTACCGCCAACTGATGGAACGCCTGACCCCCAAGGATCTGGACCAAGACACGGCCATCGCCTGACACCCCCGGCAAACCCGAGTTTGGCTTGAATAGTCAGGGCAATCACTTGAACGAGGGATCATCGCAACGCAAGCAAGAATGGACACGGATTTCACGGACAAAGATCAGAGATTACACGGATTTTTGACCCCAATCGTATCCCGCCATGAGGTTTGCGACCAGTTCGCAAGCAGGATGGCTCTGAGACGCGTTCCGTGAAGTCCGTGAGGAAAATCCGTGAAATCCGTGGCAGATCTTGCTCCGGTCGGTCGCACGATGCTTCAAGCGATTGCCCTGATTGAATAGTCCTTGACCGCGACCGGTGGCTCACCGTCAATCAAGGACCCTTCCCCTGGATCGGGTTTGCCGATGCGCCGCGTTCTTGCCGTTGCCGCCACGCTGCTGTCCCTGGCCCTGCCCGCCTATGCCGGAACAGCGGTCGTTCCGGCTTTGAAACAGTTTGGCGAGCCACAATTCGCGCCGGATTTCACCCATTTCCCCCATGTGAATCCGAACGCGCCCAAGGGCGGATCGGTGACGCTCGCCGCACCCGGCAGCTTCGACAGCCTGAACAGCCTGATCCTGCGCGGCGTGCCCCCGCGCACGCTGGGGCTGATCGCCGACACGCTGATGGTTCCCTCGGGCTGGGAGCTGGACGCCGCCTATGGCGCGCTGGCCGAGAGTGTGGAACTGCCCGACGACCGGTCCTGGGCGATCTTCACCTTGCGGGCCAACGCGCGCTGGCACGACGGCGTGCCGGTGACGGCGCAGGATGTGCGCTTCACCTGGGACCAGATTCAGGCGCACGGCGCGCCCTTCCTCAAATCCTTCCTCGACCGCGTCAAGACGGTGGAGGCGCTGGACGACCGCCGGGTGAAAATCACCGTGGATGGCGGCGGCGACCTCAAGCCGATCCTGGATTTCGCCCTGACCCTGTCACCGCGCCCGCAGCATTGGTGGACGGCCAACGGACGCGACCTGTCCAAGACCACGCTGGAACCGCCGCTGGGCAGCGGTCCCTACCGGATCAAAAGCGTCGATCCCGGCCGCAGCATCGTCTTTGAACGGGTGGCCGATTACTGGGGACGGGATTTGCCGGTCAACCGGGGGCTTTACAATTTCGACAGCGTCAAGATCGACTATTACCGCGACGACGATGTAAGCTTCGAAGCCTTCAAGGCCGGGGCCTATGATTTCCGCGCCGAGAATCGGGCCTTGCGCTGGGCCAGCGGCTATGATTTTCCGGCGATGCAGGATGGCCGGGTCGCCCGCCTCGCCATCCCCAGCGAGCTGCCGCTGGGCGCGCAGGGCTTCCGCCTGAACACCCGCCGCCCGGCCTTCGCCGACCCGAGGGTGCGGGAGGCGTTGGGACTGCTGTTCGATTTCGACTGGATTCGCAAGAACATCCTGGCCGGACAGTACCGCCGGACGCTCAGCAACTTCCCCAACTCCGATTTCGGCGCGCGCGGCCTGCCCGGCCCGGCGGAACTGGTCCTGCTGGAGCCGCACCGCGCCCAACTGCCCGACCGGCTGTTCACCCAACCCTTTGCCCCGCCGACCACCGACGGCAGCAGCAACACCCGCGCGCAACAGCGCGACGCCCTGCGCCTGTTCAAGGAGGCCGGGTGGGAGACCCGCAACGGAACCCTGACCAACGTCAAGACCGGCGAACCGCTGCGCATCGAGTTCCTCGACGGGACCGGCGCGCTGACCCGCGTGGTCCAGCCCTACATCGAAACGCTGCGCAAGATCGGCATCGACGCCACCCTGCGCATCGTCGACAGCGCCCAATATCAGGCCCGGCTCGACGAGTTCGATTTTGACGTCGTGACCGTCAATCTGAACTTCTTCACCCCGCCCGGCACCGAATTGCGGACCTATTTCGGCTCGGCGGCGGCGGACACCAAGGGATCGGCCAATTACGCGGGCGTGCGCGACCCGGTGGCCGACGCGCTGATCGAACGGGTGTTGGCGGCCAAGGATCTCGACAGCGTGCAGGCCGCGACCCGCGCGCTCGACCGCGTGCTGCTGTGGGGATTCTTCATGATCCCGCACTGGCACAACCCGGACAATTGGGTGGCGCACAAGACCTGGCTGGCCCACCCCGCCACCCCGGCAAAATACGATCAGGATTTCCGCAACACCCATTTCCCCGCCAATTGGTGGGTCGATCCGGCCAAAGCGGGCGCACGGCCTTGATGTGGCCCCAATGAGGGGCTACTTCCGAACGAACGGATTCACCACAATGACGGGGTTGGGAATGCAGGGTCGGACGCGCGTGACACTGGCGGCGATGGTCGGCGCGATGCTGCTGGCCGCAGGCCCGGCAACGGCGCAGGACACCAGCGCCACGACGCCCCCGGCGCTCCACGCCATCACCCAGCACGGCGCGCCGAAATACGGCCCGGATTTCCAGCATTTCGACTACGCCGATCCCAACGCCCCCAAGGGCGGAGAAATCAAGCTGTCGGCCTTCGGCGGCTTCGACAACCTCAACCCCTTCATCCTGCGCGGCCAGACCGCCGCTGGGGCCGGGCTGGTCTTCCAGACCCTGACCACCGGCAGCGGGGACGAGGTCGGGACCGAATACGGTTTGCTGGCCGAAACGATCCGGGTGGCGAAGGACCGCAGCGCCGTCACCTTCACCCTGCGGCCGCAGGCCCGCTTCCACGACGGCACGCCCGTCACCGCCGAGGATGTGATCTGGAGCTTTGAGACGCTGCGCGACAAGGGCCATCCGGTCTACCGGACCTATTACGCCGACGTCGCCAAGGCGGAGAAGACCGGGGAGCGCGCCGTCACCTTCACGTTCCGCAACACCGACAACGCCGAACTGCCGATCATCATGGGGCAATTGCCGGTCCTGCCCCAACACGCCTTCGCCACGCGCGATTTCGCCACCACCACGCTGGAACCGCTGATCGGCAGCGGTCCCTATCGCGTGGCGGAGGTGCAGGCGGGTCGTTCCATCACCTACCAGCGCGTCACCGATTGGTGGGCGAAGGATCTGCCGGTCAACCGGGGCCGCTACAATTTCGACCGCATCCGCTACGACTATTACCGCGACCTCGACGTGTCCTTTGAAGCCTTCAAGGCCGGGGCCTATGATTTCCGGGTCGAGCATTCGTCGAAAAACTGGACGACCGGCTACAACACCCCCGCCGTGAAGGATGGCGAGATCGTCCGCGAGGAGATCAAGCACCAGGATCCGCAGGGGATGCAGGCCTTTGCCTTCAACATCCGCCGCCCGATCTTCCAGGACCGCAAGGTGCGCGAGGCGCTGAATTACCTGTTCGATTACGAGTGGACCCGCGCCAACCTGTCTTATGGCCTGTTCCAGCGGACCAAGAGCTATTTCGCCAATTCGGAATTGGCGGCCACCGGCCTGCCCTCCCCCGCCGAACTGGCCCTGTTGGAACCCTTTCGCGGCAAGATCCCGGACGAGGTGTTCACCACCCCGTTCGAACCGCCGAAAACCGACGGCAGCGGCAACATCCGCCAGAATCTGCGCACCGCGCTGGGCCTGTTGAAAGAGGCCGGGTGGGATCTGAAGAACAACAAGCTGGTCAACACCGCCACCGGCGCGCCCTTCCGCTTTGAAATCCTGATCGCGCAGGCGGACATGGAACGGATCATCCAACCTTTCCTGCGCAATCTGGAGCGCGCCGGGATCGAGGCAAGCATCCGCGTGGTGGACACCGCCCAGTACCAGAACCGCACCGACAATTTCGATTTCGATATGACCATCGAACGGATGGCGCAATCCTTGTCACCCGGCAACGAACAGCGGGATTACTGGGAATCCTCACGCGCCGACCTGCCCGGCAGCCGCAACACCATCGGCATCAAGAATCCGGTGGTGGACGCGCTGGTGGAAAAGATCATCGCCGCCCCGGACCGCGAGGCGCAGATCGCCGCCACCCGCGCGCTGGACCGCGTGCTGCTGTGGAACTGGTACGTCATCCCGCATTGGCACGACAGCGTGCACCGGGTGGCCTATTGGAACCGCTTCTCCCATCCGGCCATCACCGCCAAATACGGGCTGGGCGTGACCGACATCTGGTGGGTCGATCCGGCGAAGAACGCCAAGCTGGCGACCAGCGCCCGCCGCACCGCCCCGTCACCCGCAACACCGTCGCCATAACCCCGCAAGTTCCACTGCAATTCCGCCAAAGACGGGGACGCCACCGCCCATGCTGGCCTACATCACCCGCCGCCTGCTGCTGATCGTGCCGACGCTGGTCGGCATCATGATCATCAATTTCCTGATCGTGCAGATCGCCCCCGGCGGCCCGATCGAGCAGATGATCGCCCGCGTCCAGGGCACGGCGGTGGAGGCCACCTCGCGCATCGGCGGCTCGGCCAGCGGCGACAGCGGGGCCACCACCCAGCAACACGCCCAAACCGGCGGCGACAGCGGCAACCGCTACCGGGGCGCGCAGGGGCTGGATCCCGCTTTCATCAAGCAGTTGGAGAAGGAATTCGGCTTCGACAAACCGTTGCACGAACGCTTTCTCCACATGATGGGCAATTACGTCGTCTTTGATTTCGGGACCAGCTATTTCCGCGACCGCCGGGTCGTCGATCTGGTGATCGAAAAAATGCCGGTGTCGATTTCGCTGGGGGTATGGACGACGCTGATCGTCTATCTGGTCTCCATCCCGCTGGGCATCGCCAAGGCGGTGCGCGACGGCCAGCCCTTTGACGTCTGGACGTCGGGGGTCGTCATCGTCGGCTACGCCATTCCGGGCTTTCTCTTCGCGGTGCTGCTGATCGTCGTCTTCGCCGGGGGCCGATACCTCGACTGGTTCCCCTTGCGCGGTCTGGTGTCGGACAATTGGGCGTCGCTGCCCTGGTACAAACAGGTTCTGGATTACCTGTGGCACATGGTGTTGCCGGTGCTGGCCATGGTGATCGGCGGCTTTGCCGGGCTGACCATGCTGACCAAGAACTCCTTCCTGGAGGAGATCGGCAAGCAGTATGTCGTGACCGCGCGGGCCAAGGGTCTGGCGGAACGGCAGGTGCTGTACGGCCATGTCTTCCGCAACGCCATGCTGATCGTCATCGCCGGATTCCCCGGGGCCTTCATCGGCATCCTGTTCACCGGGGCGATGCTGATCGAGGTGATCTTCTCGCTCGACGGGCTGGGCCTGCTGGGGTTCGAGGCGGCGATCAACCGCGATTATCCGGTGATGTTCGGCACGCTGTATTTCTTCACCCTGTTGGGTCTGGTGATGAATCTGGTCGGGGACGTCACCTATGTCCTGGTCGATCCCCGCATCGATTTCGACTCGCGGAGCGTCTGAGCCTTGCGCCTCACCCCCATCACCCGCCGCCGTCTGGCGAATTTCCGGGCCAACCGGCGCGGATTCTGGTCCTTCTGGATCTTCCTGGCGCTGTTCACCCTGTCGCTGGGGGCGGAGTTCATCGCCAACGACAAGCCGCTGGTCGTCCGCTACGACAACGCCCTCTATTGGCCGGTCTTCACCGCCTATCCCGAAACCACCTTCGGCGGCGAGTTCGCGACGGAAACCGATTACCGCGACCCCTTCGTGCGCGAACTGATCGCGGCCAAGGGCTGGATGGTGTGGGCGCCGATCCGCTACAGCTACCGCACCATCAATTACAACCTGCCGGTTCCCGCCCCGGCCCCACCGTCGGCCGACAATTGGCTGGGCACCGACGACCAGGGGCGCGACGTGGTGGCCCGCCTGATCTACGGCTTCCGCATCTCCGTCCTGTTCGGGTTGACGCTGACGCTGTTCTCCTCGGTCATCGGGGTGATGGCGGGTGCGGTCCAGGGCTATTTCGGCGGGCTGACCGACCTGCTGTTCCAGCGCTTCATCGAGATCTGGCAGGGGCTGCCCACCCTGTTCCTGCTCATCATCCTGGCCAGCGTGGTGACGCCGACCTTCTGGTGGCTGCTGGGCCTGCTGCTGCTGTTTTCCTGGACCGCGCTGGTCCATGTGGTGCGGGCGGAGTTCCTGCGCGCCCGCAATCTGGATTACGTGCGGGCGGCGCGCGCGCTGGGGGCGAGTGACGTCACCATCATGGTCCGCCATGTGCTGCCCAACGCCATGGTGGCAACGTTGACCTTCATGCCCTTCATCCTCAACGGGTCGATCACCACGCTCACCGCGCTGGATTTCCTGGGCTTCGGCCTGCCGCCCGGCTCCCCCTCGCTGGGCGAGCTGCTGGCGCAGGGCAAGGCCAACCTGCAAGCGCCCTGGCTGGGCCTGACCGCCTTCATCGTGCTGGCGCTGACGCTCAGCCTGCTGATCTTCATCGGCGAGGCGGTGCGCGACGCCTTCGACCCGCGCAAGACCATCGCCGCCCTGTCCACCGGGGTGTCCACGGCGACGGACGAGACCGCAGAGGCGGTGGACCGCAGCCACGCCGCTTCCTCTTCGACAAGGCCCCGCCCATGACCGCCGCCACCCAGACCGACGCCTCCACAGCCGCCGCTCCCCTGCTGTCCATCACCGACCTGCGCGTGGATTTCCGCAGCCCCAATGGCGTGGCCCACGCGGTCAAGGGTGTGTCCTTCGCCATCGCCAAGGGCGAAACGTTGGCGCTGGTCGGCGAGTCCGGCTCCGGCAAATCGGTGACGGCGCTGTCGATCCTGCAACTGCTGCCCCAGCCGATGGCCAGCCACCCCGCCGGGTCGTCAATCCGCGTCAACGGCACCGAGATGATCGGGGCGGACGAAAAGACCCTGCGCGGCGTGCGCGGCAACCGCGTCGCCATGATCTTTCAGGAGCCGATGACCTCGCTGAACCCGCTCCACTCCATCGAGCGGCAGATCAACGAGACGCTGTTCCTGCACAAGGGTCTGTCGGCCAGCGCCGCCCGCGCCCGCACGCTGGAGCTGCTGCGGCTGGTCGGCCTGCCCGATCCGGACAAGCGGTTGAGCGCCTACCCGCACGAACTGTCGGGCGGCCAGCGCCAGCGGGTGATGATCGCCATGGCGCTGGCCAACGAACCCGATCTGCTGATCGCCGACGAGCCGACCACCGCGCTCGACGTCACCATCCAGGCGCAGATTCTGGAGCTGCTGAAGGATCTGCAACGCCGCTTCGGCATGGCGCTGCTGCTCATCACCCACGATCTGGGGGTGGTGCGCAAAATGGCGGACCGGGTTTGCGTGATGAAGGGCGGGGAGATTGTCGAGCAGGCGGCGGTGGCCGATCTGTTCGTGCGCCCGCAACACCCCTACACCCGCGCCCTGCTTTCGGCCGAACCACGCGGCAACCCGCTGACCCCGCCCGACGACGCGGCGGAGGTGATGGCGGCGGACGGGCTGAAGGTGCATTTCCCGATCAAGAAGGGGCTGCTGCGCCGCACCGTCGGCCACATCCGCGCCGTCGATGGCGTGTCGGTCGCGGTGCGCCAGGGCCACACGGTGGGGGTGGTCGGCGAATCCGGCTCCGGCAAGACCACGCTGGGGCTGGCGCTGCTGCGGCTGCACGCCAGCGCCGGGGCCATCCGCTTCGACGGGGTGGACGTGCAGGGCTGGACGGCCAAGCGGATGCGCCCGTTGCGCCGGGAGATGCAGGTGGTGTTTCAGGACCCCTATGGCAGCCTGTCGCCGCGCCTGACCGTCGGCCAGATCATCGGCGAGGGGCTGGCCATCCACAAGCTGGGCGACCCGGCGGAGCGCGACCGCATGGTCGCCCGCGCGCTGGAGGAGGTCGGCCTGGATCCGGCCAGCCGCCACCGCTACCCGCACGAGTTTTCCGGCGGCCAGCGCCAGCGCATCGCCATCGCCCGCGCCCTGGTGCTGAAGCCGCGCTTCCTGGTGCTGGACGAGCCGACCTCGGCGCTCGACATGTCGGTGCAGGCGCAGATCGTCGATCTGCTGCGCGACATCCAGGCCCGCCACAATCTGGCCTATCTGTTCATCAGCCACGATCTGCGCGTGGTTCGCGCCCTGTCGAGCCATGTGATGGTGATGAAGGACGGCAAGGTGGTGGAACAGGGGCCGACCCAACGCATCTTCGAAGCCCCGCAGCAGGACTACACCCGCGCCCTGCTGGCCGCCGCCCTCAATCTGGAATCGGTGAACGCTCAGGCGGTGCGGGGCTGACGCCACCGCGCTTGCGGCGTCACCGCCTGCCCATCACCGCCCGTTTGGTCACAGCCGGTCGCGGATCATCAGCAGGCTGGGAATCACCATGCCGTTGGCGATGCGGACGTCGAGCGGCCCCAGCGGGCGGAACCCCTGCGACTGGTAAAACTCACCGGCCACAAGGCTGGCGTAGCATTCGAACCGCTGCACCCCCGCCGCCCGCGCATCCACCACGCAGCGCTCGATCAACGCCGCCCCCACCCCACGCCGCAGCCAATCCGGGTGCGTGCCGAAATGGCGGATGTGGCCCAGGGTCGGGTCCACCGGGTCGTTCGGGGCGTCGGGCCGCTCCAACGACCAACCGCCGCACCCGACCGGAGTCCCGTCCGCCGTTTCCACCACGTAATAGCGACCGGAGCGCAACAGGGCCGGGTTGGCGCGCATCATCAGCGGCAGCACCCGATCCAGCGCCCCCGGCGGATAGCCCGGCTCCATCAGCGTGGTGTAGCAGACGCGCAGCAGATCGCTGACCGCCTCGGCGTCGGCCGCGACGGTCGGGCGAACCGCCAGGGGCATGTCCGGTAATCGCGTCACGGCAGCCCCGGCCCTCACAGTTGCAGCACCCAGGGTTCGGCCTTGGCGGCGGCGGTCCACTCCTGCATCGCGGGCAACGCCTGCACCGCGTCCATATAGGCCCGCGACACCGCGTCCACCACCACGCCATAGGTTTCGAAACGGGTGACGACCGGGGCGAACATGGCGTCGGCGATGGTGAAACCGCCAAACAGGAACGGCCCGCCCTGGCCGAAACGGGCGCGGCAATCGGCCCACAGCGCCTGGATGCGGGCGATGTCCGCCGCGCTGTCGGGAGTCATCCCCTCCCCGTGGCGGTCGATCTTCAGATCCATCGACATGGCGTTGCGCAGGGCGGCAAAGCCCGAATGCATCTCCGCCGACACCGACCGCGCGATGGCGCGGGCGTGCGGATCGGCCGGCCACAAACCGGCGGCGGGGGCCAGTTCGGCGACATACTCGCAAATCGCCAGCGAATCCCAGATCACCCGATCGCCGTCGATCAGGCACGGCACCTTGCCGCTGGGGCAATGGGCGAGGATCTGCGCCTTGGTCTCGGGCTGGCGCAGGGGAATGACAATCTCGGCAAAGCTCACCCCGGCCTGCTTGAGCGCCAACCACGGGCGCAGCGACCAGGAGGAATACGCCTTGTTGCCCACAACCAACGTCATAGCGCTCATCTCTCACCCACCCATACCGAAAGGAGAGGCCGAGCATGCCCAGGCACAGCAAGGGGCGCAAGCCCCCCTCGGCGCATGGCTCGTCACCACCACCATTCCCGATGAAATCGTTCGGAATGAAAGCATTTTGCGCGTTTTCCGGCGCAATCCCGGCCATTGCCCCCTTTTCAGCCGGGCGTGGGCGCGCCATCCTTACCGGACATGACCGTTTGATTGCCAAAGGATCGCCTGTCTTGCTCGCCACCCTGCTCGCCGTTGCTCCGCCGGACACCGTCGCCCTCATCCCCGTGACCAAGGCCGGTTTGCCGGATTGGCTGGCCGGTCAATCACCGGAGACCGCCGCCTGGCTCAAAACCGTGGGCTTCGCCGGGGACGCCGGAAGCGTCGCCTTCCTGCCGGGCGGCGATGGCGCGCGCGCGCTGGTCGGGGTGTCGGCGCTCGATGACCTGTGGGCCTTCGCCGGGTTGCCGACCAGCTTGCCCGCCGGGTCCTACCACATCGACGCGGCGCTCGACGCGCGGGCGGCCACCCGCGCGGCGCTGGGCTGGGCCTTGGGCAGCTACCGCTTCACCCGCTACAAGAAGACCGACAAGCCGCTGGCCGGGCTGGTCTGGCCCGCGCACGCCGACCGGGGCGAGGTGGAGCGCACCGCCAGCGCGGTGACGCTGGTGCGCGATCTGGTCAACACCCCCGCCTGCGACCTCGGCCCCGCCGAACTGGCCGACACCGCCCGCGCCCTGGCCGAGGAGTTCGAGGCCGCGCTCGACGTCATCGTCGGCCCCGATCTGCTGGACCGCGATTACCCGGCGATTCACGCCGTGGGCCGCGCCAGCCCGCGCGCGCCGCGCCTGATTGATCTGCGTTGGGGCAACCCGGAGCATCCGAAAGTCACCATCGTCGGCAAGGGCGTGTGCTTTGACACCGGCGGGCTGGATCTGAAACCGTCCTCCGCCATGCTGATGATGAAAAAGGACATGGGCGGCGCCGCCCACGCGCTGGCGCTGGGCCGGATGGTGATGATGGCCGGGCTGCCGGTGCGGCTGCGCGTGCTGGTTCCGGCGGTGGAAAACGTCGTCGGCGGCGATTCCTTCAAACCGATGGACGTGCTGAAGACCCGCAAGGGCCTGACGGTGGAGGTCGGCAACACCGACGCCGAAGGCCGCCTGATCCTGTGCGACGCGCTGGCGGAGGCGGATTCGGAACAGCCCGCTCTGCTGATCGACTTCGCCACCCTGACCGGGGCCGCCCGCGTCGCCCTGGGGCCGGACCTGCCCGCCCTGCTGTCCAACAACGATTCCCTGGCCAGCGACCTGCTCGCCGCCGGGACGGAGGTCGAGGATCCGATGTGGCGGCTGCCGCTGTGGGCACCCTACCGCAAGGGGCTGGACAGCAAGGTGGCCGACCTCAGCAACGTCACCAGCAACGGCTTTGCCGGAGCCATCACCGCCGGGCTGTTCCTGCAGGACTTCGTGTCGAAAGACACCCCATGGGCGCATCTGGACACCTACGCCTGGAACAGCGGGACCCGCCCCGGCCGCCCGGAGGGCGGGGAGGCGCTGGGCCTGCGCGCCGCCTACGCGGTGATCGCCAAGCGGTTCGGCTGACGCCCGCGCGCGGTGGGGCAAAGGGGGGCGCCCGTCTTTGCCTCACCCGGCACCGCCGGACGACTCGCCGAATCCATGGCGCGGCGGATGGGAACGTATTACAACAGAGTCCATGGTTTAGAGGTCGCCGGGTCGGGCGGCGGGGCGACGGGGTGGAGACAGAGAGATGGCGCTGAAGGTTCGTGAGGATTTCCGCACCCTCACCGGCCCGGAAAAGGCCGCGATCCTGATGCTGGCCTTGGGCGATGAGCATTCGTCCAAGCTCTTCTCCATGATGGACGATGAAGAGATCAAAGAGCTGTCGCAGGTGATGGCCAATCTCGGCACCGTGTCGGCCAACATCATCGAACGCCTGTTCGTCGAGTTCGCCGAACAGATGTCGGCCACCGGATCGCTCGTCGGCTCCTTCGACTCCACCGAACGGCTGCTGATGAAGACCTTGCCCAAGGACAAGGTCGACCAGATCATGGAGGAAATCCGTGGTCCCGCCGGTCGCACCATGTGGGACAAGCTGGCGAACGTGAACGAATCCGTTCTGTCCAACTATCTGAAGAACGAATACCCGCAGACCGTCGCCGTCGTGCTGTCCAAAATCCGCCCGGAACACGCCGGGCGCGTGCTGACCCAGCTGCCGGAAAGCTTCGCCATGGAAGTCATCATGCGCATGCTGCGCATGGAGGCGGTGCAGAAAGAGGTTCTGGACGACGTCGAACGCACGCTGCGCACCGAGTTCATGACCAACCTGGCCCGCACCAGCCGCCGCGACAGCCACGAAATGCTCGCGGAAATCTTCAACGGCCTGGACCGCACCACCGAACACCGTTTCATGGCGGCGTTGGAGGAGCGCAACCGCGACAGCGCCGAGCGCATCAAGTCGCTGATGTTCACGTTTGAGGATCTGTCCAAGCTCGACCCGTCCGGCGTGCAGACCCTGTTGCGCACGGTGGACAAGCAGAAGCTGGGAACCGCGCTGAAGGGCGCGTCGGAAACGCTGAAGGATCTCTTCTTCTCCAACATGTCCGAACGCGCCGCCAAGATCATGCGCGAGGACATGGCCGCCATGGGTCCGGTCCGCGTCCGCGAGGTGGACGAGGCGCAGATGTACATGGTCCAGCTGGCCAAGGATCTGGCCGCGCGCGGCGAAATCGTCATTTCCGAAGGCAGCGGCGAAAACGAACTCATCTATTGATGGGCGTTGCGGAGTCTGCCTCTCCAGCATGATGCCCTGGCCCCGCAACCGCTCCACCGCACCGAATCGTCTCTGCGATCGACGCCTGACACCGCGCGGATCGTTGGCACGGTCCGCGAAAGGCTTGCGCGTGTGGGGTGGGTTGGGCGACACTCGGCGCGCGGGATCCGGGCGCGGCCCTGGACGCGGATATGGCTGGGGGGAAGCATGGCTCGGAACCTCAAGGCGCTGGGTTTGTGGCGTGCGGCGCTGGTCGCCAGCGTGCGGCAGGACGGGCCGGATTTGTCGGCCCGGCAATTGGCGATCCTGTTGCAGGTCTATCTGACCGACCCACCCCACACCGTGCGCGGGCTGGCCGCGCTGCTGAACATCTCCAAACCCGCCGTCACCCGCGCCCTGGATCGCCTGTCGGTCCTCAGCTTCGTCAAACGCAAGCGCGACACCGAGGACAAGCGCAACGTCCTGGTTCAGCGCACCGTCAGGGGCAGCGTCTTCCTGTCGGACTTCGCCGAGCTGGTGATCGCCGCCGGGGCGGTGACGGAGGAGGACATGGCCGTCGTCCGCGCGGAAGAGGCGCTGGCCCTGGCCGCCAAGAACCGGCTGGAAGCCGCCCTGAAATCCCCCGGCCCGGCCACGCCGACAGCGGTGGAGGCGGCGGTCGTGGCGGCCGCAGCGGTCGCCACCCCGTCGCAATAGTCCCGCCTCCCCCCGCTTCTCAATAGCCGCGTCGGCGGTCCACCCGATTCGGCAGCGGCTGCCCGGCGCGGAACGCGGTGACGGCGGTGGCCACCTGTTGGGCGCAGCGCGACGGGTGGGTGATGCCCGCGACGTGCGGGGTGATGCGCACCCCCGGATGACGCCAGAACGGATGACCGGGCGGCAAGGGTTCCTCGACGAACACGTCCAGGCTGGCCCCGCGCAGACGACCCGAATCGAGCGCGGCCAGCAAATCCGCCTCCACCACATGCCCACCGCGCGCGGCGTTGACCACCACCGCCCCCGGCGGCAGCGCAGCGAACAGCGCGGCGTTCAACAGCCCGTGCGTGTCCGGGGTCAGCGGCAGCAGGCACACCAGAATGTCGGTCTGCGGCAGCATGGCGGCCAGCCCCTCGGCCCCGGCGAAGCTTTCCACCCCGTCGATGGTCTTCGGGCTGCGGCTCCACCCGACCACGCGGTAATCCAGGCTGCGCAGGCTGCGGGCGGAGGCGACGCCCAGTTCCCCCAACCCCAGAATGCCGACGGTGACGTCCCCGGCGGGCTTGTGGCCCAGCGGCTGCCAGCGCTCCGCCGCCTGAAGCGCGGCGTATTCCTCCATCTGGCGGTGCCAGCGCAGGACCTGGAGCACGACGTAGCCGGCCATATCCGCCGTCAAACCATCCGCCACCATGCGGACCAGCGGCACGTCGGGCAGCGTCGGATCCTGCAACAGCGGCTCCACCCCGGCTCCCAGCGACACGATCAGGCCCAGATTGGGCAGGCTGGCCAGCATCCCGGCGGGCGGCTTCCACACCACCGCCACGGTGATGTCCGCCACGTCACCGCAATCGGGCCAGACGCGCATCTCCACCCCGGGCAGGCGTTGGGCGATCTCGCGGCGCCAATCCTCGGCGTTGTCGCTGGCGGAGCAGAACAGAAGCGTCACGGCGGTTCCCCTGGTAGAAAGGACAGGACGGCGCGGAGCATAGCGCCATTCCCCCAGCGGGGAGCCATTCCCGATCCGCGCATCTGAAAGGTCGTCCGTGCCGCGTCTGATTCTCTTGAACAAACCCTACGGCGTGTTGCCGCAATTCACCGACGACCAGGGCCGCCCAACGCTGGCCGGGTGCCTGCCGGTACGCGGGGTCTACGCCGCCGGGCGGCTGGACCGCGACAGCGAAGGGCTGCTGGCCCTGAGCGACGACGGCGCGCTGATCGCCCGCATCGCCGCGCCGAAAAACAAGATGCCGAAAACCTATTGGGTGCAGGTGGAAGGCGAGCCGACCGACGCGGCGCTGTACGCGCTGCGCGCGGGCGTGACGCTGAAGGACGGCCCCACCCTGCCCGCCCTGGTCGAACGGATCGACGAACCGGCCAATCTGTGGCCGCGCGACCCGCCGGTGCGTTTCCGCGCCGCCATCCCCACCGCGTGGCTGGCCCTGACCCTGCGCGAGGGGCGCAACCGGCAAGTGCGGCGGATGACGGCGGCGGTCGGTTTTCCCACGCTGCGGCTGATCCGCTGGTCGATTGGTGATTGGACGCTCGACGGGCTGGCCCCCGGCCAATGGCGCGAACTGACGGTCCCCGGCCCCGAACGCGCGCCCACCCCGGCGCGGTCCGCCACCAAAGCCAAACCAACGGGCAAGGCCAAAACCAAAGGCACGGCCAAGCCCACCAACAAAAAGCCCACCGCCCAAAAACCCGCCCCGCGCTCCCCACGCCGCTGACCGGCCCGGCCTGACAGCTTGGCAGCTTGGCGGCCTTACGGCTTGGCCGGGGCCACCGCCGGGGCGCGGGCGTTGGTTTCGTTGGCGGCGTCGCCCAGCAACCCGGCCTCTCGGTAATAGCGCTCCGCCCCCGGATGCAGCGGAATCGCCACGTCGGTCGCCGCCTTGGCCGGGTCGAAGCTGCGCCCGCGCGGGTGCCCCTCGGCCAGCACGCGGCGGGTGTTCTCGTGCCACAGCGCCTTGACCACGCCGTAAATGAGATCGGGGTCGCGGTCGGCCCGCACCAGCAGCTCCGCCCCCAGGCTCAGGGTCGGGGTCGGGGCGGTTCCGGGATAGGCGTCGCCCGGAATCTCGCTTTCCAGGTAAAAACGCAGGTTGCGGCGCAGCCGGGCCGCCGGTTCGCCGTCGATCGGCAGCAGCCGGATCGGCACCCGCGTGGCGACGTCGCTGACCGCCGCCACAGGA
Source organism: Azospirillum griseum (assembly GCF_003966125.1). Classification (GTDB taxonomy): domain Bacteria; phylum Pseudomonadota; class Alphaproteobacteria; order Azospirillales; family Azospirillaceae; genus Azospirillum; species Azospirillum griseum. The sequence continues at coordinate 129,941 of NZ_RXMA01000011.1, forward strand.
TAGCCGCCGACCATGAAAAACCCGTCCAACTCGCCCTTGGCCAGCCGGTCGGCGGCGGTGGCGGGCTTCAGATACTGGGGCGTGATCGTGCTTTCCGACAGGCCATAGGCGTCCAGGATCAGGCGCGCTTCGACCAGCGTGCCCGACCCCTCCTCGCCCAACGACAGGCTGCGGCCCTTCAGATCGGCGATCCGGTCGATGAAGCCGTCGGAGCGGACCACCACCTGAATCGCTTCGGCGTACAGCATGCCCAGCGAGCGCAACCCCTCGAACGGCGGCTTTCCGGTGAAACTGCCGGTCCCGCTGTAGGCCCAAAAGGCGGTGTCGGCCTGGGCAAACCCGGCCTCGACCGCGCCCGACCGCAGCAGTTCGATGTTCTCGACCGATCCGTTGGTCGCCTGCGCCACCATGATCAGGCCGGGAATGCCGCAACTGCCGCCCCGGTCGCAGGGCCGCGACCCCGGCGGGTTGGAAATGGCGTTGGCGATCAAACCACCGATTGGGAAATAGGTGCCGGAGGTGGTCCCGGTGCCGATGCGGAAATAGCGCAAATCCTGCGCCAGCCCGGTCGAAAAACCACCGGCCTGCGCGGCCAGCGCCAAGCCCGCCGCCCCGGCCAAAAGACCGCGCCGCGTTGGCCCGCTGGCCCCGGCGGCGGGGATCCGGGACGGGGTGGGAAGGTCAGACGCCGAAGCGGCGTTGCGTCCTGCGCGTGGCACCGGGGACATTCCCATTCGCTGGAGGGGCGGAAATCGCAAGTTCCCTACAAGATCCCCGCATCGCCGCCCCATTTCAAGCCGCGAACGGTTAAATTATTCCAATCAGATCCAGAACGCCCGCGACCGACACCGCACCGCCACAGAGCCGCACCGCGCGCGGCGATTCCGCCTGCGCCACCAGTTGCGACAACCCCACCCCGGCGCACCCCACCAGCAGCAACCCACAGGCGAACCCGGCCCAGAACAGGATGGTTCCCTGATGGGCGTGGCCATGAAACACCGCCGCGACGGCGGCGACGATCACCACACACCACACCGGCACCCGCACCGCCAGCGCCACCAGCGCGCCCACGACGATCAGGGCGACCGCTAGGCCCGGCGCGGCGTAGGGCAGGCGCAACCCGACCTGCGCGGCGATGCCCGCCAGGATCGCGGCGGTCACGGCGGCGGTCAGGGCCTGCCAGACGGCGGTTCCCCCCACCTGCCCGGCCCACAACCCGATGCCAAGAAAACCCAACAGGTGCTGAAGGACCCACACGGGTTCGATCAACCCCGACCCGAAGGCCCCCGTCAGCGTCGTCATGCCCCCATCCCCCGGTTTCGCCCTGTCCCCGGCGCGGTATGCGGGGCATCGCGGCCCGGGTCAAGTGACGCGTGGCCTCACCCGGGGCAATCGCTTGAAGCATCGTGCACACGACCGGAACAAGCGTTGCCACGGATTTCACGGATTTTTCTCACGGATTTCACGGAACGCGCCTCAGAGCCATCCTGTTTGCGAGCTTGCGACACACCTCGCGACAGGATGAGTGAAGCGATTTGAGGAAAAAATCCGCTAAATCCGTCCTTTTGTCCGTAAAATCCGTGTCCATTCTTGCTTGCGTGATGATGATCCCTCGTTCAAGCGATTGCCCTGTGGCCTCACCCGGCCCGGCTGATCCGGCCAATCCATCGGTTTTCCGCGTGCGGTTGCCCGCTCCATCGCGGCGGGATAGGATTTTGCGCCTGTTTTTCAACGACGCCGCCATGCCTGCCAACCACGCAATCCCTGCACCACCCGCCCGCTGCCACCGCCGTCCGGCGGCGGATGGGCGCGCGGCCCCATCAATGGAACAGTGGAACAGGGGGCGGAAAGCTGTTGCACGGTGTTTCAAACGTTCCATTCACCACCGCGAACCACCCGGTTGGCGGTCAGCGTGCCAGCGGATCGCCCAGTTGGCGCAACTCCAACTCGCGCCTCATCAGGTCGCGCTGTTGCAACGGGTCCAGACGGCCCAGCGCGTCGTCGGCGCGCATCCGGTCGGCTTCCGGGCGCAACAGGTCGCGCTTGAACGCGTCGGTGGCGCTCTGGGTCGACGGGGGCAGCGGCAAAGGCACGGGACGCGGCGGGGCGGGGGACACCGCCGGATCGGGGAGTGGGCTGGAGGATCCGGCGCGGGGCCGACGGGTGGGGGGCTGGGTCTCGGCGATGCGCGGGGGGATGGCACCGCGCTCCACCGACTCACCGGGCACGTCGATCCGGGTCTGTCGGGTTTCCAGTTCGATGGACCGGAAACTGGGCTTCAGGCCGACCCGTTCCACGCCAGGCGATGTCACACCCGGCTGCGTTGCACGGGGCGTTTCCAAACGGGGCGTATCCGCCCCGGCGCAGGCCGTCAGCGTGGCAACGGCAAGGCCAAGCAGCGCCAGACGGCGCAAGGGGCGGGGGATGTGTGTCATACCAACGATATGGTCCGCCCCCCGACCGCAAACAAGGCGTTTCCGCCATCGCCCGCCCCGCCGCCCTCAGAACAGGTGCTGGCCGCCGGTGATGAACATTTCGGTTCCGGTGACGTAACCGGCGTCCGGTCCGCACAGGTAATGGATCACCGCCGCGACGTCCGCCGGGGTTCCCATGCGCTTCAACGGAATGCGCGGGATGAGCACGTCGTATTCCGGCCCGGTCATCGCCGTTTCGATTTCGCCCGGAGCCACCGCGTTGACGCGGACGTTGATTTCGGCGAACTCAACCGCCATCTCGCGGGTCAGGCCCGACAGCGCCGCCTTGGAGGTCGAATAGGCCGACCCGGCGAAGGGGTGGACGCCGTGCCCGGCGATGGAGGTCACGTTGACGATGGCCCCCTTGCCGCGCGACAGCGGGGCGGCGAAGCCGCGCGCCAGCACCAGCGGGGCGAAGAAATTCAGCTCGAACACCTGATGCCATCCTTCGATGGACCCGTTCAGGCAGCCCAGCCGTTCCTTGATCGGCGTCTTGGGCGAAATGCCCGCGTTGTTGACCAGCGCGTGCAGCGGCCCGCCGTCCAGCACCCGATTCGCCTCTTCGATGAAGGCGGCGCGGCTGGCCGGGTTGGCCAGATCGGTCGGGATGTGGTGGGTCCAGTTGGGATCCCGGCGGCAATGGGCGGGGATGTCCTCGCGCGCGCAGGAGATCACGCGCCAGCCCTCGGCGCTGAAGCGCGCGACGGTGGCGTGTCCGATGCCCCGGCTGGCGCCGGTCAGGATGACGGTTTTGCGGTGTGGCATGCCCCCATGCTACCCCGCTTTGCCGCCGGGGGAAAGCGCTGAGAATGATTCGCGATTGGAAAGACCGCTCCCCGCTGTTGACGCCGCCGCCCGGCGGCCCAACCTTCAGCGCCACCCCCTTCCACCCCCTGCCCCGCCGGAGCCGCCGCCCGTGCCCCGCCCATCCGCCCCGTTCACGCTGGCCCTCCTCGGCGCGGCCCTCCTGTGCGCCTCCCCTGCGCGGGCGCAGGACACGCCCGCCGTCACCGTCCTGCCGACCCCACCGGCCTGCGTCGCCCCGGGCGTCTGGGCCGATGGCGAGGGCAAGCGGCTGACCATCGCCACGCCGCTGCGGCGAATCGCCGAGTTTCCCGTCATCCTGTTGGGCGAGCAGCACGACAAGCCCGACCACCACCGTTGGCAGCTTCACACCCTGGCCGGACTGCACGCCCACAACCCCGACCTTGCCATCGGGCTGGAGATGCTGCCGCGCCGGGCGCAACCGGCGCTGGACCGCTGGTCCGCCGGGGAATTGGACGAGGCGGCGTTCCTGGCCGCCAGCGAATGGGCCACGGTCTGGGGCTTCGACCCGGAGATGTATCTGCCGATCCTGCGCTTTGCCCGGATGAACCGGCTGCCGCTGGTGGCGCTGAACGTCGACCGCAGCCTGATCGCCCGCACCGCCCGCGACGGCTGGGCCGCCATTCCCGCCGACGCGCGCGAGGGCGTCGGCCAACCCGCCCCGCCCAGCGACGCCTACCGCACCCGTCTGGCCGAGGCGTTGGCCGCCCACCCCGACCGGGACGGCGACAAGACCCCGGCGGACACCCAGGCGGACACCACGAGCGGCAACACCCCCGCCGCCCAACGCTTCATCGAGGCGCAAAGCGTCTGGGACCGCGCGATGGCCGAGCGGATCGCCGACACCCGCCGCCGCACCGGGCGCAGCGTGGTGGCGATTCTGGGAGAGGGGCACATCACCCACCGCCACGGCGTGCCGCACCAGTTGGCCGATCTGGGCGTCAGCGAGTCGGCGGTGCTGCTGCCCTGGGACGCCGACCGGGCGTGCGCCGATCTGGATGGCCGCATCGCCGACACCGTGTTCGGCCTGGACACACCCGCCGACAGCACACCCGTCTCCAGCCCGCCCCCGCCGCGCCCGCGCCTGGGCGTGCAGATCGCCCCAACCGCCGACGGCTTGCGGGTTGAACAGGTGGCAACGGGCAGCGTCGCGGCGGCGAGCGGGCTGGAGGCGGGCGATGTCCTGCTGACCGCCGCCGGTCGCCCGCTGCGCCAGCCCGCCGACCTCACCGCGCTGGTGCAACGGCAAACGCCCGGCACCTGGCTGCCGCTGACCATCCGGCGCGGCGACGCCACGCTGGAACGGCTGGCGAAATTCCCGCCCGATCCGGCGGCGGAATCACCCCCACCCGCCGCACCGTGATGGCCCGATGATGGGATGAGCCGAAATGGTCCGCGCCGGTTCCAATTCCCGGTTTGTTCCTGTAGCGTGACCGCGCGGGACAACGGGTTGGGCGCGGCGGAGCGGTGATGCAGTCCTTTGCGGTGGATGTGTGGTCGGTGGTGGTCGGGCTGATCGCTGGGATTGGCCTGGGCGGCGGAGTCGTCTGGGCGCTGGTCGGCGCGGCGGCCGCGCGGGCGCAGGCCGACGCCGCCGCGCTGCACGCCGATCTGTCGGCCCGCCTGGATCTGGCCGAACGCACCGAGGATGACCTGCGCGAGGAGGTGGAGGCGCGCGACCACCAGATCGCCCGCCTGTCCGGCGACCTGTCCGCCGCTCGGGAGCAACACGCGCGCCTGACCGCCCGCATGGACGCCGAACGCGCCGCCGCCGAGGACAAGCTCGCCCTGCTGGAACGGGCGCAAGCCGCCCTGTCCGACAGTTTCAAGGCGCTGTCGGCGGAGGCGTTGCAGCGCAACAACCGCAGTTTTCTCGACCTCGCCCGCGAAACGCTGGCCGGATTTCAGGAGCAGGCGCGCGGCGACCTCGACCAGCGCCAGACCGCCATCGCCGCCATCGTCGATCCGGTGCGCCAGTCGCTCGCCAGCATGGACCAGCACATCCGGGAGCTGGAGGCCAGCCGCGCCGGGGCCTATGAGGGGTTGCGGCAGCAGGTGGCCTCGCTGGTCGAAACGCAGGCGCATCTGCGCTCGGAAACCGGCAATCTGGTGCGGGCCTTGCGCAGCCCGGTGACGCGCGGGCGCTGGGGCGAAATCCAGTTGCGCCGGGTCTGCGAAATGGCCGGGATGCTCGATCATTGCGACTTTCAGGAACAGGCGTCGGTGGACGCGGCGGGCGGTCGCCTGCGCCCCGACCTGACCGTGACCCTGCCCGGCGGCAAGACCATCGTCGTGGACGCTAAAACCCCGCTGGAAGGCTATCTCGACGCCATCCAGGCGGAGGACGAGGCCGGGCGGCGCGACGGGCTGGCCCGCCACGTCCGCCATGTCCGCGAACACATGAAGCAGCTTGGGACCAAGGCCTATTGGGACCAGTTCGCCGACAGCCCGGAATTCGTCGTGCTGTTCCTGCCCGGCGAGAATTTCTTTTCCGCCGCGCTGGAGCAGGACCCGGCCCTGATCGAAGCCGGAATCGACCACCGGGTCATCCTGGCCACCCCCACCACGCTGATCGCGCTGCTGCGCGCCGTCGCCTATGGCTGGCGGCAGGAGCGGTTGGCCGACAACGCCCGCGCCATCAGCGCGCTGGGGGCCGAACTCTACAAACGTCTGTCCGATCTGGGCGGGCATATGGACCGGCTGGGGGCGCAGCTCGACAAGGCGGTCGGCAGCTACAACGGGGCGGTCGGCACCCTGGAATCCCGCGTCCTGGTCAGCGCCCGCCGCTTCCGCGATCTGGGGGCCGCCCCCGACGGCAGCGACCTGCCCCTGCTGGAGCCGCTCGACCACAGCCCGCGCCGGTTGCAGGCGACCGAACTGCGCGGGGTGGCCCTGCCCGAAGCGGCGGAATCAGCGGTCGGTGGCTGATCCGGCACGCCCTCGATCTGGTTCAGAACCGCTCGCGGTAGCTCTGCGGGCTGGTCCCGACGCGGCGCAGAAAGCTGCGGCGCAACGTGTCCTCCCCGCCGAAGCCGCAGCGCGCCGCCGTCTGCGCCACGCTCGCCCCCTGCTCCAGCATCCGCCGCGCCGCCTCCACCCGGATCGTCTCCACCGCCCGCGCCGGGGTCTGGCCGGTGGCCTGACGGTAATGACGGGAAAAGCTGCGCGCGCTCATCGCCGCCCGCGCCGCCAGGGCGGTCAAGGACAGGTCGCCCCGCAGATTGTCGGCGATCCAGGCGTGCAGCGCGTCAAAGCGCCCGGTCACCGCCGGATTGGCCGTGGCCGGGTTGGTCGCGGTCTGCAAGGTCAAGGTCGCGCTGAACTGGGCCTGACCGCCGGGCCGCTTCAGGAAGACCACCAGTTGCCGCGCCACCGCCAGCGCCGTGCGACGGCCCAAATCCTCCTCCACCAGGGCCAGGGCCAGATCGATGCCCGCCGTGATCCCGGCGGAGGTCCACACCGCCCCGTCACGGATGAAGATCGGATCGGGATCCAGCCGCACCCGGGGAAAGCGGGCGGCAAACTCGGCGCAGCGCTGCCAATGGGTCACGGCGCGCCGCCCGTCGAGCAGCCCGGCTTCGGCCAACAGGAACGCCCCGCTGCACACCGACGCCACCCGCCGGGCCGCCCGCGCCCGCGCCGCGACCCAGGCGACCAGCGCGGCATCGTCGCACGCCGCCGTCACGCCAAAGCCGCCCGCCAGAATCAGCGTGTCCACGGCGGCGTCGGGCGACGGCAGCGGTGCGGCGTCCAGCACCAGCCCGGCGCTGGTCTGCACCGGCCCGGCGGCGGCGACCAATTGCAAGGCGTAGGGGGCCGGTCGCCCCGCCGCCGCCGCCAGATCGTTGGCCGAGGCGAACACCTGCATCGGCCCGGTGATGTCCAGGATCTGGGCGTTGGCAAAGCCCAGCGTCTCCACCCGTCGGGGGGTGTGGATGGGCTGCGGCGGGCGTGGGGATAGCGGCGATGTCATTGGCGGAATTTGCCGGGTGATTGGCGCTTGCGCCACAGCGTGACGCGCTAGGCTGCCCGCCGTCAATCCTCCGCCCATCCCCTCAACCCACCCCAACAGGTGCCGTCATGACCCTGGGCTTTGGCCTGCTCGCCTTCCCCACCGTCCAGCAACTCGACCTCTCCGGCCCCTATGAGGTCTTCGCCAGCGTGCCCGGTGGCGAGGTCCATCTGTTGTGGAAGGACACCGCCCCGCTCCGCTCGGCCACCGGCCTGATCCTGACGCCAACCACCCGCCTGGAGGATTGCCCGCCGCTCGATGTTCTGTGCGTGCCCGGCGGCACCGGAATCAACGCCCTGTTGGAGGACGCCGAAACCCTCGCCTTCGTCCGCGCCCAGGCGGACCGCGCCCGCTTCGTGACATCGGTCTGCACCGGCGCGCTGGTGCTGGGGGCCGCCGGACTGCTGGCGGGCAAGCGGGCAACCACCCATTGGAACGCCATGGATTTCCTGCCGCGCTTCGGGGCCATCCCCACGCCGGGACGGGTGGTGGAGGATGGCCGGATCATCACGGCGGGCGGGGTGACGGCAGGCATCGATTTCGGCCTGACCGTCGTCGCCGCCCTGCTGGGACGGACGGAGGCGGAAACCATCCAACTGGCGTTGGAATACGCCCCCGCCCCGCCCTTTGCGGCGGGAACCCCGGATCAGGCCCCGGCCCCCGTGCTGGCCGCCGCCCGCGACCGGCTGGCCGCCAGCCGCGCCGCGCGCGTCGCCATCCTGGAGCGGTGGCGCGGCGCGTAAGCCCCCGCGCACCCCCGCGCGCGCCCGATCCGTCCTCCTTATTGGCCCGGTGCCTTGTCGGGCGCGCGGAATTCCACCCGCACCGGGGTGTTGTCGTTCAACCGCCCGCTGCCCGATCCGCTCATCAGGTCGGGGGCGCGGCGGATGTCCACCACGCCATAACGCCCATCGTCGCACGACACCGCAACGATCATGCGCGGCTCGATGCTCGACGCGTCGTACACGCCGTTGCACGATAGGGTCTTGTCCGCCGTCTGCACGGCGTAACGGCCCAAGGCCGAGTCCGTCCGGGCCTGGGCGACGCCCGTCAGGGGCGTCCGGTCGCCCAGCGTGCCGGTGACGGGGATCTGGAACACGGTGGTGCAGGCGCTGGTCAGCGTGAGCAGCGCCAGAGCGGACAGGGAACGCAGCATGGAGAAATCCTTTTCAGACATGGGCCTTCGCAGACACGGGCCTTTGCAGACTTGGGGAAACGCGAGGCCATCAAGGGACAACGCCCCCGGTCTGGCGCCTTGACCGGAGCGCGTTCTTTCTGTAATTCGATAATTCGTTATTGCCAAGCAGTAATTTTCTCGAGGACACCCCGCATGAGTCAGCCCCTTCGCCAAGCCCGGCAGGACCGGATCACCCGTGTGAGCCGCCGTCTGGCCGCCACCATGACGCTGCTGCTGGCGCTGACCCCGGCCGGGATCGCGCTGTACGCCATTGGTTTTTCGGAAACGATGCTGGCCAGCCATCCCTGGTTGGCCGGGCTGCGCCTGCCGGTGCGCCCGCTTGCCTTGGAGGAGTCGGCCCTGGCCACCGCCGCGCTGCTGGTGGCCGCCGCCCCCAGCCTGTGGGGGCTGTGGGAATTGCGGGCGCTGTTCCGGGGCTTTGCCGCCGGGATGGTGTTCTCCCCCAGTTCAGCCCGGCGGTTGCGGCGCTTCGCCCTGTCGCTGATGGTGTCGGGATTGAGCGAGCCGGTGGGGTCGGTGCTGCTGAGTCTGGCGGTGCTGCGCCACAACCCGCCGGATGGCCCGCACGGCGCGCTGTCGATCAGCACCGCCGACCTGTTTGTTGTTCTGCTGGGCGTGGTATTGCTGGTCATCGCCTGGGTGATGGGCGAGGCTGCCGCCCTGGCCGATGAAAACGCGGGTTTTGTCTGATCTTATGCCGATTCGTGTGACGCTCGACCTGATGCTGACCAAGCGGCGGATGAAGGCCAAGGATTTGGCCCAACGCATCGGCATCACCGAAGCCAACCTGTCCCTGCTGCGCACCGGCAAGGTGAAGGGGCTGCGCTTTGAAACGCTGGCGAAGATCTGCGCCGTCCTGGAGTGCCAACCGGGCGACCTGCTGGCCCATGACCCCGACGACGCCGATTTCCTGGACTCCCCGGACGGTGGGGGCGTGTAGCGCGTCCACCCAGGCCGCACCCGCCCGAGTCGCACCCAACCACCCCGCACCCGCCGTGCGCGCAATCGCGCCGCGCGTTGATTATGAAACAGGCAGCCATTGCCCGCGAAATAAGCAAGACAGTTTATCGCTAACATCTTCCTTTCTGTTTCGTGCAATTTTCTGTAGCAATCTTTTCATTTTCTCACAAAGCAACCCTGGTAGTTTCCGGCGCAATTGTTGTGTTGGAGGCCAATCCTGATGCTGAGATCCCTGAAAATCGCCGCCCTGACCAACCTGTTCGGTGCCCTCATCGCGCTGGGCTTTGTCGTGGTCGCCGGAACCGGAATGCTCGCCATCAACGAGCTGAAGGTCGGCGGGCCGGTCTATCAGCGGATCGTTTTGGGCAAGGATCTGATCGCCGACATCCTGCCGCCGCCGGAATATGTGATCGAAGCCTATCTGGAGGTCACGCTGGCGCTGAACGACCCGTCCACGGTCACGCAGCGGCGCAACCGCCTGGCCCAATTGCGCAAGGATTACAACGACCGCCGCGCCTATTGGGCCAAGCAGGACATCGATCCGACCATCCGCGAACGGCTGACCGTCACCTCCCACGCGCCGGCAACCGCCTTTTGGACGGAGGTGGAGGGCAAATTCCTGCCCGCGCTGTCCAGCGGCGATCTGGCCACGGCCATGACCTCCTACAAGGCCCTGACCACCGCCTATGGCGAGCATCGGGCGGTGATCGACTCGATCGTCGTCAACGCCAACCGGATCAACGAGGCCACCGAGCGCGACGCCAACGCCCGCGAGGCGCAGTTCATGGCGGCGGTGTGGATCGTGTCGGCCCTGGTTCTGGTGGTGGTGGCGCTGGGAGTGCTGGGCATCCTGAACCGGGTGATCCGCCCGGTCACGCAATTGACCGGCGTCATGCGGGCGATGGCCGACGGCAACCTGCCGGTCGCGATCCCGGTCAACGAACGCCAGGACGAGATCGGCGCGATGACCAGTGCGCTGCGCGTCTTCAAGGAGCACGCGGAGGCCGACCGCCGGCGCCGCGCCCAGGACATGAACCGCGAGCAGGTCGAACGGGAAAAGCAGGCCGTTCTGCTGCGGATGGCCGAAACGGTGGAGCGCGAGGCGGGCAACGCCGTGGACGCGGTGGCCAAACAGACCAGCACGATGGCCGACAACGCCACCCGCATGGCCGATTCCGCCCAGGCGGTCAGCGACAACAGCCAGACGGTGGCCGCCGCCGCCACGCAAGCCCTGTCGAACGCCCAAACCGTGGCCGCCGCGTCGGAACAGCTCAGCGCGTCGATCCGCGAAATCGCCATGCAGATCAGCACCGCCAGCGCCATGACCGGGCAGGCGGTGGACGCCTCCACCCACGCCGAAGGGACCATCCAACGCCTCTCCGAGGCCGTCACCCGCATCGGCGAAGTCACCACCCTCATCAACGACGTGGCCGGACAAACCAACCTGCTGGCGCTGAACGCCACCATCGAAGCCGCGCGGGCCGGGGAGGCGGGCAAGGGCTTCGCCGTCGTGGCGAACGAGGTGAAGGCGCTCGCCGGGCAGACCGCGCGGGCCACCGGGGAAATCGAATCGCAGATCGCCGCCATCCAGGCCACCACCGCCGACGCGGTGAAGGCCGTGCGCGCCATCGCCGAACAGGTGCGCGGGGTGGAAACCGTGTCCTCCACCATCGCGTCCGCCGTGCAGGAGCAGGAGGCCGCCACCGGCGAGATCGCCCGCAACGTCGAACAGACCACCCAGGCCGCGCAGGAGGTTGCCAACCGCATCGCCAACGTCTCCACCGAGGCCACGGCCACCGGCGAGCGCGCCAGCGCGGTGATGAGCCTGTCGGATTCCGTCGCCACCAGCATCGACCAGCTCCGCCATGTCCTGGTGGAAACCATCCGCACCGCCACGCCGGAGGTGAACCGCCGTCAGTTCGACCGCCACGTCCTCAACCGGCCCGGTCGTCTGCGCGTCGGTGGGCAGGATGTGGCCGTGACCATCGACAACGCCTCTGAAGGCGGCGCGCAGATCAGCGGCTTGCCGTCCGGCGCGCTGGCCCAGTTGCGCGAGGGGGTCGCCGTGCAGGTGATGGTTCCGGGGATCGACGGGGCTGTTCCCGCAACCGTCCGTTCACAGGACCGCAACGCCCAAATCCATCTCACCTTCACCCTGCCCGTCAGCGAGCAAAGCCGCTTTGCCGACCAGTTCCGCCGTGCGGTGTCCGGGGTGGCCCTGCTGGCGCAACCGGCCTGATCACCATCGCCACGCGGTCGCGTCGGTTGGACGCGGAGGCTGCACAGCGCGCTGCGGTTTTTCCGCGCCTGTGCTAGCGTCCGCGCTCCCGCCCGATTGGGCGATGCCATGATTGTGTGAACGAGGACGCCATGACGGAACAGACCGTCCGTTGCCCGCGCTGCGACAACCGCCACCCGGCGGACGCCCCCACCTGCCCGCACTGTCTCTCGATTCGGCGCAGCAACGCGGTGCTGGCCGTGGCCTTTGCCATGCTGGTGCTGCTGGCCCTGGTCGGATGGGTTGGTACTTTGGTCATGACCTGACCCGCGCGGAAAAGACTTTGGTGCGTGAATGAGCAAAGCCTGTTCAAAGCGTGGGCAGGCCGCACAAAGAAACGTCAGATCTGTCTTTTGCCTATTTTTTGGCATTTTTTTGCTTGTCTTGCCCCCGCGCCGGTGACATCCACCCTTTTAGACTCCGTTCAGTCGAAGGGTGCCCACCATGCTGAAGAACCTGAAAATCGCCGCTCTGACCAACCTGTTCGGCGTGGTGGTGACGCTGGGGTTCCTGGTGGTGGCCGCCACCGGCATGCTGGCCATTCGCGAACTGAAGGTGGGCGGGCCGATCTATCAGCGGATCGTTTTGGGCAAGGATCTGATCGCCGACATCCTGCCACCGCCGGAATATGTGATCGAAGCCTATCTGGAAGCCACCCTGGCCTTCAACGATCCCTCGACGGTGAAGCAGCGCCAGGAGCGGTTGGCCCAACTGCGCAAGGACTATGATGATCGGCATGAGTATTGGCTGAAGGAGGATTTCGAACCGACGATCCGCAAGCAACTCACCGAGACCTCGCACGCCCCGGTGATGCGCTTCTGGACCGAGGTCGAAACCAAGCTGCTGCCCGCCCTGGCGAAAAAGGACGAGGCCGCCGCCCGCAGCGCCTACAAGGCGGTGTCGGACGCCTACACCGCGCACCGCGCCGTGGTGGACGCCATCGTCACCGCCACCAACCGCTACAACAGCGAGACGGAGGTCTACGCCGCCGACCGGGAGCGTCTGTTCATGACCGCCGTCTGGGTGGTGTCGACCATCGTGTTGGGCGTGGTGGTTCTGGGCGTGCTGGGGATTCTGCGCCGGGTGGTCAAGCCCGTCACCGAGCTGACCGGGGTCATGCGGACGCTGTCGCAAGGCCAGTTGGATGTCGCCCTTCCCGCCAACGACCGCGCCGACGAAATCGGCGCGATGACCAGCGCGCTGCGGGTGTTCAAGGACAACGCCCAGGAGGCCGACCGCCTGCGCCGCGCCCAGGAGGAGGACCGCATCGCCGCCGAACAGGAAAAGGAAGCGGCCCTGCTGCGCATGGCCGAAACGGTGGAGCGCGAGGCGACCAACGCGGTGGACACGGTGGCCAGCCACACCGGGCAGATGGCCAGCAACGCCACCAGCATGGCCAATTCCGCCCGCGCGGTCAGCCAGAACAGCCAGAATGTGGCCGCCGCCGCCACGCAGGCGCTCGCCAACGCCCAGACCGTCGCGTCGGCCTCCGAACAGCTCAGCGCGTCGATCCGCGAAATCGCCATGCAGATCACCACCGCCAGCGCCATGACCGGGCAGGCGGTGGACGCCTCCACCCACGCCGAACAGACCATCCAGAAGCTGGCCGAGGCCATCACCCGCATCAGCGAAGTGACCAACCTCATCAACGACGTGGCCGGACAAACCAACCTTTTGGCGCTGAACGCCACCATCGAGGCTGCACGGGCCGGTGAAGCGGGCAAGGGCTTCGCCGTCGTGGCGAACGAGGTGAAGGCGCTCGCCGGGCAGACCGCGCGGGCCACCGGGGAAATCGAATCGCAGATCGCCGCCATCCAGGCCACCACCGCCGACGCGGTGAAGGCCGTGCGCGCCATCGCCGAACAGGTGCGCGGGGTGGAAACCGTGTCCTCGACCATCGCGTCCGCCGTGCAGGAGCAGGAGGCCGCCACCGGCGAGATCGCCCGCAACGTCGTCCAGACCACCAACGCCGCGCAGGAGGTCGCCGCCCGCATCGCCGACGTGTCGACGGAGGCCACCTCCACCGGCGAACGCGCAACGGAGGTCAACGCCCTGTCGGGCAAGGTCGCCAGCAGCATCGACCAACTGCGCCGCGTGCTGATCCAGGCGATCCGCACCGCCACGCCGGAGGTCAACCGCCGCCAGTTCGCCCGTTACCCGCTGAACCGGCCCGGACGCCTGTCCATCGGTGGTTCCGACCTCTCCATCACCGTGGACAACGCGTCCGAAGGCGGGGCGCAGATCAGCGGCCTGTCCGCCGAAGCGTTGAAGAGTCTCAGCGTCGGGCAGGCCACACGCCTGACCCTGAGCGGTGTGGACGCCACCGTTCCGGCGGTGGTGCGCTCGATCAACCGTGAAGGACGTCTGCATCTGACCTTCACGGTTCCCGACCACGACCAGAAGCGCTTCGTCGAACAGTTCAGCCGTCTGGTGGCCGGAATTCCGCCGATGGAACAGGCGGCCTGACGCGCCGCACCGCCAAAGCCGTCGCATGACAGCGAATTCATGACGGTTGTCGGGTGTGATGCTCCAACATGGGGCTTCACGCCATCGCGGAGGGTGGTCAGCGCGCCATTCCCCCTGCCGAACGCCCGGTTTCCATCATGAGCGACAGCACCGCCTGCCCCTATTGCGGGTCCGATTACGGCCATGGCCCCGATGAATGCCCCCTGTGCCGCTCCGCCCGCCGCAAGGACGTGGTCATCCGCTGTGTGATCGGGCTGATGTTCCTGGTCCCGATCCTCACCCTGTTCGCCACGGTGGTGTTCGACAGCGGGGTCGGGGCCGCGCTGTTTTCCCTGGATTGAGGTGACGGAGCGGGGCGGCAACAGCCCCGCTCCGTCATCCCCCCTTGCGGCTGCCGCTTATGGCTGCGGCTGGTAGATCTCACCGCCCGACGCGCGGAACTTCTCCGACATGTCGGCCATTCCGGCCTGCGCGGCGTCGCGGATGTCCTGCGTGATCTTCATCGAGCAGAATTTCGGGCCGCACATCGAACAGAAATGCGCGGTCTTCGCCCCGTCCGCCGGCAGGGTTTCGTCGTGGTACGCCTCCGCCGTGTCGGGGTCGAGCGCCAAGGCGAACTGGTCGCGCCAGCGGAAAGAGAAACGCGCCCGCGACATGGCGTCGTCGTGCAGCCGCGCGCCCGGATGCCCCTTGGCCAGATCAGCGGCGTGGGCGGCGATCTTGTAGGCGATGACCCCGGCCTTCACATCGTCGCGGTCGGGCAGGCCCAGATGCTCCTTGGGCGTGACGTAGCAGAGCATGGCGGTGCCGAACCAACCGATCATCGCCGCACCGATGGCGCTGGTGATGTGGTCATAGCCGGGCGCGATGTCCGTCACCAACGGCCCCAGCGTGTAGAAGGGGGCCTCGCCGCACAGGGCCAACTGCTTGTCCACATTGGCCTTGATCTTGTGCATCGGCACATGGCCCGGCCCTTCGATCATCACCTGGACGTCGCGTTCCCAGGCCACCTTGGTCAGTTCGCCCAGCGTCTCCAGCTCGGCGAACTGGGCGGCGTCGTTGGCGTCGGCCTGACAGCCGGGGCGCAGACCATCGCCCAGCGACAGCGCCACGTCATAACGGCGGCACAGCTCGACAATTTCCGGGAAATGGTCGTAGAGGAAATTCTCGCGGTGGTGCGACAGGCACCATTTGGCCATGATCGACCCGCCACGCGACACGATGCCGGTCACGCGCTTGGCGGTCAGCGGGATGTGGGCCAGCCGCAGACCGGCGTGGATGGTGAAGTAATCGACCCCCTGTTCGGCCTGTTCGATCAGCGTGTCGCGGAACAGCTCCCAGGTCAGATCCTCGGCCTTGCCCTTGACCTTTTCCAGCGCCTGATAGATCGGCACGGTGCCGATGGGAACCGGGGCGTTGCGCAGGATCCATTCGCGCGTCTGGTGGATGTCCGCCCCGGTGGACAGATCCATCACCGTGTCGGCCCCCCACCGGATCGCCCACACCATCTTTTCCACCTCCTCCTCAATCGACGAGGTGACGGCGGAATTGCCGATGTTGGCGTTGATCTTGGTGCGGAAATTCCGGCCGATCACCATCGGTTCGGATTCCGGGTGGTTGATGTTGGACGGGATGATGGCCCGCCCGCGCGCCACCTCGTCGCGCACGAACTCCGGCGTCACGAAATCGGGAATGGACGCACCGAAATCCTCGCCGTCGCGCGGGGTGTCGAGCGCGGCCAGACGGCCCAGATTTTCACGGATGGCGACGTATTCCATCTCCGCCGTGACGATCCCGGCGCGGGCGTAGGCCATCTGGGTGACGGCCACACCGGGCTTGCCGCACAGCGCACCGCTGGCGGTGGTGTCCACATCGCGGCGGTTGAGGATCCAGTCGCGGCGCAGCGCGTCCAAACCCTTGCGCACGTCGATGCGGGCCGCCGGGTCGGTGTAGGGACCGGACGCGTCATAGACGGTCAGCGGCTCCTCGCCACCGCCCAGGCAAATTTCGCGCAGGGCGACGCGGATGTCGGGAAAGCGGCTGCCCGCGACATGGCGCTTGCGCGACGCGGGCAGCGGGCCGGTCGTGATCGGGTGGATGGCGTGGTCGAAATCTTTTGGCACGGGGTTTCTCCGTCTGGCGTTGGGGCGGACAAACCCGGGGCAGACGGAGGCGGTGGATCGCGGATGGGGAGCCTGGTGTCCTGGTTGGACCGTGTCCTGGCTGGACTGTGCCCTGGTTGGACTGTGTCCCGGCCGGGCCACCGGCGGCGGCCCCATCGCGTGTTCCCTCCCTTCGCCGGCATGACCCGGATCAGGTTCGAAGGGTCATCACGCTGCCGGGTGCGCGCGGCACCGACCGGTGATATCTCAGCCCCCTGGCGGGGCCCCCCTGGAATGGCCGCGATGATGGCGGCACACGCGCAGACTGTCAAAGGAAAGCCGCACGGACGATCAAAATAGCAAACGATCGCGACTCACACCCAAGCCGCCCGTCCACTGTTCACATCCAGCGGCGCAGCCGCACAAAGATCATCGGCAACAGCGCCGACAACACCATCAGCAGCAGGGCCGACGGGTAGCCGAACGCCTCGTCCGATCCCGGCATGCTGGTGAAATTCATGCCGCAGACGCTGGCCACCAAGGTCGGCGGGAACAGCAGAACGGTGAGGATCGAGACGATCTTGACGATCTCGTTCTGCTCCACATTGATCTGACCCAACGTGCTGTCCAACAGCAGCGCCACCTTGGACGACAGGAACACCCGGTATTCGTCCAGGCCGCGCGCGTCCTGCAACGCGGTGCGCGCCCAGCGGCGGGTCGGCTTGCGGGCGTTCCAGCCCTCGTTGCTGGACAGGAACTCCAACATGCGGATCAGGCTGGCGAGGCTGATGTGCGCCCGGCCGACCAGATGGCCGGTGTGGCCGATGCGCTTCAGCGCGGCCTGATCGTCCATCGCCTCCATCCGCCGGGTCGGCGATTCCCCCCGGAAGGCGCGGCGGTTCAACTCGTCCAGCGCCACCCCGGCCCGGCGCAGCACGGCGGCGGTGCGGTCGATCAGCCCATCGACCAACGCCCCCATCACCAACTCGCCGCTGCCCAGCGCGGCCGGGCTGTGGCTGATTTTGCGGCGGAAGGCCAGGAACGCGCGGGGGTCGATGTCGTGGATCGTCACCAACCGCTTGCCCGCCAGCAGGAAACTGACCGCCGTCAGGCGCGGTTCGTCGGTGTCGGCCCAGACCAGCGCCATCACGGTCAGGGACAACACGCCGTTGACGATGCGCAGGCGGCTCGATTCCTCGATCTCCGCCATCTGTTCGCGCGTGGGCAGGGGCAGGCCGATCATGGCCTCCACCCGCGCCAACTCGGCCGGGGTGGGGTTGAGCAGGTCGAGCCACACCGCCGAATCGGGCAGCGGCCCGGCGGCGGTGTCGGCCGCCTTGTCCCAGGTCAGGAGGCCGCCATCGTTGACGAAAACGTGCAGCACGGGCGGTGCTCCTTGGCGTGGACGGATTGCGCGCGGGGAACAGGCCCGCTCACGTCATCCGCCCGCCCCGCCGGGGCTTGATGAACGATACGATGGAGGACATGGCGGAGGACTTGCCATCCGCCTTGTCGGCTGCGGCCTTGCCCCCTCCCGGCTTGCCCTCGGACGGGGCGGAGGGCGGCGGGTCGAGGTCCAGCCCCGCCCCTTCCGCCTTCAGCGCCTGCGCCAGCTTCCGCCGAAACGCCCCGCCGTCGTTGCGGGCGTCCAGGAAATGGCCGACCGCCTGTTGAGCGTTGTCCCGGTCATAGGGAACCTTGCCGAAGACCGCCAGCTTGGCGCGCTCCACCAGCTTCGGATCCATCTTCTCGCGGATGTCCCGAATCTGCTGGAGCAGCTTTTCACGCGGGTCGGTCATCGGTGGGCCTCGGCGGTGATGCGGGTCTCCTGCGCAATATAGCGCGATCAGCCGCGCCCGATCAGGGTCCCGACACCGCCCTCGGTGAAGATCTCCAGCAACAGGGCGTGCGGCACGCGCCCGTCGAGGATCACCGCCGCCTCGACGCCCTTTTCGACGGCGTCGATGCAGGTTTCGATCTTCGGGATCATGCCGCCCTGGGCCGTGCCGTCGGCGATCGCCTCGCGCGCGGACTCCAGGGTCATGTTGTCGATCAGGGTCTTGTTCTTGTCGAGCACCCCGGCGACGTCGGTCAGCAGGAAGAAGCGCGCGGCCTTCAACTCCGCCGCCACCGCACCCGCCGCCGTGTCGGCGTTGATGTTGTAGGTGTCGCCCTTGTCGTCGAAGCCGACCGGCGCGATCACCGGGATGATGTCCGACTTGGCGAGCGCGTTCAGGATCTCCGGGTTGACCTTGTGCGGTTCCCCGACGAAGCCCAGATCCAGCACCTTTTCAATGTGGCTGTCGGGGTCGCGCTGCACGCGCTCCAACCGGCGGGCGGTGATGAGGTTGCTGTCCTTGCCCGACAGGCCGACGGCGCGGCCGCCCGCGCTGTTGATGGCGGCGACGATCTGCTTGTTGATCGACCCGGCCAGCACCATTTCGACCACCTCGACCGTCGCCTTGTCGGTGACGCGCAGGCCGTCGATGAAGCTCGACTGGATCTTCAGGCGGTCCAGCATCTGCCCGATCTGCGGGCCGCCGCCATGGACGACCACCGGGTTGATGCCAACCTGCTTCAACAGCACGATGTCGCGGGCGAACAGTTCGGCCAGCGCGGCGTCACCCATGGCGTGCCCGCCATACTTGATGACAAAGGTGCTTCCGGCGTAGCGGCGCATGTAGGGGAGCGCCTCGGACAGGGTGCGGGCCTTGGTCAGCCACTCGTCACGGGTCGGATTCGACACGGCAGGTTCCCTTTGTCGGGATGGACAGTGGGGCTTCTTTAACGGAAAGCCCACGCCGTTGCCTAGGGGGCAATTTTTTGGTCACAAAAGCGGGGTGTCGGCCAGCGTTCCACCAGCCGGGTCATCGGTTGGGTCAGCGCCGTCACCGCCACCGCCATCAGCACCATCGCCGAGAAACAGGCGGTCGACAGCACCCCGGCGTCGAGCAGGATTGTCAGAACAATGACCTCCATCAAGCCCTTGCACGGCATCAGCGCGCCCAGCCGCAGGGCGTCGCGCCAGCCCTCCCCGCTCATCCGCGCCGGCAGCGCCGTGCCCGCCAGCTTGCCCACCAGCGTGACGGCGCAGGCAAGCGCGAACACCGCCCACTGCGCCGGGTCGCCCAGATCCAGCGTCACCTTCAACCCGGTCAACGTGAAGAAGAAGGGCAGCAGGATCAGGGTGGCAAAATGCTCCAACCGGGCCAGGATCGCCGCCGCCAGCCGACGCGGCATGGCGGTACCGGCGACGAACGCCCCAAGGATATAATGCAGCCCGATCGCTTCGGTGATGGCGGCGGATGCCAGCAGCGCCGCGCAGGTGACAACGACCGCCATGTCGCCGATCTCGCCACCGGGGGCCACCCGGTCCATCAGCCGGGCCAGAACCGGGCGGGCCACCAGTTCGGTGACGCCGACATAGGCAAAGCCCAAGGCGGCCACCACCGCCACCGCCGCGCCCGATCCCCCCGCCGCCCAGGCCAGCACCCCGGTCATCAGCAGCCACAGCAGCGCGTCGTTCACCGCCGCGCAGCCCAACGCCAAACGGCCGATCCGGTCGTTCAGCAGTCCCATTTCCCGCAGGATCGCGCCCAGAACCGGCAGCGCCGTCACCCCGATGCACACGCCGAATCCGGCGGCGAACAGGCCCGGCGTGGCGCGCGGCCCGGTCATGCCGGGAAAGGCCCCGGCCAGCCACCAGCCGACCGCCCCACCCAACAGGGTCGGCACGACCATGCTGGACAAGGCCACCCCGGCAAAGGCGCGGCCCCGCCCGCGAAACTCCGCCGGGTCGAGGTGCAGGCCGGTCAGAAAGGCGAAGAACAGCACGGCCAGCAGCGCCAGACCGGACAGCGGGGCCAGAGCCGCCGGGGCGAACAGGGCCGACCACAGGCCGGGGGCGAACTGCCCCAGCACCGACGGCCCCAGCGCGATCCCGGCCAGAATTTGGATGACCACCATCGGCGCGATGCGCCGCGCCCCGGCCAACCGCCAGACCAGAAACGGCCCGGCGATCAGCAACAGCGCCTGGATCAGAAACAGCAGCGTCGGCGTCAGGGACAGCGACGGGAACACCGGCGGCACCCGATCACGCGGCGGCGAGCTTGGCGAGGCTGGCGCGCAGTTCGGCGATGCCGATGTTCTCCTCCGAACTGGTCGCGTGGATGTCCGGGAAGGCCGCCGGGTGCTTCTTCAACGCCTCTTCCGTGGCGCGGCGCAGGCCATCAATGCCCGAGGGCTTGATCTTGTCGATCTTGGTCAGCACGACGACGTAGGGCACGGCGGTGCGGTCGAGCATGTCCATGATCTCATGGTCGTTCGGCTTCAGGCCGTGGCGCGAATCGACCAGCACCAACGCGCGCTGCAAGGTGACGCGGCCGCGCAGGAAACGGCGGACCATGTCGTTCCACGCCTCGACCTTTTCCTTGGATTCCTTGGCGTAACCGTAACCGGGCATGTCCACCAGCTTCAGCCGGTTGCCCAGATTGAAGAAATTGAGCTGCTGCGTGCGGCCCGGCGTGTTGGAGGTACGGGCCAGCGTCTTGCGCCCGGTCAGCGCGTTGACCAGGCTGGATTTGCCGACGTTGGACCGCCCGGCAAAGGCGACCTCCGGCAGATCGGCTTCCGGCAATTGGTTCAGGGCGTCCGCGCCCCACACGAAATCGCATTCCTTGGCGAACAGCAGCCGCCCCGCTTCCAGCTCGGCTTCGTCAAAACCGGAAATGATGCTGTGTTTGGTCGGGATGGTCATGGCGGTTGCCTTGTGCAAAGCCCCGCCAGCGGGGGGCGGGACGCCCACGCGGACGGCGTGGGATGGGTGAAGGGTTGTGGGTGGTGCGGCGCGGGAGAGGAGTGCCGCAAAACCCGGTGTCCCCTCCCCCGGCCCGAACGGGCCACCCTCCCCCGCAAGGTGCGGGAGAGGGGTGCGCGGATCAGGGTCAGACCTTGACGCCCATGCGGCGCATGATCATCCACTGCTGGGCCACCGACAGCAGGTTGTTCCAGGCCCAGTAGATCACCAGACCGGCCGGGAAGCTGGCCAGCATGAAGGTGAAGACGATGGGGAGGAACTGGAACACCTTCTGCTGCACCGGGTCCGGCGGGGCCGGGTTCATCTTCTGTTGCAGCCACATCGTCACGCCCATGATGATCGGCCACAGGCCGAGATGCAGCATGGCGGGCGGATCCCACGGGATCAGGCCGAACAGGTTGAACAAGGTCGTCGGATCGGGCGAGGACAGATCGTGGATCCAGCCGAAGAACGGCGCGTGCCGCATTTCGATGGTGACGAACAGCACCTTGTAGAGCGCGAAGAAGACCGGAATCTGGATGAGGATCGGCAAGCAGCCCGACACCGGGGAGACCTTCTCGCGCTTGTACAGCGCCATCAGCTCCTGATTCATCCGGGCCTGATCGTCGCCGAACTTCTCGCGCAGCTCCTGCATCTTCGGCTGAAGCCCCTTCATCTTGCTCATCGCCTGATAGGACTTGTTGGCAAGCGGGAAGAAGACGGCCTTGACGCAGATGGTCAGCATCAGGATGGCGATGCCGAAATTGCCGATGACGTGGGCGAAGAAATCCAACGCGTAGAAGAAGGGCTTGGTCAGGAAATAGAACCAGCCGAAATCAATCGCGAGATCGAAGTTGGTGATGCCCAGCTTGTCGGCGTAGGCGTCCAGCAGCTTGACCTGCTTGGCCCCGGCGAACAGACGCCCGGTCTGCTCCACCGTCGCCCCCGGAGCCACCTCGACCACCGCGCCCAGCGTGTCGGTCTGGTAGCGGTCGGTGACGCCGACGGTGCTGTGCAGGTAACGGGCGGTCACTTTTTCCTTTTGGTCGGGAACCAGCGAGACCAACCAATATTTGTCGGTGATGCCGATCCAGCCGCCGGTCGTGGAGACCTCCTCCTTGCCCTTCTTGCGCAGGTCCTCGTAGCTCTTTTCCGACAGCTTGCCGTCGAACACGCCGAGCGGGCCTTCGTGCAGAATGTAATAGCCGGAGGTCTGCGGGGTGCCGCTGCGCGACACCAGGCTGTAGGGCATCAGGCGGACCGGGGTGGTCCCGGTGTTGGTCACGGTCTGCGTGACCGTGAACATGAAATCATTGTCCACCGCGACCTTGCGGGTGAAGACCAGCCCCTGGCCGTTGTTCCAGGTCAGCGTCAGCGGCTGGGCCGGGGTCAGAATGGTGGCCGACGCGGTCCACACCGTCTTGTCGGTGGGAATGGCGACGGCGCGATCCTCCGGCACCCAGCCGAATTCAGCGTAATAGGCCTGCGCGGTCCCGGCCGGGGCCAGCAGCACGATTTCCGCGCTCTTGGGATCGGGCGTTTCGTGATAGGTCGCCAGCGTCAGGTCGTCGATGCGACCGCCGGTCAGGTTGACCGAACCGTGGAGCGACGGCGTGTCGATCTTCACGCGGCCACCGGCGGCAACCTGTTCGGCCACCAGCGTGGCGCGGTCCTTGACCGCCGCGTCGGTTGCGGCACCGGGGATCTGTCCGGGCAGCGCCGGGCTGCCGGGGATGGCCCCCGGAACCGGCTTCGGCACGGACAGTTCCGCCTGCGCGGCCTGCTGGGCGGCGAGCTGCTTCTGCTGCTCCATCCGGGGCTTCTCGTAAAAATATTGGAAGCCGAGCAGGATGGCGATCGACAGGGCAATCGCGAGGATGAGGTTGCGTTGGTCGTTCATGGCGTCCCGGTTGCCGTGAGGCCTTTTGAAGAAGGGCGGCGTGTGCGCGGCCTTGATTACGGGTTTTCGCGGTGCGCGGCAACAGCCGCCTGTGTGGCATCGGCGTGTCCGCCGCCATCACACCCCCGATCCACCGGGCGGGAGGCCGTTCCCGGCACCGGGTCATAGCCCGACCCGCCCCAGGGATGGCAGCGCCCCAGACGGCGCAGGGTCAGCCAGGATCCACGGATGGCCCCGTGGCGTTCCAGCGCTTCGATGGCGTAATGGGAGCAGGTCGGTTGAAACCGGCAATGCCAGCCGACGAAGGGCGACAGCGTCCAGCGGTAGAGATAGACCAGGGCGCGCAGCCCATGGGCCAGCGGACTCATGCCAGCGGACTCAACGACGCTGGGTCCGCCCCCTCCGACCGGCCCGACTCGGGTGGGGTTGGCTGCGGTTGGGCGGGTTCGGTCGTTGCGGGTTCACCCGGGCGGAGCTTGGGCGCGCCCGGCGTGACCAGCGTGGCCTTGGCGGGAAGCGGCCCCACCAACAGGCCAAGGCGCTTCAGCCCGGCGAGCAGATCGCCAAGCAGATCGGCCCACGGCCGTTCCGCCGTGGTTGCGCGCGCCACCAGGACAAAATCATGCCCGGGGACCGCGTAAACGGGAAGGATCTGTCGGGCCGCCTCGCGCAACCGGCGGCGGGCGCGGTTGCGCACAACCGCGTTGCCCACCTTGCGGCTTGCCGTCAGCCCAACGCGAACAAGCGGCTCGCCGGGGGCGGGCCGCTGTCGTTCGTCGTGCTGACGCACCTGGAGAATCAGGCCGGGCGCCACATGCTTGCGCCGTGTCCCAGCCACGGCCAGAAACTCCGGCCGGCGCATCAGGCGCCCGACCGCGCGGTCCGGCGCCGTCATCGCGACCTTAGGCGCTCAGGACCTTGCGGCCACGCGCGCGGCGGCGGGCGATGACCTTGCGGCCACCGACGGTCGCCATACGAGCGCGGAAGCCGTGACGGCGCTTGCGCACGATTTTGCTGGGTTGGAACGTGCGCTTCATGGCGCATACTCCCTAATAAAGAATGGTGCTTGGACGATCCGGCGTCCGTGGGGTCACGAACGCCGGGGTGATGAACCTGCGACGACAGCCGTCCGCCTTACTCGGCGGCGGCGGCCTTGCTGGCGCGCGGGGTGATGCCGTGGCCGGTCGTGCGCTCGGAGATGCGAGCGGCCTTACCACGCAGGTCGCGCAGATAGTACAGCTTGGCGCGACGGACGTCGCCCTTGCGGACCAGCTCCAGCGAGTCGATGCGCGGGGAATAGAGCGGGAACACACGCTCCACGCCTTCGCCGTAGCTGATCTTGCGCACGGTGAAGGACGAGTTCACACCAGCGTTCTTGCGGGCGATAACAACGCCTTCATAGGCCTGGACGCGTTCGCGCGTGCCTTCGACGACCTTCACGTTCACGCGGACGGTGTCGCCCGGCGAGAAAGCGGGAATGGTCTTGCCGCCGAGGGCCTTTTCGATCTGTTCCTGCTCGATCTGCTGCAACAGGTTCATTGCACTATCCTTTTCAATCGGTGCGCCTCGCGGCGGACCGTCACTCCGGTTTCGGATCGCGCCGGCGAACCTGCCGTCGACCCTTGTTCGTAACACTCGCGTCCCGTGCCCGCCGCTCCGCCTCGTAGAGCGACCACAGGTCCGGTCTCCGGGCCTCTGTGATCCTCTCCGCCTCGGCGACGCGCCAGGCCTGTACCTTTCCGTGGTGGCCGGACATCAAGACATCCGGCACCGCGCGCTCCACACCCTGCCCATCGGTCCAGACCGCCGGGCGGGTGTAGTGGGGATACTCCAGCAATCCCCGCTCGAAACTCTCTTCCCCCGCCGTGTCCGCGTTGCCCATGACACCAGGGAGCAAGCGCACCACGGCATCAATCAGGCTCAGCGCGGCGAGTTCACCGCCGGACAGCACGAAATCCCCGAGACTGACCTCTTCAAGGCCATGCGCGTCGAGAACCCGCTGGTCCACCCCTTCGTACCGACCGCAGAGCAACGTCACCACCGGGGCGGCGACCAACTCCTTGACCAGTTCCTGGTTCAGCACCCGCCCGCGTGGCGACAGGTAAATCGCCCGACCGCGTCCCGGTGCGCCCACAGGTCCAGCCGTTGCGGTCAAGGCCGCGTCGAGGACGTCGGGCCGCATGACCATACCGGCCCCTCCGCCGAATGGGGCATCATCGACGGAGCGGTGTTTATCGCGCGCGAACGAGCGAATGTCCACTGATTCCAGCGCCCAGACTCCATTTTCCAACGCTTTCCCGGCCAAACTGTGACCAAGTGGCCCCGGAAACATCTCCGGGAACAGCGTCAGAACCTTGGCGGTCCAGACCAGGGGGCCTTGCGCGCCGTGATTCACGGCCGCTGCTCCCCCTCACCATCCTCAGCGTCCTCGTCCCCATCTTCCGGCCCATCGCCGTCGCCCTCGCGGGCTTCGATGACGGTGGGAAGATCAACAACGATTCGCCCGCCCCGGACATCCACCACCGGCACGCACGCCTTGGAGAAGGGCAACATCTCCAAGGCCCCCGAACCGATTCGAATCTCCAGGACGTCGCCGCCCCCGAAATCGTAGATCGCCTTCACCATGCCGTAGAGGCTGCCGTCGGCCCGTTCCGCCCGCAAACCGATCAGGTCCGCGTGATAGAACGAATCGTCGTCCTCCGTCTCCGGCAAGGCGGCACGATCCACGTGGAGGCGCACACCGGCCAGCGCCTGGGCCTGTTCGCGGTTGGTGATGCCCTCGACCTTGGCCAGGAACAGATCCTTGACCTTGCCCTGAAGCGTCACCTTGAACAGACGGGCACCGGTTTCATCCGCCAACGGGCCATAGGCGGCCACATCGGCGGGGTCCTGGGTGAAGCTGCGGAGCTTCACCAGCCCCCGAACGCCATGCGATCCCGCGAACTGGCCGACGCAAATCATGCTGGTCATCGTTGGATCGCCCGGCGCTCAGTCTCACGCCTCGGCGGCGGCGCGGGCGGCGGCCTCGGCCTTCAGACGCTCTTGCGCCTTGGCCTTCGGAGCCGACTTCTTCGGGGTCTCGCGCTGGGCGGGCTTCTCGATCAGGCCGGCGTTGGCCAGGAACAGGGCCACGCGGTCGGTGGGCTGACCACCAACCGACAGCCAATGCTTGGCGCGCTCGACGTCCAGAACGATGCGCTGGTCGCTTTCGCGCGGCAGCATCGGGTTGTAGGTGCCGATCTTCTCGATGAAGCGGCCATCGCGCGGGCTGCGGGCGTCGGCAACGACGATCGCGTAGAACGGACGCTTCTTCGCACCACCACGGGCCAGACGAATCTTGAGCGACATGAGACGAAACTCTTTCCTGTTAGAACGTTGACAGTCTTGCGCCAGTGGCGCGGGTCCTCTTCGCGGGGGTCAGAACGGCCCCCGGAAATTCTTTGGCAGAATGCTTTGCAGCCCGTGGCGCATCAGCCCCTTCTTGCCCATCTTCTGCACCTGCTTCATCATCCCGCGCATGCCCTCAAACTGCTTCAGCAGCTTGTTGACCTCCTGCACCGAGGTGCCGGAGCCGGTGGCGATGCGCTTGCGGCGCGACGCCTTGATGATGTCGGGGTTCTTGCGTTCCGCCTTGGTCATCGACGAGATGATCGCTTCCTGACGCTTGATCAGGCTGTCGTCGATGTTGGCGTCCTTCATCTGTTCTTTGATCTTGCCGATGCCGGGCAGCATCCCCATCAGGCCGGACATCCCGCCCATCTTGCGGAGCTGCTTGAGCTGCATCGCCATGTCGTCCAGGTCAAAGCCCTGGCCCTTTTCCATCTTGCGGGCGAGCTTTTCCGCTTCGTCCTTGTCGATGGTTTCCACCGCCTTCTCGACCAGCGACACCACGTCGCCCATGCCGAGGATGCGACCGGCGACGCGGTCGGGGTGGAAGGGTTCCAGCGCGTCGATCTTTTCGCCCACGCCCAGCAGCTTGATCGGCTTGCCGGTGATCTGGCGCATCGACAGGGCGGCACCGCCGCGCGCGTCGCCATCGACGCGGGTCAGCATGATGCCGGTGATGCCGACCTTGTCGTTGAAGTTGGTGGCGACGGTGACGGCGTCCTGGCCGGTCATCGCGTCGGCGACCAGCAGGGTTTCCACCGGGCTGGTCGCGTCGCGAACCGCCGCGACCTCCGCCATCAGCTCCTCGTCGATCGACAGGCGACCGGCGGTGTCGAGCATGACGACGTCGTAACCCTCCAGACGCCCGGTTTCCATCGCCCGCTTGGCGATGGTGACGGGGTCCTGGCCCGGAACGATCGGCAGGGTGGCGACGCCAACCTGTTCGCCCAACACCTTCAACTGTTCCTGCGCGGCCGGACGGCGGACGTCCAGCGAGGCCATCAGGACCTTCTTGCGGTCCTTCGTCTTCAGCCGCAGGGCGATCTTGGCGGTGCTGGTGGTCTTGCCCGACCCCTGCAACCCGACCATCAGAATGGGAACCGGCGGGGCGGCGTTGAGGTTGATGTCAACCCCCTGCCCCAGCATCTCCACAAGGTTGTCGTGGACGATCTTGATGACCTGCTGGCCCGGCGACACGGAGCGCAGCACCTCGACACCGACGGCGCGCTCCTTCACCTGGGTGACGAACTGCTTGACCACCGGCAGCGCGACGTCAGCCTCCAGCAACGCCACGCGAACCTCGCGCAGCGCCATGGAGACGTCTTCTTCGGTCAGCGCGCCACGGCGGCGCAGCTTGTCGAAGATGTCGCCCAGACGGCCGGTCAAACCTTCAAACATCAGTCGGTCGATCCCACAACAACGGTTCCGTTTCCGCACAAGCGCAAAAGCGCCAGTGCGCGACATTCGCGGACTGGCGGAGATACCCGGCATAGGGCCAGGGACCCGGTCTATCGGCTTGGCGGAAGACAGGTTGGCGGACCATAGAGAAGCGGCGCGCCCGAGTCAACACCGACAAAATCAGCCTTGAAACATCCGGGTTGTCAGCGGAATGTTGTGTGACACCTTTACGATTCTTAACTGTTTTTTGGCGTCTTGCATCCATTCTGGACCGCCAGATGAAAGAGGGTTTCCGGCGATGTCGTCCGCCCAGGGCTTCGGGTCCAACACGCCGCGCACCAAGCTGACGCAAAGTCAGTTGAACGCGATTCTGCTGCGCCACCTGGCTTTCCGCAAAAGCCAGCCCGGAGGTGTGCGGGCGAATCTGAAGATGCGCGACCTGTCCCACCTCGACCTGTCGGGCATTGATCTGTCGGACGCCGACCTGTCGGGGGCCAAGCTGTTCAGCGCCCGCTTGACCGGGGCCAACCTGTCGAACGCCAACCTGTACGCCGCCGATCTGCGTTTGGCCAATCTGGAGCGCGCCGATTTGCGTCGGGCCGATCTGCGCGGGGCCTGTTTGCGCGGGGCGGTGCTGACCGAAGCGTCGATGGTCGAGGTTGATCTGCGCGACGGCACGCTGCTGCATTATGATTCCAGCGGCGAGATGACGGCGCACCAGTACGAGAACGCCGTCCTCACGTCCGAAATGACAGCGGCGACCATTCGAGGGGCCGACCTGTCGCGGGCCAAGATCGCCAACGCCTTCGTCATGCAGACCGACCTGACCGACGCCGTGCTGCGCGGCACCAAATTCATGCGCGCCAACCTGACCGGATCGAACCTGACCGGCTGCGATCTGACCGACGCCGATCTGACCGAGGCGAACCTGACCGGGGCCACCCTGTCGGGCGCGGTGATGACCGGCTGTGCCATCAACCGCACCAACTTCAGCGGGGCCACGCTGATCGGCGCGATTCTGGACGCCGCGCAGCTGCGCGCGCCCAACCTGCAGGCGGCGGTTCTGGCCAAGCCCCTGGAGAATCCCGACGACGATCTGCGCGACCTGCTGGTGGCGCACGCCGCCTGGATCGAAAGCGGCGGCAAGGAGGGAACCCGCGCCGATCTGTCCACCCTGGATCTGTCGGGCCGCAAATTGGACGGGGTCAATCTGTCCGCCGCCATTCTCAATTGCATCACCTTGCGCGGGGCATCTCTGGCCGGAGTGTCCATGGCCATCGCCGATCTGTCGCTGGCCGATCTGCGCAAGGCCGATTTCACCAACGCCGACCTGCGCGGGGTGAATCTGGAACGCGCCACCCTGACCGGCACCAACCTGACCGGGGCGCAACTCGGTCCCGTCCACATCCAAACGATGAGCGGCCATGTCTGGCGCGCCAACCTGCAACGCGCCCGGCTGGGCATGGCCCTGCTGCGCAACGCCGACCTGCGCAAAGCGAATCTCTCCGGGGCCAATCTCGCGGGCGCGGATTTGCGCGGGGCCAACCTGAGCGAGGCCGACCTCAGCGGAGCCGACCTGACCGGTGCTGCGCTCGACGGGGCGACGCTGGACAACGCCAACACCGCCGAGGCGATCGGCCTGCCGACCTGACCCAGAACCGCGCCACGCTCCGGGTTCAGGAGACCCGGCGGGAGACCCACGCGCCCGACGGGTAGACGGTGCGGACGTGCTGGATCAGGATGTTGCGGGCGTCGAGCAACTGCCCCATCCGCTCGCGGCAGGCGACGACGCCGGTGTCGGGGTGATAGACCGGGGCCAACTCACGAAAACGCCGCCGGACCAGATCCTCGTCGAAACACCATTCGCTGACGAAACCGAACATCAGGGCGGCGTCGCGCACCTCGGTGATGCGGCCATCCAGCGGTTGGAAGGACAGGCGTTGCAGCGCGTGCGCCAACGCCTTGTTGCGGTAGCCCAGCGTTTCCACCGCCGCCTCCAGCCGCCCGACATCCCCGGCGGGCATGACCCGGAATCCCGGATCGGCCAGCGCCACAGCGGCGGCCAAAGCCCGACGGACCGCCGCGTCGCTGCCGGTGACAGAGGCGCACAGCGTCAGAACGGCAGCCCCGTCGGCGTCGTGATCCCCCGGATCCTCGGCCCCGTCCGGCAACAGCAGAGTCGCCGCCCGCGCCAGCGCCCCCGCATCGGTCCCCCGCGCGGCGGCCAGCGCCACCACCGCGTCGCGCAAACGCACGCCACAGGGCACGCGCCGCAGCGGCGGTGAATCGGTGGCAAGATGGGGCATGGGGGGCGAATCGCCAATGGGCGCGGTCATGGTGGGCACCAACAATCCTCAGCGCCCGCGAATCCTAGCGCAAAGGCCGGATTCCCCGCAACGGCTCTGTGGGATTGACCACGCGCCTCAGCGCTTCATCAACGCGGCGGACCCTGGTGGCAGCTTGTCCAGCAGATCGGTGATGTAGGCGGTTTCGGATTTGCCGGACATGGCGGCAAAGCCCTTCAGCATTTGGCTGCCAAAGGAGAAGACATTGGCCAGATCGATCCGCCACGCCCCGCCTTCGCGGACGAAATCGGCGGGAACCAACGCCGGGCGGTTGTCCACCATCAGCAGACCTGAAGCGTGATCGCCCTTGACCCGCACCGGCCCCAGCGCGCTGCGGGCGATGATGTTGGGGCCAAGCCAACCCTGCTTCAGCGCGTGATCGGCAATGTCGCCCACCGACATGCGGCGCAACTCCGCCGGTCCCAGATAACGGCGCAGCCCCATGGCGGCGAAGCGTTCGGCGGGTTCCAGCCGATCCAGTGCCGAATCCCCTGGCGCTCGTGCGGCGTTGCGCACCGACTCCAGCGCCTTGACCGAGGCACGCGACAGCAAAGGCACAGCATCGCGCCCCCGCTGGGCAGACAAAGCCGCCTTGGCAGTGTCAAAGGCGGCGGCGACCTCGCGCTCCTCCGCTGTCGCCCGTGGCGGCGTGTTGGCCCACACAGCCGGGGGCAACGACAGGGCAAAAACACCGAACGTCAACGCACGGAACACAGCGCGGCGAGCAACGGAACGCGTCATGGTCACGCCTTGGCCTCGACTCCGAAGAACTCCAACTGCCAGCGCATTTCATCGTCGCTCATCGGGTAATGCGTCCCGTCGCGCGCGTTCAGCGCCGTCTTGGGTGGAATCTGCGCCAAGCGCAACTGGGCCTGCCGGGCAAAGCGCATGGTCAACCCGGCCCGCCAGCACAGGGCCGTGACAGCGCGCGGGGCATGGGTGCCGATGATGCGATCCACGATGGCCACCGGGATCTGCGACAGTTCCGACAGGCCAGCCAGAACAAACGCCCGGTCGCCTTCGACCATCGACCCTTCCAGGACGGATTCGGTCAGCTTGCCTTCCTTGAACAGCCGTGCCGCCCGGTCGGACGGGCGTTCCGTCGGCTTGTCCGATCCCGCAGCAGGGCCGCCGACCGGATCGCCGCCGAAATCGACCGGACCACCGCCCGACGCCGCCTTGCCAACGCGCTGGCGCACCGCCTCGGCCAACTCGCGCGCCGCCGCCGGGTCCAGGTCTTCGCGGTTCTGCAGCACCTTCAGCAAACCATCGGCCACGAAGCTGGCCAGACGCGCCACCGCGCGCGCGGGCAGGCGCGGACGACGCACCAACGGGGCGTGCCACGGTTCATGCTGGGGCGCGCGGTCCAGAATGCGGTCCAGCGTGTCTTCCCGCACCTGGGCCGAGGCGTTGCCGAGCAGGGCCGTGACCGCCGCCTCGTCGTCGGACCGGGCGATGGCGTCGGCGACCGCCGCCGACACGTTGCGGCGGCTGGCGATGGCCGACATCGCGCCCGACACCGGCCCTTTCATGATGATGTCGGCCAGATCCTCGTCGGTCAGGATCGGGGAATTCAGCAGCACCGGGCTGCACACCGACAGTTCGACGTCGCGGGCCAGCGTGTTGATGACGCCATGGGGGGCGTTGGGCAGATCCTTCAGCGCTTCGGCCAGAATGCCGCGCACCTCGGTCGCCTGATCGCGCGCCAGGGTTTCCAGACACTCGACCGTCAGCTTTTCGATCTGCGCGGCCTGGTTGGCCGACAGCTCCGGCATCAGGCGCGCGATCTTCTGGGCCACCGCGCTGCGCACCATGACCTCGCGGTCCTTGGCGAGCATCAGGTCGGCCTGGCGCGGCGTTCCGGCGTTGGTGGCGATGGCGCGCCGCACCTCCGCCGCCGCGTCGGCGGCCAGGAAATACAACAGCTCCGGCCGTGTCTTGGGATGCTCAGCCACCTTGCGGCGCACCGCCGGGTCGGCGCTGCGCACCATCTGTTTGGCGGCCTCGTAATCGGCGGGATCGAGCTGTTCGGGTCGCAAGGTCACGGCGACGCCTCCGCGACGGTGGTGGAGGAAGACGGTTCATAGGCCGGGGCCAAGGCGTAATGGCCCTTGCCGCTTTTCTTGGCCGCGTACATGGCAACGTCGGCGCGGTCGGTCAACTCCCGCACCGTTTCGCCCCGGCCCGGAACATGAACGGCGATGCCGATGGACAGGCCCAGCGGCTTTTCCGGGCTGGCCGACAAGTGGGCAAGACCAACCATGCCGGACAGCAGGCGTTCGGCCACCCGCTTGGCCTGCGCCTCATCGGCACGGCCCAGCCACAACACAAACTCGTCACCACCCAAACGCCCCGGCACATCGCCAGGCCGCACACCGGTGGACAGCAGGGTCCCGATGGCCTTCAGCACCGCGTCGCCCTGCTGGTGGCCGTGCAGGTCGTTGACCGCCTTGAAATTGTCGAGATCGACGTAGAGCAAGGCCGACGCTCCGCTGTCGGGACGGGCGAGGCTCTCCTCCAGCCGCTCGAAGAAGGTGCGGCGGTTGAACAGGCCGGTCAGCCCATCGCGCTCCGACAGACGGCGCAGCCGCTCC
Organism: Azospirillum griseum; assembly: GCF_003966125.1. GTDB lineage: Bacteria > Pseudomonadota > Alphaproteobacteria > Azospirillales > Azospirillaceae > Azospirillum > Azospirillum griseum. The sequence goes on from NZ_RXMA01000011.1 coordinate 162,675, forward strand.
TGATAGGCCAGATGGGCGTGCGCGATGCCGATGTGGTCGGCCACACCGGACAACAGATGCAGGTCTTCCTCGTCCCACGGCTCGGCGTTGTCACCACGCCACAGCAAAACCGCCCCGTTCAGCGCCTGCCGGTGCTCGGTGCGCTCGCCGATGATCAGCAGATCGCCCAACCGCTCCACCACGACCCCATCGCTGGCGGCGATGCGATCCAGCAAGGGGCGCAACGCGTCTTCGCCGCCGCCCTGACCATCCACATCCACCTGCGCCAGATCAGCCCCGAATTCCGCCACCAACGTCAGGCCGCTGCCAGACCCGGCCCCCTCCGCCGGGGTTTCGGTCGCCCGATAGATGCGGCAACCGTCAGCGGTCAAGGCCCGCGCCGTTTCCGCCGAGGCCACCGACAACGCTTCGAACGCGTCCAACCGATCGCGCAGGGTGTGGACGATGTGGGCAAGCAACCGTTCACGGTTACGCACCCGCGCCAACTCCGCCGAGCGCAAGACCTGATCGGTGACGTCACGGCACACCCCGCGCGCGCCCAACCATTCCCCTTGCGAACCGAACAGCGGCAGCGCCGAGGCCACGACACAGGCCGGAGTCCCGTCCGCGCTCTTCAGCCACAATTCGCTTTGATCGACCGGACGGCGGCTGTCGAAGGGCAACGGCAGGTCGCCCCATTCGTCAAGCGCCAGACTGCGCGGATCGCGCCCGATCAGACTGTCGGCGTCGTACCCCAGGGCACCCCGGTTTGTGACGAAGACAAAGCTGCCGTCCGGCCCGGTTTCCCAGGCGAAGTCGGACGACACCTCCACCAGATCCTTGTAGCGCCGCCGCGATTCGGTCAGCGTGTGGCGCAGTTGACGTTCGAGCGTGTCATCGCGTCCCAGCAGAAGGAATCCGCCATCGGTCTGGGGCACCCCAGCCCATTCGACGATCATGATCCCCCGCGCCGATTCGACCGGGACCGACCGCAATCCCGGCGCAACGCTGGCCCCAGTCAACCAACCGATCAGCGCGGGCAACCAACGCGGGTCGGCGTCCAGCAGGTCTTCAGCCTCGGCGTTCGCGTCGGCCACCGCCATGTCCGCACCCAGCCGCAGAGCCGGGCCGGGATAGGTGGCGATCAGCGCGGCAACGCCGACGGGGTCTTGAGCGGAGGGGGACGCGGTGGCCAAGGGAAGATCCACGGTGGTCTCTGTTGTGGAGAAGGATCTGGGTGGGAGCAGGTCTCGCTGTGAGAAAAACCGATAGAGGATAAAACGTAAAAGTGCGAGCGGTCGTAGCGTCGGCCATGCTACCGCCTTGCTGGTTAATCTTCAATCAACCATCGCATCCGGGGAAAACGCAGGAAACCGCCTTGCCGCCGGGCGGGACAGGCTCCATTGTTGCGCCATGACCGCATCTCCCAGCCTTGTCGGCCTGCGTGACACCGGGGTTTGGATCTTCGACCTCGACAACACGCTTTACCCCGCCTCCTGCAACCTGTTCGCCCAGGTGGATCGCCGCATCGGCGAGTACATCGCCCGCCATTTCGACATCCCGTTCGAACAGGCACGGCTTCAGCAAAAGCGGTTCTTCCGCGAGTATGGGACCACCCTGAACGGGTTGATGGCTGAACACCGGGTCGATCCCATCGATTACATGGACTATGTCCACGACATCGACGTCAGCTCCGTGCAGCCCTCCGCCCTGCTGATCGCCGCGTTGGACCGGCTGCCGGGGCGCAAGGTCATCTACACCAACGGCTCCACCCGCCACGCGGAGAATGTGGCCGGGCGGCTGGGTGTGCTGGACCGGTTCGAGGCAATCTACGACATCGTCACCGCCGATTACCGGCCAAAGCCCGATCCGCGCCCCTACGCCGACCTGATCGCCCGCCACGGCATCGACCCGGCGCGGGCCTGCATGGTCGAGGACATCGCCCGCAACCTGGCCCCCGCCCACGCGCTGGGCATGACCACGGTGTGGCTGCGCGGGGAGAAGGATTACGAACGCGCCGGGGTCGAGGACGGCCAGCACATCGACCATCAGGTCGATGACCTGCCGCGCTGGCTGGCCACGGTCGCCGGGCTGGAGGTCGCCGGGCTGGAGTCTGGGGCAGACGGCCCGGCAACCCCGCTCTGACCCTGCGTCATGGCGCGGTCGCGCAGGAACGCGCCCACGGGAATCGCATTTGGAAAAGATGAGTAGCAGCGTTCGTTGAAATGGATTCTGTATGTCGGCCCTTATGGCGGGAGCTGGGTCGA
>NZ_RXMA01000110.1 GCF_003966125.1 Azospirillum griseum
GGCGAACAGCCGGTTGCGCTCCGCCCAGCTCGCCGCCGCGTCCGGGTTGGGATCAAGGAAAATATGGCGGTGGTCGAAGGCGGCGAGCAGGCGGATGTGTTTGGACAGCAGCATGCCGTTGCCGAACACGTCGCCCGACATGTCGCCGACGCCGACCACGGTGAAATCGGTGGTCTGGATGTCCAGCCCGGTTTCGCGGAAATGGCGCTTGACCGATTCCCACGCCCCGCGCGCGGTGATGCCCATCGCCTTGTGGTCGTAGCCGACCGACCCGCCCGAGGCAAAGGCGTCGCCCAGCCAGAAGCCATGGTCGATGGAGACGCCGTTGGCGATGTCGGAGAAGGTGGCCGTGCCCTTGTCGGCGGCGACCACCAGATAGGGGTCATCGCCGTCGTGGCGGACCAGATCGGGCGGCGGCACGACGGTTCCGTCGGCGGTCAGATTGTCGGTGAGGTCGAGCAGACCGCGCATCAGCAGCTTGTAGCATTCGATGCCTTCGGCCTGGAACGCCTCGCGCCCGGCGCTGGCGGCGGGCGGGCGTTTGACGACGAAGCCGCCCTTCGACCCGACCGGCACGATCACCGTGTTCTTGACCATCTGGGCCTTCATCAGCCCCAGGATCTCGGTGCGGAAATCCTCGCGCCGGTCCGACCAGCGGATGCCGCCGCGCGCCACCGGCCCACCGCGCAGATGCACGCCCTCCATCCGGGGGCTGTAGACGAACACCTCCACCCACGGGCGGGGCAGGGGCAGCTCGTCGATCTGGCCGCTGTTGAACTTCAAGGACAGATAGGGCTTGGGCTGGCCATCCGCCCCGGTCTGGTAGGCGTTGGTGCGCAGGGTGGCGCGCACCAGCGTGACGAAGCGGCGCAGGATGCGGTCGTCGTCCAGATTGGTGACGGCGTCCAG
>NZ_RXMA01000111.1 GCF_003966125.1 Azospirillum griseum
TTACGACGAATACGGCTTCCAGCCCATCGTCGTGTTCGACGGCGAGGGGCGCTTCGTCACCGCCGTGCTACGCCCGGCCAAGCGGCCCAAAGGCACCGAGATCCGCACCTTCCTGCGCCGCCTGCTCCGCGCCATCCGGGCGAACTGGCCGAAAACGGAGATCCTGCTGCGCGCCGACGGCCACTACGCCTGTCCGGAGGTTCTGGACTGGTGCGAGGCGGAGGGGATCGACTACGTGCTGGGCCTGCCGACCAGCCGCACGTTGCGCCGCCACGTCACCACCTTGGAGGCCAGCACGACCGCCCGCTTTCAGACCGCCTCCGGAACCGGCAAGGTGCGCCGCTTCAAGGAATTCTACGACGGTGCCAGCACCTGGAGCCGGGTCCGCCGCATCGTCGCGCGCGTCGAGGCGGGCGACCAGGGCACCGACACCCGCTTCATCGTCACCAATTTGCGCCACGGTGCCGGGCGGTGGCTGTATGAGGGCCTGTACTGCGCGAGGGGGCAGGCGGAAAATCACATCAAGGCGTGGAAAGCGCACCTTGCGGCCGACCGCACCTCCTGCACCAAGGCAACGGCCAATCAGTTCCGCCTGTTCCTGCACGCCGGGGCGTATTGGCTGCTGTGGAGCCTGCGCTCGGTAATGCCGAAACGCTCCCGCTGGCGCACGGTCCAGTTCGACACCTTGCGGCTGCGTCTGGTGAAGATCGCCGCGCGCATCATGGAGATGAAGACGCAGATCAAGGTCCATCTGCCGACCAGCGCCCCGGATCAGGCGATCATCCACCTTGCCCTCGGCCGCCTGCCGCGGCTCATCTCCTGAGCGCCGGGGCAGCGTGCCCCAGCCGACACCCGATCCCGTCCACCACCAACTCCGCCACCGTCACGCCGCCGTCA
>NZ_RXMA01000112.1 GCF_003966125.1 Azospirillum griseum
CCGCGGTGGCGGCCTTCACCCGCAAACGGCCATCACGCCAACCCTTTCCCGGCCACCTGCCGCGCGAGCGCGTCGTTGTGCCGGCCCCCGCGAGCTGCCCGTGCTGCGGCTCGGACAAGCTGTGCAAGCTGGGCGAGACGATCACCGAGACGCTGGAGGTGATCCCGCGCCAATGGAAGGTGATCCAGACGGTGCGCGAGCGGTTCTCCTGCCGGGCCTGCGAGACGATCACCCAGCCGCCGGCGCCGTTCCACACCACCCCGCGGGGCTGGGCCGGCCCCAACCTGCTGGCCACCCTCCTGTTCGAGAAGTTCGGCCAGCATCAGCCGCTGAACCGGCAGGCCGAGCGTTTCGCGCGGGAGGGCGTGCCGCTCAGCCTGTCCACCCTGGCCGACCAGGTGGGCGCCGCCGCCGCGGTGCTGAAGCCGCTGCACGACCTGATCGCTTCGCATGTGATGGCGGCGGATCGCCTGCATGGCGACGACACGCCGGTGCCGGTGCTGGCCAAGGGCAAGACCGACACCGGGCGGCTGTGGGTGTATGTGCGTGATGACCGGCCGTTTGCCGGCCAAGCCCCACCGGCAGCGCTGTTCCACTATTCGCGCGACCGCAAGGGCGAGCATCCCGAACGGCACCTGGCCGGCTTCACGGGCTGGCTGCAGGCCGATGCGTTCGCCGGCTACAATCGGCTGTACGAACCCGACCGCCAGCCGGGGCCGATCAGCGATGTGCTGTGCTGGGCGCATGCCCGGCGCGGCTTCTTCAAGCTGGCCGACATCGCCGCGAACACCAGACGCGGCAAGACTATGGCCCGACAATCACGGTGAGAACGGGCGTCAATCTGGATGAGAATGAAGGACGTCGCCGTCGCGACGGAGGTCGGGCGTAGCCC
>NZ_RXMA01000113.1 GCF_003966125.1 Azospirillum griseum
TAGGGCCTGTTGACATTCAGGCGAAGAATGGGATTCCCGTGGTCGCAGAAATTTGATTCAAGGCTACCGAAAGGGAGGTGGCCTTGGTTCGGATGGTATTGCGAGACGATCAGTGGGAGCGGATAGCGCCGCTTCTTCCCGGCAAAGTCGGCGATCCCGGCCGTTCGGCGGCGGACAATCGCCTGTTTTTGGAAGCGGTCCTGTGGATCGTCCGGGTTGGATCACCCTGGCGGGACTTACCCGAAGCGTTCGGCAATTGGAACTCTGTGTTCCAGCGCTTTCGCCGATGGGCCAAGGCCGGTGTGTTCGACGAGGTCTTCGCCGCCTTATCGAGCGACGCGGACTTCGAGTACGCGATCATCGATGGAACCATTGTCCGGGTGCATCAGCACGGCACCGGCGCAAGGGGGGGACTCAGGCTCAGGCCATCGGTCGCTCTCGCGGCGGACTGACGACCAAGATCCTGGCTGTGGTCGATGCACTGGGGAACCTTGGGCGTTTCATCCTGCTGCCGGGCCAGCGGCACGACAGCGTCGGCGTCGAACCGGTGCTGGACGGTATCGAATTCTCCGCCTTGCTGGCTGACAAAGCCTTCGACAGCAACGCCATCCGCACCTTGATCGCCGAGCGAGGCGCGGTCGCCGTCATTCCGTCCAAGGCCAACCGCTCCCCTCCGATTCCCCACGACGCCGAGATGTACAAATGGCGCCATCTGGTCGAGAACTTCTTCTGCAAGATCAAGGAGTTCCGACGCATCGCCACACGATACGACAAAACAGACACAAGCTTCGCCGCTGCCATCAACCTCGTCGCTACCGTCTTGGCAACACGCTGAATGTCAACAGGCCCTAG
>NZ_RXMA01000114.1 GCF_003966125.1 Azospirillum griseum
GCCGTCGGGGCCGGGCTGGCCCTGCCGCTGGGGCTGGTGATGGGAACCAGCGAGCGCGCCTATGGGCTGATGGACCCGCTGTTGCAGGTGCTGCGCCCGATCCCGCCCATCGCCTACATCCCGCTCGCCATCCTGTGGTTTGGCTTGGGCAACGCGCCCGCCATCTTCCTGATCGCCATCGGCGCGTTCTTTCCGGTGCTGATGAACACCATCGCCGGGGTTCGCCACGTCGATGGCATCTATCTGCGCGCCGCCCGCAATCTGGGGGCCGGGCCGACCACCATGTTCCTGCGCGTCATCCTGCCCGCCGCCACCCCCTACATCCTGGCGGGCGCGCGGATCGGCATCGGCACCGCCTTCATCGTCGTCATCGTGTCGGAGATGATCGCGGTGAACGCCGGGTTGGGCTTCCGCATCCTCGAAGCGCGCGAGTTCATGTGGTCCGACAAGATCATCGCCGGGATGTTCACCATCGGCCTGCTGGGGCTGGGCATCGACATCGCGATGAATCGTTTGAACAACCATCTGCTGCGCTGGCATCGCGGCTTGGACAGCTGAAGGCGGGGAGACATCGCAATGGCCAGCTTGTTGACAATGACCCAGGATTACGCCGCCATGACCAGCATTCCCGCCAGCCGGACCGCCGTTCCCCAGATCCAGGTTCGCGGGGTGGAGAAGGTCTTCACCGTCGGCGCGCAGAGGATCGTCGCCCTGCAGAACATCGATCTGGACGTGCAGAAGGGCGAGTTCGTCTGTCTGCTCGGCCCGTCGGGTTGCGGCAAATCCACCCTGCTGAACGCGGTCGCCGG
>NZ_RXMA01000115.1 GCF_003966125.1 Azospirillum griseum
TGCGCGCCCAGCGTCCAGACATTCTGGGCTTCGCGGCTGCGGGCCGTGGCCAGGCTGGATTGCTTGACGTAGCCGCTCTTGCCCGACCAGGCGTAGCTGCCGCCGACCTTGAAGCCCGCGTAGCCGACCGACAGACCGGCCATGGTCGAGGACAGGTTCTCATAGGTGACGCCAGCGGTCGAGTTCTTGGCCTTGCCGCCGGAATAATACAGGCTGGCCCCCAGATCGACGCCGCCGAAGGTCCCGGCGTAGTTGCCGCCCACTTCGAACACGTCGTTGTAGCCGCCGGTGATGTTGCCGTTCGGGGTGGCGGTCTTCAACCGGTTGATGTCGGTGTTGACGCTGCCGGTGGTCGGCTGATAGGTCAGGCCGAACTGGAAGCCCGAGAATTTCGGCGTCAGGTAGGTGATGCGGGTCGAGTTGTCACCCGAGATCAGCGTGCGCAGGTTGCCGGTGGTCCCGGCCGACGAGCTGTTGCCGAAATAGGCCGGGAAGGAGCCGTCGGTGCCGCCCGTGCCCCAATCCGACGGGGCGATGATGGCGTATTCGTCCGACAGGCCGTTCTGCATGCCGGCGCTGATGGTGCCGAAGCTGCCATTCACGAACATGTAGGCGCGATCGGCCAGAACCGCGCGGCTGCTCGCGGCGTTGTCGGTGCCGAAGCGGATGCGGGCACCGTATTCCAGGCCGTTGTCGGCCTTGGCGATCGGGGTGACGACCAGGCGCAGACGGTTGCGGAAATCGGTCGAACGCAGGTTGGAGTCCTTGTCCTGACCAACGATGCCGGCCTCGAAATAGGCGTC
>NZ_RXMA01000116.1 GCF_003966125.1 Azospirillum griseum
ATCGGCGCGCGCACCATCGAGGAACTCTGGAAAGCCGTCGGCTCCATCTGTGACCTCTATACGCCAGAGGAATGCTGGAACTATCTCAGGCATGCTGGATATGCGCCAGATTAAACGCTCGATGCTCTAGGGTGCTGCCGCTCGCCCCCCGCCCGATGGAAGACGAGCTGCTGTCATCGTGGCTGTCGCGGGTCGCCTGCCGGTACGACCTCGACGGCGGCGCTTTGCGGGGTCTCCTGACCACGCCGGGTGACGATGCGGAGACCATGACGACCTTGCACGGTCTGGATTATCAGCCCGCTCACGAGGAAATCGCCGTGCTTGCCGCGGCAGCCCGGCTTCCCGTCGAACGTCTTTCGACCCTTGCTCTGACGACGGCGCACCCGACCTGGCCGCGGCATTGGTACGCCTGGGACTGGGGCGTTTTGGTTCCGAGCAATGGAACCGAGCCTTACGCCAATGCTCTGGCTCCGGGGTGGTGCGACCTCTGCCTGAGCGAAGACCAAGCCGTCGGCCGGCATGCATACCTGCGTCGACATTGGGCGTATGCGGCGGTTGGTTTTTGCCACCGACATCGTCTGCCGCTGCGCCATCTCTGTCCATTCTGTCAAACGGCCGGCTCCCTACGGTTTGTGCCATCCGATGGTGGAACCCGACTGTGTTGTGGAAACTGCGACCTGACCTTCCCCCGGCAGAAAGGACACCGGGTTAAGCGGCTCGAAGCTCGGCTTGGTCTGGTGTGATGTAGCCGAGAGCCGAGTGCAGT
>NZ_RXMA01000117.1 GCF_003966125.1 Azospirillum griseum
CCGAGACCACGATGCCATACAAAGCCAACGAGAGCCGCCGTCACAAGATCCCGCGCGCCCGCTATCGCGTGGAGAACTGGGCAGCCTAGGCTTTGTCGCACAAATCGGCGTGAGGACGGAATCCGCGTACGCCTCCGGTGAACACCACCTTGGCAAAGTAGGGTCTGACGTCCGAGTTTTGCGTTGCGCGTCATTGCGCGGACGCAAACGAGTAGCAAACGTGATGGCTTATCAGCGGGTCGAGGTTTTGACGGGTCGGGAACGGCGGCGGAGTTATACGTCGGCGGAGAAGGTGCGGATGGTGGAGGAGGCGTTCCGCCCCGGCGTTGTGGTGACGGAGGCGGCCCGTCGGTTGGGCGTGCACGAAAGCCTGTTGTATCGCTGGCGGGACCTGCTGAAGGTCGGCGGAACGTCCGTGGCCGAACCGCCCAGCTTCGTCGCGGTGACCATCACGCCGGAGCCGAGCGTAACCGAACCGCCGGTCGTTGAGCCTCCTGAGCCATTGCCGCTTCCGGCCGCGCCGACCACGCGCCCGGCGGTTCTCGAGGTTATCCTGCCCAGCGGGGCACGCCTGCGTCTGGAAGGGCCGGTCGACCCGGCCCTGGCGGCGGCCGTCGTCGGAGCCCTGGCATGATCCCGGTGCCGAGCGGGGTGCGGGTGTGGCTGGCCAGCGGGCACACCGACATGCGCAAGGGCTGGGCGAGCTTGGCGTTGCTGGTGCAGGAACGCTTCGCCCAGGACCCGCACAGCGGCCATCTCTTCC
>NZ_RXMA01000118.1 GCF_003966125.1 Azospirillum griseum
GCCGATGGTACTGCGTCTTAAGGCGTGGGAGAGTAGGTCGCCGCCAGGTCACTCAGGCACACGAGAAACCACACAAACACCAACACACACACAAGCGCCCATCATCCTCACTCACCAAACCCATCGCCCGCGGGGTGGAGCAGCCCGGTAGCTCGTCAGGCTCATAACCTGAAGGCCGCAGGTTCAAATCCTGCCCCCGCAACCAAATCACAAAACCCCTGAAAGCATTCCGCTTTCAGGGGCTTTTGCTGTGCGTTCTATTGTTCTGTGCGTTCTATCCGCGAAACCCGTCATCCACCGTCAGCGCGTTGGTGGAGCGCCATGCGTCGTTCAGCAGAACGGACACGCGGTCGCCGCGCCGGACGGGGACCGCGCACGCCGCCAGGCTGGTGTCCGAGGGACCACAGCATCACGCACATTCCCATGCGCCGCAGCTTTCTGCGTTTGGTGGCAGTGATGGAGAGAGGACACACAAGGTCCTCCTGAACTGGCGGCTGCCGAACACCATGGACGTGGAGTTCCGTGCAGGACCATGGTGGAGGTGTTGGCACGCCACGCTCGACCGGGCATCGTGGATGAGTGCGGTCGGTCGATGGACGATGTCCTCATCGAACGGTTCCGGCGAGCGCTGAAGCGTATCCCTCCGGGGAGTGACGCCTTGCGGGTTTGGAACGTTTTCCCGATGTTTTGCGAGATGGCGCGATAGCGCGGACGCAAACG
>NZ_RXMA01000119.1 GCF_003966125.1 Azospirillum griseum
CCGGTTGCACGAATTGCTCCCGTGGAATTGGAAAGCCGCTCAAAATATCAGGAAAGCAGCCTGACCGCGTCACTCGCCGGATGGTTACTCAGCAAGCAGGGCGACGGCTATCTTCGGCACCTGCTCGTCGTTGGCGCAACGCGCAGTGATGCGGTTGGCCCGCAAAGACAACGCCAGCCGCAGTTGGGCGACGAAGCTGCTGGAGCGCAAGCCAGCAAAGCTGGCCGCCGTGGCTTTGGCCAACAAAACCGCGCGCATCGCCTGGGTAGTGATGACGCGGGGAGTGACCTACGCAGTGCCGAACGCGGCGTAGACAGCATCCACCCCGCCGGTGTCGGACGGCTCGGCGGGGTGGGGGCAAGGGTGGTGAGACGTGATGACGAACCGGCAGGACCGGGGGATCGGCCAAACCCACGGGGACCAAGCGCCACCGAGCGCGATGAGGTGATTTGGGCACCGATCAGCGGAATTCATCAAGGCCAGCAGCCAGCGACTGCGACAACAGGCCGGGCACATGGATGCATCCTTCTCGGCCAGTCAGCGCGGATTTCCCTCTTGCGCCAGAGGGGCCGTCCACACATCGTTTCTTCGACGGCATTAGCTTGCCACCGATCCCAGAAGGTGGAAGGCCCTCTGTGCCAATGACGGTGAGACATCAGCCCGGCTGAAGTTTAAGCTCGAGGGCGTAGGAAATTCATCGCGTGACCATGCCCAACA
>NZ_RXMA01000012.1 GCF_003966125.1 Azospirillum griseum
ACACCGACTCAATCCGAGCCAGGCGAAAGCGGGCAGGTTGGTCCGACGAATACGCCAGAGCCATCCTCGGCCAAATGCGATAGCCCTGAAGGATTGCGTCACCGCCATTGCCCGGCGTCAAGAAACTGTGCAGAGTGTCTGACGCAGCAACGCTGTGTCACGGCCATCGCTGATCTTCTCGGCTCCTAGGGATTCACGATTGCACCGCCCCGCCGCTCACATCGACGACGACGCCACGCTCTGTTCGATTGAGATTCTCGCCGAAGCGGTCGAGATGGCCTTTGTGCCGGGCATCCTGGAATTGCGCACCCTGCGCGACGCGTTGCAGGACGCCCTGCGTTCGAACTCGCCCGACGCCATCCGTCTGGCCTACAGCGCCTTCAGCCGGGTGGACCGCGATTTCCGCCAGCGCATCAGCCACCACGCCCTGTCACTGGCCAACATCCGGCGGCAAAGCGCCGGACCGATCCGCCAGTCCGCAAGGCGCTGACGATCAATGCGCTGGATCGCCCGGCCACATCGCGGGATCCATGATCGCATCAAAGCCCCACGGGCATTCCGGCGGAAAGACCGAGTCCGGCAGGCCGGTTTCACCCGCCGCCTCGATCCGGGCGAGATCATAGGCGTCAACCACGGTTTCGGTGATGACCGCTTTCAGGCTCGGGTTCTTCCGGATGTGCTTGGTGATCGCCACGCGCTGGACGCGAATCGTCGCCTGCCAGGAGCTGCCCCGCCGTTCGGGCTGATGCTGCCATTTCAACAGGTGATGCAGCAGGATCGTCAGGCGGTGTTCAAGCTCACGCTGTTCGCTGCGGCCCATGCTTTCGATTTCCTCGGCGATGTGGGCGATGTCGGCCGCCGCCAGCTTTCCGGCGCGCAGCAGCGCCGCCTGCTCCTTGGCCCAGGCGTAAAAATCGCGGTCGTACAGGGTCGGGTCGGACATGGGGGAATCTCCGCCGGGAGGGTCGTCGGCATGGTGGAACGGATCGCCCAACGGGGCAAGCCCCCCGCCAGTGCGTCGCCCCACCGGTTCGTCAGGCCGCCGGACCGTCAGGCCGCCGCCTCCCCCGGTCCGTGCAGGCGCAGCGCCAGCAGGCGCGACACGCCCCACAGGGCGCTTTCGGCCAAGCCCAAGGCGGCGAGCAGGCGGGCGCGCTCGTTCAGGGGGATGTCGCTGTCGCTGTTGAGGTAGCTTTGCCGCAGCCGGGCGGCGGTCCCGCTGCGGTCGCCGATCAGTCCGTGCATCATCCGCAAATCCTCGGCGTTGCCGCTGTCCAGCGCCGCCAAGCTTTCCAGCAGAACGGCGTCCAGCGCCTCCAGCAGGATGTCGGCGAAGCGTTGCCCGCCGTCGGACAGGGGCGCGCCGCCCAGCTCGCGGGTGAAGTCGTAGAGCTGGCGTTCCAGCGTCCGGGCGTGGTCCTGGGCCTGCAAGGTGGCCATCAGCACCGGGACCAACGGCGGCGGCGGGTTGCGGGTGCAGAGCGCGGCGCCAAACCCGTCGATCTCCTTGCCCAGCGCGGCGAGCGCGGCGTGCAGCGCGTCGGCCCGCCGCGAACCCTCCACCCCCGCGCGCAGGCTGGCCAGCAGCGGGGCGAGCGCGGCGCGGTAGCGCGCCTGTTCCTTTTCCAGCAGGCGCAGGCCCGATTCCGGTTCCTCCACCGCGCGGGCGAAGAGGAATTTCGGCAGGGACAGATCGTCCTCGGCCCCCTGCCCCGCCCCGACCCGCGACAGCAGCCGCGCCATCAGCGGCACAAAGGGCAGCATGACCGCCGTGTTGAAGACGTTGAAGCCGGTGGAATAGGTGGCGATCGCGATGGGAACCAAGGGGTGGCTGACCGTGCCGTCCGCCGCCGTCACCGCCTGACCGGGATCACCGCCCAGCGTCCAGGCGACCAGCGACAGCGACAGCGGGAACAGCGGCAGCATCAGCCCGACGCCGATCAGGTTGAAGGACATGTGGGCGTAGGCGGTGCGCCGGGCGTTGATCGACAGGTTGAGCGCGGCGACGTAGGAGGTGGCGGTCGTCCCGATGTCGGCCCCCAGGGTGAAGGCAAGGGCGGTGTGCCAATCCATCACGCCGGACGCCCCCAGCCCCATGACGATGCCGACGGTGGCCGAGGAGGAATGGATGATCGCCGTGACCAGCGCCGACAGGGCCACGCACAGCAGGATGCCGCCATAGCCGTCCGCCGACAGCAGGGTGAAGACCTCCATCATCGCCGGGGCGGAGCGAATCGGGCGGAAGCCGCTGGTCAGCAGATCCAGCCCGTAAAAGATCATGCCCAGCCCGAGAATCGCCAAGGCGGAATAGCGGATCTTCGGCTTGCCGACGAAGAGATAGATCAGCGCGGCAACCCCGATGACCGGCAAGCCCCATTTGCCGATCGGCAGGGCGACGAAGACCGTGGTCAGCGTCGTGCCGATGTTGGCCCCCATGATCAGGCCGATCGCCTGTTCCAGCGTGACGATGCCGCTGTTGACGAAACCCACCACCATCACCGTCATCACCGTGCTGGATTGGATGACGCCGGTGACGAAGGTCCCGGTCAGCAGGGCAAAGATGCGGTTGGTGGTGAAACGCTCCATGATCTGGCGCATGCGGTCCACCGCCAGCGACTGGATGCCGTCGGACAGGAACTCCATCCCCAGCATGAACAGCCCCAGCCCGCCCAGCACGCGAAAGATCATGTCCTGAATGACCGCGCCGTCCATCCCGCTCCCCCTTCCTGCGAACCGACCAGCAGGATAAGCGGCTTTTCCGCCGAACGCACCGCGAAGTCGTGAAAGCGGGAGGAAATGCGCTGTTGCCGCCCCATCGCGCCCTATCTATGATGCGCCGCCCCGGCCAGACGGTCGATCTCCGCGCTCAGATTCGGATCCCATGCTCCAGTTCATTCGCACTTTCGCCGGTTCGTGGGTCGTCAAGATCCTGTTCGTGCTGTTGATCCTCAGCTTCGGCATCTGGGGGATCGGCGACGTGTTCCGCTCCAGCACGCCGACGTCGGTGGCGGAGGTCGGATCGGTCGAAATCGGGCGCGACGCGCTCGACCAGGAATTCCGCCGCCAGATCGAACGGCTGCGCCCGATGCTGGGCGGCAACCTGACGACCGAACAGGCCAAGCAGTTCGGCCTGCTCGACCAATCCTTGCAGTCCCTGATCCAGCGCTCGCTGTTCGATCAGGCCGCCAAGGATGTCGGCATCGCCGTGGGGCCGGAGGTGGTCAAGCTGCGCATCGCCGACGAACCGGCCTTCCGCAACGCCCAGGGCCAGTTCGATGCCAACCAGTTCCGCACCGTCCTGCGCAACAACCAGTTGACCGAGGACGGTTACATCGCCCTCATCCGCCGCGAAACCGCGCGGGAGCTGGTGGCCGGGGCGGTCAACGCCGGGGTGGCCGCGCCCAAGCCGCTGACCCAGGCGCTCTACCGCTATCGCGGGGAAAAGCGCGTGGCCGAGATGGTGACGCTGCCGCACGCCGCCATCGGCGACGTCGGCACCCCGGACGACGCCGAGATCACCCGCGCCTATGAGGACCATCAGGTCCGCTACACCGCGCCGGAATACCGCGCCCTGACCGTGGCCCAACTGCTGCCCGACGCCATCGCCGCCGACATCAAGGTCGATGACGCGCAGCTCCGCGCCGCCTATGACGAGCGCGCCGCCGAGTTCGGCACGCCGGAAAAGCGCAACGTGCTGATGACCGTCGTCGATGACGAGGCCAAGGCCAAGACCATCGCCGAGGCCGCCAAGACCAAGGGTCTGGCCGCCGCCGCCAAGGACGCCGGGGTTGAGCCGCTGACCCTGGACGGCATCGCCCGCGCCGAACTGCCGGAGCTGGGCGACGCCGCCTTTGCCCTGGAGATGGGCAAGACCAGCGAGCCGGTGAAAAGCGGCCTGGGCTGGCACGTTCTGGCCGTCACCGGCGTCCAGCCGGGCACGACCAGGAGCTTCGAGGAGGTGCGCGAGCGCCTGTCCGCCGACATCCGCAAGGAAAAGGCGCTCGACGCCGTGTTCGCCATCGCCAACCGCGCCGAGGACCAACTCGCCAGCGGTGCCTCGCTGGAGGAGGTCGCCAAGGCCCAGGGCTTGACCCTGACCAAGGTGGCGGCGGTGGACAGCACCGGCAAGGCCCCGGACGGCAAGGACGCCACCGCCGCCCTGCCCGCGCTCAAGCCCCTGCTGGCCAACGTCTTCCAGCTGAAGGCCGGGGCCGCCACCAATCTGGCCGAGGGCCAGGGCAGCGTCTTCACCGCCGCGCGGGTGGACAGCGTCATCCCGGCGGCTCTGCGCCCGCTGGCCGAGGTGCGCGATCAGGTCATCAGCGGCTGGCAGGCCGACAAGCGCGCCGCCCTCGCCGCCAAGAAGGCCGAGGAGATCGCCACCAAGCTGGCCAAGGGCCTGGAGGAGGCCGCGCAGGACGTCGCCACCCAGGCGGGGGCCAGTTTCGCCATGACGGTCCCCTTCACCCGCGACGCCAAGTCGGTCAACGGCCTGTCCGCCGATCTGGTGCTGAAGCTGTTCGACGCCAAGGCCAACGCCGTGGTCAGCGGGTCCACCGCCGACGCCCAGGTGGTCGCCCGCCTGCGCGAGGTGATCGCCGCCGACCCGTCGGCCGCCGACGCCGCGCTTGGCCCGGTCGAGACCAGCGTCAACCAGGGCATCGAGAGCGACCTGATGGCGCAGTTCGGCAACGCCCTGCGCGCCCGCTACCCGGTGCAGATCCACCGCCAGCGCATCGACCAGTTCTTCGCCGCCAACAACTGATCCGGTGGCAACTGATCCGGTGGCAACCGACCCGGCGCGGGTGCCACCGGTGCCCGCCGCCTTCCTCTCTGACAAAGGTTCGATCCCGTGAAGGTCCAGCCCGACTCCTCCGCCTTCGACGCCGCTTACGCCGACGGACGGCAGCAAGTGGTCTGGACCACCCTGGTCAGCGACCTGGAAACCCCGGTGTCGGCCTATATGAAGCTGGCGGACGGGCGGCCCTTCGGCTTCCTGCTGGAATCGGCGGAACGCGGGGCCGGATCGCGGCGCGACCGCTATTCGGTGATCGGCTTCAAGCCCGATGTGGTGTGGCGGTCGCGCGGGAATCAGGCGGAGATCAACCGCAGCGCCCTGCACGATTCCACCGCCTATGAGCCGCTGACCGCCGCCCCGTTGGAGGCGCTGCGCACGCTGATCAACGAAAGCCGCATCGCCCTGCCGGCGGAGCTGCCGCCGATGGCCGCCGGTCTGTTCGGCTACATGACCTACGACATGGTCCGTCTGATGGAGCGTCTGCCCGACGCCAACCCGGACGAGCTGAACATCCCCGACGCCATCCTGACCCGCCCCAGCATCGTGGCGATCTTTGACAGCCACACCGATTCGATCACGCTGGTGACGCCGGTCTGGCCCAAGCCGGGGGTCTCGGCCAGCGCGGCCTACGCCGACGCGCGCGAACGGCTGACCGACGCGCTGTCCGACCTGGAACGCCCGCTGCCCTACCGGCGCGAGCCGCGCAGCGAAGCCGGGTTGCCGCTGGCCTGGACCTCCAACACCACCCAGGCCGAGTATCACGGCATGGTGGAGAAGGCCAAGGAGTACATCCGCGCCGGGGACATCTTCCAGGTCGTGCCGTCGCAGCGCATCCGCTTCCCGTTCAAGCCGTCGCCGCTGGCGCTCTACCGCACGCTGCGCCGCCTTAACCCGTCGCCCTTCCTGTTCCATTGCGATTTCGGCGAGTTGACCATCGTCGGCTCCAGCCCGGAAATCCTGGTGCGCGTGCGCGACGGCAAGGTGACGGTCCGCCCCATCGCCGGAACCCGCAAGCGTGGCGCGACGCCGGAGGAAGACCAGGCGCTGGCCGAGGATCTGCTGAGCGATCCCAAGGAGCTGGCCGAACATCTGATGCTGCTCGACCTGGGCCGCAACGACGTGGGCCGGGTGGCGAAGATCGGGACCGTCAAGGTGACGGCCAAGATGATCGTCGAGCTGTACAGCCACGTCATGCACATCGTGTCGAACGTGGAAGGCGAGCTGGATCCGAAATTCGACGCGCTCGACGCCCTGATCGCCGGGTTCCCCGCCGGAACCGTGTCGGGCGCGCCGAAGGTCCGCGCCATGCAGATCATCGACGAGCTGGAAAAGGCCCGGCGCGGCGTCTACGCGGGCTGCGTCGGCTATTTCGGCGCGTCCGGCGCGATGGACACCTGCATCGCGCTGCGCACCGCCGTGCTGAAGGACGGCATGATGTATGTCCAGGCCGGTGGCGGCGTCGTCGCCGACAGCGACCCGGAAGCCGAATATCAGGAAACCGTCAACAAGGCCAAGGCCCTGATCCGCGCGGCGGAAGAAACCGTGCGCGCAACGTCGGAGCGGTGAGCCCCGCGCCGATGGCGGCGTTCCCCGGAAAAATAGCCTGACAACAGAAAGCCCCCGGTTCCACGCAGGACCGGGGGCTTTTCGTTTGGGGCCGGTTTTCCCCGCACCGCACTCACACCTTGATCGACGCCACAAAGCGGTCCGCGTCGGCTTCCAGCTGTTGCAGTTCGCTGGTGAGTTGACCGGCGGAGTACATCATTTCGATGGCGGATTTGCCGGTTTCGGCGGCGGTGATCGCCATGGTGCTGACGCTTTCCGACACCTCGTTCGAATTGTGGGTGGCGCGGTCGACCGCCAAGGCGATTTTCTGGGTGTGTTCCAACTGCTCGCTGACGGCGGCGGACACCTCGCTGGACAGGGTTTGCACCTCCTCCACCGTGCTGCGGATGGCCCGGATGGCGTCCACCACGTCGGCCGTCGCCCCCTGGATCGCGCCGATCTGGCCGCCGATGTCCTCCGTTGCCTTGGCCGTCTGGTTGGCCAACAGCTTGACCTCCTGCGCGACCACGGCAAAGCCCTTGCCCGCCTCCCCGGCGCGCGCCGCTTCGATGGTGGCGTTGAGCGCCAGCAGGTTGGTTTGACCGGCGATGTCGGTGATGAGGCGGACGATCTCGCCGATGCGCTGGGAGCTGTCGGCCAGCGCCTGCACCGCCGTGTCGCTCTGGCGCGCCCGGTTCACCGCGCGGTCCACCGCCGTCGCCGTGGTGCTGACCCGCCCGCCAATCTCGCCGATGGAGGTGGTCAGCGTCTGCGACACCGTGTTGACGATGCCCACCACTTCGGAGGTCTGTTCGGCCTTTTCCGCCGTGTGCAGCGCCTGGTTCTTCATCGTTTCGGCGATGTCACGCAGCAGATGGGCGCCGTTGCGGATCTGCTCGGTCGCGTTGCCGACGGTCCCAAGCACGCGGCCAAAGGCCCCGTCGAAATCGGTGGCGACCGCCCGCAGCGACTCCTTGCGGTCGGCCTCGGCCCGGCGTTCGGCCTCGCGCGCTTCGATTTCCAGATCGTGGGTGCGTTGCAGATTGTCCTTGAACACCGCCACGGCGCGGGCCATCGCGCCGATCTCGTCGCCGCGCGTCGTTCCGGGAACGGCGGCCTGCCGGTCGCCCGCCGCCAGCTTCTCCATCGCCGTTTCGATCAACAGCAGCGGGCGGGTGATGCTGCGGGCCACAAACAGGCTGGTGACGACGAAGCCGACCAGCAGGACCGATCCGGCCATCAGCGCGTTGGCGATCACGCTTTCCCGCACCGCGTTCTGCTTGTCCACCGCCCCGGTCATGCCGGCATTGGCGTTGACCAGCAGCGCGTCAAAGCGGGGAACCAGCGCCTGGAAGGTTTCGTTGAAGCTGGCGACCTGGGCGCGGAACGCCTTGCTGCCATCGACGAATTTGCCGAGATCGCTGCGGTAGGCGCGCGCCAGCTTTTCCATCTTGGCCTGGGTCGGCTCGTCCAACCCGGAATCGGCCAGGAAGAAGGTGAATTCGTTGAAGACCTTGCGCTGGCCCGCCAGCATCGCCTCGTCCTGGTAGATGATGAAGTCCTTCTCCATCTTGCGCATGGATTCCATGCGGCCGGTCAGCTTGTCGGCGTTGGGCCACTGCTTCAGCTCGTCCTCGATCTGCTTGGCCGAGGCGCGCAGCTTGCCGCGCAAACCGGCCTCGTCGGTCAGGCCCAGTTCCTTGGCCTTGTCCACCACGGCGGCGAATTGCCCCTTCAGGCCGGTCAGGCCCTGCACCACCGGGTCCAGATCCTCCGCCGACGCACCGGCCTTGTCCTTGATCTCGACCAGCATGGTTTGCGCTTCGCTGGCGGTGCTGTCAAAGGCGCGGGCGGCGGCCTCGTCGCGGTCGGTGACGAAGCGCTGCCCCTGATATTGCAGGCGGGCAACCCGGCGTTCGATCTCGGACGCGTGTTCGTAAATCTCGCGGTAGCGGTTCATCTCCGCCGTGGCTTCGAACACCTGTCCGGCCCCGACGAACACGGTTCCTCCCAACAAGCCCAGCGTGACCAGCGACGCGACAACCAACAACGCGATCCGCGTGCCGATGGGAAGGTTGGACAGCATGGGCAAGATTCCTTTGGACCGATCCGAACGCCCGCCCGATCAAATGTTATCGGCGGAGCGGCCCACATCTACGCCCCGCAGACGACGCCCTTGTTAAGGTTTGATGTCGTTTTTGTGTCATCGACTCCCGGCGTTGCCGACCTCACCGCCCACCGCCTATGGTCCGCGACGGTGCCGCGCGGAACGGAGAGAACCGGTGTTGTCCTTTGCGCTGTCGAAGCTGCTGTGGGGATTGGTGAATCCCGGCAATCTGATGGTTCTGCTGCTGCTGGCCGGGCTGGTGCTGCGTCGGCGCGACCGCTGGCGGCGGTTGGCCGACCGTTTGACCGCCGTGGCCGCCGTGGCGCTGGCGCTGGTGATGCTGACCCCGCTGGCCGCCCTGGTCGCCCTGCCGCTGGAAAGCCGCTTCCCCCGCGCGGAGGAGCCGGAACGGGTGGACGGCATCATCATGCTGGGCGGCGCGGTCAACCCGACCATCACCGCCGACCGGGGCGACCCGTCGCTGAACGACGCGGCGGAACGGGTTCTGGCCTTCGCCGATCTGGTCCGCCGCCACCCGCAGGCCCGCGCGCTGTCCACCGGCGGTTCCGGCGTGCTGCTGCGCCAGGGCATGAAGGAGGATCAGACCGTGCGCGCCGTGCTGGCCCAGGCGGGGATTCCCGACGGCCGGGTGCTGTACGAAACCGAATCCCGCAACACCTGGGAAAACGCCCTGTTCGGCCAGGCCATCGCCGCGCCCAAGCCGGGGGAGCGTTGGATCCTGGTGACGTCGGCCCTGCACATGCCGCGTTCGGTCGGCATCTTCCGGCAATTGGGCTGGCCGGTGATCCCCCACCCCGTCGATTACCGCACCCGGAGCGACGCCAGCCCGCCGGTTCCGGCGGAACTGGACCGGCCGCTGGCCTTGCTGGACGACGCCGTGCGGGAGTGGATCGGCCTGCTCTCCTATCATCTGATGGGGCGGACCGACCGGCTGTTCCCGGGGCCGTGACGGGGGGACGCCGCCGCCCGCCAAGGATTTCAAGCGCTTGGAAAAAAAGCGTCACCAAGCGCTTGACCGCGCCGCGCCGGGGCGCTATACCACCGCTCCACACCACGGCGCACCGCAACAGCGGCCCGCGCCGGAGCCGGTTGGGATGGCGCGGTGGCAGAGTGGTGATGCAGCGGACTGCAAATCCGTGTACGTGGGTTCGATTCCCGCCCGTGCCTCCATCCCGACAGAGCGGCATACAGGCAAGCCTCACCCAGCGGTGGGGCTTTTTTGTTGCGCCGATTGTGTTTCCGGGGGGCACGCCGGGAACGCCCCCCTCCCTCCGTCAACCAAACCGTCAGTTCAGCAGGCCCAGGACCGTTTGGGTCATCTCATCGCCGGTGGTGATGATCTTGGACGAGGCCGAATAGGCGCGTTGGGTGGTGATGAGGGTGGTGAACTGCTCCTCGATCGACACGTTCGATCCCTCGACCGATCCGACTTGCAGCGATTCACCGCTGTTCTGGCCGGTGCCGAAATCGCGGAAGGTGATGCCGCCCGAATCCGTCGTCACCGTGAACGCGGTCCCGGATTGCGCCTCCAGATCGGTGGGATTGACCACGGTCACGTCGGGGACCCGGAAGAAATCGCGGGTCTTGCCCCCGGCGAAGGTCCCGCGCACGAAACCGTCGGAGGTCAGATCGACGCTTTCCAAACTGCCCGAGGGAATGCCGTCGTTCGAGGTCGCGGCGTTGGTGATCGTCGTCTCGTCGGTCGAACCGCTGCCGACCGCCACCGACAGCCCGTCGCCGGTTGAGCCATAGGCCCCGAGATCGAGCGTCATCGCCGGAAGATTGCCCGCCGCGCTCAGGCTCAGCGTCGCCTCGGTCCCGCTGGTTCCGCCGCTCAACGTGCCGTCGGCGGCGAAGGTGACGCTGCCCAGCGACTCCCAACTGGTGGAATCGGTCACGCTCGCGCTGCCCGCCGCCGTGCCATCGCCGTTGGTGGCCCCGGCGCGGTACACGGTCCACACGCTGGTTCCGTCGGCGTTGCTGGCCGTTTTCATGAAACGCAGATCGACGCTGCCCGCCGCCCCGCCGCTGTCCACCACCGGCAGCTTGAGGCCGACGGTGGTGTCGTCGCTGGGGGTCTGCGCCACCGCCAACCCGCCCGGCAGAGTGGCGCTCAACGCGATGGTCGAGGTGGCGGCGTAATAGCTTTGCGCCGTGTCCAACGACACCAGTTGCAGATCCGCCGCGCTGCGGTTGGCCGTGCTGGCGGTCGGGTTGGCCGGATCGACGGCAAAGCCCATCAGGGCGCGGCCCGACCCGTTGACCAGATGGCCGAACCGGTCCTGCTGGAAATCCCCCGCGCGGGTCAGTTCCGGCGTGGCGCTGGCCGAGGTGCCGACGCGGCTGACGGTCCCGGTGGACGGATCGACGGCGGCCACGGCGAAAAAGCCCTGCCCGACGATGGCGGCGTTGGTGGTCAGGCCGGTCTGGCTGAGGCTGCCGCTTTTCTCCGCCGACAGGCGGGTGTCCGCCCGCACCCCCGCCCCGCTGTAGGACGCCCCCTGCGCCACCAGGGCGCTGAATTGGGTATCCCCCGCCTTGTAACCGGTGGTGGTCGAGTTGGCGATGTTGTCGGAAATGGTGGTGAGCGCCGCCGACTGCGCGGTCATCCCGGTGACGCCCTTGTTCATGATCGTGGTCAGCGACATCGCCCGTCACTCCTCATCACCCGGCTGGATCGCGCGCCCGCCGGACGGATTGCACCCTGCGTGGTACGGACGTCGGTGGCCACCTCCTGCGCGGCCCGATCGATGCCATGCGAAAGAACGGCGTTCGTCGATTTTTTGACAAATAGGGCTTGGCAGAGCGGCGATGTTTCGCTATACACCCGCCCACGCCAACAACGGCGCACGCCACACGGCGCTGCACCGATCCCGGTTAGCTCAGTTGGTAGAGCAGCGGACTGTTAATCCGCTTGTCGCTGGTTCGAGTCCAGCACCGGGAGCCAGACAGAAGGGCCGAACGCTTCGCGCGTTCGGCCCTTTTTCTTTATCCACATCGGTTTTTGTTGGGAAGGCCGCGCGTTGTCTTTGCCGCAACAGATGTGTTCGAAATGTCGCATCCATCAACAGAGCGCAACGGTTGGCCAAAAGACTCTGCCGCTTTCCCAGGCAAAGGGCTAGGCTGAAGGCATCCGAACCGCCGCGTCATCCGGGTGGTCGCCTCGGATGGCCGTTCCGGCGGGTTTGCCGGTTCCCCCATCCCCCGCCCCTGCACCCAAGGCGTTGGCTGAAGGCTTCTCCGAACCTGGAGGACCATCATGCTGTTGC
The DNA here is from genome assembly GCF_003966125.1 of Azospirillum griseum. Taxonomy (GTDB): domain Bacteria; phylum Pseudomonadota; class Alphaproteobacteria; order Azospirillales; family Azospirillaceae; genus Azospirillum; species Azospirillum griseum. Next base: position 11,741 of record NZ_RXMA01000012.1, read on the forward strand.
CGCTTCACCTGCACCAACAGGCCGACACCGGCTTGGCCCACGACCACGACGAGCCGCTGCACGGCCGCGACTGCGTCGCCCCCTTGATTCTGTCCATCGTCGCCGCGCTGCTGGCGTTGGCGGTGCTGGGGGCCGACTGGCGCGGCACCTGGCTGGACCGGGACGCGTCGCTGCCGCCCAGCACGCGGAGCCTGGTCATCACGCCGATGCCGCGCTGAGTGGCCCGTTCGGCCCCGCGCCGATCAACTGACGAGATCGTCGTAAATCGTGGCCTCCGGGTCGCCATCGGCGGTTTGCGACAGCACGCGTTTCCATTCGCCGCACCAGGCGCTGGACAGGGTGACGGGAAAGTCGCCCTCCGGGCTGCGCGGTGTGACCACCGGCGGGTAGCGGTGGCAGGTCCCCTTCGGCCCACGCTGGCGCAGGCCCTGCCCCTCCCAGTACCGGCAGGAGTAACAGCTGTCGAGACGCTTCATCGCGGATCAGCCCCCTGTGAGCGGGTGTGCGGCGGTCATCCTGGCCGACCCCCCAACGTTGGCGACTGGCGTAATACGCCCGACCGCCCGCGTCCAGCCCCCAATGCCCGGCGGCATGGTTCAAGAATGACAGGACCGACGCCTTGATGCCACCGCCCGGCGCGCAATGTCATAGAGAGCGCCCGTGCATCGTTGCCGGGCGCGGCGGACGGGAGGGCGGGATCATGCGGATCACGGTCGCAACCCCATTCCGGCGGCGCTGGCCCGCAAGGGCGGTTGCCGCGCGTCTGCTGATGGCTCTGGTTGTGGCGCTGGTGAGCGGCTGGAGCCTGCCGACGGCGCGGGCCGACTCCGCAAAGCCGGACGGGCTGGACAGCGAACGGCTGGTGCAGGCCGTGGTCGGCGTGTCCGCCGTCATCCCGCCGGATTCGCAAAGCGCGCGCAATCTGGGGACCAGCCGCGAAGGGACCGGCATCGTCATCGACGGGGCGGGTCTGATCCTGACCATCGGCTACACGGTGATGGAGGCGTCCAGCATCGAGGTGACGACCGCCAGCGGCAAACGCTTCCCGGCCTCGCTGGTCGCCTATGATCCGGTCAGCGGCTTTGGCCTGCTGCGCGGGGAGATGGGGTTTGACGCGCCGTGGCTGCGGCTGGGTGGCAGCGCGGGGTTGTCGGAAGGCGACACGCTGCTGGTGCTGACCGGTGGGCGCAGCCGGGGAGCGGCGGCGGTGCAACTGGTCAGCAAGCGCGAGTTCGCCGGTTACTGGGAGTATCTGCTGGACGAGGCGCTGTTCACCTTCCCGCCGATCCGCGCCTTCAACGGGGCGGCCCTGGTCAACCAGGACGGCGCGCTGGTCGGGGTCGGGTCGCTGCTGGTGGCCCAAGCGTTGGAAGGGCGCGGGTTGCCCGGCAACATGTTCGTGCCGGTGTCGGCGCTGCAACCGATCCTGGCCGATCTGCTGGCCTATGGCCAACGGCAGGACCCGCCCCGCCCCTGGCTGGGCGTGACCCTGCGCGAGGAGAACGGGCGGTTGCTGGTGGAAAAGGTGTCGCCGCGCGGGCCGGCGGAAGGTGCCGGGCTGCGCCCCGGCGACTGGATCGTCGGCGTGGCGGGCAAGCGGTTCGACGGGCTGGCCGATTTTTACCGCAAGCTGTGGAGCGTCGGCCCCGCTGGCGTGGTGGTTCCGCTGGAGATCATGCGCGGCGCGCGTCTGGAGCCGCTGGCGGTCCCCTCGGCCGACCGCGTCCGCTTCCTGCGCCTGAACCCGACGCTGTGACCTCCGCGCCGGTTGGACAGAGGGGGGACAGGGTGGCGGTTGGTCCGGCGCTGCGCTAGACAGGGGGGCTTCCCCTCCCACGCAGACGCGGCCCCGCCCCGATGACGAACCACCCCGACATTGAGATCCTGAACAAGAAAACCGTCTACAAGGGCTTTCTTCAGGTCGATTCCTACGATCTGCGCCACAAGAAGTTTGACGGCACCTGGACCGGGGTGCTGCCGCCCCGCGAGGTGTGCGACCGTGGCCCGGCGGTGGGCGTGCTGCTCTATGATCCCGACCGCGACGCGCTGGTGATGATCGAGCAGTTCCGCGTCGGCTCGGCCATGGTGGGCGGCCCGGCCTGGATGACGGAGATCGTCGCGGGCATGATCAACCCCGGCGAAACACCCGAGGACGTCGCCCGGCGGGAAACGTTGGAAGAGGCGGGCTGCACGCTCGAAACCCTGGAGTTCATCGGCGACTATTTCGTCAGCCCCGGTGCCTTCACCGAACAGGTCTTCGTCTATTGCGGCCGGGTGGACAGCCGCAACGTCCCCACCAGCGGCGGGCTGGAGGAGGAGCATGAGGACATCCGCATCATGGTGGTCCCGACCGACGAGGCCATCGCCCTGATGGACCAGAACCGCTTGCGCAATTCGCTGGCCATCATCGCCATCGGCTGGCTGGCCCGCCACCGCGACGCCCTGCGGCGGCGCTGGTTGAATGAGGATGTGGATACAACGAAATAATTTCGTTCAATACAGGGTTTCACAGCGCAGTCTTGAATCCAGAAGCCTGAACCCCGATAGTCAATCAACCAACTTTCATTCGGTCAGGAGAGCACGCCGTGGACATTCGCAACGGCTTCATCGGCGCCATCGGCAACACCCCGCTGATCCGCCTGGACGGCCCGTCGAAGGCCACCGGCTGCGAGATTCTCGGCAAGGCGGAGTTCCTCAACCCCGGCGGGTCGGTGAAGGACCGCGCCGCGCTGGCCATCGTGCAGGACGCGGTGGCGCGCGGGGCGCTGCGCCCCGGCGGAACCATCGTGGAAGGCACGGCGGGCAACACCGGCATCGGGCTGGCGCTGGTCGGCAACGCGCTGGGCTATCGCACCGTCATCGTCATGCCGGAGACCCAGAGCCAGGAGAAGAAGGACATGCTGCGACTGGTCGGCGCGGATCTCCGTCTGGTTCCGGCGGTCCCCTATTCCAACCCGGACAATTACGTCCGCTACTCCGGCCGTCTGGCGGAGGAGTTGGCGCAGACGGAGCCGAACGGCGTCGTCTGGGCCAACCAGTTCGACAACACCGCCAACCGCGAGGGCCACCGCCTGACCACCGGCCCGGAAATCTGGGAGCAGACCGGCGGCCGGATCGACGCCTTCACCTGCGCCGTCGGCAGCGGCGGCACGCTGGCGGGCATCGGGCTGGCGCTGAAGGCGCGCAACCCGGCGGTGCGCATCACGCTGGCCGACCCGATGGGCGCGTCGCTCTATCATTACTACACCCATGGGGAACTGAAGGCCGAAGGCAGCTCGATCACCGAAGGCATCGGCCAGGGGCGGATCACCGCCAATCTGGAGGGCGCGCCGATCGACGACGCCATCCAGATCACCGACGACGAGGCCCTGCCGATCGTCTTCGACCTGATCAAGACGCAGGGGCTGGTGCTGGGCGGCTCCTCGGGCATCAACATCGCCGCCGCCATGCGGGTGGCGCGCGACCTCGGCCCCGGCCACACCATCGTGACGATTTTGTGCGACGGTGGGCAGCGTTACCAATCGAAGCTCTTCAATCCCGCCTTCCTCCGTGAGAAGAATCTCCCCGTGCCGGATTGGCTCGACTGATTCTGTTCGCGAGGGTTCATGGACGCGTTGTTTCGCGAGGACGCTTACGCCCAACGCTGCGCCGCCACCGTGGTTTCGGTGGACGAGCGCGGCGTCCGCCTCGACCGCACGGTGTTTTACCCGACCGGCGGCGGGCAGCCCGGCGACACCGGGGTGCTGCGGGGGGATGGGGCGGAGTGGCCCGTCGTGGACACGGTCAAGGGCGACAACGGCCCCGACGACGTGATCCACATTCTGCCCCCCGACACCCCGCCGCCCGCCGTGGGCGCGGTGGTGGAGGCGGTCATCGATTGGGACCGGCGGCACCGCCACATGCGGATGCACACCGCCCTGCATCTGCTCTGCGCCGTGGTTCCGGGATCCGTCACCGGCGGGCAGATCGGCGCGGACAAGAGCCGCCTGGACTTCAACGTTCCCGCCGAAAGCCTGGACAAGGACGCCATCGCCGCCGCCGTCAACGCGCGCATCGCCGCCGACAGCCCGGTGAGCACGCGATGGATCACCGACGAGGAGATGGCCGCCGCGCCGGAACTGGTGCGCACCATGTCGGTGAAGCCGCCGACCGGATCGGGCCGGGTGCGGCTGCTGAACGTCGAGGGCGTCGATCTCCAGCCCTGCGGCGGCACCCACGTCGCCCGCACCGGCGAAATCGGTGGGATCGAGGTGGTGAAGATCGAAAACAAGGGCAAGCAGAACCGGCGCGTCGTGATCGCGCTGACCGGCTGATCCGCGCCCACGCACCCGGCCCCAACACCCCAAAAGGAAACGCCCCCATGACCGAAACGGTCGAAGCCCTGACCGGCCCCGTTGTCTCCACCGATTGGCTGGCCCGCAATCTGGGCCGCCCCGGCCTGCGCGTGCTGGATTGCTCCTGGTATTTCCCTTCGCAGAACCGCGACACCCACGCCGAATTCACCGCCAGCCGGATCCCCGGCGCGCAATTCTGCGACGTGGACGACGTGTCGGCCCCCGACACCCACCCCCTGCCCCACATGGTTCCCGACGCCGACCGCTTCGCCGCCAAGATCGGCGCGCTGGGCATCGGCGACGGCGACACCATCGTGACCTATGACACGGCGGGGATCGCCACCGCCGCCGCGCGGGTGTGGTGGATGGTGCGCCTGTTCGGCAGCGACCGCGTGGCGGTGCTGGACGGTGGCCTGCCGAAATGGCTGGCCGAGGGGCGTCCGACCGAGTCCGGACCGGTCCCCGCGCCGGAGGCCCGCCGCTTCACCGCCGCCCTGCGCCCGGACCTGCTGCGCCGGGTGGGGGACATCCAGGCCAACATCGACAGCGCCGCCGAACAGGTGGCCGACGCCCGCGCCCAGCCCCGCTTCGAAGGGGCCGCCGCCGAACCCTGGCCGGGCCGCCGCAGCGGGCGGATTCCCGGCAGCTTCAACCTGCCCCACACCGACCTGATCGACGCCGACGCCAAGACCCTGCTGCCGCCCGAGGTGATCGTGGAGCGGGCCAAGGCCGCCGGGTTGGACCTCGACCGGCCCATCGTCGCCTCCTGCGGCAGCGGAATCACCGCCTGCGTCATCGCCTTGGCGCTGGCGACGGCGGGCAAGACCGACGTGGCGATCTATGATGGGTCCTGGGCCGAATGGGGCCTGCGTGCCGATCTGCCGCTGGCGACCGGCCCCCGCAACGGATAACGGGCGCGGATGACCGGCAGCGGGCGCGCAGCGGCGGCGTTTGGTGCATGAGACCAACCATCCGGTTGTGGCCTTCTGCGGGCGGTTGGGGTATGCCAGATCGCCCGCAAGGATGATGCAAACATGGCTGACCACACCTTCTCGCTGACGCGCCCCGCCCTGCCGATCAACGACACCCCCGGTCGTCTGTCGGTCATCGTCACCTATCTGGAGATGACGGCCCCGCCCGCCCATCCGCCGTTGGAACGGCCCAAGGGCGATCTGGCCCTGGTGCGCGCCAACCCGCCAAGCTGGTCCTTTTACCGCTATCTCTACGACACGGTCGGCGAACCCTGGCTGTGGCACGAACGCCGCCGCATGCCGCGCAAGGAGCTGGAACGCAGCCTGAACGACCCGCGCGTCGAAGTCTGGGTCCTGTACGTCAACGGGACCCCGGCGGGCTACGCCGAGATCGACCGGCGCGAGGCGGCGACCGATCTGGCCTATTTCGGCATGCTGCCCGACTTCATCGGCCTCAAGCTCGGCCCCTGGCTGCTCGACACGGCGATCCGGCTGGCCTGGGATGGCGGGGCGACAAAGCTGGTGGTCAACACCTGCAGTTTCGACCACCCGCGCGCCCTGCCGCTGTACCAACGCATGGGCTTCGTGCCGGTGCGCCATGTCGTGCGCGAGATCCACGACCCGCGCGTGAACGGCCCGCTGCCGCGCAGCGCCGGGCCGCATGTTCCGATCGTGGAGTGATGGGGCTGGGTGGTTGGATCTTTTGACACCGATGAACACAGATGGACACAGATGAATTTTTGATGCGCGCCTTTTGGAGGAAACAACACCAAAACTATGAATAAGCGGAATATTCTTTTTCTTTTTTCTTCAGTCTGATTTTATATCATTCATCCTTCATAATCGTCCTTTCGCATCTTTTATCTTTCTACATCTGTGTTCATCTGTGTTCATCTGTGTCAAAAATAATCCCCCCTACCCCAACACCTCCGCCAGCGCCACGATCAGGGCCTTGTTTTCCTCCTCCCGGCCCACGGTGATGCGCAGGCAGTCGGGCAGGCCATAGTCGGCCACCGGCTTCACCAGCAGGCCGCGATGGGCGAGATGGTCGATCACCGCCTGGACACCCAACGATGGATCGGTCGGCACACGGGCGAGCACGAAATTGCAGACGCTGGGGTAGACGCGCAGGCCCACCCGCTCCAATTCCCGCGACAACCAGGGCAGCCATTGGGCGTTGTGGGCGTAGGTCGCCTCTTCATGCTCCGCGTCGGCCAGCGCGGCGGCGGCGGCGGCCTGGGCCGGGCTGGACACGTTGAAGGCCCCACGGATCGCGTTCACCGCCTCAATCACCGCCGCCGGGCCATAGCCCCAGCCGACCCGCAGGCCCGCCAAGCCATGCATCTTGGAGAAGGTGCGGATCATCAGCACGTTGTCGGAGTTTTCGACGATTTCGGTGCCGTCGCTGTAGGTCGGGCGGCGGCAATAGTCGGCGTAGGCCGAATCGAGCACCAGCAGCGTGTGCGGCGGCAGACCGGCGCGCAGGCGCTGGACCTGATCGGCGGGGATGAAGGTGCCGGTCGGGTTGTTGGGGTTGGCAAGGAAGCAGATTTTCGTGCGGTCGGTGGCCCGGTCGATCATCGCCTGAACATCGACGACGAACTCACGCTCCGCCGCGATGGTCGCCGTTGCGCCTGCCGCGCGGATCGCCTTGAGAAAGCCGCGATAACCATGCTCGTGGCACAGCACCTCGTCCCCCGGCCCGGCAAAGGCCTGGGTGACAAGATGGATCAGCTCCTCCGACCCGTTGGCGCAGACGATGTGATCGACGTCGATGGAATGGCGGCGCGCGATGGCGTGGCGCAGCGCGTCCTGACTCCAATCGGGGTAACGATGAATCGCGGACGCCGCCTCGCGGTAGGCGGCCAAGGCCAGATGGCTGGGACCCAGCGGGTTTTGCGTCAGGGAGAGATCGATCCAGCGCCGACCGTCCTGCGGTGGGCGCTGCGACCGATAGGGTTTGATCTGGCCGACACCAGGGCGCGGGCTGAGCAAATCCATGGCATCATCTCCGTTGTGCGTTGCAGCGAACAGCGCGTCACGGACAATGATTGAACCCTATTCCGGGGTACGACGCCATTGGATATTGCGTCGCACACCGGATAGGTTGCAAAAAATTGCAGCCGATCAGTGATTCAGGATCTGGCTGAGGAACAGGCGGGTGCGGTCCGACTTCGGGTTGGTGAAGAAGGAATCCGGGGTGTCCTGTTCCACGATCTCACCACGATCCATGAAGATCACGCGGTCGGCCACCGACTTGGCGAAGCCCATTTCGTGGGTCACGCACAGCATGGTCATGCCGTCTTCGGCCAGGCCGATCATGACGTCCAGCACCTCCTTGACCATTTCCGGATCAAGGGCGGAGGTCGGCTCGTCGAACAGCATGACCTTGGGGCTCATGCACAGCGAACGGGCGATGGCCACGCGCTGCTGCTGACCGCCGGAAAGCTGGCCGGGGTATTTGTGGGCCTGTTCGGCGATGCGCACGCGCTTGAGATAGCGCATGGCCATTTCCTCGGCCTCGGCCTTCGGCTTCTTGCGCACCCAGATCGGGGCGAGCGTGCAGTTTTCCAGCACGGTCAGGTGCGGAAACAGGTTGAAGTGCTGGAACACCATGCCGACCTCGCGGCGCACCAGCTCAATGTTCTTCAGATTGTTGGTCAGCTCGATGCCGTCCACCACGATGGTGCCGCGCTGGTGTTCCTCCAGCCGGTTGAGGCAGCGGATCATCGTCGATTTGCCCGACCCGGACGGGCCGCAAATGACGATGCGCTCACCCTTCTGCACGCTGAGATTGACGTTCTTCAGAACGTGGAACTCGCCGTACCACTTGTTGACGTCCGTGCAGCGGATGATTTCTTCGCCGCTCGGGATGTGACGGGCCTGTTGGGCGGCCTGGGACATGATGAGAGTGCTCCCTTAGCGACGATGGCTGCGGTTGAGGTCGCGTTCCAGCTTCTGGCTGTATTTCGACATGCTGTAGCAGAAGATCCAATAGATCACGCCGATGAACAGATAGGCCTCGCGGTAGAAACCGCGCCACAACGGATCGGACAGCGCCGCCTTGGCGGTGCCGAGCAGGTCGTACAGGCCGATGATGATCACCAGCGACGTGTCCTTGAAGAAGCTGATGAAGGTGTTCACCAGCGGCGGGATGGCGATGGCCAGCGCCTGCGGCAGGATGATCTTGATCATCTTCTGCCAATAGGACAGGCCCAGGCCGTCGGCGGCCTCATACTGCCCCTTCGGGATCGCCTGCAGGCCACCGCGAATCGCCTCGGCCATGTAGGCGGCGGCGAACATGATGAAGGCGATCTGGGCGCGCAGCAGCTTGTCGATGGACACGCCGTTCGGCAGGAACAGCGGCAGCATGACCGACGCCATGAACAGCAGGCTGATGAGCGGCACGCCGCGAATCAGCTCGATGTAGGTGACGCACAGCACCTTGACGGCGGGCATGTTGGACCGGCGGCCCAAGGCCAGAAGAATGGCGGCGGGAAAGGCCACGGCCAGACCGATCACCGACAGGATGATGGTCAGCGGCAGACCGCCCCACAGGGTGTTTTCCACCGGGGTCAGCCCCAGCACCCCACCCCACATCAGGCAGCCGACCGTCACCAGACCGGCGGCCCAGACCAGACCGAACCACGGCTTCCAGAACCGGCGGTCGCAGCTCGCCAGCAGCAGGGCGATGAAGATGGCGATGGTCGCCAGCGGACGCCACTGCTCATTCCACGGGAACTGGCCGAACAGGATGAAGCGCAGCTTTTCACCGATGAAGCCCCAGCACGCCCCGCTGGTGTCCTGGCGACAGGCCGGGGAGGTCGAGTCGAAGCCATGGGCCTTGATGAGCAGCCAATCCAGAAAGGGCGGAATCGCCGACCCCAACAGGGCCAGCACCAGCACCGTCAGGATGGCGTTGTACCAGGTGTTGAACAGGTTGTTCCGCAGCCACGCGATGGGGCCGACGGTGTTGGCCGGCGGACGTTCGTCCGGCAGGCCGACGCGTTGCACGTTGTCGGTCATGGCCGTTACCGCTCCACCAGCGCGATGCGCTTGTTGTACCAGTTCATGAACAGCGAAATGCTCAGGCTGATCGACAGATAGGACCCCATGATCATCGTCACGCCTTCAATCGCCTGGCCGGTCTGGTTCAGGGTGGTGTTGGCGATCGACACCAGATCGGGGTAGCCGATGGCCAGCGCCAGCGAGCTGTTCTTGGTCAGGTTCAAATATTGGCTGGTCAGCGGCGGCACGATCACCCGCAGCGCCTGCGGCAGGATGACCAGACGCAGCGTCGGACCGCTGGGCAGCCCCAACGCGCGCGCCGCTTCGGTCTGGCCCCAATTCACGGCGATGATGCCGCTGCGCACCACCTCGGCGATGAAGGCGGAGGTGTAAACGGTCAAGCCGGTCAGGATCGCGAAGAACTCCGGCGAAATCACCATGCCGCCCGCGAAATTGAAGCCCTTCAGCACCGGCATGTCGAGCGCCACCGGCGCGCCACCAGCGATGTAGGCCACCAGCGGCAACCCCAGAATGAGACCCAACCCGGTCCAACCGACGGGGAAGATCTGGCCCGTGCGCGCCTGCCGCGCCTTGGCCCAGAACCGCAGGGCAAGGGTCACGACGACGGCAACGACCAGGGCGATGCCCATCATCTTCCACACCGGATCGTCCGACGGGGCCGGAACGATCAGGCCGCGCTGCGACAGGAAGACGCCCGGCAGCGGATTCAGCGCCGACCGAACCGGCGGCAGCCCATCCGACACCAACGCGTACCAGAAGAAGAGCTGCAGCAAGGGCGGGATGTTGCGCACGATCTCGACATAGGCCGAGGCCAGCCGCGCGATCAGCCAGTTGCTGGACAGACGCGCCACACCCACCAGCGTGCCGATGATGGTCGCCAGAATGATGCCGATGATCGACACCTTCAGCGTGTTGAGGACGCCGACCAGGAAGGCCCGGCCATAGGTGTCCTTCGGCGAGTAATCGATCAGATGCTCGCCAATGCCGAAGGCCGCTTCACGCTCCAGGAAACTGTATCCGGTGGCGATCGACCGCCGCGCGAGATTGTCGAGCGTGTTGGAAATCAAAAACCAGCCAACCAGAACGACCGCGCCGACCACCAGAACCTGGTAGACGATGGCGCGAACCGTCGGGTCGCTGAGGGAAAACGATGAGCCACCGGGGACCGATGCCCCCTGTGCGGTCCGGGTCTCTGTCGCCACGGATACTCTCCCCCAACCATCGCGAACCGTACGGTGTCCTCGCGCAGCCGGACGTGCTTCCGGCCCCTATCCCACACCGACGGATGCGATCATGTCTCCCACTGCGGTCTTGCACGCGCGAACGCTTCGATGGCGCTCTTCGCAACCGCTCTCCTCACGGTCGGGCCGTTGCACCGGTTGACGGTGCCGGACGGCCCCCGACGAACAGGCTTACCGGAACGGCGCGGTGTATTGCAGGCCGCCCTTGGTCCACAGCGCGTTCAGACCGCGTTCCAGCTTCAGCGGGGTGGCCGGGCCGACGTTGCGCTCAAAGATCTCGCCGTAGTTGCCGATCTTCTTGATGATGTTGTAGGCGTATTTCTCGTCCAGGCCCAGCGCCTTGCCCATGCCCGGCGTCGTGCCGATGAAGCGCAGGATGTCCGGGTTCTTCGAATTGACGAACTCGTCGACGTTCTTGGAGGTGATGCCGAACTCTTCGGCCTGGATGGTGACGTTGATGGTCCACTTGACGATGTCGAACCACTGGTCATCGCCATGGCGAACCGCCGGGGCCAACGGCTCCTTCGAGATCACTTCCGGCAGAATCACATGGTCTTGCGCGCCCGACGCAACGCTGCCACGGGTGGCGGCCAGATCGGACACGTCGGCGGTGCGCACGTCGCAACGACCGGCGAAATAGGCGGCGTTGACCTCGGCTTCCGACTCGATGACGACCGGCTTGTATTCCATGTTGTTCGCACGGAAATAATCCGCAAGGTTCAGTTCGGTGGTCGTGCCGGACTGGACGCACACGGTGGCCCCGTTCAGCTCCTTGGCGCTCTTCACACCGAGCTTCTTGTTCACCATGAAGCCCTGGCCGTCATAATAGGTGACGGGGGCAAAGTTCAGGCCAACCGAGGTGTCGCGGGTGAGCGTGACGGTGGTGTTGCGCGACAGCACATCGACTTCGCCCGACTGGATGGCCGGGAAACGCTGCTGGGCCGACAGCGGGGTGAATTTGATCTTGGTCGGATCATTGAAGATCGCAACCGCGATCGCGCGGCAGAAATCAACGTCAAGCCCGGTCCAATTGCCCGCGCTGTCCGGGCTGCCGAAGCCCGGCAGACCGGCGTTGACACCGCACTGAATAAAACCGCGCGACTTCACCGTGTCGAGCAGGCCCGCTTCAGCACCAACGCTGGCGGTAACAACCACAGCCGCAGCGGCTGCGGCCAGGATTCCCGATTTCATGTGTTGCTCCACCCTGTTTTTGAATTTTGACATACCGAACAGTCTGATGCCTGCGCCTGCCCCCTCTGGTGGTGTGCGATTTTGCAGGGGAGGCATGCGCGCGGTTCAAGAGTGCATCAACGGCAACCCTGTTGTCGAATCCTTCCGAACGGCCTTCCTCCGCAGGGGTCCACGGCGGCTCCATGCCGGACAGTGACTTAGGCCGGAGGCCGCAGCGCCGAAACACAGCGCTGCGGTCTCCGGCGAACAGGCTTACCGGAACGGCGCGCTGTATTGCAGGCCGCCCTTGGTCCACAGCGCGTTCAGACCGCGTTCCAGCTTCAGCGGGGTGCGCGGGCCGACGTTGCGATCAAAGATCTCGCCGTAGTTGCCGACCTTCTTGATGATGTTGTAGGCGTATTTCTCGTCCAGGCCCAGCGCCTTGCCCATGCCCGGCGTCGTGCCCAGGAAACGCAGGATGTCCGGGTTCTTCGAATTGACGAACTCGTCCACGTTCTTGGAGGTGATGCCGAACTCTTCGGCCTGGATGGTGACGTTCACCGTCCACTTCACGATGTCGAACCACTGGTCATCGCCGTGACGCACCGCCGGGGCCAACGGTTCCTTGGAGATGACTTCCGGCAGAATCACATGGTCATCGGGAACCGGAGCCACACCAGCCCGCGTTCCGGCCAAGCCGGACACGTCGGTCGTCAACACGTCGCAACGGCCGGCGAAGTAGGCGGCGTTGACCTCGTCGTTCGATTCGATGACGACGGGCTTGTAATCCATGCTGTTGGCACGGAAATAGTCCGCAAGGTTCAGTTCGGTGGTCGTGCCGGACTGAACGCAGACGGTGGCCCCGTTCAGCTCCTTGGCGCTCTTCACACCCAGCTTCTTGTTCACCATGAAGCCCTGGCCGTCGTAATAGGTGACGGGGGCAAAGTTCAGGCCAACCGAGGTGTCGCGGGTGAGCGTGACGGTGGTGTTGCGCGACAGCAGATCGACTTCGCCCGACTGGATGGCGGGGAAACGCTGCTGGGCCGACAGCGGGGTGAACTTGATCTTGTTGACATCGTTGAAGAGAGCCACGGCGACCGCGCGGCAGAAATCGACGTCAAGCCCGGTCCAATTGCCCGCGCTGTCCGGGCTGCCGAAGCCCGGCAGACCGGCGTTGACACCGCACTGAACAAAACCGCGCGACTTCACCGTGTCGAGCGTACCGGCGTTGGCACCTGCGGCAGCGAAAACGACCAGAGTCGCAGCGGCTGCGGCCAGGATTCCCGATTTCATGTGTTGCTCCACCCTGTTCTTGAGTTTTCAAGTACCGAACGATCCGATGCATGCGCCCAGCGTCCCAGCCACCGGCGACTCGCCAATTTGCAGGGGAGCCATGCGCACAGCACAAGAGTGCATCAACAAGAACCCCATTGTCGAATCCTTCCGAACATCCTCCATCAGCAATTTCTCAACGACGAACCCATCCGGGACAGTGACTTAGCCGATCACCACCCGCCAGACGCCGCACCACGCCCACAAGCGCAAACCGACACCGGCGGCCTGCCCCGGCATGCGATGCAGCGACAAAAAAACCAGCAGAAAAAATTGAATAATACAATATTATCAAATGTACATTTCAATCGAACACATCAATTCTTCAGCCAACCCGCCATCACCCATTTGACTGTTCCGTCCCAGATGTCACAACCAACACAGACAACCCGAATGAAAACAGCAAAAATATCAAATGCTCTTCAGGAACATTCGGGATTTCTGCTTGCAACGCTTATGTTTTTTGAACCGCATATTTGCGCAACTGTATGTATCACATCAATATGATATTAATGTTCAATTTTATAAACACGATGTGAATGGAATGTGAACAGGCGCTGATTCCGGCGATCCCATGATCCATCATCCGATCAGCCGCCTCCCTCTTGCGAACCGATTGGTTCGGCCGATCCTGCGCATGCACATGGTGCGCATGCACATGGGGTTCAAACACCACGCGGGCCGTACCGCCTTGCGACGACCGTGACCTGTCCGTGAAAAGGTCTGCGCAAGCGCCAATCGCCCCAAATCCTCCGTAGCGCCAGAGAAAGAGCGGTGACAAGATGCGGCCTGCGTGACCAAACCCGCCAGACAGAAAAACGGACAGTCGATGAAGGACGTTGCCAAGGACACCATTCTGGTCCATGCCGGACGCGATCCCAAAAACAACCACGGCATCGTGAATCCGCCGGTCTATCATTGCTCGACCGTGCTGTTTCCGACGTTGGATGCGCTGGAGGACAGCGACCGCCGCCCGTTCGAGGTCATCAATTACGGCCGCGTCGGCACCCCCACCACCTTCGCCTTTGAAAAGGCGGTGGCGGAGCTGGAAGGCGGCTTCGGCGCGGTGAACACCGGATCGGGCCTGTCGGCCATCTCCATCGCCCTGTCCGCCGTCACCAAGGCGGGCGACCATGTGCTGATCACCGACAGCGCCTATGGCCCGACACGGCGCTTCGCCAACGAAACGCTGAAGGGCTATGGCGTGGAGGTCGAGTTCTTCGACCCCAACATCGGCGCTGGCATCGCCGCCCTGCTGCGCCCCAACACCTGCGCCGTCTTCCTGGAATCGCCCGGCTCGCTGACCTTCGAGATTCAGGATGTTCCGGCCATCGCGGCGGCGGCCAAAACGGTCGGCGCGGTGGTGATGATCGACAACACCTGGGCCACCCCGCTGTTCTTCCGCCCGTTCGACCACGGCGTCGATCTGTCGATCCACGCGGCGACGAAATACATGGTCGGCCACGCCGACGCCATGCTGGGGGCCATCGTTTGCCGCGACGAAGCGCTGTGGACGACGGTGAAGAAGACCGCCACCCGCTTTGGCGTCTGCGCCGGGCCGGACGATCTGTTCCTGGGGTTGCGCGGCCTGCGCAGCATGGCCGTGCGGCTGAAGCAGCACCAGGAAAGCGCGCTGATCCTGGCCGACTGGCTGGCCGCCCGCCCCGACATCACCCGCGTGCTGCACCCCGCCCGCCCGGATTTCCCCGGACACGCCCTGTGGAAGCGCGACTTCACCGGCTCCAGCGGGCTGTTTTCCGCCCTGCTGACTCCGGTTCCGCGCGCCGCCCTCGCCGCGTTTTTCGACGGGTTGGAGCTGTTCGGCATCGGCTATTCCTGGGGCGGATTCGAAAGCCTGATCCTGCCCGCCCGCCCCGCCGGGGTGCGCACCGCCACCCGTTGGGACGAGCCGGGTCATCTGCTGCGCTTCCACGCCGGGCTTGAGCATCCCGACGATCTGATCCGCGACCTGGACGCCGCGTTCCGTCGGCTGAACGCCGCCCTGTGAACGGACGCCAAGCGACCTGAAGAGACGAAAGGGTTCGTGACATGACCGACGCCACCGCCTTTGCGGACGCGCTCGACGCCGTTCGGTTCAACGCCGACGGGCTGGTTCCCGCCATCGCCCAGGCCGAGGGCAGCGGCGAAATTCTGATGATGGCCTGGATGAACCGGGACTCGATCCTGGAAACCCTGTCCACCGGCCGGGTCTGCTACTGGTCGCGCTCGCGCGGCGGGCTGTGGCGCAAGGGCGAAACCTCCGGCCAGATGCAACGGCTGAAGGAGTTCCGGGTCGATTGCGACGGCGACACGCTGCTGCTGATCGTCGAACAGGACGGCGTCGCCTGCCACACCGGGCGGCGGAGCTGCTTCTACCGCGCGTGGCGCGACGGCAAGCTGGAGATCATCCAGGAGGTCGAAACCGATCCGAGCGTGCTGTACGGCCAATCGGGCGGCCATCACGGCCACAGCCACGGCTGAACGGGCGCAGGACGGAATGCCGCAGCCCCATGTTCGCGGATTCCATCATCGGTTTGATCCACATCAAAGGACAGGCAGAGCGATGGGTGTAGAGATCGTGGTGTCTCAAACCCTCCCTGTATAGGACTGCGCCGGGCATTCGCTGTAATGCCCGGCCAATTTTTTATGGGCTGCGCGCATCGCGCGAGACGGCGGATAAAACGCTCGCCATTTGATGCAGATCAACGTCAGTGGCGTGGCAAACCACTAGGGTCCGTTTGTCTCTAAACCTCCCTGTATTCACTGAGCCGGACGTCCCTCGCGACGGTCCGGCTTTTTCTTTTGTGCGTCAACGATCTTGGTCACTCGGGAATTTTCCCGGGAGGCTGGAGAGCCACCGGGCAACGACCTGCATCTCCTCCTCGCTGAATCCCGCGCTGAGACGGGCGTTGATGTCGGCCAGCCCGTTCTTGGCTTCCACCAGCGCCCGACGCCCCGCCGGAGTCAGAAACAACCGCCAGGCCCGGCCGTCCCGCCGGTCGGGCCGCCGTTCGATCAGGCCGGATTCCACCATGCGATCCGCCAACCCGCTCATCGCCGAGGGAGCCGCGTCCAGCGCCTGCCCGACCTCGCCGATCAACGCCCCATCCTGCCGGGCCAGATGGAACAGCACCCCCGATTGCGCGGCGGTGACACCGCTGTCGGCGGTGCGGGCCTGAATCCACCGCTGCAAACGGCGGTGCCCGACGTTGAGCAGATAGACCAGCCGCCGGTCGATCGCGCCGGTCACGCCGCCACCGCGCGGGCTTCCAGCCAGTCCAGCAGGGTTGGCCACAGCGTCGCCTCGTGCTGGCGGCGGAAGAAGCCGAAATGACCGATGGGGCCGCTGCCAACCGCCTTGGCCGACAGGTGGTGACGCTCAATCCGGGCGGACGTGAAGTGGCTGGCCAGCAGATCGATCCCCGGTGGGGTGGCCCAGGGATCATCGTCAAAGCCCAGGATCAGCAGCGGGGTGTTCACGCGGGCAAAGCGTTGCGCGGCGTCCACCGCCGGGTCGTCGAAGAAATAGCGCGGCAGGCTGGTCCAACGGCTCCACTGGCGGGCGACCCCGGCGGGCAAATCCTCGCCGATGCCGATCCGGCGGCTGGGCACATAGCCCAACATCGCCGAGGTCAGCGGGCAGACCAGCTTCAGCAAGGCGGTGGCGCGCCAGCGTTCGACGGCGGGGGTGATGAAGCGCAAACACCCGGCGTGCGAGGCGACCAGCGCGGCGGCGGTCAAATGCCGACTGCTCGCGCACAGGCCGATGGCGTGGCCGCCAAAGCTGTGCCCGACCGCCAACAATGGCGCGTCCGGCCAGCGTTGGCGCGCCCACTCCGTGACGCTGTCCACATCCAAATCGGCCCAGTCCAGCATCGTCGCCGAAAAGCCACGCAGGCGCGGCGGGCGCGACCGCCCGATCCCCCGATAGTCATAGGTGACGACGGCAAAGCCACGCGCCGCCAGCGCGTCGGCGATCGGGGCATAAAGCCGTTCCGGCACCGCCGTAGCCGGGTGAAGCAGCACAACCCCCAACGCCCGCCGCGCCGGTTCCCGCAGGGTCACGCCCAGGGAATGCCCGTCCAACGATGGCAGGCACAGTTCGGAAACCACCATGTGTCAGACCTTTATCGGAAAGTGTTTCGTGTATGAAATAGTTGATCGTGGACCATCCTTTGTCCAGATGATTCACGTTATCGCGATGAAATTGACCTATAGGTCACTCGAGACCACCCATCCCGCCGCCGCGCCTTTCCCCGGTGACGGCCAAAAGCAGCACACGCCATCCGTGCCCTGACCGCGAGGCAAGGCATGGCGCGCCGCAAAATGTGTGGAAAAACTGGTAGGCCTGGCCGGATTTGAACCGACGACAACACCGTTATGAGCGGCGCGTTCTAACCACTGAACTACAGGCCCATCCAGGGAGCGGCACTTTGCGACAAAGCGGGGGCGTTTTGCAACCCCTCGTTCACATGTTCAAACCACTGCCCCAAACGGAAACGGGGGCCGCAAGGCCCCCGTTCCCACACAGTGCAACAACGGCGAACGCCCGGTCAGGTGTCCAGGAAGCTGCGCAGCTTGCGCGACCGCGAGGGGTGCTTCAGCTTGCGCAGCGCCTTGGCTTCGATCTGGCGGATGCGTTCGCGGGTGACGTTGAACTGCTGGCCGACCTCTTCCAGCGTGTGATCGGTGTTCATGCCGATGCCGAAGCGCATGCGCAGCACACGCTCCTCACGCGGGGTAAGCGAGGCGAGCACGCGGGTGGTCGTTTCGCGCAGGTTCGCCTGGATGGCGGCGTCGAGCGGCAGGACCGCGTTCTTGTCCTCGATGAAATCGCCGAGATGCGAATCCTCCTCGTCACCGATCGGCGTTTCGAGGGAAATCGGCTCCTTGGCGATCTTCAGGACCTTGCGGACCTTTTCCAGCGGCATCATCAGCCGTTCCGCCAGCTCTTCCGGGGTCGGCTCGCGGCCGATCTCGTGCAGCATCTGGCGGCTGGTGCGCACCAGCTTGTTGATCGTCTCGATCATGTGGACCGGGATGCGGATGGTCCGGGCCTGATCGGCGATGGAACGGGTGATGGCCTGACGAATCCACCAGGTGGCGTAGGTGGAGAATTTGTAACCGCGCCGGTACTCGAACTTGTCCACCGCCTTCATCAGGCCGATGTTGCCCTCCTGGATAAGATCCAGGAATTGCAGGCCACGGTTCGTGTATTTCTTGGCGATGGAGATGACGAGACGCAGGTTCGCCTCGACCATTTCCTTTTTGGCGCGGCTGGCTTCCTTCTCGCCCTTCTGCACCGTGGAGACGATGCGGCGGAATTCGCTGATCGGCAGACGGCCTTCCTCGGCGACGCCGGAAATGCCCTCGCGCACCTTGCGGATGTCGGCGTCGTACTTCTCGGCGAACTTGCCCCAGGTCTTGGGGTTCAGGCCACGGATGCGGTCCAGCCAACCCGGATCCAGCTCGTGCCCGAAATACTGGTTCAGGAAATCCTCGCGCTTCACACGGCAATCGGTGGCCATGCGCAGCAGGCGGCCTTCGAAACCGGTCAGCTTCCGGTTCAGGATGTAAAGCTGTTCGACCAACTGTTCGATGCGCTGGTTGTTCAGGCGCACCGTGTTCATCAGCTCGACCATTTCGAGCTTCAGCTTTTCATACTTCTTGTCGGTCTGCTTGGTCACGTCCTCGCCCCGCTGCATCGCAGCGATGCGGGATTCGTGAATCTTGTGCAGCTTGTCGTAGGTCGCCTTGATGCTCTCGAAGGTCTCGATGACCTGCGGCTTCAGCGCGGCTTCCATCGCCGACAGGGACAGGCTGTTTTCGCCCTCTTCCCCTTCCTCGCCCTCTTCGCCCTCGCCTTCGGGGCGCGACGGCGGCGGCTCGTCGCCCTCTTCCCCGGCGGGACCGGGGGCGGCGCCCTCGACCGCTTCGGCCAGCGCCTCCGGCATCTCCTCGCCATCGGGACCGCCGCCATAGGTGGCGTCGAGGTCGATGATGTCGCGCAGCAGCATTTTGCCTTCCATGAGGGCGTCGTGCCACTCAAGGATCGCGCGGATGGTCAGCGGCGATTCGCAGATCGCGCCGATCATCATCTCGCGCCCGGCTTCGATGCGCTTGGCGATGGCGATTTCGCCTTCGCGCGACAGCAGCTCCACCGATCCCATTTCGCGCAGATACATGCGCACGGGGTCGTCGGTGCGGCCGATGTCGTCATCGTCGAGGTTGCCCGACGAGCGGCCTTCGCCGTCGCTGGCCGCTTCGGCGTTGTTTTCCGAATCCTGCTCTTCCGATTCGACGATGTTGATGCCCATTTCGGACAGCATCGCCATCGTGTCTTCGATCTGCTCGGAGGACGACGAGTCCTGCGGCAGAGCTGCGTTCAGCTCGTCATAGGTGACATACCCGCGCTCTTTCCCGCGCGCGATCATCTTCTTGACGGCAAGACCCATGCCATCCATCAGAGGACCGTCGCCGGATTCCTCCCGCGTTTCGGAAACTTCCACGCTGTTCGCAGCTTTCGTGGCCATGCGATCGGTGCCCCCGCATTACCCCAGTGAAAAAAATACGAAGAGGACGCCCGGTCGCGGTTGCCCGCACCGTCCGCCCCCACCCACACGCTCTGTACCCGCCTTGCGGCCCAGCCGACGATGACCGCCTGCGCGGTCAGAAATCGTCCGAATCATCGCCATCCGTCATTCCCATCGCGGACTTGATGACCTCCTGTTGAAGCGCCACGACCCGCGCGAGGTTGGCCTCGCTGTTGTCACGGGTCAGAGCCGCCTTGGCCTCCCTGAGATCGTCGAGCATCCGCCGGTGAAGCAGATGCTGCCACGTCGGCCACCATCCCTTCCGCGCCTCGTCGGTCGAGGCGTCCGGGCGGGCGAAGGCGGCGTGAACATAGGTCGATTCACTCAGCAACGCGCTGACCAGCTCCTCCTGACCAGCGGAAGACAAGTGGCGACAAAGGGCAGCCGCGTCAAGTCCCGAGTCGCGGTTGCGGTCGTCCGACAGGCATTCCTGCACCGCCCAGCGCAATTTTTCCATCTCAGGGTCGCCCAACGGCAACAGACCCAGCGATTCCCCGACCTCGCCGAACAGCTCGGGGTGGTTGATCAGGGTGGCCAGCAGAATCCGTTCGCGCACCGTCCCCAGCCGCGCCGCGCTGCCCCGCCCCTGCCCGACCGGCTTGGCGGTCAGCCGCCCCGGCGTGCCCGGCACATGGCGGCGCGGCGGTTCGCCCGGACGGCGGCCCGGAACCCAGGGGCCGCGCCCGCCCCGGTCGCGCGCGGGCGGGGCAAAGGCCTCGTCCACCCGGCGGCGCATCTCGGTGCGGTAGAAGCCCTGGACGTCGCGGTCGGCGATGGTGGCCACCCGCGCCTCCAGCGCCGCCTTGACCGCCGCCTTGGCTTCCGGCGTGTCGGTGGGACGCCCCTCCGTCTCCATCCGCCACAGCGCATCCGACAGCGGGATCGCCTGCTCCAACAGCCCGGTCATCGCCTTTGGCCCGTGGGCGCGGATCAGGCTGTCGGGATCCTCGCCCTCCGGCATGAAGACGACGCGGGCCGACTGGCCGGGGGCCAGATGGGGCAGGATGCGCTCCACCGCCCGCCACGCCGCCCGCCGCCCGGCGTTGTCGCCGTCAAAGCAGAGGCAGGGGATCTTTTCCGACGCCGGAATCAGCTTCCACAGCTCCTGAACCTGGGTTTCGGTCAGGGCCGTGCCCAGCGGGGCCACCGCGCCCTCGAACCCGGCGCGGACCAGGGCGATGACGTCCATATAGCCTTCGGCGACGATCACCGGCTTGCCATCCGCCGCCGCCTGCCGGGCGCGCGACAGGCCATAGAGCAGAGTGCCCTTGTGGAACAGCGGCGTGTCGGGCGTGTTGACGTATTTCGGCCCGTCGCCCTCCAGAATGCGCCCGCCAAAGGCGACGACCTGCCCGCGCCGGTCGGTGACGGGGAACATCACGCGGTTGCGGAAGAAGCTGTAGGCGGTGCGGCCATCGTCGGGCCGCTTCAGCAACCCCGCCGTGACCATGTCCTCCTCGTCGAACTTCAGCCGCAGCAAATGTTGGCGCAGCGCCCCCGAATCGCCGGGGGCAAAGCCCAGACGGAAGCGCGCCAGCGCCTCGCCATCCAAACCGCGCCGCCGCAGATACTCCAACCCGGCCCGCCCGGCCCCGGTCTGCAATTGCTGTTCGAACCAGCGCGCCGCCTGCTCGACCAGATCATGCAGGGTCTTGCGCCGTTCGTAATGGTGGCGGTCCTCCTCCGTCGGGCGCGGAACCGGCAACCCGGCCTCGCCCGCCAGATGCTCCACCGCCTCGGGAAAGGCGAGGTTGTCGTGGCGCATGACAAAGCCGATGACATCGCCGTGCGCGCCGCAACCAAAGCAGTTTCCGGTCAGGATGTGGTCTTCCAACGCAAAGGCGTGTTCGCCCGGCACGCTGGCGCAAAAGACCTCCTCCTCCCGCTCCGTCTCTTCCACCGTCGCCACCACCCAGCGCAGCCGCCCAAAGGATTTGTCGGCGGCTTCGAACCGTTGGCGCGCGGTCTCCCCCAGGAACAGATCCGGGTGCAGCGTGGACGGCACGAAATGGATGCGGAAAATGTCCCTCATCTCCGACGCCAAACCTTGGCGCGTCGCCATGGTGATGCCATAGGTGCCGATGCCCAGGCGTAAGGCGGCGGTGCGCACCCATTCCAGATGCGCCCGGTTGGCGCTGTGCAGCATCACCGTGCCATCCTTGGCGACATGACCGTCGGCGGCGAGGTAGCCTGCGAGAAAACCCAAAAGATAGGCGTCGCTGCTGTCCAGCGACGGAAGCTCCTTCATATGGCCGAAGGATTTCCCCCCGTAGATGCGCAGATAGGGTTTGCCATGCTCCGTCAGGCGGGGCTGCGGCGATTGGTTGGGAAACCACTCCGCCAGCACGCGGTCCTTGTCGCCGTGCAGGTGAACATGGCCGTAGCCGCCCTTATCCACCGATCCGTCGCCAAACACCACACCATGCGCGACGCCTTCCGGATCCAGCGTCCAATCCTGGCGCGCTTCGGGAAGGACCGCTTCGAGTCGATGCCCCGGCCGCAGCGCGGTGGTCAGCACATCGCCCTGAACGCCGCGCACGAACCAGCGATGCCCGGCGGTGGCGTGGAGCGTTTTGGTCTGGCCGTTGCGGGTCAGCGTGATGCGGTGAAGCTTTTGGACACCATAAGCGCGGAATTCCGCCGGAACCCAGACACCGCCGCGCGTCAGCACCGTTTGCGTCGTTCCGGCCAAATCGGCAATCGCCCGTTCCCCGTCGCGCAGCAGCACACGGGTTTCCGCCGCCAGACAATGAAAGAACCCCTTCTGGTCGTTGACGTAGAAGGAGGGGGATTTCTCGTTGTGGAAGGGGCACGGCGCCTTGAATTCCCGACCGGCGCGGATCAGGCGCAGCCGTTTGGACACCACGTCCGACAGGGCCAGCCGGTTGCGCAGCTCTTCCAGGAATTGGGGGGGGAAGGCCATGGGTCACATCACCGGGTCATGCGGGGGACAGCGTAACGCGGATCGCCGCGCGCCGCATCAACGGCGGCGGCGGCGATCCGGCGCGCGGACACACCCGGCGTCGGGCGGTTCCGGTCAGGCCGACAGGCGTTGCTTGACCAGCGGCCCGGCCTTGGCGAAATCCATCTCGCCCGCGTGGCGGGTCTTCAGCTCCGCCATCACCTTGCCCATGTCCTTGATCGAGGTGGCCCCCAGCTCCGCCACGATGGCGGCGATGGCCGCAACGACCTCCTCCTCCGACAATTGCTTGGGCAGGAAGCGTTCGATGACGGCGATCTCCTCGCGCTCCTGCTGGGCGAGTTCGGGGCGGCCGCCCTGCTCGTACATCGTCGCCGATTCGTTGCGCTGCTTGATCAGGGTTTGCAGCATCGACAGGACCTCGCCATCGTCGATGCCGTCGGTGACGCCGCGCGTGCGGGCGGCGATGTCCCGGTCCTTCAGGCCCGCCAGGACCATGCGGAGGGTGGAGACGGCGCGCGTGTCCTTGGCGCGCATGGACTCCTTCAAGGCATCGTTCAACCGGGTGCGCAGCATGTTCCTGTTCCTCATCGTCTGGCCGACGGCAACCTGGAGCCATCAGCGGCGGGCCATCGGCGGCGGGCGACTATCGGCAATCGCCCATCAAAGGTCACGCCTTATATAGAGCGGCGGCGTTTCCTCCGCGACTCCCCGTGTTGCGGAATCGTCGGGGAAAGCGCCATCGCAACGCCGCCCTGCAAAGCTATTGCTGGAAATCGGTCGGCCATTCGTCCTATAGGATGTCCGGCTTGCCCTGACCCGCCCACTCGATCCCGTCACCGCCCCTTTCGGCGGGGAGGGGGTGCGAGCGGGTCTGCGCGCGCGCCCGGTGGGACGCCAGACCGTCGCCGTTCCGCCCGCCCATTTGGTCGATCCGGTTTGGTCGATCCGTCGACGGTCGCGGTTTTTGGAAGGTCCAACGGAATGACTCTCGCCTCTCCCCCCTCCGACAAGGCCGTTCACACCGGCGTGCTGGTTCTGGCTGACGGCACCGTGTTCCGTGGCCGAGGCATCGGGGCCGTCGGGGATTCGGTGGGCGAGGTGTGCTTCAACACCTCGATGACCGGCTATCAGGAAATCCTGACCGATCCCAGCTACGCCGGGCAGATCATCACCTTCACCTTTCCGCACATCGGCAACACCGGCACCAACGCCGAAGACATCGAGACGGTGACTCCGGCGGCGCGCGGCCTGATCCTGCGCGCCGACATCACCGCCCCGTCGAACTGGCGCGCGAACGACCATCTGGACGGCTGGTTGAAGAAAAACAACCTGATCGGCCTGAGCGGCATCGACACCCGCCGCCTGACCCGCCGCATCCGCGACCAGGGCGCGCCCAACGGCGTCGTCGCCCACGCGCCGGATGGGGTGTTCGACCTCGACGCGCTGGTCGCCAAGGCCAAGGGCTGGCCCGGCCTGGAGGGCATGGATCTGGCCAAGGACGTGTCCTGCCGCCAGACCTATGGCTGGGATGAAGCGGCCTGGAGCATCTCCGGCGGCTACGCCACCCAGACCGAGCCGAAATTCCACGTCGTCGCCATCGATTACGGGGCCAAGCGCAACATCCTGCGCTGCCTCGCCGCCGCTGGCTGCAAGGTGACGGTGGTCCCGGCGACCGCCAGCGCCGACGACGTGCTGCGCCACAAGCCCGACGGCGTGTTCCTGTCGAACGGTCCCGGCGACCCCGCCGCCACCGGCGTCTACGCCGTGCCGACCATCCAGGCGCTGTTGGCCACCGGCCTGCCGATCTTCGGCATTTGCCTGGGCCACCAAATGCTGTCGCTGGCGCTGGGGGCCAAGACCGCCAAGATGCCGCTGGGCCATCGCGGGGCCAACCACCCGGTCAAGGATCTGGCCTCGGGCCGGGTGGAGATCACCAGCCAGAACCACGGCTTCGTCGTTCTGCCGGAATCGCTGCCCGCCGACGCCGAAGTCACCCATGTCAGCCTGTTCGACGGCAGCAACGAGGGCATCCGCCTGACCGGCAAGCCGGTCTTCTCGGTGCAGTACCACCCGGAAGCCTCGCCCGGCCCGCAGGACAGCCATTATCTGTTCGACCGCTTCGTCGGCTTCATGGCCGACAAGGCGGCGGCCTGATCGCCCGCCCCCACCCGCTCAACCGACCGGGTGGGGGCGTGTCTTTGCTTTGATGTCGTTTTGAGGCATCAGCCATGGCGGATGACCGGCCGCCCTGCCCGCTCTGCGACCGCCCGATGATCGCCGGGCCAAGCCTGAACGAGCATCACCTGATCCCCCGCACCTATGGCGGGCGGGTGACGGTGACGATGCACCGGATTTGCCACGCGAAAATCCACGCCGTGCTGACCGAACAGCAATTGCGCGATCACTACCACGATTTTGACAGCCTGCGCGGCCATCCCGACATCGCGCTGTTCATCCGCTGGGTCCGCCGCAAGCCGCCGGAGTTCACCGACGGGCACGCGTCGGGCCGTCGGCGCTGACACCATCGACCACAGCGCCGCAGGTCAGCCGGTGCGCCGGTTGGTCGGGTTGGGTTTGGGCAGATAGTCGCGGACCTCGCCGCCGCAGGATTTGGACACCCGCTCATACTCCTCGGCGGTGTCCACCTGGGCCTGACGCTGGTCACGCTCCCGCCCGAACTCCTGCATGATCGCCCGCATGGTGGCGTCGAGGCGGCGGCGGAAGGCTTGCATCGCCTGGTTTTCGCCGCGCACCCGCACCGGCTCGAACTGGGCCAGCGTCTCCTCCAGCCGGCGACGGATCTGCGGGGCGGCCTCGCGCAACAGCGCCTCGTCCACCGCGATGTGCTTCATCTCGTGCTCCAGCACCTCGCGGAAGATGCAGCTGGCCGTCGGCAGTTCGCGGGCCACCAGGACCACGCGCTGTTGAAAGCCGAACGACACCGTCATGGTCTTCAGCGAGGCGCAAAAGCTGCCGTCGCTCATCGGCTGGAACTGGGCGCTGATTTGCGATTGTTCGCCGTAGCGGGCCTGGGTCAGCCCCAGCACATGGCCGCGCGCCGAACCCGCCGGTCCGGGCGCACGCCCCGGTTGGCGGGCGAGCTGGGCGATGGACAGGCCGTCGTTGCGCTCGATGGGGGCGAGCGCGACCTCAAACGACAGGCTGGCCCGCGCGGACGGCGGGCAGCTTTGCGCCACGGCGCTGGTGGGCAGGAGGCTCCACCCCAGCAGCACGGCGCAGACACCGGAACGGAAGAGCCAGCAAGGGGAAAGCCGATGAGCGGTCATGCGAGCCATATCGCCCCGCCACCGCCCATCGGCAAGCCCCAAAGGATCGCTTAACGCTTGCTCGGGAACAGGAAGCGCGCCTTCAGCGTGCCTTCGATCGCGCGCAGATCGTTGTAGACCTCCAACTCGTCCACCTCGCCGTCGACATCGACGACGACATAGCCAAGCTCGGGGTCGGTTTGCAGGAACTGGGCGGCGATGTTCAGGTCACGGCCCGAAAACACCTCGTTCACCTTGCGCAGCATGCCCGGACGGTTTTCGTGGACGTGCAGGAAGCGGGTGCAACCGGCCTGGATCGGCAGGGCGGCTTGCGGGAAGTTGACCGCGCCGACGGTGGAGCCGTTGTCGGAGTATTCGATCAGCTTCTGCGCCACCTCGGTGCCGATGTTGGCCTGCGCCTCCACCGTCGAACCGCCGATGTGCGGGGTGAGGATGGCGGTCTTGATCCCGCGCAGGGCGCTTTCGAACACCTCGTTGTCGGCCCCCGGCTCCTTCGGAAACACGTCGATGGCGGCCCCGATGATGTGATCGCGCTTCATCGCGGCGGCCAGCGCCTCGATGTCCACCACCTGACCGCGCGCGGCGTTGATGAGGTGGCTGCGCGGCTTCATCGCCGCCAGCTCCGCCGCACCGATCATGTTGCGGGTCTGCGGGGTGTCGGGAACGTGCAGGGTGACGACGTCGGAGACCGACAGCAGCTCTTCCAGCGAATCGCAGGCGCGGGCGTTGCCCAGCGCCAGCTTGCGCACGACGTCGTAATAGCGGACCTGCATGCCCATGGCTTCGGCCAGGATCGACACCTGGGTGCCGATGTGGCCATAGCCGATGATGCCCAGCGTCTTGCCACGGATCTCATAGGAATCCTTGGCCGACTTCATCCAGCCGCCGCCATGGACCAGCGCCGACTTTTCGAAGATGCCGCGCATCAGCATGATGATCTCACCGATCACCAGCTCCGCCACCGACCGGGTGTTGGAATAGGGCGCGTTGAAGACGGGAATGCCCAGACGGCGCGCCGCCTTCAGATCGACCTGATTGGTGCCGATGCAGAAGCAGCCGACGGCCATCAGCTTCGTCGCCGCTTCCAGCACGCGGGCGGTCAGGTGGGTGCGCGACCGGATGCCGAGGATGTGGACGGAGCCGATGCGCTCCAGCAATTCCGCTTCGTCCAACGCGCGCGGCAGGCGCTCGACGGAGGCGTAACCGCCCCGCGCCAGTTCCTCGATGGCGTTGTCGTGAACACCTTCCAACAGGAGGATGTTGATCTTGTCCTTGGAGAGCGAGAGCTTGGTCACGGTCGGCATCCGTCTTGGTCAATGGCCCGTCCGCCCCACAGGGAGGTGATGGAACGGCGGGCCTCGGCAAAGCGAGTGCGCACCGTACCGCCAACAGCGGGGCTTGTCATCCAACCGATGCTGCGCTGCCATAGTGCGTGGCGCATGACGGCGTGGCGGAAAACGCGCGGAACGCCACCGTATGGCCCCCACCCGATCCGCCGCGCGGCGGGACGGGACAGGCACCTGCGCCATAATCAGGGCCGCCTTGATCTGGGCCGCGAGGCGGCTCGCGACCCGGATGTTCCGGCGGTCGTTGCCGGGCGGAGCGCGATCGGTTAGGAATAAAGACCCCAAACCCCACCCGGAACCACCGCCATGCGCCCCACCCCGGCCCCGTTCGGTCGCGTCTCCCCGGCCCGTGCGCCGCAGGGCCGCGCGCGTCGTGCAACCGGTGAACAGCGCGCCGGAAACTGTTTCACGGTGTTTCAAACGTTCCATTCGCCCCGGCGTGGCCTTTCCCGCGCAGGCGCGGTGATCGGCTGTTGCGTGGAATCGTTCCAGGCGTATGGTGTGGCCGCCTGCGGATTGCCAGAGTTTTGAGACGCCGACCATGCCATCCCCCAAAGCCACCCCGTCCCGGCCCGACGCCCCCCCCACCCAGGCGGAAAACGACCGCCCGACGTTCACACACGCCGAGATCGTCAGCGTGTTCAGCGGCGTGGCGCTGGCCATGCTGATGGCGGCGATGGATCAGACCATCGTGGCAACCGCGCTGCCGACCATGGCCGGGGAGCTGGGCGGGCTGGAGATGCTGCCCTGGGTGGTCACGGCCTATCTGCTGGCCTCCACCACCACCACGCCGATCTATGGCAAGCTGTCGGACCTCTATGGCCGCAAGCGGGTGTTGGAGGTGGCGATCCTGCTGTTTCTGGCCGGATCGGCGCTGTGCGCGGCGGCCCAGACGATGACTCAGCTCATCCTGTTCCGCGCGTTGCAGGGGCTGGGCGGCGGCGGGCTGATGGCGCTGGCCTTCACCATCATCGGCGATGTCGTCGCCCCGCGCGAACGCGGGCGGTATCAGGGGATGATCGGCGGGGTGTTCGCGCTGGCCAGCGTCGCCGGGCCGCTGTTGGGCGGGGCCTTCACCGAAACCATCGGCTGGCATTGGATTTTCCTCATCAACCTGCCCATCGGGCTGGCCGCTCTGGTGATGACGCGGCGCACGCTGGGCCGCCTGCCGCTGGGCCGGGCCAAGCCGACCATCGACCTGCTGGGCGCGCTGCTGCTGACCGGCGCGGTGACGAGCCTGCTGGTGGTGGCGACGCGCGGCGGCGCGCCGGGGTTGGAATGGACCTCCCCGCTCTGCCTGGGGCTGGCCGGGGGCGGGGCGGCGCTGCTCGCCGCCTTTGTGTGGCACGAGGGGCGGACGGCCGAACCGATCCTGCCGCTGCCGCTGTTCCGTCTGCCGGTGGTGGCGGTCGCCACACCGGTGGTGGCGGTGTCGGCCATGGTGCTGTTCGCCGGGATCGTCTTTCTGCCGCTGCATCTGCAACTGGTGCAGGGGGCCAACGCCACCGCGTCGGGCCTGATGCTGCTGCCGATGGTGCTGGGCATGACCTTTGGCGCGGTCGGCGGCGGGCGGCTGATCGCCAAGACCGGGCGCTACAAGCTCTACCCGCTGGCCGGACTGGCGCTGGCCGCCGCCATGTATCTGGCCCTGGGCCTGCTGCCCTGGGTGGCCGGGAACGGGCTGTGGTCCACCGTGATCCTGGTTCCGCTGGGCATGGGGTTGGGGCTGGTCATGCCGGTGATGACGGTGGCGGTGCAGAACGCGGTGGGCCAACGCGATCTGGGCGCGGCGACGGCGGCGGTCGGCTTTTTCCGCTCGCTGGGCGGGTCGGTCGGCGTGGCGGTGTTCGGCGCGGTGTTCCACGCCACCGTGTCGGACCGGCTGGACGCGGCCGGCCTGTCGGGCCGCGCGGTGCTGGAGCATGGCGCCTCCGCCCTGGCCGGGCTGCCCGACGGGGTGAAGGCCGGGGTTCTGGCGACGCTGGAGCACGGCTTTGCCACCCTGTTCCTGCTGGCCGCCGGGCTGGCGGTGCTGTCCTTTGCCCTGACCCTGTTTCTGGAGGAACTGCCGCTGCGCTCCGGGACCGCGCCCGCGAAGGCGGAGGAGGCGGTGGCCTGATGAGCAAACGCCGTTGGGGGGCTGGCAACGCGCCGCGCCCTCCCCATATGTCAATCGTGACCCATGCGTTTTGTGTCAGTCCCGCTGTGACCTGAAGGCCCGTCCACTCCCGGCGGGCCTTCTTTCTGTCTGGACCGCGTTGTCAGCCCGCCCGCAGTTCGGCGGGGAAGACCAGGGCGACGCACAGGCCCGGCCCGTTGTCGGCCAGTTCCAGCCGCGCCCCGTGCAGCGAGGCCACCGCGTCCACCAGACTCAGGCCCAAGCCGTTGCCGGGCGACGCCCGCGCCGTGTCCAGGCGGACGAAGCGTTGCAGCACCTTGGCCCGCGCCTCCTCCGGGATGCCGGGGCCGTTGTCGGCCACGGTGACGCGGGCGGCCTGCCCGGCGGCGGGGCCGTCCAGCCGCAGGGTGATCGTCCCACCCTCCGGCGTGTATTTGATGGCGTTGTCCAGCAGGTTGGACACCGCCTGCGCCAGCAATTGGCCGTTGCCGCGCACCGGGACTCCCGCTGCCCCCAACCCGGCGGGGATCTCCATGGTCAGGCGCTGGCCGCGCTCCTCCGCCACCGGCTCATAGAGGTCGGCGGCGAGTTGCACGACGTCGCGCAGATCGACCGGCACGAAATCGTTGCGCTTGGCCCCTGATTCCGCCTCGGCGATCGACAGCAGGGCGGTGAAGGTGGCGATCAGCCGGTCGGCCTCGGCGATGGTGTCCTGCAGGACGGTGCGGTAATGCTCCGCGTCGTCGGTCTCGCGGATCAACGCCAGTTCGATGCGGGAGCGCAGGCGGGTGAGCGGCGTGCGCAGGTCATGGGCCACGCTGTCCGTCACCTGCCGCATCCCGGTCATCAGCCGTTCCAGCCGGTCGAGCATGGCGTTGAGGTTGCCCGCCAGCCGGTCGATCTCGTCGCCGCCGCCAAAGCGCGGCACCCGGTCGCTGAGGTCGCCCGCCATGATCTGGCGGGTGGTGCGGTTGATCGCCTCGATCCGCCGCATCGCCCCCCGGCTGACAAGCAGCCCGCCGCCCAACCCCAGCATCGCCGTGGCGGCGATGATCCAGCCCAGCGAGCGCACCATGCGGTCGCTCAACTGGTCCAGCTCGCTCATGTCGCGCCCCACCAGCAAGCGGAACTGCCCCGGCAGGGTGAAGGTCAGGGCCTGGGCGGTGGACGGCCGGTTGTGGACGCCGCTGGTGTCCGACACCTTGAAATGGGACCAGCCGTTGGCGCTGGGGACCACATCGGGCCAGCGCGACAGGTTGCCCGCCAGGATGCCGCCGTTCGCGGTGGTCAGCAGATAGATGGCGTTGTTGTTGACCACAGCGCTGCGCCCGCGCACCAGATCCACCAGTCCGGGCAGGCCGTATTTGTTGTAATGGTCCTGGAACGCCTCCACCTCCAACGCCACGGTTTCGCCGATCTCCTCGCTGAGGAAACCGGCGGTGGTGCGGTAGACGACGACCAGGATCAGGCCGACCGACAGCACGAACAGCACGAGGTACAGGGCCGACAAACGAACGGCGGTGGTGCGGAGCAACCGCAACACCGCCGCCACGCAGAGCCGAAAACGCGACCGCGCGACTTCACCCGCCGCCGACGATGCGGGCATCAGGACGCCGCCCGCAGGCTGTACCCCGCCCCGCGCACCGTGTGGATCAGGGGCGTGGGGAAATCCTTGTCGATCTTCTGGCGCAGCCGGGCGATGTGCACGTCGATGACGTTGGTCTGGGGATCGAAATGATAATCCCAGACATTTTCCAGCATCATCGTGCGGGTGACGACGCTGCCGGCGTTGCGCATCAGATACTCCAGCAGCGCGAATTCGCGCGGCAGCAGATCGATGGATTTGCCCGCCCGGCGCACGCCGCGCGTCAGCAAATCCAGCTCCAGATCGGCGACGGCCAGCTTGGTTTGCGGTTGCCCGGCCCCGCGACGGCGGACCAGCACCTCGATCCGCGCCAGCAGTTCGGAAAAGGCGAAGGGCTTGGTCAGGTAATCGTCACCCCCCGCCTTCAGCCCCTTCACCCGATCCTCCACGCTGCCCAGCGCGGTGAGGAACAGCACCGGCGTGTCGTTCCCCGCCGCCCGCAGCACCTGGACCAGCGACAACCCATCGCGCCCCGGCAGCATGCGGTCGACGATCATCACGTCGTAATGCTCGCCACCGGCCAGATAGAGGCCTTCCTTGCCGTCGTGGGCGACATCGACCACATGCCCGGCCTCCTTCAACCCCTTGGCGAGGTAGCTGGCGGCCTGCTGGTCGTCTTCAATGACGAGGACTTTCATGTCCATCAGTGTAGCTCCCCCAAACCGCCGGGCCAAGCGCGCCGAGGCGCTGTGGATGATCAGGCCTTCAGCTTCAGCGCGACGAAGGTTTCGTTGCCCTGGCGGTTGATCAGGACCAACACCGCCTTCAGCCCGGCCTTTTCCGCTTCGGCCACCTTGCGGGAGACGTCGGCGGGGGTCTTCACCGGCTCGTCGCCGACGCGGACGATGATGTCGCCGGTGCGGATCGGGGTCTCGGTCTTCGGGGCCAGACCGGTGACGACCACGCCCTTCACCGTCTCATCCACGCCCAGACGCTTGCGGGTGGCGGGGTCGAGCGTGGCCAGCTTCAGGCCCTGCACGGACTCGCCGCCCGCGCCATGCTCGCCCTTGCCGGTGTTGGCGGCGACCTGGGTGTCGGCCAGACGGTCGATGTGGACGGCGACGGTCTTTTCCTGACCCTGGCGGATGATCTTCACATCCACCTTGTCGCCCGCCTTGGTGTCGGCCACCCGGCGGGTCAGATCGCGCAGGGTGTCCACCGGCTTGCCGTCGTAGGACACCACCACGTCGCCGGGGCGCAGACCGGCGCGGGCGGCGGGGCTGTCGGGTGTGACCTCGGCCACCAGCGCGCCCTTGGCGTTGGGCACGCCGACGCTGTCGGCCAGATCGGGCGTGACCTCCTGGATCTTGACGCCCAACCACCCGCGCTCGACCTTGCCGTTCTCCTTCAACTGGGCCACCACCTCCTTGGCGAGGTTGGAGGGGATGGCGAAGCCGATGCCGACGGAACCGCCGTTGGGCGAATAGATGGCGGTGTTGATGCCGATCACCCGGCCCGACAGGTCGAAGGTCGGCCCGCCGGAATTGCCCCGGTTGATCGCGGCGTCGAGCTGGAAATAATCGTCGTAGGGGCCGCTGTGGATGTCGCGGCCACGGGCCGACACGATGCCCTTGGTCACGGTTCCGCCCAGGCCGAAGGGGTTGCCGACGGCCATCACCCAATCGCCGACGCGGGTCTTGGCGCTGTCGGCCCAATCCACGGCGGGCAAGGGCTTGTCGGATTTGACCTTCAGCAGGGCGATGTCGGTCTTGGCGTCGCGCCCGACCAGGGTGGCGGGAAAGGCGGTCCCGTCCTGAAGCGTGACGGTGATCTCGCTGGCCCCGTCGATGACGTGGTTGTTCGTCACCACATAGCCCGCCGGATCGATGATGAAGCCGGAGCCGAGCGCGCCGGTCTTGCCGCGCGGCGCGCCGTCTTCATCGTCATCCGGCCCGGCGTTGGGGCCTTGCTGGTCCTGGAAGCGGCGGAAGAACTCCTCGAACGGCGATCCCGGCGGGAACATCGGCACACCGGGAACCCGGCGTTGCGCGTTGGCGGTCGGCTTGGCCTCCTGCGTGGCGGCGATGTTGACCACGGCCGGGCTGACGGCGGCGGCGAGATCGGCAAAGCTGCGCGGGGCCAGATCGGTCTGGACGGCCACCGGCGGTACGGCCTGGGCGTGGGAGGCGGCCCAACCGGTCAGGGCCGGGCCGGTCAACACCGTCGTGCCAAGCAGCACAGCGACGACCGCCCGGCGCAGGCGCTGCGGGCGCGTCGGGGTGGTGGTGGCCGAGCGGGCGGGGGAAACGGTGGTGCTCATGGCGGCGTCACTCCAAATCACTGGGCATCCAAGGGCCGGAGGGTCGGAGCCGTCCGGCGATGGATGCCACGATAGGGAGGTGCCGCTGTCCGGTGTCTTGCGCGCGGATGAAAAGTTTTTCAGGCGGGAGGCTGGCGCGCAGAGTGCGGCGCGAACGGTCACACGGCGTCAGCGCGGCTGCGCGCCCAAATCCTCGAACACCATGCCCTTGGAACCGTTGAAGAAGCGCCCCTTGCCGTTCACCGTCATCTGCGGTTGGCCGGGTTGGGGAGAAAAGGTGGCGGCGTAATAGCAATCATGCTGGCCGGGCTTCTCCTTGGAATCGACGCAGCCCTGTTTGCGGAAGCCGTCAAAGGCGCGGAACGGAATGCCCTGACGTTCCAGCGCCTTTCGGGTGTGGCCCTCCACCAGATTGCGCATCTCGCTTTCCGACGGTTCGCCGGAACAGCCGGTCAACAGCGGCAGGGACAGCGCGAGAAAGGCAAACGCGGGTTTCACCGAGGCACCCGTCACCGCCCACCCAGCAGCCGATCCACCCGCTCCTTCAGGGCGGCCAGCGACGGCGGCTTGACGACGAAGCCGTTCACCCCCAGCGCCATCGCCTGCTTCACGATTTCGGATTCGGTGTGGTTGGTCAGGAAGACCACCGGGGCGTTGGGGTTCGCCGCGTCCCCGCTGGCGCGCAGTTGGGCCAGGAACTGCAAGCCCGACACCGGTTTCATGTCGATGTCGCAGACGATCAGGTCGGGTTTGGTGCGGATGCATTCCTGCATGCCGGTTTCGCCGTTGTCAGCCTCGGCAATCGCGGTGAAACCGATCTGGGTCAGGATCTGCACAATGGTGCGACGAACAAACGGCTGGTCTTCGATCACAAGGATGCGAGACACGCCATAATCGACCGGTTGCTTGTCCATCCTTGCCTCTCCACCCAAACCAATCGCGCCACAGTCCGAAACACAGATCGACGGGTGCGCTTCATCTGATTGAACGCACGATCATCCATACTGTCTGACGTGGCAAGCGGCAACCTCAACCCGGTTACAAGTTTCGACAATGTGATGTTTTTTCTGCAAAACGCCGACCGCTCATGATGACAGCGCCACCGCATCCAGGCACGCGTCGCAGATCTCCACCCGGTTGCGGCCATTGGCCTTGGCGGTGTAAAGCGCGCGATCGGCGCGCACCAGCGCCCGTTCGATCGTCACATCCCCATCCCGGCACAGCGTGACCCCAACGCTGACGGTCATGCGCAACACCCCGTCCAGGCACGGAATGTCGGTGGCGGCCAAACGCTGGCGCAACCGCTCCGCCACCTCGCGTGCGGCGGGCAGATCGGTTTCCGGCAGAATGATGGCAAACTCCTCGCCACCCAACCGCCCGATGTGATCGGTGTCGCGCACCTCCGCCTGACACACCGCCGCCAGCGCGCACAGGGCCTGATCGCCCACGGCGTGACCAAACCGGTCGTTGATCGTCTTGAAACGGTCGATGTCCAGCATCAGCACCGAGACCGGACGGCCATAGCGGCGCAGGCGCGCAATCTCCACCTCCGCCAGTTCCCAGAAGCGGCGGCGGTTGTGCAGGCCGGTCAACGGATCGGTCGTCGCCATCCGTCGCAACTCCGTCTCCACCCGCTTGCGTTCCGACACGTCGCGGATCACGGCGGTGTAGATCCGCCCATGGGCGTGGCGCATCTTGGCGATGGACACCTCGGCGGGGAATTCACGGCCGTCGCGGGTCAACCCCACCACCTCGCGCCGGGACGCCATGACGCGGGATTGAACCGGCCCGGCACCGAACTCTGCCACGCTGGCCTCATGCCCCGCGCGCAGTGGTTCGGGAATCAGGATCGACAGCGGCTGCCCCAGGATTTCGGCCGCGTCATAGCCGAACAACCGCTCCGCCGCCTGGTTGAACAGGGTGATGGTCAAGCGGTCGTCGGCGGTCAGGATGGCGTCCTGCGCCAACCCGATGATGCCCTGCAACCGCTCCTCGGACAGGCGCAAATCCTCTTCCAGCCGCTTGCGGGCGATGGCGTGCTGCACGGCCCGCCACATCAGCGGCCCGTCGGTCTGGCCCTTCACCAGATAGTCCTGCGCCCCGGCTTCCAGGATGTGCAGGGCGAAATCCTCGTCGTCAAAACCGGTGAGCACCACCAGCGGCAGGGAGGGGCTGTCCGTCCGCAAACGGCTGACCGTGTCCAGACCGAAGCTGTCCGGCAGCGACAGGTCCAGCAGCACCACATCACAGACATTGCGCTCCAACCAGGCCAGCGCCTCACGCAGGGACGTCACCCGTGTGACCTGGGAGCGGCGGGCGTAGGGGCGCAGCGCGCGCACCACCAGCGTGGCATCGGCGTCGTCATCCTCCACCACCAGAATCGCGGTCAACCGAGCCGGAGCGGGACCAACGGAGGCCTCAGTCATCGCCGCCCTCCGTCACATCAACGTGGCAACCGAACAACGCGAAACCAGTACTCCTCCACGCTTTTGATCGCATCAAAGAACGCGTCCATGTCCATAGGTTTGGTGATGAAACTGTTTGCACCCAGCAGGTAACTGGCGTTCACATCCCGGTCAACATCCGATGTGGTCAGAACCACCACGGGAATCGTTTTCAGCTCGGGATCGGCCTTCAACTCCTGCAACACCGCACGCCCATCCAGGCGCGGCATGTTCAGATCCAGCAAAATCAGATCGGGCCGGGATGCGCCGATGTAGCGGTCCTGGCGACGCAGATACTCCAACGCCTCCACCCCATCACGCACATGGTTGACCCGGCAAAGGATGCGTCCCTCGCGCAAGGCCCGCTTGGCCAGTCCTGCGTCAGCCGGATCATCCTCGACCAGCAGAATGTCAAACGGTGCGCTGTCGTTCTGGATCACGAGAAACCTCGAAGGGGATGATTCGGAAGATACACGGCAAACACACTGCCAACGCCAGGGGTGGACTCGACGGTGATGCGACCGCCCAGCCGCTCCACCATCTTGCGGGCGATGGCCAACCCCATGCCCGTGCCCGGATGCTCATCGCGCCCGTGCAGACGGCGGAACACCTCGAAAATCTGGTCGCGAAACCGTGGGTCGATGCCGATCCCGTTGTCGCGCACCTCGATCACGTCATAGCCATCCTGACGGCGATGGCTGACACGGATTTCCGCCGCCCGATAGCTGTGACGATACTCCACCGCGTTGCCGATCAGCACGACGAAGATCTCGCGCAGGCGTCGCTCGTCGGCGGCCACCAGCGGAAGATCGCTGGCGATGATCGTGGCCCCGGCCTCGGCGATGCGCTTTCGAAGCAGGGTCACGGCGGCGTTGAGCGCGTCTTCGGCCAGCACCGGGCGGTTGGACAATGGGACCCGATCCTCGGCCAGGAAAAGCTGGACGTCGCGCAGCAGCATTTTCAACCGTCCTGCGCCATCGACGATTTCGCGGATGAACCCCTCGCTTTCCTCGTCCAACCGCCCCTTCTGCTGTTTTTCCAAAAGCTGCGCGTAGCTGGCGATGACCCGCAAAGGCTCCTGCAAGTCATGGGCGGCGGCGTAGGCAAACTGCTCCATTTCGTTCTTGGCGCGCCCCAGTTCGGCGGTGCGCCGCTCCACCAGACTTTCCAAGGTTTGTCGCCGGCTGAAGGCCAGAAAGGCCAGCGTCTCGATCAAACACGCCAGCAGCAGGAAGGCACCCTGAAAAGCCAGAAAGGACTGATCCCCGCGCGCCAACGCCGACCAGCCCGCACGCGCCGCGATGGCCAGTTTCCAATGGCTGTCGGGCAACTCGATGCGTTCGATCAACGGATCGCGCTTGAGGATTGCGGCGTCTCCCGCCACCTGCTGGCCGTTGTCCGTGTGAAGCGCAAACCCCAGATGCGGCGGCACCCGATCAAAATGCACCTCGTCCAGCACAGAGCGCAGATCGAACACCATGCCCACCGCCCCCCATGGGCGGGCGCCCTCGCCAACGCCGGGAACCACTTGCCGGGCGATCAGGCCCTGCCCCCCCTGGATGAGCGCAACCGGTCCATGCACGGTGACGTCCATGGTCACGATGGCCCGCTGGACCGTGTCCGCAAAGCCCGGACGGGCGTCCTGCAAGAGATCGTTGCCCAAAACTTTTTCGTTGCCCTCCAGCGGATGAACGTGGCGGACAACGAAACCCGGCGCGGCGGAGATGTTGCGCACCCCCGGCACGGAACGCCGCAACCCCTCTGCGTAGCGGGGAAACTCGCTGGGCAAATGCCCGCTGGTGACTCCGACGTCGACAAAGCTGGTGAGTCCCCGCACCAACGCCAAACGCTCGTTCAACGCGCTGGTCAGGGAACTGGCCAGCGACGCAGCGGTCAGCGCCGCCGCCGTCCGATGCTCCGCCACCAGGAAACGGGTGTAGACGCCGGAACCCCACCAATAGACCGCCAACAACAGCAACGTCACACCGGCCTGTGCGGCAACCAGACCACCGACACGGTGGAGTTTCCCGCTCAAAGCGCGCACGCGATTCATCACGGCCCGGCCTTGCACCCAACGCACCATGGCAGCGATCATACGGCGTTCACCGCATCATGGCGCGTTGCCGGAATGGGAAGGGTCAGGGTGAACAGGCTGCCGCCGACCAGGTCATCGTTCGGCGTGTCCGCCACCCCAATATGACCACCATGGTGTTCAACGATCTTCTTGCACACCGCCAGACCAACCCCGGTCCCCTCATACTCATCGCGCCGGTGCAACCGCTGGAAAATGCCGAAGACGCGATCACGATCCTCGGCGGGAATGCCGATGCCATTGTCGCGGATGTCGATCCGCCAGCCACCGGAAACCGCCGCCGCCGTCACCCGCACCACCGGCGGGCGATCCGGTGCGCGGTATTTCACCGCGTTGCCGATAAGGTTCTGGAACAACCGCATCAGTTCGTTGTCGTCACCGGATACGGTGGGCAGATCGTTGGCGACCATCACCCGCGCGCCCGCGTCGGCGATGGCCACCTCCAAATTCAGCAAGGCCAGATCGACCACCTCGGCCAACGGCACGGGGCGGAAGGGAGCCGCCTTGCGCCCCACCCGTGAATATTCCAGGAGATCGACGATGAGCCGGTCCATCCGCTGGGCACCGTCGCGGGCGAAGTCGATGCATTCCCGCGCCTCCGCGTCCAGCCCCTCCCCCATCGTCCGGTCCAGCAGGGTCAGATAGCTGTTGATGACGCGCAGCGGCTGGCGCAAATCGTGGGAAGCGACATAGGCGAACGCCTCCAACTCCGCGTTCGAACGCTCCAACTCACGCGTCTTGCGGCGCAACCCCTCCTCCGCCTGGAGGCGGTCGGTGATGTCGTGAACCAGCGACAGCAACAGCGTTCGCCCATGCACCTGCACCGGGCTGGAATACACCTCCACATCGCGGACAGCGCCGGAGGCCAGCCGGTGGCGGAACAGGAAATGCTGCCGCCGCTCGCTGCGGGCCTTTTCGATTTCGGCCGCGATCTCCGCTTCGGACAAGATGTTGATCGCGCTGATGCGCAGCGTGCGCAGATGATCGAGCGGGTGGCCGTAAAACTCAGCCGCCGCCGGATTGGCGTCCACGATCCGCCCGTCGATGGGGTCGATCAACAGCTTGATCGCGCAACTCGTCACGAAAATCTGTTCGAACAGTTGCTGGCGTTCCAACAGCGCCTGCTCGGCCCGCTTGCGCTCGCTGATGTCGGTCAAGGCCCCGACGATTCCCGCCGGTTTGCCGCCAACCCGGCAATAGACCGCCTTGGAAAACAGCACGTCGCGCAGCGCGCCATCGGCGCACCGCATCTGCGTTTCATAACTTTGCGGCTGTTGATCGGCGAGCAGCGCGCGGTCGGCCGCCTCGTCGGTCGCGGCGAGGTCGGGCGGGGCCAGATCGAAAATGGTTTTGCCGAACAGGGCCTGCCGGTCCATTCCCATCCAGTGTTCGAACGCCCGGTTGGCGTCCACATAATGCCCCATCACGTCCTGGACAAAAATGGGAACCGGAACCGTATCCAACAGCACCCGTTGGAAGCTGGCGCGATCGTTCAGCGCCTGTTCGGCGCGGCGACGCACCGTCACATCCTCGATCACCCAGATGTAGCCCAGCGCCGGATCGCCCGCCCCCACCGACCGCCCGATCAGACGGCAGCGGATGTCCGTGCCGTCGGCCCGGCGCATCATCGTTTCCTCGTCGAAAGTCCCGCCGGACTCCAACAGCGGATAGGCCCGTCGCCCGATGTCCTCGAACACCGCGTCGTTGCCATAGATCAGCCGGGCGCTGGCTCCGACCATCCCCTCCAACGAGCATTGGAAAATCCGGGCAATCGCGTCGTTGGCGCGCAGGATGCGCCGCTCGGCGTCCACCAGAAGCACACCGACCGGGGCGTTGTCCAAAATCGCGTTGAGCTGCAGGCGGCTTTCCTGCGCTTCGGCCTCGGCCTGTTTGCGGGCGCTGACATCGGCGCAGACACCGATCATGCGCAGCGCACGACCCGCCGAATCCCACTCCACCACCCGGCCCCGACTGAGCACCCACAACCAGGCCCCGGATTTGATCTGCACCCGATGCTCGCACTGGTAGGTCGCGGTCAAGCCGTCCAGATGCCGCCGCAACGCCATCCGCACCCGGTCCCGGTCATCGGGATGAAAGCGCGCGGCCCAGAAACGACCGGTTGGCTCCACCTCACCGGCCCGAAATCCCAGCATGTCCAGCCAACGGGAACTGCCGGACAGCGCGTCGGTTTGGAGATTCCAGTCCCAAAAACCATCACCGATGGCATCGATCAAGGCCTGCGGGCACGCTGATGGAACGCGGCGGCGCAAGGTCCGGCTGCTGTACCGCAAACGGCGTGGCAGCACCGCGTTGGACCGGACCAGCAGCGGGTGGGTGATTGCCATGATCCAAGCCTGCCTGTGCGCCACGATCGCGATGCGGAAACCTGACGGCTCCCGTCTTGCGGCCACCATTGTAATCGGAGCCGATCACCACCACAGTCTGCAAAATGTCACAGGTGGATGGTTATCGACCGCCGCCTCCGCAACCGCTACGCTGCAATATCAATCGGAGCAAGTCCTTTTGTGATCTCATCGACCGTGCGCAGAAAATCCTGCGGACAATCCTTGTCAAAGGCCAGATGGACGCGGTTGTGCTCCACCGCCTTGACAAACACGGTCGTCTCTGCAGCAAAGCGATCCAACCGCAAGACCCCGTGCGCGCCAGCCGACAGCCCGGCCACCGGCGCGATCATCGCTCCGCCGGTGGACAGGTTGTGAATCGCCACCGCGTGCCGTTGACCACCAAGGATCAACGCACCCGCTTCCTCCACCCGATAGCGCGGCTTGCGGCGGCGGTCGGCGTCGCCGGTGGAGGTGCGGACGATCCGGACCAGCACCTGCCGCAGCTCCTCAATGGCGCGGGCAACGTCGCTGGAGCCGAGTTTGACCTGGCTGGCCTGTGCGCCGGTGTGGTCGGCCTCCTCCGACACCGACGCGATGCGGCGCGACACCTCTTGCGCGGCGGTTGAAGTTTCGATGACGTTTCGGCTGATTTCCTGGGTGGCGGCCGTCTGCTCCTCCATCGCGGCGGCGATCGACCCGGCCACTTGATCGATTTCAGCGATGGTGCGCCCGATTTCCTCCACCGCCGCGACCGCGTCCGACGTCACCAATTGAATCGCCACAATCTGGCGAGTGATCTCTTCGGTCGAATGGGCGGTCTGGTTGGCCAGGTTCTTCACTTCGCTGGCGACCACGGCAAAGCCCTTGCCCGCGTCACCGGCGCGCGCGGCTTCGATGGTCGCGTTCAACGCCAGCAGGTTGGTCTGCCCGGCGATGGACTGGATGAGATTCACCACCTCCCCCACCCGACCAACGGTTTCGGACAGGGAACGGATCGTTCCCTGCGTCGCCAGCCCGTTTTCCACCGCACGCCGGGTCATCGCGCTGGAATGCGCCACCTGAGAGGCGATCTCACGGATCGACGCGGCCAGTTCCTCCGCCGCCGCCGCCACGGTTTGGGCGTTCGCCAACGCCTGCCCGGCGGCGGACGCCACGGTTTGGGCGTTGACGCTGACCCGTTCCGCCGATCCCGACATGCCTTCGGCGTCGTGCGCCATGGAACCGGTGCGCGCCGCCACCTCCTCAACCGCCCGACCGGCTTCCCGCTCGACGGTGGAGGCCATGGTTTCCAGGGCGCGGCGACGGTCCTCGTCGGCCTGACGGGTGCGCTCGACCCGTTCCTGCACCGCGTAGCCAAGACGCGCCTTCAAACCACGCAGATGGCAGGTCAACGGATGGAATTCGGTGGCGGACGGCAATTCGATGATGTGGGTCTGGTCGTTGCGGGCGATGGCGTCGAAATCCAACGCAAAGCGATCCAATGGGCGGCGCACCGCGCGCAACAGCAGCAGGCCGCACAGCAGCGATCCCAGCACCAGGATCAACCCGGCCACCGCGCTGAAACCGACATGCCACCGGAAATCCGACGCCGCCGCGTCATAATCGGCCTTGGCTGTCCGGATTTGCCGATCCAGCAACGCGCGGTTGGCCTCACGGGCGGCCTCGAACAGCGCCGGAGCCTTGTCGCGCAACAGCCCTTCCAGGCGCAGGGCGTCGCCGGATTTGGCCAGCCCCAGCGCCGGAAGGATGATGTCGTTCTGGAACGCCGCGCGATGGCTGGCAAAGCGATCCGCCAGCGCCCGCCCTTCGTTCGTCGAATCCGATTTGAGGATCTCCGTCCACAAGGCGTCAATCTCGGCACCGCTGGCCAACAGCCGCGCCGCGCGACCGTCGCGCACCGCCGGAGACGCCCCGTCGCGCAGGTCGATGACGAGTTGCTGCAACGTCTGGGCCTGATCGCGCATGCGGTCGAGCGCATCACCGATTCGAACCGCCGGAACCGTGCGATCCTCATACACCGCCTTCAGGGAGGCGTTGGAATCCGCCATCCCCTTCAGCGTCACCCCGCCCACGGTCAGCGTCGCCATCAGCAGCGCGGCGAAAATCAGGGTCAGGCGTCCACCCACGCTGTGCGCCCACCGCCGGAGCGCCGCAACCGTTCCCCGCCGCACCGCCTGCCCGTCGCGCACCAGAAGATGCGGCGCACGCCCTTCGCGCAGATCGGCGTAGAGCGCCTCCGCCGCTGCGATCTGGTCGCGCGACGGCTTGGTGCGGATGGAGATGTAGCCGGTGACGCGCCCGTCCTCGATCACCGGCGTCACATTGGCCCGCACCCAATAGAAATCGCCGCTCTTGGTGCGGTTCTTGACCAACCCCTCCCACGGACGCCCGTCCTTGACCGTCGCCCACAGGTCGGCGAAGGCCGCCGGGGGCATGTGCGGGTGCCGGATCAAATTGTGCGGCGCGCCGATCAGCTCGCTTTCGGCGTAGCCGCTGATGTCGACGAACGCCTTGTTCACAAAAGTGATGCGCCCGCCCGTGTCGGTGCGCGACACCAGCAGTATGCCATCGGCCATCTCGACTTCGCGGTTGGTGATCGGTTCGTTCAGGCGCATGGTCGTGAACTCGCAACGTCAGAGATGGCAGAGGGTGCGGTCCCGAGGCAACGATTGCCGGTTGTGCAATATCGACCCCAAAATCCGAATGCTCTCTATGCCGTGCGCCCACCCCTCGCACTGACGCAGATCAAATCTGCACGCCGCGCATGTCACATTAGGTGTTTTGCATGAACATCCTGTAACGGCCTGCAACACTTCTCCGCGCCACGCAGGGCGCACAGCAAAACGCCCCCCGTCCATGGTGGACGGAGGGCGCTTTGATGAACCGCAGCCGCTGGTGTCAACCGAAGCGGGGAGGGGTCAGTCCTTGGCCATCAGCTGTTCCAGCCAATGGATGTCATACTGACCGTCCTTGAACGCCTGTTCGGCGATGATGCGGTCGTGCAGCGGCAGCGTGGTTTGGATGCCGCCGATCACATACTCTTCGATCGACCGGCGCAGCCGCATCAGGCATTCGTTGCGGGTCGTCCCGTGCACGACCAGCTTGGCGATCAGGCTGTCGTAATGGGGCGGCACGCGGTAGCCGTCGTACAGCGCCGAATCGACGCGCACGCCCAGACCGCCCGGCGCGTGATAGCCGTCGATCTTGCCCGGCGACGGGATGAAGGTTTCCGGGTTTTCCGCGTTCACCCGGCATTCGATGGCGTGGCCTTCGAACCGGATGTCGGATTGCCCATAGCCCAGCGCCTCGCCAGCGGCCACCCGGATCTGCTCGCGCACCAGATCGACGCCGGTGATCATCTCGCTGATCGTGTGTTCGACCTGAAGACGGGTGTTCATTTCGATGAAATAGAACTGGCCGTCCTCGTAGAGGAACTCCATCGTGCCGACGCCGCGATAGCCGATGGCCGCCGTGGTCTTGGCCGCGAGATCGCCGATGAAGACGCGCTCCGCCTGGGTCAGCGCCGGGCTGGGCGCTTCCTCGATCACCTTCTGGTGACGGCGCTGCACCGAGCAGTCGCGCTCGCCGAAATGCACGCAATGGCCGTGGGTGTCGGCCAGAAGCTGGATTTCGATGTGGCGCGGACGCCCCAGGTATTTTTCCAGATAGACTTCGTCGTTGCCGAAGGCGGCGCGCGCCTCGCCACGGGCCAACTGGTAGGCTTCGCGGAGCTGGTCGGGGTTGCGGGCGACCTTCATGCCCTTGCCGCCGCCGCCCGCCGCCGCCTTGATCAGCACCGGATAGCCGACGGTGTGGGCGATGGCCTCCGCCTCCTCCAGCGTGGTGACGGGGCCGTCGGAGCCGGGAACCACCGGCAGACCCTGCTCCATCACCGTCTTCTTGGCCGTCACCTTGTCGCCCATGATCCGGATGTGCTCCGGGGTGGGGCCGATGAAGGTGAAGCCATGCTCCTCCACCATTTCGGCGAAGGTCGCGTTTTCCGACAGGAAGCCGATGCCGGGATGGATGGCGTCCACGTTGGTGATCGACGCCGCCGACAGGATGGCCGGAATGTTCAGGTAGCTGTCCCGCGCCGAAGCCGGACCGATGCACACGCTTTCGTCGGCAAGCCGGACATGCATGGCGTCGGCGTCGGCGGTGGAGTGCACCGCGACGGTCTGGATACCCATTTCGCGGCAGGCGCGGTGAATGCGCAACGCGATTTCACCACGGTTCGCGATCAGAACCTTTTCAAACATCGCCAAGGGAATGGCTCCGCTTATTCGATGATGAGGAGGACTTCGCCGAACTCAACCGGCTGGGCGTCGCCGACCAGGACTTCGACCACGGTGCCGCCGCGCGGCGCCTTGATCGGGTTCATGACCTTCATCGCCTCGATGATCAGCACGGTCTGACCGGCCTTCACCACGTCGCCGGGGCGGACGAAGGGGGTGCCGCCGGGTTCCGGCGCGGTGTAGGCGGTGCCGACCATCGGCGAGGTGACGGCACCCGGATGGTTGCCCGGCTTGGCCGCCGCCACGGGGGCCGCCGCCGCGACCGGAGCCGCCGCAACCGCCACCGGCGCGTGAACCGCCGTGGCCTGGGGGGCGGTCGGACGGGTGACGCGGATGCGCTTTTCGCCCTCGGCGAACTCGATCTCGCTCAAGCCCGTTTCACGCAAGAGTTCCGCCAGCTTGCGGACCAGATCGCCGTCGATGTCGAAGCTCGCCATGATGTCAGTCGTTCCCGTTTCCTTAATCGCGGTCGATGATGTTCGCGATGGCGTCGAGCG
Organism: Azospirillum griseum; assembly: GCF_003966125.1. Lineage (GTDB taxonomy): Bacteria > Pseudomonadota > Alphaproteobacteria > Azospirillales > Azospirillaceae > Azospirillum > Azospirillum griseum. The sequence goes on from NZ_RXMA01000012.1 coordinate 56,664, forward strand.
CCAGAAGATAGCCATGCGGCCCGAACCCGCAGATCATGCCCTTCGCCACCGGCGAAATGTGGGAATGATGGCGGATCGGCTCCCGCTTGAAGATGTTGGACAGGTGCACTTCGATCACCGGCAGCTCTGACAGGATCAGCGCGTCCATGATGGCGACCGAGGTGTGGGTGTAGGCACCGGCGTTGATGATGATGCCGTCATGCTCCGTGCGGGCCTGTTGGATCCACGTCACCAACTCGCCCTCGTGGTTCGACTGCCGGAAATCGACGGTCAAGCCGAACTGCTCCGCCCGCTCATGGCAGGCGGCCTCCAGGTCGTCGAGCGTCAGCGAGCCGTAAATCTGCGGCTCGCGCACCCCCAGCATGTTGAGATTGGGTCCGTTGAGAACCAGAACCGACGCGTCGATGGCCACAGCCCGCGCCCCTTTTCCAAAATCGAAACCGCGCGTTTATAGCACGCTGCACCGCGCTGTCCATGGTGACGGCGTGGTATCGGGTGGGAAATCGTTCAACGTGGGGCCAAAGCGGTGTGTCGCGCCAGCAATTCATCATAAACCCCGCTGTCCCTCAGGGCTTTCAGCCCATCGTTGAAGCGGGCGATGATGGCGGGCGCGTCCGGTGTCATCCGCCCGACCATCAGATGCAGGGTGAGGGTGCCGTAAGGCCGCTCGGCCACACGAATGTCGTTGATGACCCCGGCGTTGATGATCGCCGCGCTGCCCGTGTACTCGTCCAGAACAAAGGCGTCGGCCCGCCCGGTGGCGACCATGCGCACGCAGGCGGTCAGGTCCGAGGGGGTGTCGCGCCGCAACTCACCCCGGCGGATCATCGCCTCCAACTCTTCCGGCAAGCCGAAACCCAACGGGGCGCAAACCACGCGCCCCCGGAAATCCTCCGGCCCGGCGAAGCTCATCCGCGTGTGGGTCGACAGGTACACGAATTGCCGCACCTGGATCAGCGGATCGGAAAACAGCGCGTCCCGCTCCCGCTCCGGGGTGCGGGCGAACGGAAAGGTGGCGATGAAACGACCGGACATCACCCCGTCATACCCGCGTTTCCATGGCACGAAGCGCAGCTCGTAACCGCGCCCCGCCGCCTTGAACGCGCGCTGGACCAGATCGGACATCCACCCGCCTTGCGGCAAATCCTCCCCCGTGAAGGGCGCGAAGCCGGGGCCGGTGACAAGCTCCGGCATCACCGGGCTGTCGGCCCGCACCGTGTTCGCCATCCCCACCAGCCCGACGACCGCCAGGGCACCGGACAGGACCGTGGCCCACCCAAGCCTCATCCCCCACATCCTCCGAACCGGTCGCGTTGCGCCGGTGCACACTGTGAATATTCGGATATCGTGATGGTGTAGGCGGTTCGCAAGGACGCTGTAAAGTCTCTTGTCGATGGAGAGAGTTCGCCCTTAGGCTGTCGGCTTTCCGTTCTGCCGCCGCCCTGCCGGATCGGTGTAGATGTCGTTCAGACGCTGAACATGCACCGCCGTCCCCTCACGAATGGCAAAGATCCGTTTTCTGGCTCCAGCGCTCCACCCAGCCGGGCGTTTGGCGAACAGGCTGCGGAAAAAACGGGTGCTTTTCAGGAAACCCTGGCGCAGGTTGAGATCGACATCACCAAAACGGTCCGGCAGGGTGGCCGCCACCGACCGCGCGACAACACCGCGCAGCCAGCCATGGCCTGCCAGAAAGGCCGCTGCGAACAGCCCCAGCGCCGCCGCCAGCCGCACTGGCTGTTCGCCGAACCATTGCGGGCGGGCGTCCATCAGCCACTCCAGCCACGCGCCGACCCCACCGCCAAGCGCGTAGCCCCCGCCACCGATCAGCCCCAGAAGCGCCACAAGCCAGACCGCATCGCCGATCAGCACGCCGCGCCGCCAACGCGCCACCGCAGCGGTCAGGGTGGGGATAACCTCCCCCTCCAGCTCCTTCACCAGGTTGTCAATGGACCCAACGATGCGGTAGGCGCGCGCCACCTCGACCTCGGCGACGCGGGCGTGGATTTCGGCCAGATCGGCGTCGCGCCGGGCTTCGTACCGGGCGCGGCGGGCCTCATCCTCAATCGACACCGCCGATTGCGCATCGTAAATGGCGTAGAAACGGCCGGACACCAGCCCGGCTTGGGCAATCGCCCGCTGCCAGGCCCCGAACACCGCCTCCAGATTGTCCTCCTTGGCGGTGGTGTCGACCTGATTGAGGATGTAACAGACCTTGCGGGCATCAGCCCGGTTGACCGTTTTGGCGACGAGATGGCGCAACGTGTCCTGCATCGCCCCCGGTTCGGGGTGTCGGGCGTCAAAGAAAACCAGCACCAGATCGGACAGATCGACGATGTGATCGACCAGTCGCAGCACGGAGCGCCGTTGATCGTCGGCGTCAAAACCAGGGGAATCGACGAAGATCTTGCCCTTGGTTCGATCGCCGCTGACCGCCTTCAGTTGCAGGTAATTGTCGATGCGCTTGCCCTCACCCGCCGCAACCTTCTCGATCTCGTCAGCGATGCGGTAGAAGGGAAATCGCGGATCGGCGTTCAGCGCCGTGCCGGGCAGCGCCTCTTTCCGGGTCTGCGGCCCATGGCAGATGACGGTGAATTTGTCGTCCACCGCCTGATTGCCGGTGTTTTGCAGCGCCTCGCCCAGATACCCGTTGATGAAGGTCGACTTGCCCGCCGAAAAGGTGCCAAGCACCGCCACCATCGGCCACCAGGGAATCCGGGTGGTCAGCGATTCGTAAGGACCGATCAACCCCAAGCCGACCAAAAGCCGGTCAAAGGCGCGAAAGGTTGGCAGAACCGGCAGAAGATTGGGGTTCTCGGCGCGCAGATGAGCGTCCAACGCGGCGAGTCGCTGGTGAAGGGCTTGCCTGGGGGTCATGACCAAGGGGTGTCCCGCATGGTGTGGGCCAAAGAATCCACCGGACCCGCCGGGGCCGTGGACCAGGTTGAACAGGGCCGCAGGCGACGGGATCCGGCATGACCTTGCTTTAGCACGGGGGGACGGAGCGCCGCTCAGAAAAACGCGCCTGCGCTCATGATCAAGCAGAGCGTCGCCACCCTATGGTTTCCCGAAAGTTAACGCCAACGAATCAAATGCTTATGTTGCAGACACACGGTCCACAGCATCCATCAACGCGCACTAAGCCACAGAAGCCATTCAACAGAAAAAATGTTTCCCGATTTTCAATTTCTTCGAGGTGGCATGATGCATGCCAAAGTCGGTTTATTTTTGATTTGAAACATTCTCTACTCATTAAAATAATTTGATGTCGAACAAAACAAACATCGTGTCTCATGGAAATTCATAATGAACCAGACAGTTAAAACAGAGTTTCGTCATTTTGAATTTGGACACAATCAGTCCATCGGTGGAAATATAACAAAACAATTCATTGTTGAAACACGGAAAAGACCACTGAATGTTGATTTCCACGTTCCTGCCTATCGGAATATGACGCATGGTCTGGAATATTGAAAAGTTTTCTCTTGAAACACCACAAAAGACGTGCAAACAATCTCTTCGTTTCCATAAGAGCAAACCGCGTTTCGAAAGCCAGTTTAAGCATCGGAGACCAATTGAAATGACGGGATCAACAGCGCGCAAAAGAGGGCGACGCGGATCGCCAGAATCGTGGTCTGTTGATGCTCATGTCGGCCAAAGAGTGCGGATGCGGCGAACCTTGTTGGGGATGAGCCAAGAAAAGTTGGGCGAAGCGATTGGCCTGACATTTCAGCAAGTCCAGAAATACGAACGGGGATCAAATCGTATTTCTGCTGGAACTCTGTATCGTCTGGGTCAGGTCCTGGATGTTCCAGTCAGCTTCTTCTTCGATTGCTATGAGGATCCCGATTCACCAAACCGATCCTTGGCTCGCGACGACAACGCCCCGCTGTCTGACAGCCAGATCAGTCGGCGGGAAGCTCGTCTTCTGCGTTTGTGGCGCGCCGCTCCCAGCCATGTGTCGGATGAATTGCTCTCGTTGCTTTCGTCCCTGTCACCGGGTTTGCGTGAGGCCCAGGACGGGGGCGAACCCATCGCCCCCGGCTTTGCCGAGGCAAGCGCCCCATCTCCTCGCCCGGTCGCACCGCCCTCCGACGGGACCACACCGGCAAAGACAGACGGCGCGCGCCGCTACGCTCACATCGACACACCGCCACGCCTGAGATCCAACGGTGATGAGGGAGGGGCGGGAGTCGCGAAAGCCACCAAAATGGATCGCAACAAACCGAGGCGCCGCCACGGCGCTGTCTGGGATCCTGCGGACATCGTGCGCGCGTCCAAAACACAGAACCGAGAGTAACCCGTACAAACAGCCCGATGCGCCTCATCGGAACGCATAAGCCAGCAATCTGACTCACAAAAGAAGCCCGGCCGCGAGGACACGCGCCGGGCTTCTTTTGTGATCCGAAACACTGTTGTGATCCGAAACACTGTTGTTCAGCCATCATCCAGCCGATGCAACGGTCGATCACACCGCAGAGCGATCACTCCGAAGAGCGATCACACCGGAAGGGTCATCACCAGGTGCGAACCGGCCCGGTGTCGAGGTGAACGAACCCGCTGCGCGGGTAATACCCAACGCCACCGGCCTGAATGGACTTGGCAAATTCCGAAACACCGCGCAGAGAAGCGTCGGGCAAGCGGATGTCGATGGCCATGCCACGGGTGTGGTAACTTTCTTTCGCAACACCGCGCGAACGACGGCGCGCCATCGCGTTGGTCTTGCGCGAACGATACCCGCAGATCACCTCAAACGGAGCGTCGGAATCAAGGCTGGCGTGAACACGGGCCAGCAGATCGAACAGGCGCGGATCGTAATGGCAGACCTGCTTGGCGCGGTGATCGCGCAGCAGAACATCCAAGCGCTTCAGAGCGTCAGGCTTGTAATTGCCATCGGCCCAATACACCCCGTCAAAGCTCTCGCCTGTGTTGACGTTGTGCAGGGCCAGCCGCCGAACCGAACCAGCCAGCGGGGCCGCTTCCACAGGGGAAGAACCAAGAACCACCGGGGCAACCGTGGCGGTGATCAGGGTGGGAACCGTGGCCGCCGAAAGAGCCGCTGCGGCAAAGCTCAGGAACCCGCGCCGCCCCATCTCTGGCGCGGCACGCTCATCATCCCCAAAAAGCATTCCGAAACCTCTTTGGCTGTGCGTGACTGGCGAGTCGTTTGGCACCCGCAACCGATCTGCGATCGACCGCCAGCGCCGATCCGGGACGTTCCAAATTCTGGTAATCTTTCCCGGACGGTTATCCGTATAGGGAACGGTTGCGCCCCACGCAATCGAAAAATTCCACAACTGTGTCTTAAAAGCACAGGAATTCCCGCTCCAACTGGCATGGGATTGGCAAGAAGATCACACATCGGAAGGGAATCGGTGTCAAAGCGACACCCATCTCGCCATCACCACTTCCACTGCATAGATTGCTTTCACACCGTTGATGCAGGAGATCCTGTCCGGGACTCCAGCAAGCGTTCAAAAGGATTGCCCGCATGTCCACAGCCGCCACCGTTCGCAAAATCTGGCTGCTCTCCCCGCTCCGGTCGCTGGTTGTCGTTGTCGGCATCGCGGCGTTGGCCTTTGGACTGCTGTCGACTGCGCCATCCGCCCAGGCCACTCCCTTTCGCGACACGCTGACCCAGTGGGCCGACCGCTTGGATTCAGCCGCCGCCGAACTGGATGGCAAACCCGATCTGCTCAGCCCCCGGATCGGTGACGGCAATGTCCTGAAAAAGGGCAGCTCTGGGGAACGGGTTGCCCGCCTGACCCAGCGCTTGATCGAATTGGGTCATCTGCCCGCCGACCAGGCCACCGATCAGTTCACCCGGACGGTGGATGAGGCGGTGCGCGCCTTCCAGACGGCGCAGGGGATGCGGGCCGACGGGTTGGTTGGGGGCGGCACCCGGACGGCGCTGGACCGCAGCCCTGCGGAAGCCGCTGGGCAAATGCGCCAGAGCGCGGCGGCCATGCGCAGCTTCCGCGACAGCGCGCCGGACACCATTCTGCTGGTCAACCTTCCCAACCAGACCACCACGCTGGTGCGCGGCGGCGAGGCAACCCTGTCGATGCGCGCGATTGTCGGACGCCCGTCCCGCTCGACGCCGTTGCTCCAGGACCAGATCACGCATGTGATCGTCAACCCGACCTGGACGGTGCCCCCGACCGTTCTGAAGGAAGACAAACTGCCGCTGCTGAAAGCCAAAGGCACGCCGGGTATCCAGCACGCCATCGTCTATCTGGACGGGGTGGAGGTCGCGCCCGAAACCGTGGATTGGAGCGCGGTCACTCCCGGTCGTGTGCGGATCGTCCAGCAGCCGGGCAATCACAACGCCCTTGGCCGCTTCCGCTTCAATCTGACCAATCCGTACAACATTTACCTTCACGGCACGAACGAGCAGTATTTGTTCGACCGAGAGGTGCGGACGATCAGTTCCGGCTGCGTCCGGTTGGAAGACGCCCGTAAAATGGCCGAGACTCTGTTGGCCGACACCACCATCACCCCCGACCGCATCAACCGGATGCTCGACAAACCCGAACCGCAATGGGTGAAGCTGCCGACCCCGGTTCCCGTCCAGTTTGTCTATTGGACCGCCACCGTGGATGAAAATGGCAACATTCACCTCCATCCCGACGTGTATGATCGCGCGGATGAAGCCACCGCCACCCCTGTCGCCACACGCGCCTAAACACAGCCTGCAGCACAGCTCGCGCCACCATCCCCGCCGATTTGGGGTGGTGGCGTTTTGTTTTTCCCACATAAGCCCAGAATTCGCCATATTTGCGCCCGGACTGTCCGCTTGCCGTTTGAAATAAGGTCTTTCTGATGCTATTCACGCGAAGCTGAAAGCGGCCCTGCGGTTGGTGGTTGGGCCAAACACGGAACACGAGATGTTGAGCTTGCCTGGTCCTGTCGCTTGCCCGCCCCACCGTCGGTATCTGCGGCACGCCCTTGGCCATGCGGTGGTGCTGTCCCTTTTGGCGATTCTGACAACTCCGGTCGCGCACGCCCAGACCCGCGCGGACACCCGGACCGACGGCAAGCGCCCCCAGGTGGCCAGCTTGCCGGTCGGAAAAACGGACAAGGCTGGCAAAGCCAAGGCAACCGCCACCAAATCAACCACCACCGACCGCAAAGCGACCGACCGCAAGGCGAAAGACGCCAAAACCGCGACGCCCGCACCCACTGCCGCCCCTCCTGGCACCGCCGCCAAGCCTGGGATTAGCGTGCCATCCGCGTCGGCGGTCGCTGGCAGCGCCGCATTGGCCATTGGTGTCGGCGCGAACACGGCGCCGGGAAAGCCAATGCCCGTGTTGCAATTGGGCCTTTATTCCCGGGAAAGCGATGCCTGGTACGCGTGGGAAAGCCTTCAACGCCGCCAACCCGAACTGACGCGGGATTTGAAGGCGACGGTCTCCTTCTTGGATGGCAAAACCGAATCCAGCGGGGCTGTGCTGCGCGCGACGGCGGAAGGCGATGTCGACGCGCAGCGGCTGTGCCGCCGTATGGTCGGAGCCGGTTTTGGCTGCCTGCTGGTTGAAGCCCAGCCCCCCGCCACCGGTGGCGCGTCGCAGAACGCGGACGCATCCCCTGCCCGTGCCGCCGCGAATGCCGGATCAGAACCAGTCCCTCCTGCTTCCCCTGCCCTGGTCTCGCCGCCCACGGTCATCGGCGCGCCAGCCCCGGCGGTGGGGACAGTTCCAGCGCCGATGCCGACCACCACCCAAACCGCGATGGCCGCGCCGACCGTGACCGTTCCGGTGACACCGACCGCAAACACAACCGCCACCGCCCCGCTGGCGGACGCGACGGTCAGGGCGGTCGCCCCCATCCCCACCATGCCCCCTCCGTCCGGGACCACATCCATGCTCGCGCCCATCGCAAGCGCGACGGCGGCCCCGATTGTTCCGCCGCCGAGCGTGATGGCGGCGGTCCCACCGCTTGACGGCACGGTGATCTACACCGAAGAAGACGCACGCACCATGGCGGACATCGAGCAGCACGGCCGGACCAAGGGCCGCCTGCGCTCCGTGGTCCCGGATTCGCGCATCGACGTGATGCCCGCCACCTTGAAACGGGAAGGCTGGAATCTGTGCGCCCTGACCTTTGACGATGGTCCTCATCGCACCGTGACCCGCCAGATTCTGGAGGTGCTGAACCGTGAAGGTGTGCGCGCCACCTATTTCCCGGTGGGGCGCGTCGCCCAACACCAGGGCGACCTGATCCGCGATTTCGTCACGAGCGGTCATGAAATCGGCAACCACAGCCTGACCCACTCCGATCTGCGCGTGATGCCCGTCGAAGCGCAGCGGTACGAGGTTGCCGAAACCAACCGCATCCTGCGCAGCTTTGGGGCCAACCCGGTGCTGTTCCGCCCGCCCTACGGTCGCTATTCCCTCAGCCTCCTGGGGGTTGCCCGGAACGAGCAGATGAATTCGGTTCTGTGGACGGTGGACACGCGGGATTGGAAGGTCCGGAACGCGGATAAGATTGTTGAGCACATCAAAACCGCCGCTGGAACCGGCAGCGTGTTCCTGATGCACTCGACCTATCCCAGCACAGCGGAAGCCTTGCCCCGCGTGATCGCCGAACTGCGGGCCAAGGGGTGCGAGTTCGTCACCCTGACCCAATGGCTGGAACGGATGCGCGAGCTGGCGTTGCCCAAGATCGTCAACGCCGGAATGCCCACCCCGCCCGCCGCGAACGCCGCCCCAGCGGCGCGCAACTGATCCACGGCTTCGCATCGCCCCGCACAGGGGCCGCGCCCTATTTCTTGACCGTCTTTTGCTTGGCGCGGATCTGGGCGTATTGACGGATCACGTCTTCGACCTCCGTCGGCAGCATGGTCCAGTTGCCGATCAACCGGCCACCCTGGGTGTCCGTGACCGCAATGGTTGCGGCAAAGGTGAACTTGCCCGCCTGATCATCGACCTTCACCGTCACCCGGGCGTTCTGCCCCTGGATGAGCGAGCCGTCGAAGGTGGTGGTTGCAAAGCCTTTCGTGGTCAGCGCCGCGATGGGAAAGCTGCGACCGTCATACTCGATCAGGCTATGACCGGCACGGGGAGCAGATTTCGCGGGCGTCTTCGTCTTAACCGAGACTTTCAGAAAATCAAACAACCCCATCGTCGAGATCCATCCCCGTTGCGCCGGGGCGGATGCGCCACTGGCCACGTCATTAAACGCAGACCACGCTGCAACGGCAACCGTTTCATGGATGGTCGCCGTTTGAACGGACACCACACCACTCTCCACAGAGTCTGTGGATAAGTGTGTTGGCAAGTCTTCCGCTTGTCCGATTCGGTTGAGCGCTTTCAAGGGTCTCGCTGTGTTTGGTCAAAAAATAGGCAATTTCTGCAATCTATTGATAAATATGAGAAAAGTGTATTTTGCGCGGTGAACGTCAGCAACAGCATGTCAAACGGATTCTGCGCGTTCGGCCTCGTCCACCGCAAAAGCCTTGCACCTGTGCCCTGTTGACAACCAAACAACGCCATGCGTCGCAGCACCCATTGTTGAGACACACTTCGATACCCGACGGCTGAAGTCTTGCCTCCGGATGATGCCGACGCCCCGTCGATCCGACAGACCGGACCAGCAAAGCGCGAACATCCGCAACCCTGCTCCCTGGGATAGTCTGCGGGGCAATCCACCCCCTTTGCCGCGTTGCCGGAGACCGTCTGATGCTCGGAACGTTAACCATTCTGTTGCTCTGCCAGCTGGTGGGGGAGTTGATCGCCCGCCTGTTGCACCTGCCAATCCCCGGCCCGGTGCTGGGCATGCTGCTGCTGTTCGGCGGCCTGCTGATCCGGGGCGGAGTCCCGCGCGCGGTCCAGGACACAGCGGGCGGCCTGCTGCGCCACCTGTCTCTGCTGTTCATCCCGGCGGGGGTTGGCGTGATGGCGCATATGGAGCGGTTGAGCGGCGAGGCGTTGCCCATCGTGGTCGCCCTCTTCGGCAGCACGCTGTTCGGGGTGGCCGTGACCGCCAAGGTGATGGCGCTTCTCGCCCGCAACACCCCACCACGCACCGGCCAACCCGACACCTCCACCCAAACACCGGAAACCGCGCCATGACCGACAGCCTGAACGCCGATCTGCGCGACATCTGGGTCTATCTGTCGGCCAGCCCGCTCGCCGGGTTGACGATGACGCTGGTGGCCTATCAGGCCGGGCTGTGGGTGTTCGAACGCTGCGGACGGCGGCCGGTGCTGAACCCGGTGCTGATCGCCGTGCTGCTGCTGGCCGGGGTGCTGACGCTGTCGGGCATCGAATACCGCACCTATTTCGCCGGGGCGCAGTTCGTCCATTTCCTGCTGGGTCCGGCCACGGTGGCGCTGGCGGTTCCGCTCTACAACCAGTTTCAGCAGGTGCGCCAATCGGCCCGCGCGATGATCGTCGCCCTGCTGGTCGGCTCCTCCGCCTCGGCCCTCAGCGCGGTGGGGTTGGCGTGGGTTTTTGGCGGATCGGCGGCGACGTTGCGCTCGATGGCCCCGAAATCCGTCACCTCCCCCATCGCGATGGGCGTGTCGGAACAGATCGGCGGGTTGCCGTCGCTGACCGCCGTGTTCGTCATCCTGACCGGCATCATCGCCGCCACCTTCGGCACCTGGGTTCTCAATCTGGCGCGGGTGACGGATTGGCGGGCGCGCGGCTTTGGCATGGGGGTGGCGGCGCACGGCATCGGCACCGCCCGCGCCCTTCAGGTCAACGAGGTGGCCGGAGCCTTCGCCGGGTTGGGCATGGGGTTGAACGGGTTGGCCACAGCGCTGCTGCTGCCCACCCTGTACCGCCTGTTCTGGTGAGGGGCGTCGCCTGGTGACGGAGCGCCGATTTTCGCCCAATGGTTGGCCCGCACCGCAATCCGGGGCTTGACAGCCATGCCGCAGCTGCGCACAGTGCGCCCCATGATGACGACCGATCGCATGAACGCCCTTCTTCGACTTGCCAACCCGGCGCTTTGAAGCGTCCGGGTCAACGCGTTCGCATTTCCCTGCCCATCGGTCGAAGTGTCTGTTCCCATGAGTGGTTTTTGTTTCGGCGCTGAACCCGCCGTGTCCCGGCCGAGGCCGGGGCTGCGACTTAGCAACGGTCGTTGAGCCACACCGGCGGCTCCGCGACCGTAGCATCGCCGGTTTCCCATCGCCTCCGCTTTGAACACACCGTCCCGTCCGATCCGCCGAGCGCCAAGAGCCGCGCCGCGATCCGGGACCACAGGAGCCAGACACCGATGACCGCCACCTCGACCGCCGCCACCGCCCCGACCGTCAAGGCCGCCGACAAATACACCCCCTTCCCGCCGGTGAAGCTGACCAACCGCGAATGGCCCTCGCGCGTGCTGGACAAGGCCCCGATGTGGTGTTCGGTCGATCTGCGCGACGGCAACCAGGCCCTGATCGAGCCGATGGGGCCGGACCGCAAGCGCGCGATGTTCGACACGCTGTTGCAGATGGGCTTCAAGGAGATCGAGGTCGGTTTCCCCGCCGCGTCGCAGACCGATTTCGATTTCTGCCGCGAGATCATCGACGGCAACAAGATTCCCGACGGCGTCACCATCCAGGTCCTGACCCAGTCGCGTGAGGAACTGATCCGCCGCACCTTCGACGGCATCAAGGGGGCCAAGCGCGCCATCGTCCACCTGTACAACTCCACTTCGGAGTTGCAGCGCCGCGTGGTGTTCGGGCTGGACCGCCAGGGCATCATCGACATCGCCGTCGCCGGGACCAAGCTGATCAAGCAGTTGGCCGACGAAACCCCGGACACCGACATCGTCCTGCAATACTCGCCGGAAAGCTTCACCGGCACCGAGCTGGATTTCGCGGTCGAGATTTGCGAAGCGGTGATGGCGGTCTGGCAGCCGACGCCGGAGCGTAAGATCATCCTGAACCTGCCCGCCACGGTCGAAATGTCGATGCCCAACATCCACGCCGACCAGATCGAATGGTTCTGCAAGACGCTGAAGAACCGCGAGAGCGCCATCATCTCCCTGCACCCGCACAACGACCGCGGCACCGGCGTCGCGGCGGCGGAGCTGGGCCTGCTGGCCGGGGCCGACCGGGTGGAAGGGACCTTGTTCGGCAACGGCGAGCGCACTGGCAACGTCGACGTCATCACCCTGGCGATGAACCTGTTCACCCAGGGCGTCGATCCCGGCCTGACCATCACCGACATCAGCGAGATCGTGCGTGTGTCGGAATATTGCACGCAATTGCCGGTCCACCCGCGCCACCCCTACGCCGGTGAGCTGGTGTTCACCGCCTTCTCCGGCTCCCACCAGGACGCCATCAACAAGGGGCTGAAGGCGCTGAACAAGTCGAACAGCGGCAAGTGGGAGGTTCCCTATCTGCCCATCGACCCGCAGGATCTGGGCCGCAGCTACGAGGCGGTGATCCGCATCAACAGCCAGTCGGGCAAGGGCGGCATCGCCTATGTCCTGGAAAAGGATTACGGCCTGCAAATCCCCCGCAAGCTGCAAATCGAGTTTTCCAAGATCGTCCAGCGCGTCGCCGACGAAACCGGCAAGGAGCTGTCGCCGGTCAACATCTATGAGACCTTCAAGACCGAGTATCTGGACGCCGACACCCCGCTGGCCCTGATCGAGCACGCGACCGAGCCGCGCGGCCCGAACTCCGGCACCCGTGTGTTGAGCGCGGTCGTCACCCGCAACGGCAAGACCGAAAAGATCAAGGGCAGCGGCAAGGGGCCGGTGGACGCCTTCGTCGACGCGCTGCGCCAGGGCTGCGGCATCGACCTGCATGTGCTGGATTACCGCGAACACGCCATCGGCGAGGGCGAGGACGCGCAGGCCTGCTCCTACTTCGAGGTCAAGACCAGCGACGGGCGCACTTTGTTCGGCGTGGGCATCGACGCCGACATCGTGACCGCCTCCCTGCGCGCCCTGGTCAGTGCGGCGAACCGGGCGATCCGCTGACGCGTCTCCGTTCCTTGCTGTCGGCAAACGACACCCTCCCCCGCCCCCGGCGGTGGGAGGGTGTTGCATTTTTGGGCGGCACCTTGCCCCGCCGCACCGCACCGGCCTATAAGAGCCGGACCAGTCAGGCAGAACAGCGGGTATTGGCATGATCGTCGTCACCGGCGGGGCCGGGTTCATCGGCTCCAACCTTGTCGCGGCGCTTGCGGCGCGTGGCCTGACCAACGTGGCGGTGATCGACCGTTTCCGCGACGGCGACAAATGGCAGAATCTGGCCAAGCGTGAGGTGGCCGCCCTGGTGCGCCCCGAAGACACCATGGCCTTTCTGGACCAGCACGCCGCCGAGATCGACACGGTGTTCCATCTGGGGGCGATCTCCGCCACCACCGAACGCGACGTCGACAAGATCGTCGCCAACAACGTCGCCCTGACGCTTGATCTGTGGCGCTGGTGCGCGTGGCGCGGCTGCCGGTTGATCTACGCCTCCTCCGCCGCGACCTATGGCGACGGGTCGGCCGGGTTCGACGATGACGGCTCGTGCGAGGGGCTGGCGCGGCTGCGCCCGCTCAACGCCTATGGCTGGTCCAAGCATCTGATCGACCGCCGGATCGCCCGCGCGGTGGCCGATGCCGACCTGCTCCCGCCGCAATGGGCCGGGCTGAAATTCTTCAACGTCTATGGCCCGAACGAGACGCACAAGGGCGACATGATGAGCGTGGTGGCCAAGCTGCACCCGGTCCTGTCCGCCGGTCAGCCCGCCCGCCTGTTCAAATCGCACAAGGACGGGTTCGAGGATGGCGGGCAGTTGCGCGACTTCATTTTCGTCGATGACTGCGTCGCCGTGATGCTGTGGCTGTACGACACCCCGTCCGTCAGCGGCCTGTTCAACGTCGGCACCGGGGTGGCGCGCAGCTTCAAGGATCTGGCGCTCGCCACCTTCGCCGCGCTGAACCGCGATCCGGTGATCGACTACATCGACATGCCGGAGCATCTGCGCGGCAAGTACCAGTATTTCACCCAGGCCAGCACCGACCGCCTGCGCGCCGCCGGATTCGACCGCCCCTTCACCAGCCTGGAGGATGGGGTGCGCCGGTACGTTCAGGATCATCTGTCGAAACCCGACCCGTACCGTTGAGCGGAGCCTGATCCGATGGCCATGGCCTTTCCCTCCATCGACCCGGTGGCCTTCAGCCTCGGGCCGCTCGTCGTGCGCTGGTACGCGCTGGCCTATCTGGCGGGCTTCGTGCTGGGGTGGCGCTATTGCCTTTCCCTGGCGCGGCGGAGCGGGCAACGCCCGTCGCCGGAGGATTTCGACGATTTCCTGACCTGGGCGGTGATCGGGACCATTCTGGGCGGGCGGCTGGGCTATGTGCTGTTCTACAACCTCCCCCATTACCTCGAAGATCCGCTGGACGCCGTCCAGGTTTGGCACGGCGGCATGTCGTTCCATGGCGGGATGACCGGCGTGCTGCTCGCCATCGTTCTGTTCTGCTGGCGGCGCGGGCTGTCGCCCTTCGTTTTTGGCGATCTGATCGCCGCCTGCGCGCCGATCGGGTTGTTCTTTGGCCGCATCGCCAACTTCATCAACGGCGAACTCTATGGCCGCCCGGCCAACGATGTGGCGTGGGCGATGGTGTTCCCGCGCGACCCGTTGCAGACGCCACGCCACCCCAGCCAGCTTTACGAAGCCGCGCTGGAAGGGGCGGTGCTGTTCGTTCTGCTGGCGGTGGCGGTGCGCAGCCCGGCCATCCGCCACCGCCCCGGCATGGTCAGCGGCCTGTTCTTCGTCGGCTATGGTCTGGCCCGGATCACGGTGGAGTTTTTCCGCGAACCCGATCCGCAGCTTGGCTTCCTCTTCGCCGGGGCGACGATGGGGCAATTGCTGTCGCTGCCGATGCTGCTGATCGGCGCGTGGCTGATGCTGCGCGGCCAACGCGCCGCCCAGCCCGCCGCCTGATCCGGGGAGACCGCTCCTATGAGCGAGGACACGCTCGCCCGCCTGCTGGCCCGCCGCATCCTGCTGGACGGCCCCCTGCCGGTCAGCGCCTTCATGGCCGAGGCGCTGGGCCACCCGCGCTTGGGCTATTACAGCCGCCAGGATCCGTTCGGGGCCGCTGGCGATTTCACCACCGCGCCGGAAATCAGCCAGATGTTCGGCGAACTGGTCGGATTGTGGTGTGTGGACAGTTGGGTGCGCATGGGCGGCCCCGGCCCCTTCCATCTGGTGGAGCTGGGTCCTGGACGCGGCACGCTGATGCGCGACGCGCTGCGCGCCGCCGCCGTGGTTCCACAATTCCAGGCCAACGCCACCCTGCATCTGGTGGAGACCAGCCCGACCCTGCGCGCGCGCCAGCGGGAGACCTTGGAAGCGCAGCGGAACGGCATGGTCATCCACTGGCACGACCGGTTGGAGGATGTGCCCGACGGCCCGACCCTGCTGGTCGCCAACGAGTTTTTTGACGCGCTGCCGATCCGACAGGTGGAAAAGACCGCTCACGGCTGGTTCGAACGTCTGGTCGATCTCGACCCGGCGGGGACGGAGGACGCGCCGCGCTTCCGCTTCGTGCTGGAGGCCTTCGGCAGTTCCGGCACCCGGCTGGTCCCGGAGGCGCTGCGCGTCCGCGCCGCCATCGGCAGCGTGGTGGAGGTGTCGCCGGTGTCCTGCGCCGTCGCCCGCCTGATCGGCGCGCGTCTGGCCGCCGCCCCCGGCGCGGCGCTGGTCATCGATTACGGCTATGGCCATGGCCCGGCGGTGGGCGACACGCTGCAAGCGCTGCGGCGGCACGCCTTCGCCCAGGTTCTGGACGATCCGGGGGAAGCCGACATCACCGCGCATGTCGATTTCGCTGCGCTCGCCGCCGCCGCCCGCAGCGCCGGGGCCGAGGCGTTCGGCACGGTGGAGCAAGGCGATTGGCTGACCGCGCTGGGCATCCGCCAACGCACCGCCGCGCTGTCGACCAAGGCCAACGCCGCCCAGGCCGCCGACATCCGCTCGGCGCTGGCCCGTTTGGTGGATCCCGACCAGATGGGGCGGCTGTTCAAGCTGCTGGCCCTGACCTCCCCCGGTGCCTTTCCCGACGGCGGCGCACCGGCGGGTTTCCACCGGCTGTGGACGCCAACGGAATCCGACGGAAGCCCTTGACCCGTCGGGCGCAAGCCGCAAGTCTAAGGGGCTGTGCCTGACCGACACAGGCCTGACCAACACAGGATGGTGTTTGTGATTACCCTTGGCGCGCTGAACGACATCACCCACATCCGCCACGCCTTTTTCACGCGGAACGGGGGCGTGTCCACCGGGCTTTACACCTCGCTGAATTGCGGGTTGGGATCAAAGGACGACCCGGCGGCGGTTCGGGAGAACCGCGCCCGTGCTGCCACGCGGATGGAAGTGACGCCCGACAGCCTCGTCACCTGTTATCAGATTCACAGCCCGACCTGCGTCGTGGTGGACACGCCCTGGACGCCGGACGCCAGCCCGCAAGCCGACGCCATGGTGACGAACAAGCCGGGTGTTGCGCTGGGCATCCTCACCGCCGATTGCGCGCCGGTGCTGTTCGCCGACACCAAGGCCCGCGTCATCGGGGCCGCCCACGCCGGATGGAAGGGGGCCAAGGGCGGCGTGCTGGAGGCGACGGTTGCCCGCATGGTGGAGCTGGGGGCCAGCCCCAACCGGATCGTCGCCTGCATCGGCCCCTGCATCGCCCAGCGCTCCTACGAGGTCGGCCCGGAATTCCCCGCCCCCTTCCTGGCGGAGGATGAGCGCAACCGGGATTACTTCGCCCCCGCCCGCCGCGCCGGTCACTTCCTGTTCGACCTGCCCGCCTACGTGACCCGCCGCCTGGGCGACGCCGGAGTCGCGATGATCCAGCGCTGCCCCAACGACACGGTGGCCGAGGAGGACCGCTTTTTCAGCTACCGTCGATCCTGTTTGCGTGGGGAAGGCGACTATGGCCGGGGCCTGTCGGCCATCGTCCTGCAAAGCTGAGTGGAAAACCCCTGTCCGGGTTGCCCGAGCCGATATCGTTCGAAATTGAAGCAATTGCCGCCAACCGCGATTCGCGCGATGATCTCCATCAGGCATCGGCGCGCGGCTCACCGATGCGTCGGTCCCTGATCCGACTGGTTCCACCACGCCGCGCCCACCGTCCTTGGCACACGCAGGGGGCTGGCCGATGCAGGACTGGAACAGTGACATGGTCATCGACCATGGGGTTTTGGACGAGGATCACCACCGGACACATGAGCTGATCCGCCGTTTTCTGGCGCTTCCAGCAGAGGACGATCAAAGGCTGCGCGCCATCGCGCTGTTGGAACGTTTGCGCGACCTGTCGATCCAGCATTTCATGAGGGAAGAAAAGGTTCAGATCGCCATCCGCTACCCGCTGCTCAACGAGCATCGCGCCCAGCACCGCCGGATGATCGTTCTGCTTGGCGAGATCATCGAACAGGTGGAGGCGCGGGAATCGGTGTTTCCATTCGGTTACATCAAGACCCAGACCGACCAGCTGCTGCCCCATTGGTTCCTGGAGCATTTCACGCGGGCGGACCTGCCGCTCAAGCTTCACATCGCCAAAACCCCCACCGTCATGAAGGCCCTCGCCCGATGAGGGAACCAGACGGGCGACCACTCAATCAAAGCGGTCATGGCCGAACCGGCTATGCCCCCGGTGCAGGGGGGTATTCCCGATCCGGGACAGCCCGAACGTCATGGAACGTTTACACACGCACGCCCCCCTGTTATGGTCCCGCCCGTTTTCAAGGGGCGACGGCGCGCAAGCGGCGAGCGCATCTTGAGCCGTTTCCCTGCAAAGAGAGCCGACTCCGATGAAGGTGCTTGCCGGCAACAGCAACCGTCCGCTGGCCGAGGCGATCTCCACCTGTCTGGGGGTGCCGCTGACCAAGGCCAGCGTTCGCCGCTTCTCCGACATGGAGGTGTTCGTCGAAATTCTGGAAAATGTGCGTGGCGAGGACGTGTTCGTCGTCCAGTCCACCTCCTTCCCAGCCAACGACAATCTGATGGAACTGCTGGTCACGATCGACGCCCTGCGGCGCGGTTCGGCCCGGCGCATCACGGCGGTCATACCCTATTACGGCTACGCCCGGCAGGATCGCAAGACCGGCCCGCGCACTCCGATCTCGGCCAAGCTGGTCGCCAACCTGATCACCCAGGCCGGTGCCAACCGCGTGCTGACGATGGATCTGCACGCTGGCCAGATCCAGGGCTTCTTCGACATCCCGACCGACAATCTGATGGGCGCGCCGGTGTTCGAAAAGGACATCCGCCAGACCTTCGAAGGTCACATGGGCGAAGTCACCATCGTGTCGCCGGACGTCGGCGGCGTGGTGCGCGCCCGTGCGCTGGCCAAGCGGTTGGACGCCGATCTGGCCATCATCGACAAGCGCCGCGAACGCGCGGGCGTGTCGGAGGTGATGAACATCATCGGTGACGCCGAAGGCCGCCGCTGCATCCTGGTCGACGACATCGTCGATTCGGGCGGCACGCTGTGCAACGCCGCCGTCGCGCTGATGGAGGCCGGGGCCAAGTCGGTTCACGCCTATTGCACCCACGGCGTTCTGTCGGGCGGTGCGGTGGCCCGCGTCGCCGTGTCGCCGCTGGAACAGCTCGTCACCACCGACAGCATCCAGGCGACCGAGGCGGTGCGCGTGTCGCGCAACACCCGTCAACTGACCATCGCCCCGCTGATCGCCGAAGCGATCATGCGCATCAGCGAAGAGCGGTCGGTGTCCAGCCTGTTCTCGTAACAGCGCCGGTTCTGTTTTCAACAAAACGCCCGCCTTTCCCCGGAAAGGCGGGCGTTTTGCTGTGCGCGGTTCCCCAGAGCCGTTCCAACCTGCCGAATCGCGCGATTTGGGATTTGCCCCCACCGCGACAAGTCTATAAGAACAGCCTCGCCAGATGGCCGGATGGCCGCCTTCGGTTTCGACCGGGGGAGGAAAGTCCGGGCTCCACGGAAACACGGTGCCGGTTAACGACCGGCGGGGGCGACCCTAGGGACAGTGCCACAGAAAGCAAACCGCCGACGGTTCGCCGTCGGTAAGGGTGAAAGGGTGCGGTAAGAGCGCACCGCGACCCCGGCAACGGGGGCGGCACGGTAAACCCCACCGGGAGCAAGACCGAATAGGAGCGGCCCGATCACCCGTCCTTTGGGACGGCATGGGGTCAAGCGCGTTTCCGCGCCGCCGCTCGGGTTGGTCGCGCGAGGCGTCCGGGCAACCGGCGTCCCAGACGAATGGCCATCGCCTGAATCTTCGGGTTCGGGACACAAAACCCGGCTTACAGGCCATCTGGCGCTTTCCACTCCACACGCTTTCCAGTCTGTCGATGGCCCACGCCGTCCCATCCACAGCATCGGGCGGGGCGCGCCGTCCCATGCCCGCCCATGACCGACACCGTTTTTGATGGTCGGCGGCGGTTCTTTTCCCATTCCCATCGTGGTTCTCAGGAACGATCACCATGATCGCGGACCGTTCCGATTCGCTCCGGCTTTTCCACCCCAGACCGGACGCAAAATCTTAACTCTACCCCCAGCATTTCCGCCGTTTTTCACCCCTTACCCCCAGAACGATCCACAGGCGGTGGATAAGTTTTGCCATTTTCCCATGCCATCCCATGCCCAACCCATACTCAGACCGCCAAAGAAATCGCCAAGTGTAACCTTCGATTCGTCTCTTGGAACCATTATAACTCGTATGAATTTCGTAAAATGCGGGGAACATTCGTCGAACCTCTGTGGATAACGTTATCCACACCCTTGCATGACCTTGAATTACTGCGACGACTCGCCGAGTCCCTTTAACAATTGATCCAAAAGCCACAGCCGATTCAGAAACTCTTGACACCCCTCTGTGAATACTGGCCCCGCCGTTGACGCCCATACCGTCCCATGCTATCCCATGATTGCCCAATCCGATGGGGGTCCGGACCTCGATTTGGTTAACACCAGCGGGACCGGATGGAGGGGCAAGAGGGGCTGGCGCGGGGCGTGCACCGCGCGGGGGATAGCTGGGGGATCATCAGGCCGATGGCCGTTTTCCTGTCCACATACGTCAACAAAGTTGACAGGAAAGGGCGTGTGTCCATCCCGGCACAGTTCCGGCAGTCGCTTGCCAAAACCTCGGCCCCCAGCACCATCTATCTGTGGCCGTCGCTCAATCATCAGGCTCTCGAAGGGGCGGATCAGGATTACCTGGACGTTCTCTCCGAAAGCCTGGAGTCCCCCGACCTCGACGCCGCCGAACGCGACCTGATCGAAACCTTCATCTTCGGCAAATCGATCCCGGTTCCGATGGATGGCGAGGGCCGCATCGTCCTGCCGCGCGAGCTGGCCGAATTCGCCGGAATCGAAGAAGAGGCGTCCTTCATCGGTCGCCGCAAGACCTTCCAGATTTGGGAACCCAACGCCCTGAAGGCGCACGAAGCCACCCTGCGCGAACAGGCGGTGCGCAAGGACATCTCGTTGAGCCAGATCGTCGCCAAGGCCGCTCGTGGTGCCTCCAGCCGGAACGGGGGTGACGCATGAGCGACCAACCGATGAACAGCCCGCACATCCCCGTTCTGCTGGCCGAGGTGATCGAGGCGCTGGCCCCCCGCGACGGCGGCGTCTATGTCGATGGCACTTTCGGGGCCGGAGGCTACACCCGCGCCATTCTGGAGGCCGCCGACTGCCACGTCTGGGCCATCGACCGCGACCCCGCCGCCATCGCGCGCGGTCGGGCGCTGGCCGACCGTTACCCGGGCCGCTTCAGCATCATCGAGGGCTGCTTCGGCGACATGGCCCGCCTGCTGGCCGACCAGGGCGTCGCCAGCGTCGACGGCGTGGCGCTCGACATCGGCGTGTCCTCCCCGCAGATCGACGAGCCGGAGCGCGGCTTCTCCTTCCGCTTCGACGGGCCGCTGGACATGCGCATGGGCCAGAGCGGGCCTACCGCCGCCGATGTGGTCAACCACGCCAGCGAAGCCGAACTGGCCGACATCTTTTATCATTATGGGGAAGAGCGGATGGCCCGCCGCGTGGCCCGCGCCATCGTCGCCGCCCGCCTGACCGCCCCGATCCTGCGCACCCGCGACCTGGCCGAACTGATCCGGTCGGTGGTCCCGAAGGGGCGCAAGGACATGATCGACCCGGCCACCCGCAGTTTCCAGGGCCTGCGCATCCATGTGAACGACGAGCTGGGCGAGTTGCGGCGCGGTCTGGCCGCCGCCGAATCGCTGCTGGCGTCGCCGGGCGGGCGGTTGGCCGTCGTCTCGTTCCATTCGCTGGAGGACCGCGAGGTCAAGACCTTCCTGAAGGATCGGTCGTCCCCGCCGCCCGCCCCGTCCCGCCACACGCCGGTGGCTGCCGCCACCGCGCGTTCGCCATCCTTCCGCCTGCTGGGGCGCAAGCCCGTCGCCCCCAGCGAGGCCGAAGCCCGTCACAACCCGCGCGCCCGGTCCGCCCGGTTGCGCGCGGCGGAACGCACAGCGGCACCGGCCTTCCCGGTGTCCGGCAAGGAGGCCGCATGAAAGGCAAGACCTGGCTGTTCTGGGGTGGTCTGATCGCCGCCGCCGGGGCCGTGTTGTTCCAAACCAGCTACGACGTCCAGGATTTGGAAGAAAAGCTGGCCGGGCTGAACCGCAAGATCGTGACCGAGCAGGAATCCATCCAGGTGCTGCGCGCCGAATGGAGCTACCTGAACGATCCGGCCAAGCTGGAAGAGTTGGCCCGCGCCCATCTGGCCCTGCAACCGACCGAGGCCCGCCAGTTCGTGGCGCTGGACAGCCTGCCGATGCGCCCGGCCCAGGCCCCGGATGCCGCGCCCCAGCCCTTGCCATTGCCCGGTCGCGGGGTGAATCCGGCCCTGCCCGCCAGCGTCGTCCCGGTCGCCGCCCGCGCTCCGTCGGCACCGGCACCGATCGCCACCGCGCGCCTCGCCGCTCCCGTCCCAGCCCAAGCCCCGCAACCCGTCAACACCGCCCGCGTGCCCGCCCCGACGCCCAAGCTGTCGATGGACAAGGCGCTGGAAAAAACCCCGGTGATCGTGCCCGCCGCCCTGCCCGTCGCCCCGACGGTGAAGAGCGCGCCGATCAAGCCCTCCACCCTCATTCCCGCCGCCGCCAAGGCCCCGCCCGCTCCGGCCCCGGCGGCCCCGGTTGCCGCCCCGGCTCCCACCGCTGCCCCGCAGCCGGTTCCCGCCGCACTTCCCCCCGGCAAGATGGCCCCCAACGCCCCGCTTCCGCCGATGAACCGTCCGACCGACATTGCGAACCGCCCGATTCCGCCCGCTCCGTCGGCGGGCAAAACGCAGGCTTCCGCCCCGCAACCCAAGGCCACCGACAGCCTCGGGCTGCTGGTGGCCCGGTTGGGAGCGAATCGATGACCCTGCCGCCGCCCGGCCAACTTCTGAGGCGCGTCTTTGCCGCCTTGACCCACCGGTCGAAGCCCTCGGCGACGGCGGCGATGGAGCAGACGCGCTATCGGCTGATGGTGACGGCGGCGGTCGTCACCACCGTGTTTTCGGCCATCGGCGTCAAGCTGGTGATCGCCACCCTGTTCAGCCACGGCGGCGAACCGCGCCAGCATCACGCGCTGGAACTGGACACCACGACCACCAACCGTGCCGACATCATCGACCGCAACGGCAACCTGCTGGCCACCTCGCTGGTCACGCAGTCGCTCTACGCCGATCCCAAACTGATCTCCCGCCCCGACGAGGCAGCGCGCAAGCTGGTCTCCGCCCTGCCGGAACTCGATTACAAAGAGGTCTATGGCAAGCTCAGCGGTGACAAGCGCTTTGTCTGGCTCAAGCGCAACCTGACACCAAGGCAGCAATACGCGGTCCATCGCCTGGGCATCCCCGGCATGTCGTTCGAGCGGGAGGAGCGGCGCTTCTACCCGGCGGGCAATCTGACCTCGCACATCGTCGGCTTCACCGGGGTGGACAACAACGGATTGGCCGGGCTGGAGCAGGGGTTCAGCAAGCGGCTGAACGAGGATCCGGCCACCCCGCTGCAATTGTCCATCGACCTGCGGCTTCAGCATGTGCTGCGCAAGGAACTGATCGCGACGATCCAGGAATTCCGGGCCATCGGTGCGGCGGGAATCGTCTTCGACGTCCGCACGGGCGAGGTGATGGCGATGACCTCCCTGCCCGATTTCGATCCGCAGGACCCGACCGGCCTGAACCCGGAAACGCTGTTCAACCGCGCCACGCTGGGCGTGTACGAGATGGGATCGACCTTCAAGATCTTCAACTCGGCGTTGGCCCTTGATTCCGGCAAGATCCGGGTGACGGACACCTTTGACGCCGTCCACCCGATCAAGATCGGGCGGTTCACCATCAATGACTATCACAGCCTCCGCCGCGCCCTGACCGTGGCGGAGGTGTTCCAGCACTCCTCAAACCTGGGGTCGGTGCGCATGGCGCAGGTGGTCGGCATCGCCGCCCAACGCGCCTTCATGGCCAAGATGGGCTTCACCCGCCCGACCGCGCTGGAACTGCCGGAAAGCGGCTGGCCGCTGGTTCCCAACCCGTGGCGGGAAGTCAACAGCATGACGATCTCCTTCGGCCACGGCATTTCGGTCAGCCCGATGCACACGGTGGCGGCGGCGGCGTCGGTCATCAACGGCGGCGTGTTCCACCCGCCCACCATCCTGCTCCGCCAGCCCGGCGCGCCGATCCCCGGCGAACAGGTGGTGTCGCGCCAGACCTCCGACATGATGCGGCGCATGTTCCGCTTCGTGGTGACGGAAGGGACCGGCAAGTCGGCGGGGGTCAAGGGCTATGTCGTCGGCGGCAAGACCGGGACCGCCGACAAGCAGAAGGGCCGCCATTACCAAAAGAACTCGCGCATGTCGTCCTTCCTGGGCGCGTTCCCGATGCACGACCCGCGCTACATCGTCTATGTGCTGATCGACGAACCGCAGGCCACCGCCAAGACCTATGGCTACGCGACCGGCGGCTGGGTCGCCGCGCCCGCCGTGGGCCGGATCATCAAGCAGATCGGTCCGTTGCTGGACGTGCCGACGGTGGACGAAAGCGCGCCGGAGATTCTCAGCGCCACCTATCTGAACGCCGCCGGGTCCACCAACTGGGCGCAGCAACCGCCGAACACCCCAACCGCCGCCGCTCCGAACCCGCCGAAGGGAAGCACCGTTGCGTCTGTCCCAGCTCCTGCCAAAACCCGGTAGCGCCAGCGCGCCCGCCGATCCGGACGTGACCGGGCTGACCGCCGACAGCCGCGCGGTCAGGCCCGGTTTTGTCTTTGCGGCCTTGGCGGGTGCGAAGGCCGATGGGCGCGCCTTCATCCGCGACGCGCTGGACAAGGGGGCCGTCGCCATCCTGGCCGCCGAAGGAACCGAGCTGCCGCCCGACGCGGCCGGAGCCGTGCTGCTGACCGATCCGCAGCCGCGCCTGACCTTTGCCCGCATGGCCGCCGCCTTCCACGGCCACCGCCAGCCGGGAACCGTGGTCGCCGTCACCGGGACCAACGGCAAGACCTCCACCGTCCAATTCGCCGCCCAAATCTGGGAACGCATGGGCAAGGCGGCGGCCAGCCTGGGCACGCTGGGGTTGATCGGGCCGGGGTTGGGCGGCTACGGCGCGATGACCACGCCCGATCCGGTGGCTCTGCACCGCCAGTTGGCCGCCGTCGCCGACGCGGGCATCGACCATCTGGCGATGGAGGCGTCGAGCCACGGCCTGGACCAATTCCGTCTGGACGCGGTGACGCTGGCCGCCGGGGGCTTCACCAACCTGACGCGCGACCATCTCGACTATCACGGCACGATGGAGGCGTACCGCGACGCCAAGGCGCTGCTGTTCAGCCGCGTCCTGCCGCCCGGTGCGGCCGCCGTGCTGAACGCCGATTCGCCGGATCACGCGCATTTTGCCACCGCCAGCCGGGCGCGCGGGCTGCGTGTGCTGTCCTACGGCTTGGCCGGGGAGGAGCTGCGCGTGCGCGCCGTCACCCCGCTGGCCCACGGGCAACGGCTGGATCTGACCGTTCTGGGCCGCGAGGTCCGCGTTGATCTGCCGCTGGCCGGTCAATTCCAGGCCTGGAACGTGCTGTGCGCGCTGGGTCTGGTGATCGGGTCGGGCGGGGATGTGGACACCGCGCTGGCCACCCTGCCGACGCTGGACGGCGTGCCGGGCCGCTTGCAGCACGTCGCCACCCACCCGAACGGGGCCACCGTCTACGTCGATTTCGCCCACACGCCCGACGCGCTGGACACGGTGCTCACCGCCCTGCGCGGTCACGCGCAACGCCATCTGGTCGCCGTGTTCGGCTGCGGCGGCGACCGCGACCGGGGCAAACGCCCGGTGATGGGCGCGCTGGCCGCCCGTCTGGCCGACCGCGCCATCGTGACCGACGACAACCCGCGCACCGAGGATCCGGCCTTCGTGCGCGGCGAAATCCTGGCCGCCGCCACCGGCGACCTCGCCGGACGGCTGGAGGAGATCGGCGACCGGGCCGAGGCGATCCGCGCGGCGGTGCGCGGCCTTCAGCCCGGCGACGTGCTGGTGATCGCCGGCAAGGGCCATGAACCGGGGCAGATCGTCGGGACCGAGGTCCGCCCCTTCGACGACGCCGAGGAAGCCCGCAAAGCGGTTGCGGAGATCGCATCATGACCAGCCCCCCCCTGACGAACCACCCCCTGACAAACCTGCCCATCCTGTGGACCGACGCCAGCGCCGTGGCCGCCACCGGCGGACGCGCCACCCGGCCATGGGCGGCGACCGGCCTGTCGATCGACAGCCGCAAGATCGCGCCCGGTGATCTCTTCATCGCCATCCAGGGGCCGAATTTCGACGGGCACGCCTTCACCGCCGCCGCGCTGGCGGCCGGGGCCGCCGCCGCTCTGGTTTCCCGCGTGCCCGACGATGTCCCCGCCGACGCGCCGCTGCTGATCGTGGACGGCGACACGCTCGACGCCATGGCCGCGCTCGGCCAAACCTCCCGCGCCGCCTGCGGCGCGCGCATCGTCGGCGTCACCGGCTCGGTGGGCAAGACCAGCACCAAGGAGACGCTGCGCCATGTCCTGGCCGCGCAGGGGGCGACCTACGCCACCGAAGGCAGCCTGAACAACCATTGGGGCGTGCCGCTGTCGCTGGCCCGCCTGCCCGCCGACAGCCGGTTCGGCGTGTTCGAACTGGGCATGAACCACGCGGGCGAGTTGGGGCCGCTGTCCCGGCAGGTCCGCCCCCACGTCGCGCTCATCACCAACGTCGAGGCGGTGCATCTGGAGTTCTTTGACTCGGTGGCCGCCATCGCCGACGCCAAGGCCGAGATCTTCGAAGGGCTGGCCCCCAATGGGGTGGCGATCCTGAACCGCGACAACGCGCAGTTCGACCGCCTGGCCGCCGCCGCCCGCGCGCGGGGCCTCAGCCGCATTCACAGCTTCGGGACCGCCGACGGGACCGACGCCCAACTGCTGGATCTGACGCTGGGCGCGACCAGCAGCGCGGCCACCGCGCGCGTTCATGGTCAAACCCTGTCCTTCACCGTGGCGATGCCGGGGCGGCATTGGGTGATGAACAGCCTGGGCGTTCTGCTGGCCGTCGCTGCCCTGGGCGGGGACGCCGCGCAGGCGGCGCAATCGCTGGCCACGCTGAACCCGGTCAAGGGGCGCGGCGTGCGCAAGACGGTGACGCTGGCCGATGGCGGGACCTTCACCCTGGTTGATGAAAGCTACAACGCCAGCCCGGCGGCGATGGCGGCGACGCTGGGGGTGCTGGGCAATCTGCCGGTGGCCGAAGGCGGGCGGCGCATCGCCGTGCTGGGCGACATGCGCGAACTGGGCGACACCGCCGACGCGCTGCACGCCGATCTGGCCGGACCGCTGCTCGCCGCCGGGGTGGAGCGCGTCTATGCCTGCGGCCCGCACATGCGGGTGCTGTTCGACCGGCTGCCGCCGGACCGGCGCGGGGCCTGGACCGAATCCAGCCGTGATCTGGCCCCCATCGTGGCCGACGCGGTGCGCGCGAACGACGTGGTGATGGTCAAGGGATCGCTGGGCAGCCGCACCGGATTGATCGTGGACGCGCTGTTGACGCTCGACACCGCGCAAAACGCTGCTAAAACCCCCGCGACGACCAACACCGCAAATCCGCCCGACACCGCCAACGGTCCGCGAGGCTGATGGGAACCGATGCTTTACAACCTTCTCTTTCCGCTGGCGGATGTCTTTTCGCCGTTCAACCTGTTCCGCTACCTGACCTTTCGGACGGGCGGCGCGGTGTTGACCTCGCTGATCATCAGCTTTCTGTTCTTCCCCCGGCTGATCGCGTGGCTGAAGAGCAAGCAGGGGGAAGGCCAGCCCATCCGCGCCGACGGGCCGGAAAGCCATTTCAAGAAGAAGGGCACGCCCACCATGGGCGGCCTGATGATCCTGATCGCCATGACGGTCAGCACCATCCTGTGGGCCGACGTCACCAACGCCTATCTGTGGATCGTGCTGCTGGTGACGATCGGCTACGGCCTGATCGGGTTCGGCGATGACTATCTGAAGCTGACCAAGCGCAACACCAAGGGGCTGTCGGGCCGTTTCCGCCTGGGCTGGGAGATCGGCATCGGGTTGACCGCGTCGGCGCTCATCATGTGGGTGTCGGCCCCGCCCCTGGCGGGCGGCATCTCCGTGCCCTTCATCAAGGACTACCTGATCCAACTGTCGTGGTTCTTCGTGCCCTTCGGGGCCTTCGTCATGGTCGGGGCCTCGAACTCCGTCAATCTGACCGACGGGTTGGACGGGCTGGCCATCGTGCCGACGATGATCGCGGCGGGTTGCTTCGGCCTGATCTCCTACCTGACCGGCAACGCCATCTTCGCCAACTACCTGCAAATCCACCATGTGCCGGGGTCCGGTGAACTGGCGGTGTTCTGCGGCGCGCTGGTGGGGGCCGGGCTGGGCTTCCTCTGGTACAACGCGCCGCCCGCCATGGTGTTCATGGGCGACACCGGCTCGCTGTCGCTGGGTGGGGCCTTGGGCGCGGTCAGCGTGGTGACGAAGCACGAAATCGTGCTGGGCATCATCGGCGGCCTGTTCGTGCTGGAGACGGTGTCGGTCATCGTGCAGGTCCTGTCCTTCAAGCTCACCGGCAAGCGCGTGTTCCGCATGGCCCCGCTGCACCATCACTTCGAGAAAAAGGGCTGGGCGGAGCCGACCGTGGTCATCCGCTTCTGGATCATCGCGTCGATCCTGGCGCTGGTCGGCCTGTCCACCTTGAAACTGCGGTGAGGCCGGAATGATCGACCTGTTTTACATGGAAGGCTTGCCGGTCGCGGTCATGGGTCTGGGGAAATCCGGGCTGGCGACCGCCGCCGCCTTGCGCCGCAGCGGGGCCGAGGTCTGGGTGTGGGACGACAACCCCGCCAGCCGCGCCAAGGCCGAGGCCGACGGCTTCCGTGTGGTCGATCTCGCCACCGCCGATCTGTCGGAGTTGACGACCATCGTCTGGTCGCCCGGCATTCCCCACACCCACCCGGCCCCACACCCGGTGGCCGTCCGCGCCCGCGCGGCGGGGGTTGAGCTGGTGTGCGACGTCGAGTTGCTGGGCCGGTCCGAGCGCGATTCGTCCTTCATCGGCATCACCGGCACGAACGGAAAGTCCACCACCACCACCCTGATCGGCCACATCATGGCGGCGGCGCGGCGGCCCATCCAGGTGGGCGGCAACCTCGGCACGCCGGTCCTGTCCTTCGACCCGCTGGGCAGCGGCGGGACCCACATTCTGGAGATGTCGAGCTATCAGCTGGAGCTGACCTTCTCCATCACCTTCGACGTCGCCATCCTGCTGAACATCACGCCCGACCATCTGGCCCGCCATGGCGGCATGGACGGCTATGTGGCGGCGAAGTCGCTGATCTTTCATCGCCAGACCGGCCCGCGCACGGCGGTGATCGGGGTGGACGACGCGCCGAGCCGCCGGATTTGCGCCGAGCTGACCGCCGCCGCCGATCAACGGATTTGGCCGATTTCGGCGCGTGGTCCGGTGGCCGGTGGCGTCTACGCCGCCGACGGCGGGTTGATCGACGACACCGACGGGCGGGCCGAACGGGTGGCCGAACTGGCCGATTTTCCCAACCTGCTGGGCGCGCACAATTGGCAGAACGCGGCGGCGGCCTACGCCGCCTGCAAGGCCGCCGGGGTGCCGGTTGCCACCATCGTCCAGGCGATGACAAGCTTTCCCGGCCTTGCCCACCGCCAGCAATTGGTCGCGACCGTGAACGGCGTGCGCTTCGTCAACGACAGCAAGGCGACCAACGCCGACGCCACCGAAAAGGCGCTGGCGACCTTCGACCCGATCTATTGGATCCTGGGCGGGCAAGCCAAGGACACCGGGCTGGCCGGGTTGGAGGGTTATATGGGCCGGGTCCGCCATGCCTTCCTGATCGGCGAGGCGCAGGACCAGTTCGCCGCGTGGCTGACCGCGCAGGGGGTGGCGCACACCCGCTGCGGCACGCTCGACATCGCCACCACCAAGGCCGCCGGTCTCGCGCTGGCCGAGGGGCTGGACGGGGCCTGCGTGCTGTTGTCGCCCGCCTGCGCCAGTTGGGACCAGTTCGCCAATTTCGAAAAGCGGGGCGAGGCCTTTGCCGGGTACGCCGCCGCCATCGCCGCCGCGCGCGAACCGGAGGGGAGTGAGGACGAATGATCACCTTCGACCGCACCGACCAATCGATCTTCGGCCGCTGGTGGTGGACGGTGGACCGCTGGCAGTTGGGGGCCGTCGCCCTGCTGATGTTCCTGGGAACGGTGCTGATCACCGCCGCCAGCCCGCCGGTGGCCGAGCGCATCGGCATCCAGGACATGTTCCATTTCGTCGAACGCCACCTGATGATGCTGGTCCCGTCCATCGCCATCATGTGCGGCGTGTCGTTGCTCAGCCCGCGCGGCGTGCGGCGGTTGGCGCTGGGCGTGTTCCTGGTGGCGCTGCTGCTGGTGTTCGCCACGCTGGTCGTCGGGGTGGAGATCAAGGGCGCGCGCCGCTGGATCCACATCCCCGGCCTGTCGATCCAACCATCCGAGTTCGTGAAACCCGCCTTCGCCGTGGTGGCGGCCTGGCTCTTTTCGCTGTCGCGCACCCTGCCCGGCTTTCCCGGCGCGCTGGTGTCGATGGCGCTCTACGGCGTGACCACCGCCGGGCTGATCCTGCAACCCGATCTGGGCATGACCTTCGTCGTCTCGGCGGTGTGGTTCACCCAATTCTTTCTCGCCGGGCTGAACATCATGCTGGTGATGGCGTTGGGCGGGGTCGGCGTGGCCGGACTGTTCGGGGCCTATCTGCTGCTGCCGCACGTCACCAGCCGCATCAACCGCTTCCTCGACCCCCACGCGGGCGACAATTATCAGGTCAACCGCTCGATGGAGGCCTTCGCCAACGGCGGGCTTTTCGGCACCGGCCCCGGTCAGGGCACGGTGAAATTCTCCCTGCCCGACAGCCATGCCGACTTCATCTTTGCCGTGGCGGGGGAGGAGATGGGGCTGGTCTTCTGTCTGTTCCTGGTGATGCTGTTCGCTTTCGTCGTGCTGCGCGGCTTTGCCCGCGTCTTCAACGACAGCAATTATTTCGTGCTGCTCGCCACCGCCGGCCTGCTGATCCAGTTCGGCCTGCAGGCGGCGATCAACATGGGGTCGGCGCTGCATCTGATGCCAACCAAGGGCATGACGCTGCCCTTCATCTCCTATGGCGGCTCGTCGCTGCTGGCGCTGGGCTTCGGCATGGGCATGGTGCTGGCGCTGACGCGCAAGCGCTTCGGCCCGATGGAGTGACGCGGCGATGACCTCCCCCACCACCAACAGCATCGTGCTGGCCGCTGGCGGCACCGGCGGGCACATGTTCCCGGCCGAGGCGCTGGCCCGCGCGCTGCTGGCCCGTGGCCGGTCGGTGACGCTGGTGACGGACCGGCGCGGCCACGCCTTTGGCGAGTCGCTGGCGGAGGTCCCGGTCCACCGCATCCGCGCCGCCTCCCCCGGGGCGGGCATCGTCGGCAAGCTGAAGGCCGCCGTCGAAATGGCGCTGGGGCTGCTGGAGGCCCGCAGCCTGCTGCGTCGCCTGCGCCCGGCGGCGGTGGTCGGCTTTGGCGGCTACCCGTCGGTTCCGACCGTCTACGCCGCCATCCAGGGCCGGATTCCCGCCCTGCTGCACGAACAGAACGCCGTTCTGGGCCGGGCCAACCGGATGCTGATCGCCGGGGCGCGCCGTCTGGCCGTCGCCTTCACCGGGGTGTCGCGCATCGGCGAGGCCGACCGCGCCAAGATCATCCGCACCGGCAACCCGGTCCGCCCGGCCATCGCCGCCCACCGCGACGCCCCCTATCACGCGCCGGAGGGGACCGCGCCGATCCACCTGCTGGTGATGGGCGGCAGCCAGGGCGCGCGGGTCTTTTCCGAGGTGATCCCGCAGGCGCTGGCCCTGCTGCCCGCCGACACCCGCGCCCGCATCCATCTGTCGCAGCAATGCCGACCGGAGGATCTGGAGGCCGCGCGTGTCGCCCTGTCCGATCTGGGCCTGGGCGGCCTGACGTTGGAGAGCTTCTTCCGCGACGTGCCGGACCGTCTGGCCGCTTGCCATCTGGCCATCACCCGGTCGGGGGCCTCGACCATCGCGGAATTGACCTGCGTCGGCCGCCCGGCGATCCTGGTCCCCTACCCGCACGCCACCGACGACCACCAGACCGCCAACGCCCGCCAGTTGGCGGAGGTCGGGGCGGCGTGGCTGGTTCCGCAGCCGGAGTTCACCGCCCGCGCGCTGGCCGACCGCCTGGGGATGCTGCTGACCGACCCCGCCGCCCTGCGCGCCGCCGCCATGGCGGCCCGCGATTGGGGAACCGCGCAAGCCGCCGACGCGCTGGCCGACGCGGTTCTGGCGATGCTCGCGACACCAGAAACCAAGGGGGCAGCCGCGCCATGATGAAGACCCGGACGACCGCCCGCGCGCTGACCAAACCCGACGCAAAGGGGTTGGAGAATTGGCCGCACTTGACCCGGACCGAGGGAGGATGGTTCAACCGTCCTTATTGTCCCCTCGTACCCCGGTCGATCCTTGGCACCAGCTTTCTACGCAACCGCCTGCACGCCATCCATGGGGCGCAGCCCCTTCCCGCCGACCTGTCCGACGACGCGGTCGACGCCACCCTTCGCCTGATGCTCCGACGCGGAAAGTAAGTCCAGATGCGCGCTCTTCCCCTCTCCATCGGCACCATTCATTTCGTCGGCATCGGCGGCATCGGCATGAGCGGCATCGCCGAGGTGCTGCGCAATTTGGGCTACACGGTCCAAGGCTCCGACCTGACGGAAAGCGCCAACGTCAAGCGGCTGCGCGACCTGGGCATCCGCGTCTTCATCGGCCATCAGGCGGAGAACATCGTCGGGGCCACGGTTCTGGTGGTGTCCTCGGCGGTCAAGCGCGACAACCCGGAGGTCGTCGCCGCCCGCGCCGCCCTGGTCCCGGTGGTGCGCCGCGCCGAAATGCTGGGCGAGCTGATGCGGCTGAAATGGGCCATCGCCATCGGCGGGACCCACGGCAAGACCACGACGACCTCGATGGTCGGCCACATGCTGGAACACGCCAACCTCGACCCCACCGTCATCAACGGCGGCATCATCAACGCCTACGGCTCCAACACCCGGCTTGGAACCGGCGACTGGATGGTGGTGGAGGCCGACGAGAGCGACGGAACCTTCGTCAAGCTGCCCGCCTGCATCGCCGTCGTCACCAACATGGACCCGGAGCATCTGGACTTCTACGGGACCTTCGACAACGCGCGCGCCGCGTTCGACAGCTTCGTCCAGAACATCCCCTTCTACGGCTTCGCCGCGCTCTGCATCGACCATCCGGAGGTGCAGGCGATGATTCCGCGCGTGTCGGATCGCCGCATCATCACCTACGGTTTTTCCCCGCAGGCCGACATCCGCGCCGTCAACGTCGAACACAGCCCGGCGGGGGCGAAATACGACGTGCTCGTCTATGACCGCCACACCGGCGAAACGCGCGCCATCACCGGGGTGCGCCTGCCGATGTACGGCCCGCACAACGTCCAGAACTCGCTGGCCTGCTTTGCCGTCGGCAACGAAATGGGCCTGCCCGATGTGGTGATGCGCGACAGCATGGCCAAGTTCCAGGGCGTGAAGCGCCGCTTCACCAAGACCGGCGAGGTCAACGGCATCACCGTGATCGACGATTACGGCCACCACCCGGTCGAGATCGCCGCCGTGCTGCGCGCCGCCCGCACCGCCGGGACCGGACGCACCATCGCCGTGGTCCAGCCCCACCGCTATTCGCGTCTGGCCAATCTGTTCGAAGAGTTCTGCACCTGCTTCAACGACGCCGACGCCGTCGTCGTCGCCGATGTCTACGCGGCGGGCGAGGCCCCGATCGAGGGCGTCAACCGCGACACGTTGGTCGAAGGGCTGCGGATGCACGGGCACCGCCACGTCGTCGCCCTGCACGGCCCGCACGAACTGCCGCAGATCGTCCGCGAGATGGCCAAGCCCGGCGATCTGGTGGTGTGCCTGGGTGCCGGCAACATCACCCAATGGGCCAACAGCCTGCCCGCCGATCTGGCCGCCCTGTACGGCGTCAAGCCGTGACCGCCGTGCGCTCCATGACCCAACCGGGCCAATCGCACCTGATCGAGCGGATGCCGCCCTGCCGGGGCCGTCTGAGCGCCGACGCGCCGCTGGCGCAGGTGACATGGTTCCGCGTCGGCGGCCCGGCGGAGGTGCTGTTCCGCCCCGCCGACGCCGACGATCTGGCCGGGTTTCTGGAGCGCCTGCCCGCCGACATCCCGGTGACGCTGATCGGCGTCGCCTCCAACCTGCTGATCCGCGACGGCGGCATTCCCGGCGTCACCATCCGGCTGGGCCGGGGCTTCACCGACATCGCCCGCGACGGTGACACCCTGACCGTGGGGGCCGCAGCACTCGACCTCAACGTCGCCGTGATGGCGCGGGACGCTGGGCTGGCGGGGCTGGAGTTCCTGTCCGGCATTCCCGGAACCATCGGCGGGGCGCTGCGCATGAACGGCGGGGCCTATGGCCAGGAGATGGCCGACGTGCTTTTGTCGGCCCAGGCGGTGGGCCGCGACGGCGCGCGCCTGATCCTCTCCAAGGACGCGATGGGCTTCACCTACCGCCATTCCGGCGCGCCGGAGGATTGCGTCTTCACCGCTGCGGTGCTGCGCGGCGTGCCGGGCGACCGTGAAGCGATTGCCCAACGGATGGCCGAGATCGCCGAAAAGCGCGCCGACAGCCAGCCCGTGCGCTCTCGCACCGGCGGATCCACCTTCAAGAACCCGCCCGGCCACAAGGCGTGGGAACTGATCGACCGCGCCGGGTGCCGTGGCCTGTCCATCGGCGACGCCCAGGTGTCGGAACTGCACTGCAACTTCCTCATCAACCGGGGCAGCGCCACCGCCGCCGATCTGGAAGGCTTGGGTGAAGAGGTGCGGCGGCGAGTGTTCGACCACAGCGGCGTGACGCTGGACTGGGAAATCAAGCGCGTCGGTATCCCCGGCGCAGGAGCCGCACCATGACCGAAGCCCTGCTGCACGCCCACAAGAAGCACGTCGTCGTCCTCATGGGCGGTTGGTCGGCCGAACGCGAGGTGTCTCTGGTCAGCGGGGCCGGTGTGGCCAAGGCGCTGGAGGAGGAAGGCTATCGCGTCACCGCCGTGGACGTGCAGCGCGATCTGGCCGGGCTGATGCACGCCCTGACCCACCCGCGCCCCGACGTGGTGTTCAACGCCCTGCACGGGCGCGGTGGGGAGGATGGGACGATCCAGGGCGTGTTGGAGTTCCTCGGCCTGCCCTACACCCATTCCGGCGTGCAGGCGTCGGCCATCGCCATGGACAAGGCGATGACCAAGCGGGTGCTGGATTCGGTCGGCGTCCGCTCGCCCAAGGGCATGGTGCTGGCGCGCGGGGCGATCACCGGCGGCGACCACCCGATGCCCGCCCCCTACATCGTCAAGCCGGTCGATGAAGGCTCCACCGTCGGCGTCACCCTGGTGCGCGAGGGGCAGAACAGCCCGGTCGGCGACGCCTGGAGCTTTGGCGACCGCGCCTTGGTGGAGGAGTTCATTCCGGGCCGCGAACTGACCGTCGGCGTCATGGGCGACCGCGCCCTGACGGTGACGGAGATCGTGTTCCAGGCGCAGGTGTATGATTACACCGCCAAATACAGCAGCGGCCACGCCGTCCACACCCTGCCCGCCGCCATTCCCGACGCGGTGGCGGAGGAGGCCAAGCGGATGGCTGTGCTGGCCCATCAGACCCTGGGCTGCCGGGGGGTTTCGCGCAGCGACTTCCGTTGGGACAACAGCCGACCGGGGACGGAGGGGCTGTATTTCCTGGAGATCAACAACCAGCCGGGGATGACGCCCCTGTCGCTGGTGCCCGAACAGGCCGCGCATGTGGGGATCACCTACGGCGCGCTGGTCGGCTGGCTCGTGGAGAACGCCTCATGTCAGCTCGCCTGATGGCCAACCCGCAGTTCCGCCCGACCCTGGCCGGACAGGGACGCGACGAGATGCCCCGCCCGCCCCGCGCGATGGCGGCCTCGGCCCGCAAGGGCAACCGCCGCCGCGCCATGCCGCGCTGGGCCAAGCCCGCGTTCAAGGCGGCGTTGATCGGCGTGCCGACGCTGGTCCTGCTGGTGTCGGCGCTGACGGCGTGGAAGCGCCCCAGCCTGGCCGAAACGCTGGCGGCGGCGCAGGAAGGGTTGTTGGAGAGCACCAGCTCCCTCGGCTTCGTGCTGGACGAGGTCCTGGTCGTTGGCCGCAACGAAACCGAACGCAGCACGGTGATGGATTCCCTGGGCATCGTCCGGGGCGACTCGATCCTGGCCTTTGACCTGGCCGAGGCCAAGGCGCGGTTGGAGGAATTGCCCTGGGTGTCTTCAGCCTCCATCGAACGCCGCTTGCCCGGAACCCTCTACATCCGCCTGACGGAACGCCAGCCGATGGCGATCTGGCAGCATGACCGGCAGTTCACCGTCATCGACCGCGCGGGCCGCCCGCTGGCCGATGCGGTGGAACTGGCCCGGCGCGGCAACCAGCGGATCGAAACCCTGCCGCAGGTGATCGGCACCAACGCCCCGCAACAGGTGCAGGCGCTTTTGGAGGCGCTCGACAAGGTGCCGTCGATCCGCCCACGCGTGACCTCGGCCAATTGGATCAGCGATCGGCGGTGGAATCTGCAACTCGACAACGGCGTGACGGTGAAGCTGCCCGAAGGCACCGGTATGCCGATGGCCCTGCGCCAACTGGCCGAAATGAACAGCAAGGGCAAGGTGCTGGACCGCGACATCGTCGCCATCGACCTGCGCCAACCCGACCGGGCGATCCTGCAAACCTCCGCCACCGCGCAACTGCCGGGGATGGAGGATGAGGCCGCCAAGAAGAAACCTCCCGGAAAGAAAACCTGACACCCCAAACACGGCGGATGGATCGGAACGGCAACAAAAACGGCGGGCAGCGGCGATGAGGTTGGACTGAGGGTATGTTCGGCATCGGTTTCAACGGGGCGAAAAAGTCGAAACGACCGGCGCGCGGCAGCATCGTCGCGGCGCTGGATGTCGGCTCCAGCAAGGTGTGCTGCATCATCGCGCGGCTGGACGAACCGGGTTCGTTCCGCGTGATCGGTGTCGGCCATCAGATCGCCACCGGAATCCGCGCCGGGACCATCATCGACATGGAGGCGGCGGAAACCGCCATCGGAGCCGCCGTGCACGCGGCCGAACAGATGGCGGGTGAAACCGTCCATGATCTGGTCGTCAACCTGTCCATGGGCCACCCGCGTTCGCACAGCTTCACCGCCCATGTGCCGGTGTCGGGACAGGAGGTGACGGACGGCGACATTCGCCGCGCCCTGTCCAACGCCCGCAACGTCCAGGCCGGACCCGACCAGACGCTGGTCCACACCATTCCGCTGGGCTTTTCGCTGGACGACAGCACCGGCATCCGCGACCCCAAGGGCATGTTCGGCACCACGCTGGGGGCGGAACTCCACGTCGTCACCGCTTCGTCGGGGGCCATCCGCACCCTGCAAACCTGCATCGCCCGCTGTCATCTTGAGATCGAACGCATGGTGGTCAGCCCCTACGCCTCTGGCCTCGCCTGCCTGGTCGAGGACGAGATGGAGATGGGCGCGGCCTGTGTGGACATCGGCGGCGGCGGGACGACGATCTCCATCTTCACCGAAGGCAATCTGGTGTGGACGGGCGCGGTTCCCCTGGGCGGTCGCCACGTCACCAGCGATCTGGCCCACGGGCTGGCCACCTCGCTGGTCCACGCCGAACGGCTGAAGGTTCTGCACGGCAGCGCGCGGGGCAACCCCGCCGACGAACGCGAGATGATCGAGGTCCCGCAAATCGGCGAGGACGAGCGCAGCGGCCAATCCACCGTGACCCGTGCCTATCTGGTCAACATCGTCCAGGCCCGGATGGAGGAGATCCTGGAAGGGATCCGCACCGCCATCGAACGGTCGGGCTACGCCCGCAAGGTGAGCCGCCGCATCGTTCTGACCGGCGGGGCCAGCCAGCTTCCCAACACGCGGGAGTTGGCCCAGCGCATCCTCGACAAACAGGTTCGCATCGCCCGCCCGACGCGAATCGAGGGGTTGAGCGAGGCCCATGGCGGACCCGCCTTTTCAACGGCGGCGGGCCTTTTGTTGCACGCGGTGCGCACCCCAACCGACCTTCTGGTGTCCGGGCACGATGTCGTGTTCGCCACCGGGGTTCTGGGACGCGTCGGGCAATGGCTGCGGGAGAATTTGTGATGGGATTCCCCCTCGGCTCGATCACACTGGGTACCGATCCGGCACGCCCCGGACACAACCGGGGTCCGATCGTGACACGTCTTACAAAACGCAAAGCAAAACAGGTTGTGGAGGCCTGAACAGAATGATCAACGTGACCATTCCGCAGATCGAACCGGAATTGAAGCCGCGCATCACCGTGTTCGGTGTGGGCGGTGCGGGCGGCAACGCCGTCAACAACATGATCAAGTCGAACCTGGAAGGCGTGGACTTCGTCGTCGGCAACACCGACGCGCAGGCGCTGAAAGGCTCGCTGTGCGAAAAGCGCCTGCAACTGGGGACCGCCACCACGCGCGGCCTGGGTGCCGGATCGAAGCCGGACATCGGTCGCGCGTCCGCCGAAGAGCAGATGGACGAGATCGTGCAGCACCTGGAAGGTGCGAACATGGTGTTCATCACCGCCGGGATGGGTGGGGGCACCGGCACGGGGGCGGCCCCGGTCATCGCGCGCGCGGCGCGTGAACGCGGCCTGCTGACCGTTGGCGTCGTCACCAAGCCGTTCCATTTCGAAGGCGCGCACCGCATGCGTCTGGCCGAAGGCGGCATCGCCGAGCTTCAGCAGTATGTCGACACGCTGATCATCATCCCCAACCAGAACCTGTTCCGCATCGCCAACGAAAAGACGACCTTCGCCGACGCCTTCAAGATGGCCGACGACGTGTTGCATTCGGGCGTGCGCGGCGTCACCGACCTGATGGTGATGCCCGGCCTCATCAACCTCGACTTCGCCGACATCCGGTCGGTGATGACCGAGATGGGCAAGGCGATGATGGGAACCGGCGAGGCCGGCGGTGAACGCCGCGCCATCGAAGCCGCCGAGGCCGCCATCTCCAACCCGCTGTTGGACGATGTGTCGATGAAGGGCGCGCGCGGCGTGCTCATCAACATCACCGGCGGCTATGACATGACCCTGTTCGAGGTGGACGAGGCGGCCAACCGCGTCCGCGACGAGGTCGATCCCGACGCCAACATCATCTTCGGTTCGACCTTCGACGCCGCGCTGGACGGCACGATGCGCGTGTCGGTCGTCGCCACCGGCATCGACGCCGCCGCGATGAGCAACCCGCGCACGCTGCACCCGGTGAACCTGTCGCCGATGGACCGCAACAAGAAGCCGTCGGGTCCGGCGGGCCTGACCAGCGCCTCGCCCTCGGGGCCGGGCAGCGCCTCCCCCGGCATTCCGTCCGGCAACTCGGTGCTGCGCCAGTCGCAGCCGGTCACGACCGGTGCCACACCCCACCAGCATGATCCGGCCCACCAGCACGCGCCGCACGCCTACGGCCACCAGCAGCCCACCGAGTCGCCGCAGCCGCAGCGCTCGGCCAACGGTCCGCTTCATGGCGAGAATCAGGGGGGCCATTTCTACGCCCCAAAGCCCGCTGACGCCGGGCAGCGCCAGCCGACCACCGTCGGCCAGCCGCAGCCCCCGCAGCATTACCCGCAGCAGGCCCCCCACCAGCACGCG
The DNA here is from genome assembly GCF_003966125.1 of Azospirillum griseum. Lineage (GTDB taxonomy): Bacteria > Pseudomonadota > Alphaproteobacteria > Azospirillales > Azospirillaceae > Azospirillum > Azospirillum griseum. The sequence continues at coordinate 95,870 of NZ_RXMA01000012.1, forward strand.
CAGCCGCAGCAGGGCTATCAGCCGCAGCAGCAACCGATGCCGCCGCAACAGCCGGTCCAGCAGCATCCCCAACAAGCCCCGCAGCAGGCCCCACACCAGCCCCATGCGTCCTACGGGCATGCCCCGGCGGCTCCGGAACCGGCGGCCCCGCGCAAGCAGAACTTTCTGTTCGGTCTGGTGACGGGCCTGGGCCGTGGCAAGGCGGAACCGCCGCCGCCCGCCGTTCCCCAACCGGTGCCGCAGCCTGTGGCCCAGCCGCAACCCGGCTACGCTCCCCAGCAGCCGAGCTATCCGCCACAACAGGCCTACGCCCCCCAACCGCAGCAGCAGCCCGCCTACGCGCCGCAGCCGAGCTACCCGCAACAGCCGCCGCAGCAGGCTTACGCGCCCCAACCGCAACCGCCGCAGCACCAGCCGCCGCAGCAGCCGACCTACGCGCCGCAGCCGAGCTACCCGCAGCAGCCGCAACAGGCCTACGCACCCCAACCGCAACCCCAACCGCAGCCAGCGCCGCAGGCACAGCCGGTGTATTCCCAACAGGCTCCGCAACAGCCGCAGGCCGCCCAGCCGCAACCGGCGGCCTACCCGCCGACGCAGCAGCCGCCCGCCGCCTACCCCCAGCCCCCGGCCGCTCCACGCCCGTCGGGTTTGAACGTTGAAGGTGCCCAAGCGAAAACCGGCCACGAGCAGGAGGAACTGGACATTCCGGCCTTCCTGCGCCGTCAGGCCAACTGATCCCGGCGAAAGCCGGAGATATCCGTCGGTCGCCGCTTCGAACCGCGACGACCGACGGCTCCACAACCTGACCGAAAATTTCGGCCCCTGGACTGACCCTCGTGTCCGTCCAGGGTTTTTTTGTTGGTCATCTCATTTTGTTCGTCATATCAATGGTTTGCACCATCCTCATCCTCTGCCGTCCTGCAACAAACGGTAACAAAGAGTGATTTGTCCTGTTGCGGTGCCGGTGGTACCTAACAGCATGGCAGTAAGAGATTGGGTCCGGTCAAACGTCTTCGATGAGAAACGTTTCTAGGCACCATCACCGAACGCCAATGCATGACGAAGATGGACAAACATCGTGGCAAACAATCGCGGTAATGCGGACGGCCTGTTTCAGCAGACCCTGAAGAAGTCGGCGACCATCGCCGGTGTCGGTCTGCATTCCGGTGCCATCGTCACGCTGACGATTTCCCCTGCCGATGCGAATTCTGGCATCACCTTTGTCCGCACCGACCGCCAAGGGGCGGAGGGCGTGATCCCGGCGCGCTGGGACACGGTGGTTGACACCCGCATGTGCACCGTGATCGGCAACGAACACGGCGTCACCATCGGGACCATCGAACATCTGATGTCGGCCCTGTCCGGCTGCGGCATCGACAACGCGGTCGTGTCGTTGGACGGCATCGAGGTGCCGATCATGGACGGCAGCGCCGCCCCCTTCGTCGCCGCCATCGAACAGGCGGGCATCGCCGTCCAGTCCGCGCCGCGCCGCATCATCCGCATCCTGAAGCCGGTCAGCGTCGGCGACGGCGTCAAGAGCGCCTCCTTCGCGCCGGATGACGCCACCACCTACAGCTTTGACATCGATTTCGAAAGCGCCGCCATCTCCCGCCAATCGCGCGCGGTGGAACTGGACAGCGACGTGTTCAAGGACGAGATCAGCCGTGCCCGCACCTTCGGCTTCCTGCACGAGGTCGAAGGGCTGCGCAAGATGGGCCTGGCCCGTGGCGGTTCGCTCGACAATGCGGTGGTGATCTCCGGCGACACGGTGATGAACGCCGAAGGGCTGCGCTTCACCGACGAGTTCGTGCGTCACAAGATCCTGGACGCGGTTGGCGATCTCTATCTGGCCGGTGCCAGGATTGTTGGTCATTTCCACGGGGTTCGCGCCGGTCACGCGCTGAACAACCAACTGTTGCGCGCCCTGTTCGCCGATCGCAGCGCGTGGCGCTATGAAATCCAGTCTTCGGTCGTCACGGCGACCCGCCCGGCCTACGCGCTGGCGGTGGCCTGACCGACCGCAGCGGCTTCCCGCTTCGGCGATGGCCTCCAAGCCGAATCCTGCCCTCCCCACCGGGGAGGGCATTTTTCGTTGGGGCCAATGCTTGGGTCTGAATACAGAAAAGGCGTCGCTTCCAGTCATAAGCGACTCCTGATACCAGGGTCAGAAAGTTTTGACTTCTGACCCTGGTATCGGTCGCGACGGCGACCGCGCGGGACCATACCCGCGAAGCCAAGGCCTGCGGACGCGGGCCGCCCGGCGTCTGAGGGACCGGAAAGTGCCGACCACAGGTCGGTGCTTTCCGGTGCTGGTGTCAGAGCAGGAACCAGCTCTGCGCCATCGCGGCGCTCGTCTGTCCAGTCAGCGTGATTGATCCCAGGCTGCCGCCCAGCCCGACCGTCAGGCCAGCGGCGCCGTCCGACGGGGTGAGAGAGGCATAGCTCAGGCCAAGGCCGCTCAGATCGATGAGGTCGCCGGCGGCGGGGTCGAAATCGGTGATCGTGTCCTGGAAATAATAGGGACCGGACCACAAGCTGTAATTGTAATCGGGATCGAAGCGGAAACGGTCGGCCCCAGCCCCGCCGACCATCGTGTCGGCCCCGGCCCCGCCGTCGAGCGTGTCGTTGCCGGCGTCCCCATACAGGATGTCGTTGCCCGATAGGTTGGTGCCGCGCGTGCTGAAGCTGCGACCGCCCAGCACCAGATCGTCACCGGCGCCGCCGAACAGCCGGTTGGCGGTCTGGTCATTCAGCGCCGTTCCCTCGATGGTGTCGTTGCCCGCCGTGCCATGCTGGTCGTTGCGGATGGGATCGCGGCCCTCCGCCTTGCCGTAAGCGGCGTAATGCTGGAAACCGTTGGCGAAGCCGTCGGCCGCAACCACCGCCGCCACGTCTGGATGCGCGCGCAGGTAGACCGTCTCTCCGGCAAACACCCCGTCCGGCGAACGGTTCTCGCCCAGGCCGAAGTTGATCCAGTGATCGTAGCCGGAGGCGAAGGACCCGGCCCGCACCGCCGCCGCGACATCCGGGTATTGGAACAGGTAATAGGCCTCGCTGAAGCCAGCGTTCGGGTTGCGCCCTTCAAAACGACCGTAACGTTCATAGTGCAGGGACGGCGCGGCCCCCCAGCCGGAGGCGACGTCGGGGTTCAGCCGAAGATAATAGGCCTCGTCAAAGAAGCTGATGGTCATTCCGCCTCCCCTTTCTCCACACAAGTATCGAAAACCGGAGAAAGAAGGAAGGGAGGAGTGAGAGTCTGATTCATAATCGGTCAGGTTGATGAAGCTCTTGCGATTTTCCGCGAGAACAGCTTGACGCTGGCGATCATGACCCAGGCGACATCGCTCTCGATGGATGCCTCGACATCCTTGGCAAGACGTCGGTCTGGTCTGATCCAGGCGATGGTTCTTTCCACCGCCCAGCGCCTGGTATCGGTCGCGACGGCGACCGCGCGGACCCATGCCCGCGAAGCCAAGGCCTGCGGACGCGGGCCGCCCGGCGTCTGAGGGGCTGGAAAGTACCGACCACAGGGCGGTACTTTCCGGTGCTGGTATGATTCATCTGGATCGGATGGGCTGCCCCGTTATCCGATCAGTTCCGCCGGTTCCCTCACGGCGCTGCCCGCGTATTCGCCGAATCGGGTGTCTTCCTTCAGGATGTGCTTGCCCAGCCACGCCGCACAGAAATCAAACACCTCCTCGCCGCTGATGCCCGCGCGGTTGGCGACGAAGCCATCGCGGTACGCCTCCACCTGCCGGGTCAGGGCGTCGTGCAGCGCCTTGTGGGCGGCGAAGGTCGGGTAGTTCGACCGCTGCATGCACGCCTCTTCCGCCGCGAAATGGTGGCGGGTGTAGGCGATCAGTTCATCCAGAATGGCTTCAATCAGGGCCGGGTCCTGGCGGTTGGCGTCGTCGGACAGCTTGTTGACGATGCCGATCAGGGTTCGATGATCCTCGTCCAGATCATCAATCCCCACGCTCATCCAGCGGGACCATTGTATGGGTTCCATGGCGTTTCCTTCCCGTGCCGTGGCCTTGCCACGCCGATCCATGGGCGTGGCGCAATGGCCCATGGCGTGCGGACGTTGATCGTCCGTCATCCTGGCCGTCGTAGTTGGGGGGCGTGCGCCCACCGCTCCCGAAGCGTCCAGCAGCGTTTTCTTATGTCAGCGCGTTCGCGCCCCGACGTCAACCAGGGTTGCCCCGCGTGCGACATTTTGGCGACGGCCCGTTGGGGACCGGCGAGGGTCCGGGGATCACCCGGCAATCATCGCCAACCACTCCTCCTCGCTCAGGATGGTCACGCCCAGGTCGCGGGCCTTGGCCGCCTTGCTGCCCGCGTCGGCCCCGGCCACCAGGAAATCGGTCTTGCCGGACACCGATCCGGCCACCTTGGCCCCCAGCGACTCGGCGCGGGTCTTGGCCTCCGTTCGCGTCATCTTCTCCAGCGTGCCGGTGAACACCACCGTCTTGCCCGCCACGGGGGAGCCGCCGGCCTTGGGCGCTTCCGCCGCCAGCACGGTCAAGCGGTCGGCCAGCGCCTGCACGATGGCGCGGTTGCGCTCCTCCTGGAAGAAGGAGGCCAATTCCTCGGCCGCCACCTCGCCAACGTCCGGGATCGCCACCAGCTCGTTCCACTCCGGTTTGGGGGCGTGGTCCACGGCGTCGCGCATCGCCCCCGCCCAGGACTCGAGCGTGCCGTAGCGCTCGGCCAGCGCCTGCGCCGCCCGGCTGTTCAGCGGCTTGATGCCCAGCGAGGTGATGATGGTTTCCAGCCGCAGCGCCTCGTTCCCGGCGTAGAAGGCCAGCTTGGCCGCGCTGTCGGGGTCGGCGAACCAGGCGAGGATGGCGTTGACCGTGGTCGGCCCCACCCCGGTGATGGCGTGCAGGTCGCGCCACGCCTCCCCCGGCATCGCCCGGCCGGCCCGCTCCATTCCGGCCATCCAGGCGTCCATCGTGCCGTAGTGGCGGGCCAGCGACTTGGCCGTCACCTCGCCGATGTGGCGGATGCCCAACGCGAAGATGACGCGGTGCAGATCGATGCCGTCGCGCCGCTGGTTGATGGCGGCGAACAGGTTCTCGACCGACTTTTCCTTCCAGCCCGGCCGCCCGATCAGCTCGACCCGGTCTTCCCGGCCCTCCTGGCCCCGCTCTTCCAGGGTGAAGATGTCCACCGGGGATTTGACGAACCCGGCCTCCCAAAACTCCTCGATGATCTTTTCGCCCAACCCTTCGATGTCGAAGGCGTTGCGCGACACAAAATGACGCAGCCGCTCCTTGGCCTGGGCGTCGCAGATCAGGCCGCCGGTGCAGCGGCGCACCACCTCGCCCGCCTCGCGGACCGCCAGACTGCCGCAGACCGGGCAATGGGTCAGCGGGTGATAGGGGGTGGTTCCCGCCGGGCGCTGGTCCAACACCACGCCGACGATCTGGGGAATGACATCGCCCGCGCGCTGGACGATGACCAGATCGCCTTCGCGGATGTCCTTGCGGGCGATCTCATCCTCGTTGTGCAGGGTGGCGCGGCTGACAACGACGCCGCCGACGGTGATGTCCTCCAGTTCCGCCACCGGGGTCAGCGCGCCGGTGCGCCCGACCTGGACGGTGATCGCCTTCAACCGGGTGTGCGCCTGTTCAGCAGGGAATTTGTGGGCGATGGCCCAACGCGGCGCACGGCTGACAAAGCCCAATCGCTGCTGCCAATCCAGGCTGTCCACCTTGTAGACGACGCCGTCGATGTCAAAGGGCAGATCGGCGCGGCTGCGCCCGATCAACCCGTAATGGGCCATCAGCTCCTCGGCCCCGTCGCACAGCGCGGTCGGGTGATTCAGGGCAAAACCCCAATCGGCCAGACGCGCACGGATGCCCGATTGCGTGTCGGCGATCGGTTCCGACAGATCGCCCAGCGCGTAGCCGAAAAAGCGCAACGGCCGGGCGGCGGTGACGGCGGCGTCCTTCTGGCGCAACGATCCGGCGGCGGCGTTGCGCGGGTTGGCAAAGGGTTCCTCCCCCGCCGCGACCAGCGCGTCGTTCATCGCCTTGAAATCGTCGCGCGCCATGTAGATTTCGCCGCGCACCTCCAGCACCTCGGGGACCGGGGCGGGCAGCCGGTGCGGCACGTCGCGGATGGTGCGGACGTTGGCGGTGACGTTCTCGCCCTCCGCCCCATCGCCGCGCGTGGCCGCCAGCACCAGCTCGCCACGCTCGTAGCGCAGGGAGCAGGACAGCCCGTCGATCTTCGGTTCGGCGACGAAACGGACCGCCGCCCCCTCCTCCAGCCCCAGGAAGCGGCGGACGCGCGCGACGAAATCCGCGACATCCTCGGCGGAAAAGGCGTTGCCCAGCGACAGCATCGGCACGGCGTGGCGCACCTTGCCGAACCCGGCGGCGGGGGCCGCCCCCACCCGCAGCGACGGCGAATCGGCCCGGCGCAGATCGGGAAAGCGCGCTTCGATGGCGCTGTTGCGGCGGACCAGCGCGTCGTAATCGGCGTCGCTGATCTCCGGCCGGTCCTGCTGGTGATAAAGCCGGTCGTGATGGGCGATCTCGGTGGCCAGAGCGGCAAGGTCGGCCGCCGCCTGCTCCGGCGTCAACGCCTCCACAGCCACGCTGCGAGGGTTGGGGGGCGTGTCGAACAGGTCCATCATGGTGCGTCTCGTTGAAGGCCGGTGAAGAGAGGGCCGGTGAGGTGGGCCGCGCAGCATAGCGTCATCCCGCACCAGGGTGGAGTCTCCCCGACTCGCGACGCCACCGGTTCGACCGTGTATAGTTCCCGGACGATCATCAACGGAAAGCCCCATGGACCACGCGCCCAGCGCCAGCCTGAGCATCGACGACCGTCTGGTCGTCGCCGCCACGCTGGACCGCATTTTCTACGACGACCCCGACCATTTCCGCCGCGAGGACGCGCTGACCGTGCGGCGGCTCATCCCGCACACGCGCTCCTCCTGGCTGCGGCTGGGCTTTCGCGCCATCTCGCAAGGGCCGTCGGTGAAGGGCGAAGCCGCCGGGGTGGGCGACGTCCGCATGGAGGGGGACAAGCGGGTGGTCGAGGGCAATGTCGGCGAATCGACGGTCTGGCGCTGTGGCCAATACAAGATCACCAACCACGACGGCGATCTGGAAGTCTGGCAGGTGATGAGCGACGAGTTCGCCCAGGATCCCAAGGGCGCGCGGCTGGAGTTCGGCCCGACCGGCGAGCCGGAGCGGCTGACCTTCTTCCAGCCGCGCGACATCGAATTGCGCATCCCCTTCACCAGCTTCGCCGTGGGCGTGCGGCTGGGCGGCTGGAATTACTGGAAACAGGCGGCCCCGTCGGCGGGGTGAGAGCGGGTTCGCCGCACCCTGCTGCAAACCATCACCCCAACCCGGCCATCACCCCCGCCCGGCGATCAGGCTTTCGGCGGCGGCGCGGGCTTCCGCCGTCACGGTGGCACCGGACAGCATGCGGGCGATCTCCTCGCGGCGCTCGTCGCCGTCCAGTTCGGCCACGCCGGTCGTCACCTGTTCGCCCGTCTGGGTTTTCTGCACCTTCAGATGCACCGCGCCGCGCGCGGCCACCTGCGGGCTGTGCGTGACCACCAGCACCTGAAGGCTTTGCCCCAGAACCGCCAAACGGTCGCCCACGGCGGCGGCCACCGCCCCGCCGATGCCGGTGTCCACCTCGTCAAACACCAGCGTGCCAACGGTGGAGGTCTGGGCCAGCACCACCTTGAGCGCCAGCATGAAGCGGGCCAATTCACCGCCCGAGGCGATCTTGTTCAGCGCGCCCGGCGGGGAGCCGGGGTTGGTCGCCACCTGGAAGGCGACGCGGTTGATGCCCGCCGCCGACCATTCCGCTTCGTCGAGCGGCTCAACCAGCGTGCGGAACTTCGCCTTGTCCATCTTCAGCGGGGCGAGTTCGACCGCCACCGCCGCGTCCAACCGGCCCGACGCCGCGCGCCGTTCCGCGCTCAGCGCCTCGGCGGCGCTGTGATAGGCGCTGCGGGCAACCGCCGCTTCCTTGGCCAGACGGGTCAGCAGATCGCCCTGGTCCTCGATCAACAGCAAGCGCCCGGCCATCTCCTCGCGCAGGGCGGCCAGCGCGTCCACCGCCACCCCATGCTTGCGGGCGGCGGCGCGCAGGGCGAACAGCCGGTCTTCCAGCTTTTCCAGCGCGCTCGGATCCATATCGACGCCACTGGACACGGCCTGAAGCCCGGCGATGCCGTCGGCCGCCTCCGTCGCCGCGCGGTCGAGCGCGGCGATCACCGGGTCGAGCGCGCCGCCCGCCTTGTCGGCCAGACGCGACAGCGTGCGGATGGCCGACGCCAGCGCGCGTTCCACCCCCCGGTCGCCCGACAGGTCGGCGAAGGCGGCGTTGAGGCCATCGACCAGCTTTTCGCGGTGCATCAGCACGGCGCGCGATTCGGCAAGCTCGGCCTCTTCCCCGGCGCGCGGGGCGAGCGCGTCCAACTCAGCGACGGCGTGGCGGAGATACTCCTCCTCCGACCGGGCGCGGGCGATGTCGGCGGCGGCGGTGTGGCGGGCGTCCTCCACCTGACGCCACGCCCGGTGCGCGGCGGCCACCTGGGCGGCGCGGGCGGACAGACCGGCGTAGGCGTCGAGCACGCCGCGATGCGTTTGCGGGTTGAGCAGACCGTGGGTGTCGAACTGGCCATGAACCTCGACCAGCTCTTCGCCCAGCTTCTTCAGCAGGGTGACGCCGACCGCCTGATCGTTCACCCACGCACGGCTGCGGCCGTCGGCGCTGACGGTGCGGCGCACGACCAGACGGCCATCGGCGTTGGCGTCGGCGTCCAGCCCCTGTTCCTTGAGGATGGCAAAGGCCGGGTGATCGCCCGACAGCTCGAACTCAGCGGTGACGGCGGCCTGATCGGCCCCATGGCGCACCAGCCCCGATTCGGCCCGCGCGCCCAGCGCCAGACCCAGCGCGTCGAGCAGAATGGACTTGCCAGCGCCCGTTTCACCGGTGAGCACGCACAGCCCCCGGCGAAAGGACAGAACCAGCTTTTCGATCAGGACAACGTCCCGGATCGTCAGGGACGCCAACATGGAGCGGCCTAGAACAGGGAGTTCCAGGCTTTGCTGAGCCAGGACTTCTCGTTTCGCTCGGGGGTGAGTTTGGCGTCCACCAGAAGAGCGTAGCTGTCCGTGTACCATTCGCTGCCGGGGAAGTTGTGGCCGAGCACGGCTGCGGCGGTCTTGGCTTCGTCGGTCACGCCCAGCGCCAGATAGCATTCCACCAGTCGGTGCAGCGCCTCGGCGACGTGGGAGGTGGTCTGGTAGTTTTCCACGACCACGCGGAAACGACCGATGGCGGAGGTGTATTGCTGCTGACGCAGATAGAACCGCCCGACCTCCATCTCCTTGCCGGCAAGGTGGTCGTTGGTCAGGTCGATCTTCAGCTTGGCGTCACGGGCGTATTGGCTGTCCGGGAAGCGGCGCACCACCTCCGACAGCGCGTCGAGCGCCAGACGGGTCATGCGCTGGTCACGGCGCACGTCGGTGATCTGCTCGTAATAGGACAAGGCCCGCATGTAATACGCGTAAGCGATGTCCGGGTTGCCCGGATGAAGCTGGATGAAGCGGTCGAGCGCCAGAATGGCGTCGTCATACTTCAAATCCTGGTAATGGGCGTAGGCGGCCAGAAGCTGCGCCTTGCTCGCCGATTCCGAATAGGGGTGCTGACGCTCGACCTCGTCGTACAGCTTGGCCGCCTTTTTGAAAGCGTCCTCCTTCATCGCGCCATCCGCTTCGGACAGAAGCTGATCGGCGGAGCGTTCGACGTAGGCATCCTCCTTGGTGGAGGAACAGGCGGCGAGCGTGGCGGACAGGAGAATGGCCGTCAGCGGCAGGCGATAGGAGCGAGGCAGCATCGTCGTCATAAGCTCTTTCAGCGTTGCCCCTGTATAGCACGCTGGGGTGCGGGCGCAGCAAGTGGTTCTCGGGCTTCCCGACCGGAAGGGCCGTGATGAATTGCGGTGTCGGATCAACCGAACAGCGCGTCGATGTCCGCCTGGCTGATGTTGCCGCTGTCGGGGGTGAATTCGGCGGGACCGTGCAGATCCAGATTCTCGTCCTTCTTGGTGACGGACGGCGGCAGCGGCATCGCCTCGAACTCGCGCTTGTTCCACAGCCCCATCATCGCGTCCACGCGCTCTTCGATGAAGGCCATGGCGCGCACCACCTTGGTGATGCGCTGACCGGTCAAATCCTGGAAGTTGCAGGCTTCGTAGATGCGGACGATGACGTCGGCCATGTCGTTCACGCGGTCGCGCTGATAGCCTTCCGGCATCGACGACTTCAGCTCCGACATCACCTCGTCCAACTCTTCGGCACAGGCCATGATGGTGTTGGTCGCGGCCTCCGTCGCCGAGACGACGGCGCTCAGCTCCTGGCTGGCCTGCTGGAACTTGTCCTCGCCCCCGGCCAGCGGGTGGCGGATGGCGGCCATTTCAACCTTGGTCGCCTTGATGCGGCCGGAGATGTCGGCGATTTCAACCTGGATCTGATCGATCTGCGCCGCGTCCATCGTCAGGAAGCGGTCCAGCTTGTCACCCAGTGTGCTGATGGCGCGCAGGACCTCGGTGTTGTCCATCGTGACGGTCTGCACCGCCGTGACCGCCGGGGTCGCCGCCGATTCGTCAACCAGCGCCTGGAAGGGGTGTCCCGTTTTGCGGGCCTTCTGAAGCTCGGCCATGAAGGGCTTGGACATCTGCTTCATCCTTGGTCCCGCCTTTGTCGCTTGGCCGCACCCGGCCTTGAAGTGGTCGAATGACACGCGCGGGACACCGCACGCCGTCGCTTGGTCAGCGCGATGCCGCCGCTGTCTCGAATCCTGATCCGCTGCTCACCGCTTCCGCCCCTCGCCTGACCGCCGACCACCCCGTTCCCCACACCGATCACCCGAACAGCGCGTCGATGGCCGCCTGATCGAGCGGTGTCGGCGGTTCCTCCGCCGCAGGCGGCGGCGGTGGGGGGGCTGGTTTGGCGGCGGGTTTGCTTGCCTTGATCGACGGCCCCGGCGGCTTGGGCACCGGTTTTTTCGCCGGTGGGGCCGCAGGAGGAGGCGGGGCATCGAACATGCTGTCAATGTCCGCCTGGCTCGCCTTGACCGGAGGCGCATCGAACATGTTGTCGATGTCCGCCTGGCTCGCCTGCACCGGGGCCGCGACCGGTTCCGGCGCGGGCGGTGGTGGTGGTGGTGGTGGCGGTGCCACACTCATGGGCATGTCGAACATGCTGTCCACGTCGGCCTGGCTGACACCATGCCCGTCAAGCTGAGGGCCGTTCAGCAGATGCGCGTCGGGTCGCATGTCCACCGGTTCTTCGACGGCCGCCATCTTGGCCAGGCCGTCTTCGCCCCAGATGTTGATCATCGCGATGACGCGCTGTTCGATGTAGCGCAGCGCGTTCACCACCTTGCTGGTCCGTTGGCCGGTCAGGTCCTGGAACGAGCAGGCGGTGAAGATGTTGTTCACCTCGTTGTCGATGTCGCCGCACAGCGCCGTGTCCGCACCGGCGGCGCGCAGCTTGGCCGCCAAATCCATCAGCCGTTCGGCGGCGTTCAGGATTTCGAACGAGGCGCGTTCGGTCGAGATGACGATGGCGTCAAGCTCATTGGTGGCGGAGAGGATTTTGTCGCCAGCCCCGTCGGCGGGCCGCAGGGCTGCGACCTCCCGCCGGGCCTGTTCGATGGAGGCGGCCATTTCCATCAGTTCGCGCCGCAGAACGCCGACATGCTTGCCGGCCTCCACGGCGTCGTTCTGACGGTTCCAGGACGTGCGGAACTCCTGGAGCATCGCGCGAACCTCTTCCGTCGCGGCCCCCAGGGACCGGCGATGGAGACGACGCAGAAAGGCCCGCCCCTTGGTCGATCGAGCGATCGCTTCTTCGATCTGCTCAAACTCTTCCTCGGACAGCTGTGCAAGCTGTTCCAACCCGTCCACTCCCCCAACCCGATGCATCAACCGCCGATGACCGCCTGGATCTTCATCTTGAGCGTGTCAGCGTTGAACGGCTTGACGATGTAGTTGTTCACGCCCGCCTGTTTGGCCGCGATCACGTTCTCGGTCTTGCTTTCCGCTGTGACCATGATGAACGGGGTCGGCGCCAGCTTGGCGTCGGCGCGGATTTCCTTGAGGAGCTGGAGGCCGGTCATCGGCTCCATGTTCCAGTCGGAGATGATGAGGCCGAACTTGCTTTCGCGCAGCTTCGCCAACGCCGACACGCCGTCGCCGGCCTCGTCGATGTCGGTGTAGCCGATCTGGGTCAACAGGTTCCGCACGATGCGCCGCATGGTGGCGTAATCATCGACGACGAGGATCTTCATCTAGACGTCTCCGCATAAGTCCGTTGCCGGTGGATGATCCGGCGTTACGCTCACCCGGCGCAGGGCCGCGCCGTAATCCGGGAAGTGTGTGCCAACTGTGATGCCCTAACTTTTCTGAAAAGTCATCCCTTTGAGACACAGTGAAGCAGGCTGGTAAAGAACGGGTTACTGAACCGATCCGGACCTTGCCAGATTCGTCCGGCGAACGCACGGGTTGATTTCACCAGAACCGTGCGTCATCCCCCTTTCCGGCCCCATCCCTCCCGCTGCCCTCAGTCTGCCTTTGCCAGCGGCGCGGTGGCGGCGGTCAGCCACGCGGCCACGTCGCTCTCCAGCAGCGGCGTCAGCGACTCACACACATGGGCGTGATAATCGTCAACCCACGCGATTTCGGCGGCGTCCAGCAGGGTCGTGTCGATCAGGCTGCGGTCGATGGGAACCAGCGTCAGCGGGTCAAAGCCCAGCGTCGGCCGCTCGGCCCCCGCCACCTCCACCGGTTGGACCACCACCAGATTCTCGATGCGGATGCCATAGGCCCCGGTCTTGTAATAGCCCGGCTCGTTGGACAGGATCATCCCCGGTTGCAAGGCCACACTGTTGCCGACCTTGGAGATCCGCTGCGGCCCCTCATGCACCGACAGGAAGCTGCCGACACCGTGGCCGGTCCCGTGATCGTAATCCAACCCGACCCGCCACAGCGGCAGCCGGGCCAGCGCGTCGAGTTGCGACCCGGTGGTCCCGCGCGGAAACCGCGCGGTGGACAGGGCGATGTGGCCCTTCAGCACGCGGGTGAAGCGGTCCTTCATCTCCGCGCTGGGGATGCCGACCGCCAGGGTGCGGGTGACGTCGGTGGTTCCGTCGCGGTATTGCGCGCCGCTGTCCAGCAGGAACAGGCTGTTGGGTTCCAACCGCCGGTTGGTTTCCGGCGTGGCGCGGTAATGGACGATCGCCCCGTTCGGCCCCGCCCCGGCGATGGTGTCAAAGCTCAGGCCGCAGAACCGCTCGTTGACCGCGCGGAAGGCCAGCAGCCGGTCCACCACCGCCAATTCGGTCAAATCGCCCTTGGGCGCTTCACCGGCAAACCAATGGAGGAAGCGGACCAGGGCCGCGCCGTCGCGGGTGTGGGCCGCGCGGGTTCCCGCCAGCTCCGCCGCGTTCTTGCACGCCTTGGGCAGGGCGCAGGGGTCGCTGTCGCGCTCCACCTTCGCACCCGCCCGATGCAGCCGGTCGAACAGCCACGCCGAGGTGCAGGACGGATCGGCCAGCACCCGCGCGTTGCCGCGCCCGACGGCGTCCAGCGCCGGGCCAAGCTCCGCCACCGGGCGCACCCGCACCGCGTTGCCCAGATGGGCGCCCGTCGCCGGGGCCAGCTTGCGCGGGTCCAGGAACAGATCGACCGCGCCGTCGTTGGTCAGAATGGCAAAGGACAGCGGCAGCGGCGTGCAGGGCACATCGGCCCCCCGGATGTTCAGCAGCCACGCGATGCTGTCGGGCTGGGTCAGCACCAGGGCGGACAGACCGCGTTCGGTCAAGCCCTGGGCCAGCCGGGCGCGCTTGTCGGCGGCGCTGTCGCCGGTGAAGGCGATGTCCTGCGGCGTCACCGGCGACAGCGGGGCCGGGGGTTGGTCCAGCCACACCGAATCGAGCGGGTTGTCCTCGCAGGCGATCAAATGGACGCCGTGGCGTTCCAGGGCGCTGCGCGTCTTCTCAACCCACCCGATGGTGTGCAACCAGGGATCATAGCCCAGCCGCCCGCCGTTGGGCAGCGCCGCCGCCACCCAATCGGTCAGCGGATCCTCGACCAGATGCAGATGCTCGTAATGGGCCGGAACCTCGTCCCGCGCCTGAAGGGTGTAGCGGCCATCGACGAACAGCGCCGCCCGCTCCGCCAGCGCCACGGCGATGCCCGCCGATCCGGTGAAGCCGGTCAGCCAGCCCAAACGCTGGGCGCGGGCCGGGACATACTCGCCCTGATGCTCGTCGCCACGCGGAACCACAAAGCCGTCCAGATCCCGGCGCGTCAACGCCGCGCGCAGGGCGGCCAGCCGCGTTGCGGCGTCCCCCACCGGCGTGGGGCGCGGGGCGCTCTCCAACGCCGCCTTCAGGGCGTGCAACTGGTCGATCAGGGCGTCGGGCAGCCCCTCCCCCACCATCAGCAACCAATCGGCGGGGTCATGGCTTGGCGGAGCGGCGAGAACGCCCGCGAGCAGCGCGCGCAGATCGTCGGGGGTCTGTTGAAGACCGGCGTCGGCCAACAGGGACGCCAGGGCGTCATCGCCACGGTAGAGGCTGGACACGGCGGAAACACCTCGGGAAACGGTGACGACCGGGATCGGTCGGGTCGCTTCAGGCTAGGCATCCCCGCGCGTCGGCGCAAGCCACAGGCGTGTGAAATTCCGCGTCGAGGCGGTGACGCCGCCCCACCACACGCCGGATTCTCAGCTCAGCGCCCAACCCTCAGCGGCGGACCACCAGCGTCGTCCATTCGCCCACCGGGATGCGGGCGACCAGACGCAGACCCTGGTTGCGGTGGGCCTGGATGACGTGCCGCTCCTGTCGGTTCAGCAGCCCGGCGAGCACGGCGTAACCGCCCTTTTTCAGGTGACGGCGCAGTTGCGGGGCCATGCGGGCCAGCGGGCGGGCCAGGATGTTGGCGGTGATCAGGGTGTAGGGCTTGTGCCGCCCGACAAGCCGGGTGTTGTAGCCGTCGCCGCCCTGCGAACGGATGCGGCCCTTCAACCCGTTGATCGCGGTGTTGATGCGGGTGACGCGCACCGCTTCGGGGTCGATGTCCACCGCCGTCACCGGCACGCGCCAGCGCTTGGCCACCGCCAGCGCCAGAATGCCGGAGCCGCAGCCCATGTCGAGCGCCCCACCCCGCCCCCGGCGCGGCAAGGGCAGATGGCGCGACAGCCGGTCCAACGCCTGAAGGCAGCCGTTGGTCGAGCCATGCTCCCCCGTGCCGAAGGCGGTGGCGGCGTCGACCAGCAGCGGGATGCAGCCCGCCGGAACGCTGCCCTCATGGTGGGAGCCGTGAACGAAGAAGCGCCCGGCGCGGATCGGCGGAAAGCCCTGGTAGCTGTGCGACACCCAATCGATCATCGGCAGGCTTTCGATGACGACCTTCGGTTCATCGATCCCCACCGCCTGGGCCAGAACGGCCACGCGCGACAGCAGGCGGGGTTCGTCGGGCTGGCCGTGAACGGTCGCCTCGACCAGCCAGTTGCCGCCCTCTTCCAGTTCGAAGGTGGACACCGCGTCGGCGTGGTCGCCCACCGCATCGGCGAACACCGGCGCGTGGGTTTCGTGAACGACGAGCGCGATGCGCCAGAGGGTGTTGGACGGCATGGGCGGGGGCTTTCCGGTGCGGACACAGTGAACCGGTGCTTTTTAACCGCCCGCCCTTGCCGAAACCAAGAAAATTGCGCGGCGCTCAGTTGCCGGGCACGATCACCGGATGGACGACGAACAGCTCCGGCGAGGCCGGGTTGACGTCCACCCGCACCCAATGGGCGTTGGGGCTGCCGAAGGTCTCCACGCGCGTCAGGTTGGGGATGAGGTTGGCCTGGTTGATGAACGGCTTGTCCACCTTGAAAAAGTGGGTGTCGCCGTGCACGAGCAGCACCTGCCCGTCATAGGCCCGCGTTTCGGCCACCAGCGCGTCGATGAAACGGTCGTACCCGTCGAAGCCGGGGGCCTTGCGTTCGTCCTTGCCCTCGGTTTCCGGCAGGTCGAAGCCCAGATCGGCCTGGATGGTGATGACCAGACCCGGCAGTTTCTTCGCCTTGGCGGCGGCAAACGCCTCCTTCATCCAGGCGATGTTGGCGGCGTCGCGTTCCTCATACTCGGCGTTGTCGGCGGCGCACTGCTCGGCCTTGCGCGCGCTTTTGTTGGTGCAGTCCTTTTCGTCGAGCACCTTGTTGTTGTTGCTGCCGGGGATGTTCAGACCGATGAACAGAATGCCGTTGTGCAGCAGGCGGGTGTTCTCGGAAAATTTCTCGCCCGGCTTGCCCTGCTGCTCCAGCGTCAGCTTGGTTTGGCCAAAGCTCTGGTTGGTGGCGAACATGGTTTTGCGGATGTGGGCCAACCGCTCCAGATTGTCGTAGCCGCCGTTGTTCAGGCGGTGGCAATCGGTCCATTCGTTGTCGCCGGGCACATAGATCATCGGGCGCTTGAGCGACTCGAACATCGCCACCGTGTCACGATAGCTGGCGTCGGTGCATTCGGAGCTGCCGTCCTTGGTGTCGCCGTCGAAGACGGAAAAGGCGATGTCGGCGGCGTTCATGTGGTCGATCAGCCGCTTCATCTTCGGGCCGTCGTTGTTCTTGGCGTAGGGCAGATCGCCCCACAGCCCGAAGGAGAAGGGCGTCACCGTCTGGGCGACCGCCCCACCAACGGGCAGCAGCGCGGCGGTGGCGCAGATGGACAGGGCCAGCGCGGCGGTTCCCCGGCGCAGGCGGCGGGCAAAGGCGGTGTGCAGCGGCATGGAAAACCCTCAAAGCCGGTGTGGGGGGCTGGTGTGCGGGCCGGGCGGACGGTGCCCGCGTCATGACGCCTGTATAAAAGCCCACCACCGACCGGGTCATGTGAAGTTCCCGTGACCGCGCGAGCACGCGCAGACCCCACAACACCGTCGGTTTCAGCCCCCGGACGTCACGCCCCCGACAATTGATCGGCGATGTGGTGCATTCCCTGTTCGCGCAAAATCGCCTGACGGTGGCGCACCATCCGCCGCTCCAGCGCCTTGGCGACCGGTGCCCCACCCAGCGGCTGATCGTCCGGCCCCTTCAGGCGCTGGGTCAAATCCTGGATCAAGGCCCCTTCGGCCTTGGCGTCGCGCCGGTCAAGCGGTTGGTCGGTCAGCAGGGTCTGCCGCAACCGGTCGATCAGCACGATCCGGCACAGCGGTGCGCGCCCGCGCAGCGTCAGGTCGCACACGCGCGACAAAGCCACGGTCGGTTGCGGGACCACCGGATCCGGATCGCGGCCATAAAGCGCGTCCACCAGCGCGCACAGTCCCATGAACAGGCTGGGCTGCGGCCCCAGCAGTTCTTTCAGCGTGTCCGCCGATCCCAGCGCGTCGGCCATCACGCCATCCAGCAAAATCAGATGGCGGGGGCTGGTGTCGTCGTCGATCAGGTCCAGCAGCAGATCCAGCTTTCCGGCAAGCGTGCCGCCTTCCACCAGATGCAGGGTCAGCAGGCTGAGGAACAGCGTGTCGTGCGCCTCCTCCCCCACCGCCAGATCGATGCGGCGGCTGGTGTCGTCCAGATCCTGGGCGTTGAAGGCAGGCAGATTTTTGCGTTCGGCCAGGAAATCGCGGGCTTCCGCTGCGGCGGCGTCCACCAACCGCCGCAGTTCCTTCACCCGCGTGGCGACGACGGTGCCGTGCAGGTCGGCGTGGTGGCGGGCGGTGGCGTGGATGGCCGCGCTCAACAGCGCGCCCTGCTCGTCCAGCTTGCGGAAATGCGGCCAGGAGTGCAGCAGTTCGGTCGGCGTGATGCGCAGCCGGTCCAGGAACACGCGCAGCAAGCGCCCGATCACCACCCGGCTCTCAAAGCCGCGCAGATCCTCCAGCGTGCGGCAGACCGGCGCGCCCTCCGCCGTGCCGCCCAACATCAGGGGCTTGCTTTTCACCTCCGGTGCCTTCTTGTGCAGGATCACGGTTTCCAGGCTGAGACCGGCCAAGGTCCGGTATTTGATGACCTTGACCTCCTCCACCCCACCAGCGGCCAGGAGCGAGCGGGCGCAGGACAGCGACGCCTCCTGATCGGTGAAGGCACCCTGAATGTTCCAACGCCCCTCGCGGCGGCTCTGAACCTCGTAGCTGGTGCTGCCCTTGCCGAACACCGGACGCGCCCTCCCCTGACCAACCGTTTGTTATCGGTGCAGAGTGCCTCGTCGCGGACTCAACGCGCTGTGACGGCCATCACAGGGGTTTCATCCAACGGTTGGGCCTCAACCCGCTTTTTCAGCCGGAACGACGAAACTGTCCATCACCTTCTTGGTTCCGGACTGGTCGAAGTCGATTTCCAACTTGTCCTGCTCCACCCCGCGAACGGTGCCATAGCCGAATTTCTGATGAAAGACGCGGGAACCCTTATTGAACGCCGATTCCGGACGCGCGCGCGGGGCCACCGCGTAAGCCCCTTGCTCCAACGTGATGGTCTTGGGAGCCGGAGGCTGCCGGGTCTGCCCACGAAAGGCGAATCCGCCGCCAAACCCACCCATGGCACCACCGCCCATCGCCCCGCCCCCCATCGCACCACCACCGGCGCGCAGGCCGGGGGCGGCCTCCGTCTCCACCACCTCCTGCGGCAATTCGTCCACAAAGCGCGAGGGCAGCGCGCTGACCCAATTGCCGTACAGGCGGCGGTTGGCGGCGTGGCTGACATAGGCGCGTTTGCGCGCGCGGGTCAGCCCGACATAGGCCAGCCGCCGTTCCTCCTCCAGCCCGGCGATGCCGGTTTCGTCCAGGGCGCGCTGGTTGGGAAACACCCCTTCCTCCCAACCCGGCAGGAAGACGCGGTCGAACTCCAGCCCCTTGGCCCCGTGCAGGGTCATCACCGTGACCTGATCGCCCCCGGCGGCCTCGGCGTTTTCCATCACCAGGGCGACATGCTCCAGGAATCCGGCGAGCGTTTCGAAATCGCCCATGGCGGTGACGAGTTCCTTGAGGTTCTCCAGCCGCCCCGGCGCTTCGGGGGTCTTGTCCTCCTGCCACATCCGGGTGTAGCCGGATTCATCCAGGATGAGCCGCGCCATCTCGGTGTGCGGCACGGTGTCCAGCATGGTCCGCCAGCGGAAGAAATCCTGCAACAGCCCGCGCAGGGTGCTGCGCAGCTTCGGTTTCAGCTCGTCCGTGTCGGTCAGCAGCCACGCCGCATCGGTCAGCGACACGCCGCGCGCGCGGGCGGCGGTGTAGAGCGTCTGCATCGCCGCCGGGCCGACGCCGCGCTTGGGCAGATTGACGATGCGCTCGAAGGCCAGATCGTCGTCGGGCGAATTGACCACCCGGAAATAGGCCATGGCGTCGCGGATTTCCTGCCGCTCGTAAAAGCGCGGACCGCCGAGAACCTTGTAAGGCAGGCCCATGGTGATGAAGCGCTCTTCGAACTCGCGGGTCTGGAACCCGGCGCGCACCAGAATGGCGATCTGCGCCAGGGGAACGCCCTTGCGTTGCAGCGCCTCGATCTCGTCGCCGACCCAGCGGGCCTCCTCCTCCCCGTCCCACACCGCCTTGACCCGCACCGGTTCGCCGCCGTCGGCCTGGGTCCACAGCGTCTTGCCCAACCGCCCCTTGTTGTGGGCAATCAGGCCGGAGGCGGCGGCCAGGATGTGGCCGGTGGAGCGGTAATTCTGCTCCAGCTTGACGATGGTGGCACCGGGAAAGTCGGTCTCAAAGCGCAGGATGTTGCCGATCTCCGCCCCGCGCCAGGCGTAGATCGACTGATCCTCGTCCCCCACGCAGCAGATGTTCTTGTGGGCCTGGGACAGGATGCGCAGCCACAGATATTGCGCGACGTTGGTGTCCTGATACTCATCGACCAGGATGTATTTGAACTTGCGGTGATACTCGGCCAGCACGTCCGGGTGCTTCTGGAAGATCTCCAGCGTGTGCAGCAGCAGGTCGCCGAAATCGCAGGCGTTCAGCGTCCGCAACCGCTCCTGATAGGCGCGGTAGAGCGCCACGCTCTGCCCGCCCGCCACGTCGCCGCCGTCCCCGGCGTTCAGGCGGTCGGGCGTCAGGCCGCGATCCTTCCAACGTTCGAACGCCCCCAGAAGCTGGCGCGGCGGCCATTTCTTGGTGTCGATGTTGGCGGCTTCCAGCAGTTGCTTGACCAGCCGGATCTGGTCGTCGGTGTCCAGGATGGTGAAGTTGGATTTCAACCCGACCAATTCGGCGTGGCGGCGCAGGATGCGGGCGGCCAGCGCGTGGAAGGTCCCCAGCCACCAGCCTTCCGGCTCGATCCCCACCAGCGCCGCGACGCGCTCGCGCATTTCGCGCGCGGCCTTGTTGGTGAAGGTCACGGCCAGGATCTGGAAGGCCGCCGCCCGCCGTGTCATCAACAAATGGCCCAGCCGGGTGGTCAGCACCCGCGTCTTGCCGGTCCCCGCCCCGGCCAGCACCAGCACCGGCCCGTCCAACGCCTCCACCGCCGCCCGCTGCGACGGATTCAGCCCGTCGAGATAGGCGAAGCGCTGCATCGGCGCGGGGGCGGCAGCGGGACCGGCGTGGCTTGCGGCGTGGCTCAGCGGATCATCGGCGGGGGCCGCGTCGGCAAGGGGATCGTCGGCAAAGGGATCGGTGTCGAAAGAGTCGGACATGGCTCACGGCTTTCCTGGACGGCGGTTCCGTGTATAGCACGCGGCGCGCCGGGTCGAAGCCCGTCCGCACCCGTTTCGTTCTTTTTTCAGCCCCCCTCTCGACGGCGCGCCCAACCCTTCCCACATGGCAATCCACAAGGAGATTACGGTCATGCCCCTGTTCAGCTTCCTTCTCAATGTTCTGTGGGTTCTCACCGGCGGCATCTGGATGGCGCTGGGCTGGGCGATCGCCGCGCTGCTGATGGCGCTGTCGATCATCGGCCTGCCCTGGGCGCGGTCGGCGATGACCATCGCCCGCTACACCCTGCTGCCCTTCGGCCAAACCGCCGTCCGCCGTGACGAGTATCGCGGGCGCGGCGATCTGGGGACCAGCGGGCTGGGCTTCCTCGGCAACATCCTGTGGTTCGTGTTCGCCGGCTGGTGGCTGGCGCTGGGCCATCTCTTCGCCGCCGTCGGTCTGGCCATCACCATCATCGGCCTGCCCTTTGCCTGGGCGCATCTGAAGCTGGCGATGCTGGCGCTGTGGCCGATCGGCACGGAGATCGTGTCGGTGGACGCGCTGGACCAGCGCCGCGCCTGGGGCCGTCCCTGACATGATGCGCCTTTGAAGAAAATTTGAGACAAATTATTTTTCCGCGCAGGAGGTGCGCTCTCTCATCCGTCAAACGGTCGGTGAGGAAGTCCGTAAGGAGAGAGCCATGTCCGTTTCCCTGGTCAGTTCATCCTCCTCCGCCCAATACGCCCAGCGCCCGCAAGGGCCGGGCAAAGAGGTGCGGGAGGGGATCAACGCCCTGAAAAAGGCGGTTGAGTCCGGCGATCTGTCGTCGGTTCAAAGCGCTTATGATTCGCTGAACAAGCTGGTCGGCACCAACAGTTCGTCGTCGTCCAGTTCGTCGACCTCGTCCACCTCCAGCGCGAACGACAGCAAGAACCCGCTGAAGAATTTGCTGACCAGCGTCGGCGACGCGCTGAAGACCGGCGACGTGAGCGCCGTTCAGGAAGCCTTCGCCCAGAACGGCCCGCCCAGCGGCCCCAAGGGAGCCGGTGGTGGTCAGCCTCCCGATGGCCCGCCCCCCGGCCCGCCGCCGGAGGGTGGCCCCGGCGGTGGCTCGGACGAGGTGCGCGACGCCGTCGGCAGCTTGGCCGAATCCCTGCAATCGGGTGATGTCTCCGGCGCGCAGGATTCGATTTCCGCCCTGACCAAGCTGTTGACCGCCAGCAACGACGACGACGACAGCAACGGCGAGACCGACGACGACAGCAGCACATCGTCGACCGGCAGCGCCTCCTCGACGAAGGGCAACTCCTTCCTCGACAAGCTGACCAGCAGCCTGAGCGACATCAGCTCCGCCCTGCAATCGGGCGACACCGCCAGCGCGCAAAAGCTGTTCGCCAGCATCGCGTCGCGCGGGTCGAGCGGCGTGAACGTTCTGGCCTGATCGAAAGGGCCGCCGACGCAGCCACCCCAACCGCCGCGCGGGACCATCCCACGCGGCGGTTCGGTCAGGTCGGGGCCGGAAGGGGCTTGCCCGCCTTCATCGCCTTCAGCATCACCGACGCCCGCCAGAAGCCCAGACGATCCCCGTCCAGGAAATGCACATGCTGGTCGGCGGACAGGTCGCCCACCAGACAGGTGATGGTCGTCGCGTCGGCCCGCGCCGTGCCGTAATGGATGACCCCCGCCGCCGCTTCGGCGGCCAGAAGGCGCTCGATGGCCTCGGCTTCGGCCTCCGACACGTCCAGCACCATGCGCGGCCCGCCCGCCGCCTTGCGGAAATCCGACCGCTCCGCCGTCGTCCGCCGGTAATAAAACGGGTCGAAGTTGGCCAGACGCCAGCCCATGAACAGCAGAACGCTCAAGGTGGCCGACGCCGCCAGCGCCTTCAGCACCCGCCCGACCGCAGCCCCGCGCGACCGGCTGGCCCGTGCCTCCATCAGCAGGGACCGGTAGGTCGGCGGCCAGCGCGTGACCATGCGCTCCCCCCCGCCCAGCGGGGCGGCGGCGGCGGTGGGCACGATCCGTTCAATCTCGCCCTGGATCCGCGCCATCGCCGCCACACCGGCGGCCCCCGGTTCCACCGCGTCAATGATGACGCACAGCACCGTGCCGCGATGGGGTGGAACCGGTCGCCAGCGGCAGGACACCTCCTCCAACCCCGGCAAGGGACCGGGCCGGGGGTCGAGCCGCCATTGCGCGTCGTCCTTCACCCAGGCGTCGGCGGCGGCCACACCACCGCCCAGAAACAGGCCGAAGCTGTTGCCGTTGCCAACATCCTGCAACGCCGCCATCACCTCCAGCCCCTGGTCGAGCAGGGCGCGCACCGGCACGATGCCGATCCGCAGCGGCACGTCCATCACCTCCCCCGCCCAATGGGCGAGCGCGGCCAGCGCGTCGCGCGCCGCGTCCTGCCGCCCCGGCGGAACGGCGGCCATCGCGCCGTCGCCGCCGAACTGACAGGCCACCGGCTGATCCCCCTGCTGAATCGCCCGCGACAGCACGGCAACCACGGCGGCGGCGACAAAGTTGACGTCGCGGTGCCGCCCTTCGCCCGCCAACCGGGTGCTGCCGATCACGTCGGCGATGGCCAGCCACCAATCGCCCTCCAACGCGGCGTAACGGACGGGGTCGGCTGCCTCCGCAGCAAAATCATGAATCATCGGCAACCGCCGCATCGGCATGTCTCCACAGGGGGCAAGCTTGGTGAAGGATGACTGTAGCACCGATCCTCCGGGCGCGCCGATCCGTGTTGTCCGAAAAAATTTGTAAGGCGAACGAACAACTTGCGCTCGACCGTCCGATTGGCTACCGCTGAGGGACACACAACAAAAATCGGTTCAACGGAAGGGAAACAACCCATGACGTCCTGGCAACGCCGAAGACCGTCATCGACCATCCCAAAGGGAGACCGTCCGTGGACAACACCGAAACGCACAGAGACGCGCACAGGGACACCCCCACCGCGCCGCTGAACCGCCGCGCCCTGATCCGCACCGCCACCCTAACGGCGGGGATGGCGGCCACCGGATGGGTTGCGTCCGCCCCGCACAACACGGCTATGGCATCGACCGGCGGCCCTTTGTCGCCCGACATCCCGGTGGTGCTGCCAAAAACCGAATTCGTGTACGAGGCGCTCTGCGATCTGGAGCCGGCCATCGACATGGGCAACGGGCC
Organism: Azospirillum griseum; assembly: GCF_003966125.1. Classification (GTDB taxonomy): domain Bacteria; phylum Pseudomonadota; class Alphaproteobacteria; order Azospirillales; family Azospirillaceae; genus Azospirillum; species Azospirillum griseum. The sequence continues at coordinate 119,703 of NZ_RXMA01000012.1, forward strand.
GTTGGGCGGTCGTCGGATCATCAACATCGTCGGCGGGCGTTTTGCCGGTCCGAGGTTGCGCGGCACGGTGCTGCGCGGCGGGGCCGACCGCCAGTTGCTGCGCAAGGACGGCGTGCGCATCCTGAACGCGCTGTACGAACTGCAGACGGAGGATGGGGCCGTCCTCACCGTCAACAACCGGGTGCTGATCGACGCCCGCCCCGATGGCACGCGCTACGCCTTTTCCCACATCGACCTGACGGCCCCGGAAGGCCCGCATGACTGGCTGAACCGCAAGAGCTTCGTCGGCACGCTGCACAGCCTGACGCCGGGCAAGATCGTGCTGATCCGGGTCTACAGCCTGGAATAACCGCAGCCGAACGCCCTGTTTCACCCGCGTTGGATGGCCCGCGCGGGTGAAACAGGGCGTAGCCGCCCCCCTCTGGAACGACGCGTCACAACCGTTCGGTCAGCGTCTCCATCACGTCCTTTTCCCGGTCGATCATCGCCAGCTCGTCGCCGACGAAATCGCGCATGGAAATCAGGCCGACCACCCGGCCATCGGCCACCACCGGCAGGTGGCGCAGGGTGTTGACCGTCATGCAGCGCAGGGCGTCGCCGACGCTGGTGTCCAGCGCGGTGGTCACGGGGCAACGGGTCATCACGCTGCCCAGCAGGGTCGAATCAGGATCCAGGCCACCGGCGACCACCCGGTCGGTCAGGTCGCGTTCGGTGAAAATCCCGACGGCGTGCGCCCCCTCATCGGTGACGACGACCGAGGCGACGTGTTCATCCCGCATCCGCCGTGCGGCGTCGCGGGCGCTGGCGGTGGGCGGCAGGGCGACCACCCGATGGTTGTGGACCAGATCCCCGACGGTGCGATTCATCATGGTGCTTTTCCTCCCGAAACGCGCAACACGGTCGCGGGTGTCCAAACCCACCGGATCGCGCCAGCAAGTGTTCGCAGTTGCAAAAGAAAGCAGGAGACCAAAGGCACGCGCGTGCAAATCAAAGAGCGCGTCGAGTAAATCCTAGACCCGTCTTTGCAGGATGACGAGATGATGACCACCAAGACAGGCGCATGTTCGCCATGTTCCGCCAACATGCGGCAAAACCGCCCGATTCGGAGGCAAACTGACCCGTCTGGCACGCGACATGATCGAACACAAGATTGGACACAAAACATTAACCGTTGATAAACCAAATACTGCGAAAACAGATGCATTGTAACAGTTTTGGTTCACGCGCGCGTGTCAACGCGCTCCGCACAAAGGGCAACGCGCAGCATGTCGTGGCTGTCGAAACTGAGCGGCGGCGGCAAGGCCGCCAACGGCGCGGCGGCGGACAAGGGGCCTCGCCCGTCCCAACCGCCGACCATCGTCATCGATCATCACGAATTCGTGCCGGCGGAATTCGCCATCGGCTCCTTTCGCCTGCGCCCCTACGACGGCGACCTGATCGCCCACCAGCAATTTGATTTCAAGATGGTGTTCACGCTGGGGGAGGAGGTGGTGGAAGCACCCTGCCATGGCCTTGTCGTGAAACTGACCGACGAAAGCGGTCTGGTCGCCCGCTACAAAAGCCCGCCATCCGTTTATGAGCGCAAGTTTCTGGATTACGTCCGCGCCTGGAAGGGCCTGTAAGCGACAGCGGGCCAAAAACCGCAAGACACCAACCGCACCAAATGCGGTGGCCCAGCGCCCCCGATCCACCCTATGATGCGGCATGACGATCCGCCTGCTTCCCGACACCCTGGTCAACCGCATCGCCGCCGGTGAGGTGATCGAACGCCCCGCCGCCGCTGTGAAGGAGCTGGTGGAGAACGCGCTCGACGCCGGGGCCACCCGCATCGACGTGGTGGTGCGCGACGGCGGCAAGACGCTGATCTCCATCACCGACGACGGGTGCGGCATGACGGCGGACGAGCTGTCGCTCGCCGTCGAACGCCACGCCACCTCGAAACTGCCCGGCGACGATCTGCTCGACATCCGCTCGCTCGGCTTCCGGGGGGAGGCGCTGCCCTCCATCGGCGCGGTCAGCCATCTGACCATCACCAGCCGCCCGCGCGGAGCCGACAGCGCCTGGAGCCTGACGGTGGACGCCGGGGCCAAGGGCACGCCGCAGCCCGCCGCGCTGGCCCACGGCACGCGGATCGAGGTGCGCGACCTGTTCGCCGCCGTGCCCGCCCGACTGAAATTCCTGAAGGCCCCGCGCACCGAATACGACCACATCGCCGACTGCATCGAACGGTTGGCGATGGCGCATCCCGGCGTCGCCTTCACCCTGTCCGACGGCGGTGGCCGGTCGGGGTTGCGGTTGTCGGCGGCGCAAGGCGAACTGCTCGACGCCCGTTTGACCCGGCTGGGCGCGCTGATGGGGCGCGATTTCCAGGACAACGCCGTCCCGGTGGAGGCGATGCGCGAGGCCGTGACCCTGTTCGGCTGGATCGGCCTGCCCACCCTGCACCGCCCGACCGCGCGCCACCAGCATCTGTTCGTCAATGGCCGTCCGGTGCGCGACAAGCTGATGGTCGGCGCGGTGCGCGCCGCCTACGCCGATTTCCTGCCGCGCGACCGTCACCCGCTGCTCGCCCTGTTTCTGGAGATCGACCCGCAGGAGGTCGACGTCAACGTCCATCCGGCCAAGGCCGAGGTGCGGTTCCGCGATCAGGGGCTGGTGCGCGGCCTGATCGTCGGCGCGCTGAAACGGGCGCTGGCCGACGCCGGGCACCGCGCCTCCACCACCGTCGGGCTGGCGACGCTGGGGGCGCTGCGCCCGCAGGGCGACGGCGATCCGCCCGGCGCGTCCGCCGACGGCGGCTTCGCCCCCTCCCCCCTGCCCTATGGCCGCAGCGGGGGCGGCGGTGCCTGGACCGGCGGTTGGGGCGGATCACCGCCCTGGGGCACCGGGCCGACGGTCACGCCGGGGCTGGCGGAGCGGGCCACCGCCTTCCAGGCACCCTACCCGACCAATGGCGGAGCCGGGTTGCCGCCGCTTCAAGGCCGCCTGTCCGGCTTCGCCCCGGCGGCGCGCCCGCCCGAATACGCGCCAAACAGCGCCCAGACTCCGGCCCCCGATGCCCCGCCGCCCGACAGCCATCCGTTGGGCGCGGCGCGGGCGCAATTGCACAACACCTACATCGTCTCGCAAACGCGGGAGGGCATCATCATCGTTGACCAGCACGCCGCCCATGAACGGCTGGTCTATGAACGGATGAAAAGCGCCCTGCTCGACGGCGGGGTGAAGCGTCAGGCCCTGCTGATCCCCGATCTGGTCGAGCTGGACGAACCGTCCGCCGACCGGCTGCTGACCCGCGCGGCGGAACTGGCCGAACTGGGCTTGGTGATCGAAGGGTTCGGCCCCGGCTGCGTCCTGGTGCGCGAGGTTCCGGCCCTGCTGGGGCAATCCGACGTCAAGGGCCTGATCGCCGATCTGGCCGAGGAGTTGGCCGAACTGGGCGACACCCTGTCGCTGAAGGAGCGGTTGGAGGCGGTGTGCGGAACCATGGCCTGCCACGGCTCCGTCCGCGCCGGGCGCGCCCTGAACATCGAGGAGATGAACGCCCTGCTGCGCCAGATGGAAGCCACCCCGCACAGCGGCCAATGCAACCACGGCCGCCCCACCTATGTGGAGCTGAAGCTCGCCGACATCGAACGGCTGTTCGGGCGGCGGTGATTGGCGCGCGTCAGGCCGCGCGTATCTCCGCCCCCAGCCGTTCGGCCAGCGGGTACAGCTCGGCGTTCTCCCGCGCGATGCGGTTCTTGAACGCGTCCAACATGGTCCGGGTTTCGGCCACGAAGCCCGCCGGGTCCTTGGCGATGGCGAAGGGGCCGGGCCAGCGCTGGCGGTAGGCTTCGAAGCGCTGGGTCAGCCCGCCCATCTCCTGCTGGAACCGCGCGGCCAGACCGCGCAAGGCGGGGTCGGCGGCGCGGGCCAGCCGGGGGTACAGCGCCTTGTCCTCCACCGCCAGATGAACCGAGAATTTGCCGAACAGTTGGACAAGGTCGGTGGCGACCGGGGCCGGATTCGCTGCGATCGCCACCGGGTCCAACCGCCGCTCGATGGCGGCGGCCAGCGCCAGAACGTCGCTGTGGTGGGTGTGGAAGCTGGTCATGTCCATGATGGAACGTCCTTATCAGAATGGGTGCCGACCAGCGCCCCGCCGCCACGGAACGGGACGCTGACGGACCGGGGCCTGGCGGCTCTGGCTTGGGAAAACCCCCGCCGTGGTCAGGCCAGGGCTTCCTTGGGGCCGAAAAATTCGTGGAAGATCGCCCCGCTCGGCAGACCCAGCGCGGTCAACGCGCCGATCACCGCCGCCATGAAGGGCTTCGGCCCCACCACATACGCCTCCGCGCCGGGCGGCAGCAGAGCCGCCAACGCCTGCTGGTCGAGCAAACCGACCAGATCCGGCGTGTCGTGCGCGTCGGGTTCGGCGTAGCAATAGACGGTCTTCAGGGCCTCATGGCGGGCGGCCAGCGCGTCCACCTGATCGCGGAAGGCGTGCACCGCGCCGTTGATCGCGGCGTGGACGTAGATCACCCGCCGCCCGGCGGCCAGCGCCTGTTCGGCCAGCGGCAGGGCCGGGGTCTGCCCCACCCCGCCGGTGATGAGCAGCACGGGCGCGGCGCTGTCGGTCAACACGAACTCCCCGGCGGGCGGATAGACCTCGATCTCGTCGCCAACGCGCACGCGGTCGTGCAGGAAGCCCGACACCAGCCCGTGATCCTCCCGCTTGACCGAAATCCGATAGGTCTCGCCGTTGGGGCTGGCCGACAGGCTGTAATTGCGGTGCACCGTCTCGCCGTCGATGGTCAGCTTCAGCCCCAGATACTGGCCGGGGCGGAAATCCATCACCCGCCCGCCATCGACCGGGGCCAGACGGAAGGAGGTGATGACCGCGCTTTCCGGGGTCTTTTCGACCACGCGGAAGCGGCGCGCGCCGCGCCAGCCACCGGTCAGCGCCGCCTTGCGGCTGTATTCGGCCTCCTCCGCCGCGATCAACAGGCGGGCGAGCTGCCAATAGGCCGCCCCCCAGGCGTCGGCGACCTCCGCCGTCACCGCGTCGCCCAGAACCCGCCCGATGGCGTCCATCAGGCAGGTTCCGACAATCTCATACTGATCCGCTGTGATGTTCAGCGAGACGTGCTTTTGCACGATGCCCGCCACCGCCGACCCCAGAACCTCCAGCCGGTCGATGTTGGAGGCGTAGGCGATGATGGCGTTGGCGAGCGCCTGCGGCTGGGCACCGGCGCGCTGGTGGCTTTGGTTGAAGACGGCGCGCACCTCGGGAAAGCGCTCGAACATCAACGGGTAAAAGGTGGCGGTGATCTGGTTGGCGTGGGCGGCGACCACCGGGGCCGTGGCCTTGATGATGGCGGTCTGGGCGGGCGTCAGCATGATGCGTGCGGTCCTTTGTTGCGCGGCGTGATGTCGCATCCCCTATGGCAAGCCCCGTGCCAAGCCCTGCGGGCGCGGATTTCCGCGCCGCACAACCAGGCTGTTGTCAGAGTGACCCGCTGGGGTATGATGTCGAATGGACAACGTTGATGTCGTTTCGACACACCCCTTCGCCGCCGCCGACGTCGCCGACCTGCTGGAGCGGTTGGACCGGCCGGATCGGCTGTGGCCGCTGTTCCTGGAGCATGTGGCCCGCCGCCTGCCCTGCGACGCCAGCGCGGTGCTGCGGCTGGACGGCGACCGCCTGATCCCGCTGGCCACGCGCGGCCTCAGCCCCGACACGCTGGGCCGCCGTTTCCGCCTGGACGACCACCCGCGCCTGCGCGGGATTCTGGAGTCCGCCGAGGCGCTGACCCGCTTTCCCGCCGATTGCCCGCTGCCCGATCCCTACGACGGCCTGATCCCCGACGGGCAGGACCGCTTGCACGTGCATGATTGCGTCGGCGCGCCGCTGCGGCGGTCAGGCGGGGGGCCAGCCTGGGGCGTGATGACGCTGGACGCCCTGACACCCGGACGACTCGATGGGCTGGACGGGGCCATGGTCGATCTCGCCCGGCTGGCCATGGCCTTGGCCGAGGCGACGGAGCGGCGGGCGGCGGCGGCGGAACCGGCGCGCGGGTTCGACGACCGGTCCGATCCGGCCATCGAACTGGTGGGCGACAGCCCGGTGATGGCGGCCCTGCTGCGCGACATCGACGCGGTGGCCGACAGCGATCTGGTGGTGCTGGTGCTGGGCGAAACCGGCGTCGGCAAGGAGCTGGTGGCCCGCCGCCTGCACGCCCGTTCCCGCCGGGCGCAAGGGCCGCTGGTCCATGTGAATTGCGCCGCCCTGCCCGACACGCTGGTGGAAAGCGAGCTGTTCGGCCATGTGCGCGGGGCCTTTTCCGGGGCGGTGGCCGACCGGCGCGGCAAGTTCGAACTGGCCGACGGCGGCACCCTGTTTCTGGACGAGGTGGGCGAACTGCCGCTGGCGGTTCAGGCCAAGATGCTGCGCGCCTTGCAGAACGGCGAGATTCAGCGGGTGGGGTCCGACCGCCACCTGACCGTCAACGTCCGCGTCATCGCCGCGACCAACCGCGATCTGACGCGCGAGGTGGCGGAGGGACGGTTCCGCGCCGACGTCTATCACCGCCTCAGCGTCTACCCGCTGCGCGTGCCGCCGCTGCGCCAGCGCGGGGCCGAGGCGCTGCGGCTGGCCGGGCTGTTCCTGGAACGCAACCGGGCGCGGCTGGGGTTGCGCAACGTCCGCCTGTCCGCCGACGCCGAACGGCGGTTGCTGTCCTACCCCTGGCCCGGCAATGTGCGGGAGTTGGAACACGCCATCGGGCGCGGGGCCATCCGCGCCCGCGCCGCCCGCGCCGCCGAGGGCGGGGTCCTGACCCTGACCGCCGTCGATCTGGGCCTGACCGACGCGGAGGACACGCCCCCCGCGCCCAACACCACCCCATGCCCGACCGCAAGCCCCCCCGACGATCTGCCCCTGCGCGACGCGGTGGACGATCTGCAACGCCGGATGATCCGCGACCATCTGGCCCGCCACGACGGCAATTGGGCCAAAGCGGCCCGCAGCCTGGGCCTGGACCGCAGCAACCTGTTCCGTCTGGCCGGACGGCTGGGCCTGCGGACGGAGTGAGCGGGAGCGGTTAGAGCAGATCGCGTGAAATCGGAATCGATTTCACGCGATCTGCTCGATAAATCAAAGCTTAGAGCGCCGTGTTGTTTCGTGTTTTAGGCACGGCGCTCTAAAACAGGCTGCCCTGTGTCGGCGGCACGCGCGGTTTCCGGCTCTCCGCCTTCTTCTCCGGCTTCGGTTCGGTTTTCGGTTCCGGCGGCTCGGCTTTCGCTTCCGATGCAACCACAACCGGCGCGGCCTGCGTCTGCGCCCCGTCGCCCGCCACCGTCACCCCGACCCGGCTGTCGTCGCCAAAGCGCAGGGTCAGCGCCTGCCCCGCTGTGGTTTGGCGGGCGGCGGTGATCGGTTTGCCGTCGCGGTCCTCGACCAGGACGAAACCGCGCGCCAGCACGCTCTTGTGGCTGTAGCTTTCCAGCAATTGGCCGAGCGACTCCAGTTTGCGCGCCTGCGTCTCCAACGTGGCGGCAAAGACGCGGTCCAGGCGGGGCGTCAGGTCGGCCAACCGCCGCGCGGAGTCCTCCAGACGGTGGCGGGCCGGGGTCAGCGACAGGCGACCGGCGACGCGCTGGTACCGCCCCTCGGCCATCGTCACCGCGTGGCGCAGCGCACCGTCCAGCGCGCGGGCTTCCCCGGCCAGGGTTTGCCGGGCCTGGATCAACTGGTCGCGCGGGTGGCGCAGGCGGGCCGCCGCCTCCCCCACCCGGGTGCGGCGGCGTTCCACCAGCGCCCCGGCGGCCAGCACCAGCCGTTCGGCGCGGTCGTCCAGCCGCTGGGCGTGGCCGTCCAGCAGGGCGCGGGGGTCGCCCAGCCCGCGCGCCAACCCCTCCACCCGGTTGCGCCGCTCGCTCAACAGCCGCCCGGCGCTGGCCAGCAGGCGGCGTTCGTCGTCCAGCACCTGCGCCAGCAACTCGCCGCGCACCGGAACCGCCATTTCGGCGGCGGCGGTCGGCGTCGGCGCGCGGCGGTCGGACGCGTGGTCGATCAGGGTGGTGTCGGTTTCGTGGCCGACGGCGGAAATCAGCGGGATGGCGCTCGCCGCCGCCGCCCGCACGACGATCTCCTCGTTGAAGGCCATCAAATCTTCCAGCGAGCCGCCGCCGCGCGCGACGATCAGCAGCTCGGGGCGCGGGACCGGCCCGCCCGCCCGCAGCCGGTTGAACCCGTCAATCGCCGCCGCGACCTCCGCCGCCGCCCGCTCGCCCTGGACCGCGACCGGCCAGAGCAGGACATGGCGGGGAAAGCGGTCGTTCAGCCGGTGCAGGATGTCGCGGATCACCGCCCCGGTGGGCGAGGTGACGACGCCGATGACGGCGGGCAGGAAGGGAATCGGCTTTTTCCGCGCCGGGTCGAACAGCCCTTCGGCGGCCAGACGGCGCTTGCGCTCCTCCAGCATCTTCAGCAGCGCGCCTTCGCCCGCCAACTCCATCGATTCGATGACGAGCTGGTATTGCGAGCGGCCCGGATAGGTGGTCATCCGCCCGGTGACGATGACCTCCAACCCCTCCTCCGGCTTGACCGCCAGCTTGGACATGGTTCCGCGCCAGCACACCGCCTCGATCACCGCCGTGTCGTCCTTCAGACGCAGATAGCAGTGGCCGGAGCTGTGCTTTTTCGGCTGGGAGATCTCGCCGCGCACCCGGACGAAGCCGAACTCCTCCTCGATGCTGCGCTTCAGACGGCGGGCAAGGTCGCCGACCGTGTATTCCGGCAGGTTGGACCCCGGACGCGGTTCGGGCGCGACCAGCGGCAGGGACGGGGCGGGGCCATCAAAATCTTGAGTCATGGTGCGGGCATGATACAAGGCGCGCAGTTGGCAACAAGCGCGTTAACAAGGGGCGTCGCGTCATGAAAGTCCTCGTCGTCGGTTCGGGTGGGCGTGAGCACTCCCTGTGCTGGGCCATCGCCAAGTCGCCGCTGTGCTCCGCGCTCTATTGCGCGCCGGGCAACGCCGGGATCGCCGATGTCGCCACCCTGGTCCCCATCGGGGCGGAGGATGTGGACGCCATCGTCCGCTTCGCCCAGGACAGCGCCATCGACTTCGTCGTCGTCGGCCCGGAAGGCCCGCTGGTGCTGGGTCTGGTGGACAGGCTGAACGCCATCGGCATCAAGGCCTTCGGCCCCAGCGCCGCCGCCGCCGCCCTGGAAGGCTCCAAGGGCTTCATGAAGGACATTCTGGCCAAATACGGCGTGCCGACCGCCTTCTATGGCCGCTTCACCGACGCCGAGGCCGCCAAGGCCTATGTCCGCCAGCACGGCGCGCCCATCGTGGTCAAGGCCGACGGTCTGGCCGCTGGCAAGGGCGTGACCGTCGCCCGCACGCAGGAGGAGGCGTTCGCCGCCATCGACGACGCGCTGATCGGCGGCCGCTTCGGTGCCGCCGGGGCCGAAGTGGTGGTGGAAGAGTTCCTGGACGGGGAGGAGGTCAGCTTCTTCGCCCTGTGCGACGGTGAAAACGCCCTGCCGATGGCCTCGGCCCAGGACCACAAGGCGGTGGGCGACGGCGACACCGGCCCCAACACCGGCGGGATGGGGGCCTATTCCCCCGCCCCGGCCCTGACGCCGGAGCTTCAGGCCCGCGTGATGCGCGAGATCGTCGAACCGACGGTCAAGGGCATGGCGGCGGAAGGCCGCCCGTTCAAGGGCGTGCTGTTCGCCGGTCTGATGATCGTGCAGACGCCGGACGGCCCGACCCCGAAGACGCTGGAGTTCAACGTGCGCTTCGGCGACCCCGAATGCCAGACGCTGATGAGCCGCCTGGAGTCCGACGCGCTCGCGGCACTGGTCGCCGCCGCCGACGGCGCGCTCGACCGCATCGACCTGCGTTGGTCGGACGACACCGCGCTGTGCGTGGTGATGGCCGCCCAGGGCTACCCCGGCGATTACCTGAAGAACACCGAGATCAAGGGCCTGGACGCCGCCAACGCGGTGGACGGGGTGACGGTGTTCCACGCCGGAACCAAGCGCGCCGAGGATGGCCGCGTGCTGTCGGTGGGTGGCCGCGTGCTGGGCGTGACCGCCCGCGCCGCAACGGTCGCCGCCGCCCAGGCCGCCGCCTATCGCGGCGTGGACGCGCTGGACTGGCCGGGCGGCTTCTGCCGCCGCGACATCGGGTGGCGCGCGGTGGGGCGGTAACACTCACACCACCCCTCTCCCGTGTGATGCGGGCGAGGGATGCCCCCTCACCGCCGGGTCTTGAAAAAGTCCCGCAGCAGCGCGCCCGCGCGCCGTTCGTCGATGCCGCCATACACGTCCGGGGCGTGGTGGCAGGTGTGTTGAGCGAAAAAGCGCGGGCCGTGGTCCACCGCTCCGCCCTTGGGGTCATAGGCACCGTAATAGACCCGGCGCAGGCGGGCGAAGCTGATGGCGGCGGCGCAGAGGGCACAGGGTTCCAAGGTCACATAGAGGTCGTGGCCGGGCAGTCGCGGCTCGCCCACCGTCGCGCAGGCCGCGCGGATCGCCAGCAATTCGGCGTGGGCGCTGGGGTCGTTCAGTTCCTCCGTCCGGTTGCCCGCGCGGGCCAGCACGGTTCCCGTGGCGGGATCGACGATCACCGCCCCCACCGGGACCTCGCCCCGGCGGGCGGCGGCCTCGGCCTCGGCGAAGGCAAGCTCCATGTAGGATGGGCGGGGTGGGAACAGCGGCGGCATGGCAGGGGCCAACCTGCCCACCGGATTCCCCGCCCGTCAACCCGATTCCGGCGCAAAAGCGGGGGATTGGACCGGGTCCCGGGTTGCGGGCGGGACGATCTGGCCCTATGGTCCGCGCTATGGATAAGACCGACACCGACCTGACCGCCACTGCCCCGTCCGAGGGCGGTGAACGCATTGCCAAACGCCTGGCCCGCGCCGGGCTGTGCTCGCGCCGCGACGCCGAACGCTGGATCGCCGAAGGGCGCGTTGCGGTGAACAGCCAGACGCTGACCACCCCCGCCTGCGTGGTCCGCCCCGGCGACATCGTGCAGGTCGATGGTAAGGTCATTCCGGAACCGGAACCCGCCCGGCTCTGGCGCTATTACAAGCCCGCCGGTCTTGTCACCTCCGCGCGCGACGAGAAGGGCCGGGAAACCGTCTTCGACAATCTGCCGCCGGAACTGCCGCGCGTGGTGTCCATCGGTCGGCTCGATCTGACCACCGAAGGGCTGCTGCTGCTGACCAACGATGGCGAGTTGGCCCGCTTCCTGGAATTGCCTGCCACCGGCTGGACCCGCCGTTACCGCGTGCGCGTGTTCGGCGAGGTGGAGGAAATCAAGCTGGCCGCGCTGGCCAAGGGTCCGACCATCGACGGTGTCAAGTACGGCCCGATCGAAGCGGTGCTGGACCGCATCCAGGGCCGCAACGCCTGGCTGACGGTGTCGCTGAAGGAAGGCAAGAACCGCGAAATCCGCAAGGTGATGGAGTCGCTGGGTCTGGTGGTGAACCGGTTGATCCGCGTCGCCTACGGCCCCTTCCAGCTTGGCAAGCTGGAGGACGGCGCGGTGGAGGAGGTGCCCAAGCGCATCGTCCGCGAACAGATCGCCAATTACTTCACCGGCGACGCCGTGGTCGGCGAAGGGGAATCGAACACCAAGCTGCGCGCCAAGGCCCGCGCGGAGGCCGCCACCCAATCGGCCCTTCCGCCCAAACCGGCCCTGCCCAGCGAGATCCGCAGCCGCAGCGGCGCCCGCGTTGCCGTCGCCCGCAAGGCCGACAGCCCGCAGGCCGCCCCGGCCCGCGCCCCGCGTTCGGCCACCAAACGGCTGGAGGCGCAAGCCGCCTGGGGGGCGGAGGACGCCAAGCCCGCGTCCCGGCGCACCGACGCCCCGCGCCGCGCCGATGGCAAGCCCGGCTTCGCCAAGCCCGCCGCCAAGCGGGGGGAGGAGGCCGCAGCGCGCCCCGAACGCCCGGCGCGCGGCCGCACCCTGTCGCTGGACGACGCCAAGGCCAAGCCGACCCGCAGCGGCGGCAAGCCGGACCATCGGAGCGGTGACGCCCGCGACGCATCGGACGCCCGCCCGCGCAAGAGCTTCGAGAAGCGGCCCGACGACCACCGGGCCAGCGACCGCCGGACCGATGACCGCAAGCCGGACGGTGGCAAGCCTTTCGCCGCCAAACCGGCGGGCAAACCAGCCGCCAAGCCGGTTGAGGCGGGTGCCCCCGCCGGGGTGAAGACGCGCGACGGCCGCACCGACCGCCAGCGCGTCGAACGCCCGCGCAAGCCCAGCGCGCACAAAGACGGCGCTGGCAAGTCCGGCCCGAGCAAGGGCGGACCAAGCAAGTCCGGCCTGGGCAAGTCCGGCCAGGGCAAGTCTGGTCCGAACAAGGGTGGCCCCGGTGCGGATCGTCGGCGGTAAGCATCGCGGGCGTCGTCTGGCCGCCCCCGATGGCCGCGACACCCGCCCCACCACCGACCGCACGCGCGAGGCGATTTTCAACATCCTGGCCCACGCCGAATGGGCACCGGCGTTCGAAGGCGTGATCGCCGCCGATGTCTTTTGCGGAACCGGTGCCCTGGGGCTGGAAGCCTTGTCGCGCGGGGCCGCCCGGTGCAGCTTTCTCGACAGCGGCAAACCGGCGCTGGATTGCGTGCGCGCCAACATCGCCGCGCTGGGCGAAGCGGATTCGGCCATCGTGCTGCGCGCCGACGCCACGCGCCCGCCCCCGGCCAGCGCCCCTTGCGGCCTGATCTTCCTCGATCCGCCCTACGCCAAGGGATTCGCCCCGCTGACGCTGGCGGCGCTGGCCCGCACCGGCTGGTTGGCCGATGGCGCGCTGGCGGTGGTGGAGGTCGGCGACCGCGATCCCCTGCCCCCGCCCTCCGGCTTCACCGCGCTCGACGAACGCCGCTACGGCGACACGCGGGTGTGCTTTCTGGGCTATTCCCGGAACGACGGATGCGGCTGATGCAGACCCGGCGCGGGGGACGGTGACGCCCCACCCGCGCCGGGTCACGCTCACACCAGCCCGGCAAAGCTCCAATGCAGGGTTTCGCCGCTGCGGAAGGGCAGCACGGCGTCGCCCTCGCTGACCAGCACCACGTCCGGGACCACCGTCGGACGGCGTTCCAGGGCGACGCGCTCCTCGCTGGGCGGCAGGCCGTAGAAGCGCGGGCCGTTCAGGCTGGCGAAGGCTTCCAACTGGTCGAGCCTGCCCGCGTCCTCGAACGCTTCGGCGTAGAGTTCCAGCGCGTTGGCGGCGGTGAAGCAGCCGGCACAGCCGCAGGCCGCTTCCTTGGCCGTCACCGTGTGCGGCGCGGTGTCGGTTCCCAGGAAGAAGGGGGCCTCGCCGGAGGTCGCGGCCTCGACCAGCGCCAGCCGGTGGGTTTCGCGCTTGGCGATGGGCAGGCAATACAGGTGCGGGCGGATGCCGCCCTGGAAAATATGGCTGCGGTTGATCAGCAGATGATGGGCGGTGATGGTCGCGCCGATGCGGCCACTGGCGGCGTGGGCGCGGACAAAGGCCACCGCGTCGGCGGTGGTCACATGCTCCAGCACCACGCGCAGGGTCGGGTGACGGTCGAGCAGCGGCGACAGGATGGTGTCGATGAACACCGCCTCGCGGTCGAAGATGTCAACGCTCTGCTCCGTCACCTCGCCATGGATCAGCAAGGGCATGCCGATCTCGGCCATCCGTTCCAGCACCGGGGCGATGCGGTCCAGGCTGGTGACGCCGTGGGCGCTGTTGGTGGTGGCGTTGGCCGGGTAGAGCTTGGCGGCGGTGAACACGCCGTCCTCAAAGCCGCGCGCCAGATCCTCGGCGTCGGTCCCGTCGGTGAGGTAGGCGGTCATCAACGGGGTGAATCGCACGCCTTCCGGCAGGGCCGCCAGGATGCGCGCGCGGTAGGCGGCGGCGTCGGCGGCGTGGGTGGCGGGCGGTTTCAAGTTCGGCATGATGATGGCGCGGCCGAACTGGCGGGCGGTGAAGGGCAAAACCGCCTTCAGCATGGCCCCGTCGCGCAGATGGACATGCCAGTCGTCCGGGCGGCGGATCACAAGTCGGTCAAGGGTCATGGCAGGTCCCGGAGCTGACGAGGTGGATGGTGCGACGACGTTCTATCGCCATCGCGCCCCCGGCTCAACGGCCACGGGGAAAAACAGGGGCTTGTCATCGGGTGGGCATCCGCTGACGGTCCTGGCCCTCCTGCCGGCGTGGGAGGGGCGGGACAGACGATCCTGTTCAGGGCCGTCGGGTCACGGGCGGATCAATCAACGCATTCCCAGTCACTTGATCCCAAGAATGCCGTCGATCTTCGCGGCCTGTTCGGGCGTCACCGGCTTGCCGCCGATGCTGGCGAGCTGCTGGTGGGCCTCGGTCACGGCCTTCGTCTTCGCGGCGGCGTCGGTCAGCGCGCTCGCGGCCTGACGCTGGGTCACATATTTGGTCAGTTGGCCGACCAGCGCGTCGCCGGGCTTGGCCCCCAATTCCTTCGCCACGGCTTCGGCCTGGGTCTTGCTGACCTCAACTTTCGCGGTGGAGGCCACCTGCGTCGTCGCGGCCTTGGCCGGGGCGCTGGCCGCCGGGGCGGTCGTCACCGGATCGGTGGTGGTGGCCGCCGAGGCCGCACCAACCGCAACACCCGCTGTCATAAGGCCAGCGAACACCAGGGTGGACAGAGAAGAACGAACGGACATGGAACACTCTCCTTGGCGATGAAACGATTGTGAAAAGGGTGATGTGTGGGTCAGAGGCGGGACAGGATCAGGCGATCACGTGATCCCCCAGTCACTTGATCCCAAGAATGCCGTCGATCTTCGCGGCCTGTTCTGGCGTCACCGGCTTGCCGCCGATGCTGGCGAGCTGCTGGTGGGCTTCGGTCACGGCCTTGGTCTTCGCGGCGGCGTCGGTCAGCGCGCCAGCGGCCTGACGCTGGGTCACGTATTTGGTCAGTTGGCCGACCAGCGCGTCGCCGGGCTTGGCCCCCAGTTCCTTCGCCACGGCTTCGGCCTGGGTCTTGCTGACCTCGATTTTCGCGGTGGAAGCCACCTGCGTGGGGGCAGCCTTGGCCGGGGCGCTGGCCGCCGGATCGGTGGCCGACGGGGCGGTCGTGGCCGCCGAGGCGGAGCCGATCGCAACACCCGCCGTCATCAAACCGGCAATCGCAAAGGTCGAAAAAGACGAACGGATGCGCGCGCTGAAAGCGGTGACGGACATTCAAATTCTCCGTTTGAAGGATCGATCCGCGTTGTTGGGATCGTACTTAGATGAACAGCGGCCTTTGGATTTCCTTCCACGCCCTTCCGAAAAAAATCGCGCCTTCCGAAAAATTCTCCCGCACTGGTGACGGCGGGGGCGAAAGGGTCTAGAAAACGCGCGGTTTACGCCTGTCCCCTTTCAGCCCGGATCCCGACCGATGAGCCTGATCACCCCCCGCACCCCGCCTGGAACGATGGAACTGCTGCCGCGCCATCAGGTGGCGTTCCAGCGCCTGCTGGACACCATCCGCCGTGGTTACGAGCGGTTCGGCTTCCTGCCGGTGGAAACGCCGGTGTTCGAAACGGTGGACACGCTGTTGACCAAGTCGGGCGGCGAAACCGAAAAGCAGGTCTATTTCGTCCAATCGACCGGGGCGATCCAGCAGGGCAACAAGCCGGAAATGGCCCTGCGTTTCGACCTGACCGTGCCGCTCGCCCGTTACGTGGCCGAACACGAACACGACCTCGCTTTCCCCTTCCGCCGCTATCAGATCCAGCGGGTCTATCGCGGGGAGCGGGCGCAGCGCGGGCGCTTCCGCGAGTTCTATCAATGCGACATCGACGTGATCGGCAAGGACAGCCTGTCGCCGCAATATGACGCGGAGATTCCGGCGGTCATCCACCACGTCTTCAGCGAATTGAATTTCGGTGGCTTCACCATCAACGTGAACAACCGCAAGGTTCTGCTGGGCCTGCTCGACGGGCTGGGCGTGGCCGACGCCGACACCCGCGTGTTGGTGCTGCGCGAGATCGACAAGCTGGACAAGATCGGCCGCGACAAGGTGCGCGACAGCCTGATCGGGCTGGGCATGGCCGACCACGCCGCCGACACCATCCTGACCCTGATCGACGCCAAGGGCAGCAACGCCGACACGCTGGCCGCCCTGAACGCGCTGGGCATCGACAACGACCAGTTCCGCCAGGGCGTGGCCGAACTGACCACGGTGATCGACGGCCTGCGCGCCTTCCAGGTCCCCGACGACGCCGTGCGCATCAACCTCGCCATCGCGCGCGGGCTGGATTACTACACAGGCACCGTCTACGAGACCTTCCTGAACGACCATCCCGGCATCGGCTCGGTCTGCTCCGGCGGGCGGTACGACAACCTCGCCAGCCACTACACCAAGTCCAAGCTACCGGGCGTCGGCATCTCCATCGGGGCGACCCGCCTGTTCTATCAGTTGATGGAAGCCGGTCTGATCAAGGACGGCGCGCCCACCGCGCAGGTGCTGGTGACGCAGATGGATTCCAGCCTGTCGGCGGATTACTTCCGCATCGCGTCGGATCTGCGCGCGGCGGGCATCAACACGGAAATCCAACTGGACGGCGGCAAGCTGGCCAAGCAGATGAAATACGCCGACCGCACCGGCATCCCGGTCGCCGTCCTGATGGGATCGGACGAAAAAGCGCGCGGCACGGCGACGCTGAAGCACCTGATCCGGGGCGAACAGGTCGAAGTCCCGCTGACCGAACTGGCCGCGCGGGCCAAGGCGCTGCTGGAGGGGTAATATAAACGATCTTTCTGCCAATCATCGGACGTCTGTGAGGTCTGTCATGTCAGCAACCAATTTCAACACCAAGAACGACACGTTCCGCAAGTTGATGGGAAACGGCTTGACCTACCGCGTTCCACGCTTCCAACGCGACTACAGTTGGGGCGAAGAGGAATGGGACGATTTGTGGCAGGACATTCTTGGAACGGTGAAGGACGGTGGGGAACCCGCTCATTATATGGGGTATCTCGTCCTTCAATCCGCAGATGATAAAATGTTCGATGTGATCGACGGACAGCAACGCCTGACCACGTTGAACATTGTTGTTCTTGCCGCCTTGCGCCACTTGAAACGACTGCTTGAGCAGGGCCGTGATGTCGAAGCAACCCAACAACGGTTGGATGGGTTGAGACAAACCTACATTGGGTATCTTGATCCGGTGACGTTGGTCGCACGGTCCAAACTGTCCTTGAACCGCAACAACGATACCTATTTCCAGACCTATCTCGTCCCCCTGAGCGAAAACCCACCGCAACGCAAGAACAAGACGTCGGAAAACGCGTTGCGCAAAGCCTATGAATGGTTCAGCAAAGCGTTGCAAGAGCAACTGCGCGGGGCATCGGACCCAGGACGTGAGGTGGCCCGCCTGGTCGATACCATGAGCGACCGCCTGTTTTTCACCGTTATCACGGTGACGGACGAACTGAACGCCTACAAGGTGTTCGAAACCTTGAACGCGCGCGGCGTTCGGCTGTCCGCCACAGATCTACTGAAAAACTATTTGTTCTCCGTGCTTCACAGAGAGGGGCAACATGAACATGAGTTGCGCTCTCTCGATGATCGGTGGGAGCGTATCGTCGGTCAATTGCAGGCGGAAAGCTTTCCAGATTTCCTGCGTTTCCATTGGATTAGCCGACGCAACTTCGTGCGCCAAACCGACCTGTTCAAGACGATCCGCAACCACGTTCGAGGGCGAGCAGAGGTGTTCGCCCTTCTGTCCGCCATGGACGAAGACATGGACACCTATCTGGCATTGACCAGCCCCGACCACTCCAATTGGCCATCCAGTGCACGGGATCAGGCCAAGCTCCTCAAAATGTTCAGCGTCCGCCAGCCTTATCCTTTGTTGATGGCAGCAAAGCGCCGCTTGGACGATGGTGACTTTGAACGGCTGTTAAAAGCCATTGTTGTCATGTCCTTTCGCTACAACATCATCGGTGGTCTACAGGCAGCCGCGCAGGAGCAAGCCTATCATACGGAGGCCCAGCGCGTGACCAATGGAGAACACACTACCCTTCTGCACATGTTGGAAGGAATACGCAGCGTCTACCCAACCGACGCAACCTTCGTGGCAGCGTTTTCCGAAAAATCCATTGCGGTTAGTCAATCCCGAAATCGCAAAATTGCTTGTTACATCCTGTGCGAATTGGAGCAGCAGCGATCAGGGTTGTCCCCCGATTTGGACAGCCCGGGCTTGAGTCTGGAACATATCTGCCCGACCAACCCAAATGGTGGATGGTCGGCCTTCACCGATGAAGAGCTGGAAACCATGACATCCCGATTGGGCAACATGGCGTTGCTGCAAACAAGCGCAAACAAGCAACTGGGCAATGCGGAATTTCCGGCCAAGCGGTCGATCTACGCAGACAGCATCTACACACTGACCCGCGACGTTGCCGAATGTGAGGATTGGACCCCGAACGCCATCATTGAGCGCCAAAAGAAGTTGGCACGAATGGCATCGGCAATCTGGAGGATTCCGCAACTCTCATAGGTCATTCTACCTTTTATTAACCACAACACCCTCACCATCCGGCGCTACACTCGCGCGGTGGGTTTGCCACCAATCGACCAGACACAGTCAACCAGACGAAGGGTGCACAGCCGGAATGGCGCAAGGGCGGGCGTTGGCGCGGACGCGGCGGGTCGCGTTGGGGCTGTCTCTGCTGGGGACCGCCGCAGCCATCGGATTCGCCGCGCGGGAGGAGATGCGGACCTCCCGCTTGCAAGCCCGGCTGTTGGCCCCGCTGGCGCAATCCATGGATTTCGCCCTGCGCGAGGGGCCGAACCCGGCGGCGCGCTATCCAACCCAAGGCCCCTACAACGAGCGGTTCGGTTACAGCGCCCTGCCCGCCCAGTTGCGCGGCCTGACCGGCGACGCCGCCGGTCCGCTCTACACCATCGAATCGCAGGCGGTCTTGTCCCCGGCGCTGGACCGCTTCATGGCAGGGGGCGGCTTTCCGATCTACCGGGAAAAGACCCAGGCCGGTTTGACCCTGATCGACCGCAACGGCCACGCCATGCACAGCGCCCGCTACCCCGAACGGGTGTTCGCCCGGTTCGAGGATGTGCCGCCGCTGGTCGCCGACACGCTGCTGTTCATCGAAAACCGCGAATTGCTGCGCGCCGACGAGCCGCGCCGCAACCCGGCGGTGGAGTGGGACCGCTTCGCCGGGGCCATCGCCCTGCTGCCGGTGCAGATGATCCGGCCCGGCCAGCGCTCGCCCGGCGGCTCGACGCTCGCCACCCAGATCGAGAAATACCGCCATTCGCCCGACGGGCAGACCAGCGGCGGGGTGGAAAAGCTGCGGCAAATGATGTCCGCCAGCGTGCGCGCCTATCAGGATGGCGAGGACACCGGCGCGGCGCGGCGGCGCATCCTGGTCGATTACCTGAACTCCACCCCGCTCACCGCCCGCCCCGGCTTTGGCGAGGTGAACGGGCTGGGCGATGGGCTGTGGGCGTGGTTCGGCACCGATCTGGCGATCGCCCAGCGGGTGTTGAGCGAGCCGACCGCCACCGCAGCCGCCCCGGACCCCACCACCCGGCAATTGAAGGCGCTGGCCTACAAACAGGTTCTGGCGCTGCTGCTGGCCCAGCGCCGCCCGTCCTATTACCTGATCCAGGATCGCGCCGCGCTCAACCGGCTGGCCGACAGCCATCTGCGCGTGCTGGCCCAGGCGGGCGTCATCGACGAGGGGCTGCGCGACACCGCGCTCGCCCTGCCGTTGGCCTTCCGCGAGGATCCGCCGACCCCGCCCTATTCCTCTTTCATCGAGCAGAAGGCGACCAACGCGGTTCGCGCCAAGCTGTTGAGCATGCTGGGGGTTCCCAGCCTGTACCAGCTCGACCGCCTCGACCTCACCGCGCAATCGACGCTGGACGCGCCGACGCAGCAGCGGGTGGTGGAGGTGCTGGGCAAGCTGAACGACCCGGCTTACGCCCAATCGCTGGGGCTGACCGGCGAACGGCTGCTCGACGCCAAGACGAACGACCTGTCGAAGATCATCTATTCGGTCACGCTGTACGAACGCGGGCCGGAGGCCAATTACCTGCGCGTCCAGGCCGACAACCTCGACCAGCCGCTGGACATCAACGAGGGGGCGAAGCTCGATCTTGGCTCCACCGCCAAGCTGCGCACCCTCATCACCTATCTGGAGATCATCGCCGACCTGCACGACCGTTACGCCCATCTGCCCAAAGACGCGCTGGAGGATGTGGCGGACGAGGCGTCGGACCCGCTGACGCAATGGACGGTGGAGTGGCTGGCGGCGGCGTCGGACCGGGGCCTGTCGGCCCTGCTGGCGGCGGCGATGGAGCGGCGGTATTCCGCCAACCCCGGCGAGGTGTTTTTCACCGGCGGCGGCCAGCACGCCTTCGTCAACTTCAACAAGGACGACAACCACCGGGTCATGTCGATCCAGGAGGCGTTGCGCAACAGCGTCAACCTGCCCTTTGTCCGGCTGATGCGCGACATCGTGCAGTTCTATTCCGCCGAGGGCGGCGACGACAGCGACGACATCCTGCACGATCCCAGCCACCCGGCGCGGCAAGCCTATCTCGAACGCTTCGCCGACAAGGAAGGCAGCGACTTCCTCAACCGCTTCTACAACGATTACCGCAAACGCACTGCGGACGAGGCGCTGGCCCGGCTGGCCAGCCGCGTGCGCCCGGCCCCGCACCGGCTGGCGGTGATCTTCCGCACGGTGCGCCCCACGGCGGGGGTGGCGGAACTGGCCGCCTTCCTGCGCGCCCGCCTGCCCGGAGCCGCGCTGACCGACCGCGAGATCGGCACGCTCCACACCAAATACGGGCCGGACAAATTTTCCCTCAGCGATCTGGGCTACATCGCGCGGCTGCATCCGCTGGAGCTGTGGATGGTCGCCTATCTGCACCGCAACCCCACCGCCAAGCGCACCGACGCGCTGGAGGCCAGCGCCGATGTGCGGCAGGACAGTTACCGTTGGCTGTTCAAGAAGGGGCAGGCGGCGCAGAACACCCGGATCCGCATCGGGTTGGAGGAAGAGGCCTTCCAGCGCATCACCGACCAATGGCGCAAGGTCGGCTACCCGTTCGACACGCTGATTCCGTCGCTGGCCACCGCCATCGGCAGTTCCGCCGACCGCCCCGCCGCGCTGGCCGAACTGGTCGGGCTGCTGCTGAACGACGGGGTGCGGCAACCGACGGTGCGCGTCACCTCCCTGCATTTCGCCGCCGACACCCCCTATGAGACCAAGGTCGGGCTGGGGCCGTTGGCGGGCAAGCGGGTGCTGCGGCCGGAGGTGTGCGCCACCGCCCGCCGCGCCCTGATGGACGTGACCCAGAACGGAACCGCCCGCCGGGTCTGGGGCGCGTTCAAGGACGCCAGCGGCGCGCCGATCCCGATGGGCGGCAAGACCGGAACCGGCGACCATCGGCTCGACCGCTGGGGACCGGGCGGGGTGCTGTTGGAGTCCAAGGCGGTGAACCGGACGGCGACCTTCGTCTTTTACATCGGCGACCGTTTCTTCGGCACGATGACCGCCTTTGTCCACGGCCCGGACGCCGACCAGTACCGCTTCACCAGCGCCCTGCCCGCCCAATTGCTCAAAAGCATCGCGCCCGCCTTGCAGCCGCTGATCGAACAGAACGCCACCCGCACGGCGGACAAGGACCGGACGCCGACCGGGTTGTGAAAACCCGCCCAAGCCTCTTATCCCGCCCCGGACCTACCCCGCCAACGAGCGCGGCAGCGGGATCGGCGGTTCCATCTCCACGCGGTTGCGGCCGCCGTTCTTGGCGCGGTAGAGCGCGGCGTCGGCGCGGGCGAGGAGTTGTTCAACCCCCCGGTCGTTGGGTGTCATCCAGGCCAGACCGATGCTGACGGTCAGGCGCAGGACGCCGTCGCTCTCCTCCAACGGCAATTCGGATCCGGCGATCAGCTCGCGCACCCGTTGGGCGGCGGTGAAGGCGTTGACCGGCGGCGTTTCCGGCAGGACGATGGCGAACTCCTCCCCGCCCAACCGCCCGATGATGTCGCAGGCGCGCAAGGTCCCCTTGCAGCAGCGCACGGTCATCTTGATGGCCTCGTCGCCGGTGGCGTGGCCGTGGGTGTCGTTGACCTTCTTGAAATGGTCGATGTCGAGCATCACCACCGACAAGGGCCGGTCGTAGCGGCGGGAGCGGGTGAACTCCTCCGCCCCGCGCTCCAGGAAACGGCGACGGTTCAGCGCGCCGGTCAGGGCGTCGGTGGTGGCCAGACGTTCCAGATCCCGTTGCATGGCGACGACGCGCGAGGCGGCGAGCAAGCGCGCCGCCGTCCATTTCCAATCCAGCGGCTTGCGCAGAAACTCGTCGGCCCCGGCCTCGACCAGTTCATGGAACTGGTCGGTCATGCTGCCGGGGATCATCAGGATCAGATAGAGGTGACGCAGCCCCTGCGCCGTGCGCAGATGCCAACACAGCTCGATCCCGGTCATGTCCTTCAGCTTGATGTCGGCCATGACCACGTCGAAACGCTCTTGCGCCACCGCCTCGATGGCTTGCGCGCCGTTGGTCGCGATGCTGGTGCTGTAGCCGAGCTTGCCCAGCTCGTACACCATCATGTTCTGGTGATGCGGCGAATCGTCAACAATCAGAATGCGCAAAGCCGATGCTCCCGGCGTCAACGCCCATGTTTATGGATCATGATGCGTCTGTGTGCAAATGCCGTTAACGAATGATCCGCGTTATCCCCTATTTCCGCACTGCGAAACGTGACCACCCAACGCCGATGGCCACATTTCGTTCACAAACTGTGCGCAACCCGCCTCAGGAACCGGCCATCAGCCCCGGCGCACCAGCGCGTCGTAATCGGCGATCATCGCGGCACAGACCGGGCCGGGGGTGAATCGGTGCTCGCCGATTTCCGACACCGGGGCGACCTCCGCCGCCGTGCCGACCAGGAAAACCTCCTGCGCGCGGGCCAACTCCTCGGGCGGGATCCGGCGTTCGACCACGGTCAGGCCCCGCGCGCGGGCCAGATCCATGATGGTCCGCCGGGTGATGCCGTCGAGGAAGCCGTCGGGCGTGGGGGTGTGCAGCGCGCCATCGATCACCAGGAACAGGTTCGCCCCGGTGGCCTCGGCCAGAAAACCCTGGTGGTCGAGCATCAGCGCGTCCTGATACCCGGCGGCCTCGGCCTGGTGCTTGGACAGGGTGCCGATCATGTACAGCCCGGCCGCCTTCGATTGGGTCGGGGCGCTGTCGGGCGAGGGGCGACGCCAGGGTGCCCAGGTCAGGCGGATGCCCTTCATCTTGGCTTCGGCGCTGAAATAGCTGGGCCAGGCCCACACGGCGATGGCCAGATGGATGCGGCTGGCCTGCGCCGACACGCCCATCACCTCGCTGCCGCGCCAGGCCACCGGGCGGACATAGGCGTCGGACAGGCCGGATTCGGCCAGCGTCGCGCGGGTGGCCGCGTCGATCTCCGCCACGCTGTAGGGGATGTCGAAACCCAGGATGCGGGCGGAGTTGACCAGCCGCTCGCTGTGCTCGGTCAGCTTGAACACCCGGCCGTTGTAGGCGCGTTCCCCCTCGAACACGCTGCTGGCGTAATGCAGCCCGTGGGTCAGGACGTGGATCTTGGCGTCGCGCCACGGCACCAGCGCGCCGTCGAACCAGATGGAGCCGTCGCGGTCGTCAAAAGGCAAAATGGTCATGGCGATGTTCCCATGCTCCAGCCGCAACCCGCCTGCGGACAAAATCCACCCGATGACGCGACAAAGGGTTGCCGCGCATGAGCTTGCTCTTGTGCCGGGACGCTGGATTGTTTATGTCTGAGTTGCTGACCTATTTATACCGAAACGAACCAACCGCGTCAACATGGCTGACCTAAAAGCAGGCGTGAACCAACTCTTCCTCCGCGAGGAGGAGCTGCGCACGGGCATGGAGCTGCTGTTCTATGCCTATCGGGAATTCACCGCCGAACCGGATGAGATCCTCGCCGCCATCGATTTTGGCCGCGCCCATCACCGGGTGATCTATTTCGTGGGCCGTTATCCCAAGATCACGGTGTCGGAGCTGCTGGCGATCCTGAAGATCACCAAACAAAGCCTGTCGCGCGTGTTGGGGGAACTGGTCCGCCAGGGCTTCATCGATCAGCAGACCGGTGCGCGCGACCGTCGCCAGCGCCTGTTGGAGCTGACGGAAAAGGGCGTGGAGCTGGAACGGCAATTGTCCGAAACCCAGCGCCAGCGCATCGCCCGCGCCTACAAAATGGCGGGGGCCGAGGCCGTGGAGGGATTCCGCAAGGTGATGATGGGCATGCTGGACGAGGAGGATCGGGCGAAATTCACCCCCCCGACTCCGGCCCGCCCGCTCACCAAACGCTGAGGCTTCCCTCACCGCCGATCAGAAAGCGGACCGCCTAGTCGGCGGCGGCGGTTTCGCGTGTCACCTTTCCGGTTCCGGCAGGACGGCGGCGAAAGCCGCCGGTCCGGTACACCACGCGGTCGGACGAGCCGGGCGCGCATTGGGTTATGCTTCCACCACGCTCCAGAAACTCACGGGTCATCGCATCCAGACTGTTACGGTCAGAAGAACGGCTGTCGTCGGTCATCGTGCTCGCTCCTGTGGAACCCGCCCAAGTCAGGCTATCACGGACCAACCGCTCCGTCGCCCATCCTGACCGATTTTCCGCCGCTGTACGCCGAATGGCCGGTCGCGCTATAGTGTCGGCATGACGGAAGACCAGCCCCACATCCTGGTTGTCGATGACGACACCCGCTTGCGCGAGTTGTTGCGCAAATATTTGGCAACGAATGGCTTTCTGGTGAGCACGGCGCGCGACGCCGCCGACGCGCGCGCCCAGCTCGGCGGTCTGGCCTTCGACCTGCTGGTGCTCGACATCATGATGCCGGGCGAATCGGGGCTGGAACTGACCGAATCGCTGCGGCGCGACCGCGACGTGCCGATCCTGCTGCTGACCGCGCGGGACGAGCCGGACGACCGCATCGCCGGGCTGGAGGCCGGGGCCGACGATTACCTCGCCAAACCCTTCAGCCCGCGTGAGCTGCTGCTGCGCATCAACTCCATCCTGCGGCGGCAGGCGGTGCGACCGCCCGAACCCGCCGCCGCCGCCGCGCCGCCGGTGCGGCTGGGGCCGCTGCTCTACCTGCCCGACCGCGACGAGCTGCGGTCCGGGGAGGAGGTGATTCGCCTGACCACGGCGGAGGCCAGCCTGCTGCGCATCCTCGCCGCCTCCCCCGGCGTGACCTTCACCCGCGACGAGTTGACCGAGCGCAGCAAGGTGGCGGGCAACGCCCGCACCATCGACGTGCAAGTCACCCGGCTGCGCCGCAAGATCGAAGCCGATCCACGCGAACCCCGCTATCTGCACACCGTGCGCGGCGAAGGCTATGTGCTGAGGCCCGACCCGTGACCGCCGTGCCCGAGACGGGTGCGGCCCGGCGCGAACGGCGCGCGCGCGGGTTGGGGCTGAAACGCTTCCTGCCGCGCACGCTGTTCGGGCGCTCGCTGCTGATCATCGTCACCCCGGTGATTCTGGCCCAGGGGGTGGCGACCTGGATTTTCTACGACCGCCATTGGGACACGGTGACGAATCGGCTGGCCTTCGCCGTGGCGGGCGACATCGCCACCGTGATCGCCCAGTTGGAGCATGATCCGTCGGACGAGAACCGCAATTGGGTGCTCGCCGTCACCGCCCGCACCACCGATCTGATCGTTGCGCTGGAACCCAACCAAACCCTGCCCGAACGCCTGCCCCCCTTGCGCGGTTTGCTGGAGCGGACCCTGGGCAAGGCGTTGGACGAGCGGGTGGGCCGCCGTTTTTCCATCAACACCCGCGTCGCCCATGAATGGTACGAAATCCGGGTGGAGATGCCGAACGGCGTGCTGTCGGTCATGTCGCCGGAACGCCGCCTGTTCACCCCGACCAGCTATATTTTCATCCTGTGGATGATCGGGTCGGCCATCGTCCTGTTCGCCGTCGCCATCCTGTTCATGCGCAACCAGATTCGTCCGATCAAGCGGCTGGCCGCCGCCGCCGACGCGCTGGGCAAGGGCCGCGACGTGATGAACTTCAAGATGGAAGGGGCGACGGAGGTGCGGCAGGCGGCCTCCGCCTTCCTGCTGATGCGCGAGCGCATCCAGCGCCAGATCACCCAGCGCACCGAAATGCTGGCGGGCGTCAGCCACGACCTGCGCACGCCGCTGACGCGGATGAAGCTGGCGCTCGACATGGTGGCCGAAACGGCGGGCTGCGACCCCGAGATCGAAGAGCTGATGGCCGACGTCGCCGAGATGGAAGCGATGATCGAAGGCTATCTGGCCTTCGCGCGCGGCGAAGGGGCGGAGCTGGTGCAACCGACCGACCTGTCGCGCCTGCTCAACGAAACCGCCGCCAGCGCCCGGCGCGAAGGGACCGAAGTCACCCTGTCGGTCGAACCGCTGCTGACCCTGCCGCTGCGCCCCAACGCCATGCGCCGCTGCATCGCCAACCTGTTGAGCAACGCCGGACGCCACGCCGGAACCGCCTGGGTCCGGGCCGAGCGGCGCGGCGGCGGCATCGACATCGTCATCGACGACGACGGCCCCGGCATTCCCCACGCCATGCGGGAGGATGTGTTCAAGCCCTTCTTCCGTCTGGACCGCTCGCGCAACCTGTCCACCGGCGGCTCCGGTCTGGGCATGACCATCGCCCGCGACGTGGTGCGCAGCCACGGCGGCGACATCACGCTGGACGACAGCCCTTACGGCGGCCTGCGGGTGGTGATCCGACTGCCGCTGTAGGGGGCCGCTGTAGGGGGCCGCTGTAGGGGAGCCGTTCAGAACAGCCGTCCACCGTTCGGGACCGCCTGATCCGGCCCGACCAGCACCACCGCGCCGTCGGCGTCGGGCACGCCCAGGCACAGGATTTCGCTGGTGAAGGGGCCGATGCGCTTGGGCGGGAAATTGACCACGGCCAGGATTTGCCGACCGACCAGCGACTCCGCCGTGTAATGATCGGTGATCTGGGCGGAGCTGCGGCGGGTGCCGATGTCGCCACCGAAATCGACGGTCAGCTTGAAGGCGGGCTTGCGCGCCTCCGGGAACGGATCGACGGCGATGATGGTGCCGACGCGAATGTCGATCTTGGCGAAATCGTCGTAGCTGATGGTCATTCGAAACGGTCCTGCGCTGGTCACACCGAAGGGCGACAGCCTACCCCGGCGGAACGCCAACCGGAACGCCGAAACCGAACGCAAAAAGGCCGCCCCGAAGGACGGCCTTTCTGTGTGCATCGCAGCGAAAAACGCCGCGTCGCCCGGAGGTCAGCGCCTTACTTGGCGACCTTGGCAACGGCGGTCTTCAGCTCTTCCAGGCTTTCCGACACGCGCTTGGACAGGACGTCGGCGGCTTCGGTGTTGGACTTGGCGATCAGCTCGGCCAGTTCGCGGGCGTTGGCCAGCGACTTTTCAAAGGCGGCCTTGACCAGTTCGGCCTGCTTGGCGGCCTTGGCTTCCGGGGTCCCGGCGGTCAGCACGTCGTTGACGTAGCCGCTGGCTTCCTCGACCGAGGCGCGCAGGATTTCGGCCTGACGGCGCAGAACAGCCTGGAAGCCTTCGGCGGCCAGCTGGTTGGCGGCGGTCAGCGCTTCGATGTTCTTGCGCTGGCTGGAGAGGATGGCTTCGACATCGACGCCCGGCAGCTTGAAATCGCCCAGGAGCTTGGACGGGTCGAACTCAAGGAAGGGGTTGCTCGTCTTCGTGGCCATGTTTCTCATCCCCAATCAGGTAGCGGTTCTGGATGTTGCGACGCAACATGTCTGAAATCGACTATGCAGAGTGATGAATTGTTAGTCAATGCGCATTTTGCGCCGCAGCATAGCCGTCACAACCCGGCGCGGAACGCCGTGCTGGCCAAGCTGTTGACCGGACAGGAGGTTCCCGGATTTCGGGAGAAACGCCCATCGGGATGCGTCAGAATGACCACCCCGCCGGGGTCGGCCGTCAGCCCTTACGCACCGCCTCGATCCGCCCGCCGGTGAGGCGACTCAGCTCCTCCGGAGTCAGGCGGAACACGGCGTTCGGGGTACCCGCCGCCGCCCACAGCATGGGCAGCGCCATCAGATCGGCGTCGATCAGCACCAGCGGCGGCACGGCGTGACCGACCGGCGGCACCCCACCGATGGCGTAACCGGTGCTGGCGCGGACGAATTCCGGATCGGCACGCTCGATCTTTTCGCCGATCAGACGGCCAACCGCCTTTTCGTCCACCCGATTGACGCCGCTGGCGATGACCAGAATCGGGCGGCCGCTGTCCTTGCCGCGAAAAATCAGGGATTTGGCGATCTGCGCGACATCGCAGCCGACCGACGCCGCCGCCTCTTCCGACGTGCGGGTGCTGCCCTCATGCTCGACGACGCGATGACCGAGGCCAAAGCCGTCCAACACAGCCTGCACCCGCTGCGCCGATGGGCTGAGAGCGCTCACCGCAACCCCCGCGCCGCGCGCGTTATTGGGCCAGTTCGCGCGACCGCCGGGTGGCGGCGGCGATGGCGGCGGTCAACACCGGCTGAAGGCCATCCTCGGCCATCAGCACGTCCAGAGCCGCTTGGGTCGTGCCGTTCGGGCTGGTCACGGCCTTGCGCAGATCGGCCGCAGGCTGCGGCGACTGGTTCAGCAGCTCCCCCGCCCCCGACACGGTGGCGCGGGCCAGCCGCATCGCCAGATCGGCGGGCAGGCCGCTGGCCTCCCCGGCCTTGGCCATCGCCTCGACCAGCAGGAACACATAAGCCGGGCCGCTGCCCGACAGCGCCGTGACCGGATCCAGCAACGCTTCATCGTCGATCCACGCCACATCGCCGACGGCGCGCAGCAGCGCGTCGCACAGCGCGGTCTGATCGGCGGTGACGCGGGCGTTGGGCACGGCCACCGTCATGCCGCGCCCGATGGCGGCGGGGGTGTTGGGCATGGAGCGGACAACGACCGCCCCCTCGCCCAAGGTCTGTTCGAAATAGGCGATGGTCTTGCCCGCCGCGATGGACAGGAAAACCGTGCCGGGGCCGACCAGCGGCCGATAATCCGGCAGCGCGGAATCCATCACCTGCGGCTTGACCGCCAGCACAACGACGTCGGGCACGAATCCGGCGGGCAGATCGCCCGGCCCGGTCGCCGCGCTGACCTTCGGGTTGCCGACCAGCGCGTCGGGCAGGCCCGCCCGCTCGATCACCGCGACGTGGGAGGCCACGCCGGAGGCCAGCCAGCCGTCCAGCATCGCCCCACCCATTTTGCCGCACCCGACCAGAAGGAGTTTCGCCCCGCTCGTGCCGCCGCTCATGCCGGTTACGCCTCGCCCATGGTGTCGAGAATGGCGGCGGACACCGCCTCCTGCGCGGTCTTGCCGCCCCAGATCACGAATTGGAAGGCCGGGTAGAAGCGCTCGCACTCCGACAGGGCGATCTCCACCAGATCCTCCAACTGCTCCACCGCCGCGCCGCGCGCGCCGCGCAGCAGCATGGTTTGGCGGAACATCGGGGTGTTTTCCTCGGCGCAGACGTCGAAATGGCCCAGCCACATCCGCCCGTTGACCTCGGCCAACAGTTCGGCCACCGCTGACCGGCGCGGGGCCTGGACCTTCATGTCGAACTGGCAGGAGAACTGCAGCGCGCTGACGTCGGGCTGCCAGACGAAATACAGGCGGTAATCGCACCAGCGCCCGCCGATCTCGACGACCAGCTCGTCGTCGGTGGCGCGCTCGAACGGCCATTCGTTGGCGGTGACGATTTCTTCAACCACGTCGAGCGGGTTGTGCGAGGAAGCGGGGGTTTCGACGGCGACAGCCGACATGTCAGCGTCCTCCTATGAAGGCGCGGCGGGCGTGGCCAGAACATCCCCGATCCAGACGGAGGTCCAGGCAACACCCCAAGATGATGTTAGGAAAAAGCATGCGGGCTACCACAGGCGGAACGGTGCCAAAGCCGCCCCGTCGCCGCAACCGGATTCACGCAAACAGGTCATGAAAGCTTTGTGACCGGACCGGATCAGGGCGTGTCCCCAGCCGCCGGACCGGGGTCGGCGATGTCGGCGGTGGCCTTGGCCCCGGTCAACGCGGCCAGTTGGGCTTCCAGCACGGCCAGACGCTCGGCCATCGCTTCCTGCTCCTCGCGGGCCTTGGTGGCGATGGCGCGCACCGCGTCGAACTCCTCGCGGCTGACAACGTCCATCCGCGACAGGATGCGTTCCAGTTGGGCGCGCACCTGCCCTTCGGCTTCCTCGCGCAGGGACGAAAAGGCACCCAGGGCACCCCCCGCCACACGGGCGAGATCGTCCAAAATCTTGTTGTCGGCCTGCATCGCTTCAAACTTCCGGTTACTGTGCGGACATTATGACGGTCGAGCCGCCGGACTTCAACGGCCTTGCGCCGTCACGCTGCACCGCAAGACGCAGGCGAGCCATGCGGCCCGCCCGCGTTTGCGGGGTGGTCCGCTCAGGGCTTCACCGGGCCGCCCGCCTCGGGCTTCGCGTCCACCGCCGGAGCCGACGCGGACGGGGATGCCGGGGGAGCCGCCGCAGCCGCAGCGGCGGCAATGGCGGCGAAATGCTCCTGCACCGCCCGCATGTCCATGCTCTGGGTCGGGGCGGCGCGCGGCCCGGCCACCCGCAGGGTCAAAGGCGGGACCGCAGGATCGGCCTTCACCCGCAAGGACAGGCCAAGGTCAAGCCGGTCCTCCGGCAACACCCACAGACCGCTCAGCACCCCCTCGCCCGCCGCCGCGCTCAGACGGGTGTCGTCGGTGCGCAACGTTCCATGATCGAGCGTGAAGCGGCCATCGGCGCGGTCGATCCGGGTTTCCCCGCCCCCCCCGGCCCCGATCACCGCGCCCAGCACCTCTTGCGGGCGCGTCACGCTGCCCAGACGGTCGCGCAGCGCGGCCAGATCGACACCGCGCAGCGTGCTGCCGACCACCGCCACCCGCCCGCGCCCCGACAGGGAGCGCAGCAGCGCCGCGCGGTCGTCGCCCGTCGCCGTCACCGCCATGTCCACATCAACGGCCCCACCCGACAGCGCCAGCCCGCCCGGCGACGGGCCATCCGTCCCGGCGGTCAACGCCGTCGTCAGCCGCGCCAGATCGGCCTTGACCACGGTGACGTCCGCCTCCACGGCGGGCGGACGACCGGGCGCGGCGACCACACGACCGCTCAGGCCGATCTGGCCACCCAACCACTCACCATCCAACTGCTCCAACGTCAGCGTGCCATCGGCGAGCGTGGCGCGCAGGGCCGGTTGCTCCACCCGCAACCCGCCCGCTGTCACGGCGGTGGCGGTCAGGGCCAGCGCACCGTCGGCCATCCGCAACCACGCCGTCTCGCCCGCCAAATCCGGCGCGGACGGCGCGGCGGAGGCCGCCGCGTCGCGCGCCGGTGTCTCACCCACCAGCGGTGCGGCGACCAGACGGTCGAGGTCGAGGTCGCCGGTTTGCACATCCGCCTCGAAACGCGGGCGCGGACCGGACAGATCGCCGCCGATCCGACCGCGCAGCGGCACACCCGCGACGATGCCTTGCAGGTTCCCCACGGTCGGCGCGGTCAGGGAGCCGCCGATTTCGGCGTAGAGATCCAGCGGCCCCACCGCGCGCGCCTGCCCCCGGTCGGTGAACAGCGCAGCCAGACGGCCCAATTCGGGGTGGCTGGCGCGCAGCTTCAGGTCGGCCCCCGGTCGGCTGTCCAGCGTGGTCAGGGCACCGCCCGCCTCAAGCCGACCGCCCGCCGCCCCAGCGGTCAGCTCCAGCGCCAGACGGGC
Organism: Azospirillum griseum; assembly: GCF_003966125.1. GTDB lineage: Bacteria > Pseudomonadota > Alphaproteobacteria > Azospirillales > Azospirillaceae > Azospirillum > Azospirillum griseum. The sequence goes on from NZ_RXMA01000012.1 coordinate 151,477, forward strand.
GGCGTCGCCCGCCACCCGCGCCTTGACCGACACCGACCCCAACCGTTCGGGCGGTGGCACGTTGTGCGGCCAGGGCATGGCGCGCGGCACGCCGCTGAGGCTCGCCGCTTCCGCCGTCAGGGCCAGATTGACGCCGCGCAACGGCGACAGGGCGGTGACCTGCCCATCGACCCGCCCGGTCAGCCCGACCAGATCGGCCACCTTCGCCTCGCGCACGGTCAGCCCGCCACCGGCCAGCGTGGCGTCCAGATGAACGCCCTGCGCCGGAATCCCGCGCACGGTGATCTGTCCGATGGTCAGGTCCAGGTTAGCATCGGCCAGGGTCAACCAGGACAGGGGCGGCAGACCGATCCGCCCCGCCCCCGCCGTGGCGGACGGGGTGGTGGTGGCCACGGTCGGCGGCAGCGCGCGCGTCGGTGTGGCGGGGGCGCCCGGCGCAACCGGCGGCAGATAGGCGTCGAGATTCAGCCGGTCCAGCTCCAGCCGCGCGCCGAAGGCCGGACGCCCCCGGTCCACATAGGCGACGGCCCCGGACAGACGGCTGCCATCCACCCGCAGATCCAGCCCCGACAATTCGAACCGGTGGGCGTGCCCCTGGACCCGCACCGACAGCGAGGCGCGGCGCAACCGGTCGGGCGGCACGCCGCGCACGTCCAGCTTCAGCCAATCCAGCAACGCGCGCAGATTGTCGGCGTTCGCCTCCATCCGCAGATCGAGCGTCGGCGCGCCGCCGGGGGTCGTCACCTCGCCCGCCGCGACCACATCGGACCCGCCGGGCAATTGGGCGCTGACGCGGTCCAAATTGAGCCGTCCGTTGGTCAGGCTCGCTTCCAAACGGCCCTGGCGGACGACCGCGCCGTTGTAGGTCAGGCCATCGACCGACAGGTCGAGCTTGCCCTCCAGCCCCACCGGCAGCGCCCACGGTTCCGGCGCGGGGACGGTTGTGGACGCGGAACCGCGCGCACCGCCCGCAGGCACGGTCAGGGAGGGGGCGGTCAAGGCGGACAGCGGCGGCAAGGCGCCCGCCCGGCTCAACCAGGCGTCCAGATCCAGACGGTTGACCACCAGGGTCAGTTCGGTGCGGGTCGGATCGCCCGGGCGCAGCGTCGCCATCCCGGTCGCGCGCGTGTCGCCGACCTGGGCCTCCAGATTGCTGAAGGTGGCGAGGCTGGTTCCCGCCTCCACCGACGCCCGCAGATTGAACGGCTGACCGCGCACCGCCGCAGCGGCCCCGCCGATCACCTTGCCCAGATCGCCGCCCTCGGCGCGCAGATCGCCCTGGGCGCGCAAGGCACCGCCGCCGCCCACGTTGCCGCTGCCGCCCGACACGATCCCGGCAAAGCGCAGGGTGGCGTCGGTTCCCGGCATCGACAGGGCGGCGCGCACCGGCACAGCGGCCCCGTCGGTGAAGCGCCCGGCGGTCAACTCCCCATGCAGCGGCACGCCACGGAAACGGAAATCACCCTGCACCTGGAACGGCCCGGTCAGGCTGCCCGCCACGACGCGGGCGTTGACGCTGTCCAGAGTCTCCGACCGCCCCGTGCGGCTGTCGCGGTATTGAATGGTCCCGTGATCGATCGTCACCTGATCGAAGCTGATAGCGCCGACCAGCCCATCGGCAGCGCTGCGGTCCGACGGGGACGGAGCGGCGCTGCCCGACAGATCCCAGTTCAACCGCCCGTCCTTCAGAACCTCCACCACGAAGGTCGGTTCGATCAGGGAGACGCTTTCCACCTGGATTCGTCCGCTCAGCAGCGGTCCCAAAGCCACGCGGACATCCAGTTTCTTCAGCCGCGCCATGTCCGGTTCGGCCGAACCCGGCGGGTTGGCAAGGCGGGCGTCGCGCACGGTCAGGGCAGGGGCCGGCAGCAGGGTCAGCCCGACATCGCCGCGCAGATCCACCGCACGCCCGGTGGCCGCCGCGACCCGTTCGGCGATCATCCCCTTGTAAGCGTTCCAATCGATCAGGCTGGGTGCGGTCAGCACGCCGCCGACCAGCGCCGTCACCCCGGTCAATGCCGCGATCAGGATCTTCTTCACCGGATCTCCGCCTTCCCTGCGCGTGGTCCCGCCCATGGCCCACGCCCCTTGACCGCCATCGGCCCTTGTTTCGTCCATCGGCGGAACCGGACCGGCCCCACCCTTCTCGCCCGCTCTGTCTTTCGCTAAGCTATCGCCCGGAGAAGAAACAAGCAATTTGGGCATTCCTGGGGCCATTCTGCGACGGAATGGAAAAATTCATCCGTCCGACCGGCCCGGACCACCGGACCGCCCGCCAGACACACCAGAACCGCCGGAGACGCCCCCATGGCCGACGTGGTCAACCTCAATCGATTCCGCAAGACCCGCGAGCGGGAGGAACGCGCCAAGGAAGCCGAGGCGAATCGGGTCCGATTCGGTCGGACCAAGGCGGAAAAGCAACGCGACCGGATGGAGGTCGAGCGCAGCACTCGGTTTCTGAATGGCCAGAAGCTTGAGGATCCGACCTAAGGAATCACGCCAAATTAAGTACGTTGTTTTCCGCCCGGGGAGCGATGGTGTAGTTCCACTCTGGATGGAAGTCGTTTGGGGT
>NZ_RXMA01000120.1 GCF_003966125.1 Azospirillum griseum
AGTGCCGTCCGCCAACTCCACCGTCGATGGGAAACCTTGAAAGTCGACGTTCGGGTAGCTGAAGTTCACTTGGCGCGTCGTTCCGGCGGTGATGCGTTGATCGGTCCTCAGGGTTCCCATCGTGCCAGTCGCCCAGGCGCTCCAGCTCGTACCGTCAAAACCACGAACGCGAAAATCATCGGTGCCGATCCCCGCACCTGCGTGCCATTGGACGCGATCAAGTTCGGTGGCGGAAACTCGAAGCGGTCTTCCAGCCCCCCACACCGTTCCGTCGAGAGTCAGGTAGCCGGTGCTGCCGCCGCTCGTCAGATCCTCGAATTCATACTGCGTCTTGGGATACAGACCGGAATCGGCATAGATCGCACCCTGTGGATGTCCAGGTGACACCATGGTTGCCGCCGAGACGGCATTGCCTTGATAGAGATAGCCGCTGTGCGCAATAACCTCTGGCGTCGCGTTGACCGCCGAGAAGACGCGGGTGTAGGCGTTGACCCCATCGAGGCTCGCACCATTGGGGGTCTGCCAGGAAACGATGAAGCCGCCATCGGCCCGCGCAGTCACCACAGGATCCCAGATCGGCACCGTCAGGTCGTCGATACGGAACTCGTCGCCGATCTTGACCCCGTTGGCGTCGAACCGCTGCCCCCGCATCTGGCCGCCGAAGCTGGTCGGGCTCGACCAGC
>NZ_RXMA01000121.1 GCF_003966125.1 Azospirillum griseum
GTAAGCGTCGTCTGTAGGCTGCCTTGCGGCTTGGCGGGTCGGTGTGGTGAAAGCTGGTTGTCGGGGCGCTTTGACAGCGTGGCCGACTTGGCATCATGGCAAGCATCGTGGTTTGCACCGTGGCAGTCCAGCGCATCGAGGTGATCACCGGGGTCGGCGGTCGCCGTACCTACACGGCGGCGGAGAAGATCCGCTTGGTTGGCGAGGCCCGCACCGGCCGTGGCGGGATGGCGGAGGTCGCTCGCCGCCACGGCTTGTGCACGAGCCTTTTGTACCGCTGGCGGCGCCAGATGGCGAACGGCGATCTGGTAAGCGACACGCCGCGTTTCCTGCCGGTGGAAGTCGCCGACGAGGTGCCCATGGCCCCGTCGATCCCGCTCGCCGCAGCCCCTCCGGCGCGGGTTGAGCGTCGTGCGGCGTTGGCCGAGGTGGAACTCGCCAACGGGCGCGTGCTGCGGGTGTCCGAGGACATCGCCCCGGCGGCGCTGCGTCGACTGGTCGGCGCTCTGGAAGGGTGATGCTCACGGTTCCCGCCGCGGGGTGCGGGTCTATCTGGCGATGGGGCCGACGGACATGCGCAAGGGCATGGACGGGTTGGCGATGCTCGCCCAGGAGGTTCTCAAACAGGACCCGTTCGCCGGTCATCTCTTCGTTTTCCGAGGTCGCCAAGGTCATTTG
>NZ_RXMA01000122.1 GCF_003966125.1 Azospirillum griseum
AGAGTGGAACTACACCATCGCTCCCCGGGCGGAAAACAACGTACTTAATTTGGCGTGATTCCTTAGGTAAACAACGGCAAGGTAGAACAGACTGCGAACGGTACTCAGGAATTAACGTCGCCGTCCCCTTTTACGCCAAGAGCAGCATAAAGGGCGGTCTTTCCAACCTTGATCCGTGCGGCGGCCTCACGAACCGTGAGCCCCTGAGCGAGCAACGCGTTTGCCCGACGGAGCTTGTCTTCGGTCACCACCGGCGTGCGCCCGCCCTTCCGTCCGCGGGCAACGGCGGCGACCAAGCCGGCGCGGGTCCGTTCGCGAATGAGATCACGCTCGAATTGGCCGAGAGCGCCGAAGATGTGAAACACCAGCCGGCCGCCGGGGGTGGTCGTGTCGATCGCCTCGGTCAGAGACCGAAAGCCCACACCGCGCGCCTCCAACTGGTTCACCGTTTCGATCAGGTGCGGAAGAGATCGGCCGAGACGGTCGAGCTTCCAGACCACCAGGATGTCGCCACTTCGGGCGAACGCGATGGCCGCCGCCAGCCCCGGTCGATCAGCCTTGGGCGCCGGGCCAAAATAGACGAATCGATAGGAGGGTGCGCGGTAGGGGATTCTCGGCGGGAGTCGGGAGCTGTAGACTGGCTCATCA
>NZ_RXMA01000123.1 GCF_003966125.1 Azospirillum griseum
AAAAAAACTGTGGCCATCTTCTCGGAAGCACCGAGATGAGGTTCCGAATCATTGCGGACTGCTGCGACGAATACCCGGTTCGGGTGCTCTGCGATGCCCTCGACGTGTCGCCATCGGGCTATTATGCTTGGCGCACACGACCGGAGAGCCCACGCAAGGCAGCGAACCGACAGTTGCTCGACGACATCCGGCGCCTTCACGACGCGCATCGCCAACGCTACGGAGTTCCGCGCATTCACGCCGCCCTGCGGGCGGATGGGCATACCGCCAGTCGCGGGCGTGTCGAACGCCTCATGCGTCGCCACGGCCTGCGGGCGCAACGGGCCAAGGCTTATCGCGTCTGCACCACCGACAGCCGGCACGGTTTGCCGGTGGCGCCCAATCGGCTCGATCGCGACTTTGCCCCGGCGAAGCCGAACCAGACCTGGCTCACCGACATCACATACATCCCGACGGACGAGGGCTGGCTGTATCTCGCCGTCGTCCTGGATCTGTTCAGCCGCAAGGCCGTGGGCTGGGCAATGCGCGACCACATGCGCACGGAACTGCCGCTGGCTGCCCTGACCATGGCGATCCAGCGGCAACGGCCCCAGCCCGGCCTCCTGCACCACTCGGATCGCGGCAGTCAATACGCCGCT
>NZ_RXMA01000124.1 GCF_003966125.1 Azospirillum griseum
TCGGCGAGGATCTCGCCGCGCCGCAGGACGGTGATGGTGTCCGACAGATGGGCGACGACCGACAGGTTGTGTTCCACCATCAGCACGGTGCGGCTGGCCGCCACCCGCTTGATCAGCGCGGCGGTCCCCTCGATGTCCTCGTGGCCCATGCCCGCCAGCGGCTCGTCCAGCAGCATCACCTCGGGATCGAGCGCCAGGGTGGTGGCGATTTCCAGCGCGCGCTTGCGGCCATAGGGCAGCTCGGCGGCCAGATGATGCGCCCAGGGCGACAGGTTCACGTCCTCGATCAGCTCCAACGCCCGCTGGTGCAGGCTGTGCAGCGTCGATTCCGATTTCCAGAAATGAAAGCTGGTGCCGAGCGGGCGTTGCAAGGCGACCCGGACATTTTCCAGCACCGTCAGGTGCGGGAACACCGCCGAAATCTGAAAGGACCGCACCAGCCCCATCAAGGCGATCTCCGCCGGTTTGGTGCGGGTGATGTCCTTGCCCTTGTAGAGAATCTGCCCACGGGTCGGCGTCAGGAATTTGGTGAGCAGGTTGAACACCGTGCTCTTGCCCGCGCCATTCGGGCCGATCAACGCGTGGATCGTTCCCCGGCGAACCTG
>NZ_RXMA01000125.1 GCF_003966125.1 Azospirillum griseum
GGCGGCGGACACCGGTGGGATCGCCGCGATCCTGCGGCGGGAAGGTCTGTATTCGTCGACCCTGACCGACTGGCGCCGACAACGCGACGCCGGCGCCTTCGAGGCGCTGAAGCCGCTCAAGCGCGGGCCGAAGACGGCCCCCTCCAACCCGTTGGAAGCGGAGCTGGCCAAGGCCCGCCAGGACATCGCCCGTCTCCAGCGCCGCCTGGAACGGGCCGAGGCGGTCATCGACATCCAAAAAAAATTCTCGGACCTGTTGGGGATTGCCTTGCCTCCCGCCGACAGCGACGAGACGCCGCGATGAGCGCGATCGCCACCTTGGCCCCCGACCGCGGTCTTGTGAGTGCGGCCTGCGCCGCTGTCGGCGTCGCCCGTGCCAGCGTCCATCGGCATCGGGTCCGGCTGGCTGGCCGGGAACCGGCGCCTCGCCCCCGGCCACGCCCGCCGCGGGCGCTCGCGGTCCAAGAGCGCCAGACGGTGCTCGCCCTTCTGCGCGAGCCGCGCTTCGTCGATCTCGCCCCGGCGGAAGTCTACGCCACCCTGCTCGATGAAGGCGTCTATCATTGCTCCATCCGCACCATGTACCGCCTG
>NZ_RXMA01000126.1 GCF_003966125.1 Azospirillum griseum
TGAGATAGTTCCAGCATTCCTCTGGCGTATAGAGGTCACAGATGGAGCCGACGGCTTTCCAGAGTTCCTCGATGGTGCGCGCGCCGATGCGTCTGAGATGGGCCTTGAGCTTGGCGAAGGCCATCTCGATGGGGTTGAGGTCGGGGCTGTAGGGGGGCAGAAAAAGGAACCAGGCTCCTTTTTCTTTGAGGATGGCTTTGGCCTTTTCGCTTTTTATGGCTGGACAGGTTGTCGAGGATGACGATGTCGCCCGGTTGCAGGGTGGGGGCAAGCTGGGTCTCGACATAGGTTTCGAAGAGACGCTTGTTCATCGCGCCCTTGATGATCCAGGGGGCGGTAAGGCCATCGCAGCGCAAGGCGGCGATGAAGGTCTGGGTTCCCCAATGGCCGAATGGCGCTTTGGCCTTGAACCGCTGGCCGCGCTTGGCTCGCCCGCGCAACCGGGTCATCTTGGTGGTGGTGGCGGTTTCGTCGAGGAACACCAGTCGATCCGGTTCCTCGCGCATCCGGGGCTGGCGGTGGTTTCGCCACGTTCGACGGTCATCAGCGACATCAGCGCGACCGGATTCGGTCGCCAGCACTGTTTTTTTT
>NZ_RXMA01000127.1 GCF_003966125.1 Azospirillum griseum
CGCTCCAGCGGATCCCCGCTCTTGCTCAACTCCGCATAGCGATCCTGAAGATCAAACAGCCCAGCTTGACCGGCCATGCTTCCCCCCCCGCCTGCAAAACAAGGGAATCACCAGAACGCCGAACACGCTAAAGTTTTGCAAGGTGTCCAATCGCAGGATCACCCAGATCCAGGCCGATATCGACGCCATCGAAACCGATATCGCCGAACGGATAGACCAGGACGCCGAACTGGCCAAACGGGCTTCGATCCTGATCAGCATTCCTGGCGTCGGTGAACTGACCGCCGCCATGCTCCTGATCGAAATGCCGGAGCTCGGAGCCATGGACACCAAGCAGGCCGCCAGCCTCGCCGGACTTGCTCCCATGACCCAGGCATCCGGGCATTGGAAAGGCAAAGACCACATCCGTGGCGGAAGAGCGGGACTGCGCAGCGCCCTCTATATGCCAGCCCTGGTCGCCACCAGGTTCAACCCCGATCTCAAAGCGCTCTACACCCGCCTCACCGACGCCAGGAAGCCAGCCAAACTCGCCATCACCGCCGTCATGCGGAAGCTCGTCACCATCGCCAACGCACTCCTGCGAA
>NZ_RXMA01000128.1 GCF_003966125.1 Azospirillum griseum
CGGTGGGTGAACTGGCCAGCGAGCACGGTGTTCATCCCAGCCAGATCCACGCCTGGAAGAAGGCGCTGCTCGACGGCGCGGCCACGCTTGTGCAACGACAATTTTGACGTCCTGTTGACGCCAATTACGGCGTCCGGTCGGAGGGTGGGATCAGTCGTATCGTGACAGTGCCGCTCGGCGTTTTGCGGCGCGGACAGCGGAGCGAACAGCGTGATCGGTTTTGGCGATGTCGAACTTTTCGGGATGGAATGCTCGGCCCGCCCATCGCTTCATGTCGGCATGGTCGGGGTGGTTTGGGTCGTGCAAGACGTCGAGGAACTCGGCGTAGCCATGGACACCGCCGACGTCCTCCGGCGGTCGCGAGCGGGCACCGTCGATGCAGGCGGGGTACTTTCGATCGGCCTCGGGCAAACGCAGGGTTTCGATCTCGATCCGATGGTGCCAATCGTCGCCGAAGTCGTAGAGATAGAGGAACGGCGGCGGGGGACCTTGGCGCATAAATCAGCGAGAGATTGGCTGGTGCAGTGCAGCGGGGTAGGAAGGTGGCCCCGCTGAAGCCGAGACCCCGATGCC
>NZ_RXMA01000129.1 GCF_003966125.1 Azospirillum griseum
ACGAGAGGGCCGTCCACATGAGCATTGTTACCGTCGGTCTCGATCTTGCCAAGCACGTCTTCCAGGTTCATGGCGTTGATGAAGCCGGAAAGGTGGTCGTGCGCCGGCAGCTTCGCCGGGAGCAGGTGGAGGCGTTCTTTCGTGGCTTGACGCCTTGCCTGGTCGGTATGGAGGCGTGCGCGACGGCTCATCACTGGGCGCGTCTCATCAGGGCTCTCGGCCATGAGGTCCGGCTGATCCCGCCGACCCGGGTCAAGGCCTACGTCCAGCGCGGCAAGAAGAACGACGCTGCCGATGCCGCAGCCATCGCCGAGGCCGTGACCCGGCCGCAGATGGCCTTTGTTCCGATCAAGAGCGAAGAGCAGCAAGCGGTTCTGGTCCTTCACCGCTCCCGTGACCTGCTGGTCCGCCAGCGTACCATGCTGCTCAATGCCCTGCGCGCCCATCTGGCGGAATTCGGCATCGTGGGGGCGCAGGGCCCCCGGAAGCTGGCCGAGTTGATCCATCGGCTGAGCGATCTGCCGATCCCCGAGCTGGTTCGCTTGGCCCTGGGGGAATTGGCCCAGCAGGTCG
>NZ_RXMA01000013.1 GCF_003966125.1 Azospirillum griseum
CGGTCGAACGCAGGTTGGAGTCCTTGTCCTGACCAACGATGCCGGCCTCGAAATAGGCGTCGCCGCCGATGGTCATGTCGAACTTCGATTTGGATTGCGCCAGAGCGGAGCCGGACGCGAGCGCGACCGTTGCCGCACCCAGCAGCAGGGCAATGCGTGACATAGTGTGTTCTCCCACAAGCGGTTTCGTGTGTTGGAATGTGGCCGTGTTTGTTGACTGTCGTTGCGTCAGCGCACGGCCTTGACGCTGGCCACCAGACGCTTGACCGCGTCCTGGGACGACATCTTGCTGTTGAAATGCTGGGTCACGACGTCCGACACCGCACCGACCAGGGCGGCGGGGGCCGCATGGCCGAAGGCGAAGGTCGGAACCGCCCGATCAGCCGGTTGGGCAGCCACCAGATCCGCCGCCGTCGCTTGCCCACAGGAGTCAAGCCCGACGGTGGGCACGTCCCGACGGGGCGGGATCGCCCCCTTGGCAACGCTGAAGGCCAATTGGTTGGCCGGATCCATGATGACGTTGGCAAAGGCGGCCTGGGCCTGTCGTTTGGCCGGATCGGTTTGGCTGAACATCGAGAAGCTGTTGATGAGGAAAGAAAAATCCTTGGCACTGCCGGGAGCGGGCACGCACAGGAAGTCTCGACCAGCGGCCTTTCCGGCGGCGGTGAACTCACCCTTGGCCCAATCCCCCATGATCTGCATCGCCGCCTCGCCACGGATCACCATGGCGGTGGCAAGGTTCCAGTCCCGACCGGAAAAATTGGCGTCCACCATGCCGCGCAACCGCCGCATCTGGTCGAACACCGCGAGCATGGTGGGGCTGTCCAACGCCGCCAAATCGCCTTCCACCAGCGCCTTGCGGTAGAAGGGCACACCGCCCACGCCCAACACGACGTTTTCAAACAGCGTCAGATCCTGCCAGGGCTGACCGCCATGGGCGAGAGGCACGATCCCCGCCGCCTGGAATTTGGGGGCGAGCGCGTTGAACTCCTCCCAACTGGTTGGCAGGGTGGCTCCGATCTTGTCAAAGGCGGCCTTGCTCGCCCACAGCATGTTGACGCGGTGGATGTTGGTCGGCACCGAGACATAGACGCCATCGACCTTGACGAAATCCTGCACCAGCTTGGGCAACACCTCGTCCCAGCGGCTGGCGGCGGCCACGTCGTTGAGATTGCCGAGCAGCCCTTCGCGCGCCCAGTCGATGATGTCCTGCCCGAGCATCAGCATCGCCGTCGGCGGGTCGCCCGCCGCGATGCGGGCGCGCAACACGGTCTTGGCGTTGCCGCCTCCGCCACCCGCCACCGGCTCGTCCTTCCAGCCCACACCCTTGCCGGTCAGATCCGATTTCAGGATGTTGAGCGCCTTTGCCTCCCCGCCTGAGGTCCAGAAATGCAGGACCGACACGTCCGACGCCGCCAGCGCCGGATTGGCGCTCAACAGGGCCGCGCACGCCACGGAGGCAACCCGACGCCGGGTGCATGATCCGATCACACGAGACAGAAAACCCATGTTCCCCCCTATCCGTTCGGTTGATGCTTATTGGAACGTTCCAATTTTTAAAGACGCTACGACGCTTCCCGGCACGGTCAGGCCCGCACGGTGTCGAGAAAGCCCGACAGGGTCCGCCGCAGGGCGGCGGCCTGTTCGTTCAACGCCTGGGCGGTGCGGAGCACCTGTTCAGCGGAGCCGCCCGACCGTATGGCGGAATCGCTGACCTCGACGATGGTCTGGCTGGCCTCCGCCGTGCTGGCGGCGGCCCCCTGGACGCAACGGGCGATCTCCTGGGTGGCCGCCCCCTGCTCCTCGATGGCGGCGGAGATCGCGGCGGAGATGCCGTTGATCTCCTGGATGCGCCCGCCGATGGTGGCGATGGCACGCACCGCCTCCAGCGTCGCCTCCTGCACTGCGCCGACCTGGGCGACAATCCCGTCGGTCGTGCGTTCGGTTTGTTCGGCCAGCGCCTTGACCTCGTTCGCCACCACGGTGAAACCGCGACCGGCCTCACCGGCCCGGGCGGCTTCGATGGTGGCGTTCAGGGCCAGAAGCTTGGTCTGCTGCGCCACCAGACTGATCATGCCGATGGCATCGCCGATCCGCTGGCCGGATTGCTCCAGCGCACGCACCGTGCGGTTGGTCGCGGCGGCTTCCGTCACCGCCGTGGCCGCTACCCCGTTGGCCCGGGACACCTGCACGCCGATCTCGGCGATGGAGGCGCTGAGCTGTTCGGCCGCCGCCGCCACCGTCTGCACATCCTGCAGCGCGCTGTCCGCCGCGCGGGCAGCCGCCACCGACTGGGAGCGGGTGTGTCCGGCGATGCCGGAGAGATCCTCCGCCGCACGGTGCATCCCATCCGCCGCCTCGCCCAGCGACCCGACCACGGCCGACACGCCGCGTTCGAAATCGTCGGCCAGCGCCAACCGGGCGGCGCGACGATCCGCGCCGGCCCGCAGGCGTTCGGCCTCCGCATCGGCGCGGGCCTGTTCAGCGTCGGCGGCCTTGTCGCGGAAAACGACCAGAGCGCGGGCCATCGCCCCGATCTCGTCACCGCTCGCCACCGCCGGAACCGGGGCATCGAGTCGCCCGCCGGAAATCGCCGCCATCGCCCGCCCCAAATCGACGAGCGGCGTGACCACCCGCCGCCCGACATAGAGCAAGCCGATCGCCGCCCCCAGCAGCACCGACAACAACGCCGCCCCGATCAGCCACAGCCGTCCGGAATCCAGCACCCCCGCCACCGCCTGTGCGGCATGGTTGACCTGGGCCTCCACCGCCCGCTCCAACCCGCCGACCGCTGTGGCCACCGCCGCCGCACCGTCCTGGATGCCGCGCCGGGCCTCGTCGGCGGCGCGCCCAGCCTCCAGCACCGTCCGCCGCGCCGCGATCACACCCGATCCGGTGTCGGCCAGCTTGCGGGCGTTGGCGACCAGCGGGGACTCGTTTGCGCCCTCGCCCGCCACGCGCCCGGCCAGCTCCCGGATCCGTTCGCCCAGCCCGGCCCAGCCCTCGGCCAACATCGCCAGCCGGTCGAGATCGGGGGTCACGGCGATTTCACCCAGCAGGCCGCGCCCGAGATTGACGGTGGCGATCAGATCCTGAAGGGCTGTCAACTCTTCCAACCCGATGCGGGTGACGGCGGAAATTTCGGCGTCGATGGCCTTGGCAAGCTGCCGCCCGGCGTCCTGCACCTCGCCACGGGCCGCCACCGTGGCCGGGGAGACGGTGGCGAGAACATCGCTTTGCAGCGCGGTCAGATCGGCCCGTTCCTGCGCCGACACCCCCTTGGCCCCCTCGGCCAAGGCGCGACGGTCGAGCAGGCGGGTGATGTTGACGGCCAAAGGGGCCTCGCGGGTTTCGCCGACGATCCGCACCATCGCCGTGGTCATCCGACGGCTGAGACCATCAAACTGCTGGGCCAGGGTCGCTTTTTCCTCCTCCCCCGCGCCGGGCAGGGCAAGCAGGGTGGCGTAGGCCAGATTGGCATCGGCCCGCAGCTCATAGGTGGTGGTCAGGCGCGGCATCAACTCGCCCACCAGGCGGCGGATGCGGTCGGTGCTGACGTTGCGCAGCCGCTCGGCGGCGGTTTCGGCGTTGACACGGGCGGCGCGCAGGGTCGGTCCCGACGCGGCGATGAAGCTGGCGTGCAGACGACCGACCTCCGCCGACCGCGCGGCCAAACCCTCGGTGGCGGTCAGGGTGGCGTCCACCGCCTGATCCAGCCGATCGATCCCCTCCCCCAACGTTCCGGCGGCCTCGGCCACCGCCGCGCTGTCCGCCCCGGCGTCGGTCAAGCGGGCGAGGCGTCCGGTCAAACGGTTGCGCAGCTCCGTCAAACCGCCAACGGCACGGGCGCGGTCCGTCTGGCTGCGGGCGTTGGCAAGTGGAACGGTGGCGGCCACCAGTTCGGTCGCGGCGTCCTTCAGCCCCTGGGCGTCGCGGGCCAGCGGCAGGGCGTGGTCGGTGATGTCCGTCACCGCCTGATCCACCAGCCGATAGGACACCAACCCGACGCCCCCTGCCAATATCGTCAGGGAGGACGCCGCCGCAAAAGCCCCCAGCAGGCGGGGCCGCAGACCGAGTGTCATTGCGGATGCCTTTCGTTGTGGCGTTGCGCGACCGCGCAACACGTCAAAGCGCGTGATCGAGCACCTGCACACGGGCCAGAATCGGCGCGATGTGGTCGCGGATCACCCGCAGGTGCACGGGATGGGTGAGGTAGAGGTCGCGCGCCGCCAGATCGGCGAAGGTCATGACCACGCCGTAATCGAAGCCCTGACCATGCGGTTCCGGGCTGATCTGCGGACCGCCGGTGCAGGACAGCAGGCCGGGAATCAGCCCCGGCAGAGCGTGCAGCGCCTGCACGCAGGCCGCGCGCTGCTCGTCCGTGGCGCTCTCGGTCCAGCCGAACAGAACGATGTGGTTGATTTTGGCCATGACAAAGGGTTCTCCACCGCGTGAAGCAAGCCGGGTCGGACGGAAAAGGCAGGGTGTGGCGGCCCCTGCGCCGTGTGTCAGCGTGTGCTGCGTCTCAGCGCTGCGGCTGCCCGTGCGCCGCTTGGGCCAACTGGTCCAGCACCCCGACGATCAGGGCGTGATCGGCCTCGTGCGGCAGACCGGACACGCCAATGCCCCCCACCATCTGCGCCCCGATGCGGATCGGGAACACGCCGCCATGGTCGGCCATCGGCCGCTGCACGCTGGGGTTGGCGGCCAGCGTCCGTTCGCGCGCGCGCAGATCATGGTGAAGCCACAGGGTGCTGCGGCCAAAATGCGCCAACGCGGCGAATTTCAGGTCGAGCCACGCGTCGTTGCTGGCGCAGGTCCCGTCCAGCGCGGCGGCGAACAGCACACGGCCTCCCACCACGATGCGGATGGCGACCGGGGCCGGGGCGGCGGCGACCAGGGCCTGACCGATCGCCCAGGCCTGGGCGAAGTCAAAACGGTCGAAGGTCAGCCGGTTTTCCTCCGCTTCGATGTCGGCGCGGCGGGCGGCGTGTTGGTCGGGTGTCATGACACATCCTCAAGAGTGCGGGCGGAAGAAACGGAACTAACAACAGGCAGGGTGCGCCCGGCAACCAGATCGGCCCCCTTTTCACCGATCATGATGGTGGGGGCGTTGGTGTTGCTGCTGACCAGCAGGGGCATGACCGAACTGTCGATCACCCGCAGCCCGTCCAGCCCGCGCACCTTCAGGTCGGGCGTGACCACCGCGTCGGCGTCACGGCCCATCTTGCAGGTTCCAACCGGGTGGTAATCGGTTTTGGCGGTGCGGGCGGCGTAGGCGGCGATGGCCTCGTCGCTCTCCTCCGTCGGGCCGGGGAAGCGTTCGGCCATGATGAAGGGCGCGAAGGCGCTTTGCCGCATGATCTCCCGCGCCATCCGGAATCCCTGGATCGACATGGCACGGTCATAGGGGTCGGCCCAGTAATTGGGATCGATCAGCGGGGCCGCGAACGGGTCGGCGCTCGCCAACTCCACCGTGCCCCGGCTGCGCGGGCGCAGGAAGGCGGAGTTGAGGGTGACGCCGCAGTTGCGCAACCGCTCCAACCCGGCCTCGATGCCCGATCCCAGCATGAAATGGAACTGGATGTCGGGCGTGGGGGCACTGGGGTCGGCCCAGGCAAAGCCCCCGGCCTCGGCCAGGTTGGACGTGACCGGCCCCTGGCGGAACAGCAGATACTGCAACCCCGCCCACAGCGTTTTGTCGAGACGGGTGTGCTTGTCGTAACTGTAAGGCCCGCTGCATTCCGACACGACATACAGGTCGAGATGGTCCTGCAGATTGCGCCCGACACCGGGCAGATCGTGAGTCACGGTGACACCGGCGCGTGTCAACCCGTCCGCCGGTCCGATGCCTGAGAGCATCAGCAGCTTGGGCGAACCAATCGCCCCCGACGTGACCAGCACCTCGCGCGCGGCGGTGAAGCGCTCCACCCGGCGGGTCCGCGGGTCGATGGCCTCCACCCCGACCGCGCGCCCCTTTTCCAGCAGGATGCGCGAGGCCTGAAGACCGGTGCGCACCGTCAGGTTGGGCCGACGGCGCGCCGGATGAAGATAGGCGACGGCGGCGCTGGAGCGGCGGCCATGGCGTTGTGTGACTTGATAAAAACCGCAACCATCCTGCCGCTCGCCGTTGAAATCGGGGTTGTAGCGGTGCCCGGCCTGCTGGGCGGCGCGGATGAACACCTTGCTCATCGGGTGCGGGCTGATCGGGTCGGACACGCCGAGCGGACCGCCGTCGGCGTGCCAGGTGTCGCACAGCCGTTCGTTGTCCTCCGCCCGCTTGAAATAGGGCAGCACATCCGCCGCCGTCCAGCCGTCGCACCCCGCCGCCGCCCACCCGTCGTAATCCGCCGCGTTGCCGCGCGTGTAGACCTGCGCGTTGATCGAGCTGCCGCCGCCGATGACGCGCCCTTGGGCAAACAGCATGGCGCGGTTGCCGAGATGGCGTTGCGGCACCGTGCGATAGCCCCAGGTCACACCGCCGGAGGTCAGCTTGGCGAAGCCGACGGGCATGTGGATGTAGGGGTTCAGGTCACGCCCCCCGGCCTCCAGCAGCAGGACGCGGACGTTGGGGTCCTCGGTCAACCGCGCCGCCAGGACGCAGCCCGCCGGACCGCCCCCGGTGATGATGTAGTCGTGCATGGCGCTCTTCCTTGCCGAAACCGACGCCGTCGCGGGCGTCGCCCTCACAATCTCTGAATGGACAGGCCGCCGTCGGCCTGGATGACGCTGCCGCTGGCAAAGGCAAATCCACCGCCCGCCAACGCGGTCACAACCGATCCGATGTCGCGGCCCTCGCCCCAGCGGCCCTGTGGAACCAGCCCCCCGGCGATCAGGGCGTCGTATTTTCCGGCCACCCCGCTGGTCATTTCGGTGCGGATGATTCCAGGCCGGACCTCGAACACACCGATGCCGCTTTGCGCCAAACGCAGGGCAAACAGCTGGTTCATCATCGCCAGACCGGCCTTGGACACGCAATAGTCTCCGCGCTCGGGCGAGGCCATTGCGGCGCTGACCGACGACACGGTGATGAGGCTGCGCGCCGCCCCGTCGCTGGGCGGATGGTCGAGCATCCACCGGGCGACCGCCTGGGTGAAGAACAGCGTCCCGCGCAGATTGACGTCAATCACCCGGTCGAAATTCTCCGGCGTCAGGGCCAGCAGGTCGCCGCGCACGGGAGACCCGATGCCCGCGTTGTTGACCAGGCAATCGATGCGGCCCAAGACCTCGGCGACCTGTCCCACCACCCCGGCGTGCTCGTCCAGCGCGGCGAGGTCGCTGGCGATGGCCAGCCCCCGCCCGCCCCGCGCGGCGATGGTGTCGACGATGGCGTCGCTCTGCGCGTCCACCGTCCGGGCGGTGAAGGCGACGTCGAACCCGGCGTCCGCCAGCGCCTCGACAATCGCCCGTCCGATGCCTTGACGTCCGCCGGTGACAAGCGCCACGGGTCGGGTGCCGATGGACGCGGCGGCGGAGGTGGTGGGAGAAACGGCGGTGTGGCTCATGACACGGCTCCTGGTGCGCGCGCCACGCTGGCGCTCCCGACCGATGCGGGGGCGGCGGCGCGCGTCTTGATGATGTGGTCGGCGGTGCGCAGGGCCTGCGCCGCGATGGTCAGCGCCGGGTTGACGGCGGCGGAGGAAGGGAAAAACCCGCTGTCCACCACGAACAGATTCTCGATCTCCCAGCTTCGACAGAAAGGATCGAGCACCGACGTGGCGGGGTCGTCGCCAAAGCGAACGGTCCCACACTGGTGCGACGTGGTCGCCAGCCCCATCCGCTTGGTCAACGTCAGCGGATACCCTGCCCGCCGCATCATTCGCGCAGTGGCTCGGACCAGCGCCCAATGGCCGGTGAGGTTGTTCGGGGTCCAGGCCAGCCGGATCCGGTCGCCGTCCAGCGTCACCCGGTTGTCGGGATCGGGCAGGTCCTCCGACATCACCCACCAATCGACGCTGCGGGCGGTGGCGGCGCGCATGACCGCAGCGGGAACCAGCGGCGCGGCGGCGGTCAACATCCCGGCCTGAAGCTTGCCCAGCAGCTGCAGGTTGCCCATCGGTCGGTCGAACCCCGGCCCATGGAAATAAAAGTCGTTGATCGCCAACGTCTTTTGAAAACGCGTCGGGTTGCGGCGCGGACCAAAGGCCATCAGCGCGGTGTTGTTGTGCGCCATGTAGTTGCGGCCAAGCTGGCCGGAACGGTTGCTCAAGCCCTGCGGGTGGCGGGCGTTGGCCGAGCGCAGCAGCAGCGCCGCCGAATTGACCGCCCCGGCGGCCACCACCACCAAACCGGCGCTCACCCGCCGCTGGTCACCGTCACGCTCCAGCAGCACGCTGTCAAGGCGCCGACCGTCGGGCGTCGTGTCGAGCCGCAGCGCGCGGGTGCGCGTGACCAGCGTCACCGACCCCGACCGCAGGGCGGGGAGCACCGCGCGGGTTTCCGCATCGCCCTTCGCCCCGACCATGCAGGGAAAGCCGTCGCAGGTGGCGCAGCGCTGGCAGGTGCCGCCGCTGCCCTCCGTCACCGGGCGGTCGATGGTGGACGGGATCGGGAAGGGCGACAGCCCTTGCGCCGTCAGCCGGTCGGCCAGCTCGGCGATCCGTTCCTCATGCTCCAGCGGGGGCAGAGGATAGGGTGCGCGGCGCGGCGGTTCGGTGGGGTCGCCCCCCGTGGCACCGCCAACGCGGTAGAGCGCTTCGGCCCTGTCGTACCAGGGGGCCAGGGTGGCGTAATCAACCGGCCAGGCGGGGGACAGCCCGTCAGCGTGCTCCAGCGTGTCGAAATCAGCGGCCCGCAGCCGGAACATCGCCGCACCGAACAGCTTGCTGTTGCCGCCGACGCAGTAGTGGACGCCGGGGAAGAAGGGTCGCCCATGGCGGTCGCTCCATTCGTCGCGCGCGCGGTAGCGCCCTTCGCCGAACACCGCCGCCACGCTCCAGTTCGCCGCCTCGGCGGGCAGACGGTCGCCACGCTCGACCAGCAGGATCGACGCCCCGCTGTCCTTCAGCGCGTGGACCAACGTGCCGCCGCCGATGCCGCTGCCGATGACGACGATGTCATAGTGGCTGTCCATCGCCCGTTCCTCAGATCCGCACGCCGCTGGCCGGGTCGAACAGCACCGCCTTGGTCATGTCCACCGCGAAGACAGCCGATGCACCCGGGTGAACGGCGGCGTCGGGACGCAGCCGCGCCACCGTTTCCACCCCCCCCAGGGTCAGCATCGCCAGCAGATCGGCCCCGGTCGGTTCGGTCAGCTCGACCGTGCAGGCGAAGGTCGGCAGGCCCCGGCTGTGCTCGTCCCCCAGATCGGAAAAACATTCCGGACGCAGGCCCAGCAGCACCTCCTGCCCCGGCCGGACACGGCGGGCCAGATCGGCCCCCAGCGCCAACCCCGCCCCACCATCCAGGGTGGAGAAGCGGACCATCGGACCGCCGTCACCGCCGCTGACCAACGCCGGGATCAGGTTCATCGCCGGCGACCCCATGAAACCGGCGACGAACACGTTGTTCGGGCGGGTGTAGATCTCGTGCGGGGTGCCAAGCTGCTGCAACTCGCCGCCACGCATGACGGCGATGCGGGTGGCCAGCGTCATCGCCTCGATCTGGTCGTGGGTGACATAGACGATGGTGGCCCCAAGCCGCTGATGCAGCTTCTTGATTTCCGTGCGCATCTCCACGCGCAGCTTGGCGTCCAGGTTGGACAGCGGTTCGTCGAACAGGAACACCTTGGGGTTGCGCACCAGGGCGCGGCCCATGGCCACGCGCTGGCGCTGGCCGCCCGACAGTTGCGACGGTTTGCGGTCCAGCATCGGTTCGATCTGCAACAGCTTGGCGACCTGACCGATGGCGCGCTCGCGTTCCGGCTTGGGCACGCCGCGCATCTCCATGCCGAAGGCGATGTTCTGGCGCACGCTCATGTTCGGGTAGAGCGCGTAGGATTGGAACACCATGGCGATGTCGCGATCCTTGGGGTGCAGCTCGTTCACGCGCCGCCCGTCGATGGCGATCTCCCCGGCGGAAATGTCGTCCAGACCGGCGATCATGTTCAGCAGGGTGGATTTGCCGCAGCCCGACGGCCCGACCAGCACCAGGAATTCGCCGTCGCCGACGTCGATATCCACGCCCTTGAGGATGTCCAGCGCGCCATAGCGCTTTTGGACGTTGCGGATGGACAGTGAAGCCATGGCCTTATCCCTTCACGGCGCCAGCCATCAGGCCGCGCACGAAGTATCGACCGGCGAGGACATAGACCAACAGGGTGGGCAGCGCCGCGATGATGGCCGCCGCCATGTCCACGTTGTATTCCTTCACCCCGGTCGAGGTGTTGACGATGTTGTTGAGCGCCACGGTCATCGGCTGCGCCGTGCCGGACGCAAAGGACGCGCCGAAGAGGAAATCGTTCCAGATGTTGGTGAACTGCCAGATCACCGTCACCACCAGGATCGGCAGCGAATTCGGCAGCATGATCCGCCAGAAGATGCGCAGGAACCCGGCCCCGTCGATGGTGGCCGCCTTGACCAGCTCGCTGGGGAAGGCGGCGTAGTAGTTGCGGAAAAACAGGGTGGTGAAGCAGACGCCGTAGACGACGTGGACCAGCACCAGCCCGGCGGTGCTCGACGCCAGACCCAGCATCCCCAGCACGCTCGCCATCGGCACCAGCACGATCTGGAACGGGATGAAGCAACCGAACAGGATCAGCGCGAAGACCAGATCGGCCCCCCGGAATTTCCATTTGGTCAGGGCGTAGCCGTTCAGCGCGCCCAACAGGCAGGAGATCGCCACCGACGGAACCGCCATCATCACCGAATTGACGAAGAAGCGGTTCACACCTTCGCACGCCACCCCGACGCAGGCCCCCGACCACGCCTTGATCCAGGCGTCGAAATTGGGCGACAGCGGCAGCGACAGCAGGTTGCCGTTGCGGATCTCCTCCAGGCTTTTCAGCGAGGTGATGACCATCACGAACAGCGGCGTGGCATAGACCAGCGCCAGGACAACGAGCGCACCATAGAGACCGGCGCGGCCCAAAGCGGGCAGCAGGGTGGCGGGTGTGGGCGACGGCCCCTGCGTCAGCGTCTCAGCCATGCGCCCCTCCCTTGGGACGGAGTTCGGAATAGAGATAGGGAACGATCACCGCGCAGACGGTCATCAGCATCACCACCGCGCTGGCCGCGCCGACCGCCACCTGGTTGCGGGTGAAGGTCATCTCGTACATGAAGGTCGCGGGCAGGGCCGTGGCGTTGCCCGGGCCGCCGCCGGTCAGCGCCACCACCAGATCAAAGCTCTTGATCGCCAGATGGCCCAGGATGATGAAGCTGGACAGGAAGACCGGGCGCATCATCGGGATGATGATGCGGGCATAGATTCGCAGCAGCCCGGCACCGTCGATCTGCGCCGCCTTGATGATTTCCCCGTCGATGCCGCGCAGCGCCGCCAGGAACATCGCCATGACAAAGCCGGAGGATTGCCAGACGCCCGCGATCACCAGGCAATAGATCGCCATGTCGGGATCGACCAGCCACTGGAATTGGAAATCCTGGAACCCGAAGTCGTGCATCAGCTTTTCGATGCCCAGCCCCGGATTGAGGATCCATTTCCACGCCGTGCCGGTGACGATGAAGCTGAGAGCCATCGGGTAGAGGTAGATGGTGCGCAACGCCCCCTCCGCCCGGATCCGCTGGTCGAGCAGGATGGCGAGCAGCATGCCCATCAACGTGCTGAGGCCGATGTACAGCAGCGCGTAGGTGCCCAGATTCCCAAGCGCGGTGTGCCAGACCGGGTTTCCCCACAGCCGTTCGTGCGGGCGCAAGCCCTCCCACACCATCGACGGACGCATCGTCGAACGGGTGAAGGACAGATAGGTGGTCCAGGCGATGAAGCCGTAGACAAACACCAGGGTGATGAGAAAGGTCGGGGCGACGACGATTTTCGGCAACTGGTCGCCGATGCGGTCGATCAGGGACGGCCTGCGCGCCCGCGCGCCGGTCGGTGTCGCCCCGCGTTCGCCGTCGCTGGTCTCAGCGCGTTTCATGGAAAGGGAAGCTTTCATAGCGGCCTGCCTGTGCGGCTCCACCCCACCCGCCCCCGGCGATGCCGGGACCGGGTCACAAGAGGAACCGTCGTCTGTCGGTGTTGCGCCCCACGATGGCGGGAGGCGCAACACCGGAACCAGGGATCAGCGGGTCAGATCAATGGCGGCGGCGAGTTTCTTCACCGCGTCCGCGCTGCTCATGTCGGAGTTGAAGAAGCCCGTCACCACATCGGCGACCGCGCCCTTCACCGCTTCCGGCGCGGCGTGGCCGTGGGCCATGCTGCCCAGCAGCGAACCGCGCGCGTCGGCCTCCTTGATGTCGGCGATGGCCTTCTTGCCGCAGCTGTCGAACCGGTCGCTCGGCACGTCGTTGCGGGCCGGGGCGGACCCCTTCAGCAGACTGAACTCGACCTGGAAGTCGGGGGACAGCACGTCCGCCGCCATCAACGCCTGACCGGCCTGCTGGTCCTTGCCCACCTTGAAGAAGGCGAAGGCGTCACTGTTGAAGGTGACGGTCCCCTGCGTGCCGGGATAGCGGAAGCAGACGTAATCCTTGCCCGCCTCCTTTCCGGCGGCGGCAAACTCGCCCTTGGCCCAATCGCCCATGATCTGCATCCCGGCTTCGCCACGGATCACCATGGCGGTGGCGAGATTCCAATCGCGGCCTGAGAAGTTGGGATCGACCAGCCCGCGCAGCTTGCGCAGCTGATCAAACGCCGCCTTCATCGTGTCGCTGGTCAGCGCGGCCTTGTCGAGGTCGATGAAGGCCTTCTTGTAGAATTCCGGGCCGCCCGCGCTGACGACCGCGCCATCGAACACCGTCATTTCCTGCCAAGGCTGGCCGCCATGGGCCAGCGGGATGACCCCAGCCTCCTTGAACTTCTGGGCCAGCGCCAGGAATTCGGCGAAGCTGTTCGGCACGCTGCCGCCGACCTTGTCGAACAGCGCCTTGTTGACCCAGACCCAGTTGGTCGAATGGATGCCCGCCGGGGCGGCGACCCACGCGCCGTTGTGCTTGTCGAAACGTTGCAGCGGAACGGGGACCACCTTGTCCCAACCATCCTTCTTCGCCACGTCGTTCAGGTTGGCGAGCGCGCCCTCGTTCGCCCAATCCTGGATGACGTAGCCCAGCATCTGCATCGCGGTCGGCGGGTTGCCCGAGGCGATGCGGGCCTGCAACACGGTGCGGGCCTGCGCGCCGCCGCCGCCGGCGATGGCGGCGTCCTTCCAGGCCACCCCCTGCCCTTCCATTTTCTTTTTCAGAACGTTGAGGGCGGCGGCCTCGCCGCCCGAGGTCCACCAATGGACGACCTCGACCGATCCGGCGGCGCGCGCCGGTTGGCTGGCGGCGGTCAGGGCCAGACCCGCGCAGGCGGACAGCAGCAGGGCGCGCGCGGTGGAACGTATGGTCATTGTTGTTTCCTCCCAGGGCAAAAACGGTGAAGGCGTCAAACGGCGCGGCGGTCGGCCCACCAGGCGGTGCGCGGCCCCCGGCGCATGTGCAGGGTTTTGGTTTCGGTGAACTCCTCGACGGCAGCACGGCCCAGCTCGCGGCCCAAACCGCTCTGCTTGACCCCGCCGAAGGGCAGTTCCGGGCAACCATCCATGAAGGTGTTGAACCAGACGGTTCCGGCGCGCAGGCGTTGACCGGCGGCCAGACAGGTGTCGATGTCGCGGCTCCACACCGCCGCCGACAGACCAAAGGGCGTGTCATTGGCCAGCCGGATCGCCGCGTCGGCGTCGTCGAAGGTCAGGACCGACAGCACCGGTCCGAAGATCTCCTCGCGCGCCACCGCCATGCCGGGCTGCACGCCGGTCAGCACGGTCGGCTCCATGAACAGGCCGGGCGTGTTGGCAACGCGCCCGCCACCCAACCGGACGTCCGCCCCGCCCTGGAGCGCTCCGGCGACATAGCCTTCGATCCGGCCGAGATGCTCGGGCGTGATGATCGCGCCGATCTTGGTTGTGGGGTCGAGCGGATCGCCCATCGGCACCCGCTGCGACCGCGCGACCACCTCGGCGACGAAGTCGTCGGCGATGGCGCGATGAACCAGCAGACGGCTGCCGGAGTTGCAGCATTCCCCGGCGTTGAACTGCATGCCGAAGACCACGGCGTCGGCGGCGGCGTCCAGATCGGCGTCCGCGAAGACGAGCTGGGGATTCTTGCCGCCCAACTCGAAGGACACTTTTTTCATCGTCGCGGCGGCGGCGGCCATCGCCGCCTGACCGACGCGGGTCGATCCGGTGAAGGACAGCATGTCCACCTCGGGATCGGACACCATCGGCGCGCCCACCTCCGGCCCGCGCCCGACGACGATGTTGACCACCCCCGGCGGCAACCCGGCGTCCATCAGAATTTCGCCCAGGATCAGCGTCGTCCCGGACGTCATCTCGCTGGGCTTGACCACGGCGGTGCAGCCCGCCGCCAGGGCGAAGGGCAACTTCTGGCCGACGATCAGGAAGGGAAAATTCCACGGCGTGATGATCGACACCACCCCCACCGGCTCGCGCACCACCACGCCGAGCACCGCCTCGCCGATGGTGTTGTAGCTGTCACCGTGCAGCGTGCGGGCCAGCGCAGAAGCATAGCGCCAGAGATCGGCCGCCCAGCCCATCTCGGCGCGGGCCTGGGCGATGGGTTTGCCCGACTCCAGGGTCTCGACATAGGCCAGCTCGTCGGCCCGCGCCTCGATGCGGTCGGCGACGGCGGCCAGCAGACGGGCGCGCTCGCCCCCGGTCAGGCGCGGCCACGGCCCATGATCGAAGGCGCGGCGCGCGGCGGCCACCGCCGCCCGCACATCAACGCTGCCCGCCGTGGAATAACGGCTGACAACCACGCCGTGCGCGGGACTGGAACGTTCCAAAACGCCGGACGATCCCTCAACCCACCGGCCATCGATCAACAGGCGGTACTCGCGCGGCGCGCTGGGGGTGGTAGGAACGGACGGAAAGACGGTTGCGGTCATGGCGATCATTGATCCTGAAAATGCGGGGTGCGGCGGTCGCGGAAGGCGGCGATGCCCTCGCGCCCGTCGGCGGTGCTGCCAGCCAACGCCCCAGCGATGGCCTCCAGCGTGGCGTCGCGTGATTCCTCGCCCTCGGCGGCGTTGACCAGCTGTTTGGCGAGTTGGGTGGCGATGGGGGCGCGGGCGGCGATGCGGTGGGCCAACGCCAGGGCTTCGGCCAGCCCCTCCCCGGTTGGACACACCCGATCGACCAACCCAAGCCCCAGCGCCTCGTCCGCCGTCACAAGATCGCCGGTCAGCACCAGACGGCGCACAGTCTGCGACCCGGCCCGGCGGGCCAGCCGTTGCGTGCCGCCCCAACCGGGCACGGTGGCGATGCCGCATTCGGGCAGACCGAGACGGGCGTGCGCCTCGGCGATCCGCAGGTCGGCAGTGGCGGCCAGTTCCAGCCCGCCGCCCAGCGCCACGCCGTTGAGCGCGGCGATCAGCGGTTGACGCAGCCGGGCCAGACGGTCGAACACCCGGTGGCCGTCGCGCACCCAGCGCCGCCACATGTCGAGCGGCTCCAACGCCGACCAACAGCCGATGTCCGCCCCGACGCAGAAGGCTTTCGGCCCCTGTCCGGTCAGCACGGCCACGCGCACCGCGCGATCCTGGTCGATGCGGTCGGCGATCCGTTCCAGTTCGGCCAGCATGGCGGGCGTCAACGCCCCCAGCTTCTCCGGACGATCCAACGTGACGACGGCGACCGCGCCGTCGATCTCCAGGCGCACGCCGTCAGCCATGGGACCGCTCCTTCAGACGAAGACCGAAGCGGCCCGGTTGGAACAACGCGGCGTCCATCAGGCGGAGGTCGCGCGCCACCAGCAGCGGCGTGTCGGACTGGGCCAGAACATCGCGGTCCAGGTCGATTCCCGGGGCGATCTCCACCACCATCAGACCGGCGGGCGTCAGGTCGATCACGCAGCGTTCGGTGACGTAGCGGATCTGTTGCCCGTTGGCGACCGCGCGCCGCCCGCTGAAGGAGACATGCTCCACCTCCGGCACGAATTTGCGCGTCTTGCCCTCCTTGACAATGCGCAGCGCGCCGTCATTGATCTCGAACTGCGCCCCGGCGGTGAAGAAGCCGCTGAAGACGATCTTGCGGGCGCGGGCGGTGATGTCGACAAAGCCACCGGCCCCGGCGGTGACGTGCGGGCGCGCTGCCAACCGGGACACATTCACGCAGCCGTCGCGGTCCACCTGCATGAAGGACAGCAGCGACGCGTCGAAGCCACCCCCCTGGAAATAGGTGAACTGATAGGGCGACGGCACAATGGCCTCAGCGTTTGCCGCGCAACCGAACTGGAAATTCAGCAGCGGCACACCGCCCACCGCCCCCTGCTCGATCACCCAGGTCACAGCCCCGTGCAGCCCCTCCTCCATCAGGACGCGCGGCACGTTGGCAGAAATGCCAAAACCCAGATTGACGGCGTCCCCATGGCGCAATTCCTGCGACACCCGGCGGGCGATGACGGTTTCCATCCCCCAGCCGGCCCCTTCGAACGAGGCGTCGGGACGCAGCACCTCGCCGCTGATGCCGGGGTCATAGACGGTCTGGGTCGTCTGCATCTGGTCGGGGGCAACGACGACGCAATCGACCAGGATGCCCGGCACATGGACGTTGAAGGGACGGATCGAGCCGCCGCGCGCCAGCCGCTTGACCTGCGCGATCACCAGCCCGCCGTTGTTGCGCACCGCCAACGCCTGATCCAGCGCGCCGAGATAGGCCCCCTCATGCTCGTAGCTGAGATTGCCGCGCTCGTCGGCGGTGGTGGCGCGGATAATCGCGACGGTCGGGGTGATGGTGGGGAAGAACAGCCACTCGTCGCCCTCGAACGGCATCTTGCGGACGATGGGCGTCTCGGCGGCCACCGCGTTCATGGCGCAGCCCTGCCGCGCCGGATCGACGAAGGTGTCCAGCCCGACCTTGGTCAACACGCCGGGGCGCTTGGCCGCCGCCTCACGGTGCAGGTCGAACAGGATGCCCGACGGCACGTTGTAGGCGGCCACCGTGTTCGCGGCGATCATCGCCCAGATGGCGGGCGACGCCATGCTGGATGGACCGCTGGGAAAGGAACCGGCCAGCACCCGGCGCAGCAGGCCGGGTTGGGCGATGTGGTCGATGCCCTTCACGCCGTACATGTCCCCGGCGGCGATGGGGTGCAGCGTGGTCAGCGCGCGCGGATGGCCGCTGTCGACGAAGCGGCGGCCCAGCGCTGCCAGCACCGCGTCGGGACAGCCGAGCGCGCTGGAGGAGCTGACGGTGACAACCGCCTCATCGGGAATGAGGGCGACCGCCGCGTCGGCGGACAGAACCCGGATGCGGGAGCTGGGCGGGTGAGCTGGGGGCAGGGGTGCGGATCGGGACATGAAACGGGTGCCTCGGGGGACGGGGGTCAGGACGGCGACGGCGAAAGCCGGGACCGACCGGAACCGGAGGGGTCAGTCGAGGGTGACGGGAACACAACGCCCGCTGGCGGCGGCCTCGCGCACGGCCAAGGCGAAGGCGAGGGAACGCAACCCATCCTCGCCATCCGCCGCTGGCGCACCGGTGCCGCGCACGGAGTCGTGAAAAGCGCGGACGGCGCGGACATACAGATTTTCCGGCGACACGGGCAATTCGCGCTCGCCGTCCGCCGTGCGCAGCAGGACGGAGCCGACCGGGCGTTGGGTCATCACGTCGCGGGCAATCAAGGATCCGGCGGTCCCGTGCACCTCGAAACCGGTCCCGCCGTGACGCACGGTGAAGGCGTCATGGATCTGGGCGATCAGGCCGGAGCGGAAACGGGCGATGGTCATCGCGCCATCCTCCAAACCCTCCTGCCCCAGCCCACCCCGCTGGCTCATCGCCACGACTTCGACCGGTTCGTCGTCCAGCACGAAACGCAGGGTGTCGGCGTCGTGCACGGTGATGTCGAGGATGACTCCACCGCCCGCTTGCGGCTTGTCGAGGCGCCAACCCTGAAGGTGCGGCGGCAGGAACACGGCGTGGGCGACACGGGCGGCGATGGGCGTGCCGATCAAGCCGTCCTTGATCGCCTGCCGCATGGCCCGGTGCGGGGCGGCGTTGCGCAGATGGTGGTTGGTGGCGAACCGCACCCCCGCCGCCGCGCAGGCCTCGGCCATGGCGCGGGCGTCGGCCAAGGTCAGAGCCAGCGGCTTTTCGCACAGCACATGCTTGCCGGCCTTGGCCGCAGCGATGGCCTGGTCGCGGTGCAGCTCGTTGGTGGTGCTGATGTAGACGGCGTTCACCGCCGGATCGGCCAGCAGCGCGTCGAGCTGGTCATAGGACCGGGGGATGCCGTGGCGGGCGGCGTAGGCGGTCCCTCGTTCGGCGTTGGCGCTCATCACCGCGACGACCGCGCCATCGGGTTGGGCGCGGAAGGCGTCGATCATCCATTCGCTGGCAATCGTGCTGGCACCAACAAGGCCCCAGCCAATCGGGGAAAGCCCAATCGGGTCGGTCATGGTCGAAATCCGTTTGTTTCAGGACGGGCCGAAGCGGCGCGTCAGGTGTTCGGTCGATACCGGTCCTGGCCGGGCGGGCCGGAGGAGGCACGGACGACGAGGCGGACCTCGCCGATGTGATCCCCCGTCGGTTCGCCCCGCAATTCGGACAGCAGCAGATGGGCCGCCCGTTCGCCCAGCGTGCGGCAGGACACCGCCACCGTGGTCAAGGGCGGGGTGGTGTGGGCGGCGTTGGCGATGTCGTCGAACCCGACCACAGCAAGATCCCGTCCGGCCTGCAAGCCGCGCTCCCACAACCCATGCAGCGCGCCGAAGGCGACCGCGTCGTTGAAGCACAGGACCGCCGTCGGTGGGTCGGCGATGGACAGCAGGGCACCGACCCCGGCGAGACCACCGTCGCGGTTGGGCCGTTCCTCCACAATCAACCCCGGATCGGCGGGCAGACCCGCCGCCGCCAACGCGGCCTGGTAGCCCTGGCAGCGGTCCTCCATCACCACCATGCCGGGCCGCCCGCCCAGAAAGGCGATGCGGCGATGGCCCAGCCCGATCAGATGCTCCGTCGCCAGCCGCGCGCCACCGACATTGTCAGGGGCGACGCTGCGGAAATCCACGCCCGGGATGCGGCGCATCACCGTGACGATGGGCAGACGCCAGCTCATGATCTCGTGGGCGAACCCCTCGTCGGTGCCGATGGCCGGGCAGAACAGGAAGCCCGCCGCCCCATGCTCGCGCATCGCCTGCATGACCCGCGCCTGACGGCTGGGATCCTCGCCGGTGTTGGCCAGCAGCGGAATGAAACCCGCCGTCTGCAGCGCCCGCTCGATCCCCACGGCGATTTCAGCGAAGAAGGGGTTGGTCAGGTCGTTGATGACCATGCCCAACACCTCCGACGTCTTGCGCCGCAGGTTGGCCGCCCCCCGGTTGTAGACGTAGCCCAACCGGTCCATCGCCGCCAACACGCGGTCGCGGGTGTCGTCCTTCACCAGCTCGCTGCCTTGCAGGACCAGCGACACGGTCGATTTCGACACGCCCGCCTCGTGGGCGATGTCGATCATCGTGACCTTGCGGGTGGGGGAGGACATGCGTGGTTTCCTTTGATCGTTGGGTGGCTTGGTCCGGAGGTTCCAGCTTTGCCGCCCTTCAATTTGGAACGTTCCAAATTTTTCGTCCAGAACAATCGCGCGACGATGATCACTCACCATCAACCGCCGATAGGGGTTGGATTGTCTTGGAAAACGCTTTGGAAGCGCCGTTTGGAACGTTCCAAATTGATAATCCTCCACCGTTCGCCTGTCAAGCAATGTTGTGTGGCCCAAACTGATTTTCCCATCGCCCGGACGCCGCAAGGCGGGCTACAAGCGGGACACAACCGACACCGGAGGATTCACGGGCGATGACGGCCATCCGAAAACGCGGGCGCGACCCGGTGGAAAGCCAACGCCGCCTGTTGGAATCCGCCCTGCTCCATTTCGCCCGCGCCGGGCTGAACGGCGCGCGGGTGGAGGAGATTGTGGCCGACGCCGGTCTGTCGCAACGGATGCTCTACCATTATTTCGGCGACAAGGAGGGGCTGTATGTCGCCACGCTGGAGCACGCCTACGAAGGCATCCGCCGGGCCGAAGCGGCGCTGGATCTGGCGTCCCTGCCGCCGTTGGACGGCATCCGCCGCCTGACCGAATTCACCTATGACTACTACCACGCCGAACCCGCCTGCATGGCGTTGCTGCACCAGGAAAATCTGCTCGATGGCCGCTTCGTCCGTCGCTCCGACCGGGCGCGGGCGCTGCAGGCCACCCTGTTGGACAGTCTGGACGACCTGATTCGGCGCGGGCGGACAGACGGTGTCATCCGCCGCCCGATCGACGCTGTGCAGCTGTACATCGACATCGCCGGGTTGGCCTATTTCGCCCTGTCAAACCGTCACACCCTGTCCGCCATCTTTGGCCGTGATCTCGGCGATCCGGCCTTTTTGGCCGAGCGGCGACGGCACATCGGTGACGTCGTCATCGCCGCCGTCACCGCCCCTCCCCTCGCAGCGGAGGCGGTCACAACGCCACAGGTCACAGCGGATCGATCAGGATCGCCCGGAAATCGTTGACATTGGTGCGCGTCGGCCCCGTCACCAACAGGTTGCCCAGTCCGGCGAAAAAGCCATAGGAATCGTTGCGGGCCAGATGGTCCGCCGCCGACAGCCCGATCCCTGCGGCGCGGGCCAACGTGTCGGGACCGACCAGCGCGCCCGCGTTGTCCTCGCTGCCGTCAATCCCGTCGGTGTCGGCGGCCAGCGCGTGGACTCCTTTGGCGTCCTCCCCCAAGGCCACGGCGAGGGCCAGGGCGAATTCGGCGTTGCGCCCGCCCCGCCCGCCAGCGCCACCGCGCAGCGTCACCGTGGTTTCCCCGCCGCTGAGGATGACGCAGGGGGCGGCCACCGGCACGCCATAGCGGCGGATGGAGCGCACCAAACCGGCATGGACCCGCGCCACCTCGCGCGATTCCCCCTCGATGGCGTCACCCAGAACCAACGGCGCACAGCCCAGCGACCGCGCCAGTTCGGCCGCGCGGGTCAAGCTGGTGTGGGCGCTGGCGATCACCCGCGCGCGCTTGTTGGCAAAGACCGGCCCTTGCGGGTCGGGGCTGTCCGCCGCCGGGCTGTCCAGCCACGCCGCCAGCGCCGGGCCGGGGTCGATGCCGTGGTCGGCCAGCACCGCGCGGGCCTGCGCCCGCGTGCTGTGGTCCGGCACGGTGGGGCCGGAGGCGATCAGCCCCGGATCGTCGCCCGGCACGTCGGACACCACCAACGTCAGCATCGGTGTGTCCGGCGCGGCGGCGGCCAGACGCCCACCCAGCGCCAGCGAGCAATGCTTGCGAACCGTGTTCATCGCGGCGATGTCGGCCCCCGACCCCAACAACGCCCGATGCAGCGCCTGGAGATCGGCCAGCGTCACCCCCTCCGGCGGCAGGGTCAGCAGCGCCGATCCACCGCCCGACATCAGGGCAATGATAAGATCGTCCGGCCCCAACCCGGCCAGTTGATCGAACAGGGCGCGGGACGCCGCCACCCCGTCGGCGTCGGGAACCGGGTGGGCGGCCTCCAGCACGCGGATGCGACCGGTCGGCGCGCCGTGGCCGTGGCGCGTGACCACCACCCCCTCCAGCGGACCGGGCCACAGCGCTTCGAACGCGGCGGCCATCTCCGCCGCCGCTTTGCCAGCCCCGATCACCACCGTCCGCCCCTTGGGCGGCGGCGGCAGATGGGTCCGCAGAGCCGCGTCAGGCCGGGCGGCGGCCACCGCCGCGTCGAACAGCGCGCGCAGGGTGGTGAAGGCGCGGGAATCAGCGTCGCCGCTCATCGCCGTCACCCCACACCGTGCAAAGTCAACAGCGCGCGCATCCGCCGCACCGCCAGATCGGGATTGCGCAGCAGCCCGGCGCGGTCGGCCAACCGGAAAACCTCCGCGTAATGCCGGATGCCACGGGCCGACTGCATGCCGCCGATCATGGTGAAATGGTCCTGATGGCCGTTCAGCCACGCCATGAACACGACCCCCGCCTTGTAGAACTGGGTCGGAGCTTCGAAAATGGCGCGCGACAACGGGATGGTCGGCTCCATGATCGCGGCGTAGCGGGCGTGGTCGTCCTCGGCCAGGGCCTGCAAGGCGGCGGACGCGGCGGGCGCAATGGGATCGAAGATACCGAGCAGCGCGTGGGAGTGCCGCCGCCCGTCCCCGGCGATCAAGGCCGGGTAGTTGAAATCGTCACCGGTGTACATCGCCACCCCGGCGGGCAGCCGATCGCGCAGGCGGATTTCCTTGTCCTGATCCAGCAGCGAAATCTTGATGCCGTCGATCCTGTCGGCGTGCGCGGTGATGAGCGCCACCACCCGGTCCAGCGCCGTGTCGAAATCGTCGGTGCCCCAATAGCCCGCCAAGGCCGGGTCGAACATCGCCCCCAACCAATGCAGGATGACCTTGCCGCTGGCCTGCCCGATGAGACGGCCATAGACCGCGTCATAGTCGTCGGCGGAGCGGGCGGCGCGGACCAGCGCCCGGCTGGCCATCAGGATGGCCCGGCCCCCGACCTCCTCGACCACGGCCAACTGCTCCTCATAGGCGCGGATGACGGAATCGAGCGTGACGTCGGGCGTGGCCGCCAGTTGGTCGGTGCCGACACCGCAGGCCAGATCGGCCCCGGCGTGGTGGCGGGACAGCGCGACCGAGCGGCGGATCAACGCGGCGGCGGCGGGCCAATCCAGCCCCATCCCGCGCTGGGAGGTGTCCATCGCCTCCGCGATCTTGAATCCCAGCCCCCACAGGCGTTCGCGGTAGGCCAGCGTCGCGTCCCAGTCGATGGCCCCGCCGGTGGTCCAAGGGCTGTCGCTGTCCAGCGGCTTGGCCACCACATGGGCGGCGGCGTAGGCCACGCGCGTCCATGAGCGGGCGGCGGCGGGACGGGTGTCGGGAAAGGACGAGGCGGCGGACAGCCGATGCGGTTCCAGCCCCCCGTCGCGGGTGGGCAGCGTGATGGTGGCCATGGGCAAAACCTCCCTGGGCGCGATTTTATGATGTAACTAATTACTTACTTAATCGCGCCACGCCGGTCAACACCGTTTGCACGGTCAACCATCCTCCAAACGCACGCATCAAACGCTCACAGACGGCCCTGACTGGCGTCCGTCCGATCCCGATCGTCTCCCCAACGGTGTGGCGCGACGCTGTGACGGCCAACAGCGTCGCGCAAGCCGCAGGCACGCCCGCCGTCAGACGATGCCGCCGCCCCCGCCAACAGCGGCCGGGCGCTTGGCCCCGACCGTCCGGCGATAGCCGCTGTCGCGGTAGGCGCGGATCGGGTCGATGGCCCCGCCCGCGTCCTGCCGGGCCTTGGCCAGGATCGGTTCGACATCGGTGCGGAACGCCTGTTTGAGCGTTTCCGACGCCATCAGCGCGTCATTCTCCTCCTGGAAGCCCGCCAGAGCCACGCGGTCCACCAACAACGCCTGGACATAGGCGCGGCGGATTTCGTTGGCCGAGCGGATCAGGCTTTCAATCGGGTCGGTGACGTTGTGCGACTGGTCGATCATGTGGGCCGGGCGCAGCGCGTCCAGCCGCTCCCCGGCCTCCACCAGCTCGTTGAAGACCAGGAACAGGCGGAACGGGTCGATGGATCCGGTGTCGAGATCGTCGTCACCATAGCGGGAATCGTTGAAATGGAACCCGCCCAGCTTCCCGGCCCGGATCAGGCGGGCGACGATCTGCTCGATGTTGACGTTGGGCGCGTGGTGGCCCAGATCGACCAGACAGAAGGCCTTCGCCCCCAGCTCCTGCGCCGTCATCAGGCTGGTGCCCCAATCCTGCACGACGGTGGAGTAGAAGGCCGGTTCGTACATCTTGTGTTCGGAGAACACCCGCCAATCGTCCGGCAGGGCCGCCGCGATCCGCTTCATCGAGTCCAGATAGCGGTCGAAGGCACGGCCCAGATCGGCTTGACCGGCGAAGTTGGAGCCGTCGCCCACCCACACCGTCAGCGCGGTGGAGCCGATGGCCCGGCCCAGCTCGATGGTGGCGAGGTTGTGTTCCACCGCCTGATCCCGCACCGCCCGGTCGGTGTGCGAGAGCGACCCATATTTGTAGGACAGCGGTTGGCGCGGATCCTTCGGGTGATCCTGGAAGGTGTTGGAGTTCATGGCGTCGAACCCCAGCCCCAGGCTGTCGGCCTTGGCCTTCAGCTCTGCCGGGTCCGCCGCGTCCCACGGGATGTGCAGCGACACGCGCGGCGTGGCCCGGCCCAACTGGTGGATCACCGCGCAATCGTCCAGCTTTTCAAAGATGCCGCGCGGCTCGCCCACGCCGGGAAAGCGGGCGAAGCGGGTCCCGCCGGTGCCCACGCCCCAGGAGGGGACGGCGACGAAGAAGGCCGCCGCCTTGGCGGTCAGCGCGTCGATGTCCACCCCGCGCCGGGCGAGCTTCTCCCCCAGCGCGGCGTAATCGGCGGCCTGCGCGGCCGCCAGGGTCTCGTTCGACCGTTCGATCACGGCGGTGGTGATCGGCAATGCGGTCATGGTCGTTCTCCCCATACGATGGCTGGCGCGGGTCAGCGCGTGAAGGATTGGGCGTTGCCCGCGTCGACGTTCAGGATGTTGCCCGTCGATTTCGCCGCGCTGTCCGACGCGAGGAAACCGATGGCCTCGGCCACGTCTTCCGGGTAGACCGACCGCTTCAACAGGGACCGGTTGCGGTAATGCTCCTCAAGCTGATCGACCGACAGGTTGGACGACGCCGCGCGCTGCTCGCGCCACTCGCCGGTCCAGATCTTGGAGCCGCGCAGCACCGCGTCGGGGTTGACGACGTTGACGCGCACGCCGATGGGCGCGCCTTCCAGCGCCAGACAACGGGCAAGATGGATTTCCGCCGCCTTGGCCGTGCAATAGGCTGCCGCGTTGGGCGACGCGGCCAGACCGTTCTTGGACGCCACGAACACCACCGATCCGCCCAGACCCTGGCGGCGGAACAGGCGGAAGCCCTCGCGCGCCACCAGAAAATAGCCGGTGGCGAGGATGTCCATGTTGCGGGTCCACAGCGACAACTCCGTCGCCTCGATCGGGGCGGAAGACGCGATGCCCGCGTTGGACACCAGAATGTCCAAACCGCCAAATTCGACGCACGCGGCGGCAAAACCTTCGCGCACGGCGGCCTCGTCGGTCACGTCCAGCGTCACCGCGCGCACCGCATCGGCCCCGAAACCGCGCGCCAGCGCCGCCTTGGTCGCCTCCAGCGCTTCGGCGTCGATGTCGGCCAGCACGACGCAGGCCCCATCGCGCAGCAGCCGTTCGGCGGTGGAGCGGCCGATGCCGCCCGCCGCCCCTGTGACCAGCGCCACCCGCCCGGCCAGCGCCTTGGGCTTGGGCATCCGTTGCAGCTTGGCTTCTTCCAACAGCCAATATTCGATGTCGAAGGCCTCCTGCTCCGGCAAACCGCAATAGCGGCTGACGGAGGACGCCCCGCGCATCACGTTGATGGCGTTGACGTAGAACTCAC
Source organism: Azospirillum griseum (assembly GCF_003966125.1). Classification (GTDB taxonomy): domain Bacteria; phylum Pseudomonadota; class Alphaproteobacteria; order Azospirillales; family Azospirillaceae; genus Azospirillum; species Azospirillum griseum. Next base: position 25,539 of record NZ_RXMA01000013.1, read on the forward strand.
CGGCGATGCGCGCCGTCGCCTTGTCACGGGCGAAGGTCAGCATGCCCACGCCGGGAACCAGATAGACGATGGCGTTGGGGTCGCGCATGGCGGGCGAGTCGGGGCGGCGGCAGCGCTCGTAATAGCCCGCGTAATCGTGGCGGTAGGCATCGACCGCCCCCGGCAACCCGTCGATCACCGCATCCAGATTGTCGGCCGCCGGGTCGAACCCCAGCACGAGCGGGCGGATCTTGGTGCGCAGGAAATGGTCGGGGCAGGAGGTGCCCAGCGCCGCCAGGGCGGGCAGATCGCGGGAATTGACGAACTCCAGCACCGCGTCGCTGTCGTCGAAATGGCCGACCTTCTTCTCATCGGCGCCGATCAGGCCGCGAATCTCCGGCATCAACCGGGCGGCAACCGCACGGCGGGCCGCCGGATCCAGCGACGCCACCGCCGCCCCGCCAAAGGCGGCCTTGCCCGCCGTTTCGCCGTCGAACCAGGCGATGGCGCGGTTGATGACGCGCAAGGTGGTTTCGTAGCACTCCTTGGAGCTGTCGCCCCAGGTGAACAGGCCGTGGCCTTCCAGAACCACGCCCTTGGCGGTCGGGTTGGCCGCCGCGAAGGCCGCCAGATCCAACCCCAGTTGGAAGCCCGGACGCCGCCAGGGCAACCAGCCGATCTCACCGCCATAGACCGCCTCGGTCAGGGCGCGGCTGTTCTCGGTGGCGGCGATGGCGATCACCGCGTCGGGGTGCATGTGATCGACGTGGCGGAAGGGCAGATAGGCGTGCAGCGGCGTGTCGATGGACGCGGCGCGCGGGTTCAGGTTGAAGGTGCAATGGGGCAGATAGCCGACCATCTCATCCTCCTGCGCCTCGCCCTTGTACAGCGCGCGCAGTCGGTTGAGCTTGTCGAGATACAGGGTGGAAAAACCGTCGAGCGCCATCGTGCCGACGTCGCCGCCCGACCCCTTCACCCACAGGACCGTCACCGTTTCCCCGGTCAAGGGATCGGCCATGTCGATCTTGCCGGAGGTGTTGCCGCCGCCGTAGTTGGTGATGCGCTTGTCCGACCCCAGAAGGTTGGAGCGGTAGAGCAGCCGCCCCGGTTCGTCCATCGCGTCGGCGACCGCGTCGTTCCACCGATTGTCCAGGCGCTGCGCGCCGCTCAGGTCCTGCATGTCCTCTCCTCCCCAGGCGTTGCCCGGCGGTCCAGAGCCGCCGCTGATGGGGCACACCATGGTCGTTAGTTTCGTCAAAAGTCAACATGAACGATCATGTTCAATCACAACAGATCGTGATCTGAAAAATTTTGATTGGAAATGATTGACACAGGTCGTTGGTTGGGGCAACAGTTTGTGCAAGGGAGGATCGCATGCTCGAAAGCGAACGCCATCGGATCATCGTGGGGCTGGTGCAAAGCCGGTCGGTTGCGTCCGTCGCCGATCTGGCGGAATTGACCGGCGCGTCCGACGCCACCATCCGCCGCGACATCGCCGCGCTGGCGCTGCAAAAGAAGCTGCGCAAGGTGCGCGGCGGGGCGGAGGCGCTGTCGCCATCCCCCTATGGCAGCATCGCCGGACGCCCGTTCCGGGTGGCGGAAGGCTTGAATCAGACGGAAAAACGGCTGATCGCCCGCGCGGCGGTGGATCTGTGCGAACCCGGCGACGCCATCATCATCAATGGCGGAACCACCACCTTTCAGATGGTCCATCACATGACCGACCGTCCGATGCAGGTGATGACCAACTCCTTCATGATCGCCGAGCATCTCATCAAGCATTCCAAATGCACGGTGCTGCTGCCCGCCGGTGCCGTTTACCGTGAGCAGGGCCTGATCCTCAGCCCGTTTGAAAACGACGGAATCGCTCATTTCCGCGCACGGCGCATGTTCATGGGTGCGCAAAGCGTGTCGGCTTATGGCGTGGGTGAAGGCGATCCGCTCATCATCCAGTCCGAACAGCGCCTGATGCGCCAGGCCGACGAGCTGGTGATCCTGGTCGATTCCTCCAAGTTCGACGCCCGCTCCGCCATGATCGTCGTGCCGCTGGAGCGCGCGCACACCATCGTCACCGACGACGGCATCAGCGACGCCGCCGCCCGCATGATCGAAGCCGCTGGCGTCCGTCTGATCGTCGCCGCCGCCGCCAAGGGACGGGAGGCGTCGCCCGAGGTCGCCTGACCGCCCCCACCACCGCCTTTTGCGGAATCAGGCCCGCGACAAGACGGGATGACCCAACAAACACACGCCTGGGAGGAAACCAAGAATGTCGTTCTGGAAGTCCATGGTTCTGCCGGTGGCGCTGGCCGTCGGTCTGGTCGCCACCCCGGCCGCCGCGCAGGACAAGATCCGCATCGCGCTGGTGGTCAAATCGCTGGGCAACGGCTTTTTCGAAGCCGCCCGCCGGGGGGCCGAGGACGCCGCCAAGGAGGTCGGCAACGTCGAGATCATCTACACCGGCCCGACCTCCACCACCGCCGAAGGCCAGATCGAGGTCATCAACTCCCTGATTTCGCAAAAGGTGGACGCCATCGCCGTGTCCGCCAACGACCCCGACGCGCTGGTTCCCGCGCTGAGCAAGGCGATGCAGCGCGGCATCAAGGTGATTTCGTGGGATTCGGGGGTGTCGGCCAAGGGCCGCATGCTGCACCTGAACCCGTCGTCCAACGCGCTGATCGGTGCCACCAACCTGAAGCTGGCCGCCGCCACCCTGCCCGACGGCAAGGGCAACGTCGCCATCCTGTCGGCCACCGCCACCTCGACCAACCAGAACATCTGGATCGAGGAGATGAAGAAGGCGTTGCCGAAATTCCCCGGCATGACGATCGTCACCACCGTCTACGGCGACGACCTGTCGGACAAAAGCTATCGCGAAACCCAAGCGCTGCTGAAGGCCCACCCGGAGGTCAAGACCATCATCGCCCCGACCTCCGTCGGCATCGTCGCCGCCGCCCAGGCGGTGAAGGACGCGGGCAAGATCGGCCAGGTCCACGTCACCGGCCTTGGCCTGCCGTCCGAAATGGCCGGGGCGATCAAGTCGGGGGCCAGCAAGTCCTTTGCCATCTGGAATCCCATCGATCTCGGTTACACCGCCACCCTGCTCGCCTATGATCTGGTGAAGAGCAAGGCGACCAGCGTCGCGCCGGGGACCAAGCTGAAGGCCGGGCGCATGGGCGAGATCACCATCGGCGACAACGCCGAAGCGGCGATGAGCGAGCCGTTCACCTACGACGCCTCCAACATCGACCAGTTCGCCAAGATCTTCTGATCGGGCGCTGCGGCGGGGACAGGCGGGTGGCCCGGACCGGGCGACCCGCCCTTTTCCGCCGAACGCATCCCCGCGCGCGCCCGCGCGCCCTCGCTTCCACAGCGCTCCGCCTGTCCCGCCCACCCGACCGGAAGGCGTTCCCATGACCACGCCCACGCCTGTTCCGCCCGCGCGCGCCCAGCACGCGTCCGCCCAGGACACTCGCCTGCTGGAGATGCGCGGCATCACCAAGCTGTTTCCCGGCGTCCGCGCCCTGTCCGATGTCAACCTGACCCTGCGCGCCGGGCGCGTCACCGCGCTGATCGGCGAAAACGGGGCGGGCAAATCGACGCTGGTCAAGACCATGACCGGCATTTACCGCCCCGACGGCGGCGACATCCGGATCGACGGCGCGCCGGTGGTCTTCACCGCCCCCGCCATGGCCGAATCCGCCGGGATCACCGCCATCCACCAGGAAACCGTTCTGTTCGACGAGTTGAGCGTGGCGGAGAACATCTTCGCCGGTCACGCGCCGACCACGCGCTTTGGCCTGATCGACCGCAAGGCGATGCTGGCGCGCGCCGGGGCGCTGCTGCGCACGCTCGACGCGCCGTTCGGCCCCCACACGCGGCTGAAGGATCTGTCCATCGGCCAACGCCATCTGGTGGCGGTCGCCCGCGCCCTGTCGGTGGAGGCGCGCGTCATCATCATGGACGAACCCACCGCCGCCCTGTCGCAGAAGGAAGCCGACGAGCTGTTCGCCATCGTCGAACGGCTGAAGGCGCAGGGCCGCGCCATCCTGTTCATCAGCCACAAATTCGAAGAGGTCTTCCGCATCGCCGACGATTACGCGGTGTTCCGCGACGGCCGGTCGGTCGGGGCCGGGGCGCTGGCCGACACCGACCAGGCGGAGATCGTCCGCCTGATGGTTGGCCGCCCGGTCGAACAGACCTTTCCCAAGCTGGCGGTCACGCCCGGCGAACTGGTGCTGGAGGTGGAGGATTACGCCCACCCGACCGAGTTCGACGGCGTGTCCTTCCAACTGCGGCGCGGCGAGATTCTGGGCCTTTACGGGCTGGTCGGGGCTGGACGGTCGGAGTTCTGCCAATCCCTGTTCGGCATCACCCGTCCGTCGCGCGGCCGGTTGCGGATCAAGGGGCGCGACACCGTCATCCGCAGCCCCGGCGACGCCATCCGCGCCGGTCTGGTCTATGTGCCAGAGGAGCGGGGGCGGCATGGGGCCGTGCTGGCGATGCCCATCGTGGACAACATGACACTCGCCACCCTGCCGGAGGTCAGCCGATACGGCGTGATCAGCCGCGCGCGGGAATTCGCGCTGGCCCGCCGTTACGCCGAACGGCTCGACCTGCGCGCGGCCTCGCTGTCGCAACCGGTCGGGACCCTGTCGGGCGGCAACCAGCAAAAAATCGTCATCAGCAAATGGCTGGCGACCCAACCGGACATCATCATTCTGGACGAACCGTCCAAGGGCATCGACATCGGGTCCAAGGCCGCCGTCCACGGCTTCATCAGCGAACTGGCGGCGCAGGGGCTGGCCGTCATCATGATCTCGTCGGAACTGCCGGAGATTCTGGGCATGAGCGACCGGGTTCTGGTGATGCGCGAGGGCCGCCCGATCCACCTGTACGACCGCGCCGGGCTGACCGCCGAAACGCTGGTGCGCGCCGCCACCGGCAACACCGATTCCCACCCGGAGCTTGCGGCATGACCCTCCTGAACAGGCTGCTGAAATCGCGCGAGGCGCTGCTGTCGGTCGCCGGAACCGCGCTGTTGGGCCTGATCGCCCTGCGCGCACCGGGCTTCGTCGCCCCCGGCAATCTGGCGTCGGTCTTCACCGACACCGCCATCCTCATCATCCTGGCCATCGGTCAGACGGCGGTGATCCTCACCCGCTCCATCGACCTGTCAGTCGCCGCCAATCTGGCGCTGACCGGCATGGCCGGGGCGATGCTGAACGCCGCCCACCCGGAGATTCCGGTCCCGCTGCTGGTGCTGGCCTCCGCCGCCATGGGCATGGCGCTGGGGGCGGTGAACGGGCTGCTGGTGTGGAAGGTCGGCTTGCCGTCCATCGTCGTCACGCTGGGGACGCTCACCATCTTCCGGGGCAGCGCCTTTGTGCTGTCGGGGGGCGAGTGGGTGAACACCTTTCAAATGTCGCCCGCCTATCTGGCGCTGCCGCGCGAAACGCTGCTGGGGCTGCCGATGCTGGCGTGGCTGGCGGTGGCGGTGATCGGTCTGGCCGCGCTCGGCTTTGCCCGCAGCCCGGTGGGCCGTGCGCTGTACGCCGTCGGCGGCAACCCGGTGGCGGCGGTCTATGCCGGGATCGACGCGGGCCGCACCGTGTTCCGCGCCTTTTGCGTGTCGGGTCTGCTCGCCGGTCTGTGCGGCTATCTGTGGGTGTCGCGCTTCGCCGTCGCCTATGTCGACATCGCCGCCGGGTTCGAGCTGGACGTGATCGCCGCCTGCGTGATCGGCGGCGTGTCGATCAGCGGCGGGGTGGGGTCGGTGGCGGGGGCGGTTCTGGGGGCGCTGTTTCTCGGCGTCATCAAGAACGCGCTGCCGGTCGTCGGCGTTTCCCCCTTTTGGCAGATGAGCATTTCCGGGGCGATCATCATCGCCGCCGTCCTTCTCAACACGCGGGCCGAGCGCCGCAAGGGCCGCATCATCCTCCGCCACCGCGCCACCACCGGACAGGAGGCCGGAGCATGACTATGCTGACACCCAACGCCCCTTTCAGCACCGGGCAGAACCGGGCCGGGCAAGACCGGGCCGGGCAAAACCGAAGCGGACCGGACCGCGCGCCCAGCCCCACCCCGCCCATGCGCCGGATTCCCGACCGCACCGACGCGCCGCTGACGGCGCTGCTGAAAAGCTGGGAAGCGCTGCTGCTGCTGCTGGCCGCCGCGATCTTCACCGCCAACAGCTTCGCCTCGCCCTATTTCCTCGATGTGTGGAACCTGTCGGACGCCACCTTCAATTTCACCGAAAAGGCCATCGTCGCCCTGGCGCTCGCCTTCGTCATCCTGGCCGGGGAGATCGACATTTCGGTCGCCGGGATCATCGCGCTGTCCTCCACCCTGATGGGGGCGACCGCCGCCGCCGGGCAGCCGATGCCGGTGGTGGTCGGGGTCGGTCTGCTCACCGGGCTGGCCTGTGGCGCGGTCAACGGGCTGCTCGTCACCGGGCTGGAGTTGCCCTCCATCGTCGCCACCATCGGCACGATGAGCCTGTTTCGCGGCTTGGCCTATGGCATCCTCGGCGATGGGGCCTACACCCGCTACCCGGAGGGGTTCGCCTATTTCGGCCAGGGCTATGTCTGGGAATGGCTGTCGTTTGAAGTCACGGTCTTCCTGGGGCTGGCGCTGCTGGCCGGGTTCCTGCTGCACCGCACCAGCCTGGGCCGCGCGGTGCGGGCCATCGGCCACAACCCGACCGCCGCCGCCTTTTCCGGCCTGAAGGTGCGGCGGATCAAATTCTGGTTGTTCGCCGCGACCGGGCTGGCCGCCGGGGTGGCGTCGGTGATGCTGACCAGCCGCCTGGGATCGACCCGCCCGTCCATCGCCACCGGGTGGGAGCTGGAAATCGTCACCATGGTGGTGCTGGGCGGCGTGGCGATCACCGGCGGCGTCGGGACCATCCCCGGCGTGGTGCTGGCCGCACTGGTCATGGGGCTGCTCACCTTTGGCCTGGGGCTGCTCAACGTGTCGGGCATCATCATGTCGATCGTCGTCGGCGTCATGCTGATCGCCGTCATCGCCCTGCCCGTTCTGGCCCGCAAACTGTCCAACCGGATGCGGAGAACCACGCCATGACCACCCCCAACGCCAACACGCACGAGAAGATCGCCTTCCGCATGGTGCTGAAACCGGGGATGGCGGCCGAATACCAGGCCCGCCACGACCGCATCTTTCCCGAACTGGTGACGCTGTTGAAACAGGCCGGGGTCAGCGATTACTCGATCCACCTCGATCCCGACACCCACCATCTGTTCGCCGTGCTGTGGCGGCGGCGCGACCATGGGATGGACGCGCTGCCCGCCCACCCGGTGATGCAACGCTGGTGGGCGATGATGGCCGACCTGATGGCGGTGCAGCCCGACAACGCGCCGGTGGTCACGCCGCTGCCCACCCTGTTCCATCTGGCCTGAGGCAGGATCACGTTCCGCATGTTCCCCCACCCGTCGCCCCGCTTCATCGCCGTCGTCGACATCGGCAAGACCAACGCCAAGCTGGTGGTGCATGATCTGGCGGAGCGCACCGACCGCGTCGTCGCCAGCCAGCCCAACCGGGTGTTGACCGACGGCCCCTATCCCCACGCCGACGCCGACGGGCTGTGGGCCTTTCTGCTGGATGGGCTGGCCCGTGCCGCCGCGCAGGGCCGGGTGGACGCGCTGTCGATCACCACCCACGGGGCCGCCGCCGCCCTGGTGGATGGAGATGTGGATGGTGACGGCCTCGTCCTGCCGATCCTGGATTACGAAAGCCCGCTGCCGGACGACACCACGCCGGACTATGACCGGCTGCGCCCGGCCTTTGCCGACAGCGGATCGCCGCCGCTGCCCGGCGGTTTGAATTTGGGGCGGCAAGTGTTCTGGTTGCAGCGCCGCTTCCCCGACGCCTTCGCCAAAGCCCGCCACATCCTGACCTACCCGCAATACTGGGCGTGGCGGTTGAGCGGCGTGGCGGCGAGCGAGGCAACCTCGCTCGGCTGCCACACCGATCTGTGGGAACCGGCCAAGGGCGGCTTGTCCGCTCTGGTGGACCGCGCGGGCTGGCGCGGCCTGTTCCCGCCGCTGCGCTCCGCCTTCGACGCGCTGGGGCCGCTGCGGCCGGAGATCGCCGCGCGGGTCGGGCTGGGGCCGATCCCGGTCCATTGCGGCATCCACGACTCCAACGCCTCGCTGCTGCCGCACATTCTGGCCCGCCCGGCCCCGCTGTCGGTGGTGTCGACCGGCACCTGGATCATCGCGCTGGCGGTCGGCGGGTCGCTGGCCGGGCTGGATCCGGCCCGCGACGCGCTGGCGAATGTGGACGCGCTGGGCCGCCCGGTTCCCTCCGCCCGTTTCATGGGCGGGCGGGTGTACGACCGGCTGACCAACCGCGACCCCACCGCGCCCAGCGACGCCGATCTGGACCGGGTGTTGACCGACGCCATCACCGTCCACACCCCCGACGGCGCGCCGGACCGCTGGAGCCACGACCCGGCCAGCCTGACGCCGGGCGAACGGGCGGCGGCGGCCAGCCTGCGTTGCGCCCTGACCACGGCGGCGATGCTCGACACGTTGCGCGCCGACGGCCCGACCATCGTCGAGGGGCCGTTCGCCCGCAACCGCCTGTTCCTGCGCGCCCTGGCCGCACGGACGGGACGCCCGGTCGCCGCCTCCCCCAGCGCCACCGGAACCAGCGCCGGAGCGGCCCGGCTGGCCCTGCCCCCCACCGCCCCGGCGGCGGCCCCGCCGGATCATCGCATGGAACCCCCAGACCCTGCCCTCGCCGCCCGGTTGACAGGTTACGCGTCCGATTGTTCCTGATTTGGGTGAGCGTGTGGACGGGTCGGGTGCTTCGCCGTTCCGGATGACCGCGCCGCCCGCCAATCCGCAAACGGAATCACCATGGCGGAGGCGGCGATCACCAGCGCGCCGATCAGGCTGAGCGGGTTCGGCAGCAGGCCGAAGATCAGCGCGTCGAACGCCAGCGCCCAGACCAGCGCGGTGTAATCGAACGGGGCCTGGGTGGACACCGACGCCCGCGCCATCCCTTCGATCATGGTGATGTGGGCCAGACCACCGGCGATGCCCGCCGCAAACAGGGCGGCCAACGTGGGCCAGCTGGTTTCGCTCCAGCCGAAGGGCCAGCTTGCCAAGCCGCCCAGCGCGCACAGGGCGGCGAAGTAAAAGGCGATGGTTCCCGGCGCGTCGGTCGCCGTCAGCGCCTTGATCTGCACCCGCCCGGCGGCGGTGCACACCGACATCGCCAGACCGGCGGCCACCCCGATCAGGGTGTCGTGGTCCAGGGTCGGTCCTTCGAAAGCCGGGGCGAGCATCAAGGCAACCCCGCCGAACCCCGCCAGCGCCGCCCCGATCACCAAGGCTCCCGGCCGTTCACGCAGGGCGACCATCGCCACCGGCACGGCCAGCAACGGGGCGAGGAACCCCAGCGCCGTGGCGAGCGCCAAGGGCAGATAGGCGAGCGAGACGAAGGACAGCACCATCGCCACCCCGCCGAACAGGTTGCGCTTGATGTGGCCCATTGGCTGCCGGGTTTTCAGGGCCTGCGGGAACTGCCCGCGCCAGATCAGGTACAGGATGATCGGCGGCAGGGCGAGCGCGCAGCGGTAAAAGACGATCTGCCCGATCGGCACATCCACCGTCGCCATCCGGATGAACAGCGACATCACGACGAACAATCCGGCGGAGGCGAGCCGGAACGCGGCTCCGCTGCCGCCCTCCGACGGTTCCGCTGAGGGGACCGGCATGATCGGCGTTTCCTTTTGTGATGATGCGTTTGATGACGTTCCGAAACGTCGGAATCGCCCGGCTGTCCCAGCGCCCGGTTATCCCAGCGCTTGCGTCGCCAGGGCGTAGGTGACGGGGCAATCCGGGCCGCGCGCGTCCGGGTTCAGCAAGGGCGCGCTCCCCAGCGACATGGTCAGCACCGTGTCATGAATGCGCAGGCCCGACCGGGCGAGGAACAGCGGAAACGCCCCCTCGTCCAGGTGGGTGTCCAGGCGCAGGAACGCGCCGTCATGCGCGTCCACATGCGGGCTGACGACGGCGACCGCGTCCTCGTCCAACCCGGCGACCACGGGACCGACCACATGCCCGCGCCCAAAGGGACGGCACAGGGAAAAGGCAACCAGCGCGCCATCACGCTCCACACCATAGCCGACCGACTGGGCGAACAGCCGCGCGATCAGGCCGGTGCGCGCGGTGCCGAAGGCGCGCGCGTCGAGCGCCGTCACCGCCGCGAGGTCCGTGGCCTCCAAGCGACGGACCGACGGCGCGTTCGCCGCCGGTGGGTCCGACCGCCGCGCCTCGCCCTGGCATTGGAACACGGTGCGGTTGGGCTGGAAGCCGAGCGAGCGGTACAGCGCCAGCGCCGCGCGGGTGGCGCTGAGGCGGTAATTGCGCCCGGCGGACGCGGCCAGCACCCGTTTCATCAGCCATTCCCCCACCCCCAGCGCTTGCAGCCGGGGCGAGGTGATGACCATGCCGATGGTGGCGAAATCATCGCCATGGGGAAACCACATGGCCGATCCCAGCACCCGGTCGATCTCGTCCAGGGCAACATAGCCGTGCCCGACCTCGCGGGTGAACTGCCAATCCTCCGCCCGATGCGGCCAGCCGACCGAAATCGACAGCGCTTGCAGGCGGTCCAGGTCGATGTCGGCGATGTCGGCGATCCGCACGTCGTAGGCGTCCACCGTCCGCGACTCCGGCAACGCCTCGTCGCCCGCAAAGCTGTGTTCGCTCACCGCGTCCTCCTGCCCTTCGTTCGGCGACCGCGCGTTCGGGCCGCGCGTTCGCGGACCATCAACCACCCCAAAGCCGTCCCTGATGGTAGCGGCGCATCCACCGCACAAATCACCGCAGAACGCCGGGCCTGCACAACAATCCTCCAAATCGCCGGTGCATTCAGCATGGAATTGAGCGTCCGGACGCTAAGATCGTGACGTCGGGACCGGCACAGCCCCGGCCTCATCCCACGCAACCACCACACCACAGACACCCCCGACGCCCGCCGCGCGTCGTGGGGGGAGGGACCGCTGTCATGACCGTGATCGCCATCCTGAAGGATCTGATCGCCGTTCCCTCCGTCGTCGGGACCCCCAACGCCGCCATCGTCGAAACGATCCGCGCGATCCTGAACGCCGCCGGGGCGCGGGTGCGGGTGCTGCCGGGGCCGGAGGGCGACCGTTTCAACCTGTTCGCCACCATCGGCCCGGCGATGGTTCCGGGCTATGTCCTGTCCGGTCATATGGACGTGGTCCCCGCCACCGAACCCGAATGGACCAGCGACCCGTTCCAGATGCGCGCCGACGGCGATTGCTTTTACGGGCGCGGCACCTCGGACATGAAGGGGTTCATTGCGGCGGCGCTGGCCGCCCTGCCCGCGATCACCGCCGCCCCGCTCGCCCGGCCCATCCATTTCGCCTTCACCTATGATGAGGAGGCCGGGTGCCAGGGCGCGCCGCATCTTCTGCCGCATCTGCCCAGCGCCTGCGCCCCGCCGATGGGCGTCATCGTTGGCGAGCCGAGCGGCCTGCGCGCCATCCGCGCCCACAAGGGCAAGGCGGCGGCCCGCCTGACCATCCGGGGCCGGGCGGGCCATTCCTCCCGCCCCGACCAGGGGTTGAACGCCATCCACGCGATGACCGACGCGCTGACCGCCGCCGTGGTCCAGGCCGAACGGCTGACCCATGGCCCGATGGATTCCGTGTTCGAGCCGCCCTACTCCTCCTTGCAGGTCGGCACGCTTCAGGGCGGCCGGGCGGTCAACATCATCCCCGATCACTGCACCGCCGAGTTCGAGGCCCGCGCCATCGCCGGGGTCAACCCCTCCACCCTGCTGGAGCCAGTGCGGCAGGCCGCCGAACGGTTGGAGGCGCAGGGCTTCGCCGTCGATTGGACGGAGACGAGTTCCTACCCCGCCCTGTCCCTGCCCGCCCGCTCCCCGCTCGCCCGGTTGCTGGAGGAGTTGACGGGGCAGGAACCCTTGGCCGCCGTCAGCTATGGGACCGAAGCCGGGCTGTACCAGACCGCCGGGATGGACGCGATCATCTGCGGCCCCGGCGACATTTCCCGCGCGCACCGCCCCAACGAACACATCCGCCTCGATGAGTTGCACGCCTGCCAATCGATGATCGAGGCGCTGGCGGCCCGCTGCCGTCTCTGATCCCGAGCCATCCAACCGGAACCATCAAGGACCGCGCATGACCTTCCTGTTCCATTCGGACGCCGCGCGCGGCGCGATCTTCGCCCAAGCTTTCGCCCGCGAGCTTCCCGAGATTCCCTTTTCCATGGATCCGGTCGGCGTCGATCCCGACGCGGTGCGCTACCTCATCACCTGGACGATCCCGGACACTCTGGCCCGTTACCGCAATCTGGAGATGGTCTTTTCCATCGGGGCCGGGGTGGACCAATTCACCATGGCCGCCCTGCCCGACCATGTGAAGGTCGTCCGCATGGTGGAGGACGGCATCGTCCGCATGATGCAGGAATACGCCACCATGGCCGTGCTGTCGCTGCACCGCCAGATCCCGGCCTACCGCGCGCAGCAGGCCCAAGGCGTTTGGCGCGCCCTGCCGCAGCCGCAGGCGGCCCAGCGCCGGGTCGGCGTGCTGGGGTTGGGGGTGCTGGGTCAGGCGGTGTTGGAGCGGCTGAAGCCCTTCGGCTTCCCGCTGGCGGGGTGGAGCCGCTCACCACGCCAGTTGGACGGCGTGACCTGCCACCATGGCGCGGACGGGCTGGACGCGATGCTGGCCGGGACGGACATCCTGATCGTGCTGCTGCCATTGACGCCGGACACGCGCGGATTCCTCGACGCGGCGCTGCTGGCCAAGCTGCCCAAGGGGGCCGCGCTGGTCCACACCGGGCGCGGGCCGCAATTGGACCACGCCGCCCTGCTGGACGCGCTCGACAGCGGCCATCTCTCCGGCGCGGTGGTCGATGTGACCGACCCGGAACCGCTGCCGTCCGATCATCCTTTCTGGTCTCATCCCGCCATCCTGCTGACCCCGCACATCGCCAGCGTCACCCAGCCCGACAGCGCCGCCCAGGCGGTCATAGCCAATCTGCGCCGCCACCGCGCCGGGCTGGATCCGGTCGGGCTGGTCGACCGGCAACGCGGCTACTGACGCCGTCCGGTCCCGTCTTTGCCCCTTCACCGTGTTTTCCACGCGGCCCCGCCGCTTCTGACCAAAGGCTTTCCCATGTCGCTGCTCAAGACCATCGATCCGAACCCGACCTTCGCCCCGCGCGAATCCGGCCCGCTGCCGGAACGGCTGATCGCCGGGTCGCCCGCCTTCAAGACCTGGGCGCAGGACGCCGCCAAGAACGACACGATCCTGACCGGCGTGTGGGAAGCCACCCCGGGCGAAACCCGCTCGATCAAGGGCGAAACCTTTGAATTCTGCCACATCCTGGCGGGCGTCGTCGAAATCACCCCGGATGGCGGCGAGCCGGTGGTCTACCGCGCGGGTGACAGCTTCGTCATGAAGCCGGGCTTCGTCGGCGTCTGGAAGACCATCGAGACGGTCCGCAAGATCTACGTCACCATCACCTGAGGACGCGTCATGAGCCTGACCTTTGACCCGGATCGCCTGCCGCTGCCCATCGGCCATTGGATCGGCGACCGCCTGATTCCAGCGTCGGGCGAAGGGCTGCGGATGCGCCGTCCGTCCGACGGTCGGGCTTACGCCGACTGCCCGGTGGCCTCCGCCGATCTCGTGGACGAGGCGGTGGCCACCGCGCAGGCCGCCCTGAAGACCAGCAACTGGGGCAACCTGCGCCCGCGCGAGCGCACCAACATCCTGCACCGCTGGGCCACCCTGATCGAGGCGGAGGCCGAAACCCTGGCGAAGGTGGAGGCGCTGTCCTCCACCCGCCCGGTCGGCCAGCTCGTCGCCGGGGACGTCGCGGTCACAGCCGAACAGATCCGCTTCTTCGCCGAATTCGCCGACAAGGAGGGTGGCGACCTCGCCCCCACCGACGACGGCAGCCTCGGTTTGGTGATGACGGAGCCGTATGGCGTCGTCGGCGCGATCACGCCGTGGAATTTTCCGCTGTCGATGGCGGGCTGGAAGCTTGGCCCGGCGCTGGCGGCGGGCAACGCCGTGGTGCTGAAGCCGTCGGAAATGACGCCCTTCTCCACCGTGCTGCTGGCGCAACTGGCGGTGAAAGCCGGTTTGCCCGCCGGTCTGATCAACATCGTCTTGGGCGACGGCCCGACCACCGGGGCGGCCATCACCCGCCATCCCGGCATCGCCAAGGTCAGCTTCACCGGATCGACGGCGGCGGGATCGGCGATCATGGCCGACATCGCGCGGACCGGGGTCAAACCGATGACGCTGGAGCTGGGCGGCAAAAGCCCGCAAATCGTCTTCGCCGACGCCGATCTGGACAAGGCCGCCGCCGCCATCGCCACCAGCGTGCTGTCCAACGCCGGGCAAGCCTGCGTCGCCGGGTCGCGCCTGCTGGTGGAACGGTCGGTGGCCGACGCGCTGCTGGAGCGGATTGTGGGCCACATGCGCGCCGTCCGCCCCGGCCCGACCTGGAACGCCGACACGCGTTATTCCCCGATCATCTCCGAACGGCAGCGCGACCGCATCCACGCCATCGTCTCGGCCTCGCTCACCGGTTCGGTGGAGTGCCTGACCGGCGGCGGGCCGATGGACGGCGATGGCTATTTCTACGCGCCCACGCTGCTTGACGGCGTCGATCAGACCTCCCCCGCCGTGATGGAGGAGATTTTTGGCCCGGTCCTGACCGTGCAGCGGTTTGATGCGGAGGAGGAGGCGATGGCGCTCGCCGACCATCCCACCTACGGGCTGGCCGCCGGTCTCTACACCCGCGACCTGTCGCGCGCGCTGCGCCTGACCCGGCGGCTTCCCGCCGGGACGGTCTGGGTCAACCGCTATGGCCGGTCCCGCGACCACATCCTGCCGACCGGCGGCTACAAACGCTCCGGCATCGGCAAGGATCTGGGGCGCGAGGCGTATCTGTCCAACCGCCGCAGCAAAAGCGTGCTGATCGGCCTGTGAAGAGGCGAGAGATGAAGACCCATTCCATTGCGATCATCAAGGGCGACGGCATCGGGCACGCGGTGATCGATTCCGCGTGGGAGGTGTTGCAGACCGTGGCCAAGGGATCCGGCTTCGCGCTGGAGGGAACCGCCCTGCCCTGGTCCTGCGCCCATTACAAGGACACCGGCGCGATGATGCCCGCCGACGGCATCGACACGCTGCGCCGCTTCGACGCCATCTTGCTGGGGGCGGTTGGTTGGCCGGCGGAGGTGCCGGATTCGGTGTCGCTGCACGGGCTGCTGTTGCCGATCCGCAAGGCGTTCGACCAATACGCCAACGTCCGCCCGCACCGGCTGTTGCCGGGGGTGGAGGGGCCGTTGCGGCGCGGCGGCTTCGACATCCTGTGCGTGCGCGAGAACACCGAGGGCGAGTATGCCGGGGCCGGTGGCCGCGTCCATCAAGGCACGGCGCAAGAGGTGGCGGTGGAAACCGGCATCTTCACCCGCATGGGGGTGGAACGCATCCTGCGCTTCGCCTTCGCCCAGGCCCGCGCCCGGCGCGGCAAGCTCGCCTCCGTCACCAAATCGAACGCGCAGAAGCATTCGATGGTCTTCTGGGACGAGATCACCCGCCAACTGGCCGCCGAACACCCCGACGTCGAGGTGACGAGCTATCACGTCGACGCCATGGCCGCGCGCATGGTGACGAACCCGGACAGCCTGGACGTGGTGGTGGCCTCCAACCTGTTCGGCGACATCCTGACCGATCTGGGCGCGGCGATCCAGGGCGGCTTGGGCTTTGCCGCCTCGGCCAACCTCAACCCCAGCCGCAACGCCCCGTCGATGTTCGAGCCGGTGCACGGCTCCGCCCCCGACATCGCCCATCTCGGCATCGCCAACCCCATCGCCGCCATCTGGTCCGGTGCCATGATGCTGGAGCATCTGGGGGAAAAGGCCGCCGCCGACCAAGTGATGGCCGCGCTGAGCGCGACCACCGCGCGCGGCGTCGGGACCGTCCCCGGCAAGGACCGCACCGACGTCATCACCGCCGCCGTGCTGTCGGCCCTGTCCTGACCGCACCCCACCCCGCAACAGGGAACCCACACGCATGACCATCCTCTCCCTTTTGACCGATCCCGCCCTGTTCCGTGAACAGGGGCTGATCGGCGGGCGCTGGTGCGACGGGGCCGCCGGTCAGACCATGGCGGTCCAGAACCCGGCGACCCAAAGCGCGATCGGCAGCGTTCCCGACATGGACGGCGATGACGCCCGCAGCGCCATCACAGCGGCGGCGGACGCCTTCCCGGCCTGGCGGAAGCGCACCCACGCCGAGCGCGCCGCGCTGCTGGAGCGCTGGCACGCCCTGATGATCGAACATCTGGAGGATTTGGCCCGCATCCTGACGCTGGAGCAGGGCAAGCCGCTGGACGAGGCGCGCGGCGAGATCCGTTACGGCGCGTCCTTCGTCAAATGGTTCGCCGAGGAGGCCCGGCGCATCGGCGGCGGGACCATCCCATCCCCCACCCCCGACCGCCGCATCGTCGTGCTGAAGGAGCCGGTCGGCGTCTGCGGCATCATCACGCCGTGGAACTTTCCCAACGCCATGATCACCCGCAAGGTGGCCCCGGCGCTGGCCGCCGGTTGCACCGTGGTCATCAAGCCATCGGACTTCACCCCCTATTCGGCGCTGGCGCTGGGGGTGCTGGCCGAACGGGCCGGGATTCCGGCGGGCGTCATCAACATCCTGACCGGCCGCCCGGAAGCCATCGGCGAGGAGATCCTCGCCAACGACACCGTGCGCAAGATCTCCTTCACCGGATCGACCCGCGTCGGCTCCCTGCTGATGCGCGGGGCCGCCGCCAGCATCAAGCGCCTGAGCTTGGAGCTGGGCGGCAACGCGCCCTTCATCGTCTTTGACGACGCCGATCTGGATCAGGCGGTGGAGGGAGTCATCATCTCCAAATTCCGCAACGGCGGGCAAACCTGCGTCTGCGCCAACCGCATCCTGGTGCAGGCGGGGGTGTACGACGCCTTCCGCGACCGGCTGGTCGCGCGGGTCAACGCCATGCGGGTGGGGTCCGGGCTGGAACCGGGTGTGGCCATCGGCCCGATGATCAACGCGGCGGCTGTGGACAAGATCAACCGCCACATCAGCAACGCGGTGGCCAAGGGCGCGACCATCGTGTCGTCGGCGGAGGCCCCGGACGGGCCGCAGTTTGTCGCCCCGGTGGTGCTGACCAACGCCACCACCGACATGCTGCTGGCCAATGAGGAAACCTTCGGCCCGGTCGCCCCGCTCTTCCGGTTCGAGACGGAGGCGGAGGCCATCGCGCTCGCCAACGCCACGCCCTTCGGTCTGGCCGCCTATTTCTACACGCAGAATCTCGCCCGCTCCTGGCGGGTGGGGGAAGCGTTGGAGGCGGGCATGGTCGGGCTGAACACCGGCCTGATCTCCACCGAGGTCGCCCCCTTCGGCGGCGTCAAGCAATCCGGCCTGGGCCGCGAAGGCGCGCAGATCGGCATCGAAGAGTATCTGGAACTGAAAACCTTCCACATCGGTGGGCTGAGCTGACGCGGACAAAGCGGCCAAAAAAAACCGGCGGGAACGAGTTCCGTTCCCGCCGGAGGCTCCGTACCGACGAACAAAGACAGGCGCTCGGAACCCGGTTTCGAGCGCCTTCTTCCGTCACTGCACGCAGTCGAGCGCCTTGTAATACAGCCCGACCAGCGGCAGGAACCAGGGCTTGCCGAAATGGCCGGGCACGGCGGGCCAGGGCAGCCCCTTCAACGGGTTGCGGTCTTCCCGGCCCAGCATCGCGTCGGCGATGGTCATGCCGAGATGGGTGGAGAGTTGCGCGCCGTGGCCGGAATAGCCCATGGCGTACCACAGCCCGTCCTGTTGGCCCGCGCGCGGGTAACGGTCGCTGGTCATGTCGACCAGACCGCCCCAGCAATAGTCAATGTCCACGCTGGCGATCTGCGGGAAGATCCGCGCCAAGCTGGCGCGTAGGATCGCCCCGCTCTTGGCGTCCGACCGCTGGTCGGAGGTGGCGGAAAAGCGCGCGCGCCCACCGAAGATCAAACGCCGGTCGGGCGACAGGCGGAAATAGTTCCCGATGTTCATCGAGGTGACGTAGGTGCGGTTCCCCGGCACCACCGAGGCGATTTCGGCGTCGGACAACGGGCGGGTGGCGATGATGAAGCTGCCGACCGAAATGATTCGGCGGCGGAAATGGCTGAAATTCGGCGTGGTGTAGGCCCCGGTGGCGATCAGCACCTCGTTGGCGGTGATGGTCCCGCGCCCGGTGGCCAGGCTGTGGCGACCGCCCGCGCGGGTGATGCCGGTGACGGCGGCGTCCTCCGCCAGAATGGCACCATGACGCTGGGCGGCGTCCGCCAGACCGACGACAAAGCGGCCCATGTGCATCATCGCGCTTTTGCGCGACAGCATCGCCCCGTGAAAGGGCGACCCGACCTCCCCGTTCAAATCGGCCGCGCTCAACAGCGCGGTGTCGGGATCGACCTCGCGGTTCACCGCCTCGAAATTGCGGGCGATGGCGTCGAAATGGCCGGGCTTGGAAGCCAGCTTCAGCTTGCCCGCCCGGCGGAAATCGCAGGCGATTCCCTCCTCCGCGATCAGCGTTTCCAGGGTGTCGATGGAATCATCGAACGCGCGGTAGAGCGCGATGGCGCGCTCCGTCCCCAACGCGGATTTGGCGGCGAGGAAGCTGTGGGCCAGACCGTTGTTCAGGTGGCCGCCGTTGCGCCCGGAGGCCCCGGACCCGATGCGGCCCGCCTCCAGCACGATCACCCGCGCCCCAGCCTTCGCCAACTGGCGGGCCGCCCCCAGACCGGTGAAGCCCCCGCCGACGATGGCGACGTCGTAATGCCCCGACAGGGGACCATCCACCCCACCCGCAAAAGCCGGGGCGGTGTCGTGCCAGTAGGAGACGAGTTTCATGCCGTTGGTCCTTTCCTCGCCGCCGGAGGCGGCCGCGTGACGCGAATGATCCGCCGGTTACAGCCCGACCACGCCGGGCAGGCCGGAAATGTCGGGGATCTCGACATAGCCGTAGAAGGGGTTGGCCGGTTCATGGCCCCGGTTGACCCACACCTTGTTGCGGATCCCAAGATCATGGGCCGACATCAGGTCGTAGCGGAAGGAGGAGGAGCAATGCAGGATGTCGTCCGGCCCGCAACCCAGCATGTCGAACATGTATTCGAACGCCTTGAAGCGCGGCTTGTAGGCCTGGGCCTGTTCGGCGGTGTAAACGGCGTGGAAGGGCGCGCCCAGCTTGGCCACGTTCGAGGGGATCTGCGCGGTCATCGCGTTCGACAGGATGACCAGCGGGATCTCCTTGGCCACCTTCGCCAGCCCCGCCGGAACGTCGGCGTGCGGCCCCCAGGTCGGCACCCGTTCATAGACCATGCGCGCGTCCTCCTCGCGGAAGGCGACGTTGTTGCGCTTGCAGGTGCGTTCAAGGGAGTTGTGAACGACCTCGGCGTAGGGCTTCCAATCGCCCATGATCTCGTCAAAACGATAGGCGGCGAAGTTCTTGATGAACTCCGTCATGCGCGCCGCGTCAAGAACCGAGCCGTACAGATCGCGCGCGGCTTCCGCCATCTGGAAATTGATCAGCGTGCCGTGGCAATCGAAGGTGACGTATTTCGGCCGGAACTGGGTCATGGCGGATTCCTTGAAGATGGGAAGCGAAGATGGGAAGCGAAGATGGGACGCGGAGATGGCCGCGATGGGGCGGGGTCGGGCCGGGTGCGATCAACCCGTGCCCCTTGATCCTAACGGCGACGCACCGCCCCGCCTGACCGAATTGCCCGGCGTGAAAGCACAATCTTCCGTTTCCGTCCGGGCGCTCAGCATTTGGTTGGGGGTGAGACCCGCCGCCCGCCCGGCAAACCACCCCGAACCCCACCTGCGGCCGGGTCGGCGACCGGCCCCACGGCATAAGATGCGGTGGGCCACCGATGCAAAGGTGAAAGATGTCGCGCCGGGTGCCGCCTTCAACACACGCCCCAGGGCGCTTGCTGCCACTCTGGACGACAGAGGGTGAAAGGACGGCTCATGAGCACACAATCCGTTGACAGCGTGACGTTTGACTGTCTGGCCTTCGAGCCGACGCATCTCCCGGGCGCGGTCGCCCTGTCGCAACAGGCGCAGTGGCCGCACCGGCTGGCGGATTGGGCCTTGGCCCTGTCGCTCAGCCAGGGTGTGGTCGCCGTGGACGCTCCCGGTCCCGACGGTGCGCGGCGCGTGGTCGGCACCGCGCTGATGACGCCCTATGGCGACGGTGCGGCCACCATCAACATGGTGATCGTCGATGAATCGATGCGCGGCCGGGGGCTGGGCCGCCGCCTGATGGACGACGTGATGGCGCTGGCCGGTGCCCGGCCCCTGCGCCTGATCGCCACCCGCGAGGGGCTGCCGCTTTACGAAAAGCTGGGGTTCCGCGAAGTCGGGACCGTGGTGCAGCACCAGGGGCCGGTCGGTTCCGTGCCGCAACCCGGCGCGGAGGATGTCGCTCTGGCCGACCCGGCCGAACAGCCCGCCTTGATCGCCACCAGCCTGACCGCGCTGGACCGGCAGGCCTTCGGCGCGGACCGCAGCACCCTGTTCGCCCGCTTCGCCGAGGTGGCGCGCTTTGCCCTGTTGCGGCGCAACGGCGCGGTCGTCGGCTTCGCCGCGCTGCGCGCGTTCGGCCGGGGCAAGGTCATCGGCCCGGTGGTCGCCCCCGACGCCGATGGGGCCAAGGCGCTGATCGCCTTTTTCCTGGCCGCCCATCCGGGCGACTTCCTGCGGGTGGACACCACCGCCGACACCGGGCTTGGCCCCTGGTTGGCCGACTGCGGGCTGCGCCATGTCGGCGGCGGCATCGCCATGCGCCGCCCGGCCCCGCTGCCCGCCCCGACCGACACCACCGCAACCCCCGTCATGACCTACGCGCTCGCCAGCCAGGCCCTTGGCTGACCCGGAGACGACCATGCTCAGCAATTCCCTGATCGAACTCGACCGCGCCCATCTGGTGCACCCCGTCGCCTCCTACCGTGGTCATGAACAGGCGGGGGTGCGGGTGATCGCCTCCGCCTCCGGGGCCAGCGTCACCGACGCCTCGGGCCACACGCTGGTGGATGGCTTCGCCGGCCTGTGGTGCGTCAACGCCGGGTATGGCCAACAAAGCCTGATCGACGCCGCGACCCGCCAGTTGCAGATTCTGCCCTACGCGACCGGCTATTTCGGGCTGGGCAGCGAACCGGCGATCCGGCTGGCCGCCGCGTTGGCCGAACGCGCGCCCGGCGATCTGAACCACGTCTATTTCACCCTGGGCGGATCGGACGCGGTGGACAGCACCATCCGTTTCATCCGCTATTACTGGCGGGCCAAGGGCCAGCCCGACCGCGATCAGTTCATTTCGGTGGAGCAGGGTTATCACGGCTCCTCCACCGTCGGGGCCGGTCTGACCGCCCTGCCCGCCTT
Organism: Azospirillum griseum; assembly: GCF_003966125.1. GTDB lineage: Bacteria > Pseudomonadota > Alphaproteobacteria > Azospirillales > Azospirillaceae > Azospirillum > Azospirillum griseum. Next base: position 47,017 of record NZ_RXMA01000013.1, read on the forward strand.
CCACGCGGGGTTCGGCATTCCCTATGACTGGCAGCACAAAATTCCGTCGCACTACGCCTACCGCAACCCGGTGGGCCGCGATCCGCAGGCGATCATCGCCGCGTCGCTGGCCGCCCTCGACGCCAAGATCGCCGAGATCGGCGGGCCGGAGCGGGTCGCCGCCTTCTACGCCGAGCCGATCCAGGGGTCGGGCGGCGTGCTGGTGCCGCCCGACGGCTGGCTGAAGGCGATGGCCGACCGCTGCCGCAGCCTGGGCATCCTGTTCGTCGCCGACGAGGTCATCACCGGCTTTGGCCGCACCGGCCCGCTGTTCGCCTGCACCGACGACGGCGTGGTGCCCGACCTGCTGACCGCCGCCAAGGGCCTGACCTCCGGCTATGTGCCGATGGGGGCGGTGTTCCTGTCCGACGCCGTTTACAACACCATCGCCGACGCCGCCGGGTCCGCCGCCGTCGGCCACGGCTACACCTACTCCGCCCACCCGGTCAGCGCGGCGGTCGGGCTGGAGGCCCTGCGGCTGTACGAAGGCGGCCTGCTGGAGAATGGCGTCAAGGCCGGGGCGCGACTGATGGCCGGGCTGAACGCCCTGCGCGACCACCCGCTGGTCGGCGACGTGCGCGGGCGCGGCATGCTGGCGGCGGTGGAGTTGGTGGTGGACAAGGAGCGCAAAACGCCCCTGCCCGCCGCCGCCGAACCGGCCCGGCGCATCTTTGACCGCGCCTGGACCAACGGCCTGGTCATCCGCGCCTTTCCCACCGGCGTCCTGGGCTATGCCCCGCCGCTGTGCTGCACCGACGACGACATCGACGCGATCCTGGAACGCACCGCGCGGACCCTGGACCAGACCCTGGAGGACCCGGAGGTGCGCCGCGTCCTGCGGTGAGGAGGCCAGTCCGGCGATATGCCGTCCAGGCCCCCGCATCCGGTATTTTCTGCCGTCCGCCCCGGATGATTTAGAGACTAACGTCCAACCCGTCGGACGACAATGGACGGAACAGAAGACCGGACCGCCGGACCACCTCCAGACCCGCCGGGCCATGGCCCCGGCACCAACCAGACGCATCGGCGGGTGATCCCGCCAGACCCGAAACGACCCGCCGGACCACAGCGTTTCCGGCGCGGTTATTTGAGAGGAGTTGGAGCGTTGTCCAAGTCTCTGCTGGGCTTCAAATACCTGACCTTCGACGTCGTCGGCACCCTGATCGATTTCGAGGCCGGGATCAAAAACTGCCTGGGCGGCATCGGCGCGGAGGCCGGAGTCTCGGTGGATGGGGAGGAGGCTCTCGCCCTCTACCGCGCCGCGCGCTACACCGACCACGCCGATCTGTTCCCCGACGATCTGGTGCGCGTCTATTCCATCATCGCACCGAAGCTGGGCCTGCCCACCGGGGTGGAATATGGCGAGCGCCTGCGGGATTCCGCCGCACGCTGGGCCGGGTTCCCCGACAGCAAGGACGCGATGGCCCGCCTGGCCAAACGGTACAAGCTGATCGCGATGACCAACGCCCGGCGCTGGGCCTTCACCCATTTTTCCACGGAATTGGGCGATCCGTTCTACGCCAGCTTCACCGCCGACGACACCAAGACCGAAAAGCCCGATCCGGCCTTCTTCCATCACGTCTTCGACTTCGTCGGGCGCGAGGGCGGCAGCAAGGACGACATCCTGCATGTGGCGCAAAGCCAATACCACGACATCGGGATTTCCCGGCAGCTTGGGATGACGAACTGCTGGATCCAGCGGCGGCACGCGCAAAAGGGCTATGGCGGGACCATCGAACCCGCCCAGTTCACCGAACCGGATTTCCATTTCCATTCGATGGCGGAGCTGGCCGACGCGGTGGACGCCGCCACCGCGTGATCCCACACCACCAGCGCGGTCCGCAACCAACCACGCTGACAACGAACAACGACACCCGAACAGAATGAGGCTGACATGACGAAGACGCCTGAGACCTGGACCCGGACCGACGACGCGATGGTGGAGAACGCCATCCGGCGCGGAGCCAACCGCCGCGATCTGATGAAGATGCTGTTGGCGGGCGGGGTGTCCCTCGCCGCCGTTGACCTTGTTCTGGGCCGCGCCACCAGCGCGCTGGCCGCCACGCCGGTCAAGGGCGGGGCGCTGCGCGCCGCCGGTTGGTCATCCTCCACCGCCGACACGCTGGACCCGGCCAAGGCGTCGCTGTCCACCGACTATGTGCGCTGCTGCGCCTTCTACAACCGCCTGACCTTCCTCGACCAGAGCGGCATTCCGCAGATGGAGTTGGCCGAGAACATCGAATCGGCCGACGCCAAGGTCTGGACGGTCAGCCTGCGTCCGGGCGTGACCTTCCACAACGGCAAGTCGCTGACCGCCGACGACGTGGTCTTCTCGCTCAAGCGTCACCTCGACCCGGCGGTCGGGTCGAAGGTGGCGAAGATCGCCGCGCAGATGGCCGAGATCAAGGCGGTGGACCCGACCACCGTTCAGATCACGCTGGCCAGCCCCAACGCCGATTTGCCCACCATCCTGGCCATGCATCACTTCATGATCGTGGCCGACGGAACCACCGATTTCTCCAAGGGCAACGGCACCGGGGCGTTCACCTGCAAGACCTTCGAACCGGGTGTGCGTTCCATCGGTGTGCGCAACGGCAGCTATTGGAAGGGCGGGCCGAACGTCGACTCCTTCGAGTTTTTCGCCATCAGCGACGACAACGCCCGCGTCAACGCCCTGCTGTCGGGCGACATCCATCTGGCGGCGTCGATCAACCCGCGCTCCACGCGGTTGGTGGAAGGCCAGAAGGGCTTCTCCCTGTCCAAAACGACCTCCGGCAACTACACCAACCTCAACATCCGCATGGACATGGAGCCGGGCAGCCGCAAGGACTTCGTGGACGGGATGAAATACCTCGTCAACCGCGAGCAGATCGTGAAATCGGCCCTGCGCGGCTTTGGCGAGGTCGGCAACGATCAGCCGGTGTCCCCGGCCAACGCCTTCCACAACGCCGCGCTGAAGCCCAAGGCGTTCGACCCCGAACGGGCCAAGTCGCTGTTCCAGAAGGCCGGGGTCCTGGGCCAGTCGATCCCGGTGGTGGCGTCCGACGCCGCGTCCTCGTCCGTTGACATGGCGATGGTGATCCAGGCCGCCGGTGCCGAAATCGGCATGAAGCTCGACATCCAGCGCGTGCCGTCGGATGGGTATTGGAGCAACTATTGGCTGAAGGCCCCGATCCATTTCGGCAACATCAACCCGCGCCCGACGCCGGACATCCTGTTCTCGCTGCTCTACGCCTCCGAAGCGCCTTGGAACGAGAGCAAGTACAAGTCCGAACGCTTTGACAAGATGATGCTCGAAGCGCGCGGCACGCTCGATCTGGCCAAGCGCAAGACGATGTACAACGAGATGCAGGTGATGATCGCCGAAGAGGCCGGAACCATCATCCCCGCCTACATCTCCAACGCCGACGCCATTTCCGACAAGCTGAAGGGGCTTGCCCCGAGTCCGCTGGGTGGCATGATGGGCTACGCCTTTGCGGAGTATGTCTGGCTGGCTGCCTGACGCCGTGGCGGGCCGGGAGCGGCGGGGCCTCTGCCCCACCCGCCTCCCGGTCCCCCCTCGCCCGTTCCGGCAACCCCTGCGGGGGCGCATCACCACGCGGAGGTCAGGCGTGAAAACACGCGTTCCATCCCTCATCCTCGGCCGGTTGTTCATCGCGTTGATCACGCTGACGATCGTGTCCTTCGCCGTGTTCTTCGCCACCACCCTGCTGCCCGGCGACACGGCCACCATCCTGTTGGGCCAATCAGCCACGCCGGAAGCCATCGCAGGCCTGCGCACGGCCATGCATCTCGACGAACCGGCCCTGCTGCGCTTTCTCTACTGGATCGTCGGTCTGTTTCAGGGCGATCTCGGCACCTCCTACGCCAATCATGTGCCGGTGGCCACGCTGATCGGCGGACGCCTGCTCAACACCCTGAAGCTGGCCGGTTTGACGACCCTGGTGTCGGTGCCGCTGGCGCTGACGTTGGGCATCACCGCCGCCATGTGGCGGCGCACGCTGTACGACCGCATCGTCACCATCGCCACCATCGGCATCATCTCCGTTCCCGAATTCGTGATCGCGACCTCGGCCGTGCTGGTCTTCGCGGTCTATCTGAAATGGCTGCCCGCCCTGTCCTTCACCTATGATGTGAACAGTTTTTCCGGGTTGCTGCGGGCCTACGCCATGCCGGTCATCACCCTGACCTTTGGCGTGTCGGCGCAGATGATCCGCATGACCCGCGCCGCCGTGATCGAGACGCTGAACACGCCCTATGTGGAAATGGCCCTGCTGAAAGGGGCGTCGCGCCCCCGTCTGGTGCTGCGCCACGCGCTGCCCAACGCGCTCAGCCCGATCGCCAACGCGGTGGCCCTGTCGCTGTCCTATCTGGTCGGCGGGGTCATCATCGTCGAGACGATCTTCAACTATCCGGGCATCGCCAAACTGATGGTCGACGCGGTGTCCACCCGTGACCTGCCGCTGATCCAATCCTGCGCGATGATCTTCTGCGTCGGCTATCTGTTGCTCATCACCACCGCCGACATCGTCGCCATCCTGTCGAACCCGAGGCTCCGATGAAGACACCCTCCGCCACCGGCACCCTTGCGGCGTGGTCCGGCTATCGGATCAATCTGGTTGGGTTGGTCAGCTTCTGCGTGGTTCTGTTCTGGGCGCTGATGGCGCTCCTGGCCCCCTACATCACGCCCCATTCGGTGGGCGCGATGATCGACATGGATTATTTCGGGCCGATGCGGCCCGGCCTGTGGCTGGGGTCGGATTATCTGGGCCGGGACATGCTGTCCCGCGTCATCTTCGGTGCCCGCTACACCGTGGGCATTTCGTTGGCGGCTGTGTCCATCGCCTGTTTCACCGGCGTGGTGCTGGGCATGACCTCGGCGGTTTTGGGCGGCACGGTGGACATGGTGGTCAGCCGCCTGCTCGACGCCATGAACTCCATCCCCAGCAAGCTGTTCGGCCTGATGGTGGTGGCGGCGGTGGGGTCCTCCATCCCCGTGCTGATCCTGACGATGTCGGTGATCTACATCCCCGGATCCTACCGCTTCAGCCGGGCGTTGGCGGTCAACATCGACACGATGGATTTCATCATGGTCGCCCGCATCCGGGGGGAACGGCTGCCCTATCTGATCGGGTCGGAGATCCTGCCCAACATCATCGGCCCGGTGCTGGCCGATCTGGGGTTGCGCTTCGTCTTCATCGTCCTGCTGCTGTCGGGCCTGTCCTTCCTGGGGTTGGGCGTTCAACCGCCCTACGCCGATTGGGGCGCGCTGGTGCGCGAAAACATCGGCGGCCTGCCCTTTGCCGCCCCGGCGGTGATCGTGCCGTCGCTGGCCATCGCCTCGCTGACCATCAGCGTCAACCTGCTGATCGACAATCTTCCGCAGAAGATCCGGGATCGGAGTGCCCCCTGATGACCAATCTTGTCGAAATCCGTGATCTGCGGGTCGAGGCCACCACCGATTCCGGCCGCCGGGTCGAAATTCTCAAGGGCATCACCCTGGACGTCGCGGCGGGCGAAACCGTCGCCTTCATCGGGGAAAGCGGGTCGGGCAAGACCACCGCCGCCATGACCCTGCTGGGTTACGCCCGTCCCGGCTGCCGGATTTGCGGCGGGTCGGTGCGCGTCGATGGCCGCGACATGGTCGCCCTGTCGGAAAAGGAGCGCGCCACCCTGCGCGGGACCACGGTGGCCTATGTGCCGCAGAGCGCGGCGGCCGCCTTCAACCCGGCCGCGACCATCATGGATCAGGTCATCGAGGTGACGCAGATCCACAAGCTGATGCCGGTTGAGGAGGCGCGCCACCGCGCCGTGGCGCTGTTCCGCGCCCTGTCGCTGCCCAACCCCGACAGCATCGGCGACCGCTATCCGCACCAGGTGTCCGGCGGGCAGCTTCAGCGGCTGGCGGCGGCGATGGCGTTGATCGGCGACCCGAAGGTCGTCATCTTCGACGAGCCGACCACCGCGCTCGACGTCACCACCCAGGTGGAGGTTCTGCGCGCCTTCAAGGACGTGACCGCCAAGCGCCGGATCGCCTGCGTCTACGTCTCCCACGATCTGGCCGTGGTCGCCCAGATCGCCGACCGCATCATGGTGCTGCGCCATGGCGAGGTGCAGGAGATCGGCAGCGTCGATGACATCCTGCACCGCCCGGCCCACCCCTACACCAAGGAGCTGTTGCACGCCTTCCACCCGGACGGCGGCGGGCGGGTGGTTCCGACCACCACCTCCCACACCGAACCACTGCTGGACATCAGCATGCTGAGCGCCGGATACGGCCCGCCCCAGCCGAACGGCAAGCCGCTGGTGCTGGCGGTCAAGGAGGTGAGCCTTCAGGTGAAGCCGGGGACCAATCTGGGCATCATCGGCGAATCCGGCTGTGGGAAATCAACGCTGGCCCGCGCCATCGCCGGGATCCTGCCCGCCTGCGACGGGACCATCCAATTCAACGGACGGGATCTGTGGCAGAGCGCGCGTCAACGTTCGCGCGAACAGCTTCGTGACCTGCAAATCGTTTTCCAGCACGCCGACACCGCGCTGAATCCGGCCAAATCCATCGAAGAGATTTTGGGCCGTCCGCTCACCTTCTATCACGGCCTGCGCGGCAAGGCGCGCGACGCCCGCATCGACGCGCTGCTGGACATGGTGCGGCTGCCGCGCGCCCTGCGCCACCGCCGCCCGGCGGAATTGTCGGGCGGGCAGAAACAGCGGGTGAATTTCGCCCGCGCGCTCGCCGCCGAACCCAAGCTGATCCTGTGCGACGAGATCACCTCCGCCCTCGACACCGTGGTCGCGGCGGCGATCATCGATTTGTTGAAGGAGCTGCAACGCGAGTTGGGGCTGTCCTATGTCTTCATCAGCCACGATCTGTCGGTGATCGAGGCGATTTGCGACGAGATCGTCGTGATGTACCGGGGCCAGACGGTGGAAACCATCATCCCCGCCGAACGGCAGGAGCCGCAGCACCCCTATTCGCGCCTGCTCTTTTCCTCGGTCCCCAAGCTGGACCCAACTTGGCTCGACACGCTCGATCTGGATGCGGACCGGATGCGGCTGGCGTGACGCGCCCGCCCCGCCCGGTGTTGCCACCGGGCGGGGGCTTTTTTCATGTCACACGCCCAGCGCTTTCAAATCATTCTGTTGGACGCCGCTCACATCGGAAACAAGGTGGTCAGCGGCATGTGGGCGCGGATGATCGGCGATTTCAATACGACGTAGCTGAAATACTTGTCGATGCCGATGTCCATGTCGGTCAGCTTTTCCATGATCTCCTGATACTCGCCGATGCCGGACGTGACGAATTTCAGCATGTAGTCGTAGCCGCCGGACACCAGATGGCATTCCAGAAGCTGTTCGATCTTGCCGACGGCGGCCAGGAAGCGGGCGAAATCGATCTGCCGGTGATTTTTCAGCGTCACCTCGGTGAACACGGTCAGGGTCTGGCCCAGCTTGCTGACGTTGATCTGCGCCGTGTAGCCCTCGATGTAGCCTTCGGCCTGGAGTTTCTTCACCCGCATCAAACAGGGGCTGGGCGACAGATTCACCAGCTCGGCCAACTCCACGTTGGTGATCCGGCCGTTTTTCTGGAGTTGGTGCAGAATTTTGATGTCGATGCGGTCCAGCTTCATCGGGAAACCCATCCGGTTCAGGGGGCGGGACGGACAGCAGAAAATTCCGGCCATTCACGCGGGGCAGCTTAGCACGCTCCCGCCCGCTGTCGATGGCTGAGAAACCTTTCCCCGGCAGAACAAAGCGTCATGCCCGCCAGGAAGGTCAGAACAATATGCTGTTGGATCGGCCAAAGCAGCGCCCGCCACCCCGCACGCCGTGGCTAGATGGGGGCAACGCCGAAACCGGAGATTCGTCCCATGCCCGCGCCCTTGCTGACCATTGAATCCTCCCCGCGCCTTCCCGAACGCGCGGACGCCGTCGTGATCGGCGCCGGCATCGTGGGCGTCTGGGCGGCCTACAGCCTGGCCCGACGCGGGCTGTCGGTGGCCCTGCTGGAAAAGGGCCGGGTCGGGGCCGAACAATCCAGCCGCAATTGGGGCTGGTGCCGCCAGCAAAACCGCGACGCGCGCGAATTGCCGATGGCCACCAAAAGCCTGGATCTGTGGGAGCGCTTCGCCGCCGACAGCGGGGAGGACACCGGATTCCGCCGCTGCGGCCTGCTCTATCTCAGCAACAACGACGAGGAATTGGCGGGCTGGGCGCGCTGGCGCGATTTCGCCCGGACGGTCGGCGTCACCACCCACATGCTGACCAGCGCCGAAGCCGCCGAACGCGGCAAGGCGACCGGCCAGTCCTGGAAGGGCGGCGTCTTCTCCCCGTCCGACGGCATCGCCGACCCCGCCCGCGCCGCCCCCGCCGTGGCCCGCGCCGTGATGGCGCTGGGCGGCACGGTGCATCAGGGCTGCGCGGCGCGCGGGCTGGAAACCACCGGCGGGCGGGTCAGCGCCGTTGTCACCGAACAGGGAACCATCCGCACCAAGGTGGTGGTGATGGCGGGCGGGGCCTGGGCGTCGTCCTTCTGCCATCAGATCGGCGTGCGCCTGCCGCTGGCCTCGATCCGCTCGTCGATACTGTCGGTCGGCCCCAGCCCGTCGGGCCTGCCCGACGCCCTGCACACCGCCGCCGTGTCGATCACCCGGCGCGGCGATGGCGGCCACACGCTGGCGATCAGCGGGCGCGGGCGGGTCGATCCGACCTTTCAGCAGCTTCGCTTCGCCCCGCAATTCCTGCCGATGTTCACCCGGCGTTGGCGCAGCCTGATGCCCGGCGGGTTGGAGGGGCTGCGCTCCGGCCACGAAACGCTGCGGCGCTGGCGGCTCGACCGCCCAACCCCGATGGAGCGGGTGCGCGTGCTCGACCCCGCCCCGGACCGCAACACCATCCGCCTGACCCACGAACGCGCGGTGACGCTGCTGCCGGGGCTGAAGGACGCGCCGATCACCGCCGCTTGGGGCGGTTACATCGACAGCACGCCCGACGGCGTTCCCGCCATTGGCGAAATCGACACGATGCCCGGCCTGATCCTGGCGGCGGGCTTCAGCGGCCACGGCTTTGGCATCGGCCCCGGGGCCGGGCACCTGATCGCCGACCTCATCACCGACCAGACGCCCATCGTCGATCCCCGCCCCTACCACCCCCGCCGCTTCGCCGGGTTCGCCGCCGGTCAGGTCGCGGATTTCTGACGGGGCGGTCGGTCGCAAGCGCGGCGAAATAACTGTTTCCGGTCCTGCATCCGCCGCGCTAGGCTTGCTGTTCGGTTCCCCAGCGCGTTGCAAGGACATCAGGCATGCCGACCACCACCGCCCATCCGTGCCCGCCGTTGGCGGACCCCGCCCTGATCGCCGAATTCCGCATCGCCCCGGTGGCGGTCATCAGCGACAATCTGCACCGGCTGCCCGGCGCGTCCGGGCTGCTGCCCCAGCACAAGGGTGGGGTGATGGTCGGCACCGCCCTGACGGTCAAAACCCGTCCGGGCGACAATCTGGCGATCCACAAGGCGCTCGATCTGGTGCAGCCCGGCCATGTGCTGGTGGTGGACGGCGGCGGCGATCTCAGCCGCGCCCTGATCGGTGAGATCATTTGCGCCATCGCCCAATCGCGCGGGGCGGCGGGCATCGTCATCGACGGGGCGATCCGCGACGTGGCGACCATCCGCGCCGGGGATTTCCCCTGCTTCGCCCGGGGCATCAACCATCTCGGCCCCTACAAGGACGGTCCCGGTCACATCAACGTGCCGGTGACGGTCGGCGGGCTGGTGGTGCAACCGGGCGACATCGTGGTCGGCGACGACGACGGCGTCACCGCCTTCCCGCAGGCCGGGGCCGCCGAACTGTTGCAGGCGGTCCGCCAGCAGGAGCAGCGCGAGGCGGAGATCCTTGCCAGCATCCGCGAAGGCCGCTACGTCGGGGCCTACGCCAAGTAAGCCCCCACAACGCACCCCCACCGCAAACAGGACGCCCTCACCATGCCGGAAGCCACCATGCCGGTGCTGACCGCCGCGCAGACCGTCGCCCTTCTGCCCTTCGGGCCGCTGTGCGCGACGCTGGCCGACACGGCGCGCGATTACGCCGCCGGACGCATCACCGCCCCGGAACGGCAGGTGCTGCCGCTGCCGCAGGACGGCGTCTTGCTGTCGATGCCCGCCACCGCGTCCGACATCGCCATCCACAAGCTGGTGAACGTCTGCCCGACCAACGGCGGGCGCGGTTTGCCGACCATCCACGGCGTGGTCAGCCTGTTCGACGCCGTCACCGGCGCGCCGCTGATGGTGCTGGACGGCCCGACCGTGACCGGGCGGCGCACCGCCGCCGTCACCCTGCTGGCGATCGGCAAGCTGGCCCCGGCCCCGCTGACCCACGTCGCCCTGATCGGGGCGGGCAAGCAATCCTCCAGCCATGTGGAGGCGCTGGCCGCCCTGCATCCCGGCATCCGGGTGGACGTGCACACCCGCAGCCTGGACACCGCCACCGCCTTTGTCCGCGCCCACGCCGACAGCGGGCTGGATCTGCGCCCGGCCAGCGGTCCCATCGATCCGGCGGCCCAGGTCGTCGTCGCGCTGACCACCAGCCGCAGCCCGGTCTATGACGAGGCCCCGCGCCCCGACCGCCTGTTGATCGGCGTCGGTGCCTTCAAGGCGGAGATGGCGGAGTTCGGCCCGGTTCCGGTGCTGGGCAGCGACCTGTTCGTTGATGATCCGGCGGGCGGGCGGCACGAGGCCGGGGATCTGATCCAGGCCGGGGCCGATTGGGCCACGGTCCGCTCGCTGGCCGACGCGCTGGATGGCCCGCTGACGCCCGGCCGCGCCCGCCTGTTCAAAAGCGTGGGCTGCGCCGCCTGGGATCTGGCCGCCGCCCGCTGCGCGCTGTCCGTGCGGGGGTAACGCCTACTCCGGCGCGCGCAGGCGATAGCCGACGCCGGTTTCGGTCAGGATGTGGTGGGGGCGTTCGGGATCCGGTTCGATCTTCTGGCGCAGTTGGCGGATGTAGATGCGCAGATACTGCACGTCGGTGTCGCCGCCCCACACCTCCTTCAAAATAAAGCGGTGGGTCAGCACCTTGCCCGCGTGGGCCACCAGCAGCCGCAACAGGTCGTATTCGCGCGGCGACAGCTTCACGTCTGCCCCTTGGGCGGTCACGATCCGGCGGACCAGATCGACCGACAGCGCCCCGCTGCGGAACAGCGGGCGTTCGCCCTGCTGCTGCAGGCGGTGGCGCAGGGCGGTGCGGATGCGGGCCAACAACTCATCCATGCCAAAGGGCTTGGTCACGTAATCATCGGCCCCGAGATCGAGCGCCTCGACCTTTCCGGCCTCGTCGGCGCGGCTCGACAGCACGATGATCGGCAGGGTGGCCCCGTCGCCGCGCAGACGGCGGATCACCTCCAACCCATCGACCCCCGGCAGGCCAAGGTCGAGCACCAGCAGGTCGGGCGCGCGCCGCCGCACCTCCGCCAGGGCACCCGCGCCGTCCTCGGCCTCCACCACCTCATAGCCCTGGGCCGACAGGCTGGTGCGCAGAAAGCGGCGGATCGGCGGTTCGTCGTCCACCACCAGGACGCGGCGGGGGATCGCTTCGGATTTCATGACTCTGGCTCCTCCAACCCCGGCATCGCGGGCGCGGCGGGCAGGCTGAGGGTGAAGACAGCCCCCTTGCGGTCGGTGCGGTTGGCGGCGGTGATGGTCCCGCCCATCGCCTCGACAAAGCCCCGGCAGATCGCCAGCCCCAGCCCGGTCCCCGCGCGCTGGCGGTCCTGGGCCTGGACACGATAGAACGGGTCGAAGATGCGTTCCAGGTCTTCCGGCGGCACGCCGTCGCCTTCGTCCAGCACCTCCACCCGCACCCGCTGGCCGTCCGCCTCCGCCTTGGCCCGCACAGTGATGCGCGACCCGGCGGGGGCGTATTTCCCGGCGTTGTCCAGCAGGTTGAACAGCGCCTGTTCGACCAGCACGGCGTCGATGGCGACCATCGGCAGGCCGGGGGCCAGCTCCATCGCCACCCGGTGCCCGGCCAGGATGCGGCCCACCCGCTCCAGCGCGCTGCCGACCACGTCGGCCAGATCGACGGCGTCGGCGCGCGGGCGGATCGCCCCGGATTCCAGGCGGGTCATGTCGAGCAGATTGGCGATGAAGCGGTTGAGCCGCTCCGCCTCCTCCTGGATGGTCGCGGCCAACTCCAGCCGCGACTCCTCGTCCAGCATCGGGCCGTAGCTTTTGAGGCTGGTCGCCGACCCCAGGATGGAGGCCAACGGCGTGCGCAGATCGTGGGAGATCGAGGTCAGCAGCGCCGACCGCAGCCGTTCGGTTTCCGCCGCCAGCCGGGCGCGGTCCACATCCTCGGCCAGCGTCACCCGTTCGATCGCCAGGGCGGCCTGGTCGATCAACGCGTCGAGCAAACGGCGCTGGTCCGGCGTCAGCAGGCTGCCCGCGCCCGAACGGCCGCCGCTGGTGTCGATGCCGACCACGCCGACCAGCCCGCGCCCGGTGCGCATCGGCAGGAACAGCCATTTCGCCCCCGGCAGCGTGTCGGCCCCGCGCCCGGTCGCCCGGTTGTTCTCCCACGCCCAGACGGCGGCGGCCAGATCGGAATCGTCGATCACGTCTTCGGGCGGGTACCCGGCGCGCACGGCCACGCTGTCGCCATCGGGCAGCAGCAGCACGACATGGACCTTCAGCATCGCCGCGATCTGATAGGCGGTGGCCCACAGCAGATCGTCCATGGTGACGACCCCGGCCAGCTTGCGGCTGAAGAGATAGAGATCCTCGGTGGTTTTCACCCGCGCCCGCGCCGTCACCGCCTGCGCCCGCACCCGCGCCGTCAGGTTGCTGGCGATCACCGCCACCACGGCGAAGACGAGCAGCGCGACGATGTTTTCAGGGTCGGCGATGGTGAAGGTGTAGAGCGGCGGCAGGAAAAAATAATTGAAGGCCAATACACTGGCCACGCAGGCGAACAGCGACGGCCCCAGCCCGCCGGTGACGGCGCTGGCCAGCACGGCGGTGAGGAAGACCAACGCCATGTTGTTGAGCGCCATCACCCGGTGCAGCGCCACCCCCACCCCCAAGGCGGCGGCCACGTAACCGGCCGCCGCCAGGAACGGCCCCCAGCGCAGCCCGCCGCGCGCCGACGGCGCGGTCTTCACCGTCTTGGCCGGAATCGGATCGGCGGTGGTGGCGGCGATGACGTGCACGCTGATGTCGCCCGCCCGCCGGATCAGGCTGTGCGCCACCGACCCGCGCAGCAGCTCCGCCCAGCGCGAGCGGCGGGATTTGGCGATGACGATGTGCGTGACGTTGGTGGCGCGGGCGTGCTCCACCACCGTTTCGGCGACGTCGCGGCCCGGAACCGTCACCGCTTCGCCGCCCAGCCGTTCGACCAGACGCAGCGTGTCGGCGATGCGGTCGCGGTCGGCCTCGCTCAGGCGCAGGGCGCGGCTGGTTTCGACATGGATCGCCCCCCAACGGGCGCGCAGCCGTTCGGCCTGACGGCGGGCGTAACGGACCAGCGCGGCCCCGGTCGCGTCCTCGTTCACGCAGACCAGCAGCCGTTCCCCCGCCGCCCACGGCCCGGAAATGGCGTGGGCCTGCATGTGGGTGAGCAGCTGGTCGTCCACCCGTTCGGCCGTGCGGCGCAACGCCAGTTCACGCAGCGCTGTCAGGTTGCCGGGGGAGAAGTAATGCCGGATCGCCCGTTCCGCCGTGCGCGGCAGATAGATTTTCCCCTGTTGCAGACGCTGGATCAGATCGTCCGGGGTGATGTCGATCACCTCGATGTCGTCGGCGCGGTCCACGATGGAGTCGGGCACGGTTTCCCGCACCCGCACGCGGGTGATCTTGGCGACGACGTCGTTCAGGCTTTCGACATGCTGGATGTTCAGGGTGCTGTAAACATCGATCCCCGCCGCCAGCAGCTCTTCCACATCCTGATAGCGCTTGGCGTGGCGGCAGCCGGGGGCGTTGGTGTGGGCCAGCTCGTCCACCAGGACGATGCCGGGCCGCCGGGCCAGGATGGCGTCCAGATCCATCTCGTCCAGCCCGTGGCCCTTGTGCTCCACCCGGCGGCGCGGGACGATCTCCAGCCCGGCGACCAGCGCCTCCGTCTCCTTGCGCCCGTGGGTTTCGACCACACCGACGACGATGTCCTCCCCGTCCCGGCGCTTGGCCTGGGCGGTTTGCAGCATCTCATAGGTCTTGCCGACACCGGGTGCCGCCCCCAGGAAGATCTTGAGCCGCCCGCGCGCCTCCCTTGCGGCCTGACGCAGCAACGCGTCGGGCGAGGGGCGGTTGTTGCGGTCCTCGATCATCCCGGTGCCTTTCGAACCATGGTCCCGTTATCCCTAGCGGCCCGCCGCCGCCTTGTCCAAGGCAAGCTGGTCCAAGGCCAGATTGAGCGCCAGGACGTTGACCGTCGGTTCCCCCAAAACGCCCAGCGCGCGCGGGGCGGTGGTGGTGGCGACGAGACGGCGCACCGCCTCCTCGCTCAGCCCGCGCGCCTTGGCGACGCGCGGCACCTGGAAATCGGCGGCGGCGGGCGACAGATCGGGATCGAGGCCGCTGGCCGAGGTCGTGACCAGTTCCACCGGCACCGGAACGCCGGGATTCTCCGCCTTCAGCCGTTCGACGTCGGCCCGCACCCGCTCAACCAGCGCCTTGGACGTCGGGCCGAGGTTGGATCCCATCGAGTTGCTGGCGTTGTAGGGGGCGGCCACGGTCTTCGTCGCGTCCGCCGGATCGGCGGCGGTGGTGGCCGACGGGCGCGGCTGGAAATAGCCCGGCCCGGTGAAGGCTTGGCCGATCAGGGCGGACCCGACGACCACGCCGTTCCGTTCGATCAGGCTGCCGTTGGCCTGCTGGAGAAACACCGCTTGCGCCACCCCGGTGACGGCCAGCGGATAGGCCAGCCCGGTGATGATGGTCAGCGCGGCGGTCAGCACCAGCGCCGGACGCAGTTCGTTCAACATGATGCCCAATCCCCTCAGACAAGCCCGATGGCGGTGACGAGCAGATCGATCGCCTTGATGCCAACGAAGGGCACGACCAGACCGCCCAGACCATAGATCAACAGATTGCGCCGCAGCAGCGCGGCCGCCCCGACGGCGCGGTACCGCACGCCGCGCAGCGCCAGCGGAATCAGCGCGATGATGATGAGCGCGTTGAAAATGATCGCCGACAGGATGGCGCTTTGCGGGCTGGCCAGCCCCATCACGTTCAACGCCCCCAATTGCGGGTAGAAGGCCAGGAACATCGCCGGGATGATGGCGAAATATTTGGCGACGTCGTTGGCGATGGAAAAGGTGGTCAACGCCCCGCGCGTCATCAGCAGCTGCTTGCCGATCTCCACGATCTCGATCAGCTTAGTGGGATCGCTGTCCAGATCGACCATATTGCCCGCCTCGCGCGCCGCCACGGTCCCGGTGTTCATCGCCACGCCGACATCGGCCTGGGCCAGAGCCGGGGCGTCGTTGGTGCCGTCGCCGCACATGGCGACCAGCTTGCCCTTGGCCTGTTCGTCGCGGATCAGGCGCAGCTTGGCTTCCGGCGTCGCCTGGGCCAGGAAATCATCCACCCCGGCTTCGGCGGCGATGGCGGCGGCGGTCATCGGGTTGTCGCCGGTGATCATCACCGTCTTGATCCCCATCCGCCGCAATTCGGCAAAGCGTTCGCGGATGCCGCCCTTGACGATGTCCTTCAAATGGATGATCCCCAGCAACCGCCCGTCCTGCGCCACGGCCAGCGGCGTGCCGCCCGCCTTGGCGACGCGTTCGGCGATGGCGAGCAGCTCGCGCTCCACCGGGTCGGCGGTCAGCGTCCGCCCGCCCTTCACACCGGCCAGAGCACCCACCATCGCGCCACCATGCACAAAGGCCAGCACCGCATCGACGGCCCCCTTGCGCACGCTGGTCCCGTCGGCGTCGATGCCGCTCAACCGGGTTTGCGCGGTGAAGGGGACGAAGCGCGCCCGCATCTCCGCCATGTCCCGGCCCCGGATGCCGTAGCTTTCCTTGGCCAGCACAACGATGGAGCGGCCTTCCGGCGTCTCATCGGCCAGCGAGGCCAGTTGCGCGGCGCTCGCCAGCGCCTGTTCCGACACGCCGGACACCGGCAGAAACTCCGCCGCCTGCCGGTTGCCCAGCGTGATGGTCCCGGTCTTGTCGAGCAGCAGCGTGTCCACGTCGCCCGCCGCCTCCACCGCGCGGCCCGACATGGCCAGCACGTTGAAGCGAACCAGACGGTCCATCCCGGCGATGCCGATGGCCGACAGCAGCGCGCCGATGGTGGTGGGGATCAGCGTGACGAACAGCGCCACCAGCACCAGCACGCTGACCGACCCGCCGGCGTAGGCGGCAAAGCTGGGGATGGTCGCCACCGCGATGACGAAGATGATGGTCATCCCGGCCAGCAGGATGTTCAGGGCGATTTCGTTGGGCGTCTTCTGGCGCTGCGCCCCTTCGACCAGCGCGATCATGCGGTCGATGAAGGTGGAGCCGGGGGCCGCCGTGATCCGCACGACGATCCGGTCGGAAATCACCTGCGTGCCGCCCGTCACCGCCGAACGGTCGCCGCCGCTTTCGCGGATGACCGGGGCGGATTCACCGGTGATCGCCGCCTCGTTGACGGAGGCGACGCCCTCCACCACCTCGCCGTCCGACGGGATGAGGTCGCCCGCCTCCACCAGCACCCGGTCGCCCGGCTTCAGGCGGGTGGCGGGAAGGATCTGGACGACGGTCCCGTCCGGTCCCAGCAGGCGGGCGGTGGTTTCGGTCTTGGTCTTGCGCAGGCTGGCGGCCTGGGCCTTGCCCCGCCCTTCGGCCACCGCCTCGGCGAAATTGGCGAACAGCAGGGTGAACCACAGCCAGACGACGATCTGCGCGCCAAAGCCGGTTCCCGGCGCGCCGGTGGCGGCGTCGCGCAGCCACAGGACGGTGCTGAGGGCGGCGACAACCTCGACGCAGAACATCACCGGGTTGCGGACCATGACGCGGGGGTCGAGCTTGCGCACCGATCCCACCAGCGCCGGGCCGAGGATGGCCGGATCCAGCAGCGTGCTCGCCTGCGACCGGCCGGTCTTTTTCGTGTGAGCGTCCATGGACGGCGTTCCGATCAGAAGAGGGTTCCGGCGGTCATCGCGAGATGCTCGACGATGGGGCCAAGGGCCAGCGCCGGGAAGAAGGTCAGGCCGCCAACGATCAGGATGACGCCGACCAGCAGGCCGACGAACAGCCCGTCATGGGTGGGAAAGCTGCCCGCCGACGCGGGCGCGCGGGTCTTGGCCGCCAGCGATCCGGCGATGGCCAGCATCGGCACGATCACGAAGAAGCGCCCGACCAGCATCCCGATCCCAAGCGTCAGGTTGTACCAGAGCGTGTTGCCGCTCAGCCCGGCAAAGGCGCTGCCGTTGTTGGCCGCCGCCGAGACATTGGCGTAGAGCGCCTCGGAAAAGCCGTGCGGCCCGGCGTTGGCCATGGACGCGGTCCCGGTGTCCAGCACCACCGCCACGGCGGTCCAGCCCAGCATCATCACCGGCAGGCACAGCACGGCGAGCATGGTCATCTTGACCTCCTTGCCCTCCAGCTTCTTGCCCAGATATTCGGGCGTGCGCCCCACCATCAGACCGGCGATGAACAGCGCGATGATGGCGAACAGCAGCATGCCGTAGAGACCGGCACCGACGCCGCCGATGATGATTTCGCCCAGCATCATGTTCACCATCGGGATCATCCCGCCCAGCGGCATGAAGCTGTCGTGCATGGCGTTCACCGCCCCGCAGGACGCCGCCGTGGTGACGGTGGCGAACAGGGCGGTCGCGGCGATGCCGAACCGGGTTTCCTTGCCCTCCATGTTGCCCGCCAACCCATCCATACCCAGGGCGGCAAAGGCCGGGTTGGCCTGCGCCTCCGCCCAATAGGCGACGGACACACCGGCGACAAACAGCACGCCCATCGCGGCCAGGATGGCCCAGCCCTGGCGCTCGTCCCCGACCATGCGGCCGAACAGGTTGGTCAACCCGGCCCCCAGCGCGAAGATGGACAGCATCTGCACCAGATTGGTCAGCGCGTTGGGGTTTTCGAACGGGTGGGCGGAGTTGGCGTTGAAGAAGCCGCCGCCGTTGGTCCCCAGCATCTTGATCGCCTCCTGCGAGGCGACCGGTCCCAGGGCAATCGTCTGCCTGGCCCCCTCCAGCGTGGTGGCGTCCACCGCCCCGACCAAGGTCTGCGGCACCCCCTGCCACACCAGGAACAGGGCGTAGACCAGGCACAGCGGCACGAGGACGTGCAGCGTGCAGCGGGTCAGATCAACCCAGAAATTGCCGATGCTGCGGGCGGAGCTGCGGGCAAAGCCGCGCACCAGCGCCACGGCCAGCGCGATGCCGACCGCCGCCGACAGGAAATTCTGCACCGCCAGCCCGGTCATCTGCACCAGATGGCCCATGGTGCTTTCGCCGCCGT
The DNA here is from genome assembly GCF_003966125.1 of Azospirillum griseum. GTDB lineage: Bacteria > Pseudomonadota > Alphaproteobacteria > Azospirillales > Azospirillaceae > Azospirillum > Azospirillum griseum. Next base: position 65,509 of record NZ_RXMA01000013.1, read on the forward strand.
AATTCTGCCAGTTGGTGTTGGTGGTGAAGCTGACCGCCGTGTTGAAGGCAAGGTCGGCGGGCACATTGGCCATGCCCTGCGGGTTCAGCGGCAGCACCGCTTGCAGGCGTTGCATGGCGTAGAGCAGCAGCAGGCTGACCGCGCTGAACAGCATTGCGGACACCGCGTAGGACACCCAATGCTGTTCGCGGTCGGCCTCCACCCCGGCCAGCCGGTACAGCGCGCGTTCCACCGGGTCCAGCAGCGGCGACAGCGGGGTGCGCCCGCCGGTGAAGACCCGGGTCATGAATCCGCCCAGCGGCCGCGCGACCGCGACCACCAGGGCGATGAACAGCAGAATTTGAATCCAGCCATTGACGGTCATCGGATCAACTCCTCAAAACCGTTCGGGGCGGATCAGGGCGTAGACGAGATACGCCAGCAAACCGGCGGTCACGAGACCGGCCAGCGCGCAATCGAAGGTCATGGCTGCCCCCCTCACAGCCGGTCGCAGGCGTGAACATAGGCGATGGCCCCGGCGAAAAAGCCGAGGGTGATCGCAACAACGAGCAGGTCGAGCATGAATCGTCTCCCGATGGGAACGCCCGCGCACCCGCTGGGATGCCGGTCGTCCGATCCACCGACGATGCGCCGCCCGCGCGTATAGATTCGAGAGGGGGAGAGCGCCGCCCGGCGTATAGGCGGCGTATATACCCAATGGTCAGGCGAGCGACCGCGAACGCTCCGCAAAGGGCGGCCAACCTGAACACACACGACGCTGCATCCCCACGCATGTGGAGAAGCATGACGCGCGTCGGTTGTGTCTGTCTTGCCTAAGGTCTATCCCCACGCATGTGGGGGAAACCCGTCACCTGTTCTACAGGTGGCGGCTTTTCCAGGTCTATCCCCACGCCTGTGGGGGAAACGACGCCAAGCCCAGGAAGAGCGACATCGGCACGGGTCTATCCCCACGCATGTGGGGGAAACAGAATTGCCGGACGTGCCCGCCGAACCGGCAGAGGTCTATCCCCACGCATGTGGGGGAAACGCGCGATTTCGGGCAAGTCGATGGCCCTGGACGGGTCTATCCCCACGCATGTGGGGGAAACTTGTTGTATTCCTCAAAGTCGGCGTACAACTGAGGTCTATCCCCACGCATGTGGGGGAAACAATCTCCGCCATCACGCTGTCGTATGCGTCGGGGGTCTATCCCCACGCATGTGGGGGAAACTCTGTGCTGTATCCTGTTGAAAGCATTCACTTGTCCAAGATCCACAAGGGGAACAATACGCCATGCTTTCCCTTTTTGCGAGAGGAATTTCCAGACGCATGGTCGGTGCGGACGGGCAACGGTGCGGGGCATCCGGTGAACCCGCCGGGGCCGTCACCCGATCAGCCGGTCGGCCAGTTGATGGAGCACCAACGCGATCAGCAAGAAGACCGCCAGGGTCAGCGCCATCTCAACCACAACCGCGCCCGGCGTGGGCGGGACGGTCTCCTGGTCGGGTTCGCCCTGACCGGGCAAGCGCCCGTCCGGCGCGCCCCGATCCAACAACCGGCCCCCCAACAACCGGCGACCAAGCGGCGCGCGTTGGATGTTCGACAGCATGGCAACCTCCCCGGCGTGACAGCGCGGCCCGCGCCGCGTGTCCACCAGTGAAGCCCCGATCCCCGTATAGAAACGAGAGGGCGCGCCGGGCGCGCGCCATATAGGCGGCCTATACGGCCCGCCTCAGCCGCGCTCCACCACCGCCTGCCCGCGCGTGGCGTCGGTGATCCTGCGGGCGAAGGCGTCCACCGCGTCGACCGGCAGGGTCACGCGCAGCCGCACGCCGTCAGGGGTGAAATCCTCCGGCTCGGCCTGGGAGTGGGGGATGGGGGCCAGCGCGGCGCGGATTCGGGCCTCCTCGGCAAAGGCGCAGGTCACGGACAGGGTGGCGAGCGCCAGGATCGGTTCGCGCGCCATCCCCCGCAGGCAGGCCGACGCCGTGCCGCCATAGGCGCGCACCAGCCCGCCGGTTCCCAACAGGATGCCGCCGAACCAGCGGCTGACCACCACCGCGACCCGGTCCAGCTCCAACCCGTCGATGGCCTGCAAAATCGGGCGTCCGGCGGTCCCGCCCGGTTCGCCGTCGTCGCTGAAGCGGTGCAGGTCGCCCACCCGGTAGGCCCAGCAATTGTGCCCGGCGTCGGCACAGCCATGGGCGGCGATGAACAGCCGCGCCTCCTCCTCGCTGCCCACCGGCCCGGCGGCGGCGGCGAAGCGGCTTTTCTTGACCTCCTGCTCGAAACGGCCGATTCCGGTCAGCGCGAACATGCCCGCCCCACCCGATCAGCCCAGCGACAGGACGGCGGCGGCGGTCCGCTCGTCGGTGATCAGGCCCTTGGCCAGCTTGCCGCGCAGGGCGGCGCGGATCGCCATCACCTTTTGATCGCCGCCGCCGACGATGATGGTGTTGCACTCCTTCAGCACGGCCAGCGGGACGCCGACCATGCGGTCGTTGACGGCCCCGTGCAGCGGTTCACCGACGTTGTTGTAGACGCGCCCGGCGATCTCCCCCACCCCGCCCAGGTCGATCAGCTCCATCAGCTCGGCGTCGTTGACGAAACCGTCGTGGTGGAAGGCGGAGTTCCACGCGATGCTGCCGACCCCGACGAAACAGGCGCTGGTCTGCGCCACCAATTCCAGAATGCGGGTGTAGGAGCGTTGGGCGCGCAGCACCTGCGCCTCCTCCACCGCCTCCGTCACGCTGGGGGTGGGCAGCGGGAAGCCCGACGCCCCGGTGCGTTCGGCCAGACTCATCACCACCTCGTACGGCGCGGCGCGGCCATCGCGCAGCATCGCGCCGACCAGCGACACGGTCTTGTGCTCCGGCCGGTTCATCGTCATCACCTCGGCCACGGCGGCGCGCAGGGTGCGGCCTGTGGACAGGCCCAGCACCGTCGGTTCGCGCGGCTCCAGATGGGTTTCGATCTGCTCGGCGGCGGCGATGGCGATGCCGGGAATAGGGTTGGGTTGGCCGGGATCGACCGGCATCACCGTGCATTGCGTCAGCCCGTAGCGCTCGCGCAACCGCTCCTCCAGGGCCACCGCCTCGGCGATCGGGTGATTCAGGCGGAATTTGATGAGCTTTTCGGCCACAGCCAGCGACACCAGCCGCTGCGCGGCCTGCCGCGACACGTTCAGCTTGGCGGCGACCTCATCCTGGGTGTTTCCGGCGATGTAATAGAGCCAGGCGGCGCGCGCCGCTTGATCGAGCTTCCGGCTGTGACGGTCTGACATCGGGGCGTTGGGTTCCTGCTGCCGGTTTCGGGATCAGACTACGTGAAAAGCAAATCCGGTGGCTATGGCCTGTGTGGGGCAAATCCCCCCGAACGCGCGGGAAAGGGGAAAAAAGGGCCGGGCGACAGGCGCGCCCGGCCCTGCAAGTCACCTCGCCCCAAGGCATGCGGGGAGAGGCTGGAGGGTAAACACCACTGGGACAGCCACGGGCGTCACCCCATGGAGGATCGCCCGGCGTCAAGCGTGACGCCGCGCGGCAACAACCGGCCCTCCGTCCCGCAAGGGTCGGCCGGTGGATGCCCCGCACCGGGTTTGGCACGGGGTGTGTCGGGTGAAACGGGTCAGGCGGCCGGGGCGGCGGTCATCGGCTCAGTGGTCATCGGGTCGGTGGTCAGCCGGTCCAACTCCTGACGGTGGCGGTGCATCGCCAGAAACACCGCGTAACGCTGGTCATGCATGGCGCGGGCCTGCGGAGCCGGGTGCAGCAGTGCGTCGTCCGCCGCCATGGCGCGGGCGGCGGCGGCCAGACCGTCGTAACGCCCGGCCCCGGCGGCGGCGGCGATGGCGGTCCCCAGCAGCACCGGTTCCGGGCAGGCCGAACGGGCGATGGCGCAGCCGCAGGCGTCGGCGTACAGCGTGACCAGGAAGGGGTTTGCGGCGTGGCCGCCGCTGAGATGGATGGTGTCGATGGCGTATCCGGCCTCGTTCATGCGGTCGATGATGTGGCGGACCCCATAGGCGATGGCCGCCGCCGTCGCCCAATAGAGATCGAGCAGGGATTCCGCGCTGCGGTCGAGCGTGAGGCCGGAGATCACCCCGACCGCGTTCGGATCGGCCAGCGGCGAACGGTTGCCGTGGAAATCGGGCAGCACGTGCAGACGCGGGGCCAGCGCGGTCCCCTGCGCCTGCGTGATGCGGGCGTGCAGGATCGCGCCGATGGCGTCGTGCGGCTTGGGACCGAAAGCCGCCCGCGCCGGGTGCCCTTCGACGATGTGGTCGAGCAAGGCCCCGGTGGCCGATTGCCCGCCCTCGCTCAGATGAAACCCGTCGCAGACCGCGCCACAATACGGCCCCCAGACGCCGGGGATGAAGCGCGGGACCGTCGTCAGCCCCATGTTGCAGGAGGAGGTCCCGGCGATCAGCGCGATGCGGTTGTCGATGCTCTCGCCCAGATGCGCGCCCAGCGTGCCGAGCGCCCCGGCGTGCGCGTCGATCAGCCCGGCGGCCACCACACAGCGGGTGGTCAGGCCCAGCGCGTCCGCCGCCGCCCCGGTCAAGGGGCCGATGGCGGCACCGATGGGCAGGGCGCGGTCGGGCACCCCGGTGCGTTCAAAAAAATCCTCCAACCCGACCTGGACCAGAAAGGCGCGGTCCCACGGCTGATCCGCGTGGGCCAGATAGGTCCATTTGCAGGTCAGGGTGCAGACCGACCGCTCGTTCCGCCCGGTGGACATCCAGCTGAGGTAATCGGCCAGATCGAAAATCAGACCGCTGCGCGCCCAGGCGTCGGGTCGGTGGCGCTTCAGCCACATCAGCTTCGGGATTTCCATTTCCGGCGACATCCGCCCGCCCAGGAAGCGCAGCACCTCGGCACCGGTGGCGCTGCATTCTTCGGCCTGCGCGATGGCGCGGTGATCCATCCACACGATGGTGTCCCATTGGTCGGGATCGGTTTGCCCCGATCCGGCCCCAACCGGCGTCACGCCGATCTTGGTCCCGTCGGCCTGCCGCACCACCAGCGAACAGGTGGCGTCATAGGCGATGCCGACCACCCGTTCCGCCGCGACACCGGACTCCGCCACCGCCCCGCGCACGGCGGCGCAGACGGATTGCCAGATGTTGGCGGAATCCTGCTCGACGACGTCGGCCAGCGGGCGGCTGGTGGCGATGGGGCAGACGGCACGACCCAACAGCCGCCCGTCGAGCGTGAACAGCCCGGCGCGGACGCTGGTCGATCCGACATCGACGCCGATCACGGCGTCGCCCGATCCCCCGACAGTGCATGCCCCGGCAGAACCCGTCATCGTCCGTTCCCTTTCCTCGCGGCTCCCGCCCCGCCCCGTGCTTCGTTTGCCCAACAAACACGAAAGCGCCCCATCGCTCTAGCGGGCCTGTTGCCGAAAATCAGTAGGTTTTTTCACCGGATGGCCGAAAAACCCCGATTTCCCCGCACCGCCTTGCAATTCACGCCCGGCTGGCCAACCGGGCCGCCTGGTCGAGCAGATGGAGCAGAACCGGATCGCGGAAATCGCTGACCGTCACATCCGCCCCGGCCTGACGCAGGGCGTCCGCCGACAGCGTCGTCGTCATCCCCACCGTCAGGATGCCCGCCGCCTTGCCCGCCTGGACGCCGGGGATCGAATCCTCGAACACCACCGCCTCGTCCGGCCCCAAACCCAGCGCGGCCAAGGCCGTCTGGTAGGGCAGCGGGTCCGGCTTGGAGCGGGGGAGTTCCTCCGCCAGCACCAGCGGGTCGAAGGCCCCGGTCAGCGCCAGCACATCCAGCACATGATGGACGTTCGCCGCCGGGGCGTTCGTCACCAACCCGATGCGGATCCCCCGCCCGCGCGCCCGGTCGAGCAGCGCGTGCAAGCCGTCGATGGCGGTCAGACCACCCGCCGCGCGGCGGAAGGCGGCCTCCTTGTCGTCGGCGAAGCGGTCATGCTCGTCGCGGCTGGCGTCGGGAAACAGGTCGCGGCAGATCGCCTCGTTGGAGCGGCCCGAGATCGCCGTTTTGAAAAACTGGTGGTCGATGGCGATGCCATGCGGCTCCAGCGCGGCGGCGAACGCCTCGAAATGCAGCGGATCGGTGTCGGCCAATGTACCGTCCAGATCAAACAGCAAAGCCCGGATAGCCACGTTTTCACCCTTTCTTCAGAAACGACGATCTTGGTCGTTCCGGCAGCTTACCAGCAGGTGTAGCCGCCGTCGGCCAAAACAATGGAGCCGGTCAGAAGGCTGGCGGCGTCCGACGCCAGGAACAGCACCACCGAGGCGATCTCGTCGGTCTGGCCGATGCGGGCCATCGGGGTCATCTCGATCCAGGTGCGGTAGAGGTCGCCGCCCTCTTCCATGCCGAACTTGGTCAGCGGGGTTTCGATGTAGGTCGGGGCCACCGCGTTGATGCGGACACCGCGCGCGCCCCATTCGGCGGCCAGCGAGCGGGTCAGGTGATGAACCGCCGCCTTCGACGCGTTGTAATAGCTTTGCGGCTGCGGCTTGTTGACGATGAAGCCCGACATCGACCCGATGTTGACCACGGACCCGACGCCGCGTTCCAGCATGTGGCGGCCGAAGGCGCGGCAGCACCAGAACACGCCGTTCAGGTTGACGTCGATCACGTTCAACCAATGCTCGTCGGCCACCTCCTCACCGGGCGTGCCGCTGCGGGCGATGCCGGCGTTGTTGACCAGAATGTCAATGCGGCCATGGCGGGCGGCGATCTCGTCGGCCACGCGGGTGACGTCGGCGGGCTTGGTGACGTCGAGCAGGACGACATCGACGGTGTAACCGGCGGCTTCCAGCTCCGCCTTGCCGCTGGCGGCGACCGTCGGATCGACCTCGGCGATCACCACGGTCCCGCCCGCCTCGGCCAGCGCCTGGGCACAGGACAGGCCAATGCCACGGCCACCGCCGGTGACGACGGCGACGCGACCCGAAAGATCATACTTCTTCAAATACATGGCGTTTCCCCGGTACGGACCCGTTGCCGGTGTCCGTCGTGAAGCGTGGGCGGGCGCTGTCGGCCCGAAGCCGGTCCGGCCCACGCGGTTGAGCGAATGCCTAATATATGAGGAATAGCCCAAGCTTCGTGTCAACAAAAATTCGCATCACGAGCGAAAGCCCGTGTCGGTTTCGGCGTTTTGCTGCGCTGCAGCGTGATTTTGCAGCGCAATATTGCGCCGCCCCCAACATTTTATCGCGCGATCTCAGAAAATCGCTTGACGGGCGAAGTGTTTTATTGCTCATTTGTCGAGCAATCGCCCAATGCTGCCCAGCACCACCGATCAACGGAGCGCGAGCAAAAGCCCACACCACCCGACGATGCCCAGATCACTCCTCCAGCCCGCCAACCGACGCGCACCTTTCACGAAGCATCGTGTTTTCCCCAGATTTCCGGAAGTGCGTGAAATTTCGTATAGGTTTTTGTCAATCCGTTGGCTGTTCGGACAATCGGCAAGAGCGCTTAATCCCCCTCATCCCGCCATCGACCAACACGCGACAGCGAAAGGCAATCGACCCATGAAAGCGTTGGTGCTCGAGAAACAGGGTGCGCTCTCCCTTCAGGACATCGATCCGCCCGGCGCGCTGGGACCGGACGACGTGCGCATCGCCGTGCACACCGTCGGCATCTGCGGCAGCGACGTGCATTACGTCACCCATGGCCGCATCGGCGGCTATGTGGTGGAGGAACCGATGGTGCTGGGGCACGAAGCCTCCGGACGGGTGGTGGAGGTTGGCCGCAACGTCACGACCCTGGCCCCCGGCGACCGGGTGTGCATGGAACCGGGCGTGCCGGACCTGACCTCCCGCGAAACCCGGTTGGGCCTGTACAATGTGGACCGCAAGGTCACGTTCTGGGCCACCCCGCCCGTCCATGGCTGCCTGACGCCGGAGGTCACGCACCCCGCCGCCTTCACCCACCGCCTGCCGGACAGCGTGTCCTTCGCCGAAGGGGCGTTGGTCGAACCCTTCGCCATCGGTCTTCAGGCCGCGACGAAGGCGGGGATCCGCCCCGGGGACGTCGCCGTCGTCTGCGGGGCCGGGACCATCGGCGTCATGGTGGCGCTGGCCGCGCTGGCCGGGGGGTGCAGCCGGGTGCTGCTGGCCGACCCGCGCGCCGACAAGCTGGCCGTCGTCAGCGGCTATGACGGCATCGAGCCGGTTCATCTCGGCGCACAGGATTTGCCCGAAGCGGTGCGGCGGGCGACTGGCGGCTGGGGGGCCAACATCCTGTTCGAAGCCAGCGGCAGCGCCGCCGCCTATGACGGTCTGTTCGATCTGCTCTGCCCCGGCGGTGCCGCTGTGCTGGTCGGCTGCCCGACCGGCCCGGTCGGGTTGGACGTGATCGCCGCGCAAGCCAAGGAGGCCCGCATCGAAACCGTGTTCCGCTACGCCAACATCTTCGACCGCGCGCTGGCGCTGATCGGGTCGGGCAAGGTCAATCTGAAGCCGCTGATTTCGGCGGTCTACCCGTTCGACGACGCCGTCGCCGCCGTGCGCCGCGCCGCCGACGGACGGCCCGGCGACATCAAGCTGATGATCCGCGTCGCCGAAGACGCGGAACCGACCCGTTGAACGCCACCCGTTGAACGCCACCCGTTGGACACGACCTGTTGGACACACCGGCCATGCCCCTGCCCGCTTCCCCTCCCACCACCGGCGATCCAGCCTCCGGGCTGGCGACGTTCGAATGGGTGCAGGCTGATCCGGCCCAATGTTTCCGCTGGTACCAGCACGGCCACCCCTGCGCGGTGTCGCGCTGGAACTTCCACCCGGAAACGGAAATCCACCTGATCCGAGAGGTCGAGGGCATGGCGTTCGTCGGCGATCACATCGGGCGTTTCGGGCCGGGCTATCTGGCGGCGGTCGGAGCCAACCTGCCGCACAACTGGGTGCCCGACGTCCCGGCGGGGACAACGGTGGACAACTGCCACGTCGTTCTGCAATTCGACGGGGCGGTCCTGGTTGAAAGCGGGGAGCGCATCCCCGAATTGCGCGAGCTGGCCCCGTTCCTGGACCGGGTCCGGCGCGGCGTGGTGTTCCACGGCGCGGCGGCCCGCGATGGAGCGGCGCTGATGGAACGGATCGGAACCACGCGCGGCCTGCGCCGCTTCGCCCTGTTCCTGGAGCTGCTGTGCCTGCTGGCCGACACATCGGACTGCAGCGCGCTGTCGAGCGACGGCTACGCCCCGACCCTGAACGAAAAGTCCCAACGCATCATGCACGAGGTGATGGCCCACATCCTGACCAACCTGGACTCCACGGTGCGCATGGCCGACATCGCCAAGCGGTTCGGCATGAGCGAGCCGACCTTCTGCCGCTTTTTCCGCCGCAACACCGGCAGCAATTTCGTCGATTACCTGCGGCGGTTGCGGATCGGTCGCGCCTGCCACCTGCTGACCCGCACCAGCACCCCCGTCACCGACATCTGTTTCGACGTCGGCTATCGCAACATCCCCAATTTCAACCGCCATTTCCGGTTGGAAAAGGGCACCACCCCATCGCAATACCGGAAAATGGCGCGGGAGAACCACCCGTAGCGCGCTCGGACCCGGACGACCTTTTTCCCGTGCTGTTCCGCCCGGGCCGCATTTCGGCCGCCGTCGGGCGGGTTCCCTTCATTTTGCCCTTTTCCAAGGGCGCTCAGCGCCACGACTATCCAATCAAAACGCGGAGGAAATGCAAAGATGCGCACGACAATCGCCGCCACGCTTCTGGCGGGCATCGCCACCTTCGGGACCGGCATCGCGGCGGCGGAAACGCTGACCATCGCCACGGTGAACAACGCCGACATGGTCGTCATGCAAAAGCTGTCGCCCAAGTTCAAGGAAAAGACCGGGATCGACCTGAATTGGGTCATCCTGGAGGAAAACGTGCTGCGCCAGCGCGTGACCACCGACATCGCCACCAAGGGCGGACAGTTCGACGTCGTCACCATCGGCGCCTATGAAACGCCGATCTGGGGCAAGCAGAATTGGTTGGCTGCGCTCGACGATCTCGGCGACAGCTATGACTACAAGGACGTGTTCGAGCCGGTCCGCAACATGCTGACGGTGAACGGCAAGCTGTACGCGGCCCCCTTCTACGCCGAAAGCTCCTTCACCTATTACCGCAAGGATCTGTTCGACAAGGCTGGCCTGACCATGCCCGAACAGCCGACCTACACCGACATCAAGAAATTCGCCGCCGCGCTGCACAAGCCCGCCGACAACCAATACGGCATCTGCCTGCGCGGCAAGCCGGGGTGGGGCGAAAACATGGCCTATGTCGGCACGCTGGTGAACACCTTCGGCGGCCGCTGGTTCGACATGGAGTGGAAGCCGCAGCTCACCTCGCCGGAATGGAAGGAAGCCGTCACCTTCTACGTCGACATGCTGAAGAATTACGGCCCGCCGGGTGCCACCTCCAACGGTCACAACGAAAACCGCGCGCTGTTCTCCTCGGGCAACTGCGCCATGTGGGTGGACGCCACGGCGGCGGCGGGCCACATCTACAACCCGGCGGAAAGCAAGGTCGCCGACAAGACCGCCTTCGCCAAGGCCCCCATCGCCAAAGTCGAGAACGGGGCCGGCTGGGGCTGGGCCTGGGCGCTCGGCGTGCCGAACTCGTCCAAGAAGGCCGCCGCCGCCAAGCAGTTCATCGCCTGGGCGACGTCGAAGGACTACATCACCCTGGTGGGCGAGACGCAGGGCTGGGTGTCGGCCCCTCCGGGCACCCGCAAATCGACCTATGAGAACCCCGAGTACAAGAAGGCCGCCCCCTTCGCCGACACCGTGCTGAAGGCCATCCTGGCCGCCGACCCGACCCGCCCGACCGCCCAGCCGGTTCCCTACGCCGGGATCCAATTCGTGGCGATCCCGGAATTCCAGGGCATCGGCGCGCAGGTTGGCCAGTCCATCGCCGCCGCCCTGTCCGGGCAGACGACGGTCGATCAGGCGCTGCAAACCGCGCAGTCGGCGGTTGAGCGCACGATGAAGCAGGCCGGTTACATCAAGTAAGCGCCCACACGCAAACGGGGCGCGCCACCCGCGCGCCCCGTTTGCGTCCGCCGCCCCCGTCTTTGGTTTTTTTGGACATCCGCATCATGAACCAGCCAATCAAGGGAGGACGGGGCGTCAACGCCCTGCCGTTCGTCGCCCCGTCGGTGGTCATCCTGTTCGTCTGGATGATCGTCCCGCTGGTGATGACGCTCTGGTTCTCCTTCCAGCGCTACAACCTCCTCAGCCCCGAATTGTCCGGCTTCGTGGGCTTGAGCAACTATTCCTTCCTGCTGACCGATCCATCCCTGTGGATCGCGATGGCGAACACGCTGCTGCTGGTCGGCGGGGTGCTGGCGATCACCGTGGTCGGCGGCACGCTGTTGGCGGTGCTGTTCGATCAGGATTTCTTCGGCAGCAAGGTCGCCCGCCTGCTGGCCATCGCCCCCTTCTTCGTGATGCCGACGGTCAGCGCGCTGATCTGGAAAAACCTGCTGATGCACCCGGTCAACGGCGTCAGCGCGGCGATTGCCCGCGCGCTGGGCCTGCAACCGGTGGATTGGTTCGGCCAATGGCCGCTGTTCTCCGTCACCATCATCGTCGCCTGGCAATGGCTGCCCTTTGCCCTGCTGATCCTGCTGACCGCGCTGCAATCGCTCGACCATGAGCAGAAGGAAGCCGCGCGCATGGACGGGGCCGGACCGCTCGCCATCTTCTGGTACATCGTGCTGCCGCACATGGGCCGGGCGATCAAGGTGGTGGTGATGATCGAAACCATCTTCTTCCTGTCGATCTTTGCGGAGATCTACACGACGACCGGCGGCGGGCCGGGTCTGGCCTCCACCAACCTCACCTACCTCATCTATCTGCGCGCCTTGCTGGAGTTCGACGTCGGCACCGCGTCGGCCGGTGGTGTGATCGCCATCGTGCTGGCCAACATCGTCGCGGCCTTCCTGGTCCGCTCCATCGCCCGCAACCTCGACGCGTGAGGCCGCCATGCGCTTGAAACTCGACAGACACGCCGCGCTCAGCGTCACCGGTTGGCTGGCCGCCGGGCTGCTGTTCTTCCCCATCGCCTGGATGCTGCTGACCAGCGTCAAGACGGAAATCGAAGCGGTGGCGACCACCCCGTCGCTGATCTTCACCCCGACGCTGGAAAATTACGTCGCGGTGCAGGAACGGGCCGATTACCTGAAATTCGCCCTGAACAGCGTCGTCGTCTCCTTTGGCTCCACGCTGCTGGCGTTGGCGCTGGCGGTTCCCGCCGCCTACGGCATGGCCTTTTTCCCGACCAAGCGGACGCGCGGGACCCTGCTGTGGATGCTGTCCACCAAGATGATGCCGCCGGTCGGCGCGCTGGTTCCGGTGACGCTGGTGTTCCGCGACCTGGGCCTGATCGACACGCTGGCCGGTCTGGTCGTGGTCTACGCGCTGATCAACCTGCCGATCGTGGTGTGGATGCTCTACACCTTCTTCCGGGAAATCCCGCGCGAGATCCTGGAGGCCGGGCGCATGGACGGGGCCACCCCGCTGGACGAGCTGCGCTTCCTGCTGCTGCCGCTGGCGCTGCCGGGCATGGCGTCCACCGGCCTGCTGGCGGTGATCCTGACCTGGAACGAAGCGTTCTGGAGCCTGAACCTGACCGCCGCCCACGCCGGGCCGCTGACCGCCTTCATCGCCTCCTTCTCCGCCCCGGAAGGGTTGTTCTGGGCCAAGCTGTCGGCGGCCTCCACCATGGCCGTCGCCCCGATCCTGGTGTTCGGCTGGCTCAGCCAACGGCAGCTCGTGCGCGGCCTGACCTTCGGCGCTGTTAAGTAATCCCTTGGAGTCCCTGTCATGGCAAACCTCACGCTGAAGGCCGTTCACAAGACCTACGGCAACCATTCGGTCATCAAGGGCGTCGATCTGGAGATCAAGGACCGCGAGTTCGTCGTCTTCGTCGGCCCGTCGGGTTGCGGCAAATCCACCCTGCTGCGCATGATCGCCGGGTTGGAGGAGATCACCTCCGGCGACCTCATCCTCGACGGGCAGCGGGTGAACGACGTCGCCCCCGCCGGGCGCGGTCTGGCCATGGTGTTCCAGAGCTACGCGCTCTACCCGCACATGACGGTCGCGGAAAACATGGCCTTTTCGCTGAAGCTCGCCCGCGTGCCGCAGGAGGAGCGCGACGCCAAGGTGAAGGCCGCCGCCGGTGTGCTGCAACTCGACCATCTGCTGGACCGCAAGCCCGGCCAATTGTCGGGCGGGCAGCGCCAGCGCGTGGCCATCGGCCGCGCCATCGTGCGCCAGCCCAAAGTCTTCCTGTTCGACGAGCCGCTGTCCAACCTCGACGCCGCCCTGCGCGTGCAGATGCGCATCGAGCTGGCCCGCCTGCACGAGCAGCTCGACGCCACCATGGTCTATGTCACCCACGATCAGGTCGAAGCGATGACGCTGGCCAGCAAGATCGTGGTGCTGCGCGGCGGCGTGGTGGAGCAGGTCGGCAGCCCGCTGGAGCTGTACCACCACCCGCGCAACCTGTTCGTCGCCGGGTTCATCGGCAGCCCGACGATGAACACCATCCCCGTCCGTTGCCTGGGGGCGGGCGAGGATGGCGTGACGGTCGGCGTCGGTCAGGGCGCGGTGACGGTTCCGGTGCGCGGATCGGACGCGCTGACCGGGCGGGCGTTGACCCTGGGCGTGCGGCCTGAGCATCTGACGCTCGACGATGCCGGGCCGGTGCGCGGCGAGGTGTCCGTGGTCGAACGGCTGGGCGGTCAGACCTTCCTCTACGTCCAAACCGCCGAGGCCGGGTTGCTGGTGGTGGAGGCCGATGGCGAAACCGCCGTCGATCTGCACGAGACCGTCGGTCTGTCGCTGCGCGCCGACGCCTGTCACCTGTTCAACGCCGATGGACTGGCGCTGGACCGGCTGAACCGCCACGCCCTGCTCGACCGCAAGGCCGGGCGCGGATCGCGGGCGCGCTGACGCCGCCCGTCGGCCAGCCAGTCACCCAACCACCCGCTTGACGCCACCCAAGGCGGCACGGCTCTCCCGCGCCGCCTTCCCCTGGCCTGTTGCCCACCCGCAACCGGAGCACGCCCATGCTCGCCCGCATCGGATTGACCCAAAAGACGCTGTTGATCGTCGCCGTGCTGGCCTTTGGCCTGACGGCGGTCGCCGCCCTGGGGGTCGGGGGGCTGAACCGCGACCGCGCCCGGTTGGACAGCGTGCAAAGCGGCGGGCGGTTGGCGCTGGACGCGGCGGGGCTGAAGACCCGCATCACCGCGATCAACCGCGCCGAATTCGCCATCGCCGCCAACCCGGCGGTGGTGGACCGTTTTTCCGAACGGCTGCAAACCGACCTGGACGGGGCCTTGGCCGACCTCGCCGGGTTGGTGGAGCGCGGCGGGGCGGACAAGGCCGACTCGCAGCGGCTGGAGGCCTACCTCACCCAATATGGCCAGAACATCAAGAAGGTGATCGGGGCGGCGCAGCTCGCCATCCTCGACCCGACGGCGCGCGACGCCATCGTCGACCTGCTGCTGGACGGGCGGGAGCTGGTGGAGCGGATCGAGGCCGCCGCCGATGCCCTGTCCGGCAAGACCGCCGCGTCGGCCGCCGCCACCGCGCAAGCCGCCGACGCCGAGGCCGCCGACGCCATCACCCTGATGATCGCGGTGGCCGCGCTGGCGGCCCTGCTGGGCACGGTGACGGCGGTGCTGATCGCGCGGATCGGCATCATCGGCCCGCTGCAACGCAACCTGTCCGCCCTGCGCCGCCTGTCGGAAGGCGACGTAACGGTCGCCATCACCGATGGGCATCGGCGCGACGAGATCGGGGCGATGGCCGACGCCATGCAGGAGTTCCGCCACGCCCTGGAAACCCGCGCGGCGTTGGAGCGCGACGCGCTGGCCCGCACCGACAGCGACCTGCGCCGCGCCCGCCGCCTTGACACCCTGACCCAGGAGTTCCGCGACCAGATCGAAGCGATCACGGCCGCGCTCTCCGACGCCTCCGGCTCGCTGGAGCAGACCGCCGAAGACATGACGAGGATCGCCGCCGACGCGCTGTCGATGTCGTCCGACGC
This sequence comes from Azospirillum griseum, assembly GCF_003966125.1. Classification (GTDB taxonomy): domain Bacteria; phylum Pseudomonadota; class Alphaproteobacteria; order Azospirillales; family Azospirillaceae; genus Azospirillum; species Azospirillum griseum. The sequence goes on from NZ_RXMA01000013.1 coordinate 80,540, forward strand.
CTCACAGGCCGCCAGCCTGTCCGGCCACGCCGTCACCTCCGTCGCCGCGGCCACCGAGGAGATCGCCGTCACCGTCAACGAGATGGCCAGCCAGATCGACCGCATGCGCGGCATCGCCGACGAGGCGCTGCACGGCGGCGAACGCACGGTGGCGCGCACCCGGCAGGTGGCGGCGGCGGTGGGTGGTGCCCAGCAGATCGCCAACTTCATCAGCGCCATCGCCGCCCGCACCCATTTGCTGGCGCTGAACGCCACCATCGAAGCCGCGCGCGCCGGGGAGTATGGGCGCGGCTTCGCCATCGTCGCCGGGGAGGTGAAGGAATTGGCCCAGCAGGTCAGCCGCGCCACCGACGACATCGGCGACCGGCTGCGCGACCTGCACGCGCTGGCCTCGGCCTCGATGACCGAGGTGGAGGGGATGCACGCGGTGACGGAAAATCTGGGCGAAGCCTGCGCCATCATCAGCGCCGCCATCGAACAGCAATCCGCCGCCATCGCCGAAATCAGCCAGCGCATGGCGGAGGCCGCCGTCAACACCGCCACCGTCACCACCGGAATCACGGCGGTGGCCGAACAGGTCGAACGGTCCACCGCGCGGGCGGGCGACGTGTTGCGGTCGGCGGGGCAACTGTCCGATCAGGCCGACCGGCTGAACAGCCGGGTGTCCGGCTTCCTGCGCAGCGTCGCCGCCACCTGACACCCGGTGTTGCAAACTGCGACAGCGTGACGATTGTCACATCACCCAGTTTCAGCGAAAATCCCACCCTCGTTGCGACTTGGTGGAGAAACCACGTGTATCACCCGGAGGCTTTGAACCCCATCATCGGCTTTCTGCGCGATCTGGGGGTTGGGGTGGAGGTGGGTGATGGTGGCAAGGGTGGCTTTCTGCCCGGCACCAACATTCGCAACGGCGTGATCCACATCGACCCCGAAACCCTGCTGGGATCCGGGGACGTGCTGCACGAGGCCGGGCACATCATCACCGTGCCGCGCCGCCATTGGCACCGGCTGGGCAGCGACCTCCAAACCAGCATCGAAACGCTGGTCGCCGAAGCCACCAGCCCGGAGGGATGCACCGACCCTGTCTTGGAGGCGTCCGCAAAATTTGGTGAGATGATGGCGCAAGCCTGGTCCTACGCCGTGACGCGTCATCTCGGCCTGCCACCCGCTTGCGTCTTTTTTCCGGGAACCCACAAAATTCATGAGGTGCAGGACCAACACCCGATGATCGAGTGGCTGGAACGGGGGACCCATTACGGCCCGCTTCATCTGGCCCATCAGGGATTCACCGGCTACTCCGGCGTCTTCGCCTTCATGGGGAACAACGGCCTGCCCGCCTTTCCCCAGATGACGCGCTGGTCGGTGGACTGATTGTCCACCGACCAGCGCTCACGTTCCGCGCATCAGGGCATTAGGGTTTGGTCGGGATGCCAAGCTTGGCCTGGACGGCGGCCAGACCGTCCTTGCCGTCGATGGTGGTCACGCCTGTCAGCCAGTTTTTCAACACCGCCGGGTTTTTCTTGAGCCACGCCTTGGCCGCGTCGTCGGGCTTCTTGTTGGCGTTCATGATGTCGTCCATCACGGCGTTTTCCATCTCCACCGTGAAGGACAGGTTGGCCAGCAGCGCGCCGACGTTCGGGCAGTCGGCGGCGTAGCCCTTGCGCACGTTGGTGCTGACCGTCGCCCCGCCGAAATCCGGGCCGAACCAATCATCACCATCGGCCAGATAGGTCAACTCGAACGCCTTGTTCATCGGGTGCGGCGCCCAGCCCAGGAAGGCGATGAACTTCTTGGCGCGGACCGCCCGCTTGACCTCGGCCAACATCCCGGCCTCGCTGGACTCCACCATCTTGAAGTCCTTCAGGCCGAAGGCGTCGGCCTTCAGCATCTTGTCGATGATGAGGTTGCCGTCGTTCCCGGCCTCGATGCCATAGATCTTGCCGTCCAGCTTGTCCTTGAACTTCGCCAAATCCTTGAAGCTTTTCAGACCGGCGTCGGCGGCGTATTTCGGCACGGCCAGCGTGTATTTCGCCCCTTCCAGATTGACCCGCGTCACCTCGACCGATCCATCCTCCAACGCGGGTTTGAGGAAAGGTTCCATCGTCGGCATCCAATTGCCCAGGAACACGTCGAGCGACTTGGTTTTCAAACCGCTGTAGACCAGCGGGACGGAGGTCATGGTCGTGGACGGGCTGTAGCCCAACCCGTCCAGGGTGACGGAGGCGAGCGCCGTGGTGGCGGCGATGTCGGTCCACCCCACATCGCCAAATCGGACCTTCTTGCACGACGCCGGATCGGCGGCTTGGACGGATCCAGCCCCCAGGGTCAGAACGGCAGCGAGGGTGAGGGCGGGCAGCGCCGTCCAGGCGGTTTTCATCGGTCGAACTCCTGACGCGGTGGTGTGGCTCCCCACCGACACGCCCCAATGGACAAGGGCCGGTGGAACAAGGGCCGGTGGAACAAGAGCTGGTGGGACAAGGAACGGGCACGGCGATTTCGCCATCGACGCCCGCAGGAAAAAGGCGCATGACATGGCGCGGAACCCGGAGACCGGTTATGGTCTTGCCTCCCACGCCCACTCGTTACGCAGGTTGGTGAATGCCGAAAGTTGGAATGGAACCCATCCGCCGCCGCCAATTGATCGACGCGACCATCGCATCGATGGGCGAACACGGGCTGGCGGACACCACGGTGCAAACGATCAGCCGGGGGGCGGGGGTGTCTCCCGGCATCATCCACCATTATTTCGGCGGCAAGGACGAACTGCTGGCGGCGACCATGCGCAGCATGCTGGAGCAGCTCCGCGCCGACGTCACCCAGCGGCTGGCCGCCGCCCGGTCGCCGCGCGCCCGGCTGGAAGCGGTGATCGACGCCAATTTTGCCGACGACCAGTTCGACCCGCGTGTCGTGTCGGCGTGGCTGGGCTTCTGGGCGCAGGCCCCGCACAACCCGGCCTTGGCCCGGTTGCAGCGGATCAACGCCCGCCGCCTGATTTCCAACCTGCGCCACAGCCTGCGCGCCCTGCTGCCGCCGCAACGGGCCGACCGGGTGGCCAGCGGACTGGCGGCGATGATCGATGGATTGTGGTTGCGCTCCGCCCTGACCGGGGCCGCCGACGGGCGCGAGGCCCGCGCCATCGCCCTGAGCTATCTGGACGCCGAACTGGGAGCCTGAGCGGCGGGGGGCGGTGCGCCGCTCCCTCACTGCGCGCCGCCTTTGGACGCGCCACGGTCGACGCCATGGGGGCCAAAGCCCCGGGCACCAAAACTCTGAACACCAAAGCTCTGGGTGATGCGGTCGAGCAGGATGGCGAGCAGCACCACCGCCAACCCGCTTTCAAAGCCCAGACCGATGTCCAGCCGCTGGATGCCCTGAAGCACGACGTTGCCCAGCCCACCGGCCCCGATCATCGACGCCACCACGATCATCGACAGCGCCATCATCATGGTCTGGTTGACCCCGGCCATGATCGACGGCAGCGCGTTGGGCAACTGCACCTTCAGCAACAGTTGATGGTCCTTGCAGCCAAAGGCCCGCCCGGCCTCCACCAGCTCCGCCGGGACCTGTCGGATCCCCAGCGCGGTCAGGCGCACGGCGGGCGGCATGGCGAAAATCACAGTGGCGAGGATGCCCGGCACCCGGCCCAGGCCGAAGAACATCACCGCCGGAATCAGATAGACGAAGGCGGGCATGGTCTGCATGAAATCCAGCAGCGTCGCCCCTACCCCATCGGCCAGACGGCTGCGCGCCATGGCGATGCCCAGCGGCACCCCGATCAGCAGGCTGAGCGTGGTGGAGGCCACCACCAGCCCCAGTGTGCTCGCCATCGGTTCCCACAGCCCCATGGCGTGAATCCCGGCCAGCGACAGCAGCGCGAACAGGGCAAAGCCCTTGCCCACCCGCCACAGCGCCAGCGCGGTCAGCGCGCCCCCCAAGGCCCAGGGCGGCAGGCCGATCAGCGTGTTGTCGATGGCCGCGCCAAAGCCATCGACCACGGCGGCGATGACGTCCAGCGTCGGTTGACCATGGTCGAGGATCAGGTTGACCAAGCGGTCGGCCCAGCGACCGACCCCACCGGCCAGCAGGCCGTTCCACAGCTCATCCACGCGGATCGTCCCCACGGTCCAGAGTTTCCAGCAAGGCCGCGCGGGTCAGCACGCCCAGAAAGCGCCCGCCGCCATCGACCACCGGGACCGGACAGGGCGCGGTGGCGACGCGGCGCAGCAGGCTGTGCAGCGGCGCGTCGGCGGCCACCGGTTCCGGCCGGTTCAGGATGGTCCCCTCGGCGCGCGACAGCACGCCCAGAAACCGCCCGTCGCGCCCCCGGACATAGCCATAACCGACGCCACGTTCAGCCAGACGGCGCAGGGCGGCGATGGGATCCTCCCCCTCCTCCACCAGCGTCACCCGGTCGTCGCAGCGGGCCAGATCGCGGGCGCGCAGCACGCGCGACGGATCCACTCCCCGGAAGAAGGCGCGGACATACTCGTCGGCGGGGTTGGTGATGATCTCCGCCGGGGTGCCGATCTGCACGATCCGCCCCTCCTCCATCACCGCGATGCGGTCGGCGATGCGCATCGCCTCGTCCGCGTCGTGGGAGATGAAGACAATGGTCCGGGCCTGTTCGCGCTGAAGCCGCAAAAGCTCGTTCTGCATGTCGGTGCGGATCAACGGGTCGAGCGCGGAAAACGCCTCGTCCATCAGCAGGATGGAGGGGTTTTTCGCCAGGGCGCGGGCCAACCCGACCCGCTGCTGCATCCCGCCCGACAATTCGCGCGGGTAGCGGTGGGCGTAGGCCGACAGCCCCACCTTGTCCAACGCCCGCATGGCGGCGTCGCGCCGCGCGTCGCGCCCCACCCCGGCCACCTCCAAACCAAAGGCGGCGTTGTCGAGCGCGGTGCGGTTGGGCAGCAGGGCGAAGGACTGGAACACCATCGACAGGTCACGGCGCAGCACCTCGACCAGCTCGTTTTTGGACAGGGCGGTCAGATCGCGCCCGTCCAGCTGGATCGACCCGGCGGTCGGCTCGATCAGGCGGTTCAGCAAGCGGACCATCGTCGATTTGCCCGACCCCGACAGGCCCATGATGACGAAGATCTCACCCGCCCGGATGTCAAAGCTGGCGTCCACCACCCCGACATTCACGTTCAGCCGGGCCAGCACCTCCGCCTTGCCCGCCCCGTCCCGCAGCAAGGCCAGGGCCGGGCGCGGGTCATCGGCGAACACCTTGCACAGGTTGCGCACCTCCATGCGGACGGCCCCGCGCGCCTCGCCCACCCGCGCGCCGCTGCGGGCCGTGTCCGCCCCCACCGCAGACAAGGCAGCGTCGGAGGGCAAAATCAACGTCATGGTGGCGGTCCTTGAACGGTGCACGGGATGGCTGAACGAAAGGGTCGGCAGATTGCCCTGAGACAGGCCTCCCGGTCGATAGTGGAGTCTGCTTATTTTGCATTTTCATCACGCCCGATGTCCTTTTGGGACAACATGCCGCGACTTTGTTTTTGATTGATCGTTCAATTAAAAATTTGAGCCGTCCATTTGCCGGTCTCCCCCCTCTGAATCCCCGCGCGCCTCCGGATTCCTCCTGATTTCGCCCGGCCCGTTGCAAGCGCAGCATCAAAGCCGATCGCCGTTCAAACGATCCTCACTCAAAACAACCCATCCAATCCGGGAGAGCGTGGTGAAGATAGCGACCAAACTCTTGGCCCCCGTTGCCGTGCTCTCCCTGATCGGCCTGCTGATCGGCGGGGTGGCCCTGTGGGGGATGGCCCGCAACGACGACGCCACCCAAGCCCTGCTGCGCAGCAACGCCGTGGTCGTCGCCGCGTCGGAATTGCGCTCCGTCAGCCGGGCCTTGCAACGCGACGCCCTCAACCTGATCGACGAGAGCGAGGCCGGACAGGCCGCGCTGAAGGGCCGTTTTGCCGAACGGCTGGATTTGATGACGCGGCTGAGCGGCGACCTCGATGCCCGGCTGCGCGCCGCCGGGCATGACCAGGGCGCACGGATGACCGCTTTGCAATCCAAGGTCCGCGACAGTCTGGGCCGGGTCCGCGATCTGGCGCTGGCGGGCAAGCGGGAGGAGGCGCGCGCCCTGTTCCGCAGCGAGGTGCGCGACAACGAGCGCGCCGCGTCCCAATTGACCGACCCGCTGATCGAGGCGGAAATCAAGGAGGGCGAGCGGCTCAACCAGCGTTTGGACGAGGTGGAAGCGTCCGTCACCCGGATGGTGACGGCCTTTCTGCTGATCGGCACCCTGGTTGGGGTTGTTCTGTCGGTGCTGATCGCCCGTCGCGGCGTCGTTCAACCGCTGGCCCGGCTCACCACCGCGATGGAACGGTTGACCCACAAGCAGTATGACGCCGACCTGTCGGACGCCGCCCGCAAGGACGAGGTGGGAACGATGGCGACGGCGGTGCTGGTGTTCCGCGACGCCATGCAGACCGCCGACCGGCTGGAAGCCGAACAGGCGCGCGACCGTCTGGCGCGCGAACGGCGCACCGAGGCGATCGAACGGATGATTGCCGAGTTCGAACGCAACATCGCCAGCATCCTGCGCACGGTGTCCGCCGCCGCGACCGAGTTGGAGGCCACGGCCAAAAGCATGACCGGCATCGCCAGCGACACCAACGCGCGCGCCACCGCCACCGCGCGGGCGGCGGAAGAGGCGTCGGTGAACGTCCAGACGGTGGCGGCGGCGACCGAGGAACTGGCCATGTCGATCCAGGAAATCAGCGGGCAGGTGTCCCGCTCCACCGACATCGCCAACCGGGCCAGCGCCGAGGCCGCCGACACCAACCGCACGGTTCAGGGGTTGGTGGAGCAGGCGCAGCGGATCGGCGAGGTGGTGCGCCTCATCACCGGCATCGCCAGCCAGACCAATTTGCTGGCGCTGAACGCCACCATCGAAGCCGCCCGCGCCGGAGAGGCGGGCAAGGGCTTTGCCGTCGTCGCCAACGAAGTGAAAAACCTCGCCACCCAGACCGCCAAGGCGACGGAGGAGATATCCGGTCAGATTTCCTCCATGCAGGGGGCGACCGACGGGGCGGCCCAGGCCATCGCCGGAATCGGCCACACCATCGGGACCATCCGCGAGGTCGCCACCTCCATCGCGTCGGCGATTGAGGAACAGGGGGCGGCCACCGCCGAAATCTCCCGCAACGTGCAGGAGGCGGCGACCGGCACCCGCTCCGTCAGCATGAACATCGGCACCGTCAGCCAGGCCGCCACCCAGACCGGGGCCGCCGCCTCCCAGGTGTTGGAGGCGTCGAGCGAGCTGGCCGAACAATCGGTGCGGCTGAAATCCCAGGTCGAACAGTTCCTGACCGGGATCCGGGCCGCCTGACGCGCCCCGAATCCCCGCCGAACAGTCCCCCCGATCAGAAGGCGGCGCGCACCCCGGCGTACACCGCGCGGCCTTCGCCCGGATAGAAGATGGACGTCGCCACCCGGCGCGCGTCCGTCACCGTGCCGATGTCGCTGATGTATTTCTTGTTGGTCAGGTTGCGGCCGTCGATGAAGACCAACACACCGTTGGAAAACTCCTTGCCCGCCTGCAGACCCAACAGGGTGCGGCCCGGAACCTTCAGCGTGTTGGCCTGATCGGCCCAGGCCCCTTGAGGAACCCAATCCACCGTCGGCGTCACATAGAAGCCGTCGTTGGCGTAGGTCAGGCTGGAGCGCAACACATGGCGCGGCACGCCCGCCAACGTGTTGTTGCCATACTGGCGGTCGCCGTCAAAGGTGAAGTGGTTGAAGGTCCAGACCTGCCCGACGCTCAGGCGGTCGTCCTTGGCGGCGATGCCGGTGGCGACGGTGGCCTTGAACGCGGCCTCGATCCCCTGATGGATGGTGCGATCGGCGTTGAAGGTCGCCGCCGGAACGCTGCTGTTGGTGACGTATTGCAGCATCTCCCCGCGCAGGACCGAGCGGTAGGCGGTGACGTCCCACGACACCCCGCCCATCTCGCCGCGCGTGCCGATTTCCGCCGTCCAGGCGCGTTGCGGCTGCAACGGCACAAAGCCCAGCGTGCCGTTCGCCTGGGTCTGGTTCAGGTCGGAGAAATCGGGGATGTCCTGGCTGCGGGTCAGGTTGACGAAAGCCTGGATGGTGGGCTTGGGTTCCCACAGCAGACCGATCTTGGGGTTGAAGCCGTAATAGGCACGGTCGCCGTTCTTGGTGGGCGACAGCAGGTCGCTGTAGCTGCGCAGGTCGCGTTGCGCCTTGCCGCCGGTCATCAGGGCCAGGGTGGGCAGGACATACAGGCGGTTTTCCGCAAAGATCTCCGCGTTGTAGGCGTTCTGACGGGAATCGACCGTCTGCGCGCCCCGGCTGCCGTTGATGTTGATGAACTGGCGGGCCTTGGTGTTGCCCGCCGTCAAACGGCCACCGACCACCAGCTCGTCGCGCATGCCGCCCACGGTGAACTGCGTGGTGTAACGCGGGGCGACGCCATAGGTCCAACCGGTCTGATCGATGACCTGAAAGATCGGGTGGAACAGCTTTTTGCGGATCGCCCAGGTGGCGACGTCCAGTTGCCCGGACTCCATCTTGACGCTGGTGCGGTTGGCGATGCGCTGGGTCCAGACGTCGCGGGCCTGATCGCCCGACAGCACCGCCGCCGTCGCCATGGTTGGGCGGTTCAGCGCGTCGTTCAGGCCGAGCGCGCCGGGCAATTTCTGGTGGGTGACGTATTCGCCGAAGTAAAAGCGCGTCTCCACATCGGGGCTGATGCGGTAGCCAATGTTGCCGTTGACCTGCTCATACTGCTGGCGGGCGTGTTTGCGGTAGCCGTCGGAATGCGACACCGTGGCGTTGACCAGAAAATCCAGATCGCCCAGCACGCGCGAGGCCTGGAGGGAGGTGCGCAGCGTGCCGAAGCTGCCGCCATCGACGCGCAGCACGTTGGGCGCGATGGCGGTGTGCGCCGTCGGCGTCACCAGATTGATCGCCCCGCCCAAGGTGGAGGAGCCATAGGCCAACCCGTTGCCGCCCTTGAACACCTCGGCGTAGCGCAGGGCCTGCGGGTCAAGCTGGTAGAAATCGCCGCTGCCGTCGGCGGCGTTGACCGGAATGCCGTCCTGCAACAGCTCCACCCCGCGCAGGTGATAGCCGCGCGCCATGCCCGACCCGCGCACCGACAGGCGCAGCTCCTGGCCATAGCGGTTTTCCACGAACACGCCGGGCACGTTGCCCAGCACGTCGCGCAGCGTGTTGGCCAGCGTGCCCTTGTAGGATTCGGCGTCGACGAAACCGACGGAGCCGACGGTCTTGCCCAGCTCCTCTTGCGCCTGTTCAGCGGTGGGGGCGGTCGGGGTCCCCTTGCCCTGGCCGGTGACGGTCAGCGTGTCGAGCGCGACCGGGGCATTGGTCTGGGGGGCGGCGGCGGTTTGCGCGGCGGCGGGAAGCGCCTGGACCGCAACGAGGGAGGCAAGCGCCAAAGCGCCGCCGGTGTGCATGCGGGTCATCACTCAGTCTCTCCTGTGCCCGGTTGCGGGACCGCATCGGGGTCGCCGGGCCGGGCATGAACATCGGTCTAAGGGGGACGCGCGGGCGCGCGGACGGGTTGAGTCCGCTCGGGCGGCCCGCGCGCCCGGGGCCGATGGGCGACGGGCCGGGGAACGGCGCGGCGGGACGGTGCGCGCCGCACCCGTCGGCCATGGCCGTTGGGACCGGGGGCGGGACCGAAACCGCCCGGCAGCAGCGTTTGCACGGCGGCAAAGGCCAGGCAGGCCGGACAGGACTCATCAAACGGATCGGCGGGCGGACCGTCGGACGGGGCCGGTTGCGGCGGCCGCGCGGCCAGGCACAGCGGTGCCGACGCGTCCGCCGCCGCGCTGCGGTCCGCCATCACCAGGGCCGATCCGATGGGCGACAGCGCTTGCAGCAGCGCCGCCAGCAGCAGCACCGCCCACAGCCCGCGCGCCCAAACCGGCCTGCGCTGTTCGATGCGCGCCGTCATCGCAGGGCAAACCGCACCGGGACCGTCACCTCCAACCGCTCACCGCCCAGCGTCGGCGGCAACGGCGGCAGGGGGGACGCCCGTTCGATCATCTGTTCCGCCGCCTGATCCAAACTCTCATGGCCGGATCCCTGGACGATGGACCAACGCACAATCGTGCCGTCCCGCGCGATGGTGAAGCGCAGCTGCACGGTTCCTTCCTCCCGCGCCAGTTGGGCGGCGCGCGGGTACAGCTTGTAGCGGGCCAGCCGGGCGAGGATCGTCGCCAAATAGTCGGGCGGCGGCCCGCTGGAGGCCACTTGCGGCGGGGCGGCGGCAACGGGCGGCACCGCCGGAGCGGGCGCGGCGACGGCGTGGGACACGGGGGGTGGAGCCGTTGGGGATGGCGGCGCCTTGGCCGCCGCCACTCGCTTGACCGGGGCCGGGACAACCGGAGAGGGGACAACCGGCGGCGGCGTGATCGACACCGGACGGGACGGCGGCAGGGGACGGGGCGGCGGCTCCGGTCTGACCGGTTCCGGCGGGGGAGGCTCCGGTTTGGGCGGTTCCGGTTTGGGGTCTTCGGGCGCTGGCGTGGGCGGCGGTTCCGGGACCGGCGCAGGGGGCGGCTCCACCGGCGGGGGTGGAGCCGGTTCCGGCGGAGGGGACGGGGTCGGCTCGACCGGCGTCGGTTCAGGGACGACCGGCTCCGAAGGGGGCACAACGGGTTCCGCCGGGGGAGCTGGTGGGTCCGCCATGGCCGACGCGACAGCCAGCGGCTCAGCGGTCGGTTCGACAACCGGTTCGACAACCGGTTCAACCACAGGCGGGGACGACGGGGCCGGTTCAGCGGGCGGCTCCGGGACCGGCTCCAACTCCAGGGCAAAGGCCACGGCCTCCGACGCGGCGGGCGGCGGGGGGTCCGGCCGCGCCAGCCCGACGACCAGGGCGATCACGCCAGCGTGCAACGCCACCGACAGCGGCAGGGGCCATCGGCTGGACGCAGGGCGCGGAGCGGCGGGGCGGGTCGTCGGCACCAGCGCGCAAGGCTGGGGACCGGCGGTCAAGCGGTCGGGCGGCAGGGGGGTGTCACCGGAAATCCGTGGGGCAATGCCCCGTCCCGCGCCCACACGGCCCCCATGGCGTCCACCGCGCGGCATCCCAGGCGGGACGGCGCGGTCAGCAACGATCCGGGCGTAAACGGGGAATCAGGCGGAACGGGGCGGCGGTTTCACAACCAAACCACCGGCGGCGCGCGCGGGGCGTGACGCGACCGCGCCGCCGACATCATCACGTACGGGCGCGGGCGCACCGAATCCAAACGCTCCCCGACCCGCAACACCGCCAGCGCGCCGCCATCCGGCGGCACCAGGGCGTGGGCGGACAAGGCCAGACACAAGGCGCAGGGCGGGGCATGATGGGTGCCATCGCCGGGCGCACCGGCGGCCCCCGGCGCGCCGTTCCCCTCGTCGGCCGGATCGGCCAGGGATGGGGTGAGGGTGGAGGGGCCGCAGCCAACGGCCCAAGCCGCGGGATCGGGGGCAACGAGCAGGCTGGCCCCCAGCCCCCCGTCGCTCGAACCCGCGCCGACCGGCCCGCCGCGCGCCGCCATGGCGGCGTTGGGCAGGATCGCTTGCAGCAGCAGGGCCAGAACCGCCAGCCAGACACGCCAACGCCCCCGCCCGGACCGGATCGGTCCGGCGGCGGATCGTCGGGCCGTCACAGCCGTCTGTCCCCGTGCCTGCGCCACCACGCGCCATCCTTTGCCATCAACAGGATGTCCCGGCTTTATCACACCCCGACGACTCCGACCACAGCGGATCGTTGCACAAACACCACCCCGGTCAAAAGCGAAACACATCCCGTTTCTGCCAGAAGGCACGCCGGGCAAAGGATCCCAGGCTGCGTTCCAGCCGGCCACGGCGTTGCCCGCAGGAGTCAGGCGGGCACCCGGAGAACGAGAGCGGTGCCACCTTGGTCACAGGGCGCGCGCAGGCGATGCGGTCGTCGTTCTGGCCGGTTTGGACCGTCGCCACGGGCACGCAGACCATCAACAGGACCCAGCCGATGGCGGCAAGCGCGGTCAGGGCGATCACCGGAATCCGCGCCCTGTGGGCCGAGGTGGCGATCCACCGCGTCAAGCCTGCCATCGCCCGGACCTCCCCCTGTTGTGGCTCCGTCCTCCCCCGAACGGCGTCAACATACGATGTAAATTTACAGCGTAAGTTTGTCAAGCCCGCGCCGGGCCACCGGGAAACGGGCCGCAAGGGCACGGCACCGAGGAGGGGCGCGGCACCCTGACGCAGGGCGGGCGCGCTCCGGCGTCCGGAATCGGGCGTATACTGATGATCCGGGCGGCGCTGCGGGTGCCGCCGTCGTTGGAAAGGGCACGATCATGGACAGCCTGTTGATGGACACGGTGGCCCCGGCGGATAACGCGGAGCCGCCGGCGTCGCCCTGGCGCGGCTTTGCCGAGGGGCCTTGGCAGCAATCCATCGACGTGCGTGACTTCATCCTGCGCACCGTCACCCCCTACACCGGCGATTCCACCTTCCTCAGCGGCCCCACCGAGCGGACGCGGGCGCTGTGGGCGCGCATCACCGACCTGCTGGCGCAGGAGCGCGCGACCAAGGGCGGCGTGCTGGACGCCGACACCGACCGGGTGTCGGGCATCACCGCCCACCCGCCGGGCTACATCGACCGCGATTTGGAAATCATCGTCGGCTTGCAAACCGACAAACCGCTCAAACGCGCGATCATGCCGTTCGGCGGCTGGCGGCTGGTGAAAAGCGGGTTGGAGGCCTATGGCTTCACCGCCTCTCCCGCGCTGGACGCGGTGTTTCCCAACCTGCGCAAAACGCACAATCACGGCGTGTTCGACGTCTACACCGACGAGATGCTGCGCTGCCGCAAATCGGGCGTCATCACCGGCCTGCCCGATTCCTACGGGCGCGGCCGCATCATCGGCGATTACCGCCGCGTCGCTCTGTATGGCGTGGACCGGCTGACCGCCGACAAGCGCGCGCAATTCGCCTCCCTCGACCTCGACCGCATGGACGAAGCGACGCTGCGCGCGCGGGAGGAGATCACCGAGCAGATCCGCGCGCTCGCCGATCTGGTGGCGATGGCCGCCAGCTATGGCTTTGACGTCACCCGCCCGGCGGCGACCGCGCAAGAGGCGGTGCAGTGGACCTATCTGGCCTATCTGGCGGCGGTGAAGGAATCGAACGGGGCCGCAATGTCGCTGGGCCGGGTGTCGAGCTTCCTCGACGTCTACATCGCCCGCGATCTGGCGGACGGTCGGCTGGACGAGGCCCAGGCGCAGGAGCTGATCGACCAGTTCGTCATCAAACTGCGTCTGGTCCGCTTCCTGCGCACACCGGAATACGACCAGCTCTTTTCCGGTGATCCGACCTGGGTGACGGAATGCCTGGGCGGCATGGCGCTGGACGGGCGGACGCTGGTGACGAAATCCAACTTCCGCATGCTCAACACCCTGCACAATCTCGGCCCCGCCCCGGAACCGAATCTGACCGTTCTGTGGTCGGAACAATTGCCGGAGGGATTCAAGCGTTTCTGTGTCGAAACGTCGATCAAGACCTGTTCCCTGCAATATGAGAACGACGATCTGATGCGCCCCTATTGGGGCGACGATTACGCCATCGCCTGCTGCGTGTCGGCGATGCGGATCGGCAAGCAGATGCAGTTCTTCGGCGCGCGGGCCAATCTGGCCAAGACCCTGCTGTACGCCATCAACGGCGGCCGCGATGAGCTGACGGGCGAGCAGATCGGCCCGGCCTTTGCCCCGATCACCGCCGATGCCCTGACCTATGACGAGGTGATCGCGCGGTTCGTTCCGATGATGGAATGGTTGGCGAAGGTCTACATGAACACGCTGAACGCCATCCATTACATGCACGACAAATACATGTACGAGCGGTTGGAGATGGCGTTGCACGACCGCGACATCCTGCGCACCATGGCCTGTGGCGTCGCCGGGTTGAGCGTGGTGGCCGACAGCCTGTCGGCGATCCGGCACGCCACCGTTCACGTCATCCGCGACGCGCGCGGGCTGGCCGTCGATTACCGGATCGAGGGCGACTATCCGGCCTATGGCAACAACGACCCGCGCGTGGACGACATCGCCGTGTGGGTGGTGGAACGCTTCATGGCATTGCTGCGGAAACAAAAAGCCTACCGCGACGCCGTGCCGACGCAATCGGTGCTGACCATCACCTCCAACGTCGTCTATGGCAAGAAGACCGGCAGCACGCCGGACGGGCGCAAGGCGGGCGAACCCTTTGCGCCGGGGGCCAACCCGATGCACGGGCGCGACCGCAAGGGGGCCATCGCCTCCATGGCGTCGGTGGCCCGCCTGCCCTACGCCCACGCGCAGGACGGCATCAGCTACACCTTCACCATCGTTCCCGGCGCGCTGGGGCCGACACCGGAAGAGCGGGTGGCCAACCTGATCGGCATGCTGGACGGCTACACCGCCCAGGGCGGCCACCACATCAACGTCAACGTGTTCGACCGCGACACCCTGATCCACGCCATGGACCACCCGGAGCTGTACCCGCAATTGACCATCCGGGTCAGCGGCTATGCGGTGAACTTCATCAAGCTGACGCGCGAACAGCAGCTCGATGTGGTGTCGCGCACCTTCCACGCCGGGCATTGAGCGGGATGGGGCAAGACAGTCAATGACCGTGCGCGGCTGGGTTCATTCGGTGGAAAGCTGCGGCACGGTGGACGGCCCCGGCCTGCGCTATGTCCTGTTTCTGGCCGGATGCCCGTTGCGCTGCCTCTACTGCCACAACCCCGACACCCACCACCTGCACGACGGGACACCGACGGATTCCGGCGCGGTGCTGGCCGACATCGCACGCACCGCCGGTTTCCTGACCCGCGCCCATGGCGGGGTGACGCTGAGCGGCGGTGAACCGCTGGTGCAGCCGGAGTTCAGCGCGGCGATCCTGCGCGGCTGCAAGGGGCTGGGGCTGCACACCGCCCTCGACACGTCGGGCCATCTGGGGCTGCACGCCGACGATCACCTGCTGGCCGACACCGATCTGGTGCTGCTCGACATCAAGGCCTTCACCGAACAGACCCACCGGGCGCTGACCGGCGCGCCACTGCGCCCGACCCTGGAGTTCGCCGAACGGCTGGCCGGGCTGGGAAAGCCGGTCTGGCTGCGCTACGTCCTGGTCCCCGGCCTGACCGACAACGAGGCCGAGATCACCGCCCTGGCCGACTTCGCCGCCGGGCTGGGCGTGGTGGAGCGGGTGGACGTGCTGCCCTTCCACAAGATGGGGGAGGCGAAATGGGCGGCGCTGGGCCTGCCCTACCGCCTGACCGACACCCAACCACCCACGGCGGAACAGACCGCGCGGACGCGCGGCCTGTTCCGGGCGGCCGGGTTGCGGGCACCGTAACCCTTTCCCTCGTCAGGGAATGAACCGTCGGGTGATCTCGTCGATGCGGCCACGGTTCTTCATATCGTCCACCGCCCGCTGCCAAGCCGCAATGGTGTCATCCGGAACCGTCTTGGACACCGCGATGTAGAGATCGTTCCGGCAAATTTCCGGACCAATGTCCAGGCTGTTGGGATCAAACCCCAGCGCCTTGTAGATGTAGGGGCCGCCGAGCCTGGACACCGCCCAGGCGTCGATGCGATCCGCGTCAAGGAGGCGGGCACCGGTTTCCCAATCCTTTTGGGTCTGGATGTTGGTCAAACCCGCTTCTTTCAGAACCGCCGCCGTGTTTCCGCCATTGAGCGCACCGATGCGCCAATCGCGCGCCGCGCTGAGAGTGGCCGGAGCCGCACGCACACCCTTTTTTGTGACCAGAACGATCGAATCATAGACCAGCGGGCCGATCCATTTGAACAGGACCTCCCGCTCGGCGTTGCGGACCGCACCGGCGAAACCCACATGTGGCTGCTCTTGCGGGGCCGCCAGGGCACGCGGGAAAGGCAGGAACTCGACGGTGAAGGGGTTGCCCATGGTGGCGCTGAGATCGCGCAGCACCTGAAGCACGGCCCCGTCCGGTTCGCCGTTCCGGTTTATTTCCAGGGGCGGCAACGCGCTGGTGACAAAGCGCAACGGCTCGGCGTGGGCGAAACCAACGCCCCCAACCAGAAGAAGGCCAGCGGCCAGACAGGACGTGGTGAGAAAGCGGACGGCTCTTGCGGGCCATGAGATCGCGACCCTGTGGTTGGAACAGTCCATGATGGCGCTCCTCGACGGTGTGGGAACCACGCGGATTGAGAAATGGTTCTTTGGTGTGAGGTTGGAAGGGGGAAGTTCGCACCTTTGGCGGAACCAACACCCTCCCCACCCCATCCGCGTCAAAAGGCCAGAAGCGTTCTGGCCAGCATCACATGGGCGCGGTCGTTGGGCGACCCGGTGGCGGCCGTCACCGCCTTGTCGCTCGTGGTGTCAAAGAAATCATACTGGAGCTGCAGCCGCAAACCCGGGGCAACGGTGTAACTGGTTCCAACCTCATACACATTGGCGGTCCGCTTGCCGGGCCGGTTCACCTGACCCGGATCTTCGGTTCGGATGTAGGCCGCCCCCACAACATAGGGGCCGCTGGCGTACTGCGCGCCGACCTGCCAACTCCAACTGTCGTCCATATAGGCATAACGCGCGTTCTGCCCGCTTTTCCCATAGTTCAGATAGTCGGCCCCAACCGAAAAGCCGCCATACTCGAACCGGACTCCCGCGATGTGTCCGCGAAGATTGCGGAAGGAATCGGCGGCAACGCCGCTGCCGGTGGCCTTGCCCGCCATCAGGGCGGCGGACAGCGTTGTTTTGACCGGCCCCAGCGTCGCTTTGTGGTTCGCGCCAATCTCGACGATGTCCTGGAAGCTGCCGGTGAACTGCGCGGCGGCGGTTGAACCAACCCGGTTGCGGTTGACGTCCGTGTTCACGCTGTCGTTGCGGGGTGTGTAGCTGGCACCCACCTGTAACCCGGCAAAACGCGGGGATGCGTAGAGGATTTTTGTGGCCCCCGCATCGGCGTTCAACCACGGCCACATCAGGGTGGCGGGCGGTTGCAGCGCCCCGCCGACCCCGCCGCGCAGATCGCCGCCGGTGTGGCGCCCGGTCGCCGTGTCGGTTCCCTGC
The DNA here is from genome assembly GCF_003966125.1 of Azospirillum griseum. Classification (GTDB taxonomy): domain Bacteria; phylum Pseudomonadota; class Alphaproteobacteria; order Azospirillales; family Azospirillaceae; genus Azospirillum; species Azospirillum griseum. The sequence goes on from NZ_RXMA01000013.1 coordinate 97,610, forward strand.
GCGCCACCGGTTGGCCCAACCCAGGCCGCCGCGTGGTCGTACAGGCCGAAAGGCAGATAGGCGATGGGTCGGCCCGTGCCGTTGGTGAGGTGGGAGATCTCGCCATCAAACCCCGGCGTGATGCCCAACCGCACCGTTCCATAGGCTCCCGACGCGAAGAGGTAGCTGCGGTCGGTGTCGACCACGCCGGTGCCCAAGGCGGAGCGGAGCCGCAGATAGGCCCCATATTCCAGCCCGTTGTCCGCCTTGCCAATGGGCGTCACGGTCAATCGGAACCGGTTGCGGGCTTCGGTGCTGCGCAGATTCGTGTCGTTGCTCTGCGACACCAGCCCCATTTCAAAATAGGCGTCGCCACTCAATTGAATGTCAAAACGGCTTTGCGCCTGAACCGGCCCCGTGAAACACAGGGCTGCGGTTCCGCACAACAGGAGAGCGTGCGACTGTTTCATGGAAACATCCATTGATGCGAGAAAGGGTGCGGGAAGAGCGCGCAAGCGAGGGCGCTCGCCCCGTCTTGTCGGTGATCCGGGGGGAATGACGTCCGCCTCATCCGGATTCCGGTCTGCTCAGGGGGACAGCTCTTCCAGGACGCGGCCCTTCGTCTCGATTGCGAAGAGCGTGGTCACAAGCGCCCCGATCAGCAGGACCGCAGCGAACGCGGCGAACACATACTGCACACCCACCGACCCCATCAGCAGACCGACCAGAATCGGCCCGGTCGACGACCCAAGCCGCAGCCACGCGCTGCCCAGCCCGGTGCCGAGCGCGCGCATGCGGGTGGGATACAGCTCCGCTGAGTAGAGATAGAGGGAAAAGGTGATCGTCTGCACGATGGCGTAGGCCAACCCGGCCAGCACCAGCACCTCCATCGGTGAGGTGGCCCCAAGGAACGCCAGCGCCAGAAGCGGCAGCGGTGCGGTGAAGAAAGCGGCCATGTACCAGCGTTTCCGGCCCACCTTGTCGATCAGCAGCGCGCAGCCGATCGACGTGACCACACCGGCGACCGAGGTGAGCAGACCGTACAGAAGGCTTGTTTCAAGCGGCAGATTGAAGGTCTGGCGGTACAGGGTCGGCAACCACGTGATCATGCCGTTGGCGACGAGGTAGGAACAGAACCACATCGCCCAGATCGTGAAGGTGCGCCGCCGATAGAATCCGGAAAACAACTCGCGCCAATCGGAGTTGGCCTTTGCGCGGGTGGCGATCGGCTTGGGTTCCTCCAGCGCATGGCCCGAGGCGATGGCGCTCCGCTCCAATTGGCTGACGATGCGGTCGGCTTCGTCATAGCGCCCCTTGGACGCCAGCCAGCGCGGGGATTCCTTCATGAAAAAGCGAAGCGGGATCAGGATGGCGGCGGGGACCAGGCCAACCAGGAACATCGCCTGCCAACCATAGACCGGGACCAGCGCCCGCGCGATCAGACCGGCACCAACCAGACCGAACAGGAACATCACCTCATAGAGCAGAAAGAAACGTCCACGCCCTTTCGACCCGATGTATTCGTTGATGTAGGCGCTGGCGACCGGCACCTCGCCTCCGGTTCCGATGCCCTGCACAAAGCGGAACGCCATCATGGAGGCCGCGCCCCAGGCGAACAGGCAGGCGACGTCCATGCTGACGAACAGCAGGATGGTGAACAGAAGCACGCTCAGGCGACCGATGCGCTCGGCCAGCCAACCGAAAAAGACCGCACCGATGAGCTGACCGAGATACCCCATCGACAGGATCAAGCCGGTCTGTTCCGGTCCAAGCCCCCATTCCCGGACCAAAACCGGCATCGCGTAGGCGATGGCGATGACCGTGTAGCCGTCAAAAAACGTGGCCGCTCCGATGATGTTGCGGGTCCAGAACACCCGCCGGGTGACTGGAAGCCGCTCCAGTCGGGCGCTGATGTCGGCTTGACCGTCGATGCGATCCAGCGCGCCGTCGCGTCGTGCGGTGGCCGCATGCTCGGTTGTCTGCGCGTCCATGGCATTTCCTCTGAAACCTGATGGGTTTGTTTCTTGTTGCCGGAAGCCACGGGCTTGCCGGGGTCCCGCCCGCCGATGGCGTCACGGCGGCGCACCCGGCGTAAACCAGGAGCGCCACCGCAGACACAGCCGAAGAGCGGAGAGGCCGCCCAGGGGCGGCCTTTTGCATCAGGCCGGAACGCTCTGGACCACGGTCAGGCCGGACGCCTTCACCGCCGCGCGGATTTCCTCGTCGGCACCGTCGCCCAGGGCCTTCAGCGGCTCGCGAACGTTGACGTTGTCGATCAGGCCACGGGCGCGCAAGGCGTGCTTCAGCGCCACAGACCCTTCCATGTGCGAGCCACGGTGGTACACCGCGCGGGTGATCGGCAGCAATTGTTCATGGTACTTGCGGGCCAGCGGGTAATCCTGCGCCTTGCCAGCCGCCAGATACTCGATCAGCAGTTCCGGAGCCATGTTGCCATAGCCGACCAGCAGGCCGTCGATGTCGAACATCGTGGGCAGCAGCCATTCGTCATGGCAGGACATGATGGCCAGATCGGGGAAGGCGTTTTTCAGCGCCGGAATCTCGTTGTACCAGCGCTTCATGTCGCGCACGCCGTTCTTGGTGGCGGTCACGCCCGGAACGGCGGCGATCTGAAGCTGGGTGTCGAGGTCGTAGTTGGCCTTGGTGACGGCCGGGTATTGGAACAGGATGCATTCCAGGCCGGATTGGGCGACCGCCTTGTAACGGTCGACCGGCGCGCCCTTTTGGTAGCCGAAGCGCAGCCAGCCGTGGTTCGGGTAGACCAGCGCGCCGGTCGCGCCAGCCTCGAACTTCTCCTTCGCTTCGAGTTCCGCGACCTTGGTGCCTTCGCCGGTGATGCCGGCGACAACCGGCAGCGGGGTCGCGTCCTTGTAGACGCGGATCAGTTCGAGTTGCTCGTCGTGGGTGAGGAAGGTGCCCTCGCCCGCGTGGCCAAGGATGACCAGGCTCTTCACGCCGGGGATCGAGGCCAGCCACTTGGCGAGGCGGGCGTTTCCGTCGAAATCGACGTCGCCGTTGTCCTTGAACAGGGTGACGGGCGCGGGGTTCAGCCCCTTCCAATCAATAGCCATGGTTGCAAGACCTTCCTTTGAAAAATCGGTTCAACGTTGTGGACATGCCCGGTGGACGGCGACGTGCCGGAACGCATAGGATCGATACCGGGAACGTTCCCAACGTTATGACTTGGACAATTCGGGAGTCAAGCGATATCGTGATGACCCAGGTCGATTGATGAAAGACAGGCTGTGTTCTCCAGCGACGCCCCACAAGCGAAGCAAAGCCGCGTAACCCTGCACGACGTCGCCGCCGCGTCGGGGGTGTCGAAATCGACGGTGTCGCGGATTCTCGACGAACGCCTGCCCCAATCCGACAGCGAAACCGCCCGGCGGGTCCGCCAGATCGCGGCGGATCTCGGGTATGTCCGGGACGTGTCGGCGGCCAGTCTGCGGCGGGGCAAAACCAGCACGATCGGAGTCATCGTGCCGCGTCTGACCGATACGGTCATGGCGATGCTGTACGAAGCCCTGGCGCAGGCGTGCGCCCGCACCGGGCGCTTCGCCATTGTCGCCACCACCGGTGACGAGCCAAAGGCGGATCGCGCGGCGGCAAAGAGTCTTCTCCAGCGCGGCGTGGATGGGCTGGTGTTGTCAACCGCACGGGAGGACGATGATTTCCCCGTGCAATTGGAAGCCCGTGGCATACCCTATGTGCTGGCGCTGCGCAGCGACGGCCGCAGCATGTCGTCGGTGGGAGATGACAAGCTGGGGGGCTATCTGGCCACCCGGCATCTGCTTGATCTCGGCCATCGCCGCATCGGCATCATCGCTGGCCCTGGCTATGCGTCGAGCAGCCGTGGGCGCTTGGCCGGATACCGCTGGGCGATGACTGAAGCGGGGTTGGCGCTGGATCCGCGCTGGATCGTTGAATCAACCTTTGGCATCGATTCCGGGGCCGAGGCCGCCGAACGCCTGATGGCAACGCCGGAACGTCCGACCGCCATTTTCGCCATCAACGACAACACCGCGATCGGCGCGCTCTCCGCGCTGGTGAAGCTTGGGTTGTCCGTGCCGGACGACGTGTCCCTGGTCGGGTACAACGACATTCCCATCGTCAGCCGCCTGTCGGTGCCGCTAACGTCCGTGCGCGTGCCGTTCGACCGGATTGCGGCGGAAGCGCTGGATTTGCTGTCCCGGGAAACCAAATCGGACAGCGACCGCATGCGGGTGGCCCCGCCGACGCTGATACCCCGCGCGTCCACCAGCCCCTGCCGGTCCGCGTCTTCCGGATGAACGCCCACTCCCCGTAGCCCCCCGTGCCGGACGGGCTACGGGGGGAAGCGGGCTTCAGGCTGGGTGGGCTGGCCTTGCGGGTTGCCCCCACCCGCTGTGGCAAGGGTCAGAGAATGCCCTTGCTCGCCACCAGGTCGCGCAGGTTGGCTTCCGGGCGCGCGCCGACGTGGCTGATGATCTCGCCCGCCGCGATGGCCCCCAACCGGCCGCAGACCGCCGGGGCCAGATCGCGGGTGAAGCCATAGAGGAAACCGGCGGCGTACAGATCGCCCGCGCCGGTGGTGTCCACCACGCGGTCCACCGGTTCCGCCGCCACCTCGACCACCGAACCGCCCGACACGATGACCGCGCCCTTCTCGCTGCGGGTCAAGGCAGCGACCTTGCCCAGGGCGCGCACGGCGGCCAGCGCGTCGTCAAACCGGTCGGTGCCATAGAGCGCGCCGATCTCATGCTCGTTGGCGAACAGGATGTCGACGTGGTTTTCCACCAGATCGCGGAATTCGGCGTGGTGGCGGTGGACGCAGAAGCTGTCCGACAGCGACAAGGACACCTTGCGCCCGGCGGCGTGGGCGATGGCGGCGGCCTTGCGGAACGCCTCCTTCGCGCGGGGCGGATCCCACAGATAGCCTTCCATATAGGTGACGCGGGACGCGGCGATCCGCTCCTCGTCGATGTCCTCCGGCCCCAGCTCGACGCAGGCCCCCAGATAGGTGCTCATCGAGCGCTGGGCGTCGGGCGTCACCAGGATCAGGCAGCGGGCGGTCGGCGCGCCGCCCACCAGCGGGGCGGTGTCGAACCGCACGCCCGACGCGCGGATGTCGTGGCCGAACACGTCGCCCAACTGGTCCTTGGCTACCTTGCCGATGTAGGCCCCGGCCCCGCCCAGCAGGGCAATGCCCGCCATGGTGTTGCCCGCCGACCCGCCGGACATTTCCACACCCGGTCCCATGCGGCCATAGAGATCTTCAGCCCGCGCGGTGTCGATCAGGGTCATCGCCCCTTTTTCGACGGCGTTGGCGGCCAGAAAGGCGTCATCGGCGTGGGCGATGACGTCCACGATGGCGTTGCCAATGCCGGTGACGTCGAAGGTGGCGGAAACCATGGGCGCTCCTTGGAGAAAATCGGAAGGTCGATGCAAACGCGGGCCGGAGTATAGCGGCGACCGCCGCGTTCTCAAGGCCGACAGCGAACACAACGCGCGGCTGTTGGATGATCAGCGCAAACCTTCCCAAGAAACGACAACGAGCAACAAAGCAACCCATCCACCGGCTGATGATTCAGCCTTTCGCGTTGAATTTCCCTCTCACTCTTCTTCCAACGATCAAGATGCGCTCCATCTCCTGCCCAAATGACGGTGGCGTGCCTTTTCTCAGGGTTTCCCCGAATTCTGCACCGAAATCCCCCGGCTTGACACAGCGACTGCCGAGAGTGAGGATTTTCCAACGCCAACACGGGCACCCGCTTCGATCCCGCATTGGTCCGCCGAGGAGGCACTATGCTGCGCAGCCACGTCCGGCGTCTGTCCTTGCGAACGGCAATCATGCTGCCTTTCGCCACGCTGATGCTGGTGTCAGTGGCGTTGATGGGCTACGCCGCCCACATCGGTCATGAGCGTCTGTTGACGGAGCAGAGCCAGCGGGTGATCGGCAGTCTGACGGCGCGCACGCACGATGTCCTGTCGCATTTCCTCGATGCGCCCTACGCCATCCTGCGGGTGATGCGGCAGGAAATCCTGTTCGACGAGCTTTACACCCCCGGTGATATGAGCGGAATCGAGAGCAAGATCCGCGCGCTCTACGGAACCGCCTTTGTCGAACAACAGCATGTCAGCGTTGTCGCCTTTGGCGGGCGCAACGGAGAATTTGTCGGTTTGCGTCGGGAAACCAACAACGGCTTCGCCGCCATGGTGCTCGACAAACGGACCAACGGGGAATTGCGCATCCACGCAGGCGACACACTGAACAGCCCGGTGATCGCCCAATACCCTGGCTACGATCCACGCAGCCGCCCCTGGTACATGGAGGGGGTGCAGAACGCTGGTCCGGGTTGGACGCCGATCTACAGCAACTATGATGAAAAACAGGAAATCACCATCTCCGCGACCTCGCCCAGCGTGGACCGCAATGGCGCGTTCCAGGGCATCATCGTCGCCGACGTGAAGCTGGAGGGCATCAGCCGCTTCTTGGGCAACGCCCCGGATTTGGGGCATGGGGCCATCTTCATCATCGACGGCAACGACCGGCTGGTCGCGCAGACCGGCAGCAACCCCATCCTGGCCACCACCGGGGGCAAGGAAAAGGGCGGAACCCGACTGCTGGTTCAGGAAAGCCATCATCCGCTGGTGCGGGCGGCGGCCCCCTTCCTGAGCCACGCGGGCGACACCGCGCGGGAAATTACCCGCGCCGAAGGGGAGCGGCTGTTCCTGAAGGTCACGCCCTACACCGACGCGCGGGGCCTGGACTGGCGGATCGGCGTGGTGATGAACGAAAGCGACCTCATCGGGACGTTGCGCGGCGAAATCCTGACCACGCTGTGGCTGGTGATCGGGATCGCCCTGTTCGGCGTGGTGGTCGGGCTGGCGCTGCTGCAGCTCATCATCCAACCGATCCTGAACACCGCCCACGCGGCCAAGACGCTGGCGCGCGGCGAATGGCGGCACGAGCTGACACCCGGCGTGTCGTTGCGCGAAACCGCGCTTCTGGTCGACGCCTTCAACGACATGTCGGTGCGCCTGCGCCGCTCCTTCCAGGAATTGCGCGACCGCATCGTGCGGGATCCGCTGACCAACCTGCTGAGCCGGTCGGGCCTGTGCGAGACGCTGGCTGACCGCAAGCTGTCCTCGCCCGGGCCGGATGGCGACGCGACGGTCGTGGTGGCGTTGATCGGGTTGGATGGCTTTCGCGGCATCAACAACAGCATCGGCCATGGAGCCGGGGATGGGTTGCTGACCAGCGTCGCCCACCGTCTGGCCACCCACTGCCCCGACGGCGCGCTGGTTGCGCGGGTGGAGGGCGACGAGTTCGCGGTGGTTCTCGACAGCCCGGCGACGCCAGAGACGATGCAGGCCCTCGGCCAATGGGCCTTAGGGCTGTTCGCCTCCCCCTTCCGCGCCGACGAGGACGAGGTTGTGGTCAGCGCCTGCATCGGCGTGACGGGTGGTCCGCTCAACCAACTGGACACCATCGAATCCCACCTGCGCCACGCCAGCGTGGCGCTGAGCGAGGCCAAACGGCGTGGCCCGCGCAGCGCCCGCGTCTTCGAACCCGACATGATGAGCAAGTCGAAGGAACGCACCCGCCTGACCGCCGAAATGGCTCCGGCGCTGGCGCGCGGCGAATTCCGCCTGGTCTATCAGCCGGTGGTGGATCTGACGCGCGGCGGGCGCGTGGTGGGGGCGGAGGCGCTGATCCGTTGGCACAACCCGCGCGGCGGCATGGTTCCGCCCGACCTGTTCATCCCGCTGGCCGAGGAAAGCGGGCAGATCCTCGACATCGGCCACTGGGTGCTGCGCACCGCCTGCCAGGACATCGCCGAACGTCTGCACCGAGGCTGGCCCAGCGATTTCGATCTGCACGTCAACGTGTCGGTGCGCCAGCTCATCCAATCCGGCTTTGTCGAAACGGTGGAAACGGCGTTGCGCGACTCCGGCCTGCCCGCCGACAATCTGACCTTGGAAATCACCGAAACCTCGCTGGCCACCGACGGGATGATCGCGCGCGAGGCGTTGATCCAGCTGCGCGACATGGGGGTGCGGGTGGCGATCGACGATTTCGGCACCGGCTATTCCTCCCTCTCTTACCTCACCAGCCTGCCGTTCGACGGGCTGAAGATCGACCGCTCCTTCGTCTCCGGCATGACCGGAAACGGCCAATCGCGCACCATCGTGCACTCCATCGTCGGCATCGCCCGCAGCTTCGACGTGCATCTGGTGGCCGAAGGGGTGGAAACGCTGGAACAGGCGGCGGCACTCCGCGATCTGGGCTGCGAACGGGCGCAGGGCTATCTGTTCGGTCGCCCGCTGCCGCTGAGCGACTGGACCGACCCGGCCCATCTGCCGCGTCTGGCCGCCGGGTGATCGGGCGAAGCGGCCCCAGCAAAACGGCAGCGTATGGCTTGACGGAGTCGGAGCGCGGTGGCCAAATCAGCGCCCCGCCCCGCGCCATCACCACCGGACCCCGCCGTCATGACCTCCGTTCTTTCGCGTTTGGCGAACCCCTTTGCCGCCAGCCCCGTCACCTGCGTTGAGGATCTGCGGCGGCTGGCCAAGCGGCGGGTGCCGCGCATGTTCTACGATTACGCTGATTCCGGCTCTTACTCCGAAGGGACCTATCGGGCCAACCAGTCGGATTTCGCCAAGATCACGCTGCGCCAGCGGGTGGCGGTGGACATGACCAACCGCACGCTCGCCAGCACCATGGCCGGGCAGCCGGTGGCCATGCCGGTGGCGCTGGCCCCCACCGGCCTGACCGGGATGCAGCACGGCGACGGCGAGATCCTCGCCGCCCGCGCGGCCGCCAAGGCCGGGGTTCCCTTCACCCTCTCGACCATGAGCATCTGCTCGATCGAGGATGTGGCGGAGAACACCGACAAGCCGTTCTGGTTCCAGCTTTACGTCATGCGCGACCGCGATTTCATCGACCGGCTGATCGCGCGGGCCAAGGCGGCGCGCTGCTCGGCCCTGGTGCTGACGCTGGATTTGCAAATCCTGGGGCAGCGGCACAAGGACATCAAGAACGGGCTGTCCACCCCGCCGCGCATGACCATTCCCAACATTCTGGACATGGCGACCAAGCCGCGCTGGTGCCTGAGCCTGCTGAACACCCAGCGCCGCACCTTCCGCAACATCGTCGGTCACGCCAAGGGGGTGGGCGATCTGCGCTCCCTCTCCTCCTGGACCGCCGAGCAGTTCGACCCGACGCTGAACTGGGACGATGTCCGCAAGATCCGCGACCGCTGGGATGGCAAGCTGATCCTGAAGGGCATCCTCGACGCCGAAGACGCTGTGCAGGCGGCGGAAACCGGGGCCGACGCCATCATCGTGTCCAACCATGGCGGGCGTCAGCTGGACGGGGCGATGTCGTCCATCGCCGCCCTGCCCGCCATCGTCGAGGCCGTCGGCGACCGGATCGAGGTGCTGATGGACGGCGGCATCCGCAGCGGCCAGGACGTCATCAAGGCGCTGGCGCTGGGGGCCAAGGGCGTGTTCATCGGCCGCGCCTTCCTCTATGGCCTGGGGGCCGGGGGCGAGGCGGGCGTCACCCAATGCCTGGACATCATCCGCAAGGAGCTGGACGTCACCATGGCCATGTGCGGCCTGCGCGACGTGCGCGACGTGACCGGGGCGATTCTGGCGGGCAAACCGAATTTCGGCTGGTGAGGGAGGGGAGAGGCCCCTTCCCTCACACCGATTTGGCGGTGGTCAGGAATCCTTCAACCGCCCCCTTCAGGCCGTGGCTGTCGCGCGACAGCACTTCGGCGGCGGAAAAGACACGGCGGGCCAGCGTGTCCGTCGCCTCCACCGCGCGGGCAATGACGGAAATGTTGCGCGACGCCTCGTCGCTGCCCGACGCGGCGGCGCGCACGCTGTCGCTGATCTGCCCGGCGGTGCGGCCCTGCTCCTCCACCGTCGCGGCGACGTCCCGCACATTGGTGTCGATGTCGTGGATGATCGCCGTCACCTGCTGGATGGTGGCGACGGCGCGGTCGGTTTCGCTGCGCACGGCGGCGATCTGGTCGGTGATCTCCTCCGTCGCCAGGGCGGTCTGGTCGGCCAGCGCCTTCACCTCGGCGGCGACGACGGCGAATCCCTTGCCCGCCTCGCCCGCGCGCGCCGCCTCGATGGAGGCGTTGAGCGCCAGCAGGCGGGTTTCCTTGGCGATCTTCTCAATCAGCTTCACCACCGCACCAATGCGGGCGGAGGTTTCCGACAGGCCGCGCACGGTGCGGTCGGTGTCGCGGGCCTGGTCGCTCGCGCGCGTGGCGATGCGCGCGGTTTCACCGACCCGGTCCAGCATGCGGTCGATCTGACGGGCCAGATCCTCCACCGCCCCGGCGACGGTCCCGACGTTGGCCGACGCCTGCCCGGCCCCATCCGCCACCACCGCGCAACGCTGGGCGGTGTCGGCTGCCGTGCCGCGCAGATCCGAGGCCACCCCCTGCACGTCGGCCAGCGCGCTTTCCACGCTGCGCAGCATCGCGGTTCCCTGCTGGTCGAACACGCCCATCGCCTCTTCCAACCGGCGTTGGCGGGTCAGGCGCTCGCTCTGCTCCTGCCCGGCGCGCTGCTCCTCGCGCAGGCGGTCGATCTCGGCCAGCTTTTCCTTGAAGATCTTCACCGCGCGGGCCATCGCGCCGATCTCGTCCCGTTTGGTGGTGTGGGGGATGTCGCCCGCCGTGTCGCCATCGGCCAAACGCAGCATCGCCGCCTCGATCCCGCGCACGGGACCGACGACGCTGCGGATCACCAGCAGCATCGCGGGCAGCAGCACCGCCAGCACCGCCCCCGCCACCAGCATGGTGAGAAGGACCAGGCGCTGGTTGGCCTGCCGGATCGCTTCGTCCGCCGCCACCAGCCGTTCGGAGGTGGCTTGGTACAGCATCTGGAACAGGGCGTTCACCGGCTCCGACGCCGCTTTCAGCCCGCCAACCAATTCCACCAGCGTCATGCGGTTGCCGGATTCCAGGCCGGTGGTCTGGGTTTGGACGTAGTCGGTGAAGGTTTTGAAGTGGCGCTCAAACTCCGCCTGTTTGCCGTTGCGCCGCGCCGGATCCCCGGCGGTGGAGCCGATGAAATCCAGATTGGCGCGCACCACGGTGAAATGCCCCTTCAACGCCTCGGCGTCGGTGATCGACCAGGCTTCCAGCAGGCTGGCGTGGGTCTGCTGCACGCCGAACCACGCGTCGGTCAGGGTGTCGCGGTCGCTGCGCAGCTCAACGCTCGCCTCCACCGCGCGTTCAACGGCCCCGTTGGCGATGAAACCGGCGGCGAGCACGGCGGCAAAGCCCAGCGCCGCCACCACCGGCAACAGCCACAGACGGGCGCGGATCGACAGGGTCATGGGCGGAACCTTTCGCGGGAATCGTCGCAGCGGCGGCGGATCAGGTGATCGAGGGAGAGTTGACCCGGCCCGCGCAGCACCACATAGACCAGGGCGGAGGCCCACAAAAGATGGTCCGGCCAACTGCCAGGGTAAACGAAAATCTGGATGGTCAGCGTCATCCCCAGCAGCGCCCCGGCGCTGAGGCGGGAGGCCAGACCGATGACCAGAAGGGCCGGGAACAGATGCTCCGACACCGTCGCCAGCACGGCGGCGAGATCGGGCGGCAGCAGCGGCACCCGGTATTCGTCGCGGAACAGGTCAAAGGTGCTTTCGTTGATGGAAAAGCCCGTGACCTTGGTCTGGCCCGACCGCCAGAAAATGGCGGCCACCCCCCAGCGGCACAGCGCGCCGTGCAGCCAATCAGGCGAACGGTTCAACCAACGGAGGAGGGTGAGAACACGGTGGCGCATCATGGCAAACGGTATCCCCCAAAGGCGCGGGCGGTGAGCAGCCCAGCCAATTCACTGGCAAGGTCGAAATCCGGGTCGGTGGCCAACGCGCTGTCCCATGCGGCGGCCAGCGTCTGTTGCGCGGCCAGCGCCATCAGAAAGGAGAAGGCCCCGCGCGAGAGCGGATGAAACACCACCGCCATCTCGGGCCGGTGGACCAGCAGATGGACCGGCCCGCTGTCGAGCCGGATCTCCTCGTCCGGGGCAGCCTCCTGGTTGCTGCGCCAGATCGCGTCCACCGGATAGGCCGCCGCCAGCAGCCGTTGCGACGGCAGGGGCGACAGGCGCAGCTCGCCCAGCCGTTCGGGGTCGAGGGTGGCGAGGATCTGCGGGTGCAGCGGTTCCCCGTCGGCGGCGTGGTACGCGTGGGTCCAGGCGCATTCCAGCCGGGCCACGTCGCTGAGATAGGGCAGTTCGCGCACCGGGGCGTAGCCGGTGAGAAAGGCGGGAAACTCCGCGCCGATGGTCAGCAGGCTGGCCCGGCGCGGCGGGTGGGCGCGCAGGAAATCCTGCGCCATCCGGTCGAAAAACAACTCCCCCACCAGCCGCCGCACCACCGGAAAGCCGTCGCCCAGCGCGCCCGCCAGACCCAGCATGGTGGTGTTGCGGTGGATTGACAGGCGATCGGCCATCGGCGGGCCGCCGCAATCGGCCAGCGCCCCAACCAACGCGCCGCGCCCGTCGGCGTCAAAGGCGAAATCACGCATCCGCGCCTGGAACTCACGCACCGACCGCATCGCGCACCTCCGGTGTTGGGGTGGGCGTTGCCAGCGCCGCGCCGGTTTCGGCGGCGGCTGTTTCAGCGGCTGCGGCTTCCGCGTCGGCGCGCGCGGCCTCGTCGCACAGCACGTCCAGCGGCGGGATGTCGCTGTCCCATTCGATCAGGGTCGGGCGCGCGCCGATGCGGGCCACCGCCGCGCGGTAGAGCGCCCACACCTCCGGGATCACGCGCGATCCGTGATCGTCGATGCGCAGGCTGGTCCCGTCCGGGAACCTGCGGTGGTGATGCCCGGCGAGGTGATATTCGCCCACCGCCCCCGCCGGGATGGCGTCAAGATAGGTCAGCGGGTCGGCCCCGATGTTGTGGGCGCAGACGAACAGGTTGTTGACGTCCAGCAGGATGCCGCAACCGGTGCGGCGGGTCAGTTCGGCCAGAAATTCGGCCTCCGGGATCGGGCTGTTGGCGTAGCGGATGTAGGCCGACGGGTTTTCGATCAGGATCGGGCGACGCAACCGCTCCTGCACCCGGTCGATGCGGGCGGCGACGTGGGCCAGCGTGGCGGGGGTGTAGGGGATCGGCAGCAGATCGTTCAGGTGGACGCCGTCGCTCTGGCTCCAGGCCAGATGCTCCGACACCAGCGCCGGACGGCTGCGCTCCACCACGCGGGCCAGCGCGTCGAGGTGATCCTCGTCCAGCGGCGTCGCCCCGCCCAACGACAGGCCGACGCCATGAACCGTCACCGGGTAATGCTCGCGCAGGGCCGCCAACCAGCGGTGCGGCGGACCGCCCGCGCCCATGTAATTCTCGGCGTGGATTTCCAGGAAGGCGACCGGGGGACGGCTGTCCAGCAGCAACGCCGCGTGCCGCGCCTTCAGCCCGATCCCGGCCAGAGCGGGCGGCGGGGCGGGGTGATCGGCGGCGCGGTCCGTCGGGCGGACCAGCGCAGCGGCATGGGCGGTGCGGAAAGGCATGCGCGGGTCCCCCGGTCGTGACGATCAGCCCGCCTTCGGGGTCACGCTGGCACCAACCAGCTTGCCGCAGGTCCCCTTGGGAACCAGCAGGAAGGCGTGGCCTTCGCCGTCCTTCTTCGAAGTGCCGGCGCAGGACGAGGTCGGGGTCTGGCAATCGTTCATCCCGGCCTTGGCGATGCCATAGCATTTTTCCTTTTCGTCAGCGGCCTGCGCAGTCCCGACGCTCGCCCCGGCCAGCGCGGCGGTGATGGCGGTGGCAGCGATCAGGCTGGCGAGCGTGGTCTTGTTGGCGGTCTTGGCGGCGGTGGTCATGGCGGCGTTCCTCATTGGGCTGTTGCGATGACCGAACTGTGGCAGATCAAACGGCTCCTGTGAAATGCCGGGGGGCTATCAATTCCATAGCCGCCGGGAATGACGATCACGATCCGATCACAGGCGCGTGAGCGCTTTTGCGCGTCACTCCTGACCGTCACCAAAGGCACCGATCAGGAAATCCACAAACGCGCGCAGCTTCGGCGCGACGTGCTGGCGCGACGGATAGACCACGTGCAGCGTGGTGTCCACCGTCCGCCAATCCGTCAGCACGGCCCGCAACCGCCCCTGCGCCAGATCCTCCGCCACATAGGGCACGGGAATCAAGCTGACACCCAACCCAGCGCGCAGCGCGTCGCGCACGGCCAGGCTGGAGGAAACGGAGTATTGCCCCAGCACGGGGATCCGCTCCACCCGCCCATCCTTGCGAAACTCCCACACATCGGCATGTCCGGACAGGCTGAAACGTATGGCGTTCAACCCCTTCACATCGGCGGGCGTCCGTGGCTCACCATGGCTGGCGAAGTAGGAGGGTGCCCCGCACAGCGCGTGGCGCATAACCGCCAGCTTGCGCGCCACCAGACTGGAATCGTCCAAATGATCGGTGCCGCGAATGGCCATGTCAAAACCTTCACGCACAATGTCCACACGACGGTCATCCAAGTGCAAATCAAGAATCAAACCAGGATGCGCCATCAGAAAGCCCGGAATGGCCGTCGACAGCCGGGTCAGCGTCACCGTCATCGGCGCACTGACACGCAGGGTGCCGGTCGGGGCGGTTTTGACCGGACACAGCACCCGGTCGGCGTCGGCCAGCGCGTCCAGACCGCGCGTCACATGCTCCAGATAGGCGCGCCCCTCGACGGTCAGGGCCATGCGCCGGGTGGTGCGATGGATCAGACGGACACCGACATGGGCCTCCAGTTCGGCAATGTTCTTGCTGACGGCGGGCGGCGACAGACCCAACCGACGCGCGGCGGCGGCAAAACTGTTCAGTTCCGCCACGTGGCGGAAAACCTGCAGGGCGGTGAGGCGATCCATTTCATTATTCGCTGTTGGAAAAGAATTTCTTTCAGACATAGCGCATTATCGCCTGATGGTGAATTCGCTATCCGTTGGGCATCCGTCGTCCCATCGGGATACCGCCCATGCCACATCCATCCATCGCCCTCATCGACACGCGCGTCTCCGCCAACCACTTCGATCCCGCGCGCGCGGTGACGGAGTCCGAGATCGCCGAATTGATCCGTCTGGCGACCCGCGCCCCCACCGCCTACAATTTGCAAAATTGGCGATTCATCGCCGTTCGCACGGCGGAACGGAAGGCAGACTTGCGCGCCTTGGCTCACGATCAGGCCAAAGTGACCGACGCCGCCGTCACCGTCATCATCTGCGGTCAGCGGCCCGACGCCGACACCCTGCACGACCGACTGCGCCCGTTCGTTGAGAGCGGCCACATGCCCGACGCGATGGCCGCCGGGTGGACCCGCAGCGCGCGGACGCAATACGCCGACCCGCAAAACGCCCGCGACGAAGCGGTGCGCTCCGCCAGCCTGGGAGCGGCGACGCTGATGCACGCGGCGGCGGCAATGGGGCTGGCGTCCGGGCCGATGGTCGGGTTCGATGCCGCCGGGGTGGCGCGCGCCTTCGCTCTGGCCGAGGATGAAGTGCCGGTGATGCTGCTGGCCATCGGCCGCGCCGCCCCCGGCAACTGGCCGCAGAAACCGCGCCGCCCCGTCACCGAGGTGTTGACCTTCTCATGAAAATGCCTGCATCCGATCTGGCCTTGACGGCGATTGCCCCCGCCATCTGGGGCAGCACCTACATCGTCACCACCGAATTTTTGGCGGGCTTCCCGCCGCTGGCGGTGGCGACGCTGCGCGCCTTGCCCGCCGGGCTGCTGCTGCTTCTGATCGTCCGCCGCCTGCCGACGGGGATCTGGTGGCTGCGGGTGATGGCGCTGGGGGCGTTCAACTTCTCCATCTTCTGGACCATGCTGTTCGTCTCGGCCTACCGTCTGCCCGGCGGCGTGGCGGCGACGGTGGGGGCGGTGCAGCCCTTGATCGTCGTGTTCCTCGCCTCCCTGCTGCTGGGCAGCCCGATCCGCCCGCTGTCGGTGCTGGCGGCGTTGGTCGGGCTGGGCGGGGTCGCGCTGTTGGTGCTGACGCCAAACGCGGCGCTGGACCCGGTGGGGGTGGCGGCGGGGTTGGCCGGGGCGCTGTCGATGGCCTGCGGCACGGTGTTGACGCGCAAATGGCAGCCGCCGGTGTCGCTGCTGACCTTCACCGCGTGGCAGTTGACCGCCGGGGGTCTGCTGTTGATCCCGGTGGTGGCGCTGGTTGCCCCACCCCCACCGATGCCGACCGTCACCAACCTGTTGGGTCTGGCGTGGTTGGGGCTGATCGGGGCCGCCCTGACCTATGTGCTGTGGTTCCGGGGGGTGGCCCGGCTGGAGTCGGCGGCGGTGGCCTCGTTGGGATTTCTCAGCCCGGTAACGGCGGTTTTGCTGGGTTGGCTTTGCCTTGACCAGAGCCTGACCCCGGTTCAGATCGCCGGGGTGGCCCTGGTCATCGCCAGCATCGCGGCGGGGCAACGGGTCAACCGCCAACCCCGCTGACCATCGTTCAGCCGACCGCGTTCACCCGCCCAGACGGTGCGACGTGACCGGTTCCAGATCGCCGCGCCAGTCGCGGATCTCGGCCTCCACCCGTTCGGCGGCGCGCTGGTCGCGGAAGCGTTTGCGCACGCGGCCGTTCGCCCCGCGCGCCTGCATCGCCAACAGGCGGGCCTCGACCTCCGGATCGCTGGCGATGGCCTGACGCCAGCGCTCCAGCCGGATTTCCACCACGGCGTCCACAATGCCCTGCGTGCCGGGGCGGCGGCCCAGCTTGGCGACGCTGGGGGCGAGGCGGGCGGCGGCGGACGCAGCAACCTCGGCGGGCATGGCGGGGAAGACGTTGCGCACGGCCATGGCGATGGAGGCCTTGACGTCCTCCTCCTGCTCGCGCGCCTGGGCGTGACGGCCCTGGCGGCTTTCGGCGCGCGCGTGGCGCTTGGCCTGCCACGCCACCACCTCGGCGGCGATGGCCTGCGCGTCCTCGTCCAACCACACCGCCGCGTCGGTGCCGTTGCCGCCCACCTGACTCAGGATGCGGCGGGCGGCGTCGGGGGTTTCGGAATCCTCCGTCGTCACGATCTGGACCAGACGCAACGCCGTCAGCGATTTCAGCGAACGTTCACGCCCCGGATCGGTCGCCAACAGGGAGGAACGGGCGAGCGCATCGCTGCCCAACAGGGCCTGAAGCACCTCCAGGTCGCTGCGCGTCCAGCGGCGGGAGGCCACCAGCCGGTCCACCCGGTCCTTTCGGCGCTCGCGCACCACGCGCGGGTCGTCCTGGTCGCCGGTGATGAGCGCCCACACCCCCGCCGTCCAGCGGGCAATCGCCCAGTCGCAACGCGGCGGCAGCGGCGCGTCGGTGGGAAAGCGCGGGCCGTTTTCGCCCTCCACCGCCCGATTCCAGACGGTGGCCGCGCGCAAACAGCCCTCCTCCGGCGACCGCCACGGTTCGCCCGATTGGGAATAGAACGCCCCGCCGCTGGGGCTGCGCGACAGGTTGGCCCATCCGGCGACCTCAACGGCGAGGCGTTCCGGCATATCCGCCGGGCGCGGCCACGCGCCCAGCGTCATCACTCGATCCGACGACATGCATGCTCCTTGTTGGCGGCGACCCTAACACAGCCGGGCCGCTCCGCCCAACCGGCCAACCGCCATGGCCGCAATGCCGATTGCGCAAGTTCGGTCAGGCGGGCGGGCGATCCACCGGGTAGGGTGTGGGTCATGCCCGGAGACAACGCCTTGACCACGCCCAAGCCCACGCCCACCCCCACGCCCACACCAACCGCCGCCCAACGCTACCGCGCCCGCTTCCAGCGGGTGTTGCGCCACATTGACGATCATCCGGACGGGGACTTGAGCGTCGCGGCGTTGAGCGCCGTCGCCGCCTTTTCCCCGCACCACTTCCACCGGCAATTCACCGCCCT
Organism: Azospirillum griseum; assembly: GCF_003966125.1. Classification (GTDB taxonomy): domain Bacteria; phylum Pseudomonadota; class Alphaproteobacteria; order Azospirillales; family Azospirillaceae; genus Azospirillum; species Azospirillum griseum. The sequence continues at coordinate 115,490 of NZ_RXMA01000013.1, forward strand.
GTTCGGGATCGGGATCCACCGCTGCGTCCAGCTTCTGCGCTTCAAGCGGGCGGGGCATCGGCTGGCCTTCCGCACCGATCCGATCCTGACCATCGCGCTCGACGCCGGGTATGACGGGCCGGAAGCCTTCGCCCGTGCCTTCAAACGCTGCGTCGGCCAATCCCCCAGCGCCTTCCGCGCCGCGCCCGATTGGGCGGCGTGGCGGGCGGTTCAATCCGATTTGCTGCCCATCGAAAGGTTCACCATGACCGACCAGCCCCCTCCCGACGCGACCGACATCCGGATCATCACCGTGCCGGACATCCCGGTGGCCGTTCTGGAGCATCGCGGCGATCCCGCGCGGATCGGCGACAGCGTGCGCCGCTTCATCGACTGGCGCAAAGCCAACGGCTTGCCGCCCCAGCGCCACGCCACCTACAACATCCTGCACGACGATCCGGAGCAGGTGCCGCCCGACGATTTCCGCCTGGACCTGTGCGTGGCAACCGACCGGGCGGTGGAGCCGAATCCCGACGGCGTCCGCACCGGCGTCATCCCCGGCGGGCGCTGCGCCACCCTGCGCCATGTCGGGTCGGAGGCCGGGTTGCGCGCCGCCCTGCTCCACCTGTACCGCGATTGGCTGCCCGCCAGCGGCGAGGAGCCGGGCGACGCCCCGCCCTACCTTCAGCGCGTCCGCTTTTTCCCCGACGTGCCGGAGACGGAGGCTGTGACCGACCTGTTCCTGCCCCTGGCCGGATGAACCAAGGAGCGAGGCCCCGCGTTCAGTCGGTGGACACGCGGCGGCAACGGCGCTTCAGCAGGTCCATCGCCGCGTCCACCGCCTCGCCGGTCAGCGGGAACAGGCGGTCGTCCATCGTGCGGCCATCGCCGTCGGCGGCGCGGATGTGCAGCCCCTCCCCGGTGTCCACCACCGAGACGTCCACCACCCCGTCGGCGGTTTCCTGGCTGGCGACGTCGAGGAAATCGGCCAGTTCGTTCAGGCCGGAATCGGCCTGCCATTCGGCTTCGGCGGTGAAATCCAGCAGATCGTTCAGACCGCCGATCGGCTCGCAGCGGCGGACCCGGCGGTCGGCGCTGCGCACGGCCTCGGTGAAGCGGTCGAGCGCCGCACGGACGCGGGCCTCCTCCTCCGGGTCAAGCTCCGCCTCGGGTGCGTTGTCGATGCCGAGATTCAGGGGGTCGGGCAGCGTTTCCCCTGCCCCCTCCAGCCCATCACCGCTTTCCTCGACCAGACCGACGACGGCGACGAAGCGCGGCGAAGCGGCCTCGGCGTCCGCGACCAAATCCTGGCGTTGGGCGTAGGCGACGGCGTCATCGACCGAGGTCAGCAAATGGTTGAGGAAGGCGCGGCGGTCGGCGGCCTCCAGATAGGACAGCGCTTCGGGGTCGAGCCACAGCGGCAACAGGCGGGTGTCCGCCGCGTTCTCCAGCAAGCCGGAATCGTCCAACCCCTCTTCGATGGCCTCGATGGTCGGCGGTGCGCTGAGGTCGCCCTCCACCTCCGCCGCCAACCAGAACAGCGTCACAGTGGACAGATCGCCATACTGGTCGGTGCGCTGGACGGATTCGGCGAAGGCCTCCACCTCGTCCAGGAAATTGTATTGCTCATCCTCGCGCAGCTTGCCCAGGGCGGCTTCGATCACCGCCTGCCGCCCGGCGTCCAGCACCTCGTCCAGCAGCAGACCAAAGCGCTGGTCGGCGGTGCGCCACAGCCGGACGAGACGATCCGCCGGGGTCCCGGCGAAACCGGGTGCTGCCGCTTTGCCGCCCGCGCCCACAAGCGCGCCCCCAACCGCGCCGTTGGCCTTGCCCGCGCCGCCGCCCGTTCCGTTGCTCCGCTTCGCCATGCTGCCCTCGCGCCAGAATTCCAGGGCCGACCATAGGCACCCGGCGGCGCGCTGTCGATGGCGATTTCAGGGGTGATTCCGCAGCGGACAGGCTCAGGTCAGCTTGCGGGCGGCAAGGCTCACCGGGGCGTCGTCGCGGCGCACCGGCAGGGCCAAGCCGGGGAACAGATGGCGCATCTGGCGCTGAATCTCCTCCGCCCAATCGCCGGTCTCGCCCATCTCCTCGCGGCCCAGGCTGGTCGCCTTGGCCGGAACCAGCGCGGCGAGGTTGCGACCAACCGTGTCGAACGCCTCCGGGCTGCTGCGGAACAGGCGGTTGACCAGATCGTAATCCAGCTCGCACAGCAGGGCCGGGGTGCGGGCGCGCACGGTGCAGGCGTGCGCCTCCCCCAACAGCACAACGGCGGGGTCAAACAGGTCGCCGGGCCGCAGCATGGATGGCAGGCTGTTGCGCACGCCGTTGCGGCGGCTGGCCTCGGTGGACAGCAACCCTTCCAGCACGAGGTAGAGCACGGTCCCCGCCTCCCCCGCCTGGGCAACCACGCGGCCCGGCTGTTCCACGGTCAGCCGCGCGCCCTCGCCCAACAGATCCAGATCGCGGCGGGACAGACCGCGCCACAGCGGGGCGTCGCCGATCAGTTGGGCCAGCCGCTCCTTGCCCGGCACCTGAAGCCCCATTTCGGTGTCGGTGTTCTGGCGCGGAACCGCCGGTTCCAGCCCGGCCTGAGCCAGATGGGTCAGGGCCGCTTGCAGGATCAACGGACGGGCCGAGGCCAGGAATCGCCATTCCGCCTTGAAATAGATGGCGTATTCCGCCCCCTCCGGCTTGATGCTCTTCACCTCGACCCAGGGCTGGGGCGGTGCGCCCTGGTCGCCGATCAACCCGGTCAACGCCTCCAGCGCGGCGGCCTGCAGGATGCGGATGGCGCGGGCGGGCGGCACGCGGGCGTCGAGTGTGACGATGGCCGACCGGTAGCTCGTCGCCTCCGGCTGGCTGAAGTTGGTGATGGTGATGGCGCTGAACTTGCTGTTGGGAATGATGACGACGTCGCCGGAAAAATCCTTGATCCGGGTGGTGCGCCAACTGATTTCCAGCAATTGGCCGTTGATGGCGGTTTCGCCCGCCTTGTGAAGCTGGATGTATTCGCCAATCCGCACGGCGCGGTCGATGTTCAGCGCGATGCCCGCGAACACGTCCTGCAACAGCTCGCGCAGCGCCATGCCGAGCACCAGACCGGCAACACCCGACGCCGCCCACAGCACCGTCAAATCCTGGTCGAAGACGATGCCGGCGCAGGCCGACAGCGCCACCATGTAGATGAGCAGGCCGGATATCTGGCTCAACAGCTTCGGGACCGGCGCGCCGGTGGCCGACGCGACGATGCCGTCGAAGATGACGTAGCGGATGATGCGCTGGGCCAGCACCGCCAGCGACAGGAAGGCCGCCACCCCCAGCACGTATTTCAGGATGCGGCGGGTGTTGTCCACCGCCGCCAGCCCAAAGGTCTGGTACGCGTCGCCGCCCAGATAGAAGAAGGTGAAGATGCCGACGGTCAGCAGCCCCGGCAGCAGGATTTTGCTGAGCGCGTCGCGCAGGGTTGTCCGCATGATGTCACGCCACCTTCAGCCGTTCGATCTCGGTCTTCAGCCGCTGGGCCATGTCGGTCAGGGACGACATGGTGGCGGAAATCTCCTCCGCCGCGCCCGCCGTGCTCTGGCCGACCATGGTCAGGCTGATGACGCGGTCCTTCAGCACCTGGGCCATGGCGTTCTGCTCGTCGATGGCCGCCGCGATGGCCTGGGCGGTGGTCCCGTTCTCCTGCGAGGTTTCGACGATGCGGCGGATGGACCCGCGCGCCTCCTGCGCCGCCGTCACACCGCTTTGCACGCTGCGGTCGGTCGCTTCCAGCAGGGATCCGATGTCGCGGGTGGCCTGGGCCACATCCTCGGCCAACCGCGTGACCTGATGGGCGATCAGGCCGAAGCCACGCCCCTGGTCCCCGGCGCGCACCGCCTCCAACCCGGCGTTGACGGCGAGCACATAGGTTTTCTCGGCGATGCTGGCGATCAGGCCACTGATCTGGTTGATGCGGGCGTTGGCGGCGGCGATCTGATCGACGGCGGTGGTCAGGTTGGCAAGCTTGGCCTGCCCCTCCTCCGCCGTGCTGGCGGCGGAACGGGCGAGCATGCTGCCGCGCTCCGCGCTCTGGGCGATTTCGGCGACGGCGGCGACCATCTGCTCGATGGCACCCGACACGTCGGTCAGCGTGCCCATCTGTTCGGACGCCTGCCGCGACACGTCCAGGGCGGCCGCCGTGGTTTCGCCCGCCGAATGGGCCACCTGTTGGGTGGAGTTCGCCACCTCGCGCACCACGCCGCTGAACTGCTCGACCGCCTTGTTCATGTTGGCCTTGATCGCGGCGAAATCGCCCTGATAGGAGCCTTCGATCGTCACGGTGATGTCGCCCTGCGCCATGGCGGCGGCGATGGCGGAGATCTCGTCCAGCAGCGCCACCAGCGCGTCCAGGCTGCGGTTGACGTTGCCCTTGAGCGCGCGCAGGTCGCCGTCATAGGCCCCGGTGATGCGCCCACGCAGGTCGCCGGAGGCCAGCTTCGCCATCACGGCGGCCACCTCGAACAGCGGGGCGGTCAGGATGTCGACCAGATCGTTGACCCCCTGGGCCTGGGCGGCGAACTCACCGCGATGGCGGGCCGGGTCGGTGCGGGTGGACAGCGCCCCCGATTTCGCCGCGTCGATCATCTCGCGCAAATCGGCGGACACCGCTTTCAACGTGGCAGCGATCTGGGCGGTGGCGCGCACCATCCGCCCGGCCTCGTCGCGTCGTCCGTCGTCCACCACCTCGATGTCCAGCCGCCCCTCGGCCATGCAGGAGATCAAATCGCTGGCGTAGGCGAGCGGCCCGGTGATCGAACGGATGGTCGCCACCGCGATCATCACCCCCAGCAGCAGCGCCCCGCCGATCAGGGCGATCATCCGGGTGCGCGAGTCGTCGTACATCTCCTTGTTGTTTTCATAGGAGTCTTTGGCGACCTTGATCTGAAGATTGACCAGATCGGAAAAGATGTCCGACACCGGATCAATGGCGGGATACAGCGACTCTGCGGTGAATTTCGCCAAGGCGTCGGCGTTGCCGCTCTCCAGGATCATCCGCAGCCGACTGATTTCACGATCGGCCACCGTCATCAGCGGTTCGGCTTTGACCGTCAGGGCCTTTTCCTCCTGCACCAGATAGGTGGCAAGGTAATCGTGCCATTTCTGCCGGATCGTCGTTGTCGCGATGTCGATGTTCTTCTTCGCCTCCCCTGCCGTCATGCTGCCGTTGCGTGTCTTGTGGGCGCTGTCCACCACATTGACCGCGTACATGTCGGCAATGATCTTCAGGTCGCGCAGCGGCACGACGCGGTCGTTGTAGACGGTATCGAGCGCGGCGTCGCCCGCCTGCATCCCCTTCAGCCCAATGAAGCCAACCGCCAGCATGAAGGAGCAAAGAACCGCCACCAGAAGGGACAGACGGACGCCGATTTTGAGGTTCTTGAACATGTTGACCCTTTGGCAACGGGTGGAGAGGGCAGCCGAGACAGGACAGAGGAGGTCAGAAACAGGCGGGAGACAAAATCATCCATCCGCCGTGCGGGGATCACACCAGCCAAGATGCGCCGCCGCCAGATGGACGGCGACCTGACCGACAACCCGGTCGGTCCGCAGCCGGTCATGAACCAGCAGTTGCGCCACTCCGGACGGACCAACCAGCCGCAGCGCGGAAAACAGCGTGTCCACCAGCGGCGGCACGCTGGGCAACGCCTGCCAGTCCGGGGTGGATTCCGTCGGGCCGACCGAGTCAACGAACAGCAGCACCGACCGGCGGCCCGGACGGTTCAACCGCAACAGGCGACCCGCCCGCGCCCGTTGGGCGTCGGGACTCGGCAGACCCAGCAACGTCGGCAAATCGAAAACCGGCTCGGCCCCAGGTCGACGTTCGCGATCCACCCGACCCAAACCGGTGCCGGTCAGCAGGCGATCCACCGCCCCCCGCGAAAACACACAGACGAACGGCCCGGCCGTTGCCGCCAGCCCACCGTCGGGAACCGGCAGCGGCTCGCTCTCCCCGGTGTGGCGGGCGGTGTCCACCTCGCCGTCCGATGAGATCCGGGCGTCGGCCCCCTCCGGCAGGGAAACGAGGAATCCGTCAGGATCGAGAATTTCGATGGCCCCACGTTCGGGATCCAGGCAATGGCGGGCGCTGTGCCCCCGATGAATCAGCGCGCGGATGCGGTCCGGCGGTGCGGTGATGAGGCCATCCAGCGCGGTGAACGTGACCGCCATGCAGCGGCCCTCCACCCGCATCACCGCAACCCAGCCTTCCCCCTCCTCCTCCGCCGCCGTCGGTTCAGCAGGAGCAGCAACCTCCCGCGCCGTATCCAGCCACGCCGCCAGGGAGCAACCCGGCAGCAGATCGCCATCCAGCGCCACAACCCGTTCATCGGCACCGCCCCGGCGCAGTGGCCACGCGCCCTGATGCGGAGCCACCCGCTCCACCGACCGCGCGGGCAGCGCGATCCGGCGGGATCCGGTGCGCAACACCAGAAGCGCCTCGCCATCCTTCGCGCGAACATCCGCCTGCTCGGGATCGAGGGTCAGAATGCGGCGGTCCTCCGTCAACCCCTCGGTCAGACGATCCAGCAGCGGCAGGGCACTGTCGTGAGGCTCTCCCGGAGCCGGATCGGTCAACGACACACCGGACACGCGGGCGTGGAACCAGCCGCGCGCGCCACGCAGCAGCAAGGCGTAGGACACCGTGTCCGGCACCCCGCCACCCGGGTTGCCCGTCAGATCAATCTGGGTGGCGAGCACCGTTTCGATCATCGCCACCCCCTCGCACCCCACCGGGGCAAAGGGCAACGGTGCCGCAACGGTGGCAAAGGCCACCCGGTGCGCGCGGTCGCTGGGCAGAACCAGCACACGGCCCGCCGCATCGCGCAGATAGAGGTTTGCCGCCGCCGTGCAATCCACTTGAAAGGTCAGAGGCGTGTCCATCCGGCGGTTCCAGCGTGGCGAAGGAGAACGTGGATTGGCACCGTGCCGCCAACCCATGCATGATCACGCTAAAGCGTTGAAACGACAAAATCGATCAGGGTTTTTCCGGGGAACACACCGCCGCACCGAGCGCGCATCCGCGTTGCGCCAGATCGCCTCCCCCCAAGAACAAGCGGCACGACGCCGAAGCGCCGTGCCGCATTCCTGTCCTCGACTGTTTGGATGAACCGGGCAGCGTCAGTGCGCCGTGCCTCCCGTCGGGGCCGACACCGGAGCCGCGTGCGGATCCGCCGGGCCATGCGCGGCCCCATGGGCGTCGGCGGGTCCATGCCCCGCAGCGCCATGACCACCATGGTCGGCACCGTGATGACCACCGCCGAACAGGCTGCTGCCATGACCGCCGCCGTGACCATCGCCATGCCCGCCGCCGAGAAAACCCAGGCCAAGCAGAGTCAGGATGGTGCTGGTGTGGCCGCCGCCATGGCCGCCCGCGTCATCGCCATGCCCGCCGTGGTTGCCACGTTTGCGCGCGGCCAACACCTTGGGAATGCCATGGTCGCTGCGACGAACATGCCCGTCGCTGCTGGCGTTGCTGTTGCCGCCACCGCTGGCACGCGCCGGTGACGGAACCGTGACCAACGTGGCCAGACCAACACCAAGGGCCAACCCCGCAAACAGCGGCACCAGGCGGCGGGAGGGCGCGATCTTCCGTGTGGTCATGGTTCGGTCTCCGTCCATCCGTGCGTGTGGTGTTCGGCGGTTATTGCAGAGTCGCCGCAGCGGGCAGGCTCTGGACCGCGCCGATGAGGTTTTCGGTGTAAACCACTTCGGTCGGGGCCAACGCCAGCGCGCGGGCCGTCATGCGGGCAGCGTCTTCCTTGCGGCCCAGAGCGCTCAGGACCTCCGCCCAGCTCGAATACACATCGGCAAAAGTGCCATCGGTCGCCACCGCCGTTTCGAACTTGGCAAAAGCATCGTCGTACTTGCCGATCAAGGCCAACGAGAAGCCCCATTCGCTGTAGGCCGCCGCCGCCGCCGCCGCGTTCTTGGCCGCCGTCTTGTTGGTCGTCACCGACCGGAACAACTCAATGGCGCGCGAATGGTTGCCCTCGCGGGCTTCGACCACGCCCCAGTTCAGCAACGGAGACAGGAAATCCTTGTCCAGCGCGCTGGCCTCACGGAACTTCTCGATCGCACCGGGACGGTCGGACTGCTGGTAGAGCACCATGCCCCACAGATTCAGCATCCACTTGGCGTATTCGGTGTCATGGTTGTCCAATTCGCGCTGGATGATCTCCAGCGTCGGGGTGAAATCGCGGGTCAGACGGTCGCGTTTGAACTGATAGGCGGCCAGGATGTAGGGGTTGACGACGCGCATGGCCTCATAAGCGGCCCCGCGCACCAGTTGCGGCACCTGATCGTGATGGGCGGTCTTGACGATCTGGAACTGGCGGTGGTGGCTGTCATAACCGCGCAGTTTCATTTCCAGGTCGTCACCGTGGATGACGATTTCACCGGAGAAGGTGAAGGGCGTCAGCGACACCGATTCCTGCACCACACGCACCAGCGGAGTCAGGCCGACGAACTCACTGAGCACGGCGACCGGCTTCTTTTCCTCGTGCAGTTCAACCTGCCGAACCTCGGCCTTGGTGCTGGCCTTTTTGGCGATCAACTGCATCTCATCCGCCAGCCGTGTGACGATCACGGGCGAGGTGTAGCCGGTTTCCGCCGCGATGGTCTCCGGCACGTCCACATATTCGATGTTTACGGTCTGGGTGTCGGTGAACACGGCAAAGCCGAACGCAATCAGCGCCATGTAGATGGGAACGGTGAGAAATCCGAAATCCATGGTTGTGCTCCTGCGCTCAGTTCAAGGCTGAGGTTTTGTTGCCGCCGGCGGGGACCTTCGGCTCGACGATGGACACAAAACGGCTGGGATGGACGTCGCGGATGTTGAAGGTCCAGCCCTTCACCTTCGGGCTGACCAGCGACTTCGTCGCCCAATGATAGATCGGGATGATCGGGTAATCCTCCGTCATCAGCTTTTCCGCTTCCGACAGCAGGGTCGAACGTTCCGACACCTCGGTGGTGGTCGATGCCTTGGCCAGCAGTTCATCGAACTTGGCGCTGCGATAACCAGGGTCGTTGCGCGGCGGCAGCGCGGTGGACAGCATCAGATTGAGAAACACCGTCGGATCGGCGAAATCACCAATCCAGGCGGCACGGACCACCTGGAAGTCGCGGCGGGCGCGGCGTTTCAGATACTCGGTCCGGTCCGCGCTGACGCTGGAAACCAGCAGGCCCTTGCCAAAGGCGCGGGTCCATTGGGCCATCACCGCTTCGGCGATCACCCGGTTGTTTTCCGAGGTGTTGTAGAGGATTTCCAGCTTCAGCGGCTGCGCCGGGCCATAACCGGCGTCGGCAAACAGGCGGCGGGCCTCCTCCAAACGGGTTTCCATCGGTTCGGCGGCAAAGGCGGGCAGCGGGCGGCGGTAATTCGGAACGATCGGCGGAACCAGCCCATAGGCGGGCATTTCACCGGCGCGCGTCACCTTTTCCACGATGGATTCACGATTGATCGCCAGCGACAGCGCCTTGCGCAGGTTGCGGTTGCCCTTGAACGGTTCTGCCGTCAAATTCAGCGCGTAGTAATAGGTTGCCAGGAACGGCTTGTTCCAGAATTCCTTGGGCTGGCTCAGCGAAATCCACTTGACCTGATCCTGCGGCACCTCATTGGTGACATCCAACTTGCCCGACCGGTACAAGGCCATCTCTTCGCCGGGATCGGCGATGGGATGGAACAGCACGCGGTCGATGGAAACCGAGTCCTTGGCGTAGTAATTGGCGTTGCGGGTGACAACCACCGGCTTGCCGCGCTGCCATTCGACCAGCGTGTAGGCCCCGTTCGACACCATCTTGCCGGCTTCGGTCCACTTGTCGCCGTTCTTTTCAACGGTCGCCTTGTGCACCGGCAGCGCCATGTTGTCGGAGCTGAGGACGCCCAGGAAGAAGGGCGTCGGCGTCACCAGCGTGATGCGCAGGGTCGCCGGATCGACGGCCTTCACGCCCAGCTTGTCCGCCGCACCACCAGCCATGACGGCATCGGCCCCCTCGATCATCCGCAGATTGGCGGCGGATGCACCGGCGTGCGGTGCCACGGCGCGGCGGAAGCTGTAAACGAAATCCTCCGCCGTCAGCGCGTCGCCGTTTGACCATTTGGCGTTGTTGCGCAAATGGAAGGTGTAGACCAACCCGTCGGGAGAGACGTCCCACGATTCAGCCACACCCGGCATGAAACGCCCATCGGGACCGTAAACCACCAGACCTTCAAACAGGTCGCGGAAAATGTTCGATTCGATGCGGCCGTCCGTGGCGTGCGGGTCGAGCGTGGACGGTTCGCCGCCGTTGCCCCGGTTGAACACGGTTTCGGCCAAGGCGATCGAGGACGTTGCCACACTGGCACCAAGCCAGATCGCGGCCACCGTGCCAGCGCAGCGGACGATCGATTTCATCGTCTCTCCTCCGATAATAATATGACGGTTTGCGGGCGGATTCTCAGTCGAACATTTCTCAGTATGCATGAGCCACCCCACTCAGACAACCGCACCGTAGGCCCAAACAGGCCAACAATCCAAAAGACTTAACCCGTGACCGCCGCAGCCGACGCGCCCCGGACCAGCGGTTGGGGCACGGAGCGTCGTCATTTCGTCTTTTGGGCCTCGGCAGCGGGTTTTGCTGCCAGGCTGGAGGAGGTGAGGATCGCGCGGGCCATCTCCTGCTTCAACTCGTTGCGGCGCAGCGGTTCGCCCTTGCGCCAGGAAATGTGATAGTAAAGACCAGCCAACTCGGGAAAAGTTTCGAAATTGTCGAGGTTGGCGCTGGCCTTGGCCTTGTACTTCATCGCACCGACAACATCGCCCCGTTCCTGCTTCACCTCGGCGCGCAACGCCGGAACGACGGAACTGGTGGGGTCCCAATATTCGGCGTCGTCCAGCGCGGCTTCGGCCAGATCGAACTTGCGGGCGCTCATGTGCGCCCCAGCGCGAATCAGGTCGGCAGCGGCAAGCAGCATGTAGGCGCGCTGGTAGCGCGCCGCGTCGATCGTCGGCTTCAAATAGGATTCAACCTCCGTCTCATGGTCGGTGGCGAGCATGACGAAGGCGCGGTTGACGCGCGGGATCAGCAGATCGGGGTCGGCCTTGTCCGACTCCTCGAACAGGCGCGCGGCTTCCGGCAGGTTGCCCTTGTGCAGGGCGACGATGCCCGCGACGTTCAGGATCGAGGCGCGCTCCTTGGCGTGGCTCTTGGAGGCGTAGGCCACCAGTTCGCGACCGATCAGATCGTCAACCTGGGTGTAATCGTGGCTCTCATCCCCCTTCTGCAACAGATACAGGGTGGTGATGTAGGGGGCCAGATGCTCCATCACCTCCTGCGCGGCGCGACCGACCATGTTGGTGATCGGTTCACCATCCCCCCGCTTGATGACCAGCGGGAAGGGCGGCTCGTCCGGGTCGCGCACCATGGCCACGAGCTGGATCTTGCCCTCCTTGTCGTCCTTGGAGAAGCTGCCCAGCACCGAGGCCGTCTTCATGCCGAACGTGTGCTGCACGGCGGCGGCGAAATCCTCCACCTTCAGGGCGCGGGCCAGCACCACGCCCAGCGTGCGGGCGCGGTTGGACTGCACGTTCGGACGCCCGAAATAGGATTTGACATCGCTGATCTCCTGCATCTTGGAGATGAACATGTCCTCCATCACATCGCCCCGTGCGGTGGTCTTGGCGATGTCATCGGGCACATACAGGCTGACGTTGACGCTGTCCGCGTGCATCACCGCATCAGCGGACATGATGCCAAACGCGGTCGCAAGAGCCGCAAGAAGCGAAATTGGATCCATGGGGGTTCCTCGTGATGGGAGCGGAGCCTGACCGACGGGACGGCGCGCAATCGCACAAGCGCTTTCGGCAGCCATACAATCATATTAAATTTTAGGGGTCTACAGCCCGCAAAAGACCGGACACAAACATTAACCATTTGATTACAATTTCGTCAAAATCAAACACGAGATTCTCGATAATTACTAATTTTTTACTTAAATAACCAGCGGTATTGTTTTCGCCAATCTCTCATTATATTAGAATTAATTTGCAATTCTTATGAATATCTTCGACCTTTCGCTGATTTTTGTTTTTCTTGCCGCGCTGAAATTCTTTTCCTTGCACGGTGTGGATTTCCCAAAACACCCTTCCCTTGGCGATTGGAGCTGCGGTTTTCAAGAGTGGCCCATCACATTTTCTGTGGATCGGGGCTTTCCCTAGGGGGTGGAGACGAACACCCCCTCTGGGGAGCCGGGCTGATGTTTTGCCCGGGTTCCTGCACGATATCCATCACCCAACGCAGGTTCTTTCCCTGGACCAACGGCTGTTCCAGGAAGCCCTCCGTCTTCACCCGGCGCCGGGACGCCATAGGCGGAGCCGCCAACGCGCAGACGGTTTGATCGCCCAGCGAATCCTTCGCTTGACTGATTAACATGTTAATGTTTAACTCGTTAACAACAGAACAAACCCCAATCCCAGGCCACCCGCGCACCGCCGCTGCACAGAGGATATGACGGGAATGACCGACTCCGCCTTCACCCGCCCCGCCCGCTTCAGCCCCGAGGAATGGGAGGCCCGCGTCCAACTGGCCGCCGCCTATCGCATCTTCGATCATCTCGGCTGGACCGAGCTGATCTACAACCACATTTCGTTGCGGGTGCCGGGGCCGGACGCCCATTTCCTCATCAATCCCTTCGGGCTGCATTACAGCGAGGTCTGCGCGTCCAATCTGGTCAAGGTGGATGCCGATGGGGCGATCGTCGGGCATTCCGATTGGCCGATCAACCCGGCGGGCTTCACCTTCCACGGGGCGATCCACGCCACCCTGCCAGACGCCCATTGCGTGATGCACGTCCACACCACGCCGACGCAGGCGGTCTGCTGCCTGAAGGACGGGTTGAGCTTCACCAACTTCTACGCCGCCCAGCTCTACGGCAAGATCGCCTATCATGAGTTCGAGGGCATCACCGTTCACCGCGACGAGGGGGCGCGCATCCTGGCCAGCGCCCAGGGCAAGCCGGTGCTGATGCTGCGCAACCACGGCCCCGTGACCATCGGATTCTCGCTGCCACAGGCCTTTTCCCTGATGTGGCTGTTCACCCGCGCCTGCGAGGTGCAGCTCGCCACCCAATCGATGGGGGAGGCGACGCCGATTCCAGTCGCGGTCCTGGAAAAATGCGTGCGCGATTCGCTGAATTTCGATCCGAAATTCGGCGCGGGGCAGGACGCCTTTTCCGCGTTGCAACGGATCGTCGACCGCGTCGATCCCACCTACCGCCGCTGACGCGCCCATCCGGGACACCGGCGGCGACCGCCGCCGGGCGGGAATCGCGCAACCAGATAGTTAACGCGTTAACAAAAATACCGCCCTTGGCCGCCGGACAGCGGTGTGGCCGGGCGGAACCAGACGGAGGAAACCCCATGACGTGCCTTGCCTTCTCCCGGACCGTCGGCGGTCTGACCCTGGCCGTTGCGCTCGCCGCCCCTCTGCTGCCGCCCACGCTGGCCCGGGCCGAGACGGTGACGCTGAAGATCGCCCATTTTCTGCCGCCCGGTGCTCCGGCGCAGAAGCAGGTGATCGAACCCTGGTGCGCCACGCTGGCGGCCGACTCCAACAACCAGATCAAATGCCAGATCTTCCCGGCCCTGCAACTGGGCGGCACGGCGGGGCAACTCGTCGATCTCGCCAAGAACGGGGTGGCGGACATCGTGTGGACCGCGCCGGGCTATTCGACCGGGCGCTTCCCGGTGATCGAGGCGATGGAGCTGCCCTTCATCGTGCGCGACGCCACCTCTGGCAGCCGCGCGGTCTGGGATTTCTTCCAAGCCCACGCCGCCAAGGAGTTCGAGGCCTACAAGGTGCTGGCGCTCCATTCCAACGGCGGCGACACCTTCCACACCGCCGCCAAGCCCATCGCCGGGCCGGACAGCATGAAGGGGCTGAAGATGCGCGCCCCCACCCGCATCAGCGCCAAGACGGTTCTGGCGCTGGGGGGCACGCCGGTCAACATGCCCCCGGCCCAGGTGACGGAGGCGATCGCCAAGGGGGTGGTCGATGGTGCCATGTCGGCGTGGGAGGTGGTGACGCCGACCAAGCTCCAGGAAGTCACCAAATTCCATTCCGACCCGCCCAAGGGCCAACCCTATTACGCCAGCACGGTTCTGGCCCTGCTGATGAACAAGGCCCGCTACAGCGACCTGCCGCCCGACATCCGCGCGGTGATCGACCGCAACAGCGGCGCGCCGCTGGTGGAGCGCTTTGGCGCGGTGTGGGACGGCGTGATCGCCGCCACCAAGGAAAAGGTGGTGGCGGAAGGCGGTGCGGTCGTCGTCCAGACCCAGGCGGATTACGACGCCATGCGCGCCGCCGCCCGTGTGGTGGAAGAGGAGTGGGTGAAGGAGATCGGCGCGCGCGGGGTGGACGGGGCCGCGCTGGTGGCCGCCGCCCGCGCGCTCGCCGCGCGCTGATCCGTGTGACCGGAGGAACCCATCATGCAGGAACCCGTCCCACAGGATCCTCGGGGAACGCCCAGCGATATCTCGGCGCGCGGTCTGGACCGGGCGCTGCTGGCCACCGCGCGCGGCTTCGCGCTGGCCGGGGGCGGTCTGTTCATCGGTCTGATCGGCCTGTCGCTGGTGTCCATCGTCGGGCGCAAGCTGGCCAACGCCCCGATCACCGGCGATGTCGAGCTGATGCAGGTCGGCACGGCGGTGGCGGCGTCGGCGCTGCTGCCGCTCTGCACCACGTTGGGCGAGCATCTGCGCGTTGATTTCTTCAGCGACTTTGCCCCGGCGGCGGTGCGCCGTGCGCTCGACGCGCTGGCCGATCTATTGTTGGGGCTGGTCGCCCTGCTGCTGGCCTGGCGGACCGGGCTGCAAACGCTCGACATCCGCGAGGCGGCGGAGGTGACGCCGTTGCTCGGCCTGCCGCTGTGGCTGCCGATGGCGGCGATGTTGCCCAGCCTGACGCTGGTGGCGCTGTGCGCCCTGGTGCGCGGCTGGCGCGACCTGACCACCCCCGCCCCCCGTCTGACGGAGGCGCTGTCATGAGCGGCACGGCCATCGGACTGATTGGTTTCGGCGGGTTGCTGGGGTTGCTGGCGCTGCGGGTGCACATCGGTGTGGCCATGTTCATCGCCGGGGCCGGAATCTATCTGACCATGAATGGCGGGCAGAGTGCCGCCCTGCTGTTCACCCTGAACACGCTGACCTTTGCCCGGCTGTCGAATTATGACCTGTCGGTGATCCCGCTGTTCCTGCTGATGGGCCAGTTCGCCACCCACGGCGGCTTGTCGCGGGCGCTGTTCAAGGCGGCGGGGGCGTTGATCGGCCATTGGCGCGGCGGTCTGGCCATGGCCTCCACGGCGGCCTGCGCGGCCTTCGGCGCGATCTGCGGCTCGTCGCTGGCGACCGCCGCGACCATGGGGCAAGTGGCGTTGCCGGAGTTGCAGCGCCACGGCTATTCCGGGCGGTTGGCCACCGGCACGCTGGCGGCGAGCGGCACGCTTGGCATCCTCATCCCGCCGTCGGTGCCGCTGGTGGTCTATGCGGTGCTGACGCAGGAATCCATCGGCAAGCTGTTCGTCGCCGCTGTGGTGCCGGGGATTTTGGCCGCGCTCGGCTATCTGGCGGTGATCGCGCTGATCGTCCGGCGCGACCCCGCCGCCGGTCCGGCCAGCGCGCCGGTGCCGTGGGGGGAGCGGCTGCGGGCGCAACTCAACGTGCTGCCGGTGGCGCTGGTCTTTCTGGTGGTGATCGTCGGCATCTATGACGGCTGGGCCAACCCGACCGAGGCCGCGTCCATCGGGGCCGCCGCCTGCGGGCTGATCGCCCTGCTGTCGGGCGGCATGGGCTGGCGCGAATTGGTCGCCAGCGTCTACGGGACCGCGCAGGCCACCGCCATGATCTTCCTGGTGCTGATCGGGGCCGATCTGCTGAACTCGGCGCTGGCGGTGTCGCAAATGCCGGTGGAGCTGGCCGCCTGGGTGCGCGACAGCGGGATGCCGCCGCTTCTGGTGCTATTCACCATCATCGGCGTCTACATCCTGTTGGGCTGCGTCATGGATTCGCTGGCGATGATCCTGCTGACCGTGCCGATCTTCTACCCGATGGTTATGGGGTTGGAGTTTTTCGGCCTGTCGGTGGCCGACAAGTCGGTGTGGTTCGGCATCCTCGCCCTGATGGTGGTGGAGATCGGGTTGGTCCATCCGCCGGTCGGCATGAACCTGTACGTCATCAACCGGCTGGCCAAGGGCGTGCCGATGCGGGAAACGGCGCTGGGCGTGCTGCCCTTCCTGGCGTCGGACCTGCTGCGCATCCTGCTGCTGGTCTTCTGCCCGGGCGTCTGCCTGTGGCTGGTCCGCGTGATCGGAGGCTGAGACCCCCATGACATTGCATTCCCTGATACCGCAAGGATCGGGCACGCTGTACGGCGTGATCCTGAACGATCATCCATCGCTGGAACGGCTTGGAGCGGCCCTGAGCGACGCGCCCTACGCCGCCCCGCCCAAGGCCCCGGTGCTCTACATCAAGCCCCGCAACACCCACGCCGGGCCGGGGGCAATTGTCCACCCGCCGCACGGGGCCGACCGGCTGGAGCTGGCCGCCACGCTGGGGTTGGTGATGGGCCGCGACGCCACCGCCGTGACGGAGGCCGACGCGCTGGACGCCGTGGCGGGCCTGCGCCCGGTGCTGGACGTCAGCCTGCCGAATCCGGTGGTGTACCGCCCGCCGGTGCGCGAACGCTGCTTTGATGGCTCCTGCCCGATGGGGCCGGTGGTCCCGTTTGACCGGGGGGGCGATCTGGCCGCGCTCACCCTGCGCACCCGGGTCAACGGTACGGTCGTGGCCGAACGCCGCCTGTCTGATCTGGTGCGCCCGGCGGCCCGGCTGCTGGCCGATGTCACCGCCTTCATGACCTTGCGGGCGGGCGATGCGCTGACGCTGGGCATCGCGCTGAACGGACCACAGGCCGGTCCCGGCGACCGCGTGTCGCTGGAGATCGACGGCTTTGCCCCGCTGGAAATTCGGATCGGAGACGCCACGCCATGAAACACGCCCGCATCCGGTACGAGGGAACCCTCCACGCCGCCACCG
Source organism: Azospirillum griseum (assembly GCF_003966125.1). Lineage (GTDB taxonomy): Bacteria > Pseudomonadota > Alphaproteobacteria > Azospirillales > Azospirillaceae > Azospirillum > Azospirillum griseum. Next base: position 132,583 of record NZ_RXMA01000013.1, read on the forward strand.
CCGCCACCCCGGAGGGCGAGGCCCTGCGTCTGGCCGATGGCCGTGTCATCGCCGCCGACGCGGTGGAGGCGTGGTTGCCGCCGGTCGAGCCGGGGACCATCTTCGCCCTTGGTCTCAATTACGCCGACCACGCGAAGGAGCTGGCCTTCAAGCCGCCGGAAACGCCGCTGGTCTTCCTGAAGGGGCCGAACGCGCTGACCGGCCACCGCGCCACCACCACCCGCCCCGCCGGGGTCGCCTTCATGCATTACGAATGCGAGCTGGCGGTGGTGATCGGCCAGACCGCGCGCGACGTGCCGCGCGCGCGCGCCTATGAGGTGGTCGCCGGGTACAGCGTGGCCAACGATTACGCCATCCGTGACTATCTGGAAAACTACTACCGGCCCAATCTGCGGGTGAAGAACCGCGACGGGGCGACGCCGCTCGGTCCCTGGCTGGTGGACGCTGCCGACGTGCCCAACCCGATGGATCTGCGGCTGCGGACGTTGGTCAATGGCACGGAAACCCAGTCCGGCAGCACGCGCGACATGATTTTCGACGTGCCGCACCTGATCGCCTATCTTTCCTCCCTGATGACCCTGTCGCCGGGCGACGTGATCCTGACCGGCACGCCGGACGGTCTGGCCGATGTCCGGCCCGGCGATCAGGTGGTGACGGAGATCGAGGGGATCGGCCGTCTGGACAACACCATCGTCGGCGACCGCTGACCACCCTTCTCCCAAAGAACGCCACCCCAAAGAACAATGTGAGGAACGCCATGGGAACGCTCGCTCTCGCCGCCAAGATCACGCATGTGCCGTCGATGTATCTGTCGGAGTTGGACGGCCCGCACAAGGGGTGCCGGGCCGCTGCCATCGCCGGGCATCAGGAGATCGGCCGCCGCTGCCGCGCCCTGGGCGTGGACACCATCGTGGTGTTCGACACCCATTGGCTGGTGAATTCCGGCTATCACATCAATTGCGCCCCGCGTTTCGAGGGCGTCTACACCAGCAACGAACTGCCGCACTTCATCAAGAATCTGCCCTACGCCTATCCCGGCAATCCGGAGTTGGGGCATCTGCTGGCCGACGCCGTCACCGCTGCCGGGGTGCGCACCCGCGCCCATTCCGACACCACCCTGTCGCTGGAATACGGCACGCTCGTGCCGATGCGCTACATGAACGCGGATCAGCATTTCAAGGTCGTCTCGGTCTCCGCGCTCTGCACCGTGCATGATCTGAAGGACAGCGCCACCCTGGGCCGCGCCGTGCGCCAGGCGATCGAGGAGCGCTATGACGGCACGGTGGCGATCTTCGCCAGCGGTTCGCTGTCCCACCGCTTCGCGCAGAACGGCGTGTCGGAAGAGTATCTGCACAAGATGTGGGATCCCTTCCTGGAGCAGGTGGACCGCCGCGTGGTGGATCTGTGGACGCAGGGCAATTGGGCGACCTTCACCGCCATGCTGCCGATGTACGCCGAAAAATGCTGGGGCGAGGGCAACATGCACGACACCGCCATGCTGTTCGGCGCGCTGGGCTGGGACCAGTACCGGGGCAGCGTGGACATCGTGACGCCCTATTTCCCATCGTCGGGCACCGGGCAGATCAACGCGGTGTTTTCGGTCTGAGGGCTGCGACCATCCATCCCCGTCACGAAAAGGCCCTCGACATGCCGCATCTCATCGTCGAACACACCGACAATCTGGGCGAAGACGCCGCCATTCCCGAACTGTTGCGCAAGGCCAACGCCGCGCTGATCGCGCAGACCGGGGTGTTTCCCATCGGTGGCATCCGCTCGCGCGCCATCCGCCTGACCGATTACTGCGTGGCCGATGGCACGGCGGACGACGCCTTCGTCCATCTGACCCTGAAGATCGGGGCCGGGCGCAGCGCGGAGCAGAAGCAGGCGGCAGGCGACGCCCTGTTCGCCATGGTCACGGCGCATTTCGCCGCCCTGTACGCCCGCCGCCCGTTGGCCCTGTCGCTGGAAATCCAGGAGTTCAGCGAGGCCGGAACCTGGAAGCAGAACAACATCCACGCCCGATACACGAAGTAAGGACACGCCATGCTGACCCCGGACGCCATCCAGGCCGCCGCCGCCCGTCTGCATCAGGCCGAACAGAGCCGGACGCAAACCCGCCAGATCTCGTTGGACCATCCCGATATCACCATTGAGGACGCCTACGCCATCCAACGCTGTTGGGTCGCCGCCAAGATCGCCGAGGGGCGTCGGCTGGTCGGGCACAAGATCGGCCTGACCTCCCGCGCGATGCAGCAATCCTCGCAGATCAACGAGCCGGATTACGGCGCGCTGCTCGACGACATGGTCTTTCCCGATGGCGGCGACATCCCGCTCGACCGCTTCATCGTGCCGATGGTGGAGGTGGAATTGGCCTTCATCCTGAAAAGCCGGTTGGAGGGGCCGAACGTCACCCTGTTCGACGCGCTGTCGGCCACCGATTGCGTGGTTCCGGCGGTGGAGATCATCGACGCCCGTTGCCACCGCATCGACCCCGACAGCAAGCGCCCGCGCACGGTGATGGACACGATTTCCGACAACGCCGCCAACGCCGGGATCATCCTGGGCGGTCGGCCGATGCGCCCGTTCGACACCGATCTGCGCTGGGCCGCCGCGCTGCTCCATCGCAACGGCGTGATCGAGGAAACCGGCGTCGCGGCCGGGGTGCTGAACCATCCGGCCAACGGTCTGGCCTGGCTGGCCCGCAAATACGCCCCGCACGGGGTGGCGCTGGAGCCGGGACAAATCATCCTGGCCGGATCCTTCACCCGTCCCGTTCCGGTGCGGTCCGGTGATACCTTTCATTGCGACTATGGCCCCTTCGGGTCCATCGGCTTCCGTTTCGTGTAAAGGAGAGCGTGCCGCGATGAAGACACCGGAGAACGCGTTCAAACGGGCGTTGGCGGCGGGAACGCCGCAATTCGGCCTGTGGCTGGGGCTGGCCGATCCCTATTGCGCCGAAATCGCCGCCGGGGCCGGGTTCGACTGGCTGCTGATCGACGGGGAGCACGCGCCGAACGATCTGCGCAGCGTGCTGGCCCAATTGCAGGCCATCGCCGCCTATCCCGGCAGCCATCCCATCGTCCGCCCGGTGATCGGCGACACCGCGATCATCAAGCAGACGCTGGATTTGGGCGCGCAGACGCTGCTGATCCCGATGGTGGACACCGCCGAGCAGGCGGCGGCGCTGGTCGCCGCCACCCGCTACCCGCCCGACGGGGTGCGTGGTGTCGGCAGCGCGCTGGCCCGCGCCTCGCGCTGGACCCGCGTCCCGAATTATCTGGACGAGGCCGACGGCGAGATTTGCCTGTTGGTGCAGGTGGAAAGCGTGCGCGGTCTGGAGAATCTCGACGCCATCGCGGCGGTTCCCGGCGTGGACGGCGTGTTTTTCGGCCCGTCGGACCTGTCGGCCTCCATGGGGCTGCGCGGGCAACCGAACCACCCGACGGTGCGCGCCGCGATTGAAGACGGCATGGCCCGCGTCCGTCGCGCCGGGAAGGCCCCCGGCGTGCTCGCCACCGACGAGGCGGTGGCCCGAGCCTATCTGGCCGCTGGCGCGTTGTTCGTCGGGGTCGGGGTGGACGCGACGCTGTACGCCCGCGCCACCAGCGCGCTCGCCGCCCGCTTCCGGGACGCGCCCGCGCCGACACCAAGCACCGGCGGGGCAAACACCGGCGGGGGGTACTGAGTCCGGGGGGCGTCCGTCGTCGCCCCCGCCGGTCCTTGCTTACGCCCCGGGGGCGACGACGAAGCAGGCCATGCCCAGATCGACCAGCCCGGAGCAGGTGGCCGCCGCGTCCTTCTGCGACAGCCCCGACAGGCGGGCGCGGTAGAGCGGCCCGGTCTGGGTGTCCACCGCCTGCACGATCTTTTGCGTGTGCGACAGCATGCCGGGCAGCGACCGGCGGGCGCGGTCGATCACGCGCGAACTGTCGTCGGCGGAGCGGAAGGCACCAAGCTGCACGGTCCAGGCCCCGGTCGCGCCCGCGCGCAGCGCGGCGGTGGACACGGTGGCCGGGGCGGCGGGGAGGGAGGTGTCGGGGGCGATCACCCGCGTGACCGGCGCGGACGGGACCGGCGTGGAGGCCGGGGCCGACACGCTTGGGGTGGGCGGCGGCAGCGCCGCCACCGCCACCGACGACCGGCCGGGTGACGGTGGCGGGCTGTAGCTGGGCGGCGGCGCGCTGTCCGCAACCGGGGCGCTGTAGGCTGGCGCGCTGTAGGACGGGGCGGGCGTGGCGACGATGGGCGCGCTGTCCGCCGCCGTGGCCACCACGATGTCGGCCCCGTTGGGCGCGGTGGTGCGGTTCAGACGCGGGCCGACCGAGGCGATGTAACGCTTGGTTTCGCCGGGCAGGCTGCGCTTTCCGGCCAGATAATCGCCGTAGCAGCCCGGCCCGCAATTGTAGGCCCCGAGAAAACCGGGCGCGCCGAACAGATTGTACATCTCGCGCAGATAGGCCGTGCCCGCGATGATGTTGTCGTGCGGATCGAACGGGTCGGACCCGAGGCCGTGCTTGCGCCGCATCTCCTCATAGGTTCCGGGCATCAGCTGCATCAGCCCCATGGCCCCGGCCTTGCTGACGATGGGCTTGCCGTTCATCATGGTGCGCCCGCCGCTTTCCTGGCGGATGACCTCGCGGATCCACAGTTCGGGGATGTCGAACCGTTTGGACGCTTCCGCGACCGAGGAATCGATGTCGGCCTGCGACACGGTGCGCGGCCCACTGGCGCAGGACGCCACCAGAACCGACAGGACGGCGCTGACCAGAAGCGGTGTAACGCGACGCACGGATCCCTCATTTCGCTGGGTCGACGGCCTTGGTGATGGCCGGACTGGCGGGGGACGATTGCATATTCGGACCGCCCCGTAAACTCCTGCCCGCTGCCCCCGGGTGCCTGCTGACAATCCTGAAGGCGCTTCGTCGGCGATTCTGCGCACAGCAAAAGCCCCTGAAAGCGGAATGCTTTCAGGGGCTTTTGTAGATTTGGTTGCGGGGGCAGGATTTGAACCTGCGGCCTTCAGGTTATGAGCCTGACGAGCTACCGGGCTGCTCCACCCCGCGGGCGATGGGTTTGGTGAGTGAGGATGACGGGCGCTTGAGTTGGTGTGTTGATGTGTGTGTGGTTTCTCGTGTGCCTGAGTGACCTGGCGGCGACCTACTCTCCCACGCCTTAAGACGCAGTACCATCGGCGCAGAGGCTTT